>NZ_VDMJ01000001.1 GCF_006335115.1 Streptomyces sp. NP160
TGTGGCCCGGCAAGCTCGCCATCAAGGGCGTGCAGTCCGTGGCCGATGCGAAGGCCTTCGCCGACGCCGGAGTGGACGCGGTCGTGCTGTCCAACCACGGCGGGCGCCAGCTCGACCGCGCCCCGGTCCCCTTCCACCTGCTGCCCGAGGTCGTGAAGGAGGTCGGCGCCGACCTGGAGGTCATCGTGGACACCGGCATCATGAACGGCGCCGACGTGGTGGCCTCGATCGCGATGGGAGCACGCTTCACCCTCATCGGGCGGGCCTACCTGTACGGGCTGATGGCCGGCGGACGCCCCGGCGTCGACAAGGCCATCTCCATCCTGTCCGAGCAGGTCGTGCGCACCATGAAGCTGCTCGGCGCGCACTCCCTCGAAGAGCTCACCCCCGACCACGTCACCCAGCTGGAGCGCCTCATCCCCCGCGCCCGCCGCTAGGTGCACCACCAGGCCCACCCCCTCCAGCTGGCGAGCGACGCCCGACGCGCCAGGCTGGGGAGATGACGTCGAGCACTGCCGCCCCGTCCGACACCGAGGTCGTCCCCTTCCACGCCGACCACGTGGGGAGCCTCCTGCGCCCGCCCGCGCTGAGGCGGGCCCGCGCCCAGCGCGCCTCGGGTGAGATCACCGCCGACCAGCTGCGCGACGTGGAGGACGCCGCCGTCCGCGACGTCGTGCGCCGCCAGGCCGACCTCGGCCTGCGCGTGGTCACCGACGGCGAGCTGCGCCGCCACTACTGGCACGAGGACTTCATCCTCTCCCTCGGCGGCGTCGAGGCCAAGGAGGCGTTCACGCGGCAGTTCCGCACGCTGGACGGCGAGCCGGTCGACGTGCCGCTCACCCGTGTGAAGGCCACCGCTCCGGTGCACCTGGAGCACACGGTCTTCGCCGACCACCTGGCGTTCCTGCAGGAGGCCGCCGCGGCGCAGGGCGCCGGGCAGGTGCCCAAGCTGACGATGCCCTCGCCCAACCAGGTGCACAACACCTTCATCCCGCTCGACGGCACCGAGGCCTACGGCGAGGGCGGTCCGGGCACGGAGGCGGACGCCCGAATGCGCGCCGACATCGCCGCCGCCTACGCCGAGCAGCTGCGCCGCCTGCACGCCCAGGGCCTGCGGTACGCCCAGCTCGACGACGTGTCGCTGACGTTCTTCGGGGACCCCAAGGGCGCGGGCCTCGCGGAGAGCCGCCTGCCGGCGTTCATCGACCTGTTCAACGCCGCCATCGCCGACCGCCCCGCGGACCTCAAGGTCGCCACGCACCTGTGCCGCGGCAACTACCGCTCCTCCTGGGCGCAGACCGGCGGCTACGAGCAGATCGCCGACACGCTCTTCAACAGCCTCGGCGTGGACGGGTACTTCCTCGAGTTCGACGACGAGCGGTCGGGCTCCCTCGACGTCCTGCGCTTCCTGCCGCCGGGCAAGCGCGTGGTGCTCGGGCTGGTCACCACCAAGGTGCCGGCCCTGGAGGACGAGGACGCCCTCGTGCGCCGCATCGAGGAGGCGGCGACGTTCGCGCCGCTGGAGCAGCTGGCGCTCAGCGGGCAGTGCGGGTTCTCCTCCACCGAGGAGGGCAACGACCTCACCGAGGACGAGCAGTGGCGCAAGCTCGACCTCATCGTCCGCGTGGCGAGGCGCGTCTGGGGCTGACCCCGCCCCCTCCGTCGGGCTCCCTCGATGGCACGGGGTGGCCCTGTGCCCGACCTACTGGCACAGGGCCACCCCGTGCCAGTCAGGGACTGGCGTGGATCCACCCAGCGGATGGCCGATCGCCCATGATCACGGCGGGTTCTGCTCGCAGCGTCCATGGTCACGGCCGGGCGGGGAGGGTCAGGGCAGGCGGAGCACCAGCTCCGCCTGCTCGCCATCCGTGGCGGCGACGCGGGAGACGCACACGCACACCGCAGTGCCCGCTTCCTGCTGGCGACGGCTGAGGAAGACGTCGCGGTGGTCGAGCACGCCCCGCACGGACGCCACCTCCAGGCGGCACAGCCCGCACTCGCCCTTGCGGCAGTCGTACATGAGGTCTGCACCCGCCCGCTGCAGCGCCTCCAGCAGCGTCGTGTCCGGGCCCACCTCCGTGCGCAGCCCGACCTCCGGGATGCAGGCGGTGAAGGGCTGCGGTGCGTACCAGCCGGAGCTGCCGAACGTCTCGAAGCGCAGCGTGCTCGCCGGCAGTCCGCGCGCCTCCCACCCGCGGCGCACCGCGTCCATCAGGCGGATCGGCCCGCAGACGTAGGCTTCCACGCCCCCGGGCACCCCACCGTCGCCGTCAGCAGCAGCGACCTCGTCGAGCAGCGCGGCGACGTCGAAGCCGCCGTCCTCGTCGTCCACGTGGAGGCGGTACCGCTCCCCCAGCAGCGCGGCCAGGTCGTCGGCGTACGCCGCCCGCGAGCGCGTCCGGACCACGTGGTCGAGCACCACGTCGGCACCCCGCGAGGCCAGGCGCCGGGCCATCGCCACCAGCGCCGTGACGCCGATGCCGCCGGCCAGCAGGTGGTAGCGGCCGGCGCCCAGGCGCAGCGGGAACCCCTGCAGCGGGGCGCTGCACTCGACGTCGTCCCCGACCACGAGGGAGTGGACGTAGCGCCCGCCGCCGCGCGACGTCGGGGTGAGCAGCACCGAGATGGCCGAGCGGGTGCCGTCGGCGCTGGCGTCCACCACCGAGTACGAGCGCACCTCCCGGCCGGCGGAGGTGTGCACGGCCAGCTGCAGGTGCGCGCCGGGCTCGGCGGGCCGCCCGGGCGCGTGCTCGAGGACGACGCGGCGCACGCCGTCGGCGACGTCGCGCGCCTCCACGACGCGCGCCGGTCGCAGCGCCGTGGCTGCCGCGCCGGAGAGCGCCGGCGCAGCGGGCGCACTCACGCGCGACCCTCCGCCCGGAGCATCTCGTCGAGGATGCGGCGCACCCACATGCCGCCGGCGTCGATGTTGAGCGAGTAGAACTCCTTGCCCGGGTTGGCGTCGATGGCGCGCTGCTGCGCGGCGAGCATCGCCTCGTCCTCGCCGAAGACGCCGTGCACGCCCTCGCGCAGCTGCGTGGTGATGAGCTGGCTGTCGAGGCGGTAGTCGCGCATGAACGCCCAGAAGTAGTGGGAGGTGCGCTCGGTCTCGGGCGTGATGGTGTTCATGACGTAGCCGTTGACGCCCTGGCTGCGGTCGCCCTCGGGGGCTCCGGTGCCGGTAGGGGCCACCCCGACGTCGATGCAGATGGTCGACGGGGCGTAGTAGTGGATGATCTGCCACCGGTCGACCCGACCGGAGAAGTCCGGGAAGCGGTCGCGGATGTTCTTCAGCCAGAACGGCGGCGGGGCCACGTCGCGCATCCAGCGGGTCACCGTCACCGAGCCGTCGGCCTCGCGGCGGGTGGTGAAGTCCGACTCGCTCAGCTCGTCCTGGCCGATGCTGGATCCGTGCACGAACTCCTCGTGCGTGAGGTCCATGAGGTTGTCGAGGATCAGCTGGTAGTTGCACGGCGCCTCGATGGTGAGGCCGTCCCCGGCCCACTCCGGGGAGTCCATCTGCTGCATGTCGGGGATGGACGCCGGGTCGGCCAGCAGCGGGTCGCCGGGCCACACCCACACGTACCGGTACCGCTGCTCGACCGGGTAGGAGGTCACCAGCGCGCTGGGGTTGACCGTCTCCTGCGCGGGCATCCTGGTGCAGCGCCCCGCGGAGTTGTACTGCAGCCCGTGGTACGGGCACTGGATGCCGTCCCTGCCGACCAGCTTCCCCATCGACAGCGGCGCCAGCCGGTGCCAGCAGGCGTCAGCCAGCGCCACCGGGCGTCCGTCGGCCGTGCGGTACAGCGCCATCGGGGTGCCGGCCACCGTGCGGGCGAGCGGCTTCTTCGCGGTCACCTCGTGGTCCCACGCCGCGACGTACCAGGCGTTGAGCGGGAACGGGAAGATCTTGGCGTTGACCTGTCCGGGCGCCGCCAGGACCTCGTCGTGCACGTCCGTCATCGGGGGCGCTCCTCACCGTGCTGGGTCACGTCGTCGTGGTCCACGGAGGGTCGACGACGACGACGACGCCCCGCAGCCGCCCTTCCGACAGGCGGAAGACCCGCCCGTCAGGACCGGGCGTCCGAGCGGGCCGCCAGGGCGCGGGAGATGCCCAGCGCCGCGGCCCTCACCGCCGGTACGAGCGGAGCGGCGGTGGTGCGGCCGGTCCGGTAGACGACCGACACCGCGGCCACCACCTCACCGCGCCCGGCGCGCACCGGGGCCGCGACGGAGGCCGCCCCCTCGGTGACCTGCTGGTCGCTGAACGCGACCCCGGTCCTGCGCACCTCGGCGAGCAGAGCGCGCAGGCGATCGGGGTCGGTCTCGGTGCGCTCGGTCCAGCGGCGCACGGGCACCGCGAGCGCACCGTCCTGCACGGCGGCGGGTGCGTGCGCCAGGAGCACCCGGCCCACGCCCGTGGACGGCAGCGGGAAGCGCGCGCCGACGCGCGTCATGACGCCCACGGAGTCCGGGCCGGTGAGCCGCTCCACGAAGACACTCTCGAGGTCCTCGCGGACGGCGAGCTGCACGTTCTCCCGCGTGGCGGTGTAGAGGTCCTCGAGGAACGGTAGGGCGGCCTCGCGCAGCTCCGGCCCGCGGGGCGCCAGCGATGCGAGCTCCCACAGCCGAAGGCCCACCGACAGCGTCCCGTCAGGTGCGCGCTCGAGCGCACCCCAGACGACCAGGTCGTTGACGATGCGGTGGGCGGTGGTCAGCGGCAGCCCGCTGGCCGCAGCGACCTCGGCCAGCCGCAGGCGCGGGTGGCGGGGGGTGAAGGCCCCCAGCACCTGCATCGTGCGGGTGGTGAGCGTCATGGCCGGGAGCCTCCCACCTGGCGGAACCAGGTGTGCGGGGGCACGGGGCCATCACCTACCGTCCGCTCACGCACGCAGTGCCCGAGCAGGAGGTTCGACGATGACCGCCACCGCTGAGACCAGCACCACCACGCACGCTCCGACCGCGAGCCTCATCGACGAGGCGGCCGTGAGCGGGAAGATCTTCATCGACGGTGAGTGGGTGGCCGGGGCCTCCACGCTGGCGTCGGTCGCCCCCGCCACCGGCGAGACCATCGCCACGGTCGGCCTGGCCGGCCCCGACGACGTCGCCCGCGCCGCCGAGGGCGCCGCCCGGGCGCAGAAGGCCTGGGCGGCCACGCCGCACCCGCAGCGCGCCGCCGTCCTGCGCCGCGCGGGCCAGCTGTGGGAGCAGCACGCTGAGGAGGTCATGGGCTGGAACGTCCGCGAGGTCGGCGCGATCCCGCCGCTGGCGGGCTTCGCCCTGCACGTCACCGCCGCCGAGTGCTACGAGGCCGCGTCGCTGCCCTCGGCGCCGCGCGGCACCGTGCTGTCCAGCGAGGAGCCGCGCCTGTCCCTGGCCGAGCAGGTGCCCGTGGGCGTGGTCGGTGTCATCTCCCCGTTCAACGTGCCGCTCATCCTCGGCATCCGCGCGGTGGCCCCGGCCCTCGCGCTCGGCAACGCCGTGCTGCTCAAGCCGGACCCCCGCACCGTGATGACCGGTGGCGTGGCGTTCGTGCGGATCTTCGAGGAGGCGGGGCTGCCCGCCGGCCTGCTGCAGCTGGTGCCGGGCGGCGCCGACGTCGGCGAGGCGCTGGTCACCGACCCGCGGGTGCGCGTCATCGCCTTCACCGGCTCCACCCGCGCGGGCCGCTCGGTGGGCGAGCTGGCCGGTCGCCACCTCAAGCGCGCCCACCTCGAGCTGGGCGGCAACAGCGCGTTCCTGGTCCGCGAGGACGCCGACGTCGACAAGGCCGTCAACCTGGCCACCTGGGGCTCCTTCCTCCACCAGGGCCAGATCTGCATGACGGTCGGCCGCCACATCGTCCACGAGTCGGTCTTCGACGAGTACGTCGAGAAGCTGGCCGCCAAGGCGGACTCGATGCACGTCGGCGACCCTGCCGCCGGGCAGGTGCACCTCGGTCCGCTCATCGACGAGGTGCAGCGCGACCGCGTGCACACCCTCGTGCAGGACGCCGTCGCCCAGGGCGCGGAGCTCCGCGCCGGCGGCACCTACGAGGAGCTCTTCTACCGCCCCACGGTGCTGGCGCACACCCCGAAGGACGCCCAGGCGTACTGCGAGGAGGTCTTCGGCCCGGTCGCGTCGGTGGTCTCGTACGCCACGGACGACGAGGCGGTCGAGCTGGCCTCGGCCACCGAGTACGGCCTGTCGCTGGGGATCGTCAGCAAGGACGCGCTCGGCGCGCTGGACCTGGCGCGCCGCATCCCCACCGGGATCGTCCACATCAACGACCAGACGGTGAACGACGAGGCAAACACCCCGTTCGGCGGCGTCGGCGCGTCCGGCACGGGCTCGCGGCACGGCGGCGCGCAGGCGAACGTCGAGGCGTTCACCGAGACCCGGTGGATCACCCTGCGCCGCGAGCCGGGCCAGTACCCCCTCTGACCCCCACTCCGTGATCATGGGCGGTCGGCCACCTCGGAGGTGGCCGACCGCCCGTGGTCAGGACCGGGTGGGGCGCTCCGGCCAGCCGGTGTAGCCCTCCGCGAGGAACGTCCGCCCGGCACGGCTGGAGACCAGCGAGCCCAGCTCGGCCTCCTGGCGGCGCACGTCGAACGGCGTCGCCTCCGGCAGCGCGTGGAGCATCGTCGTCATCCAGTAGCTGAAGTGCTGCGCCTTCCACACCCGCGCCAGCGCGCGGCCGGTGTACTCCTCCAGCGCGTCGTCGTCGCACTTCTCCACGGCCCGCTCCAGCAGCTCCGCGAGCAGCCTCACGTCGGCCAGCGCCAGGTTGAGGCCCTTGGCGCCGGTGGGCGGCACGGTGTGCGCGGCGTCGCCGGCGAGCAGCATCCGCCCGTGCCGCATCGGCTCGTGCACGAAGCTGCGGAAGCGCAGCACGGCCTTCGACGTGATGGGGCCTTGGACCACCTCGACGCCGTTCGGCGCCAGCCGCGCGGCCATCTCCGACCAGATCCGGTCGTCGCTCCAGGCGGAGGCGTCCTCCTCGGGGTCGCACTGGAAGTACATCCGCTGCACCGACTCGGTGCGCTGGCTGACCAGGGCGAAGCCGAGCGGGGAGTGGCTGTAGACCAGCTCGGGGGCGCTGGGCGGCGCGTCGCAGAGGATGCCGAACCACGCGAACGGGTACTCCTTGCCGGTCTGCACCCGGGCGCCCTCGGGGATCGAGCGGCGGCACTGGCTGCGGGAGCCGTCAGCACCGACGAGGTGGTCGCACACCACCTCCTGCGCGCTGCCGTCCGCCGCGGTGAACCGGATGCGCGGGGCGTCAGAGGTGGTGTCGAGCACCTCGGTGTCCCTGACCCCCCAGCGGACGTCCCCGCCGGCGCGCTCGCGGGCGTCGGCGAGGTCGGCGAAGACCTCCGTCTGCGGGTACAGCCACGCCGACGCGCCCACCAGGTCGGCGAAGTCGATGCGGTGGCGGCCGCCACCGAAGGCCAGCTCGATGCCCTCGTGCTCGTAGCCCTCGGTGAGCACCCGCTTGCTGGCGCCGGAGTCGACCAGCAGCCGGACGGTGTCGTGCTCGAGGATCCCGGCGCGCACCGTCGTGTAGATCTCCTCGCGGGTGCGGTCGTCGACCACCACCGAGGAGATGCCCGCGAGGTCGAGCAGGTGGGACAGCATGAGCCCGGCGGGCCCACCGCCGACGATGCCCACCTGGGTCCGGGTGACCTGCCGCGTGCCGCTGCTCTGCGTCATGGGCACATGGAACGCCCGGCCGCCGCGAACACCAACACCGGGGTTCCGCTGGGCGGAAGCCCCGCGCTCACACCACCCCGTCGTCCGCTCCGCCCACCGCCGGCGCCCGCTCGAGGGAGCGGGAGATGCCCTGGGCCGCCACCTGCAGCGCCGCCACCAGCCGGGGCCGGTCGCGGGTGAGGGTGGGGACGACGACGCCGAGCGCCGCCACCACCCGCCCGCGCTGCGAGACGGGGACGGCCACCGAGCACGCCCCGAGACCCAGCTCCTCCGCGGTGGTCGCGTACCCGTCGCGCAGCACGAGGGTGAGCTGGCGGCGCAGGCCCCCGGGCGCGGTGATGGTGAAGGGGGTGAGGCGGGGCAGCTCGCGGAACACCTCCGCCTGCACCGGCTCCGGCGCGTGCGCCAGCAGCACCTTGCCGACGCCCGTGGCGTGCAGCGCCAGCCGCGAGCCCACGGTGGCGACCACGGGCAGGGAGGCGTTGCCGCGCAGCCGGTCCACGTACAGGGCGCGCAGGCCGTCCCGCACCGCGAGGTGGACCGTGGCCCGGGTGGCGCCGAACAGGTCCTGCAAGTGCGGGGAGGCCACCTCGCGCAGGCCCGACTGCACCGGCGCCAGCAGGCCGATGTCCCACAGGCGCCGTCCCACGACGTAGTCGCCCGCCGGCGTGCGGGCCAGCGCCCCGAACTCGACGAGGTCGGCGACCAGCCGGTGCGCCGTCGGCAGCGGCATCCCGGCGCGCTCGGCCAGGGCGGTCAGGCCGAGGCGGCGGTGGTCCTCGTCGAAGGCCGCGAGCAGGCTGAGGGCGCGGGAGGTGACGCTCTCCCCCGCCGCCCGACCGCCGCCCGCCACGGGGCCCATCCTGGCGTGCGCGCTCCCCGGGACGTCACCCCCGGCTCGCAGCCCCACTCGATCGGGCTTCCGCTGGACGGAAGGGCGTGCGGGTGCTCCGTGCTGCGCGCGCCTACCGTCGCCGTCATGAGCAGCTCGCGGGTGATCCAGGGCGCAGCGACGCGCCACCCCAGCACGGGGCTCGTGCACCAGCACGTCATCGATGACGAGATCGCGCAGGTCCGCCGCGCCCACGAGGCCGCCGGGGTGGCCGAGCTGCAGCCGCGCCTCGACTACGCGCCGTACCGCTCCAGCCTGCTGCGCCACCCCACCAAGGACCTGCACCACGCGGACCCGGAGGGCGTGGAGCTGTGGGCGCCGTGCTTCGGCGAGCGCGACGTCGACCCCCTCGAGGCGGACCTGACCATCCAGGGAGGCGGGGAGCCGATCGGCGAGCGCATGGTCGTCACCGGCCGCGTGCTCGACGGCGACGGCCGCCCCGTGCGCCGCCAGCTGGTGGAGGTCTGGCAGGCCAACGCCGGCGGCCGGTACGTGCACAAGCGCGACCAGCACCCCGCCCCGCTGGACCCCAACTTCACCGGCGTGGGCCGCTGCATCACGGACGACCAGGGCCGCTACCGCTTCACCACCATCAAGCCGGGCCCGTACCCGTGGCGCAACCACCACAACGCCTGGCGCCCGGCGCACATCCACTTCTCCCTGTTCGGCACCGACTTCACCCAGCGCCTCGTGACGCAGATGTACTTCCCGGGCGACCCGCTGTTCGCGCTCGACCCGATCTACCAGTCCATCGTCGACCCGAAGGCCCGCGAGCGGCTGGTGGCCACCTACGACCACGACCTCACCCAGCACGAGTGGGCCACGGGGTACCGGTGGGACGTCGTGCTCACCGGCGGCCACCGCACCCCGCTCGAGGGCGACCTCGACGTCGAGCGCGGCGAGGACGAGGAGGCCGGCCGATGACCCTCACGACGACGAGCGCCGCCGAGCTGGGCAGCGCCTCGCTGGCGCCGACGCCCGCGCTGCCCCCGACGCCGGGCCAAACCGTGGGCCCGTTCTTCCACTACGCGCTGCCCTACGACGGAGACCGCCAGCTGGTCGCCCCCGGCATCCCCGGGGCGCTGCTGCTGCACGGCACCGTCACCGACGGCTCTGGGCTGCCCGTCCGCGACGCGCTGGTGGAGATCTGGCAGGCCGACCCCGCCGGGCGCGTGGTGCAGCGGCAGGGCTCGCTGCGCCGCGACGGGCACGCCTTCACCGGGTTCGGGCGGTGCACCACCGACCGCACGGGGCGCTACGCCTTCACCACGCTGCGCCCGGGGTCCGTCGAGGGCGGGCTGCCGTTCTTCGCGGTGACCGTCTTCGCCCGCGGCCTGCTGCACCGCTTGTTCACCCGGGCCTACCTGCCGCTGGAGGGCGCCGAGCCCGACGCGCTGCTGCGCGCCGCGGGCGACCGCGCCGACACCCTGCTGTGCGTGGACGACGAGGACGGCCTGCGCTTCGACGTCGCGCTGCAGGGCGAGCGCGAGACGGTGTTCCTGACCTGGCCGCGCGAGGGCCGGTGACCCCCTCCGACCGGCCCGGCAGGATCGGCGGTGTGGACGGCGTGACGGACTCCCCCCTGGACGGGCTGTGGTGGCCGGGTGACCACCGCGGCGGCGCTCTCATGACGGGCACCGCGCTCCTGGGGGCCGCGGTGCGCGTGGAGCAGGTGTGGCTCGACGCGCTCGTCGACGTGGGCGCCGCCCCGGCGGGGGCCCGCGCCGACCTCGGGGACCTCGCCGGGGAGCTCGACGCCGCCGCGCTGTCGCAGGCCTCCGAGGCCGGCGGCACCTTCGTGATGGCGCTCGTGGCGTCGCTGCGCGCGGCGCTGCGGGACAGCGGCCGGGAAACCGCCGCCACCTGGCTGCACCGCGGGCTGACCAGCCAGGACGTGCTCGACACCGCCGTCCTGCTCTGCGCCCGCGACGCGGTGCGCGCGGTGCGGCGGGAGCTGCGCGCGCAGGCGGAGCGCCTCGTCGTCGTCGTCGAAGAGCACCGGGGCACCTCGGTGGTGGCGCGGACCCTGACGCAGCCGGCCGTCCCGACGACCTTCGGCGCCAAGGCCTCCGGCTGGCTGCACGGGCTGCTCGACGCCGACGAGGCGCTGGCCGCGCTGCGCTGGCCCGTGCAGCTCGGCGGGGCCGCGGGCACGCTGTCCGCGGTCGTCGAGCTGGCGGGCGCCGACGGCGCCCGCGCGCTGCAGCGCGCGCTCCCCGCCGGGCTCGGCCTGGAGCCGGCTGCGCCGTGGCACACGCGACGCACCCCCGTCACGCGCCTGGGCGACGCCGCCACCACCGCCGCCGACGCGTGGGGGCGGATCGCCAACGACGTGCTGGCGCTGGGGCGGCCGGAGGTCGGGGAGCTGCGCGACGGCTCGGCCGGCGGGTCCTCGACCATGCCGCACAAGGCCAACCCCACCCTCGCCGTCCTCGTCCGGCGCGCGGCGCTGGCCGCCCCGCAGCTGGCGGCGACGCTGCACCTGGCCGCGGCCGAGCAGGTCGACGAGCGCGCCGACGGCGGCTGGCACGTCGAGTGGCAGACCCTCGCGCAGCTGCTGCGCCGCACGGTCGTGGCGGCGGGCCAGGCGAGCGACCTGCTGCGGGGGCTCCACGTGGACGCAGAGCGCATGGCCGCGCGGGTCGAGGACGGCGCCGACGCCGTGCTCGCCGAGCAGCGCTCGATGGCCGCGCTCACCGGCAGGCCGCCGGCCGCGACCTACCTGGGCCTGGTCGACGACCTCGTGGACGAGGCGCTCGCCCGGGCCCGCACGCACGAGCACCCCGTGAACGCGCAGGAGGACCTGTGAGCACCACCCTCGTCCGGCTGGCCGGGCACGACGGACTGCCGCTGCTCGTGGTCGGCCCGTCGCTGGGCACGAGCGTCGAGGCGCTCTGGTCCGCGGCGGCGGAGCACCTCGGCGACGCCTTCCACGTGGTGGGGTGGGACCTGCCCGGCCACGGGCGGAACCGCTGGGTGCCCCCCGCCGACGGGCCCGGGACCTCGATGGCCGACCTCGCCGCCGATGTGCTCGCCGCCGTCGACGCCCTCGCCGGTCCGGGAGCGGCGTTCGACGTGGCCGGCGACTCGGTGGGCGGCGCGGTGTCCCTCCAGCTGCTGCTCGACGCGCCCGGCCGCGTGCGCTCGGCGGTGCTGCTGTGCACCGGCGCCGCCATCGGCACGCCCCAGTCCTGGGAGGAGCGCGCCGCGGCGGTGCGGGCCTCCGGCACGCCGTCGCTGGTGTCCGCCTCGGCGCAGCGGTGGTTCGGCCCCGGCTTCGTGGAGCGCGAGCCGGCGCGCAGCTCGGCGCTGCTGCACTCCCTGTCCCAGGCCGACGACGCCGGCTACGCCGCGGTGTGCGGGGCGCTCGCGGGCTTCGACGTCCGCGACCGGCTGGCGGAGGTGGGCGCTCCCGTGCTCGCCGTGGCCGGCGCCCACGACGTCGCCACGCCTCCCGACGGCCTGCGCGAGGTGGCCGACCGCGTGCAGCGCGGACGCCTCGTCGTCCTCGACGACGTGGCGCACCTCGCACCGGTCGAGGTCCCGCAGCGCGTCGCCCAGCTGGTGCGGGAGCACGCCACGACGGCGGCGCGCAGTGCGATGACGCTGGCGCAGGTGCGCGACGCCGGGATGGCCGTGCGCCGCGAGGTGCTCGGCGACGCGCACGTCGACCGGGCCACCGCGGCCGCCACCGACCTCACGCGCGAGTTCCAGCAGTTCATCACCGAGTACGCCTGGGGGAGCATCTGGACCCGGCCGGGCCTGGACCGGCGGATGCGGTCGGTGGGCGTGCTCACCGCGCTCATCGCGCGCGGCCACCACGAGGAGCTCGCCATGCACGTGCGCGCCGCGCGCCGCAACGGGCTGACCGTGGAGGAGATCAAGGAGGTCGTCCTCCAGGCGGCGATCTACTGCGGCGTGCCGGACGCGAACACCGCCTTCCGGATCGCCCAGCAGGTGCTCGCCGAGCCCACCCCCTCGTGATCGTGGACCTCCGGAGCACACCGAGACCGTGATCATGGGCTTCCGGAGCGCCGGTGCTCGAGACGTCCATGATCACGGCGGCGGGGCGCGCGGGTCCTGGCCTGGACGCGCCATCCCTTCGCCTGTTCCCGCCACGATCGGCTCCACCCGCTGACACGGCCGCTGCGCGCACCGAGGCTGGGCGGGTCCGACGGTGGCGAGGTGCGCGACGGTGCGCGGTGGAGGCGTCCAGTGGCTGTGTTCGACGACGGGATCGCCGCGACGGCGCTCCCGACCGGCTCCCGGGTGGAGACCGACGTGCTGGTCGTGGGCTCCGGCCCGGCGGGCGCCTCGACGGCGCTCGCGCTGGCCACCTACGGCATCTCCACCACGCTCATCACCAAGTACCGGTGGACCGCCAACACCCCCCGCGCCCACATCACCAACCAGCGCGCCATGGAGTTCTTCCGCGACATGGGGCTGGAGGAGCAGGTCAAGGCGGTCTCCACCCCGCACCACCTCATCGGCGACACGGTGTTCTGCTCCTCGATCGCTGGGGAGGAGTTCGGCCGGATCCTCGCGTGGGGCACCAGCCCCGAGCGCGAGGGCGACTACGTCAAGGCCTCCCCCACCATGAACTGCGACGTGCCGCAGAACTACCTCGAGCCGGTGCTCGTCAGCGGTGCGGCCCAGCGCGGGGCGCAGGTGCGCTTCTCCACCGAGTACCTCTCCCACGAGCAGGACGCCGACGGCGTGACCACCACGGTCCGCGACCGCGTCACCGGGGCCGTCCACGAGGTCCGCTCCCGCTACCTGGTCGGCGCCGACGGCGCCCGGTCGAAGGTCGCCGAGGACCTGCAGCTGCCGATGGAGGGCCGGATGGACATCGCCGGCTCGATGAACATCACCTTCAAGGCCGACCTCGCGCGCCTGGTCGGCCACCGGCCCTCGGTCCTGTACTGGGTGGTGCAGCCGGGCGCCAACGTGGGAGGCATCGGGGCGGGCCTGGTCCGCATGGTGCGGCCCTGGAACGAGTGGCTCGTGGTGTGGGGCTACGACATCTCCCAGCCCCCGCCGCAGGTCGACGAGGCCGCCGCGCTCGAGATCGTGCAGTCGCTGCTCGGCACCACCGACACCGCCATCGAGATCACCGGCACGTCCCTGTGGGGCAACAACGAGCGGTACGCCACCGAGCTGCAGCGCGGCCGGGTGTTCTGCGCCGGTGACGCCGTGCACCGCCACCCGCCGTCGAACGGGCTGGGCTCCAACACCTCCGTGCAGGACGCCTACAACCTCGCCTGGAAGCTCGCCGCCGTGCTGCGCGGCCAGGCCGGCGAGCGCCTGCTCGACTCCTACACGGCCGAGCGCGCCCCGGTGGCGAAGCAGGTCGTGCTGCGCGCCAACCAGTCGAGCCGCGAGTTCGGCGGGTTCTTCGACGCGCTCGGGGTGACCAGCGCGGCTGACGAGGCCGGCATGGTCGCCGCCATCGAGGAGCGCAAGGCGGCCACGCCCGAGGGCCGCGCCAAGCGCGAGGCGCTGAAGAAGGCCATGGAGCTCAAGCACTACGAGTTCAACGCCCACGGCGTGGAGCTGGGGCAGCACTACGCCTCCGGGGCCGTCGTCAGCGACGGCACGACGCTTCCCGCGCCCACCCGCGACCCCGAGCTCTACTTCACGCCGTCCACCGTCCCCGGCTCCCCGCTCCCCCACGCGTGGGTGGGTGACAGCGCCACCAAGGTCTCCACGCTCGACCTCGCGCCCAGCACCGGCTTCACCGTGTTCACCGGCATCGCCGGCCAGGCGTGGGCCGACGCGGCGGTGCGTGTCGGGGCGGCGCTCGGCCTGGAGCTGCGGTCGGTGGTGGTCGGCCCGGGGCAGGCCGTCACCGACCTCTACGACGACTGGGCCCGCCTGCGGGAGGTCGACGAGGACGGCGTGCTGCTGGTGCGACCCGACAAGATCGTCGCCTGGCGGTCGCACCGGCTCGTCGAGGACCCGGCCGCAGCCCTGGAGGGCGCGCTGCGCCAGGTGCTGGGGCGCGACGCGTGAGCAGCACGGCGTTCGACCACACCTCCCTCGGGCAGCGGGTGCTCTTCGGCTCTCGCGCCGCGGTCGAGAACACCGCCCGGGCCGTGGCGGACCTCGGCGCCGAGCGCGTGCTGCTCATCGCCGGCAGGTCGTCGGCGCAGGCCGCGCGCGACGTGGCCGGGACGCTGCCCGTGGTGGCGAGCGTCGACGAGGTGGCCCAGCACGTGCCCGCCGACCGCGCGGCCAGCGCCGTCGCCCTGGCCGAGGGCAGCGACGCCGACCTCGTGCTCACGATCGGCGGCGGCTCCGCGACCGGTCTGGGCAAGGCCGTGGCCCTGCGGACGGCGCTGCCGCTGGTGGCCGTGCCCACCACCTTCGCCGGGTCCGAGGCCACCGACGTGTGGGGCATCACCACCGACGGGACCAAGAAGACCGGGTCGGACCCGCGCGTGCTGCCCCGGGCCGTGGTGTACGACGCGGCGCTGACCCTCGGGCTGGCGCCCCGCTCCGTGGCGGCGTCCAGCCTCAACGCGGTGGCCCACGCCGTCGACGGGCTGTGGGCCCCCCGGGCCGACCCGATCAACCGCGCGCTCGGCACCGAGGGCCTGCGGGCCCTCGTCCCGGCGCTGCAGAGCTTCGCGCGGGGACCGGCAGACGGCGACGACCTGCCCCTGCGCGAGCAGCTGCTCTACGGCGCGCACCTGACGGCCGTCGCGTTCGCCTCCGCCGGGTCGGGCCTGCACCACAAGGTCTGCCACGTGCTGGGCGGCGCCTTCGGGCTGCCGCACGCGGAGATGCACGCGATCGTGCTGCCGCACGTCACGGCCTTCAACGCCCCCGCCGCCCCCGACGCCGGGGCCCGCCTCGCGGAGCTGTTCGACGGGGTCCCGGCGGCGGTGGGCCTGCGGCAGCTGCTCGCCGACCTCGGCGGTCCGCAGGCCCTGCGCGACGTGGGGCTGCACGAGGAGGACCTGCGGCGCGCCGCGGAGCTGGTGCTCCCGAGCGTGCCCCCCAGCAACCCCCGTCCCGTCGACGTCGACGCGCTGGAGTCCCTGCTGCGCGCGGCGTGGGCGGGCGACCCCGTCGACGGTGGAGGAGCCGACCAGTGAGTCCGTCAACGAGCCCAGCGAAGGTGTCCGACGAGCAGCGGGCGCGCGAGGAGGAGCTGGTCGAGCTCGTCGTCGCGTCCTTCGACGGCGCCCCCGACGAGCGCACGCGCCACCTGCTCCAGGCGCTGGTGCGCCACCTGCACGCCTACGTCCGCGAGGTGCGGCTCACCGAGGCGGAGTGGGGCGCGGCCATCGCGTTCCTCACGCGGGTCGGCCACACGACCACCGAGAGCCGCCAGGAGTTCGTGCTGCTCAGTGACGTGCTGGGCCTGTCGATGCAGACGGTGGCCGTGAACAACGAGGCCTACCGCAACGCCACCGAGGCGACCGTCTTCGGGCCGTTCTTCGTCGACGAGGCACCGCAGGTGGAGCAGGGCGGCGACATCGCGGCCGGGGCTCCCGGCGAGCCCGCGTGGGTGGAGGGGACCGTGCGCGACGTCGACGGGAACCCGCTGCCCGGTGCCCGCATCGAGGTGTGGGAGGCGGACGAGGAGGGCCTGTACGACGTCCAGCACGACGACGGCCGCACCTACGGGCGGGGCCGGCTCGTGGCCGACGACGACGGGGGGTACCGCTTCTGGGGGCTGTTCCCCACGCCGTACCCGATCCCGGACGACGGACCGGTCGGCGACCTCCTGGCCAGCACCGGCCGCTCCCCGCTGCGCGCCTCCCACCTGCACTTCATGGTCTCCGCACCGGGCTGCCGCACCCTGGTGACGCACATCTTCGTGCGCGGTGACGAGCTGCTCGAGCGCGACTCGGTGTTCGGGGTGAAGGAGTCCCTCGTCCACGACTGGGAGCACCACCCCGCCGGCTCGCCCACCCCCGACGGGCGCGACCTCGGCGGCCGGGGCTGGGCCAGCACGCGGTTCGACGTCGTCCTCGCCCCCGCCTGAGCCGCCCGCCGGGTGACGGCCGCGCGACCGGCGCAGCGGCACGGGCTGGTGCCCACCGCGCCGGTGTACGGTGCCGCCCTCCGGCGACGGCGCTGCCGTCGCCCCGGGCGACGCGACGAGGCGGTGCTGGCGGGTGCTGGTCGAGGGCTACCGGACGTTCTCCACGTTCGGACTCCCCCAGGAGCAGCGGGTCGCCCGGTGGGAGGAGCACAACGCCAGCGCCCTGATCGACCTGCGGGCGCGGACCCTCGACGGCACGGCCCTCGAGGGGCGCGAGGTGGTGCTCGACCTCGGCGGCGTCCACCTGGCCGACGTCGCCGCCAGCGCGCACGTGGTGGAGCGCTCCGCGCAGCAGATCGCCTCCAGCGGCGTGGACGGCGTCGCCTTCTACTTCGCGCTGCGCGGGGAGTCGTTCTTCTACCACTCCGGTGGGGTGCAGCTGCAGCGCCCGGGGACGCTGCTCGTCTGCGACGTCAGCCGGCCGTTCATGCGGGGCTTCGCCCACGGCCTGGAAGAGCTCGTGGTGCGGGTGTCCCGCGCCACCTACGAGCAGGTGGTGGGCCGACCGCTGCCGGCCGAGCCCCTGGTTCTCGGGTTCGACGACGTCCCGGGCAGCGCACACGCCGCTGCGCTCGCGCGTCTGGTCCGCACCACGCTGGCCAGCCCCGGACCCGACGAGCGCGCCGCCGCGCAGCGGCAGCTCGGCCACCTGATGCACGCCGTCCTCCACGGCTCGACCACCAGCGACGACCACCGCCGCGCGGCGCTGGCCCACATCGACCGCCACCTCTGCGAGCGCGACCTGTCCGTGGGCGCCGTGGCGCGCGCCGTGGGCCTCAGCGAGCGGCAGCTGACCAGGGTCTTCAGCGAGACGGGCACGGGCGTCGCCCGGACGGTCCTCGACCGGCGCCTCGAGCTGGCCCACCGGCTGCTGAGCGGCCCGGGGCGGCCCGTCGTCTCCGCGGTGGCCGAGCGCTGCGGCTTCGTCTCGGCCTCGCACTTCTCCCGGGTCTTCCGCGAGCGCTACGGGTGCTCCCCCGCCGAGGTCCGCGTCGGCTCCTGAACGGCGGGAGGCGCGACGACGGTCAGGGCGTCGCGGCAGCGGTGCGGACCGCCTCCGCGACGCGCTGCACCAGCGCCGAGGGCCCCTCCCGGTGGACCAGGGCCAGGGGCACCTCGACCGGAGCGCCGGCCAGGGGACGGTGGACCACGCCGTCCAGGCGCAGCGCGCGCACCGCCTCGGGCACCAGCCCGAAGCCGAGGCCCGCGGCCACGAGCGCGACGAGGGTGCCGGTCTCCCCCACCTCGATCACCTCCGGCTCGAAGCCAGCGGCCCGGCACGCGTCCAGCACCAGCGGCTGCAGGGTCGAGCGGCGTCCACCGGGGTGCGCCACGAGCGGCTCGCCCGCCAGCTCGGCCAGGCCCACCCGCTCCTGCCCCGCGAGGCGGTGGCCGGCCGGCAGGGCGACCAGGAGGGGCTCGCGGCGCAGCTCCTGGACCACGAGGCCCGCGGGCGGCGGGCCCGCGGGTCGCAGCACGGCGAGGTCGAGGTCGTCGGCCACGACGCTGTCGAGCAGCGCGGGCGCCAGCTGCTCGCCGTGCAGCTCCAGCTCGACCTCGGGCAGCTCGCTGCGCACGCGGCGCGCGACGGACGGCAGCAGCTCGTACGTCGCCGTCCCGACGAACCCGAGCCTCACCCGCCCGGCCCTCCCCGCGGCCACGAGGGCGAGGTCGGCGGCCGTCCGGTCCAGGGCGGCGAGCACGCCCCGGGCGCGCTCCTGCAGCAGCCGGCCCGCGGCCGTCAGCTCCACCCGCCGCGTGGTCCGCTCGAGCAGGCGGGCGCCCACCTGCTGCTCCAGGCTCTTGAGCTGCTGGGACAGCGCAGGCTGGGCGACGTGCAGGCGGGCGGCGGCGCGGCCGAAGTGCTGCTCCTCGGCGAGGACGACGAAGGAGCGCAGCAGCCGGGTCTCCACGACCCCATTGATGCACTGTTCTTATCAAAAGTGCCACAACTCGTCTTGGACGTCGATCGATCGGGCCTCTAGCGTCGAGGCATGCCCTCGGCCCACCTCTACGCCAGCGCGCGCACGCCGTTCGGCCGCTTCGGCGGAGCCCTCGCCGGCGTCCGCCCCGACGACCTCGCCGCCACCGCCCTCACGGCAGCCCTCGCGAAGGCCCCCGCCCTGGACCCCGCCCGCATCGACGACGTCGTCTGGGGCTGCGCCAACCAGGCCGGCGAGGACAACCGCAACGTCGGCCGCATGGCCGTGCTCCTCGCCGGGCTGCCCACGAGCATCCCCGCGACCACCGTCAACCGGTTGTGCGGCTCCTCCCTGGACGCCGCCGCGCTCGCCTCGCGCAGCATCGAGACGGGCGACGCCGACGTCGTCGTCGCCGGGGGCGTGGAGTCGATGTCGCGCGCGCCGTGGGTGCTGCCCAAGCCGGAGCGGGCCTACCCGGCCGGCGACGTGACGGCGGCGTCCACGACGCTGGGCTGGCGGCTGGTGAACCCGGACATGCCCGCCGAGTGGACGGCCCCCCTCGGGGAGTGCAACGAGCAGCTCGCGCAGCGACTGGGGATCGGCCGCGAGCGGCAGGACGAGTTCGCCGCCCGCTCCCACCAGCTCGCCGCGAAGGCGTGGGCCGACGGCTTCTTCGACGACCTCGTGGTCGGGGTCGACGGCGTGGACCTGCCGCGTGACGAGTGCGTGCGCGACGGCTCCACCCCGCAGACCCTGGCCAAGCTCAAGCCGTCCTTCCGCAGCCCCGCCGACGGCGGCACCATCACCGCCGGCAACGCCAGCCCGCTCACCGACGGCGCCTCCGCGCTGGTGATCGGCTCGGAGGCCGCCGCCACCGCCCTGGGAGTCGCTCCCCTGGCGCGCATCGCCGGCCGCGGGGCGCACGCCCTCGACCCGAGGGACTTCGGCCTCGGGCCCGTCGAGGCCGCGAACCAGGCCCTCGCCCGCGCCGGCATCAGCTGGTCCGACGTCGGCGCCGTGGAGCTCAACGAGGCCTTCGCCGTGCAGTCCCTCGCCTGCCTGGACGCCTGGGACGTCGACCCCGACCTCGTCAACACCCGCGGCGGCGCGATCGCCCTGGGCCACCCCCTCGGCGCCTCCGGCGCACGGCTGCTGGGCACGCTCGCCGCGGTGCTCCGCGAGCGCGACGCCCGCTGGGGCGTGGCGGCGCTGTGCATCGGCGTGGGCCAGGGCCTGGCCGTGGTGCTGGAGAACCAGGAGGCCAGCCGGTGAGCCGCACGCAGTTCCACACCGGGACGACGGCCGCCGAGGCCGCCGACGCCGCGCTGGCCGCCTCGGGCATCACCTCCGGGATGACGGTGCTCGTCGGCGGGTTCGGGATGGCCGGCATGCCGGTGGCCCTGGTCGACGCCCTCATCCGCCACGGCGCCGACGACCTCACCGTGGTGAGCAACAACGCCGGCAACGGCGACACCGGCCTGGCCGCCCTGCTGGCCGCCGGCCGCGTGCGCAAGGTGGTCTGCTCCTTCCCCCGCCAGCACGACTCCTGGGTCTTCGACGGGCTCTACCGCGCCGGCCGCATCGAGCTGGAGGTGGTCCCCCAGGGCACGCTCGCCGAGCGGATGCGCGCCGCGGGCGCCGGCATCGGGGCGTTCTTCTGCCCCACCGGCGTCGGCACGCTGCTCGCCGAGGGCAAGGAGACCCGCACCATCGACGGGCGCGAGCACGTGCTCGAGACGGCGCTGCGCGGTGACGTGGCGCTCATCGGCGCGCACCGGTCCGACGGCGTCGGCAACCTGGTCTACCGCAAGACCGCCCGCAACTTCGGGCCCGTCATGGCGACGGCGGCCGCGGTCACCGTGGTCCAGGTGGACGAGGTGGTCCCCACCGGGGCGCTGGACCCGGAGGCCGTGGTCACCCCGCGCATCTACGTCGACCACGTCGTGGACCTCTCGCCGGCGACCGGCCCGACGACCGACCCGACGACCGACCCGACGACCGAGGAGCCGCAGGCATGAGCACCGTCACCAGCACGCTCGAGCACCTCGACCGCGGGCCGCTCTCGCGCGACGAGATGGCCGCCGTGGTGGCCCGCGACATCCCGGACGGCTCCTTCGTCAACCTCGGCATCGGGCAGCCCACGAGCGTCGCGGGGCACCTGCGCCCCGAGGCGGGCGTGGTGCTGCACACCGAGAACGGCATGCTCGGCATGGGCCCGGAGGCCCACGGCGAGGAGGTCGACCCCGACCTCACCAACGCCGGCAAGGTGCCCGTCACCGAGCCGCCGGGAGCGGCGTACTTCCACCACGCCGACTCCTTCGCCATGATGCGCGGCGGCCACCTCGACGTCTGCGTGCTCGGGGCGTTCCAGGTCTCCGCGAACGGTGACCTCGCCAACTGGCACACCGGCGCACCGGACGCCATCCCCGCCGTCGGCGGCGCGATGGACCTGGCGAACGGCGCCAAGGACGTGCTCGTGATGATGACGCTGTTCGCCAAGGACGGCTCCCCCAAGCTCGTGCCCGCGTGCACGTACCCGCTCACGGGCGTCGGGTGCGTCAGCCGCGTCTACACCGAGGTCGCGCTCTTCGACGTCAGCGGGCCGCAGGTCGTGGTCCTGGAGACCTGGGGGACGTCGGTGGAGGAGCTGGCCGGCCGCCTCGACGTGCCGCTGCACCGCGCCTGAGGCTCCCGGCAGCGGCACCGGCGGCCGCCGCGGGCGCCTACCATGGAGGGCGAACGCCCCCTGACCTGACGACCCGGGCACGACGCCTGGTGGTCCCGCGGCCGGCTCCTGAGCGAGCGCCGCCCAGTCAGCGGGCGCTGACGTGGCGCTCCGGCGCCTCGACGCCTCCAGGAGGTGGCATTGGCCCAGGGCCAGCGCGGGGACGACGGTCGCCGCAGCAACGGCGGCTCCACCCGCGGCGACTCACGCCGCGACTCCCGCGACAACCGCGGTGGCAGCGGCGGCGGGCGCCGCGGCGGCGCCCCGACCCGCCAGCGCAAGGACGTGGTCGCCGTCCTGTCCGACGGCGTGCGCGAGGTCCAGTCGGCGGTGAAGGCGGGACGCCTGACCCCCGCGGTCCGCTCGCGCTTCCAGGCGGTGGCGCTGCTCCTGCGCGAGGAGCGCGCCCGCGTGCAGGCGGCCCCCCTCGCCGAGGCCCGGCGCGCCGAGCGCCTCAAGCGCCTCGACGGCGTGGCCCAGCAGCTGGCGGTGGCCGCGGTCCGCGACGCCGGGCTGCTGCACCTGCTCACCGACGACGCCGTCATCGCCCCCTCCTCCCGCGCCCTGCTGCGCGAGATGCAGCGCGAGGCCGGCATCACCCCGCCCGCTGCACCGGAGGCTCCCTCCCAGCAGGTGTCGGCACCGGTCGCCTCGCCGTTCGCGGCGCCGGGCGAGGGCTCCGCGCCGGCTGCCTCCGAGCGCGCCGTGGTGCCCACCTCGGTGGCCTCCCGGCAGCTGGCCAACCCCTTCCTGGCGCCCGTCTTCACGGCCCAGCCCGACCACGCGTTCCTCCCCCGCCGCCTGGGCGGCTGGGACCTCGTGGCCGCGCTGCTGAGCGCCTTCGAGCGGGCCGGCGGCGGCGACGCCGCGTGCATGGAGCTGCCCGCCCCCACCGCGCAGTACACCCCCGCGGGCAAGGAGCTCATGCAGCACCAGGGCGAGCTGGTGGCCGCCGCCGCGCAGGGGCACCGCACGTTCCTGCTGGCCGACGAGCCCGGCCTGGGCAAGACCGCGCAGGCGCTGCTCGCGGCGGAGGCGGCGATGGCGTACCCGCTGCTCGTCGTCGTCCCGAGCGTGGTGAAGACCAACTGGGCCCGCGAGGCCGGCCTGTGGGTGCCGCACCGCTCCACCACCGTGGTGCAGGGCAGCGGCGAGAGCGTCAACGGCTTCGCCGACGTCGTGGTGGTCAACTACGAGGTGCTCGACCGGCACCTGGGCTGGCTGGGCGACTTCGGCTTCCGCGGGATGGTGGTCGACGAGGCGCACTTCATCAAGAACAAGACCTCGCAGCGCTCCCAGAACGTGCTGACCATCGCCGACCGCGTCCGGGCCCGCACGCCCGACCCGCTGGTCATGGCGCTGACGGGCACGCCGCTCATCAACGACGTCGACGACTTCCGCGCCATCTGGCAGCTGCTCGGCTGGACCGACGGCACCCGGCCGGTGCCGCGGCTGCTGGAGTCCCTGGAGGACCTCGACAGGACCCCGGCCGACCCCGACTTCTACCCCGGGGCCCGCCGGGCGGTCATCGACCTGGGCATCGTGCGCCGCCGCAAGGTGGACGTGGCCGCCGACATCCCCTCCCGCCGCGTGGCCGACCTCCCGGTGGACCTCGACGGGCCCGCCGGCCGCTCCGTGCGCGCCGCCGAGCGCCACCTGGCGCTGCGCATGGTGGAGCGCTACGAGCGGGCCATCGCGCACCGCGCCGCCGCCGGGCTGGACGGTGCGCTGGCCATGGGCGCCGAGGACGACGAGCGCGTCGACGTGGTCCCGGCTGCCGCCGGACAGCCCTCCGAGGACGTCCCGCAGGAGCTGTCCGACGCGGTGGAGGAGGCGTACGAGGCGCTCGGCGCGACCTTCGCCGCCCCGGAGGTCCCGGTCATCGACGCGGCGCTCGTGCGGCGGGTGGCCAAGGCCGAGCTCAAGGACGGCGAGACCGCCGACGGCGAGAACGTCTTCAGCGTGGTGCGGCGCATCGGCCGGGCCAAGGCGGAGCTGGCGGCGGACTACACCGCGCAGCTGGCGCGCAGCGCCGGCAAGGTCGTCTTCTTCGCCAAGCACGTCGAGGTCATGGACGCCGCCGAGGAGCTCTTCGAGCGGCAGGGCCTGCGGTACGCCTCGGTGCGCGGCGGCCAGACGCCGGAGGTGCGGCAGCGCAACGTCGACGCCTTCACGGGTGACCCCGACGTCGCCGTCGTCGTCTGCTCGCTCACGGCGGCCGGCGTGGGGCTCAACCTGCAGGTGGCCTCCGACGTCGTGCTCGCCGAGCTGTCGTGGACCGACGCCGAGCAGACGCAGGCGATCGACCGGGTGCACCGCATCGGCCAGACCGAACCGGTGACGGCGTGGCGGGTCATCGCGGCGCAGACGCTCGACGCCCGGATCGCCGGGATGATCGACGCCAAGGCGGGGCTGGCGGCGCGCGCGCTGGACGGCTCCGACGAGGAGGTCGCCGACTCCGTCGACGTCCAGCTGGAGGCGCTGGTGGGCCTGCTCACCGACGCCCTCGAGGAGAAGCTCGGCGTCCCCACCTCCTGACGCGGCGCCAGGTCCTCGAGGCCGGATCCGGCCTCGAGGACCCGACGCCTGGGCATGACCGTGGCCGACCGCCGCGCGCCCGCGCCGGACGGGTGCCGGACGTCGGCCGCGCTCGAGCTCGACCGCGACCGCTTCCGGGACCTCGTGGTGGACGCCCTGGAGCGCATCGGCGAGCCGCACGCCGGCTGACCGGCCGGACGGTCGAGACCCGGCGTGCGTCAGGTGCGCAGGGTGCGGCTGGGCGGTACCCCGTAGGAGCGCTGGTAGGCGGCGCTGAACCTGCTGGCGCTCGCCCAGCCCCACCGACGGGCCACCGCCGCCACGGTGTCGCCCGCGGTGGCCTGCGCGGTCTGCAGCTCGCGGTGGGCCCGCTCCAGCCGCACCCGCCGCAGCAGGGCCGTGGGGGTGGTGCCCAGGTGGCGCGCGAAGGCCAGCTGCAGCGCGCGAGGTCCCACGCCCGCCGCTCGCGCGATGTCGCTGACGGTCAGCGGCTGGTCGGCGTGGGCCTCCAGGTGGGCCACCGCCCGGCGCACGACGGCCGGCGCCACCCACCCCGGCCCGGCGGCAGCCGAGGCGCTCAGGGCGGTGTTGGGGAAGGTGACCAGCGCGGTGGCGGCCACGAGGTCGGCCAGCGCAGCGGCCACCAGCGGACTGGACCCGGCTGCGCTGGGCGCGGCCAGCTGGGAGCGGGCGAAGGCCGTCACGTGCAGCCAGCCCCGGCGCAGGCCGTCGTCCAGCGGCGTGTGCCCGTCGAAGCGCAGGTCACCACCTCTCGGGGAGCCCGCGGGAGCGCCGACCCGGTCGCCGGCAGGACTGGCGTCGACCCCCTCATCAGCCCCCTCGTCTGCTCCCAGGCCGAAGCGCTCCACGGCCACCCGCTCCAGCACCCCCAGGGGCAGGCGCACGGTGTGCAGCTCCAGCGCCTCGTAGCGGGCGCTCAGGTGGTCGGTGGTGGAGAAGCGGTACACCCCCTCCGGGAGCCATCGGCACCGCTGCGCGACCGGCGGTGTACAGGCAGGTCCCCCGCACCCAGGTGGCGACCATGAAGCAGTCCGGCGGTGCCATGGTGGCGTGCATCCCCATGGAGATGCTGAGCTGGTCGGCGGCCACCTGACCCGCCCTGGCCGAGCGCAGGCGGCAGGTGAAGCCCGCGGCGTCACCGCGCAGGCGGATCGGTCGCTCGGAGGTGTAGACGTCGGTCAGGACCGCTTGGGCGACGTCCGGCCGGTGGGTGGTGAGCTCGTCGACCTCGACCGGCATGCGCCCGTCCTCCGTCGAAGGACCAGTCAGCAGGCTGCCGTGCTGGACCCGCGAGAGACCTCAAGGTAGGCCGGGTCCCAGCCGGCCGGTAGCCGTTGTGCGAAGGCCTCCGCCGCTGCGCGAACGCTGACGGCTCAGCCGCGCGCCGGCTGGCGGGGTGGGCGGTGTACTGCTGTGACGCGGCCACCTCCCGTCCCGGGACGGAGCTGGCGCGAGGTCCGGGGACTCGCACGACCGGGTCCCCGGACCGCCCCCCACCTGCTGGCGGTCCGCACGCGGGCGAGCCCGCCCCAGCCGCCCGGCACGAGGACCGCCGGGGGCGAGCGGCCGGCGAGCACGTCCGGGGACGTGCCGCCGGCCGCTGGTCCGGGCGCCCCCCGTCAGCGGGTGCGGTCTGCGGTGAGGGCCGCGTGGTCGGCGTGGTCGGCGTCGTCGCCCTCGACGTCCCGGGCGAGCAGGCCGGAGCCGATGGCCCAGACAGCCGCCCCGAGGATCCCCACGTAGACGCCGATCTGCGCCACGAGGTCGTCACCGCGCTCGAGGCCGCCCATCGGGTTGAGGGCGAAGGCGACCGTCTGCAGGGTCGCCGCGATGCCGACGGCCATCGAGACCAGCGTCAGACCGCGGTGCTGGCCGCGGCGCGCCCGCTTGGCGGCGTACGCCATCGCCAGCACCAGCCCGATGCCGAGGTAGGCGATGAAGGGGACCAGGGAGTCCGTCTCGTAGCCGGTGCGGCCCTCGGAGGCGCCGTCGCGGTCGACCCACTGCAGGAAGGGGCTGACGTTGAAGACGACGACGCCGAGCGCGGTCACCGCGAGGCCGGTGCCCTTGGCCCGGCGCGTCAGGCGGGTGGCGCCGTCGGAGCCCGCCGACCCCGAGGTGCTGGTCGAGCTGGTGGTGTGGTGATCGGCCATGGTGGGGACCTCTCCTGCATCGGACGTTCACTGAGCGCGGTCCGCGCGAGCGGACGGCAGAGCGATCGAGCGAGCGGTGGAGGGGGTTCTCACAGGCCGTCAACCGGTGCTGTTCGCACTCAGGGCTGTCGGCGGGGTCTTCCACGCGACGCCGTCCACGCTAGGCACGGCCTGGGGTCCGCGCGACAGGATCACGCGCTCCGCTCAGCGCGCGGGGCGCGGGGACGCACGGCGTGGCGGCTCCGCGCGGGCGAAGACCCAGCGGCGAAGCAGCAGGAAGCGCAGCGCGGTGGCCACCACGTTGGCCAGCACCAGCGCCGTCAGCTCCACGGCGCGCGAGGGGTCCGCCAGGGCGTGGAGCACCGCCAGCGCCCCCGACGTCAGTCCCAGCGCCGCCGCGAAGACCACCAGCCCCTGGGCGTGGTCACGCACCAGTCCCCCGCCACCGGTGACCCCGAACGTCAGCCGCCGGTTGGCCGCGGTGTTGGCCAGCGCCGTGAGCAGCAGCGCGACGAGGTTGGCCCCCTGCGGCCCGACGGTGCCGCGCAGCCCCAGGTACAGCGCCAGGTAGGCGAGCGTGCTGAGCACGCCGACGGCGCCGAACCGCACCACCTGCCCGAGCAGTCCCCGGGGCACGCCGGGGACCGCCGGCTCCAGGGGCGCGCGCCCGAGCTGGGTGCGCAGCGCGGCCAGCGGCAGCGAACCGGTGGCGAAGGCGCGGCCCAGGCGGAGGATGCCGCGCACGTCCTCGGTGGCGGTCCTGACGATGTCGACGCTGCTGTCGGGGTCGTCCACCCAGTCCACCGGCACCTCGGCGATGCGCGCCCCGGAGCGCTCGGCGAGCACCAGCAGCTCGGTGTCGAAGAACCACCCGGTGTCCTCCACCAGCGGCAGCAGCTGCTCGGCGACGTCCTTGCGGACCGCCTTGAAGCCGCACTGCGCGTCGCTGAACCGCGCACCCAGGCTGCGGCGCAGCAGCACGTTGTAGGAGCGGGAGATCAGCTCCCGCTTGGGGCCGCGCACCACCCGGCTGCCACGAGCCAGGCGCGAGCCGATGGCGATGTCGGAGTGCCCGGAGACCAACGGCGCCACCAGCGGCAGCAGCGCGGCCAGGTCGGTGGACAGGTCCACGTCCGTGTACACCAGCACCGGGGCGTCGGAGGCCGACCAGACCGCCTTCAGCGCCCGGCCGCGGCCCTTGGCGGGCAGGTGGACGGCGACCACCCCGGGCAGCGCCGCCTGCAGGGTGTCGGCGACCGCGGCGGTGGCGTCGGTGCTGGCGTTGTCGGCGATGGTGATGCGGAACGGGTAGGGCAGCGCGGTGGACAGGTGGGTGTGCAGGCGGCGCACGCAGGGCTCGAGGTCGTCCTGCTCGTTGAAGACCGGGACGACGACGTCGAGCAGCGGCCTCCCGGGCTGCGCCACGAGCAGCGTGCGCGAGGGCTGCAGGGAGGGGCTGGACCCGGCACCGTCCAGCAGGGACGTCGTCATGCACCGAGGTTCGGCGCGCTGCCTCGTGCGCCGGTGTGCCGCTGCTGTGGCGCCGCTGTGCCTCGCCCCCGCGGCCGGTTCCGGCACCTCGCGGCGGCCACGGCGCGTCTGCCCGGGCGGTGGGTCGGCGATCAGCGCTCACCCGCCCGCCGCGCTGAGGGTGCCGGGCTGTCGCGGGTCCGCCGAAGGAGGGTGCGGAGGTCCGGGGCGCAGCGCCCCACGGGAGGGTCGCGTCCGCCAGGATGCTCGACGGAGGTCCCTCGCCCGAGGGGCCGCTCCTGGGGGTCGCTGTGGAGACGACGGGACGTTGCGGCGGCCGCCAGGGGCTGCGCCACCAGTGCGGGCTGGCCGCCCTGCACAGCGGCGACCACCGCCTCGGCGAGCGCACGTGGCCGCGCAGCCCGCGGGAGCAGGCCGCCTACGAGCGCCAGCTCGAGGAGCTGAGGGCGCTGCGCGACCAGGCCATCCGCTGGCGGCAGCGCGCCGGCGAGTAGCGCCGCGGGTCAGGGCGCGCCGCGGGCGGGTCGGCGCACCTCCACCTCCTCGAACCGCAGCTGCGGGGTGGTGCCGCCCTCCCAGGCGTCGGCGCCCGGCAGGGGCTCACCCACCTCGATGCCACGACGGCGCCGCCGCCGGCGCGCCGTGGACGTGCCGAGCCTGGCGTCACGCGCGTCCAGCAGCTCCGGGCGCAGCTGCCCGTCCCCGGTGAAGGCCATCATCAGCTGGGGTGGGCCGAGCGGGACCTCGCGGTCGCGGTCGTGCTGCCAGGTGTGGAACGTCTTGCCGTAGGTGCCGGCCAGGTGCTCGACGTGGGCGTGCTCGGCGGCCCCGGGGGCTCCCGGTGCGACCAGGGTCCCCGAGCGCACCTCGTGGCGGTGGCTGTGCCACAGCCGCCGCTCCTCCTCCGGCAGCTCCCGGAACCGCTCCTCGCTGACGATGTACTCCACGCCGATGAGGCGGGCGTCGGGCGCGTCGCTGTCGTAGATGACGCACTGGTGCAGGCCGTCGCGGCGGTGGCTGCACAGATGGGTGGCCTCCACCTGCCGGCCGAGGTCGTGGGCGTAGAAGTGGAAGCCGTTCAGGTGGGTGCTCACCGCCTCCAGCGGGCGCTTGCGCTGCACCAGCGCGGCGGCGGTGTCGAGTGCGCGCAGCCTCAGGGACGGCCCGTGGCCTGCGCGGGCCACCTGCACCACCCGGCGGGCGAGCACGGCTGCGGAGGCGAGCAGGGCGCCGGTGGCCGCTCCCCGGGCGAAGCCCCACCTCCCCCGCGCCGGCTGTCCCGGCGCGGGGGGCAGTGCGCGCCGGGTGGGGCGTGCGGGCGGACGGGTGCGGGCCGGGCTGGTGGGCACGGGGCCTCCTCGAGCGTCGCAGCGGGGCCCGGCGGGCTCGACCCCTCCTGGCCCTACCCCGCACCGGCGCCGGCACGCCCGCCGCGGGGCTCGGGCGGCTGCGCCGCCCGAGCCGTCAGGACGTGACCTGCTGCACCAGCTGCACGATCCACGGCCAGATGTCGCGGGCCCGGTCCACGGCCTGGTCCGCCGTGGCGATGATCGGCCAGACCGACGCCGCCAGGGACACGAGCCAGGCGACCACGGCCAGCGTCCACGACAGCCACCCCTGGCGGGAGGCCGCGGCGGCCACGAGCAGCCCGAGGGCCAGCAGGTAGCCGAGCACCACCACCGCGGTGATGGAGCCCACCGGGACGGACAGCACCGGTCCCGCGCTGGCGGCGGCGCCCACGAGCCCCAGGACCGGGCCGAGCACCAGCAGCGCGGTGAGCACCACGAGCACGGCCCCGACCAGCGCGGCGACGAAGCGGACGGGCAGCGCCCTGCCGCCGCGTGCGCGCGTGCGGAAGGTGGTGCGGGACGAGTACGAGACGGAACGAGCCACGACGGCCTCCTCGGTCTGGAGCCGGCGGCGCTGACGTGGCGCCGCTGCCACCGCGGCGTCGCGGTGGCCTGGTCGTTCTTACACCGTAAGGAGACAGGCCGCCCCTCGAGGCGAGCCAGCGCCGCGCCGGCGGAGGTGGTCGTCCTCGCGGGACCGCACGAGCTCGTCGTCGCGCCAGCCCGGGGTGCTCACCACCAGCTCCAGCGCAGCCCGGTACGCGGCGCGGACGCCGCGCTTCCGGTGCGCGGACGACTCCCGAAGTGCAGACGGCGACGCGGGCACGGGGTCCGCGGCTGCGAGCGCCGAGCGGGTGATGCTCGCTGCTCCCCCTGGAAGGACCCGCATGACCCTCGCGCTGCCCGACGGCGACGACCTGGTGGACCTCGTGCACGACGCGGACCACGTGGCCCTCGTGGACCTGAGCGACGTGGCCACGTGCGCCGCCCGCCGGCGCGGGCGCGGCTGCGCCCTGCCGGTCCTCCACGACGGGCAGCACGACGACGGCGAGCGCACCTGGCGGCGCAGCGGGCCCGACCAGCGACGGCGTGACGCCCTCGTCGTCGTCGTCGAGCGGCTCCGCCAGGAGGTGGCGGAGCCGCTCTCCGTGTGAGGAGGTGCCCCACGCGGTGTGCCGGACGGTCTGTCACACGGTCTGTCACACGGTCTGTCAGACGGTGAAGGCCGCCACCGCCTCGCGCAGGTCGCGGGCGGTGCGACGCAGGTCGTCCGCGGTGGTGGTCGTGGCCGAGGCGCTCGCGGTGGTCTCGCGTGCCGCGGTGGCGACGCCCCCGATGTTGGCGCTGATCTCCTGGCTGCCGGAGGAGACCTCGGTGACCGAGCGGACCATCTCCGCCGTCGTCGCCGACTGCTCCTCCACCGCCGAGGCGACGGTGGCCTGCAGCGCGTCGATGCGGCCGATGACCTCGCTGATCTGCTCGATCGCCGCGGTGGCGTCGGCGGCGTCGGCCTGGGCGGTCTGCACCCGGGCGGAGATCTCGTCGGTGGCCTTGGAGGTCTGCTGCGCCAGGTCCTTCACCTCGCCGGCCACCACCGCGAAGCCCTTGCCGGCCTCCCCGGCGCGGGCGGCCTCGATGGTCGCGTTGAGCGCCAGGAGGTTGGTCTGCTCGGCGATGGAGGTGATGAGCTTGACCACCTCGCCGATCTCGCGGCTGGAGGAGCCGAGGCGCTCCAGGATGGCGCTGGCCGACTCGGCGTTGGCCACGGCGTCCGCGGCCGTCTGCGAGGCGGTCGACGTGGAGGAGGCGATCTCGCCGATCGCGGACGTCATCTGCTCGCCGGCGGCGGCGATGGTGGCCATCGACGCCGAGATCTCCTCCGACGCCGCGGCCACCAGCTGGGCCTGGGCCGCGGACTCCTCCGCGCCGGCGGAGAGCTGCGCGGAGACGTCGGTGAGGCCCTCGGACGTGCGGGACAGGTCGGCGGCGCGCTCGGTGATGGTGCGCACCACCCGGGAGAGGTTCTCCAGGGAGGCGTCGGTGGCGGCGGCGAGCTGGCCGACCTCGTCCTTGCTCGTCACGCCCGTGCGCTGGTCCAGCCGCCCGTCGGCCATGCCCTCGACGACCGACAGCACGCGGGTCAGCGGGCGGGAGATCGAGCGGGAGAGCGCTACGGCCACGGCCACGGCGATCGCCAGGGCGACCACGGCGGCGGCCACCATCATGGTCATGCCGGTGCGGAAGGCCTCCCGGCCCGCCGCGGCCGCGGCGGCGCCGCTGTCGAGCTCGGCGGCGTACAGGCCGTCCATCTGCTCGGAGACGGTCTTGGTCAGCGGCGTGACCACCTCGTCGCGGTGCTTCACGTACCCGGCGTTGTCCTTGGCCTGGGTGTAGGTGAACAGGGCCTTGCGCGCCTCGCGCCACTGGCCCACCGCGTCCCAGGCCTGCGCCCGCTGCGCCTCGGTGGCACCGGTGCGGCCCTCCGCGTAGCGCTGCCAGTCCTGGTCCAGGGCCGCCTCGTGCTCGGCGTTGCCCTCCAGCGCCAGCTGCATGGTCTTGGGGTCGTTCATGCCGGCCTGGGCGCGGGAGGTGTCCTGGCGCAGCAGCTGGATGTCCAGGCGCGCCGCGGCCAGCGCCTCCAGCGAGACCAGGTTGCCGGAGTACATCGCGTCGAGGCGCTCCTGGGCCTGCGACAGCCGGGCGGCCCCGACGCCGAGCACCACGAGGAGCAGCACGCAGACCACGCCGAAGGCGGCGAAGAGCTTGGTGGCGACCTTGAGGTCGCGCAGGCGAGTGAACACGGGTGTCTCCCGGTCGAAGGGGCAGGTGAACCCTTGATCGGCGGGGAGGACGAGGAACTTCAGCCCGCCTGCGTGATCAACATCGCAGGTCAGGCCGGGTGTTCCGGCGGTCAGCCGACCCGGAAGCGCTCCACGAGGCCGTCGACGGTCGCGCCCCAGCGCTCGTCGAGGGTGCGGCGGGAGGCGTCCTCGTCGTGCCAGGCGACGATCTCCTCCGCCCCCCGCTCGAAGGGCACCACCGCGCGCCACCCGGGCGCGAGCGCCTTGACCTTGCTGTTGTCGAAGACCATCGAGTGGGCCTTGTCGCCCAGCAGGCCGGCGCCCCACTCGGGGTCGACGGCGTTGATCGCGTCCGAGGGCACGTGGACGATCTCGGGGTCGGCGACACCCGCGGCACGGCCCAGGGCCCGGGCGATCTGGTCCCAGGTCCAGGCGTCGTCGCCGGTGATGTGGAAGGCCTCTCCCAGCGCCCGCGGCTGCGCGAGCAGCGGCAGGAGCGCCCCGGCGAAGTCGGTGTGGTGGGTCAGGGTCCACAGCGAGGTGCCGTCACCGGGGACGACGACGGGCTGCCCGCGCCGCATCCGCTCCACGAACGACCAGCCGCCGTCGAAGGGCACGAGGGTGCGGTCGTAGGTGTGCGAGGGGCGCACCACCGTCATCGGGAAGCCCTCCTCCCGGTACAGCGACGTGAGCAGGTCCTCGCAGGCGATCTTGTCGCGGGAGTACTGCCAGAACGGGTTGCGCAGCGGCGTCGACTCGGTGACGGGCAGCCGCTCGGGCGGGGTCTGGTAGGCCGAGGCGGAGGAGATGAACACGTACTGGCCGGTGCGGCCGCGCACGAGGTCGGTGGCGGTGCGGACGTGGTCGGGGGTGAAGGAGAGCCAGTCGACGACGGCGTCGAACTCGAGGTCTCCCAGCGCGTCGCGCGCGGCGGCGGGGTCGCGGACGTCGGCGGTGTGCTGCACGGCCTCGGGCGGCAGCGGCCGCAGCGAGGTCGTGCCGCGGTTGAGCACGTGCAGCTCGTGGCCGCGCTCCACGGCGAGCGCGGAGGCGGCGGAGCTGATGATCCCGGTGCCGCCGATGAAGAGGATCCGCAGGGGGGTGGCCATGCGCCTCACCCTGCCCGCGGGCGCCCCCACCCGCAGGTGGATCTCCTCGGCGCCAGCATGAGGAAGGTGGATCATCGGTGCGTGGTCGTCCACCGCCTCCCCCTGTGGCAGCGGCTGCTGTGCACGGTCGTCCCCGCGCTCACGTTCGTGCCGCTGGTCGCGAGGGGCCGGCAGGACGGCGGGTGGCCGCTGGCGCGGACGTCGCTGGCCGCTCTCGCCCTGCTCGCCGTGCTGGTGCGCTCGTGGCAGCTGCGCGTGGTGACGGGCCCCGGCGTCGTCGTCGTCAGCTGGTTCCGCACCCACCGCCTCGACTGGCGCGAGGCCGAGCGGTTCACCGCCGAGAGCGGCGGGGTCGAGGTGGAGCTGGTGGACGGGCGCAGCATCGGGGTGGCGGTCTTCGCCACCACCGTCGGAGCGTCGTCGTGGCTGGTGGAGCGCAACGAGAGCGCTGCGGAGCAGCTGCAGCGGGCACGTCGCCGCCACCGCGACGGCGCCCGCCCCGGCCGCCGCGCACGCGCCGCCGCGGGGGCGGACGAGATCGCGCCGCAGGGGGTGCGCGACGCCGGGAAGATCCCTAGCCTCAGCCCGGTGACGACGCTCACGAGAACGGTTCGCGTCCCCGTCGTCGTCGACCGCGCCCCTCTCGACGACGACGACGTCCACCGCGCCCGGCTGCTCGCCGAGCGCCTGCTGGCCACCGTCGACGACGGCGGCAGGCGCTGGCACCACACCAGCGCCGTCGCCGCCAGGGCCGCCGAGGCCACGCCCGCGGTCGCCTCCTCGCAGGCGGCGCTCCTGCTGGCAGCGGCGTGGCTGCACGACGTCGGCTACGCACCCCAGATCGCGCACGTCGGCTTCCACCCCGTCGACGGGGCCGTCCACCTGCTCCGCGCCGGCTGGCCGCTGGCCCTGGCCGGTCTGGTGGCGCACCACTCCGGCGCTCGGTTCGTGGCGGGCGCGCGGAGGCTGACGCCCGTCATGAGGGCGTTCAACCGCCCCGAGCACTGGTACGGCCCGGTGGCGGACGCGCTGTCGTGGGCCGACCAGACGACCAGCCCCACCGGTGAGCTCGTCACCGTGGAGGAGCGGGTGGCCGAGGTGCTGCGCCGGCACGGGCCCGGCAGCGCGCAGGCCCACTGCCAGCGCGACCGCGTGCCGGCCCTGCTCGAGGCGGCGCGGGCCACCGAGCGGCGCCTGGCCGCGACCAGCTCGCTCGACCTGCGCTGACCACCAGTCAGCGCGCGGCGAGGTCGAGCAGCGCCACGAAGCCCTCCGCGCGCCAGGCGGTGCGGCCCACGAAGAGCCCGTCCACGCCGGGCACCTCCAGCACGCCGGTCGCCCCCTCCACCGTGACCGAGCCGCCGTAGAGCACCGGGTTGCGCCGCGCCGACCCGCCGAGGTCGCCGACGAGGCCCGCCAGCGCGGCCACCACGGGCGCCACCTCCTCGGGGCGCGCTTCGCGGCCGCGCTCACCGATGGCCCACACGGGCTCGTAGGCGAGCACGCACCGCTGGTCGCCCGCGGCGTCCAGCGCCGCCCGCGCCTGGGTGAGGACGACGTCGACCGAGCGGCCCGCGTCGCGCTGCTGCGCCGTCTCCCCCACGCAGACCAGCGGCAGCAGGCCGTGCCGGAGCACCGCGGCGACCTTGAGCGCCACCCGCTCGTCGGTCTCGGCGAAGTGCTCGCGGCGCTCGGAGTGGCCCAGCTCCACCAGCTGGGCGCCGGCGTCGGCGAGCTGCGGCACCGACAGCTCCCCGGTCCACGCCCCGGCGTCCTCCCAGTGCGCGTCCTGGGCGCCGACCAGCACCCACGAGGTGCCGGGAGCCCGCAGCGCCGCGGCCACGTCGGCGATGGCGGTGGCCGGCGGCACCACGAACGGCTGGACGCCCGCCCACGCGCCCTCGCCGAGGCGCTCTGCGGCGGCGACCAGCGACCGCGCCCACGCGACCCCCTCGGCACGGGTCTTGGTCATCTTCCAGCTGGTGCCCACCCACCGGCTCGGAGCGTCGGCGGCGTCGGCGGCGGGCGAGGGGGTTTCCACCCGCCCGATCCTGTCCCGGCGCTGGCCGCCTGGCACGCTGCGGGCACCAGCAGCACGGCGAGGAGGCAGCGGTGGACGTGACGCAGTACGACCCGGAGCTCAGGCGAGCAGCGGCCCTGCTGGGTCTCCTCACCCCGCGCAGCTCCCGCAGCCACCGGCGGCAGGTGAGGGTCGTGAACGCCGTCTCCGCCACCAGCCGCGCGCTGCGACCGACGCCGGCGCGCAAGGACCTCGGCGGCGGCGTCGAGCAGCTGCAGCGCTGGCTGCCGCGGCGCGACGGCGGCCGGACGCGCGCGCTCGTCGTCCGGCGCCAGACCGCCGCCGGTCGACCGCATCAGCCAGCAGCGCCCAGCGCCGCGGTGCTGTGGATCCACGGCGGCGGCTACGCCGTGGGCTCCCCGGAGATGAGCGTGGGCACGGCCCGCCGGCTGGTTGACGCGACCGGCTGCGTCGTCGTCCTGCCCGACTACCGCCTGTCCGTGGTCGAGCCGTACCCGGCCGCCCTGCACGACTGCTACGACGCGCTGCTGTGGCTGCGCGACCACGCCGCCGAGCTCGGCGCCCGCCCGGACCAGCTGGTGGTGGGCGGGGAGAGCGCCGGCGGCGGGCTCACGGCGGCCACGTGCCTGCTGGCCCGCGAGCGCGGCGAGGTGGCGGTGGCGTTCCAGGTGCCGCTCTACCCGATGATCGACGACCGCCCGACGCCGTCGTCGACGGGCAGCACCGCCCCGGTGTGGAGCTCGGTGACCAACGACGCCGGCTGGGACGCCTACCTGGGACGGCTGCGCGGCAGCAGCGACGTGCCCGCCACGGCCGCCCCCGCACGGGCGGAGGACCTGCGCGGGCTGCCGCCCGTGCTGACCTTCGTCGGTGACGCGGAGCCCTTCCACGACGAGGTGGTCACCTGGACCGAGCGCCTGCGCGAGGCCGGGGTGCCGGTGGAGTCACGGGTGTTCCCCGGGTGCTTCCACGCCTTCGACCTCATGGCACCGCGGGCGCGGGTCAGCCGCGAGGCGACGGCGTTCCTCGTGGACGGTTTCAGCCGCTGGTGCGCCGAGCTGTCGGCGCCCCAGCCCGCCTCCTGACGACGACCGCCCCGACGACCGCGTCGACCACGAGGAACGCCAGCAGGCTCACCCCGAGCACCGGCATCGCCCAGCCGACCGCCGCGGTGGCCACCACGACGACGGCGAGCGCCGGCAGCGGCAGCCACCGGTGCGCACCTCGCTGCGCCGGGCGGCCGACGCCCCAGCGGGTGGCCCGGTCGGGGCGGCGCTGCCACCACATCCGGTAGCCCCACGCGGTGGTGGCCACGGTCCCGGCGGCCAGCGCCAGCAGCACCAGCTGGTTGGCGAGGCCGAACAGGCTGCCGGAGTGCGCGTCGATCCCCCAGCGCGCCACCTTGGCCATGAACGGGTAGTCGGCGAAGGTCACGACGTCGACCACCTGCGCCTGCGGCGAGCCGCCGGCGGCCAGCGGCGCACCGACGGTGACCGCCGCGCTGCCGACCTGCTCGGGCCAGCTGCGGTGCACCTCGTCGACCCTCCAGGTCGAGCCGGCGTCGGCGGGGAGCCTCACCTCGACCTGCGGCGAGGTCAGGCCCGCGGCGCGCGCCGCGGCCAGGACGGCGGTGACGTCGGCGGGCAGGTCCCCGGTCGGGGCGTCCGCAGGCGTCCCGGGTGCCGAGCCGTGCCCTTCGTGGCCAGCTGCGGTCCCGCTGACGGCCGCCGCCGCGCCCGGGAGGGCGGTGTCGACGGACGGGGTCTCCCACGCCAGGGCGGCGCGCAGGGCGGTGACCCGCTCACCGGTGGAGGCGGACCAGGTCAGGCCCGTGGCCGACAGGGCCAGCAGGCCCAGGAGCATCCACGTGCCGGTGACGCCGTGCAGGGAGCGGGTGCGGGCCCGGCCGGTGGCTCCCCGCTCGAGGAGCAGGGTGCGGCGCAGGCGGTGGTCCTTGACACGGCGCGTCGTCCACAGGGCGAGGCCGGTCACGGCCAGCACCGCGAGCCAGGAGGCGGCCAGCTCGCTGTAGAGCCGGCCCACCTGGCCGAGGTGGAGGTCGCGGTGCAGCTCGCTGACCCACGCGCGCAGCGGCAGCGAGCCGCTGGTGCCGTAGACGGGCAGCTGCCCGAGCACCTGCCCGCTGCCGGGGTCGACGAACACCGCCAGGCGGTACCCCTCCCCCAGCGACGGGTCGGCGAAGAGCACCCGCGTGCTGTCCGACGGCGACGGGGCCGGCCGCACGGCCAGCAGCGCCTCCTCGCCACCGGCGCCGCGCGCGGCGAGCGCGGCACCGACCTGGGCGTCCAGCGCGACGGCGGTGGCGGAAGGGGCCACGTGCAGCACCCGGTCGTGGACGACCTGCTCCGCGGTCGGGGCCAGGGCGTACAGGCCCCCCGTGGTGGCCGCCACGAGGATGAACGGCGCCACCAGCACGCCGGCGAAGAAGTGCAGCCGCAGCACGAGCGGGCGCAGCCTCGCCCCGGCGGACGGCTGACCGCTGGCCGCTCCACCCGCCGGTGCACCGGCCCCCGGGGTGCGCGGCGACGGCAGGCGCACGGCTGCCCCGCCGGGGTCGGCGCGGTCGGGGTGCGGGGTCAGGTCCGAGGCGGTCACGGCGGGTCCTCCGGGGAGCGGCAGCGCGGCGCCAGCTCGCCGGTCCGCAGCGCGATCACGCTAGCCGAGCGGAACGGCGCGGCCGCGTCGCTGCGCCGGCTCGGCGCGCCGCCGACCGGGTGACCTCCGCCGGTCCGGCCCGCGGCAGCGGGACCCCCGGTGTGAACGCTCTCACGGATCGGGCAGGCTGTGCCCGTGGCGACGCAGTCATCGACGGAGATCACTGAGGGACGCGCGGTGCTGGGCATCGAGCTCGGCTCGACGCGCATCAAGGCCGTCCTCATCGGACCGGACCACGGGGTGCTGGCCACCGGCGGCCACACCTGGGAGAACCAGCTGGTCGACAAGCTGTGGACGTACTCCCTCGACGACGTCCGCGCGGGCCTGCAGGACGCCTACGCCCAGGTCGCCGCCGCCGTGCGCGACCAGCACGGGGTGGAGCTGACGCGCCTGGCGGGCCTGGGCGTCTCGGCGATGATGCACGGCTACCTCGCCCTCGACGCCGACGCCGAGCTGCTGGTGCCGTTCCGCACCTGGCGCAACACCAACACCGGCGAGGCCGTCGAGCAGCTGTCCGCCGCCCTCGACTTCAACGTGCCGCACCGCTGGTCCATCGCGCACCTGCACCAGGCCGTGCTCGACGGCGAGGAGCACCTGCCGCGCCTGGCGACCGCCACCACGCTGGCGGGCTACGTGCACCACGCCCTGTCCGGTGAGCACGTCCTCGGGGTGGGCGACGCCAGCGGCGTCTTCCCCATCGACAGCGCCACCGGCACCTACGACGCCGAGAGGCTGGCCACCGCGCAGCGCGTCCTGGCCGAGGCCGGTTTCACCGGCCAGCTCACCGACGTGCTGCCGCGGGTGCTGTCCGCCGGTGAGGTGGCGGGCCACCTCACCGAGGCCGGGGCCCGGCTGCTCGACCCCAGCGGTGCGCTGCAGGCCGGTGCCCCGCTGTGCCCGCCCGAGGGAGACGCCGGCACCGGCATGGTGGCGACGGGGTCGGTGGCGCCCCGCACCGGCAACGTCAGCGCCGGCACGTCGATCTTCGCGATGGTCGTCCTCGAGGGACCGCTGTCGCAGGTCCACCGCGAGCTCGACCTCGTGACCACGCCCGCCGGAGACCCGGTGGCGATGGTGCACTGCAACAACGGCGCCTCCGAGCTGAACGCCTGGGCGGGGCTGTTCAAGCAGTTCGCCGCGGCCGCCGGCTCGCCGCTCGGCGACGCGGAGGTGTTCCGCACCCTGTTCGAGGCCTCCCTCGAGGGCGCCGCCGACGGCGGCGGGATGCTCGCCTACAACTACCTGTCCGGTGAGCCCATCACCGACCTGGAGGAGGGGCGCCCGCTGTTCCTGCGCACGCCGGGCAGCCCGTTCGACCTGTCGACGTTCATGCGGACGCAGATCTACGCGGCGTTCGCGACGCTGCGGATCGGGATGGACGTGCTGACCGCCGAGGGCGTCCGACTGGACCGGATGTTCGCCCACGGCGGGGTGTTCGGCACGAAGGGCGTCGCGCAGCGCCACCTCGCGGCGGCCATCGACACCCCGGTGTCGGTGGGCGACGTCGCCGCCGAGGGCGGTGCCTGGGGCATCGCCGTGCTCGCGGCGTTCACCGCGGCCCGGGCCACCTCCGGCGGGGCGGGCGAGCAGCGGGCGCTCGCCACCTACCTGGACGAGACGGTCTTCGCCGACGCGCAGCTGGAGACCCTCGAGCCCGACGCGGACGACGTCGCGGGCTTCGACGCCTACCTGCGCCGGTACGTGGAGGCCCTCCCGGTGGAGCGCGCCGCCGTCGAGCACTCCTGAGCCGTCCGGGAGCAGGCCCTCCGTCCACCGGAGGGGGGCCTGCTCCCGGACGGCCCGCGTGCCGATGACCCCTGGGTGATGGGGGTCACGACCCGGCTGGACCGCTCCGCCGCGTTCGACTGGCGCACCGGGCTGCTCGCCGTCCTCTTCGGCTGCGGCGTGGTCGAGGTGGGCATCGGCGTGCAGCTGAGCCGCACGGGCGTGCTGGCCGTGGAGACCTCCACGATGCTCGTGGTCTCCGGGGTCTGGGTCGGGCTGTTCGCCTGGTGCCTGCTGCGCCGCCGCCTGACCGAGGGCGAGGCGCTCGTGCAGCTGTGCGCCATGAGCACGCTGCTCGTGCTCGAGTCGCTGCTGGTGCCGGACCCCACGTGGCAGTGGGTCTGCGCCACCGTGCTCGTCGTGGTGCCCGTGGCGGGGGTCGTGTTCCTGCGCCCGTGGCTCCTGGGGCTCCTGGCGGTCGGCGTGGCGGCGGGCCAGGCGGTCGTGGTGCTCGCCCGCCACCAGGACCCGCTGCTCGCCACCTACGCGCTCTCCGCGGTGCTGCTCTGCTCGCTCGTGCCCGTCGTCGTCGTCTTCGTCCTCGCCGCCGCGGTTCGCTCGGCCCAGGCGCGCGCCGAGCTGCTGGCGCGCACCGACGCCCTCACCGGGCTGCTCAACCGCCACGGGATGGGCGAGGCCGCCGACGGCGCCGTGCGCGCCGCGGTCCAGCGGCAGGGCGTGCTGGGGGTGCTCGTGGCCGACGTCGACAGGTTCAAGGCGGTCAACGACTCCTGGGGCCACGCCGTCGGCGACCAGGTGCTCGCCCTCACCGCGCGCACGCTGCGCGCCGTCCTGCGCGACGGGGACCTCGTGGTCCGCCTGGGCGGTGAGGAGGTGGCGGTCGTGGGCACGTGGAACGACGACGACGCGCTCACCCGTGCCGCCGAGCGGCTGCGCGCCGCTGTCGAGGCGCAGCACGAGCCCGGTGTGCCGGCCGTGACCGTGAGCATCGGCACGGCGAGCTGCCGGCCTGGACGCAGCCGGGTCGGCGACGGCGGGCCCACCGCGGCCGAGCTGCTGGCCCGCCTGGTCGACGAGGCCGACCAGGGCCTCTACGCCGCCGAGCACGCCGGCCGCAACTGCGTCCGCACCAGCCCCTGCTCGGCACCCCCCGAGCAGACCGCGGCGCCGGGGGCCAGGATCGGTGCATGAGTGATGCGCGTCGTGAGCTGAAGCTCGGCTACAAGGCCTCCGCCGAGCAGTTCGACCCCGCCCAGCTGGCCGACTACGCCGTCCAGGCCGAGGAGTCCGGCCTGGACTCCGTGTGGATCTCCGACCACTTCCAGCCCTGGCGCCACGAGGGCGGCCACGCCCCCTCCGCGCTGAGCTGGCTGCCGTGGGTGGCCGCCAAGACCACCCGCGTCGCCCTCGGCACCTCCGTGCTCACCCCCACCCTGCGCTACAACCCCGCCGTCATCGCCCAGGCCTTCGCCACCCTGGGCTGCCTGGCCCCAGGACGGGTCATCCTCGGCGTCGGCACCGGAGAAGCCCTCAACGAACACGCCGTCGGCGCCACCTTCCCCGAGACCCGAGAGCGCTTCGCCCGCCTGCGCGAAGCCGTCCGCCTCATCCGCAGGCTGTGGACCGAGGACCGCGTCACGTTCGAGGGTGAGTACTACGCCCTGCACGACGCCACCATCTACGACAAGCCCGACGTGCCCGTGCCGGTCTTCATCGCCGCCGGCGGACCGGGGGTGACCAAGTACGCCGGGCGGGCCGGGGACGGCTACATCTGCACCTCCGGCAAGGGCATGGACCTGTACTCCCAGACCCTGCTGCCCTCCCTCCAGGAGGGGCTGCAGGCCTCCGGGCGCACCGAGGCCGACATCGAACGCACCATCGAGGTCAAGGTCTCCTACGACCGCGACCACTCCCGGGCCCTGGAGAACACCCGGTTCTGGGCGCCGCTGTCGCTGAGCGCGGAGCAGAAGGCCCAGGTGCACGACCCGGTGGAGATGGGCCGCCTGGCCGATGAGCTGCCCATCGAGCAGGTCGCCCAGCGCTGGATCGTCTCCGACGACCCGAGCGAGGTGGCCGGCGCGGTGAAGGGCTACGTCGACGCCGGCTTCGACCACCTGGTCTTCCACGGCCCCGGGGCCGACCAGACCCGGTTCCTGACCCAGTTCACCGAGGACGTCCTCCCCCTGCTGCGCGGCTGACCGCTCCGCGCCGCCGTCGTCAGGCGATCTCGGTCAGGGCCCTGTCGACGGCGGCCACGAAGAAGTCGACGGCGGCGGCGTCAACGCACAGCGGCGGCTTCACCTTGAGCACGTTCTGCCGGTCGCTCGTGGGCTGCATGAGCACGCCGAGGTCGAGGAGGCGGTCGCACAGCGCGGCCGTCTCCTCACGGGCGGGCTCGAGGGTCTCGCGGTCGCGGACCAGCTCCACGCCGAGGTAGAGGCCTTCGCCGTGCACGGCGCCGACCAGCGGGTGCCGGTCGGCGAGGGCCTCGAGCCCGGCCTTGAGCCGGGCGCCGGTGGTGCGGGCGTTCTCCTGCAGCTGCTCGTCCTCGATGACGTCGAGCACGGCCGTCGCCACGGCGCAGGAGACGGGGCTGCCTCCGGTGGAGGCGAAGAAGTAGCCGGCGTCGCGGTAGCGGGCGGCCACCTCGCGGGTGGTGATGACGGCGCCGACGGGGTGGCCGTTGCCCACCGACTTGGCGACGGCGACGACGTCGGGCACCACGCCCTGCTGCTCGAAGCCCCAGAACGTCGAGCCGAGGCGGCCGTAGCCGACCTGCACCTCGTCGGCGATCGCCAGGCCGCCGTGGCGGCGCACCGCCGCGTACACCGCCTGCAGGTAGCCGGGCGGCAGGGGCAGTCCGCCGGCGTTGCCGTAGAACGCCTCGGCGATGAACCCGGCCGCAGGGGCGCCCGCGGCGGCCAGCGCGTCGACGGCCGCGACGGCGTCGGCGGCGTAGCGGCCCAGGTCGTCGCCGCGGGCCGCGCGGTAGCGGCCGCGGTAGGTGTTGGGGGCCTCCACGGTGTGCACCCACGCCGGGCGGGTCTCCAGCGCGGCGGGGTTGTCGGCCACCGACGTCGAGACGGCGTCGGAGGCGAAGGTCCACCCGTGGTAGGCCTCGCGCACCGCCACCACGTCGGGCCGGCCGGTGGCGACGGTGGCCAGGCGGACGGCCAGGTCGGTGGCCTCCGAGCCGGAGTTGACGAGGAACACCGTGTCGAGGGGGTCCGGGAGCAGGGACGCGAGGCGCTCGGACAGCTCCACCACCCCGGCGTAGTGGAAGCGGGAGTTGGTGTTGAGCCGGGCCAGCTGCCGGCCGGCCGCGGCGGCGATGCGCGGGTGGGCGTGCCCGGCCACGGTGACGTTGTTCAGCATGTCGAGCAGCACCCGGCCGTCCGTGGTGGCCAGGTGGTGGCGCCAGCCGCGCTCGACGCGGGGCGGCTCCACGACGCCGCCGTAGTAGTGCTCCTGCACCTCGGCGAGCACCCCGGCGTCGCGCCGCTCGAGCAGCGCGCGGGCGGCCTCGCGGGCCGAGGGCTGCTCCGGGGCGGCGGGCAGCCCGAGCAGCGCGGCCGGGTCGGCGGTGTGCGCCAGCCAGCCCGGCGCCTCCGCTGCGGTGACCAGCAGCGGCACGGCCTCGACACCAGCACCGGTGCCGCCCGTGCCGCCCGTGCCGCCCGTGCCGCCCGTGCCGCCCGTGCCGCCGACGAGGTGCTGCACGGAGAACCGCTCCCCCGGGGCCACCTCCGCCAGCGCGCGGCCGGCGCCCACGGGACCCGGCTCGGTCAGCAGCTCCGGGTCGGGGTGGTCCAGGGTGAGGACCAGCCGGTGCTCACCGGCGGAGAGCACGAGTCCGTGGGCGGTGCGCTCCACCGCGCCCGACCACGGCGCGCGCAGCACCAGCGGACGGGCGGGCCAGACCTCCACCCCGGTGGCCACCGTGGCCGGAGGCGCGGCGGACAGCGCCGGGCTGCCCGCCAGGCGCGCCTCGCCCCAGCGGGTCACCGCGGCACGGGCGCCCCGCTCCAGGTGCGCCGCCGCCAGCTCGGCCACCAGGTCCGGGCGCAGGAACGCCCCGCCGTCGAGGGCGTCGGAGTCCCACGCGAGGTCGAGCACGGCGGCTCCGGCCAGGTCCGCCACGAGGGCCTCGACGACGGGCGCAGCACCGCCCCGCGCCGTGGCGGCCGCGGCGTCCGCCGCGAGCTCGTGCCGCAGCAGCGCCGTGACGACGTCGACGGGCAGAGCGGTGGCCTGCTCGTAGATGCGCCACTCGTTCTGCTCCAGCCGCGAGCTGGCGTAGGTGTTGCCGCCGTCGACCTCCACCTGGTGGCTGCCGCTCGTGACGAGCACCGCGGCGCGCAGCACCACCAGCGGCCACAGCGCCGCCACCTCGGCCGCCGACAGCGGGCGCACCGCGTGGTAGGCGCGCACCGCCGGGAGGACCGCCGAGGGGCCGGCGTGGAGCACGCCGTCGTGGTGGAGCAGGGAGGAGACCGTGATCGCCAGCTCGGCGACCGTCCACGTGCACACCAGGTCGGAGACGTCGATGAGGCCGTCCAGGGTGCGGGCGGCCGCGGGGACGCCGCGCGCGGCGCCGGCGGCGGGGTCCTCGAGCACGAGGTTGTCGTCGGTGAGGTCCAGGTGCACCGCCTGCCGCGGCAGGCGGTCGGCCACGGCGGACACCCGCGCCCAGGCCGCGCGGGTGGTGGCCAGCACGCCCTCGCGCCGGTCCGCGGGCAGGGACGCGGCCATCAGCTCCACCGCGCGCGGCGCGTGCTGCGGGTCCCACTCGAGCGTCCGCTCCAGGCCGGGGTGGTCCCAGCCCGCCAGCGCCAGGTCGACCCGTGCCGCCACCTCTCCCATCCGCGCGACGAGCGCGGGGTGCAGGTGCCCGCGGTCGACGGCAGTGCCTCCGGGCAGGAAGCGGATCAGGCGCGCCGTGACCTCGCCGTGCGGGGTGGGCACGCGCTGGCGCAGGGGTGCGCCGTCGGCGCCGCGGAGCACCGTGGCCACCCGCAGGTCCGGGCAGCGGAGAGCCAGGAGGTCAGCGGCCTCGTCGTGGGCCTCCACCTCGATGGCGCTGACCGAGGGGTTGGTGACCTTCAGCACCGCGACCACCTCGCCGGCCCCGCCCGCGCCGTCGTCCCCGTCCTCCCCGTCAACACCGTGGTCGCCGCGGGTGAGGAGGAAGTTGGCGTCCTGCTGGCTGCCCAGCGAGCGCGCCCGCACGTCCAGCCCGAAGCGCTCGCGGGCCACGGCCCGGGCCCACCCCTCGTCGAGGGGCAGCGGCGGCACGTCGTCCGCGGTGAAGTCGAAGCCGGGCACGGCGGAGGATGACACCCTCCTGCACCGCGGATCAACGGCACCCCCTCACGCCGCTCTCGGCAGCGCCAGCCCGTCACCGGACGGTCACGCGCGGGTGGCGCGCCGTGCTGTCCAGCTGAGGAGCCGCTCCAGCGGACCGCGGCCGGCGAAGCGGGTCCACAGGGGGCACACCACGAGGGCGGTGCCGGCGAACAGCGCCCACAGCTGCCAGCTGCCGGCCAGCCACGACGGCTCCCCGGAACCGCCGTAGGCGTCGTGGGAGGTGAGGGCCAGGGCCACCACGTGCGCGCAGTAGGCGGTCAGCGGCATCGCGCCGACCGCCACCAGCGGGGTGACCACCCAGCTCCCGCGGCGGCGGCCGAGGGCGTCGGCGAGCCACAGGCACGCGCCCAGCACCGCCAGGGCGACGCCACCGGACCCGAGCACCTCCGGCGTGGTGGCCGAGTGCGCCTGGGCGCCGAGGAACTGGGCGGGGCTGAGGGCGTCGCGCCAGCTGGTGGTCCCCGAGCCGTCGGCGCCGGGGTCGCCCTGGGTGCCGTCCGGGTTGAAGGCGCTGGGCCCGTCGTCGGAGGCGCAGTAGACGGTGCCCTCCGACCAGCGCTGGCACGTGGAGCCCGACAGGTCGACGTCTTCTCCGGGCTCCAGCCCGGGGTCGGAGCCGCCCGAGCCGGACGTCTCCGCGTCGCTCGCCGAGGACGACGACGCCCACGACGACGCCCACGACGACGCGGACGACGACGCGGGGTCGACGGCGGGGAAGGCCTGCGTCACCGCCCAGGAGCCGCCGTAGCCGAGCACCGCGAGGCAGACACCGCCCACCACCAGCGCGCGGCGCACCCGCGCCGCGGACAGGTCGCAGCGGCCCACGGCCAGGCCGGTCAGCACGAACGCCGCCCACACGACCACGGGGTAGGGCCCCTGCACCGCCAGCGCGCCGAGCTCACCGCCGAAGCCCACCCAGCCGTTGACGCCCTCCACCGCCTGCAGCAGCGCCCGCAGGGAGGGGACGACGACGGCGACGCCCGCCGCGGTGAGCAGCAGGGTGCGCGGGCGGGCCCGCAGCAGCGGCACGCACAGCACGAGCAGCAGCGCGTAGTGCTCGAGGATGACCGCCACCGGGGAGCTGAGGAACTGCAGCAGGCCCCCGAGGGCGAAGAGGCAGACGGCCCGCACGAGCACCCGCGTGCGCGCGGCCACCACCTCGTCGTCACCGGGAGGGGCGCTCCGCCCGGTCATGAGCGCCACGGAGACGCCGGCGAGCGTGGCGAAGAGGATCGAGGAGCGGCCGTGCACCACCCCGCCCCACGTCGCGGGGTCCCCGGCGAGCAGGGTCGGGGCGGCCGCGGCGTGCGCGGCGAACATGCCGAGCACCGCCAGGCCGCGGGCGAGGTCCACCCCTCGCAGTCGCGACCGCTTCCCGGGCGCGGGCACCGGGGTGGCCGTCGCGTCGCCCTGCGGGCGGGGGGCGGGCAGCAGCGCCTCGGCGCCCGTCGTCGTCACGCGCGAACGCTAGTGATCGCGAGCCCCCGCGGCCGTCAGCCCGCAGGCTGACCGCACCGGGCGTCGTGTCATCCCGTCAGAGCCAGCCGCGGCGCCGGAAGGCCGCGTACAGGCCCACGGACAGCACGAGCATCAGCCCGAGCGCGAAGAGGTAACCGCCGAAGGTGTCCTTCTCCGGGAAGTCGAGGTTCATGCCGTAGATCCCGCTGATCAGGCTGGGCGTGAAGAGGATGGCGGCCCAGGAGGAGATCTTCTTGACCTCCTCGCCCTGGGCGTAGCTGGCCTCGGTCATCGCCTTGATCTCCTCGTTCTGGCGCTGGCCGACGAGGATGGCGTTGACCTGGAGGATGTCGCGCAGCTGGCCCCGGTAGCCGTCGATGCGCTCGGCGGTCACGGTGACGTGGTCGGCCACGTCGCGCAGGTAGCGCTGCAGCTCCTCGTCCACGCCGTACTTCTCGAACCCGGCGGTGAGCCCGGACAGGATCGACACGAGCGGCGTCACCGCGCGCTGGAAGTCGACCACCTCCTGGGACAGCTCGTAGATGCGCCGTGAGACCTGGGGGTCTCCGCTGAACACCTGCGACTCGATCTCGTCGATGTCGGTCCCCAGGCCCCGCAGCACCGGGCCGTAGCCGTCGACCACGGCGTCGAGGATCGCGTAGAGCACCGCCTCGGTGCCGCGGGCGAGCAGCTCGGGGTCCGCCTCGAGGCGCCGCCGCACGGCCGACAGGTCAGGGCTCTCCGCGTGGCGGACGGTGATGACGAAGTCCGGGCCGATGAACAGGTGCAGCTCCCCGAACTCGACCTCCTCGGCGGCGTCCAGGTAGCGGGCGGCGCGCAGGACGACGAAGAGCGTCTTGCCGTAGCGCTCCAGCTTGGGCCGCTGGTGGGCGACGACGGCGTCCTCCACGGCCAGCTCGTGCAGGTCGAACTCCTCCGCGAGCGCGGTGAGCTCCTGCGCGGCGGGGCGGTACAGACCCATCCACGCGGTGCGACCGGGCTCCTCGCGCAGCGCGGCGACGGTGGCCGTCAGGTCCTTCGGGGAGGCGACGCGCTCACCGCCGCGGTAGACGCCGCTGTCGACGAGGCTGCTGCCGCGGACGGGACGGGCCATGGGGATGGCGCCGTCCTGGGAGAGGTCGCGCGAGGGGACCATGCCGCGTCGGCCCATCGAGGGCAGCGGCAGCCGGCGCCTGGCCACGAGGCACCTCCCGGGGTTTCGAGCGGACGTCGCCGACAGTGTGCCCCGGCCCCTGACCGGCACGGGGTGGCCCTGTGCCAGTCCTACTGGCACGGGGCCACCCCGTGCCAGTCGAGCAGTGGCGCAGAGCCCCCCAGTGCACCTGGTCAGGGACCGCGTCGAGCGCCGCGTCAGGCGGTGGACTGGCGCTCGACCACGCGGGCCTGCCCGACCACGTCGCGGGGCTCGGCGCCGGGGTCGGCGATGCGCCGCACGAGCAGCTCGACGGCGGCCTCGGCCATCGCCTCGTGGCCGGGGTCGACGCTGGACAGCGACGGCACGCTGAAGCGGGCCTCCTCGACGTCGTCGAAGCCGATGACGCGCACGTCGTCGGGGACGCGCACGCCGCGGTCAGCCAGGGCGCGCAGCACGCCGAAGGCGAGGGTGTCGGTGGCGCAGAGCACCCCGTCGACGCCGGGGTGGTCGGTGAGCAGGTCGTGCCCGGCCCGCCAGCCGTCGGCGAGGGTGGAGCCGGTGTAGAGCGAGGTGGTGGTTGCGCCGGCGACCTCGCGGGCGGCGGCCAGGAAGCCGCGGGCGCGCTCGACGAAGGCGGCGCCCTCGGACAGGTGGCGCTCGGCGTCGTCGTCGAGGCTGTCCAGCGGCGGCGCGCCGACCACCGCGAGGCGGCGGCAGCTGCGGGCGAGCAGCACGCGGGTGGCCGCAGCAGCGCCCTCGCGGTTGGCCATGCCGACCCTGTCCACGCTGCGGTGCAGCTGCTGCTCGCCNNCGCCGAGGACGACGAGCGGGAGGCGCCCGGAGAAGGTGCGCAGCTCCGCCTCGGACAGGCCGATCGGTGAGAGCACGAGCCCGTCGTAGGCCGCGACGCGGCTGTCGCGGAAGACGGAGGCCTGCCGCTCCCACGTGGCGCCGGTGTCCTCGACCACGGCCGCGAGCCCGGCCTCGGCGAAGCGGCGCACGAGGCGGCCGCACAGCTGGGCGTAGTACTGGCTCTCGAGGGTCGGCACGACCACGCCGACGACGCCCGTCCGCCCCTGCCGCAGGCTGCGCGCGGCGGTGTTGACCTGGTAGCCGAGCCGCTCGACCGCGGACATCACCTTGACGCGCGTGACCTCCGAGACCGGGCGGGTCCCCGAGAGCGCGTTGGACACGGACATGGGCGACACGCCGGCCGCCGCGGCGACGTCGCGGATGGTGACCACGTCGAGAGCCTCCCTCGTCCTCGTCGTCCTCGACACTCCGCCCGCGTCTTGACGGCGGGCGGCCCCTGGGGGTTCTATATCGATACAGCACCTATATCGATACATGCTCACGACCAGCAGATCAAGACCCGCTCGACGACGAGCACCCGGCCC
>NZ_VDMJ01000010.1 GCF_006335115.1 Streptomyces sp. NP160
ACCAGCCTGATCAGCCTGATCAGCCTGATGAGCGCACGTTGGGTGCTCACTGCTTCGACGCCGCGGTCAGCGCCCTGGCCGGTGCGCGGCCGGCGGCGTTGGACGCCACCAGCGCGGGGTGGACTGCTGGCACGAACGTGGAGATCCGCATCAGCCTGCCGGGGCTGGTCGGGGTGGAGGATGACCCCGGCTACATCGAGGGGTACGGGTGGGTGCCGGCGTGGCTGGTGCGCACCGTGCTGGGCTGGGGGCGGTGCCGGTTGCGGCGGGTGCTGACCGATCCGTTCACCGGGGACCTGGTCGCGGTGGACGGGCACACCTACCCCGCTTCCTGGCTCACCGACCCCGGTGACCCCGACCCCGGCTCCGAGGAGCCCGACGACACCGGTGGTCCCGGCTCCGACGACGCCGGCGGCCCTGGCCCGCAATCCGGCGCTCCCCGTGGCGGCGACGGCGCCGGAACCCATCCCGGTCGTGACGCCGGTGCTGGTGCGGGCCTCGGCAAGACCCGCTCACCAGCACCGGGGGCTGCCCGGCCACCGGGGGCTGCCCAGCCACCGGGTGGTGCACGGCCGGGGTTGTTCAAGGGCCGGCCCCTGCAGCAGCTGCCACCACCACCGGCGGGCCTGGGCCCCGACCTGCCCGACGACCTTGAAGACCTCGCCGGTGACCCCGGCGACCCGTGCACCGCGGGGACCTGTGAGCCGGTCGACCCCGCCGCCTGCCCGCTGGGCGCCATCGGTGGTGGACTGCACGACCCGCCCGAAGCGCTGCGCCGTCACCTGACGGCGTTGTGGGGCACCTCCACCGGGCCCGGTGACCGCCTGCCCGCGCACCGGGCCGACCTGGACCACGTCACCCCCTGGGGGTCCCTGCCCGGTCAGGGTGGCAGCACGTGCGGGTGCAACCTGGACCCCAAATCCCGCCGCTGGCACCGGCGCAAGCACGCCGGGGATGCCCGCAGTGCTGCCAGCGTCCCGTGGTCGGCGCGCTGGCAGCACTGGCGCTGCAGCGCTGGGCACGCCCACTGGCGCTCCCCGCTGGGCCTGGACCACATCACCCGCCCGAAGCCCTACACCGACCCGATCGCGCGCTACCGCCCCTGGGCGCCGCCGCCGCGGGTGCAACCGCCCCGGCCGCCCAAGACCACCAGCAGCGCGCTGCGCTTCACCGAGCCGCCACCCTTCTGAAGCGCGCAGGATGGTGGCGTGGAGGTGCTCGTCGGCCTGGGCCTCGCGTCAGCCGCAGGGCTGAACGCGTACCTGCCGCTGCTCCTCCTCGGCGCGCTCGCCCGCTTCACCGACCTCGTGCCGCTCCCGCCGGAGTGGTCGTGGCTCTCCGACCCGGTCGCCCTCACCGTCCTCGCCCTCCTCCTGGTGGTGGAGGTGGTGGCCGACAAGGTCCCTGGCGTCGACCACCTCAACGACGTGCTCGGGGCCGTGGTGCGCCCGGCCGCCGGTGGCATCGCCGTCGGGGCGGGCACCGCCAGCACCAGCGGGGACGGCCAGTGGTGGTCCGTCGTCCTCGGCGCCGTCGTCGCCCTCGTCGTGACCGTCGCGAAGTCCGCGGGACGGGCCGCCGTCAACGCGACGACGGTCGGCACCGGAGCTCCCGTCGCCTCGACACTGGAAGACGGCGCGAGCCTCGCCCTGACCCTGTCCGCCCTGCTCGCACCGGTCCTGGTGCTCGTGGCGCTGGTGGCCTCGGCGCTGGCGATCGGGTTGGCCGTCAGACGCGTCGCTCGGCGCCGCTCTACGATCGCCCGGTGAGCGCAGCGGCTGAGGGCCTCTCCCAGCCGAGCCTGGTCGAGCTGGCCACCGCGCGCCTGCGCGAGGAGATCCTCTCGGGGCACCTCGCCCCCGGCGAGCGCATCGTCGAGGAGCAGGTGACCGCCCGGTTCGGCACCAGCCGTGCGCCGGTGCGCGAGGCGCTGCGGCTCCTCGCCGAGCAGGGCCTCGTCGAGCACCTCCCGCGCCGCGGTGCGCGCGTCGCCGTCTGGTCCCCCGAGGACGTGAGCCAGCTGTTCGAGGTGCGTCACGCCCTCGAGCAGTACGCGGTGCTGTCGGCGCTGCCCCTGCGCGACCGCGGGACCGGCAGCGCGACCGGCACCGACCCCCTCGCCCGCGTCCGGGAGCACCTGGCCGCGATGGAGCGCGCCGAGGACGCCGGGGACGCCCTCGCCAAGGACGACGCCCACCGCGCCTTCCACGCCGCCGTCGTCGGCCTGGCCGGCAACCGCCAGCTCGAGCTGGCACTGGCCCCGGTGCTGCTGAAGCTCCAGCTCCCGATGGCGGTCAACCTCCGCCGGGAGGCCCAGGCCGCCTCCCCCGAGCGCGGCCTCGCGCGCCACCACGCGCTCCTCGACGCGCTGGAGACCGACGACCCCCAGCGGGTGCTCGCCGCTCTGCGCGACCACGGGGAGCTGACCTACCTGCCGCTGTGATGCGCACACAGACGTAACACGACCGTTCCACGCGCGTCACCAGCCACTCGCCACGTTTGTCGGCAATCGACCGCGTGCTCACCACCGCGACGCTGCTGGCCGACCTCCGCGCCGGACGCACCACCCCGGCGGCCGTCGTGGAGCAGGCGCTGGACCGCATCGCCGAGCGCGGCGACGACGGCACCTGGATCACCGTCCAGCAGCGCGACGTGCTCCTCGCCCGCACCGCCGCCCTCGAGGCAGACCCCTCCGCACGCCGCCTCCCCCTGTACGGCGTCCCCTTCGGTGTGAAGGACTCCATCGACGTCGCCGGGCTCCCCACCACCCTGGCCTGCCCCGCCTACGCCGACTCGCGCGGCGTGCCCACCACCAGCGCCGAGGTCGTGCTCCGCCTCGAGGCCGCCGGCGCGGTGTGCCTGGGCAAGACCAACCTCGACCAGTTCGCCACCGGCCTCAACGGCACCCGCACCCCGTACACCGTGCCGCGGAGCACCTTCGGCGGCGGCCTCATCAGCGGCGGCTCCAGCTCCGGCTCCGCGCTGGCGGTCGCAGGCGGGGTCGTCGCCTTCGCCGTCGCCACGGACACCGCCGGATCGGGCCGCGTGCCGGCAGCCCTCAACGCCGTCCTCGGGTACAAGCCCTCGCGCGGCCTCATCAGCACCGTCGGCCTCGTCCCCGCGTGCCGCTCCCTCGACTGCGTGACCCTCATCGCCAGCTGCGCCGACGACCTCCGCCGCGTCATGGACGTCGTCGCGAGCGCGCCGGACCAGCGCGACCCCTGGAGCCGGCCCCGCTCCTCGGCCCGCCCGCCGCGCGTCCGCATCGGGCTGCCGGACCCCGCCGACCTCCCCTTCGGCCACGCCGGGCACGACGACGGCGACCTTCGCGCCGCCCACGTCGCCGCGACGGGGGCGCTGGAGGCCGTCGGAGACGTCGTCCCCGTGACCCCGGACCCGTTCCTCCAGGCCGGCGAGCTCCTCTACGCCGGCCCGTGGGTGGCCGAGCGGACCCTGGAGTTCTCCAGCTTCCTCACCGAGCACCGCGACGACGTCCTCGACGTCGTCGCGGGCATCATCGACAGCGGCAGCCGCTTCAGCGCCGTCGACGCCTTCGCCGCCCAGTACCGCCTCGCCGAGCTGAGGGCGGCAGCGGCCCGCACCTGGGAGCAGGTCGACGTCGTCGTCCTCCCCACGATCCCCACCACCTTCACCGTCGAGCAGGTGCTGGCCGACCCGGTGGCGACCAACACCACGCTCGGCACGTACACGCAGTCGGGCAACCTGCTGGACCTCTGCGGCGCCGTGGTCCCCGCGCCACCCACCGCTGACGGCCGGCCGGTCGGTCTCATGGTGCTCGGCCCGGCCCTCGCCGACGAGGCCGTGCTCCACGTGGCCGAGCGGCTCGCGGAGCTCTTCGGGCCGCAGGCGCCGGTCGAGCGGACGGACCTCCTCGTGGCCGGGCACCACCTCGCCGGCGGCCCGCGCAACCACGAGCTGACCGAGCGGGGCGCCCGCCTGGTCACCGCCACGCGCACCGCCCCCAGCTACCGGCTGCTGCGGTTCGACGACGACGCCGGCCGCAGCGTGCCGGCCCTGCTGCGCGACGCCGGGTCGCCGTCGCAGGACAGCGGCGGCATCTCGGTGGAGGTGTGGTCGGTGCCCACCGACCAGCTGCCCGGGTTCCTCACCGGCGTCCCCGACGTGCTCGAGCTCGGCGAGGTCGAGCTGGCCGACGGCCGCACGGTCGCCGGGCTCGCCTGCGCTGCTGGCGCCGACCCGGCCTCCGCCACCGACATCACCGCCGACGGCGGGTGGCGCGCCCACCTCGCCCTGACCGCCTGAGCCCCACCGAGGAGGAGCCCGATGCCCACCGTCCCGGCCGAGCCCGGCCCGTTCCCGTTCGAGGTGGGCAGCACCGCGCTGCTCGTCATCGACATGCAGCGCGACTTCCTCCTGCCCGGCGGGTTCGGGGAGTCGCTCGGCAACGACGTCGGGCAGCTGGCCCGCGTGGTCCCGCCGCTGGCGGCCCTGCTCGCCGCGGCCCGCGAGGCCGGGATGCTCGTCGTCCACACCCGGGAGGGCCACGAGCCGGACCTGTCCGACTGCCCGCCCGCCAAGCTGCGCCGGGGCGCCCCCAGCCTGCGGATCGGCGACCCCGGCCCCTACGGCCGGATCCTCGTGCGCGGCGAGCACGGCCACGACATCGTCGACGAGCTCGCCCCGCTGCCCGGCGAGGTGGTGCTCGACAAGCCCGGCAAGGGCGCCTTCTACGCCACCGACCTGCAGCAGCTGCTCACCGGCGCCGGGGTGACCCAGCTGCTCGTCACCGGCGTCACCACCGAGGTGTGCGTGCACACCACCGTCCGCGAGGCCAACGACCGCGGCTACGAGTGCCTCGTCGTCTCCGACTGCGTCGGCTCGTACCTCCCGGAGTTCCAGCGGGTCGGCCTCCAGATGATCGCCGCCCAGGGCGGGATCTTCGGCTGGGTCGCGCCGTCCTCCGCCGTCGTCACCGCACTGTCCCCCGCCACAGCGACCGTCGCCTAGGAGCCCCGCCATGTCGAGCACCGCCGTGTCGAGCACCGCCACTGCCAGCCGGGTCCCCCTGTGGACCCGGGGTGACACCAACGCCTTCTTCGGGCTGGCGTTCAACATCCTCGTCAACGTGCTCACCCTGACGGGGCTCATGATCGCCGTCGTCGGGCTCGCCGCCGACGACGTGCTCGGCACGGTGCTGCCCGCCATCGGCGTCGCGATGGTGCTCGGCAACGTCTTCTACACGGTCCTGGCGCTCCGGCTGGCCAAGCGCGAGGGCCGCTCGGACGTCACGGCGCTGCCGTACGGGCCGAGCGTGCCGCACATGTTCATCGTCGTCTTCGTCATCATGCTGCCCATCGCCCTGGCGACCGGCGACCCCGTGAGGGCGTGGGAGGCGGGCCTGGCCTGGGCGTTCGTCATCGGGATCATCGTGCTCATCGGCGCGTTCGTGGGGCCGTGGATCCGCCGCGCCACCCCGCGCGCGGCCATGCTCGGCACCCTGGCGGGCATCTCCCTGACCTTCATCGCCATGCGGCCCGCCGCCCAGATCTGGGAGGCCGCCTGGATCGGGCTGCCGGTGCTGGCGGTCATCCTCATCGGCTTCGTCGCCGGGGTGCGTCTGCCGGGCGGGGTGCCCGTCGGGCTGGCGGCGCTGCTGCTCGGCACGGCCATCGGCTGGATCGGCGGGTACATGTCCGTGCCGGACGTCACCGCCGCCGCCCGGGACATCGCCCTCGCCGTGCCCCACCAGCGCGTCGACCTGCTGCTCGCCGGGCTGTCCGACCTCGCCCCGCTGCTCGCCACCGCCATCCCCCTGGGCGTCTACAACTTCACCGAGGCCATGAGCAACGTGGAGTCCGCCGCGGCTGCCGGTGACGACTACGACCTGCGCAGCGTGCTCCTCGCCGACGGCGCGGGCGCCGTGGTGGGCGCGGCGCTCGGGTCCCCGTTCCCCCCGGCCGTCTACATCGGGCACCCCGGTTGGAAGGCCGCCGGCGGTCGGGTGGGGTACTCCATGGCCAGCGGCCTGGTCATCGGCCTGCTGTGCTTCCTGGGCCTCTTCGGGCTGCTGTCGGCCCTGCTGCCGCTGCCCGCCATCGTGCCGATCCTGCTCTTCATCGGTCTGCTCATCGGCGCCCAGGCCTTCCGCGCGACCCCGAGGGTCCACGCGGCGGCGGTGGTCATCGCCATCGTCCCGAACGCGGCGTCCTGGGCGTCCGGCCTGGTGGACAACGCCCTTGCCGCCGCTGGGACCAGCGCCGCCCAGGTCGGCAGCGCCGCGCTGGCCAGCGCCGGCGTCGTCTACGACGGCCTCCTCACCCTCGGCCACGGCGCCGTGCTCGCGGGCATGGTGATGGGCTCCATCACCGTGTTCCTCATCGACCGGCGCTTCGCCGCCGCGGCGGTCGCCTGCGGGGTGGGCGCCCTGCTGAGCTTCGTCGGGCTCATCCACGCCGCCCAGGTCGGGTGGGCCGCGGCTCCCGCCGTGGCACTGGGCTACCTGCTCTTCGGCCTCGTGGCGGCGGGGTTCTGGTGGCTGCAGAAGGCCCGCGGCGAGCAGCCGACCCCGGCGCCGGAGGTGGACGAGAACGGCGACCCGGTGGTCCCGTCCCCGCGCGGCGAGGTGGACCTGACCGCCGGCCGCGACCGGGAGACGGCACCCGCCGGCCCGTGACGCCGGGGACGCACCCTTGGATTGTGTAACAATCCAGGGGTGCGTCCCGTCGTGCTCGTGCTGCTCGCCGCCGTCTGCTTCGGCTCCACCGGCACCGCGGTGGCGCTCGGCGCGTCCGGCTCCTCGCCCCTCGCGGTCGGCGCGGCCCGCATCGCCGTGGGCGGTGCGCTGCTCGCGGCGGTCGCGGCGTGGCCGCTGCTGCGGCGCGGCAGCGGCGTGACCGCTCCCTCCGCGCGGCTGGTGGGCGTCGTGGTGGTCGGGGCGGTGGGGGTGGTCGCCTACCAGCCGCTCTTCTTCGCCGGCACCCGCACCAACGGCGTCGCCGTCGGCACGGTGGTGGCGCTGGGGTCCGCACCGCTCGTCACGGGCCTGCTGGCGTGGGTGCTCACCGGCGTGCGTCCCGGTCGGCGGTGGACCGCCGCCACCGCCGTCGCCGTCGTCGGGCTGGCGCTCCTCGCCGTCAGCGCCGGCGAGGACGCCGCCGCCTCGCCGCTGGGCCTGCTGGCCTCGGTGGGAGCAGGCGCCAGCTACAGCGTCTTCGCGCTGGTCACCAAGCGCCTCCTCGACGCCGGCTGGGGCCCCACCGGCAGCGTCGGGGCGGTCTTCGGCCTGGCCGCTGTGCTGAGCGTCCCGGTGCTCCTCGTGACCGGGGTCCCCGCCGGCGCGGGCGGCCTGGCGGTGGCCCTGTGGCTGGGAGTGGTCACCACGGCCCTGGCGTACGTGCTGTTCTCCACGGGGCTGCGGGAGCTGACCGCGCCCACCGCGGCCACGCTGACGCTCGCCGAGCCGCTCACCGCCACCCTGCTCGGCCTGCTCGTGCTCGGCGAGCACCTCACCGCGGCGCAGGCCGCCGCGCTGCTGCTGGTCGCCACGGGCCTGGCGGTCCTCGCCGCCCCCACGAGCCGTCGGCCCCGCCGTGCCAGGGTGCCGGCGTGAGCCCGCGCCGCGCCGACGACCTGCACGCCGTGCTGCGCGACCGGGTGCTCTCCGGCGAGCTGCCCCCCGGCACGCCGCTGCGCGAGGAGGCGCTGGCCGAGGAGCACGCCGCCAGCCGGCACACCGTCCGCACCGCGCTGGCAGCCCTCGTGGCCGAGCGGCTGGCCAGCGCCGCCCCGTTCGCCGGGGTGCGGGTGGCCGCGCTGGACGACGACGACGTGCGCTCCCTGCAGGACCTGCGCCGCGCCGTCGAGTCGGAGGCGGTCAGGCTCGCGGGCGAGCGCTGGGGCAGCGCGTGGCCCACCGAGGTGGTCGCGGTGCTGGACGAGCGCGCGGACGCCCTCGAGCGCGCCGTGCGGGGGGCAGCGGCGGAGCCGCTGGCGGTGCTGCGCGAGCACGCGGCGCTGCACGAGGCGCTCGTGGCGGTGGCCGGGTCGCGTCGGCTCACCGAGGCGGCTGCCGCCCTGGGGGCGGAGGTGCGGCTCTTCACCGCCCACCTGCAGCTGCACCGCTCCCCCGCTGCGCTGGCCGAGCAGCACCGCGCCTACCTGCGCGACGTCCGCGAGCGCGGGCCGGTGGCGGTGCGCGAGCACCTGGCGGCCTCGCAGGACGCCCTGCTCAGCGGCCGGTAGCCACGGCCCGGACGGGGGCGCCGTCACCGCGGGCGAGGCGCAGCGGGAGCAGGTGCACCTGCGGGTCGGTCAGCCGGGCGAGCTCCCCGAGGCCCCGGAGGTTCTCCGCGAGGACCCCTCCCGCGCCCAGCCACGCCCGGTGGAAGTCCAGGTGGTGGAGCGGGTCCGGGCTCAGGGTGTCGACGCCGAGGGTGCGCACGCCCGCTGCCAGCAGGCGCCCGGCGGTGCCGGGCGCGAGGTGCGGGTGCCGCTCGCGCCGGCCGCGAGGGCCCCGGCGTGGGGCGCGAACGGCTCCCAGCCCACGGCGGCGCCGGGCGCGTGACCGCGGGCGTCCACGACGAGCGCGGGACCGGTGAACAGGGCCAGGTCCAGCTCGTCGAGCGTGGGCCCGCCGGGCACCACGTGGGAGGGCGCGTCGACGTGGGTGCCGCTGTGGGAGCCCAGGTGCAGCGACGTCACGGCGCACCCGTCGGCGGCGAGGTCCAGCGCGGGCGCCAGCGAGACGGCCGGGTCGCCGGGGAAGACGGGCATGCCCGTGGTGACGGGGTGGGTGAGGTCGACGACGCGCACGTCAGCGATCCTGGACCCGTGGAGGTGGCGGACTGGCGCGAGCGCGCCGCGGCGCACGGTGCGCGCGCCGACGCCCTCACCGCCGGGCGCCGCGCGCGCCGCTCCCACGGGGCGTCGGCCGGCTCCGTCGACGCCGTCGACGACTTCCTCTACGACTACTACTCCCTGCGGCCCGGCCAGCTGCGGCGCTGGCACCCCGGCGCGGGCGCCGTGCTGGTGGACGCCGCGGACGCCCCGCACGCGGACTGGCGGTGGTACGTCCGGGTGGGCACCGGGCGCGTCGCGCTCGACGTCCAGGGGTTCGGGGCGGACCGCGGTCGCGCCGTGGCGACGACCCACCGGCTGCTGGGCGCCCTGCGGGACCGGACACCGCACCTGGGGTGCTTCGGCCTGCACGAGTGGGCCATGGTCTACCGCTCCGGCGACGCCGTGGGCGGTCCGAGCACCGGCGGGGCGTCCCCGGCGGGGCGCCGGCACGCGCTGCCGCTGCGCCTGGGCCAGGCCGGCACCGACGCCGTGGTGGAGGCGCACCCGCTGCGGTGCAGCCACGTCGACGCCTACCGCTTCTTCACCCCCGAGGCCGTGCCCCGCAACGCCGCGGTGCTCACGCGGGAGACCCAGGCGGCGTCCGACCAGCCCGGCTGCGTCCACGTGACGATGGACGTGCTGCGCCACGCGGTCGCGCTGGGCCCCGCGTGCCCCGGCGACCTGCTGCTGGACTGCTTCGAGGCCGCCCGGTCCGCGCGGGAGGTCGACATGCGCGCCTCCCCGTACGACGTGTCAGGCTCGGGCCTGGCCCCGATCCGGATCGAGACCCGCGACGGCAAGGCGGCCTACGCCGCCGCCCAGCGCGAGCTGGCCGCGGCCGCGGCGCCGCTGAGGGAGCGTCTGCTCCGCGTGTGCGAGGAGGTCCTGGCATGAGCACGACGACGACGGCGCTGTTCGCCGAGCTCGAGGCGCAGGCCCGGCCGCTGCTGCCCGCCCACGTGGCCGGGTACGTGGCCGCGACGGCCGGCGCCGGCCAGTGCCACGCCGAGGGGCTGCGGGACTGGGCCGCGGCACGGCTGGTGCCCCGCGTGCTGCAGGGCCGCGAGGTGCCGGACGCCGAGCTCGCGGCGACGACGGTGCTCGGGACGCCGCTGCGGACCCCGGTGCTCGTCGCTCCGATGGCGCAGCAGGTGGCCGCCCACCCCCGCGGGGAGGCCGAGACCGCCCGCGCCGTGGCCGCGGCGGGGTCGCTGCTCGGGGTGTCCACCAACACCGCGGTCCCCTTCGACGCCGTCCAGGCCGCCGGGGCGCCCTGGTGGTACCAGGTGTACGTGCTGCGCGACAGGTCGCTCACCGGGCTGCTGGTGGACCGCGCGGCCGCTGCCGGCGCCACCGCGCTGGTGCTCACCGTGGACACCACGGCCCTGACGGACGTGCGCCCCGGTGAGCAGAGCATCGAGCCGACCGCCTGGCCGCAGGGACCGGGACGCGCACGGCTCACAGCGCTGACCAGCGCTGACCTCGGCGACAGGGAGGCGGGGGCCGCGTCCCCGGCCTTCGACGTCGGCCTCGACACGATCGGCTGGCTCGCCGAGAGGACCGGCCTGCCGGTGGTGGTCAAGGGCGTGCTCCACCCCGACGACGCGCGCGCCTGCGCCCAGGCCGGGGCCGCCGGCGTCGTCGTCAGCACCCACGGCGGACGGCGGCTCGGGGAGTCCGTCACCTCCGCGGCGGCGCTGCCCGGCGTGGTCGCCGCCGTCCGCTCCGTCAGCGACGAGGTCGAGGTCTACGCGGACTCCGGCGTCCGCAGCGGCGCAGCGGTGGCGTGGGCGCTGGCGCAGGGCGCTCGCGCCGTCTTCGTGGGCCGGCCCGCGTGGTGGGGCCTGGCGGCGCGCGGCGCCGACGGCGTCGCCGCCGTGCTCGACGCGGTCACGAGCGAGCTGGTCACGGTGCTGCGCCAGTGCGGCGACGTGCGTGCCTGAGGGCGACGTCGTCTGGCGCTCCGCCCAGCGCCTCCACGCGGCGCTCGCCGGGCGCCGCGTCGTGCGGAGCGACCTCCGCTGGCCGTCGCTGGCCACCGTCGACCTGACGGGCCGGGTGGTGGCGGAGGTGGTCAGCCGGGGCAAGCACCTGCTGGTGCGCCTGGGTCCTGGTGGAGGGTCCGAGCAGCCGCTCACGCTGCACAGCCACCTGCGCATGGAGGGCTCCTGGCACGTCCACGCCACCGGGCAGCCGTGGCGCACCGCGCGGGCCGCGCACGGCGTGCGGGCGGTGCTCGCGAACGCCGAGTGGACCGCCGTGGGCCACCGGCTCGGGATGCTCGACCTCGTCCCGACGAGCGAGGAGGCGCGGCTCGTCGGCCACCTCGGGCCGGACGTGCTCGGGCCCGCCTGGGGCCCGGACGCGGTGGCCGCGGTGGTGGGCGCGCTGCGCGCGCGGCCGGCGCGGGAGGTGGGCGAGGCCCTGCTCGACCAGAGCGTCCTCGCCGGCGTCGGCACCTACTTCATGGCCGAGGCCCTGTTCCTGCGCGGGCTGTCGCCGTGGACACCGGTGGAGGCGCTGGACGACGACGCCCTGCGGGCGCTCGTCGAGCTGGAGCGGCGGCTGCTGCTCGCCGGGACGAAGGACGTCGCCCACGGCTCCCTCGGGTACGTCCACGCCCGGTCCGGTCTCCCGTGCCGGCGGTGCGGCACCGCGGTGCGGGTGGCCCCCATCGGCCGGGCGCCGCAGGAGCGGTCCGCCTTCTACTGCCCCCGCTGCCAGCCGGGGCCAACACCCACGGACGACGGGTCGCCGCAGGCGCCCCTCGGCGCGGTCAGGCGGCGCTGACGAGGCCGTCGCGGGTGATGACCACCGGCGGGATGCCCAGGTCGGCGACGGGTGCGGCCGGGACGGTGGCGACGGCGGACGCCGGGGGTGCGAGGCCCTCGGCAGCGGCCACGCGGTCGCTGACAGCGCGCAGCACGGTGGACATCGGCACGGCCAGCGCGTCGCAGATGGACGACAGCAGCTCGGAGGAGGCCTCCTTCTGGCCGCGCTCCACCTCGGACAGGTAGCCCAGGGAGACGCGGGCGGCGCCGGAGACCTCGCGCAGGGTCCGGCCCTGCTGCTGGCGGGCGGAGCGCAGCACGTCGCCGATCTCGCGTCGCAGCAGTGGCACCTGGCGCCTCCCGTCCGTGTTCGGCGGTGACGCCGAGAGACCACGGTACCCCGTCGGGGCCGAGGGCGGGCGGCTGGAGGAGGGACGGCGGGTCGGAGGGCGGCGGACCGAGGTGCTGGTCATCAGTTCTTCCAACGCTCCGGGGTCCCGTCTCGTTCCTCACGGTCCGTGAGCACCCGGGCCAGGAGGTCGAGGGCTCCCCGCACGGCGCCCTCCCGGACCGCGGCGCGGTCGCCGGGCAGGCGCAGCACCTCGGCGGCCAGGCCCGCGGAGCTGGACACGGCGACGACCACGGTGCCGGCGGGGTGTCCGTCGTGCGGGCCGGGGCCCGCGACGCCCGTGGTGGCCACGCCGACGTCGGCGCCCAGCAGACGGGCCGCGCCGCTGGCCATGGCCTCCGCGACGGCGCGGTGGACGGGCCCGGTGCGCTCCAGCTGGTCAGCGGACACGCCGAGCACCGAGGCCTTGACCTCCGTGGCGTAGGAGACGACGCCGCCGCGGAGCACGTCCGAGGCACCGGGCACGTCGGCCAGGCGCGCGCTCACGAGACCGGCGGTGAGGGACTCGGCGGTGGCGACGGTGAGCCCGGCCTCGCGCAGCAGCGCGACGACGCGGTCAGCGCCCTCAGCGTCCACGCCGCACCAGCCGGTAGGCGCGGACGAGGTAGTCCACGCCCGTGACCAGCGTCACGGCGGCGGCGGCCAGCACCAGCACCAGCAGGACCCCGTCGACGACGTCCAGCGGGGTGCCGGACAGCCAGGAGGCCCACGGCAGCAGCAGCAGGCCCGCCGCAGCGATCTGGAGCACCGTCTTGAGCTTGCCGCCCGGCGAGGCGGCGATGACGCCGTAGCGGATCACCACGAAGCGCAGGAGCGTGATGCCCACCTCGCGCACGAGGATCACCACGGTCACCCACCACCACACCTCCCCGAGCAGGGAGAGGCAGATGAAGACCGCGCCCAGCAGCAGCTTGTCGGCGATGGGGTCGGCGATCTTGCCGAAGTCGGTCACCAGGCCGCGGGCCCTGGCGATGTCGCCGTCGATCTTGTCGGTGATGCTCGCGGCGGCGAAGGCCGCGAAGGCCCCCAGCCGGAACCACGCGTCGTCGCCGTCGCGGGCCAGCAGCAGCCACACCACCAGCGGCACCAGCACGATGCGGAGCACCGTGAGGTAGTTGGCGATGTTCCACGGCGAGACGCGCGCCGGCTGCGTGGTCATCGGGGCCGGGCGATCAGGTCGACGCCCTCGCTGCCCGTGATGACGACGGGGACGAGCGCGCCGACGGGCGGCAGCTCGCCACCGGGCGCGAGCTCGAGCCGCGTGGTGCCGTCGACGTCGGGCCCCTGGAAGCCGGTGCGTCCGACCGCGTGGACCTGCCCGCCGTCGTCGTCGTGCTCCTCGACCAGGACGACGTCGCGGGAGCCCACGCGCTGCGCGGCCCGCTCGTCGACCAGGGCCTCCACGAGCCGGGAGACCCTGTCGACGCGCTCGGCCACGACGTCGTCGCTGAGCTTGCCGTCGAGCCCCGCGGCCTCGGTGCCGTCCTCGTCGGAGTAGCCGAAGACCCCCACCACGTCGAGGCGGGCGGCCTCGAGGAAGCGCTCGAGCTCGGCGACGTCGTCCTCGGTCTCCCCCGGGAAGCCGACGATGACGTTGGAGCGCACGCCGGCCTCGGGCGCGAGGGCGCGGACCCGGTCCAGCAGGCCGAGGAACTCCTCGGTACCGCCGAAGCGGCGCATCCGCCGCAGCAGCGCCGGCGCGGAGTGCTGGAAGGACAGGTCGAAGTAGGGCACCACGCCGGGGGTGCCGGCGATCGCCTCGAGCAGCCCGGGGCGCACCTCGGCGGGCTGCAGGTAGCTCACCCGCACCCGCTCGAGCCCGTCGACGGCGGCCAGCTGCGGCAGCAGGGACTCCAGGGCGCGCAGGTCGCCGAGGTCCTTGCCGTAGGAGGTGGAGTTCTCGGAGACGAGGAACACCTCCTTCACCCCGTTCTCGGCGAGCCAGCGGGCCTCGGTGAGGACGTCGGCCGGCGGGCGGGAGACGAAGCTGCCTCGGAAGGCGGGGATCGCGCAGAACGAGCAGCGCCGGTCGCAGCCGGAGGCCAGCTTGAGCGGCGCCCACGGGGCGGAGCCGAGGCGGGCGCGGACCACGGGCGGACCGGAGTCGGGGACCTTCTCCAGCTGGGAGCTGCTGAGCTCCCCCAGCCCGGGCAGGGCCACCGCGCCGCTGCGCGCGGCGGCCTGGCGCTTCGCGGGGCTGACCGGGAGCAGGGTGCGGCGGTCCCGCGGGACGTGGGACTCCGGCCGCTCGCCGTGGAGGATCCCCTCGAGGTGGGTGGACAGGTCGGTGTAGCTGTCGAAGCCGAGGACGGCGTCGACCTCGGGCAGCTCCTCGGCGAGGTCCTTGCCGTACCGCTCGGACATGCAGCCGACCGCCACCACGGCCTGCGTGCGCGAGGCCTCGTCGTCGCGGAGCTCGGCGACGTCGAGGAGCACGTCGACGGAGTCCTTCTTCGCCTGCTCCACGAAGCCGCAGGTGTTGACGACGGCGACGTCGGCGGCGGCCGGGTCGTCCTCGAGGCGCCACCCGGCGGCGGCCAGGCGGCCGGCGAGCTCCTCGGAGTCGACCTCGTTGCGGACGCACCCGAGGGTGACCAGAGCTACCGACCTCACGGACGGCAAGGGTACGGGGCTCCCCGACCGCCGGCTGCTGGCTCAGTACCTGTCGGTGAGCTGCCAGGCGTCCTGGGAGTCCTCGGAGGGCTCGTCCACGCCGTCGTCCCAGCCGTCGCCGTCCGCCAGGTCGACGACCTGGGTGGCGCCGTCCGGCACGTGCACGGGCTCGCGGGCCGCGTCTCCGCGCAGGCGGGCCAGGGCCTCGTCCATGTCGTCGGGCTTGACGTAGACGTCGCGGGCCTTGGAGCCCTCCGAGGGGCCCACCACGCCGCGCTGCTCGAGCAGGTCCATGAGCCGGCCCGCCTTGGCGAAGCCCACCCGCAGCTTGCGCTGCAGCATCGAGGTGGAGCCGAACTGCGTGGTGATGATGTGCTCGGCGGCGGCCAGCATGAGCTCGAGGTCGTCGCCGACGTCCTCGGCGATCTTCTGGGCGTTGCTGGGGGCGACGACGTCCTGCACGTAGTCGGGCGCGGCCTGCGCCTTGACGTGCTGGACCACCTTCTCGACCTCGGACTCGCTGACCCAGGCGCCCTGCACGCGGGCCGGCTTGGAGGAGCCCATCGGCAGGAAGAGGGCGTCGCCCTGGCCGATGAGCTTCTCGGCCCCCGGCTGGTCCAGGACCACGCGGGAGTCGGCGAGGGAGGACGTCGCGAACGCCAGGCGCGAGGGCACGTTGGCCTTGATGAGGCCGGTGACCACGTCCACCGAGGGGCGCTGCGTGGCCAGGACCAGGTGGATGCCGGCGGCGCGCGCCAGCTGGGTGATGCGGACGATGGAGGCCTCGACGTCGCGCGGGGCGACCATCATGAGGTCGGCCAGCTCGTCCACGACCACCAGGAGGTACGGGTAGCGGCGCAGGGCGCGCTCGCTGCCCTCGATCGGCTCCACGCGGCCCTCGTCGATGGCGGCGTTGAAGTCGTCGACGTGCTTGAACCCGTACATCGCCAGGTCGTCGTAGCGGCGGTCCATCTCCTGGGTCACCCAGTCGAGCGCCTCGGCGGCCTTCTTGGCGTTGGTGATGATCGGGCTGAGCAGGTGCGGGATGCCCTCGTAGGCGGTGAGCTCCACGCGCTTGGGGTCCACGAGGATCATCCGGACCTGGTCGGGCGTGGCCCGCATGAGGATCGACGTGATCATGGAGTTGATGAAGCTCGACTTGCCGGCGCCCGTGGCACCCGCGACGAGCAGGTGCGGCGTCTTGGCGAGGTTGGTGATGACGTAGCCGCCCTCGACGTCCTTGCCGATCCCCATGACCATCGGGTGGGTGTTGCGCTGCGCGACGTCGCTGCGCAGCACGTCGCCCAGGACGACGACCTCGCGGTCGGTGTTGGGGATCTCCACGCCGATCGCCGACTTGCCGGGGATCGGGCTCAGGATGCGCACGTCGGCGCTCGCCACGGCGTAGGCGATGTTCTTGGACAGGGCCGTGACCTTCTCCACCTTGACGCCGGTGCCCAGCTCCACCTCGTAGCGGGTGACCGTCGGGCCACGGGTGAAGTCGGCGACGCGCGCGTCGATCGAGAAGTTGTCCAGGACCGCGGTGAGGGCGTCGACCACGCGGTCGTTGGCCTCGGTGCGGGTGGCGTGGCCCTCGCCGTGCTTGAGGACGTCGTCCGGCGGCATCTCGTAGCTGCCGGTGAAGGCCAGCGCCATCTGCTCCACCCGGTGGGGCAGCTGCGTGGTGGGCGGCGCCTGGAGCGCCGGGGCCGGGGAGGGCGCGGAGCCGCGGGCGTGCGCGGTGACGCCCGCGGCGCTGGAGCGGCGCGGGGCGTCCGGCTCGGGCTCGTCGTCCTGCTCGACGGCGACGGCCGCGGTGGGCTCGCTGCCGAAGTCCTTGAAGGGGTCGAAGACCTCGTCCGGGACGGCCGGGGCGGCCGGGGCCTCCTGCTCGGCGAAGGCGGGCCTGTCGTCCTCGACGGCGCCGCGCCTGCGGCGCTTCGGCTTGGGCTCGGCCTCGCGCTCCATGGCCTGCTCGTAGGCCTCGTCGCCGTGGCGGTCGCCGCGGGCACGGCCCAGCTGGCGGCGCTCGAGCTCGCCGTCGGGGTCGTCCTCTCCGCCGGCCCAGCGGGAGCCGTGCACGTCGTCGCCGCCGGTGAGCGTGCGGTACAGCAGGCCCAGGCGGTGGGGCACGAGGTGCACGGGCGTCGCGGTGGTCACCAGCACGCCGAACACCGCGAGGATCGCGAGCAGCACGTACGTCAGCGCCTCGCCGACGGCGGCGTGCACGGGGGTGGCCACGAGGTAGCCGAGCACGCCGCCCGCCTCGCGGATCCTCTCCAGCGCGCTGACCGGGCTCGCGCCGATCGCCCCGCCGAGGTGGAGCATGCCCGCCACCGCCACGGTGATGGCCCCCAGCCCCACGACGACGCGGCTGTTCTCGCTGCCGGCGTCGGGGCGCAGCAGCAGGCGCAGCGCCAGCAGGAAGAGGGCCAGCGGCAGGGCGAGGCTGACCTTGCCGACGGTGCCCGCGACGACCGCGTGGACGACGTCGCCGAAGGTGCCCGGCATGCCCCACCACTCGCGGGCGGCCACGAGGATGCCCGCGGCGAGCAGCGCGAGGCCGATGCCGTCGCGGCGGACGTCCGGGTCCAGCTCGGCGCTGTCGGGGCGGCCCTTGCGGGCGCTGCCGCCCACGGCGTGGGCGAGTCCCATCCAGGTGCCGCGGACGGCCCGCACGGGCCACGGCGCGCGGGTCCGCGCGTGGGCGGCGCCGCGCGCACCGCCCTTGGGGGCGGCCTTGGCCCCGGCGCGAGGCTTCGCGGGGGTGCGCGACGACGTGCGGCTGGCCATGCGGCCACGCTATCCGCTCGTCACATCCCTCACACAGGCCCCACGCCGGGAGGAACTACGCCTCGACGACCACCGGGATGATCATGGGGCGGCGGCGCAGCGACGTGCCGGCCCAGCGGCCGACCACCCGGCGCACCACCTGCTGCAGCTGGTGGGTGTCCACCCCGCCGCCGCCCTGGGACGCCTGCGCGACGGCCTGGGCGAGCGCGTCGGCGACCCGCGGCACGATCGACTGCAGCGTGCTCGTGTCCTCGGCCACGCCCCGGGCGTGCACCTCCGGACCCGCCACGACCTTGCCGGTGGAGGAGTCGACGACGGCGAAGACCGAGATGAAGCCCTCGTCGCCGAGGATCCGGCGGTCCTTGAGGTCCGCGTCGGTGATGGAGCCGACCGACGAGCCGTCCACGTACACGTAGCCGCAGGGCACCTGGCCGGTGATCTTCGCCCGGCCGTCGCGCAGGTCCACCACGGTGCCGCAGTCGGTGATGAGCACCCGCTCGCGCGGCACGCCGGTCTTGACCGCCAGGTCGGCGTTGGCGTGCAGGTGGCGCACCTCGCCGTGCACCGGCATGGCGTTCTTCGGCTTGACGATGTTGTAGCAGTACAGGAGCTCGCCGGCGCTGGCGTGGCCGGAGACGTGCACCCGGGCGTTGCCGGAGTGGACCACCGTGGCGCCCAGGCGCATGAGGCCGTTGATGACGCGGTACACGGCGTTCTCGTTGCCCGGGATGAGCGAGGAGGCCAGGACGACCGTGTCGCCCGGGCCGACCTGCACGCGGTGGTCGTGGTTGGCCATCCGGCTCAGCGCGGCCATGGGCTCGCCCTGCGAGCCGGTGCACATGAGCACGACCTTGGCGTCCGGCAGGTCGTCGACCTGCTTGAGGTCGACCAGGACGCCCTTGGGCACCTGCAGGTAGCCGAGGTCGGCAGCGACGCCCATGTTGCGGACCATCGAGCGCCCCACGAAGGCGACCTTGCGGCCGTGCTTGTGGGCGGTGTCGAGCACCTGCTGCACGCGGTGCACGTGCGAGGCGAAGCTGGCCACGATGAGGCGGCGCTGCGCCGTCGCGAAGACCCGGTCCAGCACCGGGGTGATCTCGCGCTCGGCGGTGGTGAAGCCGGGCACCTCGGCGTTGGTGGAGTCGACCATGAACAGGTCGACGCCGCGCTCGCCCAGCCTCGCGAAGGCGCGCAGGTCGGTGATGCGGCCGTCCAGCGGCAGCTGGTCCATCTTGAAGTCACCGGTGTGCAGCACCGTGCCGGCGCTGGTGCGCACGGCGACCGCCAGGGCGTCGGGGATGGAGTGGTTGACCGCCACGAACTCGCACTCGAAGGGGCCGAGCTGCTCCACCTGGCCCTCGGAGACCGCGAGGGTGTACGGCTGGATGCGGTGCTCCTTGAGCTTGGCCTCCACGAAGGCCAGCGTCAGCGTGGAGCCCACCAGCGGGATGTCGGGGCGCAGGCGCAGGAGGAACGGCACCGCGCCGATGTGGTCCTCGTGGCCGTGCGTGAGGACCACCGCGACGACGTCGTCGAGGCGGTCGGCGATGTAGCTGAAGTCCGGCAGGATCAGGTCGACGCCGGGCTGGTGGTCCTCGGGGAACAGGACGCCGCAGTCGATGACCAGCAGCTTCCCGTCGATCTCGAGGACGGCCATGTTGCGGCCGACCTCCCCCAGACCGCCCAGCGGGACCACCCGCAGGGTGCCGCGGGCGAGCTTCGGCGGGAGCCCGAGGGGCTGCGCCTCGGTCTGGGTGGGCTGGGCGGTGGGTGCTGTCACAGCAGGTCTGCTCCTCGCAGGTCGGAGCTGAGCTGCTCGACCTGCTCGTCGGTGGCCTCCACGAGGGGCAGGCGCACGTGGCGGTTGGGGATGGCTCCGGTGAGCTCCAGCGCCGCCTTCACCATGATCGCGCCCTGCGTGCGGGTCATGATCGCGGTGACGGCGGGGAGCAGCCGGGTGTGCAGTGCTCGTGCGGCGGGCAGGTCGCCCGCGTCGACGGCCGCGACCATCGCGGCGTACTGGGCGGCCGCCACGTGGGCGACCACGGAGACCATGCCGGCGGCGCCCTGCGCGAGGTGCGCGAGGTTCAGCTGGTCGCTGCCGGAGTAGTAGGCCAGGCCGCCCTCGCCGCCGGCGGCGGCCATGACCTGGGACGAGGCGAAGAGGTCGTCCTTGGCGTCCTTGACGGCCACCAGGCGCGGGTGCTCCGCCAGGCGCAGGAGCACCTCGGTGGAGACCGCGGTGCCGGTGCGGCCGGGGATGTCGTAGACCATCACCGGCAGGCCCGTGGCGTCGGCCACGGCCGTGAAGTGCCGGTACAGGCCCTCCTGCGGGGGCTTGTTGTAGTACGGGGTGACCACGAGCAGGCCGTGCACGCCGGTCTTCTCGGCCGCGCGGGCGCGGCGCAGGGTGTGGTCGGTGTCGTTGTTGCCGCAGCCGGCGATGACGTGGGCCCGCGAGCCCACCGCCTCGACGACGGCGGCGAGCAGCGCGTCGTGCTCGTGCTCGGCCAGCGTCGGGGACTCCCCCGTGGTGCCGGCGACGACGAGGCCGTCGTTCCCCTCCTCGACGAGCCGCTCCGCGAGCGCCTGCGCGGCGGGGACGTCCAGCGCGCCGTCGGCGGTGAACGGCGTCGCCATCGCGGTGAGCACCGCCCCGAACGGCCGGTGGACAGCGGGGGCGGTCGGGTCGGGCACCGGGAGAGGCTACCGGGCGGCGTCCGCCGGGGGGTCCGCGGGCAGGGCCGTGCCGACGTCGCCCAGCTCCTCCGGCCCGAGCTCCGGCTCGTGGGCCCGGCGCGTCGTGGAGTCGGCCGTCGGACCGGCGCCGAGCACCTCGGGCCCCGCGGTCTCGGGCTTCATCGCCTTCGCGGCGGCGCGGCGCTCCTTGGCCGTGGCCGACAGGCGGTCCTTCATCGTGGTCGCGTAGACGTCGACGTACTCCTGGTTCGACAGCCGCATGATCTCGTAGGTGATCTCGTCGGTCACCGAGCGCAGCACGAACCTGTCGTTCTCCATGCCCTGGTAGCGGGAGAAGTCGAGCGGGGCGCCGATGGTGATGCCCACCCGGCGGATGCGCGGGATGCGGCGCCCGATGGGCTGCACGACGTCGGTGCCGTGCATGGCCACCGGGAGCACCGGCACGCCGCTGGTCAGCGCCACGCGGGCCACGCCGGTCTTGCCGCGGTACAGGCGGCCGTCGGGGCTGCGCGTGCCCTCGGGGTAGATGCCGAACAGCTCGCCGCGGTCGAGCACCTGCAGCGCCAGGTCGATCGCCGCCTGGCTGGCCTTGCCGCCGGAGCGGTCCACCGGGAGCTGCCCGATGCCCTTGAAGAAGCCCGCCGTGAGGCGGCCCTTCACACCGCGGCCCGTGAAGTACTCGGCCTTGGCCATGAAGCTCACCCGCCGCGGGACCACCAGCGGCAGGAAGAAGGAGTCGGACACCGACAGGTGGTTGCTCGCGAGCACCGCCGGCCCCGTCAGGGGCACGTGCTCCAGACCCTTGACCTCCGGCCGGAACAGCGACGTCAGGACGGGGTAGAGCACCGCCTTGAACAGCCAGTAGAGCACCCGTCCTCCTCGTCAAGCGGTTCTGGCTCAACCATAGGGGCGGCCTCGACCGGCCCGCAGCGTGCGACGATGGTGGCGTGGGTGTGCTGGCCGGCGCTGAGGCCTTCTCCTCCGGCGGCGCGGCCGGCGCGCAGGCCCCCGCCTCGCCCGCGGTCCTGCTCTGCCACGGCTTCACGGGCAGCCCCCAGGGGCTGCGCGGGTGGGCCGAGGACCTGGCCGCCGCCGGGGTCGCGGTGAGCCTGCCCCGGCTGCCCGGGCACGGCACCCGGTGGCAGGAGCTGGCGCGCACCGGCTGGGCGGACTGGTCGGGCGCCCTCCGGGCGGAGCTGGAGCGGCTGCGCGGGCTCGGGCACCGCGTCGTCGTCGGCGGTCTCTCGATGGGCGGCGGCCTGGCGCTGCGGCTCGCGGCCGACCACCCCGCCGACGTCGCCGGCCTGGTGCTCGTCAACCCCGCCGTGCGCCTCGGCGACCCGCGGACGGCCTCGCTGCCGCTGCTGCGCCGGCTGGGACTGCTCGGCCGCCCGGGGCGCGAGCGCACCGCACCGGCCGTCGGCGGGGACGTCGCGAAGCCGGGGGCGGTGGAGCTCGCCTACGACCGGGTGCCGCTGACCGCGGCCGCCGAGCTGGTGCGGGGCCTGCGCGGCGTCCAGCGGGACCTGCCGCTGGTGCACCAGCCCGTGGTGCTGCTGCGCTCCGCCGTCGACCACGTCGTGCCCGCCTCCTCCAGCACGCTGGTGCTGGAGCGCGTCGGCTCGGCCGACGTGCGCGAGGAGGTGCTGCCCCGCAGCTTCCACGTGGCCACGCTCGACCACGACGCGCCGCGCATCAGCGCAGCCACCCTCGAGCTGGTGGGCCGGCTGTGACCGCCGCTCCCCCGCCCGGTGGCGGCGACCCCGAGGGCGTCGACGTCGACGCCGCGTGGGCGCAGATCCTCGCCCACTGGGACGACCCGGCCGCCGAGCCCGACCGGCCGGCGGGTGCCGCGGCCCCGCCCGCGCAGCCCCCTGCACCTCCCGCGCCGCCCGTGCCCCCCGTGGCGCCGACGGAGCTCCGCCGCCGCCGCACGGACCCCCCGGCCGAGCCCGCCCAGCCCGCCCAGCCCGTCCAGCCCGCCGGGCCGCGGCTGCCGGACGGGCGCGGCGGCACCGAGGCCGACCCCCTCGCCGAGGAGCACTGGACGCCCCCGGAGCCTCCGCCGATGCCCCGGGGCAGCTGGAGGACGTGGCTGCCGTGGCTGGGCGTGCTCGGCGTGCCGTTCTTCTTCGTCGTCGTGGTGGTCGTGCGACCGCCGCTGCCGCCCGTCGTCGTCCTCGTCGCCGTGCTGGGGTTCGTGGCGGGGTTCGTCACCCTCGTCCTGCGGCTGCCGAGCCACCGCGAGGACGACGGCGACGACGGCGCCCGGCTCTAGCGGTCCGGGCTAGCCGATCCGGGCGAGGTCGGCCACGCCGATCATCCCGGCGTCGTTGCCCAGCGAGGCCAGCTCCACGGGGATCGCGGGGCGGTGCCCGCGCGCCGTGAGCTGGCGGGCGAAGGCGGTGCGGGCCGGGGCGAGGAGCAGGTCGCCGGCCTCGGAGACCCCTCCGCCGACGACGACGAGCGACGGGTCCAGCGCGGCGACCACGCTGGCGGCGCCCTCGCCGATCCACCGGCCGAGGTCGGCGAGCAGCTCCACCGCCGCCGTGTCGCCCTCGAGCGCGGCCTTCGTGACGGTGGGCCCCTGGATCGCCTCCGGGTCGTCCCCCACCAGCTCGAGCAGGTGGGCCGCGAGCGGGGAGCCGGTGCGGGCCATCGCGCGGGCCTCCCGGACCAGCGCGCGGCCCGAGGCGTACTGCTCCCAGCAGCCGCGGTTGCCGCAGCCGCAGGGGTGGCCGTCGGGGACGACCCTGATGTGGCCGAGCTCCCCCGCGAAGCCGCTGGCGCCCCGCAGGAGGCGGTCGCCGATGACGATGCCGCCGCCCAGGCCGGTGCCGATGGTCAGCAGCACCATGTCGTGGACCTCGTGCCCGGCGGTGCTGGCGCTGCGCCCCGTGCCGTGGGCGAACTCGCCCCAGGCGGCGGCGTTCGCGTCGTTCTCCACCACCACCGGCAGGCCCAGCGCGCCCTCGAGGTCGGCGCGGACCGGCTCGTCGCGCCAGGCGAGGTTGGGGGCGAAGGTCACCACGGAGCGGCTGGCGTCCACGAAGCCGGCGGCCGCCACGCCCACGGCGGCGACGTCGTGCTGGCGCCGCAGCTCGCCGACGGCGTCCACCACGGCCGAGGCGATGGCGCCGACGTCGCGGGCGGGGGTCTCGCGGCGGGTGCGGGCCACGACGCGGCCGTCACCGTCGACGACGCCCGCCGCGATCTTGGTGCCGCCGATGTCCACGCCGACGGTCAGTGCGCCGGAAGGGGTGCTCACGGCGCTGGACGCTACCCGCCTCGCTACAGTCGGCAGGACCCGCCGACCCGCTGAGCCAGCGTCGACTCAAGGGAGTGCAGTGATCGAGCGAGCCGAGCCCCTGGCCGTCCAGGTGGACCCGTCCCAGTCCGTCACGGACCTGCTGGTCGAGGTGGCCGCCGAGGCCCCCGAGCTGCCGCTGCTCGCACGCCCCGCGGGCGACGGGTGGGAGCAGCTGGGCGCCGCCGAGGTGGTGCGGCGCGTGAAGGCGCTCGCCGCCGGGCTCGCCGCCAGCGGCGTGGCCCCGGGCGACCGGGTGGCCCTCCTGAGCCGCACCCGGCTGGAGTGGACCCTCGTGGACTACGCCATCTGGTGGGCCGGCGCCGTGACGGTGCCCGTGTACGAGACGTCCTCGGCGGAGCAGGCCGCGTGGATCATCTCCGACTCCGGCTGCACCGCGGCGGTCGTCGAGCAGCCGCGCCACCGCGACCTGCTCGCCTCCGTGGCCGCCGAGACCCCCGAGCTCGACCCGTCGCGCGTGTGGGTCATCGACGACGGCGGCCTCGAGGCCGTCGAGGCGCTCGGGCGCGACGCGTCCCTGGCGGTGGAGGAGGCCGAGCTGGAGCGCCGTCGCGCCGCGGTGACGGGCTCCGACCTCGCGACGATCATCTACACCTCGGGCACCACGGGCCGCCCCAAGGGCTGCCAGCTGACCCACGCCAACTTCGTGGTGCTCTCGCGCAACGCCGTGGCCGCCATCCCCGACGTCTTCGCCGCCGGGGCCTCCACGCTGCTCTTCCTGCCGCTGGCGCACGTGTTCGCGCGGTTCATCCAGGTGCTGTGCCTGGCGGGCCGCTCCACGCTGGCGCACACGCCGGACTCGAAGGACCTCTCCCGGGACCTGGCCACGTTCCGGCCCACCTACGTGCTGGCGGTGCCGCGCGTGTTCGAGAAGGTCTTCGCCAGCGCGGAGCAGAAGGCCATCGAGGGCGGCAAGGGGAAGGTCTTCGCGAAGGCGGCGGCCGTCGCCGAGGCGTTCAGCCGCGCCCAGGACTCCGCGCGAGACGGCGGCCGCGGGCCGGGCCTGGGACTGCGGGCCCAGCACGCCGTCTTCGACAGGCTCGTCTACGCCAAGCTGCGCGCGGCCCTCGGCGGGCGGGCGGAGTACGCCGTCTCCGGCGGCGGGCCGCTGGGCGAGCGGCTCGGCCACTTCTTCAAGGGCGTCGGCATCACGGTGCTGCAGGGGTACGGCCTCACCGAGACCACCGCCCCCACCACGGTCAGCCGCCCCGAGCGGGTCAAGGTGGCCTCGGTGGGCCGCCCGCTCCCGGGCTGCTCGGTGCGCATCGACGCCGACGGCGAGGTGCTGGTCAAGGGGCCCCACGTGTTCTCGGGGTACTGGCACGACCCGGCGGCCGACGCCGAGGCCTTCGACGCCGACGGGTGGTTCCGCACCGGCGACCTCGGCGCCCTCGACGACGAGGGGTTCCTCTCCATCACCGGCCGCAAGAAGGAGATCATCGTCACCGCCGGCGGCAAGAACGTCGCCCCCGCGGTGCTCGAGGACCGGCTGCGCGCCCACCCCCTCGTCAGCCAGGCGCTCGTGGTGGGCGACGGCCGGCCCTACGTCGGCTGCCTGCTCACCCTCGACCCCGACGTGCTGCCCGGGTGGCTCCGCGCCCGCGGCATGCCCGTCCTGGACGTCACCGCGGCCGCCCGCGACGAGGGCGTGCGCGCGGTGCTGCAGGAGGTGGTCGACCAGGCCAACGCCGCGGTCTCCCGCGCCGAGTCGATCAAGCGCTTCGCCGTGCTGGAGTCCGACTTCACCGAGGCCAACGGCCTGCTGACGCCGTCCCTGAAGCTGCGGCGCCGCCAGGTCCTGGCCGCGCACGCGGACGCCGTGGAGGAGCTCTACAGCTCCAGGAGCTGAGCCAGCCGGGCGGCGCGCTCGTCCCAGCCCCACTGCGAGCGCACCCACCGCTGGCCGGCCGCGCCCAGGGCGCGGGCGCGGGCGGGGTCGCCGAGCAGGGACGCCGCCGCGGCCGCGACGGCGGCGGGGTCGGTGCCGTCCACCAGCAGCCCCGTCTCCCCGTCGCGCACCGCGTCCGGGGCCCCGCCCGAGCGGCCCACCACCACCGGGCGCCCGCTCGCGGCGGCCTCGAGGAAGCAGATCCCCAGGCCCTCGGTCTCCAGGCCGGCGAGCCGGTCGCGGCAGGGCATGGCGAAGACGTCCGCGGCGGCGTGGGCGGCGGCCAGCTGGCCGTGGGGCAGGCGACCTGTCACCACGACGTCGCCGCCGGGGCCCCGGCGCAGGCCCAGGTCGTCGGCCAGCCGCTCCAGCTGGCGGCGGCGCGGTCCCTCCCCCACCAGCACGAGGGCCGTCCCGGGCACGGCGCCCTGGACGGCCGGCAGGGCGCGCAGCAACACGTCCTGCCCCTTGCGGGCCACCAGCCGCGAGACGCACAGGAGCACGGGCCTGCCCGCGAGGCCCCACTCCTCGCGGAGGGCGCGCGCGCCGTCGTCGTCCTGCGGGCGGCCGAAGGCCGACGGGTCCACGCCCGGCGAGAGCGTCGTGACGCGGGGGCGCAGGGCGTGCGGGAGGGCGGCGGTGATCGGCGCGCCGGTGGCCGGGCCGAGCACCGTGAGGACGTCGTTGCGGGCGGCCACGGCCCGCAGCGCGGCCCGGGAGCCGGGCAGCCGCGCCCACCACACCTCGTGGCCGTGGGTGGTGGCCACCGTGCGGCGCACCCCCGCCCGGCGCAGCGCCGGGGCGAGCAGGCCCAGCGGCGCCGCGGCGCCGAACCAGGCCCGGTCGCAGCCGTGCTCGCGGGCCGTGGCGCTGACGCGGGCCGCGAGCGCCGGGGTGGGCAGCAGGAGGGTGCGGGGGTCGCGGACGACGACGACGCCGAGCGCCGCCAGCTCCGCGTCCAGCTCGCGCTGCGCGGCGGCCAGCGCCGGGTGGCGGCGGGTGTGGACCACCACCCGCCCCGGCAGCCGCCGCACGAGGTTCTCCACGAGCGACTCGATGCCGCCGGCGCGCGGCGGGAAGTCGTTGGTGACGACGAGGGTGCCGGTCACCGGGCGAGCCCGGCCAGCTCGGCGCGCCACAGGCGGACCACCTCGGCGCGGTCGGTGCCCAGGGTGGAGGCGAGGGCGGCGTCCAGGGCGGCGTCGGCGTCGGCGTCGCCCGGCTCGGTGGAGGCGGTGCGGTACAGCTGGACCACGCGGTCGTCGCCGTACCGCTGCGCGAGCGCCGTGACGGCGAGCCAGGCGCTGGAGTACGACGGGCCCACGTCGGCCGTCGTCGCGGGGTCGAAGTCGTCGGCGGTGGGCAGCTCCTGCGGGGCCCGGCCCGCGCGGACCCGTGCCGCCAGGTCAGCGGCCACGGCCTGCTCGGGCAGCCCCGTCCCGCGGTAGCCGACCCAGTCCGCGAACCCCTCCGACAGCCACAGCGGCACCGCGCGGGAGGCCCCGGACCGGGTCGCCACGTGCGTCAGCTCGTGCGTGAGCACCACCTGCTGGCCCAGCGGCGCCAGGGCGCCGAACCCGCTGGGGTTGACCACCACGTGGTCCCCGCGGGTCGCGCCGTTCCCCCCCACCAGCTCCCCGGTGGTGACCGCGGCGATCTGGTCCAGCCCGGCGTCGTCCTCGCGGCCCAGCAGCCTCGCCATCTGGTCCTGGTCGGCCGGCACCTCCACCACGGTGCTGCGGGGCCAGGAGGTCCCCCACACCTCGTCGACGGCGCGGGCCGCGGTGGTGGTCAGCTGCGCGGCGCGGTCCAGCTCGGCGCGGGCCGCCGTGCCGATCACCACCGCGCGCGGGGAGGTGACCACCTGCACGGGGGCCAGGTCCCACAGGTCCGGCACCGTCTCGCCGTCGGCGTCGTCCACCACGGCCCAGCCCTCGCCGGCGGGCACCACCGTGAGGTCCTGCTGGCGGCGCACCGGGTCCTCCCCGGCCCCCTCCACCGACCAGACCAGCGTGGTGCGCGCCACCCAGCTGCCGGCCGGCAGCTGCTGGCTCCGCTCGGCGGGCAGGGCCGGGCCGCTGCCGGTCACCTGCCAGGACCAGGTGCCCAGCGGCACCGGCTCGAGCCTGTCGAACACCGCCGCCGTCCGCTCGCGGTAGGCGTCCAGGGCCGGGCGCGCCGCGGCGGTCGCGTCCGCGTCGGGGAGGACGGCGGCCTCCCAGCCGCTCTCGTCGCGGGCCAGCAGCGCGGCCGCGCGCGCGTCCAGCAGCGCCTGCACGGCGCGCAGGGAGGACGGCGCGCCGGCGGTGGAGTCGCCGCGGGTGGCCGCGGCCGACGGGAGGACGGGGGCGCTGGCAGGGGCGGCGACCGGGCCGGGCTCGTCGAGGAGCCGGACCGCCGCGGTCCCGAGCACGGCGGCGGCGGCCAGCGCGAGGGCCCCGCTCAGCAGGCGGGTGGCCCCCGTGCGGACGCCGGCGCGCCGGCGGGCGCGACGGACGGGGCGGTGCAGGTCGCGCCGGCGGGGCGGGGGTGGCGCGTCGGCCGCGCTGTGCCGTCCCGCCACGGCACCGATGCTACGGGCGCCGGGGCCGGCGCGGGCCCGGTGTCGGTGGTGGCGCCTACCGTCCGCCGGGTGGCGCTTCCCGCTCCCTCCACGCTCCCCCTCTGGGACGACGACGCGTCGTCGTCCTCCCCCGTCGCCCTCGGCGGTCTGGACCCGGACACGCCGCTGCACGAGGTGGACTTCCTCGTGCTCGACTTCGAGACCACCGGCGCCTCGGCCGCCACCTGCGCGATCACCGAGGTGGGCGCGGTGCGGGTGCGCGGCGGGGAGGTGGTGGGCGAGCTGGGCACCCTGGTCCGGCCGCCGGGACCCATCCCGCGGGAGATCACCGCGCTCACCGGCATCTCCGACGCGATGGTCGCCGGCGCCCCGACCATCGGGCAGGTGCTCGCCCCGCTGCTCGAGCTGCTGCGGGGGGCCGTGCTCGTGGCCCACAACGCCCCCTTCGACGTGTCCTTCCTGCGGGCCGCGTGCGCCGCGACGGACCGCGAGCGGCCCGCGCCCGCCGTGGTCGACACGCTCCGCCTGGCCCGGGCGGTGCTGGCCCGCGGTGAGGTGCGCGACCACAAGCTCGGCACCCTCGCCCGGCACCTGGGGGCGCGCACCACCCCCACCCACCGCGCCCTGGACGACGCGCGGGCCACCGTCGACGTGCTGCACGCGCTGCTGGCGCGGGTGGGGTCCCTGGGCGTGACCACCCTGGGAGACCTGGCCAAGGTGGCGCCGGCCGTGCCCGAGCGGGTGCGCCGCAAGCGCACCCTGGCCGACGGGCTGCCGTCCGCGCCTGGGGTGTACCTGTTCAAGGACGCCCAGGGGCGGGTGCTCTACGTCGGCACCAGCGGGGACCTGCGCGCGCGGGTGCGCAGCTACTTCACCGCCGCCGAGCGCCGCACCCGGATGGCGGAGATGGTGCAGCTGGCCGCCTCGGTGACCCCCGTGGTGTGCGCCACGCCGCTGGAGGCGCAGGTGCGCGAGCTGCGGCTCATCGCCGAGCACGACCCCCACTACAACCGCAGGTCGCGCCGGCCGGAGCGGCTGCCGTGGGTGAAGCTCACGGCGGAGCCGTACCCGCGCCTGTCGGTGGTGCGCGAGGTCCGGGACGACGCCGCCGCGGGCGCCGCGTACCTGGGGCCGTTCTCCTCCTCGCGCTCGGCGCAGGCCGCCGTCGAGGCCGTCCAGGACGCCCTGCCCCTGCGCCGGTGCTCCGGGCGCCTGCCGCTGCGCCCGGCCGCCGGGGCGTCCGCGTGCGCCCTCCACGAGATCGGCAGGTGCGGTGCGCCCTGCACCGGGGCCCAGTCGCCGGTCGCCTACGGGGAGGTGGCGGACCTCGCCCGCGGCGCCATGGTCTCCGACCCGGCGCCCGTGCTCGCCGCGGCACGGGCCCGCCTCACCGAGCTCGCGGCGGCGCAGCGCTATGAGGAAGCGGGCCAGGTGCGCGACAGGTCGGTGGCCTTCCTGCGCGGCGCCGCCCGCGCGCAGCGCCTGGCACCGCTCGCCGCGGCCGCCGAGGTGGTGGCCGCCCGGCGCCGGCCCGGTGGGGGCTGGGAGCTGGTGGTGGTCCGCCACGGCCGCCTCGCCGGCACCACCACCACGCCGCCCGGGGCGGACCCGCGCCCAGCGGTGCAGGCCCTGCGGGCCACGGCCGAGGAGGTGGCGCCCCCCGTGCCGCCCGAGCCCGCGTGCTCCGCGGAGGAGGCGGAGCGCGTGCTGGCCTGGCTGGAGGGGGACGGAGTGCGGCTCGTCAGCGTGGAGGGGACGTGGGCCTGCCCGGTGCGGTCGGCGCTGGGCGCGGCCCTGTCATGAGTGGTGGGATGTGACGGTGATCACCGCCATCGTGCACGTCGACGTCGAGGTCTCCCAGGTCCCCGAGGCGGCGTCGGCCATCGCCGACGTCGAGGGGGTCAGCGAGGTGTACTCGGTCACCGGCGACACCGACCTCGTCGTCATGGTCCGCGTCGCGCAGCAGGAGGCGCTCGCCGACGTCATCGCCGACCGCATCGGCAAGGTGGCGGGCGTGCGCGCCACCCGGACGTACCTCGCCTTCCGCGCCTACTCCCGGCACGACCTGGAGGCGGCCTTCGCCATCGGCGCCGACGAGTAGGCCGGCGAGCCCGGTCAGCTCGAGGTCGCCGCCACCCAGCGCTCGAGGACGGCGGCGGCGGCGCCGCTGTCCACGGCGGCGGCGGCCACGGCCAGCTGGCGGCGCAGGGCCTCGTGCAGGTCCCCCTCCAGGCCGTCCGCGGCTGCCAGGGCGGCCGCGGCGTTGAGCAGGACGGCGTCGCGCACCGGCCCGGTCCCCCCGCCGAGGACGCGGCGGGCGACGGCCGCGTTGTGGGGTGCGTCACCCCCGGCGAGGTCGGCGAGCGTCGACGGCGGCAGGTCGAGCGCCCGGGGGTCGACCTCCAGCTCCTCCACGGCACCGCCGCCGACGCGCCAGGCCGAGGAGGGGCCGGAGGTGGTGAGCTCGTCCAGGCCGTCCTCCCCGCGGAAGACGAGCGCCCGCGTGCCGCGGTGCGCCAGCACGCCCGCCACGAGCGGCGCGAGCCGCGCGTCGGCCACCCCGATGGCGGCCGCGCCGGGGCGCCCGGGGTTGGTCATGGGGCCGAGGACGTTGAAGGCGGTGGGCACACCGAGCCCGCTGCGGGCCTCGGCGGCGTGGCGGAACGCGGGGTGGAACACCCGCGCGAAGGCGAACGTGATGCCGACCTCCCCGGCGACCTCCCCGACCCGCTGCGGGGGCAGGTCGAGCCGCACGCCGAGCTCCTCCAGCAGGTCGGCGGAGCCGCACTGGGAGGAGGCGGCGCGGTTGCCGTGCTTGACCACCGTGCGCCCGGCACCGGCCACCACCAGGGCGGCCATGGTGGAGATGTTGACGGTGCTGGTGCCGGTGGCCGAGCGGTCACCGCCGGTGCCGACGACGTCGACGGCGGCCTCCCGCGGACCGGCCGCCTCGGGGAGGTGCAGCGGCACCGCGTGGGCGAGCATCTCGTCGGCCAGCCCGGTCAGCTCCGCCACCGTCTCGCCCTTGGCGCGCAGCGCCACGAGGAACCCCGCCAGCGGAACCGCCGGGGCCTCGCCCGCCATGACCCGCGCCATGGCCCAGGCGCAGTCGTCAGCGGTGAGGTCGCGCCCGGCGACCAGGGCCGAGATCAGGGACGGCCAGGTGCGCGCACCGGAGGGTCCGAGGGCTGCCACGCCCGACACCCTGCCAGGTGGGGACGGCGATCCGGCAGCCCGGGCCCAGCCGCCGCACAGGCGCGGGTGGTGTGATCGTGACCGCATCGTGTCCGCGCGGCGGGTCCCGGACGTCGCACCCCGGGGACCGGACGCCATAATGGCGCCGTGTCGAGCACAGCAGCCCTGCCGCACGCTCCGGCGGCCGTCAACCGGCCAGACCCCGTGTCGGTCGGCACCATCGTCTGGCTCTCCAGCGAGCTCATGTTCTTCGCCGGGCTCTTCGCGATGTACTTCACGGTGCGCGCGGTCGTCCCGGAGCTCTGGCAGACCGAGCCCCAGCTGTTCAACATGCCGTTCGCGATCACCAACACGACGATCCTCGTGCTGAGCTCGCTGACCTGCCAGTTCGGGGTGTTCGCCGCCGAGCGCTACCAGAAGGCCCGCACCGGGTCGCTGCTGCAGGTCAACCGCTGGGGCATGCGCGAGTGGTACGTGCTGACCTACCTCATGGGCGCCTTCTTCGTGTCCGGCCAGGTCTTCGAGTACGCCGAGCTGGTGCACGAGGGGCTCACCATCGCCTCCACGCCGTACGGCTCGGTCTTCTACCTCGCCACCGGCTTCCACGGCCTCCACGTGACCGCCGGGCTGCTGGCGTTCCTGCTGGTCATCGGCCGCAGCTTCGCGGCGCGCCGGTTCGGCCACCAGGAGGCCACCAGCGCCGTCGTCACCAGCTACTACTGGCACTTCGTCGACGTGGTGTGGATCGGGCTGTTCTTCATCATCTACATCCTCCGGTGAGCGCGATGACCTCCCGCGTGAGCCTCGTCACGTCCCCGGCGCGCCCTGTCGCGCTCCACCCCGCAACGTTGAGGATGTCTTCGTGAAGGCTGTGAAGGCTCGCGGCGCCCGCCGCCGCCACCCCCTCGGTGGTGTGGTCGTGATGCTGCTGGCGCTGCTCGTCGTGGGCGGCGCCTACTCGGTGCTCACACCGTCCACGGCGTCGGCCGCCGGGGCCAGCACCGAGGACGTCCAGGCGGGCCGCGAGCTCTTCCTGGCCAACTGCTCCAACTGCCACGGCCTGCAGGCCCAGGGCACGGGCGAGGGCCCGACCCTGATCGGCGTCGGCGCCGCCTCGGTCGACTTCCAGGTGGGCACCGGCCGCATGCCGCTGTCGGCCAACCTGCCGCAGGCCATCGAGAAGCCGGTGCAGTTCTCCGACGAGCAGATCGCCCAGATGTCCGCCTACGTCGCCTCGCTGGCGCCGGGCCCGGCCATCCCCGCCGAGGAGTTCCAGTCCTACACGGACGACCCCGAGCGCATCTCCAAGGGCAACGAGCTCTTCCGCACCAACTGCGCGATGTGCCACAACGTCGTGGGCGCCGGCGGCGCCCTGACCCGCGGCAAGTGGGCCCCGAACCTGCAGGACGTCTCGGCCAAGCACGTCTACGAGGCGATGCTCACCGGCCCCCAGTCGATGCCCGTCTTCAACGACGCGAACATCACCCCGGAGGAGAAGCAGGACATCGCCAGCTACCTGCACTTCGCGGGCACCGAGCCGTCGCCGGGCGGCCTCACGCTCGGCTCGCTGGGCCCGGTCTCCGAGGGCCTGTTCGTCTGGGTCGCCGGCATCGCGGCCCTCATCGGCTGCGCCGTCTGGCTCGGGGCGAGGGCCTCGTGACCCGCGCGACGCTCGTGAGCCGGTCTTCCACCACCAGCACCGACACCCGGGAGGACCGGCCGTGAAGGACTCCCCCACCACGGGGCACAAGGACGCCGGCCCCAGCCACGGCGGGCCCGGCACCGACCTGGCGGCGCCCGAGGGCCAGGCCCTCGAGAACCGCTTCGCGAACCCGGGCCTGCCGGCCCACCGGTTCCGCACCACCGACACCGACCCGAAGGCCGCGAAGAACGCGGAGCGGCAGGTCTCGACGATCTTCCTGCTCTCGGCCGTCGGCACGATCGTGTTCATGGTGGGCTACTTCGCGCTGCCCATCGACGACGACAAGAGCTTCGGCCGCCTCCAGCTGTCGACGCTCGTGCTGGGCCTCGGCCTGGGCTTCGCGATCTTCTGCATCGGCATCGGCCTGGTCCACTGGGCCAAGACGCTCATGCCCGACCACGAGCAGGTCGAGCTCCGCCACGACATCCGCGGCACCGACGAGGAGCGGCGCGACGCGTCGAACATCATCCTCGACGGCGTCGAGGAGAGCGGCGTCATGCGCCGCACCGTCATCCGCAACTCCCTCATCGCCGCGCTCGGCATCCTGCCGATCCCCGCGGTCGTGCTCTTCCGCGACCTCGGCCCGCTGCCCGGCACGGTGCTGCGCGAGTCGCTGTGGGAGGAGGGCGTCCGCCTCACGCGCGACCCCGACGGCACGCCGATCCGCGCGGCCGACGTCACCTTCGGCTCGGTCTTCCACGTCATCCCCGACGGGCTCGCCGAGTCCTCCCACCCCATCGAGGAGAAGGCCAAGGCCGCGGTCCTCCTCATCAGGATCCAGCCGGAGGAGGTCCAGCCGGACGCCGAGCGCGAGGGCTGGGACTACGGCGGCATCTACGCGTACTCCAAGATCTGCACCCACGTCGGCTGCCCCGTGGCGCTCTACGAGCAGCAGACGCACCACCTTCTCTGCCCGTGCCACCAGTCGACCTTCGACCTGACGCAGCACTGCAAGGTGATCTTCGGCCCGGCCAAGCGGCCGCTGCCGCAACTTCCGATCACGGTGGACAGCGAGGGGTACCTGGTCGCCAGCGCTGGCTTCCCGTACCCGCCCGGTCCGAGCTACTGGGAGCGAGGTGGATCAGAGTGAGCTCGATCCTCACGGACAAGAGGACGGCGACGGTCGCCGGGTACCTCGACGACCGCGTCGGCGCCTCGAAGATCGTCAAGACCTTCGCGCGCAAGATCTTCCCGGACCACTGGTCCTTCATGCTGGGCGAGGTCTGCCTCTACACGTTCGTCGTCCTGCTGGTCTCGGGGACGTTCCTGACGTTCTGGTACGACCCGAGCATGTCCCTGACCACCTACGAGGGCAGCTACGCCCCGCTGGTCGGGCAGACCGTGTCCCGCGCCTACGAGTCGACGCTGCACCTGAGCTTCGACATCCGCGGCGGCCTGCTCATGCGGCAGATCCACCACTGGGCGGCGCTGCTGTTCGTGGCCGGGATCCTGGCGCACATGGCCCGCGTCTTCGTGACCGGAGCCTTCCGCAAGCCCCGTGAGCTGAACTGGCTGGTCGGCGTCGCCCTGGCGATCCTGGCCCTGGCCGCCGGCTTCACCGGCTACTCGCTCCCCGACGACCTGCTCTCCGGCAACGGCCTGCGGATCATCTCGGGCGTCATCCAGGCCATCCCGGTGGTCGGCACGTACCTGGCGTTCTTCATCTTCGGCGGGGAGTTCCCCGGCGAGATGATCATCCCCCGGCTGTTCATCCTCCACGTGATGCTCATCCCGGCGGCGCTGCTGGCCCTGATCGGCATCCACCTCGGGCTGCTCGTGCTGCACAAGCACATGCAGTTCCCCGGCCCCGGCCGCACCAACACCAACGTGGTCGGCTACCCGGTGCTGCCGGTGTACGCCGCGAAGGCCGGTGGCTTCTTCTTCATCGTCTTCGGCGTCGTGGTGATCATGGCCGCCACAGTGACCATCAACCCGATCTGGAACTACGGGCCCTACGACCCGTCGCCGATCGGCGCCGGCACGCAGCCGGACTGGTACATCCTCTTCGTCGACGGCGCGCTGCGGCTCATGCCCGGCTGGCTCGGGCCCATCCCGACGGAGTTCTCGACCTTCGGGTACGTGTGGTCGCTCAACATCCTGCTGCCGGGTGCCGTGGTGCCGGGCCTCATGATCATGGCGCTCATCGCCTACCCGTGGATCGAACAGTGGCTGACCGGTGACACCCGCGAGCACCACCTGCTCGACCGTCCCCGCAACAAGCCCACCCGCACCGGCCTGGGCGTCGCTGCCCTGGTCTTCTACGTGGTCATGGCTCTCGCGGCCACCAACGACCTCGTGGCGACGCACTTCCACATCTCCATCAACGACATGACGTACGTGCTCCGCGCGCTGTTCTTCGTCGGTCCGCCGATCGCCTTCTGGGTGACCAAGCGGATCTGCCTGGGCCTGCAGCGCCGCGACCGGGAGCTCGCGCTCCACGGCCGCGAGACGGGGCGCATCGTGCGTACCGCTGACGGTGAGTACTTCGAGGTGCACGAGCCCCTCGACGTCTACGAGCGGTGGAACCTGGTCCAGCACGAGGACGACCTCCTGGTGCCGCTCCCCCAGGGCAAGGCCTCCGGCCTGGACAAGGTGCGGGCACGCTTGTCGGCCTTCTTCTTCGAGGACCACGTCGCCGCTGTCACCCCCGCTGAGCTCGAGGCCGCCCACGGCCACGACGAGGGGCACGGCCAGGCGATCGAAGGTGACACCGACCCGCACGCCGTCGGCGCCGTCGGTCGAGGCGCGGAGACGAGCCATGGCCACTGAGGTGCCTGCGCGTCGCTGACGCCGTCCCGCGAGGGGCGGGTCCCGGAACACCGGGACCCGCCCCTCGCGGCGTCTGGGCCCCTTCGCGCCCTCCGCAGCGCGTGCCAACCCCCGGCGTCCGGCTGCGACTGGAGGGGGGCCGGCCCAGCTCGGCCGCCGCGAGCCGGGAGAGGGTCCTCGACGCGCGTGCTCGGCCGCGAGTCCTGACCACCCCCGGCTCTAGACGCAGCCGAGCGCCTGGCTGCGGTCCAGCAGCCCCCAGGACCGCAACCAGGCGCCCGGCTGCGGTGGCGAAGGCGTCCCAGCTCGGCCGATGCGCACCTCGTCGGCAGCTCTGGCGCACTTTCCGCGGGAAGTGCGCCACCCGGCGTCTCCTTGGCGCGCTCTCCGCGGAAAGTGCGTGAGCCGTCACCGCCGAGCGGCCGGTTGCGGTAGCCGACGACGACGAGGGCCCCGGAGCGTGGTGCTCCGGGGCCCTCGTCGTCAGGCGGTGACGCGGCTCAGTGCGCGTGCGCCCCGCGGTAGAACTCGAACAGCCAGCCGACCAGGCAGACCATCGCGAGGATGCCGCCCAGCAGGGACATCCACCAGCCGACCGCCAGGCCGCAGACGACCAGTGCGATGCACAGGCCGATGGCCAGCGGCCACCAGGAGTGGGGCGGGAACACGCCCTGCTCGCCGGCACCGTCCGCGATCTCACCGAAGGCGTCGTCCTCGGGGCGCGGGTCGATGCGCCGCGAGGTCAGCCACAGGTAGGCGCCCATGAGGCTGGCGAGGCCGCCGGTGAGGAACAGGCAGACGGTTCCGACGGGCTCCCAGTCGGACAGCACGCCGTACACGACGGCCAGCGGGAGGAAGAAGAACGCCCCGCCGCCGAAGGTCCAGAACTCGGTCTTCACGGGTGCCTCACTTCCCCCGGAGGTCGGGCTCGCCGACCAGCTTGTCGAGCAGGTTCTGGTCGGGCGTGGCGCGGTCTGCCGCTGCCACCTCCGGGTGGTGCAGGTCGAAGGCGGGCGACTCGCTGCGGATGCGGGGCAGCGACGTGAAGTTGTGGCGCGGCACCGGGCAGGCCGTGGCCCACTCGAGCGAGCGGCCGAAGCCCCACGGGTCGTCGACCTCGACCTTGGGCGAGCGCACGCCCTTGTAGACGGCCCACAGGAACGGGATGAAGGAGGCCGCGAGGATGAAGGAGGCCACGGTCGACACCTGGTTCATCCACGTGAACTGGTCCGTCGGCGAGTAGTCCGCGTAGCGGCGCGGGAAACCGCGCACGCCCAGCCAGTGCTGGATGAGGAACGTGCCGTGGAAGCCCACGAACAGCAGCCAGAAGTGCCACTTGCCGAGCTTCTCGTCGAGCATCCGCCCGGTCCACTTCGGCCACCAGAAGTAGAAGCCGGCGAACATCGCGAACACCACGGTGCCGAACACCACGTAGTGGAAGTGCGCCACCACGAAGTAGCTGTCCGAGACGATGAAGTCCAGCGGCGGGCTCGAGAGGATGATGCCGGTCAGGCCGCCGAACAGGAACGTGATGAGGAAGCCGATCGACCACAGCATCGGCGTCTCGAAGGTGATCGAGCCGCCCCACATGGTGCCGATCCAGTTCACGAACTTCACGCCCGTGGGCACCGCGATGAGCATCGTGGTGAAGGCGAAGAACGGCAGCAGCACCGCGCCGGTGACGTACATGTGGTGCGCCCACACCGCCACCGACAGGCCAGCGATCGCGATGGTCGCGTAGACCAGCGACTTGTAGCCGAAGAGCGGCTTGCGGCTGAAGACCGGCAGGACCTCGCTGATGATGCCGAAGAACGGCAGCGCGATGATGTACACCTCGGGGTGCCCGAAGAACCAGAACAGGTGCTGCCAGAGGATGGCGCCGCCGTTCTCGGGGTTGAACACCTGCGCCTGGAAGATGCGGTCCGCGGCGAGCGCGAACAGCGCGGCGGCCAGGGCCGGGAAGGCCATGATCACCAGGACGCTCGTGATGAGCACCGTCCAGGTGAACAGCGACATGCGCCACATGGTCATGCCGGGCGCGCGCATGCAGATGATCGTGGTGATGAAGTTGACGGCGCCGAGGATGGTGCCGAACCCGCTCATCGCCAGGCCGAGCACCCACAGGTCACCGCCGATGCCCGGGGTGAAGGAGTCGTCCGAGAGCGGGCTGTAGGCGAACCAGCCGAAGCTCGCGGCGCCGGCCGGGGCGAGGAAGCCCGCCATGACGATGAGCGAGCCGAACAGGAACAGCCAGAACGACAGCATGTTGAGGCGCGGGAACGCCACGTCGGGCGAGCCGATCTGCAGCGGCATGATCGCGTTGGCGAAGCCGGCGAACAGGGGCGTGGCGAAGAGCAGCAGCATCACGGTGCCGTGCATGGTGAAGAGCTGGTTGTACTGCTCCGCCGTCTGCACCACCTGCAGGCCGGGCTCGAACAGCTCCGCCCGGATGAGCAGCGCCATGACGCCGCCCATGAGGAAGAAGATGAAGCTGGAGATCATGTACATCGCACCGATGACCTTGTGGTCGGTGCTCGTGACCCACTTGACGACGATGCGGCCCATCGACTCGCGGTCGCTGATGGCGCGTGACCGCGAGGCGGCGGCGACGCCGCCGGCCTCGTAGTAGGTGGTCATCCGTTGCTCCCCTCAGCGTTCTGACCGCCGGCGTTCTCGCCCTGCTGGTCCTCGACCTGGTCGCCGCCGCCCGGCACGTTGCTGTCCTCGCCCAGGCTGTGCGCCGGGCCGATCTCCGGCCCGAGCTGGCCGACGTTGCCGGCGGCGCGCAGCTCCTCGAGGCGCTGCTGGTAGGCCTCCTGCGACACCACCGCGACCTTGAAGATCATGCGGCTGTGCCCCTCACCGCAGAGCTCGGCGCAGCGGCCGATGAACGTGCCCTCCTTGGTGGGGGTGATGCTCATGTAGTTGGTGCGCCCGGGGATGACGTCCTTCTTGTAGGAGAAGGCCGGCACGTAGAAGTCGTGGATGACGTCGCGCGCGGTGAGCGTCAGCTCGATCTTCTCGTTCACGGGCAGGTACAGCGTGGAGATCGTGCCCGGCGCGTCGAAGTCGAGGCCGTCGGGCGTCTCCTGCGCCTGGATGCCGGCGTCGAAGACGCCCGCGTCCGTGTAGTTGAAGTCCCAGCCCCAGCGCTTGCCGACCACCTCGATGTTCACCGCGGGCTCGTCGTAGCGGTTCTCGAGGATGTGCTGGTCGCGGGCGGTGAAGTAGAAGAGCACGCCCACCATGAACAGCGGCATGATCGTGAAGAGCATCTCGACCGGCACGTTGTAGCGCAGCTGCGGGGGCAGGCCCGCCTCGCCGCGACGCCGCCGGAACTTCACGATGCAGTAGATGATCAGGCCCCAGGTGATGACCCCGACCGCGAGCGCGGCGATCCAGGAGCCGACCCACAGGTTCTCCGACAGGTCCGTCGTGGTGGTGGCGCCCTCGGTCTCCGGCGGCAGCCAGCCCCGCGCGACGTCGGCGTTGACGGCGGCGGTGCAGCCGGTGGTCACGAAGGTGGCGGAAGAGGCGATGACGGCCCAGGCGACGGCCGCCTTCGCGGTCCCCGACCTGCTCCTCGTCGTCCGCGTGCGGTGCTGCTGCGACACGTGCGCTCCTGCTCGTCTGGAGGCCCTGGTGCCACCCGCCGCGTGGGCGCCGCGGCGAGGACCCGGATCGACGGCACAGTACCGCGCGGTCACCCTGGCAGCCCCGCCTGGGGCGCCCCCGCGACGCACCTGTGACCTGCCCCACTCACCACGCCGGGTGGGGAGCCTCCAGCGCCGTCCGCAGCCGCGCCGCGTACTCGCGCCGCGAGACCTCCACCACGCCGAGGGAGGCGAGGTGGTCCGTGCGCCACTGCACGTCGAGCAGGCGGCGCGGGTCGCCGTCCGCGCGGAGCACGGCCACGAGCCGCACCAGCGCCACCTTGGAGGCGTCGGTGGCGCGCGAGAACATCGACTCCCCGGCGAACAGGCCGCCCACGGACACCCCGTACAGGCCGCCCACCAGCCGCTCCCCCGGCGACCCGTCCCAGACCTCCACCGAGTGCGCCCAGCCGAGGCGGTGCAGGCGCCCGTAGGCGCGGGCGACCTCCGGGGTGATCCACCGGTGCGGCCGCGCGGGGTCCGCGCACCCGGCGACCACGTCGTCGAAGGCGGCGTCCACCGTGGTGGCCAGGCGCACCACCGAGCGCCGCAGCGAGCGGGAGACGCGCAGCCCGTCCAGCGGCAGCACGCCGCGCGGGTCGGGGGTCCACCAGCCCAGCGGGCCGGCCCCTCCCCCACCCAGGCCCATGGGGAACATCCCCAGCCGGTAGGCCGCGAGCAGCGTCCCGGGCTCGAGGTCCCCCCCGGTGCCGGCCACCTCGCCGACGTCGTCCCCGGCCAGCGCTGCGGCCTCCAGACGCGCGAGAGCCGCCGCCAGCCCCGCGGCGAACGGGGACGGCGGCGGCTCCAGCGGGAGCGTGCGGCTCAGTGGAAGGAGTCGCCGCAGGCGCAGCTGCTCTGCGCGTTGGGGTTGTCGATGGTGAAGCCCTGCTTCTCGATCGAGTCGGCGAAGTCGATGACCGCGCCCTCGAGGTAGGGGCGGCTCATCTTGTCGACGATGACCTCGACCCCGCTGAAGTCGCGGGCGGCGTCCCCGTCGAGGAAGCGCTCGTCGAAGTACAGCTGGTAGATCAGGCCCGAGCAGCCACCGGGCTGCACGGCGACGCGCAGGCGCAGGTCGTCACGGCCCTCCTGCTCGAGCAGGCTGCGCACCTTCTCCGCGGCGACGTCGGTCAGCTCGACGCCGTGCTCCTTGGTGGTGGGCGTGTCAGCCAGTTCGGTCACGGGTCCTCCTCGCACAGGGGCTTGTCTGCGGGCTGCAACGCCGAGCGCGGCACCGCTGTTCCCGGCCAGGCTACGCCCGCTGCGGCCAGGTCAGGGCCACCTGGGCGGTCCTGGCGGCCAGGGCCGGGCCCGGCGCCGCCAGCGACGCCTCCAGCTCCTCCGGCCGCTCCACGACGGCGCGGGCCAGCGCGAGCCCTCCCGCCGCCGCCTGCGCGGCGTCCAGGCGGACCTGCCCCGCGACGACGACGACGGGGACGCCCGCCCCCGCTGCGACCTCCGCGGCCTGCGCGACGACCTTGCCGCGCAGGGACTGCCAGTCCAGGCAGCCCTCCCCGGTGAGCACCAGGTCGGCGGCGGCCGCGCGCTCGGCCAGCCCGACCGCCCGCGCCACGGCCCGCGCACCCGCCTCACGGCGGCCGCCGAGGACGAGCAGGCCGTGGCCGAGGCCGCCCGCCGCGCCGGCGCCGGGCAGGTCCGCGAGGCCGGCCGCGGCGGGGCACGCTTCCTCGACGGCGTCGCGCCAGGCCGCCAGCGCCTCCTCGAGCAGGTCGGCGTCGGCGGGCGAGGCGCCCTTCTGCGGGCCGAAGCCGCGGGCGGCGCCGTGCGGGCCGAGCAGGGGGACGTCGACGTCGGTGGCGGCGACCAGGTCGACCCCGGCCCAGGCCTCGCGCAGGTCGGCCAGCCAGGCCAGGTGATCGCCTCGAACCCCGCGCAGGCTCCCGCCGCCGGAGGCGAGCACCGCGTCGGGGGCGCCGGCCAGGGTGGCCAGCGCCCCGGCTCCCCCGTCGGTGGTGGCGCTGCCGCCCAGCCCCACGAGCACCCGCTGCGCCCCGGCCCCGCAGGCGGCGGCCAGCAGCGCCCCCACACCGGCGGTGGTGGCGGCCAGCGCGTCGCGCTCCGCGGCGGGACCGGGCGGCAGCAGGGCGGTGCCGCAGGCCAGGGCGGACTCGACCGCCGCCGTCGTCGTCGTGCCCCCGAGGAGCAGGACGGGCGCGGTGACGGGCCCGCCCAGCGGCCCCGTGGTGGGCACCTCGAGCCTGCGGGAGGCCGGGGCGGCGGCCTCGAGCACGTCGAGGAAGCCGGGGCCGCCGTCGGACAGGGGGCACAGGTCCACCTCGTCGCCGGGGCGCGCGGACAGCCAGCCGTCCGCCAGCGCCCGCGCCGCCTCGGGGGCGGACAGGGTGCCGGTGAACCCGTCCGGGGCGACCAGCACCCTCACCTCAGCGCTCCGGTGACAGGGAGTCCAGCAGCAGCGCCTCCGCGAACAGGGCGCGCTCGAAGACGGCCAGCGAGAGCGACTCGTCGTGCCCGTGGGCGCGGGTGTCGGGGTCCTCCACACCCGTGACCAGCACGGTGGCGCCCGGGAACGCCTCGACCAGCTCGGCGATGAAGGGGATCGACCCGCCGACGCCCGCGTGGACGACGTCGTCGGCGGAGGCCAGCCCCCACGCGCGGGCCAGGGCGGAGCGGGCGGCGTCGTACACGGGCCCGTCGACGTCGCCGGAGAAGGCCCGGCCGGACTCGTCCAGCTCCACCTCCACGCGCGCACCGAGCGGCGCGGTGGCGAGCAGGTGGTCGCGCAGCAGCCCGAACGCCTCGGCCGGCGCGAGACCCGGCGGCACGCGCAGGGACAGGCGGGCGCGGGCGGAGGGGGCCAGCGTGTTGGAGGCCTTCTCGATCGGCGTGACGTCCACCCCGATCACCGTGAGCGCGGCCCGGTGCCACAGGCGCTGGGCGAGGGGCCCGGAGCCGAGCAGGGCCACGCCGTCCAGCACCCCGGCGTCGGCGCGGAAGCGCTCCTCGGTGACCTCCGGAAGGCCGGTCGGCTCCGGCCCGTCGGTGGGGCGCAGGCCGGGCACGGCGATCGCGCCGTCGTCGTCGCGCAGGCGGTCCAGCAGCCGCACCAGCGCCGTGGTGGCGTCGAGCGCGGGGCCGCCGTACATCCCCGAGTGGACGGCGTGGTCGAGCGTGCGCACGGTGACGGTCGCGTCGACCAGCCCCCGCAGGCTCGTGGTCAGCGAGGGGGTGTCGACCGACCAGTTGTCGGAGTCGGCGACGACGACGACGTCGGGCCCGGCCGAGCCCGACCCGCCCGCGAGCGCCTCGCGGTGCTCGGCGAGGAAGGCCGAGAAGGACGGCGAGCCGACCTCCTCCTCCCCCTCGACGAAGACGACGACGCCGACGCCCTCGTCCGGGCCCCAGGTCGGCAGGAGCGCGCGCAGCGCCCCGACGTGCACGAGCACGCCCGCCTTGTCGTCGGCGGCGCCGCGGGCGAACAGGCGGCCGTCCCGCTCGGTCGGCTCGAAGGCGGGGCTGGCCCAGCCCTCCGGGGTGCCCGGCGGCTGGACGTCGTGGTGGGCGTAGAGCAGCACGGTGGGCGCGCCGGCGGGGGCGGGCCGGCGGCCGACCACCGCGGGCATCCCCGGGCTGCCGTCGGGCCGGGCGGAGGAGAGGACCCGCACGTCGTCGAGGCCGGCGGAGCGCAGGAGCTCCACGACGGCGGCGGCGCTGCGGTGCACCTGCTCGGGCGAGGTGGCGGAGACGCTCGGGATGCGGACCAGGGCCTCGAGGTCGGCGCGGACGCCCGGCAGGATCGTGCGGACGGCGTCTTCCACGCTGCGCGTCTGGGGGCTCGTCATGCACCCGACGCTACGACCGACGCCCCTCGGCGCGCGGAGCGGTCCGAGCAGGAGCAGGCTCAGCGCGTGCCTCAGGACACCGCTGCACCCTCCGCGCCCGCGTCCGACGGGCGACCCGGTGGCGAGAGCACGATCACCGTCCTCGTGGCCCTGGGCGCGAACCTCGCCGTGGCGGTGGCCAAGGGCGTGGCGGCCGTCATCACCGGCTCCGCGTCGATGGCGGCGGAGACGGCGCACTCCTTCGCGGACACCCTCAACCAGGTCTTCCTGCTCATCGCGCTGAAGGGCAGCACCAGGCCCGCGGACCGCGCCCACCCCTTCGGCTACGGCCGCGTCCGCTACTTCTGGGCGCTGCTGGCGGCGGGGTCGATCTTCGTGACGGGCGCGCTTTACTCCGCCTACGAGGGCGTGCACGCGCTGACGTCGGGCGAGCACGACGTCGAGTCGCCGCTCATCAACTACGTGGTGCTGGGCGTCGCCTTCGTCCTCGAGGGGGTCTCGCTGCTGCGCGGGCTGCAGCAGACCCGCGGCGAGGCCCGCCAGCACCGCCTCGGCTTCCGCGACTTCCTGCGCACCAGCGACGACCCGACCGCCACCACCGTGGTCTTCGAGGACTCCGCCGCCCTCATCGGCCTGGTGCTCGCCGCGGCCGGGAACGTCCTGCACCAGGTCACCGGCCACGCGTACTGGGACGGCGTCGCCTCGCTGGCCATCGCCGTGCTGCTCGCCGCCGTGGCCCTGCGCCTGGGGCTGGCCAACAAGCGCCTGCTCACCGACGTCCAGGCCGACCCGCGCCTGGTGCGCGCCGTGCTGGTGCACCTCGGCGACGAGCCCGAGGTCGAGGCCGTCGTCGACCTGCTCACCCTCACGCTCGGCACCGACAGCGTCCTGGTGTGCGCGCGCCTCGACCTGGACGACGACCTCGGCGCGGCGGACGTCGAGCGCGCGACGGTCCGCATCGGCGACGGGGTCAGGGAGGCGTTCCCCGACGTCGCCGAGGTCTTCCTCGAGCCCGTCCCGCGCCACGACCAGGGCGTGCGCGAGCGGGTGCGGTCGCGCTACGGCGACCGCCTGGCGGAGTACATGGTCCACGAGGCCAGCGGCTCTTGACCTACTCTTGACCCGTGTTCGGACGGACGAAGGAGCCGGCTGCGCCCGCCCAGCCGGCGGAGCAGCCCACGGCCACCCCGGGGCAGGGCAAGGGCCGGCCCACGCCGACCCGCGCCGAGCGCGAGGCGGCCAACCGCCGTCCCCTGGTCCCGACGGACCGCAAGGCGGCCAGCGCCAGCTCCAAGGAGGCCCTGCGGGCCGAGCGCCGCCGCGTGCAGCTGGGACGCGTCAACGGCGAGGAGAAGTACCTCGCCCTGCGCGACCGCGGCCCCGTCAAGCGGTTCGTCCGCGACGTCGTCGACGCCCGCCGCAACCTCGGCGAGTACTTCCTGCCGTTCGTCCTCGTGCTGCTGCTCGTGCAGCTGGGCGTGAGCAGCTCGGGCAACAACGTGCTGTTCCTGGCGTCCTACGCGCTGCTGTACGTCGGCCTCATCGCCGTCGTCGTCGACTCCCTGCTGCTCCGCCGGAAGGTGCGCCGGCTGGTGGAGGCGAAGTTCGGCCCCGAGGCCCTCGTGCGCACCGGGGTGGTCGGCTACGCCGTCATGCGCGCGCTGCAGCTGCGGCGCAGCCGCATCCCCAAGCCGCAGGTCGCCCGCGGCCAGCAGGTCGGCTGAGTCCCCGAGGGACTACTCGGCGGGTCGCAGCGGCATCGGGCCGTAGACCCGCGCGCCGTCGCGCAGCAGCACCGCCCCCTCGGCGCCCTCGCCCAGCAGCGCCCGCCACTGCAGTCCCACCCACGACTCCGCGTCCGCCTGGGCGCCGAACCCGGCCTCGGGCTGCTGCACGCCGGCGGGGGTGACCGGGCCCCCGTCGGCGTCCTCGAAGGCCCACGTCCACCGGGTCTGGGCTGAAGCGGGTGCGGCGCTCATGCCGCCACGCTAGGTCCGGCTGCGAGGATGTCGCGCGTGGGGCTGGGAGGCGGGCCGAGCGAGGCCGACGACTACGAGTGGGTCGACCTGTCGGCGCTGCGCGCCCGCAGGCCGCGGCGCCAGGAGGTCCCCGCTGCACCGGACCCGCTGGCGGACGCCCTGTGCGCGCTGCTCACCGACCGTCCGCTGTGGATGTCGCTGCCCGTGAGGCGCGTGCTCCTCGTGGACCTCGACAACCTCCGCGCCGGGCCCGCCCGCTGGCGGGCGCGGATGGCGGCCGTGGTGACCCTCGCCCGCCAGGCCGACACCGCGCACCTGGCCGGGCAGGCCGGCGCCGTGGAGCGCGCCCGCCCGCACCTCGCCGAGTTCGCCAGCCGCGCCGTGCCCGTGGCCGACGGCTCCGACGTGGCCGACCACGTGCTGCTCGAGGCCGCGGCGGCCGACGCGCGCGCCGCCCTGGACGCCGGCGAGGACGGTCCCCAGGTGCTCGTGGTCAGCAACGACGGCATCTTCGCCGCGCTCGCCGAGACCGGTCCGCTGCTCGTCCTGTCCCCCGGCGTCGACGCGCTGTCCGACCGCCTCGACGACGCCGCCACCGACGTCCTGGACCTGTCGGGGCTCGAGGCCGACGTGGTCTCCGAGCTGGCGGTGTGACGCAGCGGTGAGCGCGACCCTCGTGGCCCGGGGGCTCGCCGCCGGCCACGCCGACCGGACCCTGTTCAGCGGCCTGGACCTCGTGGTGGCCCCCGGCGACGTCGTCGGCCTGGTCGGCGCCAACGGCGCCGGCAAGTCGACGCTGCTGCGGCTGCTGGCGGGCGTCGACGACCCTGCTGCCGGCTCCGTGGTGCTCTCGCCCCCCGGCGCCGCGGTCGGCTGGCTGCCGCAGGAGGTCGACCGGCGGCCGGGCGAGACCGTGGCCGCGCACCTGGCCCGTCGGACGGGCGTGGCCGCGGCGCAGGAGGGGCTCGACGCGTCCCTGGCGGCCCTCGAGCGCGGCGACGCCGGCTCCGACGACGCCTACGCGGCGGCGTTCGAGCGGTGGATGGCCCTCGGCGCGGCCGACCTGGAGGACCGCGTCCCGGCGGTGCTGGCCGGCCTGGGCCTGGACGTGCCCACCGACGCCCCCATGACGTCCCTGTCGGGCGGTCAGGCGGCTCGCGCGGGCCTGGCGGCGCTGCTGCTGTCGCGCTTCGACCTGCTCCTGCTCGACGAGCCCACCAACGACCTCGACCTCGCCGGCCTCGCACGGCTGGAGCGGTTCGTGGCCGACCAGCGCGCCGGCGTCGTCGTCGTCAGCCACGACCGCGAGTTCCTCACCCGCACCGTGACCACCGTGGTGGAGCTCGACCTCGCCCAGCAGCAGGTCGGCGTCTACGGCGGCGGCTACGAGGCCTACCTCGAGGAGCGCGCCGTGGCCCGCCGGCACGCGCGCGAGGCGTACGAGGAGTACGCCGGCACGAAGGCCGGTCTGGAGGAGCGCGCCCGCACGCAGCGCGCCTGGATGGACAAGGGCGTCAAGAACGCCGTCAGGAAGGCCAAGGACCCCGACAAGGTCTCCAGGGCCTTCAAGCGGGAGTCCACCGAGAAGCAGGCCGCCAAGGCCCGCCAGACCGAGCGGCGCATCGAGCGCCTGGAGGTGGTGGAGGAGCCCCGCAAGGAGTGGGAGCTGCGCTACTCCATCGCCGCCGCGCCGCGCGGGTCGTCGGTGGCCGCGGTGCTGTCCGGTGCCGTGGTGCGCCGCGGGGGCTTCGCCCTCGGGCCGGTGAGCGCACAGGTGGACGCCGGGGACCGGATCGGCATCACCGGTCCCAACGGCGCCGGGAAGACCACGCTGCTCGCCGCGCTGCTCGGCCGGGCCGAGCTGGCCGGGGGGACGGCCTCCCTGGGCGCCAGCACGCAGGTCGGTGAGGTGGACCAGGCCCGCAGGTCGCTGGGCTCCCGGTCGGCGGGCCCGCTGCTGGAGGCCGTGCGCGCGCAGCTCCCCGACGAGCCGCCGCCGGCGGAGGTGCGGACGCTGCTCGCGAAGTTCGGCCTCAGGGGCGACACCGCGCTGCGGCCGGCGAGCACGCTCTCGCCGGGCGAGCGCACCCGCGCCGCGATGGCGGTGCTGCAGGCCCGCGGGGTCAACCTCCTGGTGCTGGACGAGCCGACCAACCACCTCGACCTGCCGGCCATCGAGCAGCTCGAGGAGGCCCTGGAGGCCTACACCGGCACGCTGCTGCTGGTCAGCCACGACCGCCGGCTGCTCGAGGCGGTGCGCCTGACCCGCCGCTGGCACGTCGAGGCCGGTCGGCTCAGCGAGCCGTGATGTGGCTGGCCGAGGCGTGGTCGCGCGCGACGGCGCTCGCGCCCGCGCTGCCGCTGCAGACCGCGGTGGTCACGGGCCTGGTGGCGCTGGCCGTGGTGGCCTGGCGGCCGAGCTGGCGGGCCTGGCGCACCGCCCTGGTGCTCGCGCACGAGGGCGGGCACGGGCTCGTCGCCGCCCTGTCCGGGCGCCGGCTGCGGGGCATCCGGCTGCACCCCGACGCCTCCGCGGTGACGGTGTCCGTGGGGCCGGCGCGCGGCCTCGGCGTGGTGGCGGTGCTGCTGGCGGGCTACCCCGCCCCAGCGCTGGTGGGCCTGGGCGCCGCGGCGCTGCTGGCCGCGGGACGCCCGGCGGCGGTGCTGTGGGCCGTGCTGCTCGCGCTCGCGCTGCTAGCGGTGCAGGTGCGCGGGTGGCGGGCGGTCGGTGCGCTGGCGGCCACCGCCGTCCCGACGGCCGCGGTGACCTGGTGGGCTCCGGCGCCGGTGCTGCAGGCGGTCGCGGCGCTGCTGGCGTGGGGCCTGCTGCTCGGCGCGCCGCGCGGCGTGGCCGAGCTGGCGCGGTCGCGCCGCGGCGGGCGGTCCCCCAGCAGCGACGCCGACCAGCTGGGCCGGCTGACGGGCGTGCCGGGCGTGGTCTGGGTGGGCCTGTTCGCGCTGGTCGTGCTCGTCGCGGCGGCCTGGGGCGGGTCGCTGCTGCTGGACCTGCCCCTCGTGCCGCGCTGAGAGGTCCCGGCTAGCCTCGGCTCGCGTGACGGAGATGCGCGCCTCGACCACCGCCCCCGCCCGCGCCAAGGCCGACGCGCTCGTGCTCGCTGTGGCCCCCGGGCCGCAGGTGCTGGGCGCCGAGGCCCTCCCGCGCCCCCTGCGCGCCGCCCTGTCCACCGACGCGCTGACCGCGCTCGGCGTGACCGGCAAGGCCGACGAGGTGGTGCGCGTCCCCGCCGGGGAGGGCGTGCGGGCCGCCGTCGTCGTCCTCACCGGCACCGGGCCGCTCCAGGCCGGCGCGGCCGGGGCGGAGCAGCTGCGGCGCGCCACGGGCGCCGCCGTGCGCACGCTGGCGGGTGTCGGGTCGGCGGCGCTGGCCCTGCCCGCCGACGACCTCGCCGCTGCCACCGCCGTCGCCGAGGGCGCGCTGCTGGGCGCCTACGCCTACCGCGCCCAGCGGGCCCGCACCGCGGAGAGCTCGAAGGCTCCGGTGGCGTCGCTGGAGCTGCTCACCCCGCTGGCCCGCGACAAGGCCCTCGCGGCCGCGCTGCAGCGCGCCGCCGTGCTCGCCGACGCCGTCTCCAGCGTGCGCGACCTCGTCAACGCCCCGCCGAACGAGCTCTACCCCGAGACCTTCGCCGCGTTCGCCCGCGACGCCGTCAAGGGGACCAGGGCGAAGGTCACCGTGCTCGACGAGGAGGCGCTGGCGGCCGGCGGGTACGGCGGCATCCTCGGCGTGGGCCAGGGCTCCGAGCGCCCGCCGCGCCTGGTCAGGGTGGAGCACGCCCCGACCCGCCCGAAGGCGCACCTGGCGCTGGTCGGCAAGGGCATCACGTTCGACTCCGGCGGCCTGTCGCTCAAGCCGCCGACCGGCATGGTCACCATGAAGTGCGACATGGCCGGCGCCGCCGCCGTGCTCGCCGCCGTGGTGGCCGCCGCCCGGCTCGACCTGCCGGTGCGCGTCACCGGCTGGCTCGCCCTGGCCGAGAACATGCCCTCCGGCACCGCCCAGCGCCCCTCCGACGTGCTCACCACCTACGGCGGGCGCACCGTCGAGGTGCTCAACACCGACGCCGAGGGCCGCCTCGTCATGGCCGACGCCCTCGTCGCCGCCGGGGAGGAGCAGCCCGACGCCGTCGTCGACGTCGCCACGCTCACCGGCGCCCAGGTGGTGGCGCTGGGATCGCGGGTCAGCGCCGTCATGGGCGACGACCCCCTGCGCACCGCCGTGCTCACCGCCGCCGAGCGCGCCGGGGAGCAGTTCTGGCCGATGCCGCTGCCGGAGGAGCTGCGCGCCTCGCTCGACTCCCCCGTGGCCGACATCGCCAACATCGGCGACCGCAACGGCGGGATGCTCGTCGCCGGCCTGTTCCTGCGCGAGTTCGTGCCCGCCGGGGCCGACGGCGAGCGGATCCCGTGGGCGCACCTCGACATCGCCGGGCCCGCCTTCAACGAGCACGGCCCGCACGGCTACACCGGCAAGGGCGGCACCGGGCACGCCGTGCGCACCCTCGTGGCCCTCGCCGAGGACCTCGCCTAGGCCCCGCCCTCCTCGCGGCGCTTGCGGGCGGTCCACTCCCGCATGCGCTGCGGGTAGCCGGTGAGGTTCACGTCGTACACGGGGATGCCGGTGCGGCGGGCGAAGTCGCGCGCGGTGGCGGGGTCGGGCACCCGGCGCCGCGTCCACTCGCCGTCCTGGGCGACGAGCACCAGCGTGGTGGGCGTCACGTTGGTGGCCGGCTCCACGTAGGCCTCGACGCCCGTGCGCGTGGCGGCGAACTCCGCCAGGTGCGCGGAGTCCGGGCCGGTGGGACGCCGACCGCCCCGGCCGGACCCACGGGAGGACGCCCGGGACGCCGAGCGTCCCAGGCCCAGGCGCGAGAACAGACCCACGCGGCACACGGTAACGGCGTCTGGGAGCATGTCAGGCGAGCGCGGCGCGGCAGGGATGCCGCCGTGCCGCCGACACGCGAGTGGAGGAGCCTCTGGTGGCCGAGACTGTCTACGACGTCGTCGTCCTGGGTGGTGGCAGCGGCGGGTACGCCGCGGCCTTCCGCGCAGCGGAGCTGGGGCTGAGCGTCGCTCTGGTGGAGAAGGACAAGCTCGGCGGGACCTGCCTGCACCGCGGGTGCATCCCGACCAAGGCCCTGCTCCACGCCGCGGAGGTGGCCGACGCCACCCGCGAGAGCGAGCAGTTCGGCGTCCGCGCCACCTTCGAGGGCATCGACATGCCGGCCGTCAACAAGTACAAGGACGGCACCATCGGCCGCCTGTACAAGGGCCTCCAGGGCCTGGCCAAGGCGCACAAGCTGACGCTCGTCGAGGGCGAGGGCAAGCTCGTCGCCCGCGACACCGTCGAGGTGAACGGGCAGCGCTACACCGGCAAGAACGTGGTCCTGGCCACCGGCTCCTACTCGCGGTCGCTGCCCGGCCTGGAGCTGGGCGGGCGCGTCATCACCAGCGAGCACGCGCTCCAGCTCGACCACGTGCCGGACAGCGTGATCATCCTCGGCGGCGGCGTGATCGGCGTGGAGTTCGCCAGCGCCTGGAAGTCCTTCGGCGCCGACGTCACCATCGTCGAGGCCCTGCCCCGGCTGGTGCCGGTCGAGGACGAGGCCGCCTCCAAGGCCCTCGAGCGCGCCTTCCGCAAGCGCAAGATCGGCTTCAAGACCGGCGTGCGCTTCTCCGGCGTCACCCAGGACGACTCCGGCGTCACCGTCTCGCTGGAGTCCGGCGAGCAGCTCAAGGCCGACTACCTGCTCGTGGCCGTCGGTCGCGGCCCGGTCACGGCCGGGCTGGGGTACGAGGAGCAGGGCGTCAAGGTCGAGCGCGGCTTCGTCATCACCGACGAGCGCCTGCGCACCGGCGTCGAGGGCCTCTACGCCGTCGGCGACATCGTCCCCGGCCTGCAGCTGGCCCACCGCGGCTTCGCCCACGGGATGTTCGTGGCCGAGGAGATCGCCGGCCTCAACCCCGTCCCCGTGGTCGACTCCGGCATCCCGCGCGTGACCTACTGCGACCCCGAGATCGCCTCGGTGGGGCTCTCGCAGAAGCAGGCCGAGGAGGCCTACGGCGACGACCAGGTCGAGTCCCTCGAGTACAACCTCGCCGGCAACGGCAAGAGCCAGATCCTCGGCACCCAGGGCTTCGTCAAGCTCATCCGCCGCAAGGACGGCCCCGTCGTCGGGTTCGTGGCGGTCGGCGCCCGCATGGGCGAGCAGGTGGGCGAGGCCCAGCTGATCGTCAACTGGGAGGCCTTCCCGGAGGAGGTCGCGCAGCTCGTGCACGCGCACCCCACCCAGAACGAGTCGCTCGGCGAGGCGCACCTGGCGCTGGCCGGCAAGCCGCTCCACTCGCACGCCTGAGCCGGCTCCCCCAGCCAGCACGAGCTCGACACCAACTTCGAGGAGACAACACACATGCCGTCCGTGGAGATGCCGGCGCTCGGCGAGAGCGTCACCGAAGGCACCGTCACCCGCTGGCTCAAGAGCGTCGGTGACACCGTCGAGGTCGACGAGCCGCTGCTCGAGGTCTCGACCGACAAGGTCGACACCGAGATCCCGTCGCCCTTCGCGGGCACCCTGACCGAGATCCTCGTCCAGGAGGACGACACGGCGGAGGTCGGCGCAGCGCTGGCCGTCATCGGCGACGCGTCCGAGGGCACCTCCTCGGGCTCGTCCTCCGGCGGCGCCTCCGAGCCCGAGCCGCAGCCCGAGCCGGAGCCCGAGCCCGAGGAGGCCCCGGCGCCGCAGGCCGAGGCGCCGAAGAGCTCCGGCGGTGCCTCCGGCGGTGGCGGCTCCCAGGCGGTGACGATGCCCGCGCTCGGCGAGTCCGTCACCGAGGGCACCGTCACCCGCTGGCTCAAGAGCGTCGGTGACACCGTCGAGGTCGACGAGCCGCTGCTCGAGGTCTCCACCGACAAGGTCGACACCGAGATCCCGTCGCCCTTCGCGGGCACGCTCACCGAGATCCTCGTCCAGGAGGACGAGACCGCCGAGGTCGGCGCCGAGCTGGCCCGCGTGGGCAGCGGCTCGGGCGGCTCGGACAGCTCGGACAGTGCGGGCTCCGGCGGCGAGGAGGGCGCCGACAGGGCGGCCGGCTCGCTGGCCGACGAGGTCGAGGAGCGCGAGAAGGCCGAGCAGCAGGCGATGGACACCGAGTCCGGCTCGTCCAGCTCGTCCAGCCCGTCCAGCTCGTCGCAGCAGTCGTCGTCGAAGCCCTCCCAGCAGGACGTCCCGGACCGCCAGGTGGCGCCGGAGGCGCCCGCCACCGCGAGCGGCGCCGAGCAGGCCAGCGAGGACTACAACAGCCCCGCCCCCCAGACCGGTGGGGGCGTGACGCCCCCCGTCGACCCGGGCAGGACCGCGCCGAAGGCGCCGGCCGACGTGTCGGCCTACGTCACCCCGCTGGTGCGCAAGCTCGCGGCCAACGAGGGCGTGGACCTGTCCACCGTGACGGGCACCGGAGTCGGCGGGCGCATCCGCAAGGAGGACGTGCTCAAGGCCGCCGAGGCCGCGAAGGCGAAGGCCGCCCCGGCGCCGGCTGCGCCGTCGTCCTCGTCGTCCTCCTCGTCGGCGCCGAAGGCCCCCGCGGCCCCGAGCATCTCCGCCAAGCGCGGCACCACGGAGAAGATGAGCCGCCTGCGCAAGGTCATCGCGCAGCGCATGGTCGAGTCGCTGCAGGTCTCCGCGCAGCTGACCACCGTCGTCGAGGTCGACGTCACGCGCATCGCCAAGCTGCGCGAGCGCGCCAAGGACGCCTTCAAGGCCCGCGAGGGCGCCTCGCTGAGCTACCTGCCCTTCATCACCCTGGCCGCGGTCGAGGCGCTGAAGCAGTACCCGCAGGTCAACGCCAGCATCGAGGGCGAGTCGATCGTCTACCACCCGCAGGAGAACATCGGCATCGCGGTGGACACCGAGCGCGGCCTGCTCGTGCCCGTGGTCAAGGACGCCGGCGACCTCAACCTCGCCGGCATCGCCCGCAAGATCGGTGACCTCGCCAAGCGCACCCGCGACAACAAGGTCACGCCGGACGAGCTCGGCGGCGGCACCTTCACCATCACGAACACCGGCAGCCGCGGCGCCCTGTTCGACACCCCGATCATCAACCAGCCGCAGGTGGCCATCCTCGGCACCGGCGCGGTCGTCAAGCGGCCCGCCGTGGTGACCGGCCCCGACGGGGACGACGTCATCGCCGTCCGGTCGATGATGTACCTGGCGCTCTCGTACGACCACCGCCTGGTGGACGGCGCGGACGCCGCGCGCTTCCTCGTGGCGCTCAAGGCGCGCCTCGAGGACGGCGCGTTCGAGGCCGAGCTCGGCCTCTGACGGGACTGGGAGCAGCGTGAGGATCGTCGCGGCCGGCGCGTCCGGCATGATCGGCGGGCCGCTGGTCCGCTGGTGGCGCTCGGCGGGCCACGACGTCGTCACGCTCGTGCGCCGGGCTCCCACCGCACCCCACGAGGTGCAGTGGGACCCGGCGTCCGGCCGGCTCGACCCGGCCCTGCTGGGCCGGGTCGACGCCGCCGTGAACCTCGCGGGTGCCGGGGTGGGCGACCGCCGGTGGACGGAGTCCTACCGGCGGACCGTCGTGGAGTCGCGCACGTCGTCCACCGCCACCCTCGCGCGGGCGCTGGCCACCCTCGACGAGCCACCGCGCGTGCTGCTGCAGGGCAGCGCCATCGGCTACTACGGCGACCGGGGGGCCGAGGCGCTCGACGAGACCTCCAGCGCCGGGGAGGAGTTCCTGGCCCGCTGCTGCGTCGCGTGGGAGGCGGCCGCCGCTCCGGCGCGCGCCGCCGGCATCCGGACCGTCTCGCTGCGCACCGGCCTGGTCATGGCCTCCAGCGGTGGGGCCTTCGGCCAGGTGCTGCCGCTGGTCAGGCTCGGGCTGGGCGGTCCGCTGGGATCCGGGCGCGACTGGTGGTCGTGGATCTCCCTCGAGGACGAGCTGCGCGCCATCGACCACCTCCTGCACGTCGACGTGTCGGGGCCCGTGAACCTCGTGGCCCCCGACCCCCGGCCGAGCGGCGAGATCATCAAGGCCTTCGCCGCGGCGCTCCACCGTCCCGCGGTGCTGCCGGTGCCCGCCGCCGCGCTGCGCGTGGCGCTCGGGGGGTTCGCCGAGGAGGTGCTCGCCAGCCGGCGCCTCGCGCCGCAGGTGCTGCTGGACAGCGGGTTCCGCTTCAGCCACCCGGACCTGGAGTCCGCGGTGCGCTGGACGCTCGCCCACTGACCACCGCACCCCGGCGGGTCACGCCGTCCCCGCGACCTTCCACTGCCCGTCCTCCCGGAGGAGCAGCAGCCGCGAGGTGACGGGCCCGCTCTCGGGCACGTCCACCGCCCGGTCGCCGGTGAGCACCCGGTGGGCGCTCACCTCCGTCACCACCCGCACCCACGCCCGGTCCCCGTCGCGCGCCTCCACCGCCGCGGACAGCACCCGTGCCGTGGCGCCCTCGAGAGTGCTGCCGGCCAGGCCCGCGATCAACCGGGCGTCGGCGCGCGCGGGCTCGGAACCAGCGACGTCGACGCGGTCCAGCAGGGCCTGGTCGTGCTCGAGCACCGCCCTCCACCGCAGGTCGGCGAGGGCGTGGACGGCGTCGGCGGGGTCGGCCGAGGTCAGGCCCGGCTCCGGGCGGGGCACCGCTCCCAGCGCTGCCGCTCCCCCGGTCACCAGGGCCAGGGCGACCAGGCCGCCCGCCCAGCGCAGCGGGTGGCGGGCCAGCGCCCCCGTCAGCCGGCCGCGCAGTCCCCGGGGTGCGTCCGCTGCCGCGGTGCCGCCCGGCGCGGGAGCGGTGCGCACGGCCGTGCGCCGGATCCGCTGGGTGATGGCCGTCCCCGCCGCGCCGGACGGTGCGGCCACGGACCCGGGTGAGCCGATCGGCACCGGACGGGCGACCTCCCAGCAGGCACGGGCGAGGTCGCCGGCACCCGCGCCTGACGGCTCTGCGACCAGCGCCGCCCGCAGCAGCTCCGCGAGCTCCCGCCGCTCCGCGTCGTCCGCGGCCTGGTCACTGGGAAGCTGACCGAGCGCCTGCAGGCCGAGGCGGGCGAGGTCGCGCACGTCGTCGCCCGGCCGGTGGGCGGGCTGCCGGGGCCGGGCATCCCCGGCGCGCCGGCGCAGCTCGCGGCGGCGCAGGCCCTCGGGAACGGCGGATCGAGCGCCGCCCCAGCCGAGCAGGAGCGGCAGGCCGGCGTGGTCGAGCAGCACGCCCTCGGCGCAGACCTCCCCGTGCACCAGACCCGCCTCGTGGAGGACGGCCAGCGCGCTGCCCACCCCCGCGACCAGCACCGCCACCTCCCCCGGCAGCAGGTGCAGCCGCTCGGCCAGCAGGTCGGCCAAGGACCCGCCGGCCACCGGGCCGAGCACCTGCACGGCACCCTCGCGGCAGCGCACCACCCGCTGCAGCGGCAGGAGGTGGGGGTGCACCAGGCGCCGCCGCAGCGTCGCCTCGTCGAGGCTCGCCAGGGGCCCCGTGCCGCCCGCGGGACGCACCCGCTGCACCAGCACGTCCCGCCCGTCCTCGTCCAGCGCCCACCAGGCCGCGGGGCGCCCGGGCACCGGGGGTGCGAGCAGCACGCCCACCAGCAGACCGGGGACCTGCGGTGCCGAGGGCACCGAGGACCCCGCCGGGGATCTGCGGGCGCGCGAGGTGATCACCGGCCCACCCTGCCCGCCGCACGCCACCTCCCGCTGGCGCCGACGGCGAGCCTGTGGACAACTGGGGCCGTGGATCACGAGCGGGACGTGGTGGTGGTCGGTGCGGGCCTGGCGGGTCTCGCGTGCGCGCTGCGGGTGGCCGGCACCGGTGCCGACGTGCTCGTGCTGGAGGCCGGTGACGGCCCCGGAGGCCGGGTGCGCACCGACGACGCCGGCGGGTTCCGCGTGGACCGCGGCTTCCAGCTGGTCAACCCCGCCTACCCGGCGCTGCGCCGCGTGCTCGGCGAGGACGGGATGGCGGACCTGGCCCTGCAGCCCTTCGGCGCGGGCGCCGCGGTGGCCATCGGGGGGCGCCGCCACGTGCTCGCCGACCCGCGGCGACTCCCGACGGCGGCGCTGTCGTCCGTGCTGGCCCCGCTCGGCTCTCCGGTCGAGAAGGCCGCCTTCGTCGCCTGGGCGCTGGGCGCCGCGACCGCCGACCCGCGCGCGGTCAGGGACGGCGCCGACGAGCCGCTGGCCAGCGCGCTCGACAGGGCGGGGGTGCGCGGGAGGCTGAGGACGGGTGTGGTGGACCCCTTCCTGGCCGGGGTGCTGGGCGACGACGAGGGGCGCACGTCGGCGTCCTTCGCGCGCCTCGTGGTCCGCTCGTTCGTGCTGGGCACGCCGGGCGTGCCCCCGGACGGCGTGCAGCGCCTCCCGGGCCTGATGGCCCGGCGCCTGGCCGCCCTGCCGGGCACCGAGCTGCGTCCGCGCACCTCCGTGCGCGCGGTGCGCCGGAGCGCCGGTGGGGTGCGCCTGCGGACGGACGACGGCGAGGTGGCCGCCCGCGCCGTCGTCGTCGCCACCGACGCCTGGACGGCGGCCCGGCTGCTGCCCGGGCTCGACGTGCCCGCTCCCCGCGGCCTCACCACGTTCTGGCACGAGGCGCCCGAGCAGCCCGCGGCCCGGTCGCGGGCCCGGCTCCTGCACCTCGACGGCGACCGGCGCGGGCCGGTGGTGAACAGCGCCGTGATGACGGCGGTGGCGCCCGGGTACGCACCGACCGGCCGCCACCTCGTGGCGAGCACCGTGCTGGGCGCGGACGAGGTGGCCGAGCCCGTGGTGCTGCGCCAGCTCGAGCACGTGTGGGGGCAGGGCACCGCCGACTGGGAGCTCGTCACCACCAGCTCGGTGCCCCACGCGCTGCCGGCGCTGCTGCCGCCCCTGCGCGCCCGGCAGGACCCGGACCTCGGCGACGGCGTCTACGTGGCCGGCGACCACCGCGACACCGCCAGCCAGCAGGGCGCGCTGACCTCCGGACGGCGGGCTGCCGGCGCCGTGCTCAGCGCGCTGGGCCTGCGTCCGGCAGCGTGACCACGCGCAGCTCGGCGGCGCTGGCGCGGGCGGCGTCGAGCACCCGGGCCACGTGCAGCGACTCCCGCGGAGGCACGGGCACCGCCGCGGGGTCGCCCTCGGCGACGGCCCGGGCCACGGCGCGGTAGAAGTCGGCGGGCTCGCCCGGCGCGGTCGGCACCGGCCGGCGCTCGGCGCCCGCCACCACCCAGCCCGTGCAGCGCGGCGCGTCGGTGAAGCCGGTGAACGCCGCCGGCTCGCCCTCGAAGTCGGTGACCACGTACGCGCCCGCCGTGCCGAGCAGGCGGGTGCGCGGCCCCGGCGCCCCGACCAGCGAGCCCACCGCCAGGTGCGAGCGCACCCCGCCGGCGTGGGTGAGCGCGAGCACGGCGTCGTCCTCGGACGGCGTCGTGCGCGCGGTGAGCTCGGCGTAGACGGCGCTGACGGGGCCGAAGAGGTCGACCGCGGCGTCGACCACGTGGCTGCCGAGGTCGAGCAGCAGCCCACCGCCCTCGGACGCGGGCGCGTTCTCCCGCCAGCGCTGCTTGGGCACGGGGCGCCACCGCTCCCAGCGGCGCTCGAAGCGGAACGGCCGTCCCACCTCGCCGCGCTCGAGCAGCCGCCGCAGCGTGCGGTGCTCGTCGGAGTGGCGCCGGTTCTGGAAGGTGGTCAGCACCGTCCCGGCGGCCTCGGCGGCCTCCACCACCCGCTGCGCCTGTGCGGCGTCCACCGCGAGGGGCTTGTCGACGACGACGGCGAGGCCCGCGGCCACGCACGCCAGCGCCTGCTCCGCGTGGACGCCCGACGGGGAGGCGAGGACGACCACGTCCACGCCGGCGCCGGGCGCCGCCTCGAGCAGGGCGTCGAGGTCGGGCACCACGCGCGCCCCCGGGAGGTCCGAGCGGACCGCCGCGCTGCGCACCGCGTCGCGGGTGGCCACGACCGCCACCTCCGCGCCGGCGGCCCGCAGCAGCGGGACGTGGAAGGAGCGACCTGAGTCGCCGTACCCGACGAGGCCCACACGCACCGGCCTACCCTAGGTCGGTGCACCAGGGCCCTTCCGCAGAGCGCGTGGGTGGCGTCGGCGACGGCGGCCTCGTGGAGTACCTCGAGGCCTGGGACCTGCAGCGAGCCGTCCACGCCGACGTGGTGGCCGGACGGCGCGGCGACACCCTGCTGCTGCTGGAGCACCCGCCCGTGTTCACCGCGGGCAAGCTGACCGAGCCCGCCGACAGGCCGCTGGACGACGGCACCGGCAGCGGCGTGCCCGTCGTCGACGTCGACAGGGGCGGCCGCATCACCTGGCACGGGCCGGGGCAGCTGGTCGGGTACCCGGTGCTCTCGCTGGCGGGACGCATCGACGTGGTCAAGCACGTGCGCCGCGTGGAGGAGCTGCTCATCGCCGTCTGCGCCGACCTCGGGGTGGTGGCGGAGCGGGTGCGGGGCCGCAGCGGCGTGTGGGTGGAGGGGCGCAAGGTGGCCGCCATCGGCATCCGCGTGGCGCAGTCGGTGACCATGCACGGCTTCGCGCTGAACTGCGACAACGACCTGGGCGCCTACGAGGCGATCGTCCCGTGCGGGATCGCCGACGCCAGCGTGACCACGCTGTCCGCGGAGCTGGGCCGGCAGGTCACGGTGGCCGAGGTGCTGCCGCTCGTGGAGGCCCGTGCCTCGCTGCTGGACCCGACCCGCGAGCCCGACGAGGCGACGACGACGGCCGTGGCACCGAGCGCCTCCCGCACCTGACCGAGGTCGGTCACAGCTGGCCGAGCAGCGCCCCGACCAGCGGCCCGAGCAGGAGCGACAGCAGCAGCGCGCGCCAGGGGCCCAGCCGGGCGCGGGGCCGGCGCGGCGCCGGCAGCCACCGGGTCGGGCCGGCCAGCAGCAGGTGCGCGAGCAGACCGCCCGGGACCCAGCTCAGCCAGAACCACGCCCAGCGGGTCGCCCGCCACGGCGCGGGCCCGTGCAGGAGCAGCCCCAGCCAGCACGCCCAGCCGAGCAGCAGCGCCACGGCGACCACCGCGGGGAAGGGCATGAGCCGGCCCCAGAAGGACGCCGAACCGTCGAAGGAGTCCTGGACGCGCTCCACGCGCAGACCGGGGGCGATCGCCTGGAGCTCCTCGCCGGCGTCGCGCTCCACCGTCGCCGGCGGGGTCGACGACCAGAGGACGTTCGCGGTGGGCGGCACCACGTAGAGGTCCACGCGCCGCTGGAGCAGCCCGTCCCGCCAGGTCACCCGCTGCTGCTGGACCAGGGAGCCGTCGTCCGCAGCCGTGGCCACGCGCACGCTCGTCACCGCACCGGAGGAGACGGCGTCCTCGACCTCGCTCCAGTGGGCCGGCCGGGCCCCGAAGACCACCGCGACCACGAGCAGCACCGCGCAGCCCGCGGCGAGGACCCAGCGCACGACGTCGTACCCGGTCCTGCGCCGAGGCGCGAGGGGCGTGCGACGCAGCTCCGCGTCCGAGGCCGTCAGGCCGTCGACCGGCTGCACGTCCGCGCCGGTGATCGCCATGCTCGGACGCTAGCCCCGCGGTCTCCGCCGCGGTAGACCGCCGCGCGGGGGTGGCGCTGGAGCCCCGGAGCCTGCGCCGGGGCTGACGGCCGCCGTATCAGGTTGAGACGCGCGCTGGCGCTGCCCGCCGCGGCTGGGTTGGCTGGTGCCCGACCCCCTCCGGCGACCGGGCCGGCGGGGCCTCGACGAGGAGGAGCGCCGTGAAGGCCCTGCGCGTGCACGAGTACAACCAGCCGCCGTCGCTGGACGAGGTGCCCGAGCCCGAGGTCAAGGGCCCGTGGGACGTCGTCGTCGACGTCGGCGCCGCCGGCCTGTGCCGCACGGACCTGCACATCCTGGAGGGGCAGTGGGAGGCCATCCAGCACCCGCCGCTACCCTACGTGCTCGGCCACGAGAACGCCGGCACGGTGCGGGCGGTCGGGTCGGCGGTGAGCAACGTCGCCCCCGGCGACCTGGTGATCATGCACCCGCTCGTGACGTGCGGGCTGTGCCTGGCGTGCCGCAACGGCCAGGACGCCCACTGCGAGAACGCGACCTTCCCCGGGCTGGACGTCGACGGGGGCATGGCCGAGCAGATGCTCACCGGCGCCCGCTCGGTGGTGAAGCTCGACTCCGGGCTGCAGCCCGCGGCCGTGGCGGCGCTGGCCGACGCCGGCGTCACCGCCTACCACGCGGTGCGCAAGGCCGCGGGCGTGCTCTTCCCGGGCACCCACGCCGTCGTCGTCGGCGCCGGCGGGCTGGGGCACATCGGCATCCAGACCCTCGCGGCCATCACGAGCGCCCAGATCACCGTGGTGGACCGCAACGAGGCCGCCCTGGAGCTGGCGAGGAGCATCGGCGCCCACCACACCGTGCTCGCCACCAGCGACGCCGAGGTCGAGAAGGCCGTGCTCGACGCCACCGACGGCGGCGCGCACGTGCTGTTCGACTTCGTCGGCGAGCACGGCGCCGAGCTGCTGGCGCCGAAGCTGCTGCGCAACCGCGGCCAGCACTACGTCATCGGCTACGGAGGCGAGGTCCGCGTCCCCACCATCGAGGCCGTCATCCGCGAGATCAGCGTGGTGGGCAACCTCGTCGGCACCTACCAGGACCTCGTGGAGCTCATGGCGCTCACCGCGCAGGGCCGCGTGACCCTGCACACCAGGCAGTACCCGCTCGAGGCGGCGCTCGACGCCATCCACGACCTCGAGGCGGGGAGCATCCGCGGTCGCGGGATCCTCGTCCCCTGACCGCTCGCCGACCGCCGCGGCCCTGGTGGTCCCCTGTCGTCAGGGCCGCGGCACCTCGATGCCGTAGGCGCTGATGCGGCGGTAGACGGTGGCGCGGGAGATCCCGAGGCGCGACGCGGCCTGCGCCACCGTCGTCCCCGGCACCGCGAGCGCCTTGACGATCTCGTCGCGCTCGAGCGCCTCGAGCCGGGTGAGGTTGCGCCGGCTGTGGGAGGCGAGGTCCGCCGGGAGGTGGCGGACCTCGACGACGTCGGTGCGGGCGCACGCCGCCTGCACCACCTGCCGCAGCTGCGTCGCGCCCCCCGGCCACGGAGCGGTGCGCAGCACCTGGGCGGCGGCGGGCGTGATGGCCACGTCGCGGTGGCGGTGGGCCCGGGCGAAGTGCTCGGCCAGCGGGACCACGTCCTCGGGCCGGTCGCGCAGCGGCGGCACCTCGACGACGACGTCGACCAGCGCGGCCAGCGCCTCGGGCAGGGCCGACGCCTCGTGCTCGGTGAGCACGAACGGCTGCGGCGAGCCGTCGCTGCGCCGCGCGGCGGCGAGCAGGCCGGCCAGCTGGTCAGCGGCCCACGCGGGCAGCGCGGAGGTCCCGGAGACGACGATGCAGGCGCCCTCCTCGCGCAGCACGGGCGTCCACGCGGACAGCCAGGCGCTGACCTCGTCGGGTCCGGGGGTGCGCGCCGCCAGCAGGGTGCCGCGCAGCTCGGCGCGGCGCCGGGCGGAGGCCACCAGGGCGGTCTTGCCCGCTCCGGCCTCCCCCGCGAGCGCCGCGGTGCGCCCGGCGAGCAGGGCCCGCTCGACCTGCTCGACGGCGGAGCGCCAGGCCGGGGACGCGCACGGGTCGGCCGGGCCGGCGGCGCGCGCGGGGACCACCCGGTAGACCTGCCCGCGGGGTGCCGCCGGGGGCTCCGTCGTCGTCCTGCTCGGTCCCAGGGCCGCGGGCCCCCCGGTGCGGGCGAGCATCAGCGCGGTGGTGCTGCGGGCCGCGGTGGTGGCCAGCGCGAGCAGCAGCCCGGAGGACGAGCGGGACCAGGTGGTGAGGTTGACGGTGCCGGCGACGTCGCCGGTGCGAGGGTCGAGGACGGGCGCGGCGGCGCACGTGTACTCGCGCAGGCTCTCCACGTAGTGCTCGGCGCCTCGGACCAGGCTGGGGGCGCGGTCGGCGAGGGCCAGGCCGAGCCCGTTGGTGCCGGCGTGGGCCTCGGCGTAGGAGAACCCCGGCGCCAGGTGGACCCGGTCCAGGGAGCGGTGCATGGCGGCGTCGTCGAGGAAGCGCTGCAGCACCAGGCCGGTCGCGTCGGTGAGCATCACGCCCACGGCCTCGCCCGCCAGGGTGGAGCGCAGGTCGGTGAGCACGGTGCGGCCGGACTCGACGAAGAGCGGGTCCACGTCCACGGCGCCGGAGTAGACCGGTGGCACCTCGTCGGGAGGGACCTCCAGGTGCCGGCTGCGCTCCCAGGAGGCCCTCAGCCGCAGCGAGGACTCCACCGACGTGCCGCGCACCGGGTCCGGTGCCATCCCCCACCTCCGCGGTGCAGGGGCTGCGCTGCCCCCGGGTGCAGATGAGGGTAAGCGCCGCGGGCGGGCCGTGTCTCACAGTGAGACGTCCGTCCCCTGTGAGACGGGCTGCGGGAGTGCGACCTTCGTGGAGGAGCGACGAAGCACCACCTCGACGAGGAGGCACCGTGTACAGCAAGGACGGCACCGACTACTTCATCCTCGACGCGCACATCGCGCTGTGGGACGCCCGGCCGGAGAACCTCCGCAACGTCCACGGCAAGCAGTTCATCGACTGCTTCTACGACTACCACCGCAACCTCTCGCCCGAGAGCGAGCACTGGGACTACGACCAGTACCTGTACTACTCGGACCGGCTCATGAAGGACCTCTTCGAGGACGGGTACGTCGACCACGCGATCTTCCAGCCGGCGATCCTCGGCGAGTTCTACAAGAACGGCTTCGGGCAGACCGAGGAGGCCTTCGCCCTCGCCCAGGCCCACCCGGACAAGCTCACCTACAACCACGCCTTCGACCCGCGCTTCGGCGAGCGCGGCCTGGAGCAGCTGCGCCGCGACGCCGAGCGGATGCACCTCAAGGGCGTGAAGCTCTACACCGCGGAGTGGCAGGGCGAGTCGCGCGGCTACAAGCTCACCGACCCGTGGAGCTACCGCTACCTGGAGGCCTGCCAGGAGCTCGGCATCAAGAACATCCACGTGCACAAGGGCCCCACCATCCGCCCGCTGGACCGCGACGCCTTCGACGTCGCCGACATCGACGCCGTGGCCTCCGACTTCACCGACCTCAACTTCGTGGTGGAGCACTGCGGCCTGCCGCGCCTGGAGGACTTCTGCTGGATCGCCACGCAGGAGCCCAACGTCTACGCCGGCCTGGCGGTGGCGATGCCGTTCATCCACTCCCGCCCGCGCTACTTCGCGCAGATCATCGGCGAGCTCATGTACTGGGTCGGCGACAGCCGGATCTTCTTCTCCTCCGACTACGCCATCTGGACGCCCAAGTGGCTGGTGGAGAAGTTCGTCGACTTCCAGATCCCCGAGGACATGACGGAGTACGCGCCGCTGACGGTGGACTCCAAGAAGCGCATCCTCGGGCTCAACGCCGCGGCGCTCTACGACATCCCGGTGCCGGAGCACCTGCAGGTGGCGCCCGAGCCGACTGACATCCGCGAACCCGCTGTCAAGGCCGACAACGCGCGCGCGGCGGACTCCGAGCTGCTCACGGGGATGGCGTGACGGCCCTGCAGACCCGCCCCGAGCAGCGGACCGGGCTCGAGCAGGAGGCCTGGGACGCGCTCGGGGTGGTCATGGACCCCGAGCTCGACGAGGCGATCACGTCGCTGGGGTTCGTGAGGTCGCTGGAGGAGGATGACGACGAGGGCGGCCACTCGCTGCGGGTGCACCTGCGCCTGCCGACGTCGTTCTGCTCCCCGAACTTCGCCTACCTCATGTGCTCGGACGCCAAGGACGTCCTGGAGGCGGTCGTGCGTCGGCACGGGGCGGGGCGGGTGCTGGTGGAGCTCGACGACCACCACGACTCCGACCTCATCAACCGCGGGCTGGCGGCCGACGCCGGGTACAAGGGCACGTTCGGGCACGAGGCCGAGTCCGACCTCGACGAGCTGCGCCTGACCTTCCGGCGCAAGGCGCACACCGCCGCGGCGGAGCGGGCGCTGACCGCGCTGCTGCGGGCCCGCCCGGACCTCGGCGAGCACGACGTGCACGCCGTGCGGGTGGCGGACCTGCTGCCCGGCGAGGCGACGGAGGCCCTGCTGCGCCGCCGCTCGGCGCTGGGGCTCAGCACCGCTGGGGACGCACCCGTCGCCGTCGACGACCACGGCACGCCGGTGCCGCCGTCGGTGGTGGGGATGTGGCTGCGCAAGGCCCGCTCGACGCGCATCAGCATCGACGGGAACGCGCACTTCTGCCGCGGCCTGCTGGCCACGCGCTACCCGGGGGCCGAGCTCGACCAGGCCCCCCGCGACGAGGGCACCGCGCCGGTCCCGGTGCAGCTGCTCACCCGCCGCCCCGCCTGACCCGTCCACGCACTGTTCGAAGGAGAGCAGTCATGAAGCGTCTTCTCGCGCTCGGCATCTCGATCGGCGTCCTGGCCGGCGCCCTCACCTGGGTGGGCTTCTCCCTGCCGGGAGCCGCCACCGCCCCGGTCCTCGTGGTCTGGGCGGGCTTCGCCGCCTGGGCCGTGTTCTACGCCGCCGGCGGCGGCACCGGGGGCCTCGGCAAGACCGTGGCCTCCACGCTGTCCGGCGTGGTGTGGGGGTGGCTGATCGTCCAGGCCGCCACCGCCGCCATGAGCGGCAACGCGCTGGTGCTGGGGATCGCCGTGGCCGTCGGCGCGTTCGGCATGTGCGTGCAGGCGGCGTGGAAGCCGCTGGCGTTCATCCCCGGCGCCTTCGTCGGGGCGGCGTGCTTCTTCGGCGTCGGCGCCACGAACGCCGCGGTGCTGGCCGCGGTCGTCTCGCTCGTGGTGGGGGCCCTGCTGGCCTTCGCCTCCGAGAAGGGCGCCGACCTCGTCGAGCCGCTGCTCGGCAGGAAGCCGACCGCCCGGCCGGCCGCGCCCACCGCGAGCCGCCACGCCTGACCCGCCCCACCTGCTCGGGACTTCCACGATCACCGTGGTCGTGGGAGTCCCGAGCACTGTCGGGGGTGTCAGAGCTGCGGGGTCACCAGGGAGGCGAACTCGTCGAGGTGGTCGAGGTCGGCCAGGTCGAGCACCTGCAGGTAGAAGCGGGTGGCGCCGGCCTCGGCGTAGCGCCCGAGCAGGTCGGTGACCTCGCCGGGCGTGCCGCAGAACCCCTGCTCCCGGATGTGCTCGGGGTCGCGGCCGACCGCCTGCGCGCGGCGCGCGACCTCGTCGTCGTCCCTCCCCAGCACGAGCAGGTGCGCGACCGACATCTGGATGCTGCCCGGGTCCCGCCCGATCGCCTCGCAGGCGGCGCGGACGCGGGCGAAGCGCTGGCCGGCGTCCTCGGGGGTGCAGAAGCCGGCGTTGAAGTCGGCGGCGTACCGGGCGGCCAGCTCCGGGGTGCGCTTCTTGCCGGCCCCGCCGACCACCACCGGCAGCGGCTGCTGCACCGGCTTGGGCAGCGCGGGGCTGTCCTTCACGGTGTAGTGCCGGCCGGAGAAGTCGTACGTGGTGCCCGCGGGCGCCGCCCACATGCCCGTGATGAGCTCGAGCTGCTCGGCGAGCCTGTCGAACCGCTCCCCCAGCGGCGGGAACGGGATGGCGTAGGCGGCGTGCTCGGCCTCGAACCAGCCGGCGCCGAGACCCAGCTCCACGCGGCCACCGGACATCTCGTCGACCTGCGCCACCTGCACGGCCAGCACGCCGGGGTGGCGGAAGGTGGCGGAGGAGACGAGCGTCCCGAGCCGCACCGTGCTGGTCTCGCGGGCCAGGCCCGCGAGCGTCGTCCACGCGTCGGTGGAGCCGGGCAGGGCCTGCGCGGGGTCGTCCGACATGGCGAGGTAGTGGTCGGAGCGGAAGAAGGCGCTGAAGCCGGTCTCCTCGGTCCGCCGTGCCACCGCCAGCAGCTGGGAGTACGTGGCCCCCTGCTGGGGCTCGGTGAAGATCCGCAGGTCAGGTCGCGTGCTCACGGAGGACGACCCTACGCAGCGCCGGCCGGCGCACCTGCCCCAGCACCACCCCGGCGAGGACGAGCAGCAGTCCGGCCCACTGGGGGCCGGTGAGGCGCTCCCCCGCCAGGCCCGTCCCGAGCACCACCCCCGCGACGGGGTTGAGCAGGCCGACGACGGCGACGGCGCTGGCGTCCAGGCGGGCGAGGCCGGCGAACCACGCGGTGAAGGCCAGGGCGGTGGCCACGAGGGAGACGTAGGCCAGGGCGAGCACGCCCTCACCGTCGAGCGCGGGCGGGGCGCCCTCGAACGCGGCCGCCGCGGGTGCCAGCAGCAGCCCGCTGAGCACGAGCTGCCACGCGGTCATCGTGAGCGGCCGCGGCGCGGCGGGCGGGGCTCCGGCGGCGGCGCGGCGGGTCCAGCGCTGCGAGAGCACGGTGCCCGTGGCGAAGGCCAGCACCCCGCCCAGCGCCGCCGCCACCCCGAGCGGGTCCAGGCCGGAGGCCGCCGTCCCCACCAGCAGGACGACGCCGAGCATCCCGAGCAGCGCCGAGCCGACGGCGGCCGCGCGGGGGCGCCGGGAGAGCAGGGGCCAGGCGAGCGCCAGGACGACCAGCGGGCTGGCGCCCGTGGCGGTGGCGGCCACCGAGGAGGGCAGCAGCTGGGCGCTGGCGTAGACGAGGGAGAAGAAGGCGCCGTTCACCAGCGTGCCGAGCGCAGCGGCGCGCCACCACCAGGTGCCGTGCAGGCGGCGCCCGCCCCCAGCGCCCGGCGAGCCGTGCAGCGGCAGGGCCAGCAGGACCAGCCCGGCGGGCAGGGCCCGCAGCACACCGCCCCACAGCGCGTCGGGCGGGAGGGCCTGGCCCGTCACCCAGTAGGTGGCGCCCCAGGACACCGGGGCGACGGCCGTCACGGCGACCCAGCGCCAGTTCCCTTCCATGGAAGACATAGTGTCTCACCGGGAAGGTAATGTCGAGGGGTGAGCGGAGGCGACCACGTGGCGCGGCTGCAGGAGCAGTGGCGCGCCGAGCGGCCGGACCTGGACGTCTCCCCCCTCGGCGTGGTCGGGCGGCTCCACCGGCTGGCCGCCGCCCTGACCCGGGAGCTGGAGGCCGTCTACGCCCAGCACGGGCTGTCCGAGGGCGACTTCGACGTCCTCGCCACGCTGCGCCGCTCAGGCGCCGACCTCACCGCCGGCGAGCTCGCCGCCGCCACCATGGTCACCACCGGCGGCACCACCAAGCGGCTCGACCGGCTGGAGGGCGCGGGGCTCGTCACCCGGCGGACCAGCGAGACCGACGGCCGCGGACGCGTGGTGGCGCTGACCGACGCCGGGCGCCGCGTCATCGACGCTGCGTTCAGCGACCACGTGGCCAACGAGCACCGGCTGGTCGGGCAGCTCGCCGCGGGCGACGCCGCCGCGCTGGAGCGCATCCTGCGGGAGTGGCTGGCCCACCACGAAGCGCCCGCGGATGTCCGCGCACCCCGTTGACGCCCCTGCGACCCGCACCTAGCGTCCGCACCATGGCCCCCCGTCACGCGCAGGTGCACCCCGCCTGCCTGCTGACGACGCGGAAGATGCCGCTCTACGCCGAGGACACCTCCCGCGGCGACCTGCGCCCCTGAGCCCGGCTGCCCCGCGCACCAGCGCAGCAGCTCGCCCACCCGCTCAGGACCTCAGGAGCACAGCCATGCCCAGCACCAGCAGCGACTCGACGAAGCAGGTCAAGCTCGGCCTCTTCGAGACACCCGTCCTCAACGTCGGCGGCATGACGACGTGGACGCACCCCGAGAACCAGACCCACCACTACGCCGACCTGTCGTACTGGGTGGAGACCGCCCAGCGCCTGCAGGACGCCACCTTCGACTTCTGCTTCCTGGCGGACAGCTACGGCCACGGCGAGATCGGCGGCGTCCGGCCGGACGTCAACGCCCGCGAGGCCATGGAGCTCCCCCGCCTCGACCCGATGCTGCTCGTCCCGGCGATGGCGCACGCGGCGCAGCGGCTGGGCTTCGTGGTGACGGCCTCGACGATGTTCGAGCCGCCGTTCGCCAACGCCCGCCGCTTCTCCACCCTCGACCACCTCACCCGCGGCCGGGTCGGGTGGAACGTGGTCACGTCGAGCTTCGCCGAGAGCGCCTCGGCCAACTTCGGCCGGCCGATGGTCCCCCACGACGAGCGCTACGCCGTGGCGGAGGACCACCTGCTCACCACCTACGCCGTCCTCGAGGGCTCCTGGGAGGACGACGCGGTGCTGGCCGACAAGGCCAGCCGCACGTACGCGGACCCCGCCAAGGTCCACCGGGTCACCCGGACCGGCCCGTACTTCTCGGTGGACGGGTACAGCAACACCGCCGCCTCCCCGCAGCGCACGCCCGTGCTGTTCCAGGCGGGGACGTCGAAGGCGGGGCTCGGCGTGGGCGCGCGGCACGCGGAGTGCGTGTTCCTCCAGGGCTCCACCAAGGCCCGGCTCGCCGAGCACGTCGCGACGCTGGACCGCCTCGCGGTCGAGGCGGGGCGCGCGCCGGGCTCGGTGAAGACGATGGTCGGGCTGTCCGTCGTCGTCGCCCCCACCCGCGAGGAGGCCGAGCGCCGGTACGCCGAGTACCTCGCGCTCAACACCCGCGAGAGCGCCATCGCCAGCTACGCGCTCTTCACGGGCGTCGACCTCGGCGCCTACGACCCGGACGCGCCGTTCTCCGGCATCCGCACCGAGATGGGCCAGAGCCAGGTGGAGCGGCACGCGCGCGCCGAGGGGCCCGGTCCTACGGTGGGAGACGTGATCGAAGCGCACCGCACGCGCGGCTCCCGAGGGATGGTGGCCGTCGGCTCCCCCGACGACGTCGTCGAGCACGTTCTCGACCTCGTGGACTCCACCGGCGTGGACGGGTTCCTCCTCGAGCCGTTCGTGCAGCCGGGATCGGTGGTCGACGTCGCCGAGCACGTGGTGCCGCGCCTGCGCGCCGCCGGCCGGTTCCGCACCGAGTACACCGAGGACACCCTGCGCGAGCGGATGTTCGGCGCCGGCCGCCGGCACCTGCCCGCCGACCACCCCGGCGCCGCAGCGCGCACGTGGGCCACGGCGTGAGCACCGCCTCCGCCGCCGGCCTGACCTCCGTCGAGGACGCGCCCGACGCGGCCACGGCCCACCGCGCGCTGCGCGACGCGTTCGGCCGCTTCCCCAGCGGGGTGGTCTCGGCGTGCGCCCGCGTGGACGGCGCCCCCGTCGGCATGGCGATGAGCTCCTTCACCTCGGTCTCGCTCGACCCGCCGCTGGTGCTGGTCTGCGTCGACAGGGCGTCGTCGACCTGGCCGAAGCTCCGGGACCGCGCCGACGGAGGGCGGCTGGGGGTCTCGGTGCTCGGTGAGGCCCACGACAGGACGGCGCGGCAGCTCGCCTCGCGGACCGCCGACCGCTTCGCCGGCCTGGCGCTGGTGGACGGCGAGGGCGGGGCTCTCTTCGTCGACGGGGCCGCGGCGTGGCTGGAGTGCTCGGTCGAGTCCGAGCTCCCCGGGGGCGACCACGTGGTGGTCCTGCTGCGCGTGCACGCACACCGCGTGCTGGAGCCCGGGCCCCTGGTGTTCCACGCGAGCACCTTCTCCACGGTGGCACCTACCCTGGTGGGGTGATGAGCGCATGACGCTGGCACCTGAGG
>NZ_VDMJ01000100.1 GCF_006335115.1 Streptomyces sp. NP160
CTTGACCAAGCCTTGACCAGCCCCTGCCCCGTTCTCGCTGGAATCCGGTCCGATCGGGTGGTGTGCTGTCAGACAGGTGCGCGGAGCGAGGTGGCGAGGGCCACGCAGGCCTACGTTGACCTTGACCGGGTGGGGGTGCTGCCCCGGTTCGAGCTCGCGCTGCAGAGGCGTCGGAGACGGAAGAGGAGGCACGCTGTGGGCGGCCACGGACACGCGATCCCCCGAGCGCGCCGCGGTGCGGGCTCGTCGTCCGCCGAGCGGGTGGACGTCGTCGTCGTCGGCGGTGGCTCCGCCGGCAGCGTGGTGGCGGGCCGGGCCGTGGAGCGCGGTGCCGGCTCGGTGCTCGTGCTCGAGGCCGGGGCCCCGGTGCACCCCTGGGACGTCGAGGTGCGCATGCCGCTGGGCATGTACCGCGCCGTCGGAGACCCCCGGTACGACTGGAAGTACACCTCCGAGGAGGAGCCCTGGCTCTTCCGCCGGAAGATCAACCTGCCGCGCGGCAAGGTGCTCGGCGG
>NZ_VDMJ01000101.1 GCF_006335115.1 Streptomyces sp. NP160
GAGCACGCGCTCGCGCACCTCGGGGCGCACCTGCGGGGACTCGTTCAGCACGCGCGAGACGGTCTTCTGGCTGACGCCGGCCTCGCGGGCCACGTCGACCATGACGACCCCGCCGGCGAGGCGGCCCGTGCGTTCGGGCGGAGCGGACACGGGCGGCACCTCCCTCATGACTGCGCTGTCATCGGTGTTCGGCGCCGACCGTAGACGGCCGTTGACAGCGCAGTCAAGCAACGATCTGATCACGGTGGGTGACTCGGAAAGGGGCGCCGGGGGCCGTCGGCGCCCGTCCCCGGCCGGGCGCGGCTCAGGCGGTGGCGGCGCGGACCGCGGGAGCCACCTCGGTGCCCAGCAGCTCGATCGCCCGCAGCACCTCGCGGTGCGGCATGGTGCCGGGCGAGACGTGCAGCATGAACCTGTCGATGCCCA
>NZ_VDMJ01000102.1 GCF_006335115.1 Streptomyces sp. NP160
TCGGTGTCCCCGTCCTTGGCGTTGGCCGCAGCCTGGTTGATCACCTGCCACACCCGCGCCGCGTCCGCGGTCTCCAGCTCAGCCACCACCTGCCGGCACCCCGGCCTGCAAGAGCGGCGCAAGAACACGTCCCGCTGCTCGATCCCGGCCGCCATGGACCGCGCCGCATACCCCGGGTCCGCTTCCAGGGCCGCCTCGTCCAGCACGTGCGCCAGCCGGGCCCGGCTCAACGTGGCCGCCGCAGCCACCGCCGTGGCCTCGACTGCCTGCCGCGCCGCACGTCCCGCCGCACCGTCGGGCAGGCGCCGGCACACATCAGCCAGCACGTCCAGCTGCGCCGGGGTCATCAGCCCACGGGTCAGGGCCTCCTCAGCAGCGGGCAGCTCACCGAGCTGACGAGCCAGACCCACCAGCGCCGTGGCGGTGCGCCCCGCGATGCGCAGCACCGGCGCCAGCTCATCGGCGGCCGGGCGGCGGGAGTCCTTCGCGCCCGCTCGAGCGGGGTTCTCGGCCAGCTTGGCGGCGTCCAGACCCGCGACCGAGACCAGCTTGAGGGCGAACAGGTAGGAGGTGCACCGCTCCACCGCCGCGCTGACCTCGGTCCACTCCCTGCTGGTCAACCCCACCCCACCAGCACCCTCGCCTCCACCACCGAGGGCAGCGTGCA
>NZ_VDMJ01000103.1 GCF_006335115.1 Streptomyces sp. NP160
AGCAGTGGACCGCGCCCCAGGTGTGACCCGCGCCCTCGGCGGGACGCGGGGAGCGCGCGCACCGAGGCTCCTCGCCGCTGCCGGGGGAGTGCTGTCCTGCTGCCTGCTCACCGCGGGCTGTGCTCTGCAGGGCCTGGCTGACCCTGAGGTGGTGGACGCCGAGCCCGGGGAGGGTGACGGGTTCCCCGTCGTCGTCCACGTGGTGGTGGAGGCGTCGTGCCCGCGCGTCGAGGCCGACTCCCACGACACCGCGCCGCTGCTCGTGGGCGGAGACCGGGCCCGGGCCAGGTCGGGCTGCACGCAGGACGGGCTCGAGAGCGTCTTCACCTTCGACGCACGGATGCCGGCGTCGTCGACCGTGGTCCTGTCACCCGGTGAGATGCGCGGCGTGGCCGTCGACGCCGCCAGGGCGTCGGCCGCGGGTGAGGTGACGCTGCGGTACGCCCCCGACGGCGGGGTCTTCCGCCCGGTCACGACCTCCTACGGGGACGGCGAGGACGTGCCCGTGAGGAGGTCTCGGTGACCGGGGGAGGTCCTCGGCCGGCCGCGTCTCCCGGGCCTCGCGAGAGGGTGCTGTCTCACGGTGTGTGATCTCGCGATCACGGTACTGACCTGCGGTGATGAGGCCCGCCGGACTGTCGGTGGTGACCTCTAGCGTTCACGACATGACCTCGAGCGCGCCCCCGGAGTGGGCGGTCGGTGATGGCGCCGACCTGCCCGGTCCGTCCGGCCTGCGCGTGTGGTGCGGGGCCGACACGCTCGACCTCGGCGATGACTTCTGGGACGCGGTCAGCCTCGACGTCCTCCTCGACGGCGCCATCGGTGATGACCTCCAGGACGTCTCGGACGCTGCGCGGGACGAGGGCGACGAGGCTCACCTGGTGCCCTTCAGCAGCCCCTGGTGGAGCCACCAGCTCCTGCTCGACCCGTTGACCGGGTCGATCGCTGAGCGGCAGCGCATCCGCCCGGCGATCGCGGCTGCGGTGGCTGGGGACCCCGGCCCGGCTCAGGTCGCTGCGCTGGACGCCCTGCACGCTGCCCTCGG
>NZ_VDMJ01000104.1 GCF_006335115.1 Streptomyces sp. NP160
CGGGAAGTCCATGATCACGGAAGGGGAGGCGCTGGAGGTCAGCGGCGGGTGGCGGCGTCGTGCAGGCCGCGCCGCTTCATGGCCTCCCCGTAGAGCGCCAGGCCCGCGTTGACCAGCACGAGGCCCGCCGTCCCCTCTGCCGCCCAGCGCAGCAGGGACGCGCCGGACGAGCGGCGCGCGGAGGCGTCGAGGGCCACGGCGAGCCCGCTGCCCACGAGCAGCATCCCGCCCGGTGCGAGGCGCCTCCAGACGGACAGGTCCTCCTCAGGCGTCGGCGCCACGGCGCTCAGCTCTCCCCAGGTGCTCGGCGAAGAACCCCTCGATCCGCGCCCACGCGTCGGCCGCCGACTCGGGCTCCGGGCCCGCGCCGAGGACCCGCTGCATCACCGGCCGCAGCAGGCGCGGCCCGGTGGGGGCGTCGTTGAGGAAGGAGTGACCGGCGCCGGGGTACTCGCGCACGTCGTGCGGCACGCCCGCGTGCTCCAGGGCGCGGTCGAGGCGGTCGGCGGC
>NZ_VDMJ01000105.1 GCF_006335115.1 Streptomyces sp. NP160
GGCGGCGGGGACGAGGGCGTGGCGGCCGGCGAGGGGCACGATGAGCGGCCCTCCTGCGACGGGGTCCTCCAGGACCCTCGCCCGCACGGAGAACACCTGTTCGAGGAGCTGCTCGGTGAAGACCTCCGCGGGGGTCCCTGCCGCCACCACCGCCCCCTCGTGGACGGCCACGACGTGGTCGGCGTAGCGCGCGGTGAGGTTGAGGTCGTGCAGGACGACGACGGCGGTG
>NZ_VDMJ01000106.1 GCF_006335115.1 Streptomyces sp. NP160
CCGCGCTGCGGCTGCCGCCGCGCTGGGCGTCGGCCCACCTGCTCGTCTCGTGCTCGGTGGTGGTGGGCGGCGCCGTGGCCGGCCGGGGTCCCTTCTCGGCGTGGGGACCGGGCGGAGCGGTGGAGCTGGCCCAGGCCTGCGCGTGCGTGCTGGCGCTGATGGCGCTGGTGGTCGCGCTGCACCGCGAGCACGGGCTGGTGGCCGAGCGCAGGCTGGACACCGCGCTGGCGGGCGCGCGGGACCACGCCGCCCTGC
>NZ_VDMJ01000107.1 GCF_006335115.1 Streptomyces sp. NP160
GGTCGTCGCGGAGATCGAGAGACCCCGCAGCGGGCCGATGCGCGACATCGTCGCGACCATCCAGCCCGACCAGGACGACATCGTCCGCGCCCCGCTGGAGGAGTCGGTGTGCATCCAGGGCGCCCCGGGCACCGGCAAGACCGCCGTCGGTCTGCACCGCGCGGCGTTCCTCCTCTACAGCCACGCCGAGCGGCTGCGCCGCGG
>NZ_VDMJ01000108.1 GCF_006335115.1 Streptomyces sp. NP160
CGGCGCCGTGAACTCCTCGGTCAGCCACGGCATCGCCGTGTACACCGCCGACGGCTCCCTGCTGCTGACCAACCCAGCGGCGCGGGCGCTGCTCGGGGACAACCCCCGCGAGGAGCAGCCCCGCTCCTGGGAGGGCACCTACGCCCTGCGCTTCGCCGACGGCTCCCCGGTGGCCGCCCCGGACCTGCCCATCAGCCGCGCGCTGACCGGTGAGCACGTCACCGGCGTCGACCTGCTCGTGCTGGGACCGGCCGACCCCGCCCCGCGGGTGCACCGCGTGGACGCCCACCCGCTCCCGGAGGTGCCCGGG
>NZ_VDMJ01000109.1:0-146 GCF_006335115.1 Streptomyces sp. NP160
ACGCCGACGGCGCCCCGCTGCCGCAGCAGCCCCTGCGGGTGGTGGTGGGCCTGCGCGACCTGCCCGCCGGGGCGCGGCTGCTGGACGGGTCCGCGGCGACCGTCCACCTGCGCACCCGAGACCCCCGCGAGGCGCTGGCCGCGCTG
>NZ_VDMJ01000109.1:236-363 GCF_006335115.1 Streptomyces sp. NP160
CTCCATCGGCGACGCGCTGCGTCTGCAGCTGCTCGACGCCCGCGTGCTCGGCGGCGACGTCGTCGTCCTCGCGCGCCCCCACGACACGACCGACCACATCGACCAGTCCCACCAGCAGCAGGAGGCC
>NZ_VDMJ01000011.1 GCF_006335115.1 Streptomyces sp. NP160
CGCGGTGGCCGCGGTGGTCGCCGCCCTCGTCGTCGTCCCCGCGCTGCGCGGCGCCGTGCGGGGCGAGCCGCGCCGCAGCGGCGGCGCAGCGGCGGCGCTGCTGACGTCCCTGCCGGAGTTCCTGCTGGCCACGGCCCTGCTCGTGGTGGTGGCCGTGCACCTGCGCTGGCTGCCGCCCTACGGCTGGGAGGGGCCGCAGCACGCGGTGCTGCCGGCGCTGGCCCTCGGCCTGCCCGCCGGCGGGCTGCTGGGCCGCCTGCTGTCCGACGCCGTGAGCTCGGCCGCGGCCGAGCCGTGGGCGGCGACGTGGGCGACCGCCGGCACCACGCGGGGGCGCCTGGTCGGCGGCCTGCTGCTGCGCGCCGTGCCCGGTGTGGCGCCGCAGGTGGGCATGGTGCTCGTCGGCCTGGCCGGCGGGGCCGTGGCCGTCGAGCGCGTCTTCGCCGTGCCCGGCATCGGGCGGACGTCGCTGGGGGCGGCCGCCGCCCAGGACGCTCCGCTGCTGCAGGGGTGCGTGCTGGCGCTGCTCGTGGTCGGCACCGCCTGCGGGGCCGGCGCCGCCCTCCTGCGGGGCGCCGTGCTGGGGCGCGCGCTGCGGGTGGCGGGGCTGTCCGTGGCCGAGCCGGGCGCCGCTCGCGGCCGGGGCGCCCGGGCGGTGCCCGTGGTCTGCGCGGTGCTGCTGGTCGGCACCACGGCCGCCGGTCTGCTGCGCGACCCGTACGCGCCCGAGCACGCCCGGCTGGCCGCGCCGACCCTCGCGCTGCCGCTGGGCGCGGACGCCTCCGGGCGCGACCTGCTGGCCCGCGTCGGGCACGGCGCCGCCTCCACCGTCGGCACCGCGGTGCTCGTCTGCGCGCTCGCCGCGGTCATCGGTGTCGCAGCCGGGCTGCTGCCGCGGCTGTCCACGGGCCCCGTCGAGGTCACCAACGCGGCCCCACCGGTGCTCGCGGGGCTCGTCACCGCGGCGGTGCTCGGGCCCAGCAGGGGGCTGACGGGGAGCGCGGCGGTCGCCGTGCTCGTCGTCTCCTGGGCGCCGCTGGCGGCGCACACCGCAGCGCTGGTCACAGAGGCGCGCGCCCAGCCGCACGTGCGGGTGCTGCCGCTGCTCGGCGTCGGCCGGGCCCGCCTGCTCCTCCTGCACGTGCTGCCCGACGTGCTTCCCCCCGTGCTGCGCCACGCGGCGCTGCGCCTGCCGGGGGTCGCGCTGGCGCTGGCGTCGCTGGGCTTCCTGGGGCTGGGGCCGCAGCCGCCCGCGCCCGACTGGGGCCTGGTGCTGGCGGAGGGGATGCCCTACGTGGAGCGCGCGCCTTGGGCGGTGCTCGCTCCGGCTGCCTCCCTCGTGGCGCTGTCCGTGCTGGCCGTGACCCTGTCGTCGCTGGGGGGCTCGTCGACGGGGGTGCCCAGGTGGCGCCGGACCCCCGCCACGAGCCCTGCGCTGAGCAGCGGGAACACCGCCAGCACCAGCCAGGGCAGTGCCCTGGCCGGGCCGGCCGCGTCCGAGGCGTCCACCACGGAGCCCACCAGCCAGCTGCCCAGCAGCACGGCCACGCCGCCGCAGGTGGACACCAGGCCGTAGCGCGCGCCCAGGTCGCGCGCGGGGGAGAGCGCCGCGACCACGTCGCGCCCGACCGGCATGAGGAGCACCTGTCCCGCCGTGACCAGGACCACGAGGGCGGCGGCGCCGGCCAGTGCCGCGACGGGACCGCCCACCTGCCGGGAGGCGGCGCCCGCCAGCACCGCGGCCACCAGCAGGCCGTGGCCGGCCAGCAGCGCAGTGGGCGCCGACCAGCGGTGAGAGGTCCAGCGGAGCACGGGCATCTGCCCCACCACCACGAGCGCCGCCGAGGCCGCGAAGAGCACCCCGACGGCCGCGTCGGCGGTGTCCCGCGGCACGCCCGCGCGGTCCAGCTCCAGCGGCAGGGTCAGGTAGAGCTGGTTGTAGACCACGAGGTAGCCGGCCTGCGCCAGCGCGACGGCCAGGAACACCGGCTCCCGCAGCGCCGCCGCCGCGCCCGCCACCAACGGCGGACGCTGCTCGTCGTCGGCCCGGTCGACCCTGCCGTCGGCATCCCCTGCGCGGCGGGGGAGCAGCCGCCAGTGGCCGAGAAGGACGACGACGAACACCGCAGCCGCCACGAGGCAGGTGGCCCGGAAGCCGACGAGCAGCAGTGCCGAGCCGAGCACCGGGCCGGCCAGCGCGCCGACCTGGCCGGCCACCGAGAACAGGCCGAACGCCTCGCGCCGGTCCAGACCCGCCCCGGGCGCCCCGGCGGCGCGCGCCAGCTCGGACTCGACGGCGGGGGAGAACATCGCCGCGGCCACGCCCGTGAGCAGGGCGCCGGCGATGACGCCGGCGGCGCTCGTCGTCGTCGCGAGGAGCACGAAACCGGCGACGCGCACGGCGCAGCCGGTGAGCACGAGCGGGCGGGGACCGAAGCGGTCGGCCAGGACCCCACCGACCACGAAGAGGCCCTGCTGGCTGGCGGTGCGCAGCCCCAGCACGAGGGCGACGGTGCCGGCGGCGAGCGCGAGGTCGCTCGCGAGGTGCACCGCGAGGAAGGGGAGCACCAGGTAGAAGCCGGTGTTGAAGGCGAGCTGGCTGAGCACCAGCAGGCGCACCAGCGGGCTGGCGCGGCGCAGCAGGCGGACGCTCGACATGAGAACCATCCTCACCCACCGCGTCCCTGTGCACCGCAGCCGGGCGCCCGGCTGCGAGGACGGGGGGCGGGTCAGGAGGGGCCGAAGCGCTCCACGCGGACCGACTCCGCCGGCACGCCGACCTCCAGCAGCAGCTGCTCGGCCGCCGTCGTGAAGGGCGTGGACCCGCAGAGGAACACGTCGGCCTCGCCGGCGAGGGCGCCGAGGCGGTCGGCGTGGGGGAGCAGGTCCTCGGCGCGCAGGCGGCCGGCGGGGCGGCCGCTGCGCCCGGGACCGTCGTCGTCCTCGCGGGACAGCACGACGGTGGTGCAGCCGGCGAAGGCGCCGGTGAGCTCGTCGGCGTAGAACAGCTCCTCGTGGGTGCGCGCCGCCGCGACGAGGTGCACCGGCGCGCTCTCGCGCCCGACGGCGAGCCGAGCCGCCCGCGACCTCAACACGCAGACCAGCGGCACCAGGCCCGACCCCCCGCCGACCAGCAGCGCCGGCCTGTCGCCGCGCCACACGAACCAGCCCCCGAACGGGCCGCGGACCTCGAGGGCGTCGCCGACGGCGACGTGCTCGTGCAGGTACCCCGACACCTCTCCGTCCGGAAGCCTGTCGACGGTCAGCTCGACCACCCCCGGGTCCTCCGGGGGGCTCGCGACGCTGTAGGAGCGCTGCGCGCGGTAGCCGTCGGGCGCGGTGAGGCGCACGAGGTAGTTCTGCCCCGGCAGGTGGGGCTGCCACTCGGCGAGCTGCACGCGGAACGTCGACGCGTGAGGGGTCTCCCGCCGCACCTCGGTGACCGTGCCGGTCTGCCACGAGCGCTTGGCGCCGGTCGGGGGGACGCGGCGGCGCGGGGAGTCGAGCTGCGGGAGCTCGGGGAGCTGCGGCAGCCCGTCAGTCACCGGCGTACCGCTGCTCGGCCCACGGCTCGCCGCGGTCGTGGTACCCGTTGCGCTCCCAGAAGCCCGGCTCGTCGTGGTCGAGCAGGCGCAGGCCCGCGACCCACTTGGTGGACTTCCAGAAGTACAGGTGCGGCACGAGCATGCGCACCGGCCCGCCGTGCTCGGCGGTCAGCGGCTTCCCCTCGTGCTCCCACACCAGCCACGCCTTCCCGCCGGTGACGTCGGCCAGGGGCAGGTTGGTGGTGTAGCCGCTGCTGCTCCACGCCAGCACGTGCGTGGCGCTGGGGAGCACCTCGACCTGGTCGAGCAGGGCGTCGAGGCTGACCCCGGTGAAGCTCGTGCCGAGCTTGCTCCAGGTGGTGACGCAGTGGATGTCGCCCTCGTAGGACGAGCCCGGCAGCGCGTGCACGTCCTCCCACGACCACGTCCGGGGCGCGGCCACCTCGCCGTCCACCCGGAAGCTCCACGTGTCGGTGCTGACGTTGGGCGTCGCCTCCGCGGTCAGCACCGGCCAGGAGCTGCCGACGTCGTACTGGCCCGGGGGCAGGCGGGGGTCGCGCCCGCGCCGCCCGGTGAAGCCCGCGCTGAAGGTGCTCACGCGCCCATCCCAGCAGCACCGGGCGCGCTCGTCGAGCCGTCGCGCGGCCCGTCCGCGGAGCGCCGCAGGCGGTACACGACGTGGTCGCGGGCGTCGAGGGGGTTGTCCGGCGCCATCTCGCCCTCCGCGGCCCTCTCGAACCCGGCCTTCTCCAGCGCCCGCCAGGAGGCGCGGTTGCCCAGCGCCACCGACACGAGCACCTCACCGGCCTCCGGGTGGCGCGCGAAGCCCTCCGCTACGGCGGCACCGATGACCGCGGCGCCGAGGCCGCGGCCCTGCAGGTCGGGCTCGCCGATGAGGTAGTCGATCCCCAGCGCCCCGGCCGGCACCGGCAGCAGGGCCTCCAGCGCCGCGCGGCTGTCGGGCTCGTCGTCGTAGGAGTAGGTCTGCACGAAGGCGAAGGCACGGCCCCCGGCCGTCAGCGCCAGCGCCAGCGAGATCGGGTCGGTCCCGTCGATGCCGGGGCCGTAGTCGCGCTCGAGGTCCTCGGGGGCGTGCGGGTCCGGCCACCAGCGGGCCACGCGCGGCTCGTCGAGCCAGCGGGCGAGCAGGGGGAAGTCCTCGCGGACCAGCGGCCGCAGCGCCACCGCGCCGAGCAGCTCCGCCTGCTCCTCGCGGGAGCGGCGCACCTCGTCGGCCTCCTCGCGGGAGATGCCGAGCAGGTGCAGCACGCTGTCGAGGTAGGGGTTGTTGACCGACGTGTCGGCCTGCTCGCGCACGAGCGGCTTGGCGTTGAAGGCCACGCCCAGGCCCGCGGCGGCGATCATGTCGAGGTCGTTGGCGCCGTCGCCGACGGCCACCGTGCGGTCCAGGTCGAGGCCCTCCGCGCGGGCGAACTCGCGCAGCGCGGTGGCCTTCCCGGCCCTGTCGACGACGTCGCCCAGCACCCGGCCGGTGAGCCTCCCGTCCACCACCTCCAGGCGGTTGGCGCGCACCCGCGCGATGCCCAGGCTCGCGGCCAGCGGCTCCACGACCTCGGCGAACCCGCCCGAGACCAGCGCCATGACGAACCCGAGCCGCTGCAGCACCGAGCACAGCACCTCCGCACCGGGCGTGAGCCGCACCGACGCCCGCACGTCGGCCAGCACCCGCGCGTCCAGACCGGCCAGCGCCTTCACGCGCTCGTGGAGGGACTCGGCGAAGTCCAGCTCGCCGCGCATCGCCCGCTCGGTCACCTCCGCCACCGCGCGCTGGGCGTCCGGGCCGGCGTGCGCGGCGATGAGCTCGATGACCTCGTCCTGGATGAGCGTCGAGTCCACGTCGAGCACCACCAGCCGCCGCCCGTGCCGCACGAGCCCCGCCGGGGAGACCGCCACGTCCACCCCGGCGCTCGCGGCGACGGCGGCCAGGTCGCGCCGCAGCGCAGCCGGCTCGGCGCCGCGCACGTCGAGCTCCAGGCAGGTCACCGGGTGGTCGGGGGTGGCGGTGGCCAGGCTGCGGACGGCGTCGATGGACGCGCCCGCCTGCGCCACGGTGCCCGCGACCAGCGCCAGCTGCTCGGGCCGCAGCGGCGCGGCCAGCACCGTGACGTGCGAGCGCGGGTGGCTGGCGACGACGACGCCCGCGGCCTCGTCCTCCCCGCTTCCGCCGGGCGCGGTGGTCACGGCCAGGTCGAAGGGGGCGGCGGCGGCGCGCAGCGCCCTGCCGAGCTCTCCGGCCACCTCGGCGGCGCGCTCGCCGTCGTCCTCGTCACCGGTGGAAGGGCCGCAGGTGGTGAGCAGCGCGAGCGTCAGGTGGCCGCGGACCACGTGCTGCTCGACGTCGAGCACCTCCAGGCCGCGGCCGGCCAGCGCCCCCAGCACTGCCGCGGTGACGCCGGGCCTGTCCGTGCCGGTGAGGGTCGCGAGCAGGGTGCGGTGGTGCTGCGGGTCGGGCTGGGACACGCCCGAACGCTACCCACCCGCCGTGATCATGGACGGTCGGCCACCTCGCTGGTCGGTGGCCGGCTGCCCATGATCACGGACGCTGGTGGTCAGGCGTTCTTCTCGTCGCGCCAGGCGAGCCAGTCGCGCAGGCGGCCGAAGTCGTAGTCGGGTCCGCCGGCGCCGATGGTGAACAGCGTGGCGCCGCGGCGCAGCAGCTCTTCGCCCTGCTCCGCCGGGTCGGCGGTGCCCTCCACGCCGATGCTGCGCTCGACGTCCACCGGCTGGCGGCCGGCCTCGCGGGCCCACCGGTCGAGGACGCCGCTCTTGCGGGTGAAGGTCTCGGCGTCGCCGAAGGAGTGCCAGGCGTCGGCGTGCTTGCCGACCATGCGCAGCGTCTTCTTCTCACCGCCACCGCCGATGAGCACGGGGATGTGGCGGGTGGGCGCCGGGTTGAGCTTGCTCAGACGGCTCTCGATGCGGGGGAGGGCCTCGCCGAGGGCGTCCAGGCGGCCGCCGGCGGTGCCGAACTCGTAGCCGTACTCGTCGTAGTCCTTCTCGAACCAGCCGGAGCCGATGCCGAGGATGAGCCGGCCCTCGCCGCTCTTCGCGGAGATGTGGTCGACGGTGCGGGCCATGTCGGCCAGCAGCTCGGGGTTGCGGTAGCTGTTGCAGGTGACCAGGGCGCCGATCTCGACGCGCTCGGTGGCCTCCGCCCAGGCCGCGAGCAGGCTCCAGCACTCGAAGTGCAGGCCCTCGGGCTCGCCGTACAGCGGGTAGAAGTGGTCCCAGTTGAAGGCGACGTCCACGCCGGCCTCCTCCACGGCGGCCACGGTGCGGCGGATGCCGGCGTAGTCGGAGTGCTGCGGCTGGACCTGGACGCCGATGCGGACGGGGTAGCGCTCGCGCAGGGCGCTGACGACCTCGGTGTCGATCGGGGTGGGCTCGGGAGTCTGCTCGCTCACACCCGTGACCCTAGGCACGCTCCCGGTGGCCGCACCAGGGCACGAACCCCACCCACCTCACGCACTCGCGCACCCGAGTGCGGCTTCCAGTGGGTCTGGAGCCGCACTCGGGTGCGCGAGTGCGAGGAGAGGGGGTGGGTCAGCTGGCGTCGAGCGGCAGCAGCACGCCCTTCACGGACGGGTCGTTGGCGAGGAACTCCTGGACCTTCGGGTCCTGGAAGGTCTCGACGAGGGCCTTGATGTTGTCCGAGTCCTTCCACGTGGAGCCGATGGTCAGCTGCCCGGCGAACTCGTCCGGCGGGGTCGGCGCGAAGATCTGCTGCTCGAGCGGGATCTTCGCCGCGAGGTAGTACTCGGTGTAGCCGACGGCGGCGTCGAGGTCGGGCAGGGCCCGGCTCTGCGCGCCGAAGTCGAGCAGCGTGAACTCCAGGTCCTTGGGGTTGGACGCGATGTCGTCGACCGTGGCCGAGCCGACGTCCACGCCGTCCTTGAGGGTGATGAGCCCGGCCTGCTGCAGCACGTACAGGCCCTGCGCCTCGTTGGCGGGGTCGGAGTACAGCGAGACCGTGCCGCCCTGGGGGATCTCCTGCGGCGTCTTCCACTTGGCCGACCACAGCCCGAAGCCCCAGCGGAAGACCGGCGTCGCGGCCTCCTCCGTGAAGTCGGGGTTGGCCTCGAGGACCTGCCCCAGCCACAGCTTGTGCTGGTAGATGGTGCCCGCCACCTCGCCGTCGCTCACGGCGCGGTTGATGGTGTTGGAGTCCGCCAGGGCCTTGAAGGCGACCTTGATGCCGTGGTCGGGTGCGACGTCCTCGGCGATGTACTCGATGAGCGCCTGCTCGCGGGCGTTGCCCTCGGCCGTGGCCACGTAGAGCGTGGCGCCCGGCGTGGTGTTGGCGGTCTCGGTGCCGCCGAGGCGGGGGACGACGACGGCGCTGGCCACCGCGAGCACCGCGACGGTGCCGCCGGCGATCCACGGCCACCGCTTGCGCTTGCGGACCTCGAAGCCGTGGCCGTCGGGGCTGCCGGTGCCGCCTGTGCTGGGGCGGGTCTCAGTGGTGGACATCGGAGAGCTCCTTCGAGGACGCGCTGGTGCTGGTCTGGGTGGCGGAGGACGACGACGGCGAGGGCGCCGCGCCGGTGGAGCTGCTGCGCTGGCGCGGGAGGCGGCGGCGCGAGTGCGGGGTGGTGGCGCGCACGGCGGCGTCGCCGAGGGCCTGGACGGCGGCGACCAGGGCGACCAGCACGACGATCGTGGTGATCATCACGTTGTGGTCGAACCGCTGGTAGCCGTAGGTGACGGCCACGTAGCCGATGCCGCCGGCGCCGATGGTGCCCGCGATGGCCGAGTACTCGATCATCGCGATGGTGTTGATGGTCAGGCCGCCGAGGATCGAGGGGACGGCCTCGGAGAGCTTCACGCTGGTGAGCACCTGCAGCGGCGAGGCGCCGGACGCGCGGGCCACCCGGACCAGCGACGGCGGCACCGACCGCAGCGAGTTCTCCACGATGCGGCTGAAGAACGCCGTGCCGGCCAGAGCCATCGGCACCACCGCGGCGGGGATGCCGATGTTGGTGCCGGTGACGAACCGCGTGAACGGCACGAGCGCGGCCATGAGGATGAGGAACGGCAGCGACCGGCCCACGCTCACCACGGCCGACAGCACCTTGTGGAGCACCGGGCGCGGGGTGAGGCCGCCGGGTCCGAGCGCGTCGAGCGCGACCCCCAGGGGCACCCCGAGGACGACGACGATCGCCATCGTCACGCCCACCATGACCAGCGTGTCGCCCAGGGCCGGCAGCACGAGGGCGGGGATCTCCGCCCAGGTCAGGTCGGTGCTGGTCGCCGTCAAGACCGCGCTCATGCGACGACCTCCAGGGTCTGTCCGAGCGTCTGGGCGGCGGCGCGCTGCTCGGCGGCGTCGGAGGCCTCGCGCTGGGCGTGCAGCCCGAGGCCGATGAGGGCGGCCTCGACGTCGTCGTCGTCCAGGTGCGCCGGGGCGCCGACGACGGCGTGGCCCACGGCCACCCCGGCCACGGTGCTCAGCGACGCGCCGAGCAGCTCCAGGTCGGTGCCCAGGGCGCGGGAGGCGCGGACCAGCCAGTCCGCCGGGACGCGGTTGCCGGCGTGGCTGACCACCCACGTCGATCGCAGCGCGCGCGATCCGTCGTCGAGCGAGCCGGCGTGCGCGCGGCGCGGCAGCAGCGCCCGGCCGAGCGGGGACGCCGGGGTGTGGAGGAGGTCCACCAGGGCGCCGTGCTCGACGATGCGGCCGTGGTCGAGCCGGGCGACCGTGTCGGCCACCGCGACGACGGTGTCCATCTCGTGGGTGATGAACAGGACGGCCAGCTGCAGGTCGTCGCGCAGCTCCTTGAGCAGCGCGACGATGCTCGCCGTGGCCTGCGGGTCCAGGCCGGAGGTGGCCTCGTCGGAGAGCAGCACGCTCGGCCGCAGCGCGAGGGCGCGGGCGATGCCCACGCGCTGGCGCTGGCCGCCGGACAGCTCGTGCGGGTAGCGGTGGGCCTTGTCGGCCAGGCCGACGCGCTCCAGCAGCTCAGCGACGCGCGCCCTGCGCTGCGCAGGCACCACGCCGAGGTGCTTCAGCGGCAGCTCGACGTTCTGCGCGGCGGTGCGGCGGGTCAGCAGGCCGTCGGCCTGGAACACGGTGCCGATGCCGCGGCGGGCCTCGCGCAGGTCCTTCTCGGACAGGGAGGTGAGGTCGCGGCCGCCGACGAGCACCGCACCGGACGTGGGGCGCTCGAGGAGCGTGACGCAGGCGGCGAGCGTCGACTTGCCGGCGCCGGACGGGCCGACGACGGCGGTGATCTCGCCGGGGGCGACCGTCAGGTCGAGGGAGTCCAGCACGGTGGTGGCGTGCTGGCCCTCGCCGTAGGTCTTGGTGAGCGACCTGAGCTCGATCACGGCTCGATCACCGTGGCCTCCAGGGGTGTGGGTGGGGTGTTCCGGGCAGGGGGCATCGCCGCTCGACGGTCACGCAGAGTGACTGCGAGCGGTGGCGAGTGGGACGCTGGGGGGAGCAGCGCGGAGAGTGCGACGCGCGGTGCAGCCACCGCTGCCGGCGTCCCGCAGGGGAGGGCGTCGAGCGGTGCGTTCGCCGGGGCCGGGGGTGCCGGCCGGTCAGCGGGCTGCGGTCAGGCGCGTCGCCAGCGACAGTCGTCGCTGGTCATGGCGTGCGTGTGCACGTCGGCTCCTCTGAGTCGTCCTTGCCCGTGCCGGTGGGAACGGACCTGGTCTTCACCCGGAGCACCCCATGACGAGCAGGGTTGCCGGCCAGCGAGCCGGGGCTTGGCGCTGGCGCTCATGACCTGGGCAGGACCGTAGCGGGTCGATCGCCCACGAGTCAACGCTGCGTCACGACGAGCGTGTCAGGATCTTGTGGCCGGTGTGGCAGGCCGGGACCTGCCGCCGCGGCGCCGGTGCCGCTAGCGTCCGCGCGTGCAGAACCACCGCGCCGCCGACCTCGTCGAGCGGGAGGCAGCAGCCCTCGCCGCGCTCCTGGCGCCGGGGGCGCTGCAGGCCCCGGTCCCCGCCTGCCCGGGGTGGAGCCTCGTCGACCTGGCGCGCCACACCGGTGGGGTGCACCGCTGGGCCGCTGCGGCCCTGGCCGCGCCGCCCGACGGCGACCCGGGCGACGAGCCCGGCGGTCCCGAGGACGACAGTGAGGTCCGAGGCTGGTTCACCGCCGGCGCCGCGGCGCTCGTGGCGGCGCTGCGCGCGACGCCGCCGACCCGGCCCTGCTGGACCTTCGCGGTGCCGGAGGCGCCGGCCACCGCGGCCTTCTGGGGCCGTCGGCAGGTGCTCGAGACGGCGCTGCACCGCTGGGACGCGGAGTCCGCGCTGGCAGCCGCGGGACTGGGGGCGGCGCCCGACCCGGCAGCGTGGCTGGAGGACGGCGTCGCCGCCGACGGCGTGGCCGAGGTCGCCGACGTCGTGCTCCCGCGGCAGGTGCGGCTGGGACGCACGCCGCCCCTGCCGGGCGCCCTGGCGCTGCAGAGCACGTCGGGCCGGTGCGTGCTGGGCCAGGGCTCCGAGCCGGCGGCGGAGCTGACCGGACCGGCACCGGCGCTGCTGCTCCTGCTGTGGCGGCGCACCGCGCTCGAGGCCGAGCTGGCCAGCGGCCGTCTGGCGCTGGCGGGCAGCCGCGAGGCCGCCGACCGGCTGCTCTCCGGGGCCCTCACCCCCTGAGGGCGCCCCTTCACCGCACTTCCCGCGGAAAGTGCGCCAAGGACCACCCTCCTTCCCGCACTTCCCGCGGAAAGTGCGGGAAGAGCGCGGACGGGGGGACGTCAGAGGAGGCGCAGGCCGACGTGGGCGGCCAGCACGGGCGCCAGGCCCACCAGCTGCACCGCGTCGACCGTGCAGCCGCGCAACCCGTCCGCACCGCGCAGCTCCTCCAGGGTCGCGCCGCGCAGGTCGACGTCCTCGCAGCGCGCGCCCGACAGGTCGGCGCCGGTCAGGTCCGACCCCGCGAACGACACCCGCCGCAGCGCCGCGCCCCGCAGGTCAGCGCCGCGCAGGTCGCACCCGTCGAGGACCACGTCGGTCAGCGCCGCGTCGCGCAGCAGCGCGCTGTCGAGCCGGCAGCGCCGCAGGACCACCCTGTCGAGCCGCGCACCGCCCAGCCCCAGCGCTGACAGCCGGGCGTCCGCCACCTCGGTGTCGGCCCACTGCGTGCGCGCGCCGTCCGCGGCCACGGCCGACACCCGCTCCCACCGGCTGCCGGTGCACCGCATCCCCGCCAGCAGCGCGCCGTCGAGCACGGCGTCCTCCACGAGGCTCTCCAGCACGAGCAGCCCCTCGAGTCGCGCCTGCGCCAGCTCGGCACCGTCGACCAGGGCGCAGTCCCACCGGCCGGACAGCAGCACCGAGCGGTCCGCCACGTCGAGGTCGGGCAGGACGACGTCGGGAGGACGCGGCGGGGTGGGGCCCGCGCTGCCGCGCCGAGGTGGCCTACTGCCCATGATCACGGGGGTGCGGGGGGAGGGGTGAAGCAGGACGGGGGCTGCTCGCCCTCCAGGAGGAGCCTGACCGCGGCCCGCGCCGCGACCGCACCGACGAGGTTGCCCGTCCCGCAGTAGCCGCCGACGGCGGCGACCCGGCCCCCGGGCCTCTCGTCGACGAGGCCGCACAGCGCCCGGCCCTGCGCCTCCGGCGCGGTGTAGCCGACCGAGGCGCCCCAGCGGTGCCCCACGTCACCGGCGCGCAGGGGCCGACCGAGCAGCCGCTCCGCGACGCGCTCGACGTGGGCCTGCACGGGCGGCGTCGGGTCGGTGGAGGTGGTCCACTCCGCCGCGCGGTCGACGTCGCGGCCGCCGCCCACGAGGAGCCGGAGGCCCGCCGGGCCGTCGTCGAGCTGCGCGTAGTCGTAGCCCCACCGCTCGTACACGCCGCAGGGCACCCGCTCGCGGACGCGCGCCGCGTCGTCGTCGTCGAGGGGGGTGGTCGCGAGCATCTGCAGCCGCGCGGTGCGGACGGTGGGCCGCTCCCCGCCGAGCTGGGGGAGGAGGACGTCGAGGCGCCCGTCCACGGCCACCAGCACCACGTCCGCCCCGACGGCGCCGCGGTCGGTCTCCACGCGACCGGGGCGGACCCGGAGCACGCGGGTCGCCTCGTGCAGGCGCACGCGGGGCCCGTGCTCGCGCTGCAGGTGCGCGAGCACGCCGAGGTGGCGGACCACGGGGTTGGCCTGCGCGTCGTCGGGCAGGAAGAGGCCCTCGCCGAAGGAGCCGGAGCGCTCCTCCACCGCGATCCCGTGCTCGCGCAGTGCAGCGGCCTGCGCGGCGCAGTCGGCGAGCTCGCGGGTCCGCTCGTCGTCGTCGACCCCCACCCCGCCGGCCAGGCGCAGCGAGCCGGCGCGGCGGACGACGCCGGCGGGCAGCACGTCGACGAGGTGGTCGAGCTCGGCGAGCGTGGCGCGGTACAGCCAGGCGGCGGGCCCGGCGCCCCAGTCGGCCACGGCGTCGTGGAAGGCCGGTTCGGCGCCTCCCAGCAGCAGACCGCCGTTGCGGCCGGCCGCTCCGGCGGCCACGCGGCCGGCGTCGACACCGACCACGGTCAGGCCCCGGGACGCCAGCTCCTCGACGGCCGCGAGGCCGGAGCCGCCCAGCCCGACGACGCAGGCGTCGGCGGTGCTGTCACCGCCGAGGGGCGGCAGCCCCGGCCAGGACGCGACGCGGGGGTCGGCGTCCCAGCCGGGGACCGTGAGCGCTGTGGTCAGCTGGCTCAGGGCTCCACCGTCTGGTGCTTGCCGACGATGGTGATGCCGGACTCCGTCACCGTGAAGCCGCGGGCGCGGTCGCGCTCGGGGTCGACGCCGACGGTGGCGCCCTCGGGGACCTCGACGTTCTTGTCGAGGATGGCCCGGCGCACCACCGCGTGGCGGCCGACCTTCACCCCGTCCATGAGGACCGACCTGTCGACCGACGCCCACGAGTGCACGTTGACACCGGCGGCGAGGACCGAGTCCTCGACGAGCGCACCCGACACCACGGACCCCGGGCCGACCACGGAGTTGATGGCGTGGCCGATGCGGCCCTGCCAGCCGTGGACGAACTTGGCCGGCGGCAGCGGCGGCTGCTGGCTGAAGATGGGCCACTCGTAGTTGTAGAGGTTGAACACCGGGTGCACCGAGATGAGGTCCATGTGGGCCTCGTAGTAGCTGTCGAGCGTCCCCACGTCGCGCCAGTAGTCCTTGTCGCGCGGGGTGGAGCCGGGGACGTCGTTGTCCTTGAAGTCGTAGACGCCGGCGCGGCCCTGCTCGACGAACCAGGGGACGATGTCGCCGCCCATGTCGTGGCGGGAGCCCTCGAGGGTGGCGTCCTTGGTGACGGCCTCGGTGAGCGCCTTGGCGTCGAAGACGTAGTTGCCCATCGAGGCGAGCACCTCGCCGGGGGAGTCCGGCAGCCCCTGCGGGTCCTTCGGCTTCTCCAGGAAGGCCCGGATCCTGCGCCGGTCCGAGGGGTCGACGTCGATGACGCCGAACTGGTCGGCGAGGGCGATCGGCTGGCGGATGGCCGCGACCGTCGCCGCCGCACCGGAGGCGATGTGGCTCTCGACCATGGCCGAGAAGTCCATCCGGTAGATGTTGTCGGCCCCGACGACGACGATGATGTCCGGCCGCTCGTCGTTGATGAGGTTGACGTTCTGGTAGATCGCGTCGGCGCTGCCGAGGTACCAGTGCGGGCCGCGGCGCTGCTGCGCGGGGACCGGCGTCACGTAGTTGCCGAGCATCGTCGACATGCGCCACGTCATGGTGATGTGGCGGTCGAGGCTGTGGCTCTTGTACTGGGTGAGCACCACCGACTTGAGGTAGCGCGAGTTCACGAGGTTGGACAGGGCGAAGTCCACCAGCCGGTACGTCCCTCCGAAGGGGACGGCCGGCTTCGCGCGGTCCGCGGTCAGCGGCATGAGCCGCTTCCCCTCGCCGCCGGCCAGGACGATGGCCATCACCTTCGGTGCCATGCGGCAGACCCTAGTGCGCTGGTCACGTGGTGCACACGTGGGTCACCCGAGCCGCGCGTCGGGCGTGCGGGAGGGGGCTGCCCCGGGCGCGCGGCGGGGGCGCCAGGGTCTAGGTTCCGGCCATGCGCGTCGACGTCCTGACCCGTGAGTACCCGCCGGACATCTACGGCGGGGCCGGGGTGCACGTGGCCGAGCTGGTGCGCGTCCTGCGCCAGCTGCACCCCGACGGGCCGGGCGGTCCCGCGCTCGACGTGCGCGTCCGGGCCTGGGCCCTGGCCGAGGGCGAGCGCGACGAGGCGGGGACGACGAGCCACCCCGAGCCGGCCGAGCTGGCCGGCGCCAACGCGGCGCTGCGGGTGCTGGGCGTGGACCTGTCCATGGCGGCCGCCGTCACCGGTGGTGACGGTGCCGCGGGCGGCAGCAGCACCGACCTGGTCCACTCCCACACCTGGTACGCCAACCTCGCCGGGCACGTCTCCGGCCTGCTGGCCGGCGTGCCGCACGTCGTCACCGCGCACTCGCTGGAGCCGCTGCGCCCGTGGAAGGCCGAGCAGCTGGGCGGCGGGTACGCCCTGAGCAGCTGGGCGGAGAAGACCGCCTACGAGGGCGCCGCCGCCGTCATCGCCGTCTCCGCGGGCATGCGCGCCGACATCCTGCGCTGCTACCCCTCCCTGGACCCCGCGCGCGTGCACGTGGTGCACAACGGCATCGACGCCGACGCGTGGAGCCGCGACGACTCGCCCGAGGCCCACGACGCCGTGCGCGCCCTCGGCGTGGACCCCGAGAAGCCGAGCGTCGTCTTCGTCGGGCGCACCACGCGCCAGAAGGGGCTGCCGCACCTGCTGCGCGCCGCCGCCCAGCTGCCGCCCGAGGTGCAGCTGGTGCTGGCCGCCGGTGCGCCGGACACCCCGGAGATCGCCGCCGAGGTCGCCGGCCTCGTCGCAGACCTCAAGGCGACCCGCTCCGGCGTCGTCCTCATCGACAGGATGCTGCCGCGCACGGACGTCATCCGGCTGCTCTCGGCCGCCACGGTCTTCGTGTGCCCGTCGGTGTACGAGCCGCTCGGCATCGTCAACCTCGAGGCGATGGCGTGCGGCGCGGCCGTGGTCGCCAGCGCCACCGGAGGCATCCCCGAGGTCGTCGCCGACGGCGAGACCGGGTGGCTGGTGCCCATCGAGCAGGTGCAGGACGGCACCGGCAGGCCCATCGACCCCGCGACGTTCGAGGCGGACCTCGCCGCGGCGCTCACCGCTGCCACCTCCGACCCCGCCGAGGCCCGCCGCCGCGGCGAGGCGGGGCGCCGGCGGGCGGTCGCCGAGTTCGGCTGGGACGCCATCGGCGAGCGCACGCTCGCCGTCTACCGCGCCGCGCTCGCGGGCTGACCCGCGGCCGGCCTCCGATGCCGCACTCGCGCACGCGAGTGCGGCGTCGGAGGCCCCTGGAGCAGCACTGGGGTGCGCGAGTGCGGAGGGGTGGGCGGGTGGTCAGGGCCGGGGGGCGGTCCCGGACAGCTCGGCCGCGGCGGCGTTGACGGCGACGGCGAGGGCGCGGCGGGCGACCCCGTCCACCTCGCGCAGCGACCGCGACCGCGCGAGCGCCTCGCTGCTGGACACGGCGGCGCCGTCGTCCTCCGTCGCCAGCTCCACGATCGCGCGCACGCGGGCGGCCGACGCCACCACGCGCACGGCGCGGTCGGGGCACCCGGGCGGCAGCTCGCTGGTGGCGAGCGCACCCTCGCGGACGGCGGTGATCCTGTCGGCCGCGTCGTCGCGCCAGCGGGCCACGTCGAGGCCGGCGAGCACGCGCGTGGCCTCCGCGAGCCCGAGGCGCAGGGACCTGTCGGCGTCGGCGAGGGTGGTGCCGTCGGGCGCCTTCGGCGACCACGTGGGGAAGACCCGCCAGGTGACCTCGGCGCCGGGCTCCCACGCGGAGCCGAACCAGGCGACCTCGGGCACCAGGCCGACGCGCCCCACCCCGTCGGTGAGCAGCAGCTCCTCGTCGACGAGCACCGCCTCACCGGCCTCGACGGCCTCGGCGCTGAAGGCCGCGGGGCCGGGCAGCCCGGCCGGGTCGCCGGGGGCGGGCAGCGCCACGCGGAGGCTGCGCGCGCCGGCGGTCGAGAGCCCCGCGAGCAGCTGGCCCAGGGCTGCGGCGGGGTCGCCGGGGACGCCGGCGGCGCCGACCGGGTCGACGCCCTGCCACCCCGGCAGCGGCTCCCCGCCGCTGACGCCGTGGGGCTCGTCGGAGCCGGTGACGGCCCTGGCGGCGGTGCCCGCGTCGGACCTGCCGGACAGGACGGCGGTGCCCCAGGCAGCCAGGCGCGCCGAGCGGGGGAGGTGCAGCACCGGCACACCGTAGGCGCCGACTAGGGTCGACGACGTGGTCGAGGTCCTCGCGATGGAGCAGGTGACGGTGGTCCGGGGTGGCTCGGAGCTCGTCTCGGGGGTCGACTGGCGCATCGGCGAGGGCGAGCGGTGGGTGGTGCTGGGCCCCAACGGCGCCGGCAAGACCACGCTGCTGCAGATCGCCGCGACGCGCATGCACCCCACCCGCGGCACCGTCCGGGTGCTGGGCGAGCAGCTGGGCCGCGTGGACGTCTTCGAGCTGCGCCCGCGCATCGGCCTGGCCTCCGGCAACCTCTCCGAGCAGGTCTCGCGCCAGGAGCAGGTGCGCGACGTGGTCGTCACCGCCGCCTACGGGATGGTGGGGCGCTGGCGCGAGCAGTACGACGCCGCCGACCACGCCCGCGCCTCGGCGCTGCTGTCCGTGATGGGCGTGCACGCCCTGCGCGACCGCAGGTTCGGCACGCTGTCCAGCGGTGAGCGCGGCCGCGTGCTCATCGCCCGCGCGCTCATGACCGACCCCGAGCTGCTGCTCCTGGACGAGCCCGCCGCCGGCCTCGACCTCGGCGCCCGCGAGGACCTCCTGCGCCGCCTGGCCCGGTTCGCCGCGGACCCGGCCGCGCCCACGAGCGTGCTCGTCACCCACCACGTGGAGGAGGTGCCCGTGGGCACCACCCACGCGCTGCTGCTGCGCGGCGGGAAGGTCGTGGCGGCGGGTCCGGTGCACGAGGTGCTGCGCGACGGTCCGCTGTCGACCGCGTTCGGGCTCCCGCTCGCCGTGGAGCGCGTCGGGCAGCGTTTCACGGCCCGCGCGATCGGGTGACCGCCCGGCCCCTCCGGGTGCTCCTCGGGTGCCTCACGGGTGACGCCCCCTCGCAGTGCGTGACCTCCGCCGCCTAGGGTCGGTGCATGGCCGCGCTGTGGTGGGTGATCGGGGCCTTCGTCCTGGCCGGCCTCGAGGTCTTCGCCCTGAACCTCGTCTTCGGCACGCTCGTCGTGGGGGCCCTGGCCGGTGCCCTGGCGGCCCTGCTCGGCGGTGACTTCACCGTGCAGGCCATCACCGCGAGCGTCGTGTCGCTCATCGGGCTGGCCGTGGTGCGGCCCGTGCTGGTCAAGCGCTTCAAGGTGGAGGGCCGCTTCACGGCCACCGGGACCGCGGCCAACGTCGGCCGTCCCGCCCGCGTCCTCGCCGAGGTCACCGAGGTGGGCGGGCGCGTGAAGCTGGCCGGCGAGGAGTGGTCGGCGCGCACCGCCGAACCCGCTGCCCGCTTCCCCGTGGGCGCCACCGTCCACGTGGTCGCCATCGACGGCGCCACCGCCGTCGTCGCGGCACCCGCGGGCTCCCCGGCGGCGCAGGCCCCGCCCGCAGACCCGCCCGCAGACCCGGCCGCCGGCACCCCGCCGTCGGCACCGCGCCAACCGGAGGGCTGACCCGTGGACCCCACAGGCTTCCTGCTGACCGTCGTCCTGGTCCTGCTGCTGATCTTCGTGGTGATCACGGTGGTGCGGGCGGTGAGGATCGTGCCGCAGGCGTCCTCGCTCATCGTCGAGCGCCTCGGCCGCTACTCGCGCACGCTGGAGGCCGGCCTGCACGTGCTGGTGCCCTTCTTCGACAGGGTCCGCGCCCGCGTGGACCTGCGCGAGCAGGTGGTGACGTTCCCGCCGCAGCCGGTGATCACCAGTGACAACCTCGTGGTGAACATCGACACCGTCATCTACTTCCAGCCCACGGACCCGCGCGCGGCGGTCTACGAGATCGCCAACTACATCCAGGGCATCGAGCAGCTCACCGTCACCACCCTGCGCAACGTCATCGGCTCCCTCGACCTGGAGCAGACCCTCACCAGCCGCGACCAGATCAACGGCCAGCTGCGCGGGGTGCTCGACGAGGCCACCGGCCGCTGGGGCATCCGCGTCAACCGCGTCGAGCTCAAGGCGATCGACCCGCCGGCGTCCGTGCAGGACTCCATGGAGCAGCAGATGCGCGCCGAGCGGAACCGCCGCGCGGCCATCCTCACCGCCGAGGGCTCCAAGCAGAGCCAGATCCTCACCGCCGAGGGCGAGAAGCAGTCGGCCGTGCTGCGCGCCGAGGGCGCCGCCCAGGCCGCGATCCTCAAGGCCCAGGGAGACGCCAGGGCCATCACCCAGGTCTTCGACGCCATCCACCGCGGCGACCCGGACCCGAGCCTGCTGGCCTACATGTACCTGCAGACGCTGCCCAAGCTGGCCGAGGGTCAGGGCAACACCACGTGGGTCATCCCCGCCGAGCTCACCGAGGCGCTGCGGGGCATCGGCTCCGCCCTCGGCGGTCGTGACGGCGCCCCGGACGCCGGCTGGGCCGCGCAGGCCCGCCCCCGCCGCGAGCGCCCGGTGGGCGAGCCCGGCGTCGACGTCTTCGGCGACACGCAGCTGGAGGACCCGTCCGTCGCGCTGCGCGCGGCCCGCGAGGAGGCCGAGGGCGCCACGCGCGAGGCCGAGCGCAGCACGCCGGAGACCCGCGGCAGCGCGGCGCCGCAGGGAGCCCGCCAGGCCCCGCCCGCCCCGCAGCCGCAGCAGCCGCCGTCGGCCCCCGAGCCCCCGACCACCGGCCCCGGGGCGGCGTCGTGAACCCGCTCGTCTCGCTCGTGCTGCTCGTGGCCGGCCTCCGCGCCGGTCGGGCCGCCGCCGCGCAGGCCGGCCCCGTGCCGCCCGTCGCGTCGGCCGCGCTCGCCGCGGGCCTGGTGGGGGCGACCGCGTTCGTGGGCCTCCTGGGCGTCGTCGTGGCCTGCTGGGCGTTCGGGCTGGCGGTGCTGCTCTTCCTCTGATCGGCTGTGCCGGTGGCGGATGATCGCGCTCCCGGGACCGTCCGCTGGCTCTTCGCGGACCAGCTCGGACCCCACTTCCTCGACGACCCCCGGCAGCGGGCCGTGCTCGTGGAGTCCACGCGGGTCTTCGCGCGCCGCACCGTGCACCGCCGCAAGGCGCACCTGGTGCTCTCCGCGATGCGCCACCGGGCCGCCGAGCTGGGTGACCGGGGCGTGCACGTGCGCGCCGCCACCTACCGCGAGGGCCTCGCGCTGGCCGCGGAGCAGCTGACCGACGACGAGCGCGCCGCCGGCCTGTCGGTGAGCGACCCCACCTCCTACGCCGCCCGCCGCTTCGTGCGGTCGCTGTCGGGCCGGCACGACGACGACGTCGAGCGCGGCGGGAGCTCGGACCTGCTGCCGCTGCGGGTGCTCCCCGCGCGAGGCTGGGCGGTCACGCAGGACGAGTTCGCCCACTGGGCCGGGCGGCGCGGCGAGCCCGGGCAGAAGCGCCTGCTCATGGAGGACTTCTACCGGGAGGTCCGCCGGCACCACCACCTGCTGCTCGAGGGCGACGGCGAGCCGCTGGGCGGGACCTGGAACTACGACCACGAGAACCGCGAGCCGGCCCCTCGCGACGGCACGCTGCGCGAGGTGGCGGGCGTCCCGGAGCCGTGGTGGCCGAGCGAGGACGACGTCGACGCGCAGGTCCGCGAGGACCTGGACCGGATGGCGCGCGACGAGGGCGTCCAGTTCGTCGGCGAGGACGGGCCGCGCCGCTTCGCCGTGACGCGCCGGGAGGCGCTGCACGTGCTGCGCGACTTCCTCGAGCACCGGCTCGAGGCCTTCGGCACCTACGAGGACGCGATGCTCGCCGACGACCGGTGGATGGCGCACTCCTTCATGTCGGTGCCGCTGAACCTGGGCCTCGTGCACCCGGTGGAGGTGGTCCAGCGCGCCGAGGCGCGCCACCGCGAGCACGGCACGCGCCTGGCCAGCACGGAGGGCTTCGTGCGGCAGGTGGTGGGGTGGCGCGAGTACGTGTGGCACCTGTACTGGCACCTCGGGGAGGACTACGGGCAGCGCAACGAGCTCGGGGCCACCGAGCCGGTGCCGGACTGGTTCAACGACCTCGACGCCGAGGGGGAGGTCCGCGCCGCGTGCCTGTCCGACGTGCTCGGCACGCTGCGCGAGGAGGGCTGGGTCCACCACATCCCTCGCCTCATGGTGCTGGGCGGGTACGCCCTGGCGCGCGGGTGGAGCCCGCAGGAGATGACCAGCTGGTTCCACACCCGGTTCGTGGACGGGTACGCGTGGGTCATGGCGGCCAACGTCGTCGGGATGAGCCAGCACGCCGACGGCGGGATCATGGCCACCAAGCCGTACTGGTCGGGCGGGGCGTACATCGACAAGATGTCCGACTACTGCGGGCGCTGCCCGTACGACCCCAAGAAGCGCCTCGGCGAGGACGCCTGCCCCTTCACGGGCGGGTACTGGGCCTTCACCGCGCGGCACGAGTCCCTGCTCGCGGCGAACCCCCGCACGTCACGGGCGGTCAGCGGCCTGCACCGCCTCAAGGACGCCGACGCCGTGGTGGCGCAGGAGGCAGACCGCGGCTCCAGCGCTCCCTGAGCAGCGGCGTCAGGAGACGAGGCGCTCGCCGTCGTCGTCCACGGCGGTGCTGGCCGGCTGCTGGCACAGCTGCGTCCACAGCGCGTCCAGGGACAGCCCCAGGACGCCCGCGACCGCGGCCACGGTGGGGAAGGCGGGCGTGGCGATCCGGCCGGACTCGATCTTGCGGAGCGTCTCGGGGGAGATGCCGGCGTCGAGGGCGGTGGTGAGGACCGTGCGGTCTCCGCGGGCCTCCCGCAGCAGCGCGCCCAGGCGCTGTCCGCGCTCGAGCTCGTCGGGGGTGAGGGGGACCCGGACCACGCCCGAATCTTATACCGGTATTAGTATCCCAGGGTGATGAACCGGTGATCGAGGTCATGGACGCCGCCCAGGTGCCGCACGCGCGGGCCGCTGGCGCGCTGGTGGGGCGGATCCTCGCCGAGCTGCGCAGCCGCACGCGCGCCGGCACCAACCTGCTGGAGCTGGACGCCTGGACGCGTCAGATGCAGGCCGAGGCCGGCGCGACGAGCTGCTACGTCGACTACGCCCCGTCGTTCGGGCGCGGCCCGTTCGGCCACCACCTGTGCACCTCCGTCAACGACGCCGTGCTGCACGGGCTCCCGCACGACCGCGCGCTCGCCGACGGCGACCTCCTCTCCCTCGACCTCGCCCTCTCGGTGCAGGGGGTGGTGGCCGACGCCGCCATCAGCTTCGTGGTGGGGGAGCGGCCCACCCCCGAGGACGCCGCCCTCATCGGCGCCACCCAGCGGGCGCTCGCGGCGGCCGTCGAGGCGGCGAGGCCCGGCGCGCGGGTCGGCGACGTCTCGCACGCGATCGGCACCGTGCTCACCGAGGCCGGGTACCCGGTGAACCTGGAGTTCGGCGGCCACGGGGTCGGCTCGACCATGCACCAGGACCCGCACGTCGCCAACCACGGGAAGCCGGGGCGGGGCTACAAGCTCCGGCCGGGACTCCTGCTGGCGCTGGAGCCGTGGGTCATGGCCGACACCGCCGAGCTGGTCACCGACGACGACGGCTGGACCCTGCGCAGCGCCACCGGCTGCCGCACCGCGCACAGCGAGCACACCGTGCTCATCACGCCCGGTGGCACCGAGGTGCTGACGCTGCCGCCCGCCTGAGCCTCAGGCGGGGCGCAGCCGCACGGCGAGCAGGGCGACGTCGTCTTCGGGGTGGGCCGGCAGCAGCCGGCGCACCACCGCGTCGCACAGCTGCTGCAGCGGCAGGTCCCGGAAGTCCTCGAGCGCGGCGCGCAGCTGCTCCAGCCCGGTGTCCAGCGGGGTCCCGCGGCGCTCGACGAGCCCGTCGGTGCACAGCAGCACCGTGGCCCCGGGAGCCAGCTCGGCCACCTGGTCGGTGCGCACGGACCCGCCGGTCAGCTGCTCCATGCCCAGCAGCAGCCCGGAGCGGCCGGGCAGGACCCGGGCCGCACCGCCCGGCTCCACCGCCACCGGCGGCAGGTGGCCGGCGCTGCACCAGCGCAGCAGCGCACCGCCCAGGGCCACGTGGTCGCCCTGGCGCTCGACGCGCGCCACGAGCGCCGTGGCCGTGGTCTCCACCCCCAGGCGGGCCATCGCCGAGTCGACCGCGGCCAGCAGCTCCGACGGGGGCGTGTCGCCGGTGACGCCGAGGCCCCGCAGGATGCCCCGCACCTGCCCCATGGCGGCGGCGGCGCGGCTGTCGTGGCCGACCACGTCGCCGATGACCAGCACGGCCGGCCCGGCCGGCTGGCCGAACGCGTCGTACCAGTCACCTCCGACGTGCGCGGTGTGAGCCGCCGGCACGTACCGGACCGCCACCTCGCAGCCCGGCAGCACCGGCGGCGCCGTGAGCAGGGAGCGCTGCAGCGCCTCACCGAGGCGCTGCTGCTCGTCCCGCAGCCGCGCCGACTCCACCGCCAGGCCACCGCGGCGGGCGAGGTCGGTGATGAGCGCGACGTCCTCGGCGTCAGGAGCGGGCCGGCCCTGGTCGGTGTAGCAGGACAGCAGCCCCACGAGCCCGTACCGGCCGCGCAGCGGCACGACCACCACCGAGGCGGGGTCGAGCTGCGCCAGGGCCGCGCGCGCCCCGGGGTCCGAGACGGCGGCCGCCATGACCTCGGCGGCTCCGCGCGTGAGCACCACGGGTCGGCCCTGCAGGAGCGGGCCGAACACCTCGCGCGCCTGCGTCCGCCGCGCCTCGTCCTCCGGTCCCGGCGGTGGGCCGCCGGACGCCTGCGAGGTCTCGAGCGCCAGGCGTGCCACCAGGGGGAGGCGGCCGCTGTCGCGGTGCCACCACCCGGCGGTGCGGGCGGCGCCGCGGGACAGCTGCTCGTCGCCCTCCACCTCGCTGACCAGGCACCAGTCGGCCAGTGCCGGCACCACGAGGTGGGCCAGCCTCTCGCTCGCCTCACGAACACCGACGGCGCCGCCCAGCTCCGCGCCGGAGCGGGTCAGCAGGCCGTTGCGCTGCGCGCTGCGCTCGGCGGCCTCCCGGTCTAGGTGGCGCGCGGTGACGTCGGTGGTGCTCGTGGCCAGGCCGTCGCCGTCGGGCCAGGCGCGCACCTCCAGCCACACGGGCGGGTCGACCGAGGCGTGCACCTCCACCACGGTCTCGCGCTGCTCGGCGACCGCCGTGCGCCACGCGTCCTCGACACCGGCTCCGCGCACGCCGGGCAGCGCCTCCCACACGACGGACCCGATCATGGCCTCGCGCGTAGACCCCGCCAGGCGGGCGGAGGCCGCGTTCACCCAGGTGAAGCGCCAGTCGGCGTCGAGCAGGGCGAAGCCGTTCGGCAGCGCTTCGAGCAGCGCCGTCGCGCGCTCCGGCGACAGCGCGGCCTCGGGAGCGGCGGCGACGCGGGCAGCCTCGTCGACCGCCTCGTCGACGGCCGTGTCGACCGCGTCCCCCACCACGGGCACAGTGTGGGCCCGGGCACCGACGGCCCACCACCGCGGGCGGCACGTCCGGTGCCCGTAGTGTCGCCGCACGTGACGTGGCTCGAGGTGTCGTTGGTCCTGCTCGCGGGCCTGTGGGCGGGGACCATCAACGCCGTCGTCGGCTCGGGCACCCTCGTGACCTTCCCGGTGCTCGTCGCGCTGGGGTACTCCCCGCTGGTCGCCACGGTCAGCAACGGCATCGGCCTGGTGGCCGGAGGCGTCTCCGGGGCGTGGGGCTACCGCCGCGAGCTGCGAGGCCAGGGACGGCGCCTGGCCCTGCTGCTGCCGGCGTCCGTGGTCGGCGGTGCGGTGGGCGCGGTGCTGCTGCTGCGGCTGCCGGAGTCGTCCTTCGAGACCGTGGTGCCGGTGCTCATCGTGCTGGCGCTCGTGCTGGTGGTGCTGCAGCCGCGGCTGCAGGCGCGCCTGCGGCGCCGGGCGGAGGCCCGGGCGGCCCAGCTGGCCGTCGACGGGGGGCCGGTGCGCGCCTCCCGGTGGCTGGTCGGGGCGACGGTGCTGGCCACCCTGCTCATCGGCGTGTACGGCGGGTACTTCACCGCCGCCCAGGGCGTGATGCTGGTCGCGGTGCTCGGCAGCCTCCTCGACGAGACGCTGCAGCGCGTCAACGGCCTCAAGAACGTGCTGACGCTCGTGGTGAACGTCGTCTCCGCCGTCTTCTACGTGCTCTTCGGGTACGAGACCATCGACTGGCTCGTCGTGGCGCTCATCGCCGCGTCGTCGCTGGTGGGGGGCGCCATCGGGGCCCGGTACGGGCGCCGTCTGCCGCCCACGGCGCTGCGCGCGGCCATCGTCGTCCTGGGCGTGGTGGCGCTGCTGCGCCTCCTCGGGCAGCAGGTCGGCTGGTGGTGACGACGACGAGGCGGGGTGCCCTGGGCCCGCCGAGTGGGCAGTGGTCACCCGACGGAGGTCCAGGACCAGCACCTGCACTGAGGTGTCACCTGAGGTCTGGCGTCTGGCTGTCCGCAGCGTGAGGGCGATCACCGGATCGACCTCGCCTGCTGCCGCACCGCACAGCGCCGTCCGGCCTCCGCGAGAGCTTCCGGTGGTGGTGGCGCTCGGCGGGTCGAGGGGGCGTCGGCTCCTTGCGCGCTGACGGTCGTCGTCCGGTCAGCGTCCCGCTCACGAGGACCCGCTGCGCCGGGTCGCCCCACGGGTGCGCTGGTCCGCCCCGCCGACGACGGTGATCGACGCGTGGGCGCGCTGGGCCCGCTGGGCTCGTGACGAAGAGGTCACCGGCGGCACCGCGGTGCCGCCGGTGACCTGCCCTTCAGAGACCGAGCTTGCCCTTGAGGCCTCCGAGCCCGCCGGCGGCCCCACCGCCGCCACCTCCGCCGGAGACCATCCCGGCCAGGTCAGCGGGGTCGACGCCGAACTTGCTCAGCAGCCCGGCGTCCTTCTCGGTGTCGACCTGGTCGGGCAGCTCCCGGCCGGCCTGGTCGGCCTGCTGGCCGCCGATCTTGGACATGATGAACTGGATGACGAGGTCCTTGGGGATCTGCACGGTCACTCCTGGGTCGTCGGGCCGGTTGCCCTCGTCCTGTACCCGGCAGTCGGCCGCTGACGCCACCACTGCCCCGAGAGTCTTGGTGTGGTCGCCGCTGACTGCACTCGGCGGACGCATCCTGAGCCAGCCGGCGACCAGAGCTCTCGCCCCGTCGCGAGCCGGGCCGGCTCGCGACGCAGCCGACCGGTCACGCGGCGACGCTGATGCTCCAGGTGACCTCGAACCGGTCAGTCAGCATCCCGAACCCCGCGCTCCACGCCGAGGCCGCCAGCGGCTCGACCACCACCGCGTCCACGGCCAGGGTCTCCCAGTACCCCTGCAGCTCCACCAGGCTGTCCGCGCTGAGGGAGACGAACAGCGCCTGGTCGGTGATCGTGGTGCCGTTCTCGCGGCGGGTGCTGCCACCGCCGGCGATGGACCCGCCCTGCTCTCCGGGGATGTCGTAGCCCATGACCCGGAAGCCGTTGTCCGCCGCCACCAGGCCGAAGACGACCTGGTCCGAGCCGGGCACCTCCGCCGGCATCCCGAAGTCGGCGTAGGTGTTGACGATCAGGTGTCCGCCGAAGACGGAGGCGTAGAAGCCCAGCGCCTCACGGGCGTCGCCGCAGAAGTTCAGGTGGGTGGTCGTCTGGATGCTCATCGCTTCTCCCTCACGAGGTCCGGGTCCGTCTGACCCGCTGCAACGACTCTGCTGCCTGAGTAGGTCGGTTCTTGTCCTAGAACTCGCCTAGCGTTGCGGTCATGACGACGACCACCCGGCTGCTGGAGCTGCTGTCCCTGCTGCAGACCCGACGGGACTGGCCAGGTCCTCTGCTGGCCTCCCGGCTCGGCACGACGGACCGCACGGTGCGCAGGGACGTGGAGCGGCTGCGGGAGATGGGCTACCGCATCACCGCGACGATGGGCCCCGACGGCGGGTACCGCCTGGACGCGGGCAGTGAGCTGCCGCCGCTGCTGTTCGACGAGGACCAGACGGTCGCGGTGGCCGTCGCGCTGCAGACCGCCCCGGCGCTCGGGCCCGGGATGGCGGAGGCCGCGGTGCGGGCCCTGGGGACGATCCGGCAGGTCATGCCCCCTCGGCTGCGCCAGCGCCTGGACGGTCTGCGGGTGAGTGCGGTGGGGCGCCCCGGCGAGGCCGCGTCGGTGCACGTCTCAGGCGAGGTGCTCGTCACCCTCGCGGACGCGATCCGCGCGCGGGAGGTGCTGCGCTTCGACTACCTCACCCGTGACGGCGTCCACCAGTCCGACGACCGTGCCCTGCCACTGCCCCGGCGCGCCGAGCCGGTGCACCTGGTGGCCTCCCAGGCGCGGTGGTACCTGCTGGGCTGGGACCTGGACCGCGAGGACTGGCGCCTGTACAGCGTTGACCGCGTGCGACCGCGAACGCCGAACGGGCCGCGCTTCACGCCGCGGTCGGTGCCGAGCGGCGACGTCGAGGGGTTCGTCGCGGCGCGGGTCAAGGGCTCGGACGTCGACGAGTGGCCTTGCCGCGGCGCGGTGGTCCTGGACCTGCCAGCGCGGGAGGTCCTGCCCTTCGCCGGTGACGGGACGGTCACCGCTGTCGGGGAGGGCAGGTGCGTCCTGGAGGTCGGTTCGTGGTCGTGGGGAGCGCTGGCCGAGTCGTTCGGGAGGTTCGAGGTGCCGATGGAGGTCCTCGGCCCGCCCGAGCTGCTCGCCGCCTTCGCGGTCGTCGCTGATCGCTACCGAGAGGCGAGCCGAGGCGCTGCCACGGGCCGTCCCGGTGAGAGCGCTCCACCGTGAGCGCTCGGTGGACCACCGTGCACCGGACGCCGTGAGGCCTTCGGGTCGCTCCACCTGCCGACGGCGCTGTCCGTCGCAGTTCGACCGGCCTGCCGGGCACCACCGGCAGATCGCGCCGTGCAGACGGACCGACGTGTGAGGCTGGGTGTCGTGCTCGACCTGCGCTCCTCCAGAGCACGCCGCGCCGCACCACTGGCCCTCGCGGTGTACCTGGTGGTCCTCGCAGGAGTCGCTTTCCTCCCCCCGCCAGGCGCACCTCGCCCCGGGACCGTGGGCGTCGTGCCGATCGACCTGGCGCTGGGGCGCCCGGACCTGCTCGGCGGGTGGGAGGCGCAGCGCAACGTGCTGATGACCGTGCCGCTCGGTGTGCTGCTGCCTCTGGTGGTGCGGTGGCGCTACGAGTGGATGCTGCTGGCGTGCGTGGCCACCACGCTGGCCGTCGAGACCGGCCAGCTGCTGGGGTCCTTGGCGGTGGGGTGGGCCTGGCGGGCCTTCGACGTGAACGACCTGTTGAACAACACCGTCGGGGCGCTGCTCGGCCTGGGGCTGACCGCAGCGGCGCTCGCCTGGCGAGACCGCGCCCGCGCTGATGAGGCTCTGGAGCAGGAGCGCGGCACCGGACGCAGCGGGGCGGGACTGGCCCCGCTGCCCGCGCGGCGACTGGTGGCCGGAGGGCTGGCCGCTGCGCTGGTGGTCGTTGCTGTGATCTCCACCCTCACCGCCGAGAGGCCGATCCCGGTGGTCGACCCGTGTGCCCGACCGCCCGCTGGTGCTGCGACGGAGCTGCCGGAGGGGCTCCGTGCCTACGCCGGCGTGGACGGGTCGTTGTGCGTGACGGGTCCGGACGGCTCCACCAGTTCTGTTGCTGCCGATGCGCCCTCGGGCGTCGTCAGCGAGCTGCAGCGGGAGGACGGCAGTGGGTGGCAGGTCGGCGTCACAGCACCTGGTGGAGGCTCGCAGACCGCCCCCGAAGACGAGGCGCCTGGAGCACCGCGGCAGGTGCAGGGGTCGCACCTGCAGGTGTGGTGGCGACCACTGCCCTAGCCGCGCAGCCGGGGTCGAGTCCGATCGGTGACCGTGCTCTGCTCAGCGTCTCGCTGACGACCCTCGACCGGACGGAGCCGAGGCTCCCCGGCCCGTCGCCGTCACACCGAGCACCCGCTCCTCCGTCGACCTGTTCGTCGGTCCGCCTCACTCGGCCTCGCGCTGCGACGATCGTCACCGCTCTTCCGGCGGCTCACGCCGCGATCTGCGGTGCGGCAGCACCTCGTCCGAACCGATCGGTCGCACGGGATGGCTGGCGAGTGTGGCGACGGCTGGTCGCCATCGCTCAGGTCACCCCCGCTGGAGCCGGTGCGGCAGGTCCTGCTCGCCCTGCGGCCACCGGAGGGCGCCGGGGGGCTCAGCGGGCCCGAGCTCCTGGAGCGGACCCGGCGCTGCCGAGCTGTGCAGGTCGGGCAGTGGTGGCGTCCTCCCCGACGGCCCAGAAGGCGACGGCACTGGCCGCGGCGACGTTGAGGGAGTCGACGCCGCCGTGCATGGGGATCCGCACGACGGTGTCGGCGGCGGCGACGCTGGCCGGGGTCAGGCCCGCGCCTTCGGTGCCGAGCAGGAGCGCGAGCTTCTCCGGACGGGTGGCGGCGAAGTCCTGCAGGGGGACCGAGTCGTCGGTCAGGGCGAGGGCCGCGACGTGGAAACCGGCCTGCTGGAGCTGGGTGATGCCTGCCGGCCAGGGCTCGATGCGCGTCCAGGGCACCTGGAAGACGGTGCCCATGCTGACCCTGACGCTGCGGCGGTAGAGGGGGTCGGCGCACCGTGGCGTCACGAGCACCGCGTCCACACCGAGACCGGCCGCTGACCTGAACACGGCACCGGTGTTGGTGTGGTCGACCACGTCCTCCAGGACCACGACGGTGCGCGCGCCGCGCAGCAGGTCCGCCACGGGCACCATCGCCGGCCGGTGCATGGAGGCGATGGCGCCGCGGTGCACGTGGAAGCCGGTGATGGCCTCCAGGACGGGCTCCTCGGCCACGAACACCTCAGCGCCGGCGTCCTCGCAGGCGGAGAGGACGTCGGTGAGGTCGGGCAGCCAGCGCGGCGCCGTGAGCAGGGAGCGCGGGCGGTGCCCGGCGCGCAGGGCGCGACGGATGACCTGGCTCGACTCGGCGATGAAGAGGCCCTCGGCGGGTTCGCGCACGCGGCGCAGGGCGACGTCGGTCAGGCCCGTGTAGTCGGTCAGGCGCGGGTCGTCGGGGCTGTCGAGGTGGATCACGGCTGCTCCGCTGGTGTCGTCCTGGTGCCCGGTCGCCCGAGCCCGCCCGCGGCGCGGGGGGCCTGGAGACGCTACCCAGGACCCGCGCCGCCCGCCGCTCCCGTCCCGAGGGCGCGACCACCTCGGGCCGCTCGCGGGCGCTCCGGGCGGTGGGGCGCACCGCCCTCTGGCGGTGCTCAGCCGAGCCCGAGCGCGGTGGTCGGTGGGCACCCGAGCCCGGTGAGCCCGATGTACCCGTCCACCGTCGCCGGGTCCGTCGCCCGGGCCGTGGCGATCACGGTGTCGTCGGGGGCCGGCAGCGAGGCGGGGTCGGCGGTGGCGTCCTCCCCGCCGAAGGACGCCGTCCCCGCCGGCCGGCCGTCCACGAACACGGCCGTCGGGGCGCTCGGCACCAGCAGGGCCACGAGCGCGCCGTAGGACGTGCTGGCGCTCGCCACCTCCCGCCCGCCCTGGCGCAGGCTGATGACCGCCGGCGAGCCGGTGGGGTGCTCGGCCGTCGGCCCGGCGCACACCACCAGCCGGTCCACGACCGCGCCCGGCCCGCCGCAGCCCGCCAGGCCCGTCGTGGCAGCGAGGGCCACGAGCACGACGACGGCGGGGACGGGTGCGAGACGGGCTGCTGCGCGGGACACGGCTGATCACAGCACGCCGGTGACCTCCGGGGCGAGAGGCGCTCCAGGCGACGCCGACGCCCCGGGGCGTGCTCGGGGCGTCCGTGATCACGAGGAGGGGAGAGGATGGCCGGGTGAGCGGACGCGTCGACGGGTTGTTCGTGTACCCGGTCAAGGGGCTCAGCCCGCAGCCGCTGAGCAGCGTGCAGCTGGAGCCGCGGCGCGCGTTCCCCGCCGACAGGCTGTACGCGCTCGCCCGCCCCGACGGCGCCTACGAGCCCGGCCTGGGGCGCGGCATCTCCAAGCGCAACTACTACGTGCTCGTCGACGAGGCCCGGCTCGCGGGCCTGGAGACCCACCTGGACGCCGAGGCGGGAGTGCTCACGGCGGCGGTGCGGGGCCACCGCGTGCTCAGCGCGGACCTCACCACCGACACCGGGCGAGCGGAGGCGGGCGCGTTCTTCGCGCGCGTGCTGGACCTGCCCGACGGCACCGCGCCCGTGGTGGCCCGCGAGGAGGGCCGGCGCTTCACCGACATGGCGCCCGCCTCCGACCGCGCCATGGAGTTCGTCTCCCTCATCAACCTCGCCTCCGTGGCCGACCTCGCCCGCCGCGCCGGCGCCGAGGTCGACCCGCTGCGCTTCCGCGGCAACGTCCACCTCTCCGGGCTGTCGCCGTGGGAGGAGCTGTCGCTCGTGGGCCGCGAGTTCACGCTGGGCGGTGTGCGGCTGCGCGGCACCTGCGTGACCGACAGGTGCGCCGCCACCGAGGTGCGGCCCGGCACGGGCGCGCGCGACCTGCCCGTGCCGCGGCTGCTCGCCACCCACTACGGCCACACCTTCATGGGCGTGTACGCCGAGGTGCTCGACGGCGGGCTCCTGCAGGTCGGCGACGAGCTCGAGGTCGGTGAGATCGCTGCCTGACCAGCGCGTCCCCCTGCGCCTGCGGGTGGCGGCCCGGGAGGAGCTGACGCCCGTCGTCGTCCTGCTCACCCTGGTGGCGCCGGACGGCGCGGCCCTGCCGGGCTACGAGGCCGGCGCGCACGTCACGGTCACCGCGCCGAACGGGCGCCGGCGCAGCTACAGCGTCGCCGAGGCCGGCGGCCCGGCGCCGGCGCGGTACCAGGTCGGCGTGCTGCGCGAGCCCGGTGGCCGTGGCGGGTCGGTGAGCCTGCACGACGACGTGCGCGTCGGCGACGTGCTCGACGTGCTCCCGCCGCGGAACGCCTTCCCGCTGCTTCCCGCGCGGCGCTACGTGCTCATCGCCGGCGGGATCGGCATCACGCCGGTCCGGGCGATGGCGGCCGAGCTGCGCGCCCGGGGGGACGCCGACGTCGAGGTGCTCCACCTGACGCGCACCGCCGAGCTGGCGCCCTGGCGCGAGGAGCTGCTCGCCCAGGGGGCCGTGGTCCACCACAGCGCCGAGCGCGGCCGGCTGGACCTGTGGCCGTGGCTGGCCGAACCGGACGACGACGCGCGCGTCTACTGCTGCGGACCGGCCTCGCTGCTGGAGGAGGTCCGGGCGCTGACGGCGCACTGGCGGCCGAGCCGCGTCCACACCGAGGACTTCGCGGGCGTCTCCGCCGACGAGGTCGGCGCCTCGCCCTTCACCGCCGTGTGGGAGCCGACCGGCGCCCGCGTGGACGTGCCCGCCGGGGTGTCGCTGCTGACGGCGCTGCGGCGGGCCGGGCTGCCCGTCGACGGCGACTGCGAGGCCGGCACGTGCGGCACGTGCCGGCTGCGGCTCGTGGCCGGACAGGCGCACCACCGCGACGTGGTGCTCGACGACGACGAGCGGGCGGTCGCGGTGATGCCCTGCGTCTCGCGCGCGCTCAGCGAGGAGCTGGTGCTCGCCCCGCCGCCGCGCTGAGGGCGGCCGCCTCGGCGCCGCTGAGGTGCTCGTGGTGGCGGATGACCTCCTCGATGACGAGGGTGAGGAACTTCTCGGCGAAGTCGGCGTCCAGCCCCGACTCGGTGGCGAGCGCCCGCAGCCTGGCGATCTGCCGCTTCTCCCGCTCGGGGTCGGCGGCCGGCAGGTCGAGGCGGGCCTTGAGCTCACCGACCGCCTGGGTGCAGCGGAACCTCTCGGCGAGGGTGTGCACGAGCGCCGCGTCCAGGTTGTCGATGCTGCGGCGCAGCGTCGCGAGCTCGGGCGGGACGGGGGAGCTGGTCATCGGGCTGCCTCGCGCGGGGGAGTCGGTGCGGGGGTGCAGCTGCGCATCCTGCCGCACGCCCCGGTGCCCGCGTCGCCGCGACCGGGCGCCCCGGGCCCCTTCCCGTCGGTTCCGTGCGGGTCTCGTGCAGGCGCCGGCGACCTGCCGGTGACGGGGGTCGATCATCCGTAGCGTCGTCCGGGTGAGCGACGAGGACGCCCCCGCCAGCGCCGCACGCCGCGCGGTGCGCAGCCGCCGGGCGCTGCTGGTGGCGCTCGGGGTCGACAACCTCGGCTCGGGCCTCGTGCTGCCGCTGGTGGTCCTCTACGTCACCACGGTCGTCGGGGTGCCGCTCGGCACGGCCGGCCTGCTCCTCACGACGGGCACGGTGGCGGGACTGCTCGCGCCGCCGCTGGCCGGAGGCCTGGTCGACCGCGTCGGGCCGAAGGCCGTCGTCGTCGTGAGCCAGGCGCTGCAGGCCGCGGGCGTGGTGGTGTACCTGCTCGCCGACGGCGCGGCGTCCGTGCTGGTGGCCGCCGCGCTCGTGGCAGCGGGGACGCAGACCTTCTACTCCTCCGTCTTCGCGCTCATCGCCGACGTCGCCCCCGCCGGGCCCAAGGACCGCACCTTCGCGGCGGTCGAGGTGGTGCGGTCGACGGCGTTCGGCGCCGGAGCGCTGGTCGCGGCGGTGCTGGTCTCGGTGGTGGACCCGGCGGTGCTGAGGGCCGCCCTGGCCGTGGACGCCGCGTCGTTCGCCGTCTGCGCGGTGCTGCTGGTGGTGCTCGTGCACCCGGCCCGCCGCACCGCCCCCTCGCCCGTCGCCGCAGACCCGGGGCGGGGGTCCCGCGCCGTGCTCCGCGACCGGCCCTACCTGGCGCTCATCGCCGTCACCGCGCTGCTCGCGCTGCCGTCGGACTTCCTGCTCGTGGGCGTGGCCGTGTACCTGCGCGAGCTGGCGCCCGGCTCGGAGTGGGCCGCCGGGGCGGGCATCACCGCGCTCACCGCCACGTCGCTGCTGACGCTGACCGTGGTCCGGCTGACCTCGCACTGGCGGCGCACCACCTCCATGGCGCTCGGCGGGTGCTGCCTCGCGGCCTGGGCCGCGGCGTCGGCCGTGGCGATCTGGCTGCCGACCAGCTGGGTGGGCCCCTGGGTGCTCGCCTCGCTCGTGCTGCTGGCCGGCGGCAGCCTGCTGTTCGGCTCGCGCGTCAACGCGCTCGCGGAGGCCGCCGCGCCCGCCGCCTCCCGCGGACGGCACCTCGCAGCGTTCCAGTGCGCCTTCACCGCGGCGGCCCTCGCGGCGCCGCTGCTGGTCTCGGCGATGGCCGTCGGCCTGTGGCTGCCGTGGCTGCTGGTGGGCGCCGCCGCACTGGCCGGAGCGGCGGCGGTGCCGCTGGTGGGCCGCCGGTTGCCCCAGCACGCGGTAGGCCCGGGAGGATCCGTGCCGCCCGCGGCGCAGGAGTAGACCGCTGCTGGTGACCGGGTCCTCCTGCGTGGCACGCGCGGCGCCCCTGCACGACCTGCCGGCCGTGGGCGTTGGCGTCGTGCTCGTGCGGTCCACCGTGGCCGGTGGTGGCCGTCGGGCGTTGACGTGAGGCGCCCTCTCCGCAGAGGCTGGAACGTGCTGCCACCCGAGCGCTTCGCCGTCCACAGCGCGTACAGCGACCCCGGTGCCTTCGCGCACCGGTTGCGGGAGCTCCCCGACGGCGTCGCCGCCGTGTGCGCGGCGGCGCGCGGCACCATCGCGCACTACCGCGCCGAGCTCGCGGACCTGCCTGTCGAGCGGCGGCACGAGGTCGACCTGCGCTGGCTGGCGCGCATCCTCGCGCTCGACGCCGAGCGCCACTCCCAGCCGCTGACCCACGCCCGCCCGCTGGAGCAGCGCGTCGCGGGCTGCTGCCGCGACCACACCCTCTTCGTCGTCGGCGCTCTGCGCGAGAGGGGCGTGCCCGCGCGCTCGCGCGTCGGGTTCGCCGGGTACTTCTCGCCCGGGTACCACCACGACCACGTGGTGGTGGAGCACCACGACGGCGAGCGGTGGGTCCGCACGGACCCCGAGCTGGACGGCGGCCACTGGCCCTTCGACCCACGGGACGTGCCGACCGGTGCCGGGGCGCCCTTCGCCAGCGCGGCGGAGGTCTGGCGGGGGCACCGCGCCGGCGAGCTCGACGCGTCGGCGTACGGCGTCTTCCCCGGGTCCCCGTTCGGCGGGCCGGAGTTCGTCCGCGGCTACGTGGTGTTCGAGGTGGCGCACCGGTTCGGTGACGAGCTGCTGCTGTGGGACGCCTGGGGCGCGACCGAGGACGACGCGGACCCCGCCGAGGCCGACGCGCTGGCCGACGAGGTGGCCGACCTCCTCGTCCGCAGCGACGACGGCGACGGCGGCGCGGAGTCCGAGCTGCTGGCGCGCTACACCGAGGACGACCGGCTCCACCCCGGGGCGTCGGTGGTCCAGCACTCCCCGTTCGGGGCTGACGACGTCGTGGTGGACCTCACCCCGCCGGGGCGCGCTCCCGCGGGGTGACGGGCCCGTCGCGCTGGTGCGGGGGCGAGCTCGCCCCCGTGCCGCCGGGGCGAGGCCGGCGGGCCTCAGCTGTCGCGACCGCCGCGCGGCCCGGAGGGGTCAGCGGCCAGACCGTGGCGGGCTGCGGGCGCGGCCTCGCCGGCCGTCGTGGGGTCGACCGGCGAGCCGGCGTCCGCGGGCGGCGCTGCCTCCGGTGCGGGGGCCGCCGGGTCGCCGCCGGTCGGCGCGGCTCCCGCGGCCAGCTGCTGCGCGCGGGACCGCAGCACCTGCAGCACCGCGGTCCGCTTGCCGTGGGCCTGCTCGAAGCGCAGCAGCTGGTCGAGCTGCTCGGCGTCGAGCGTGCGGACGCGGCCCTGCAGGGAGCCGACGGGCAGGTGGTCGAAGTCGGGGATCGCCAGGTCCTCGCGGGACGGGGACCCGCCGGCGGTGGGCGTGCTCATGTGCGGGCCCTACCCGGTGCCGAGATCGGTAGACGGACGGCCGGGCAGACGGCCGGGCAGACGGGTGGGCGGGCGGCCGCGGCGCGCGCGGCTCCCGCGACCGTCGCGGTCAGGGGCGGGCGACGAGGCGGCGCAGGGCCAGGGCGGCCAGCGGCGCGTAGGCCACCACCACGGGCGCCCACCCCTCCAGGACGAGCGTCGTGGTGGAGCCGCCGTCGACGCGGCCGCTCAGCGAGACGCCGTGCTCCAGGCGGAGCCGGCCGAGCCGCCGCAGCGCGCCCGGCAGCGGCAGGCCCAGCGCGTGCGTCGGCTGGACGCGCCAGGTCCATCGGCGGGCGCGGTCGTCGACGTCCTCAGCGGTGAAGGAGAGCCTGAGCCCGCCGTGGCCGCGCACGACGCCCGCCGTCCCCGTCCGCAGCCGCGGGGTGCTCGGGGAGACGGATGCGATCTGGGGCGACCACGTCGGCCACAGCGACGGGTCGGCGTACCGCTCCCACACCAGCGGCGGGGGAGCGGCACCCGTGACCGCGAGCTCGCGCCTCACAGCACCCTCAGGACGACGAGGGCGGCAGCGGCACGCCGAGGCCCTCGACCACCTCGACGCCGGGCAGCCGGCCCAGCAGCGCCCCGGGCAGGGCGAGCTTGGAGCGGCGCACGCCGGAGCCGATGACGGCCACGTCCACCTCGAGCACCGCGGCGTCCACCAGCACCTGCCACGCGGGCGGCAGCCCCACCGGCGTGATGCCGCCGAACTCCATGCCGGACCCGGCGACGGCGCGGTCGTGGTCGAGGAAGGACGCCTTGCGCGCGTCGAGGCGCCTGCGGACCAGGCCGTTGACGTCGGCGCGGGTGGTGGCGAGCACCACGCACGCGGCGACCCGCTCGACCTCGCCGCGCCGGCCGGCCACCACGACGCAGTTGGCCATGATCGAGGCCGGGGCGCCGGTGGCCTCCACGAGGGCGGCGGTGTCGGCGAGGTCGGGGTCGATCTCGGCGACCAGCACCTGCTGCGCCGCCTCGCCCCACGCCTGCAGCGCCGCCGCCACGGGCGGTGCGAGCAGGTCGGTGCGGCCCGGGGCGGACTCCCACGGGAGCCCGCCCGGCCCGGTCACCGGCTGCCCCGGCGGCACAGCGCTCAGCCCTGCACCTGGTAGGTCGGCGTCAGCGTGGCGCGCGCGATGGTGTGGAACAGCGCGGTGAACGCGACCACGGTGGGCGTGGCGGAGGCGTCCAGGCCGAGGTCGTCGGTGTCGAGGGCGTGCACCGCGAAGACGTACCGGTGGGGCCGGTCGCCGGGCGGGGGAGCGGCGCCCGTGAAGGCCGCGCCGCCCACGTCGTTCTTCACGGCCGTGCCGCCGCCCAGCTGCACCGAGCCCTCGTCACCGGCGCCGGTCGGCAGCTCGGTCACGGACGCGGGGACGCCGAACACGGTCCAGTGCCAGAAGCCCGCCGGGGTGGGGGCGTCGGGGTCGAAGCAGCTCACCACGAAGGACTTCGTCTCGGCCGGGAAACCGCTCCAGCGCAGCTGCGGGGAGGTGCTGCCGCCCTCGGCGGAGTGGCGGTCGGCCATGGGCTCGCCGTCGGTGACGTCGGTGCTGGTGAGGGTGAAGGCGGGCACCTGCGGCAGCTGGCCGTAGGGCTCCGGTGCGAGCGGGCGGTCGAGGTCCATCGTTCTCCTCCGGGCTGTTCCAGGGTGGGGGTCGGTGGGCGCCAGGGGCGGTCAGCGCTGACGCGTCAGCGCGGGTGGTCCTGGGACGGAGAGCCGATCTGCGGCTCCTGCAGAGGGCCGTGGTGGCCCTCGGCGCCGTCCACGAGGTCGTCCGCGGCGTGCCCGGGCAGTGCCGCCGAGGCGTCCACCGAGGGGTCCTCCTCGGAGGCGTCGAGCTGGCTGGCCACGCCCAGGGGGTCCTCGGCGGCGCGCTGGTCGGGGTCGCTGGTCACGGGCGCCACTGTGCCGCGCGGGTGCGGGAGTCGCACTCCAGCGCGTCGGTGGCTCCTTCCTCACCTAGCGTGTACCCGGTGATCCCCCTGCTCGCCTCCGCATCGGCTGACAGCACCTCCGCTGCCAACGGGCTGACCGGGCTGTCGGGGTGGGTGGCCGACGTCATGGACGCCCTCGGCTGGCCCGGCGTGTTCCTGCTGACGCTGCTGGAGACGGTGTTCCCGCCCATCCCCAGCGAGGTGGTGCTGCCGCTGGGCGGCTTCCTCGCCTACGACGGGCGGATGAACCTCGCGGCGGTGTTCGTCGCGGCCACCGCCGGCGGCGTGCTCGGAGCCTTCCTGCTGTACGAGCTCGCCCGGCGGATCGGGCAGCGCCGCGCCATCGCGCTGCTGGCGAAGATGCCCCTGGTGGACGAGGACGACGCGGACGCCGCCAACCGCTGGTTCCGCCGCCACGGCCGCTCGGCCGTCTTCTTCGGCCGACTCATCCCCGGGGTCCGCAGCCTCATCTCGCTCCCCGCCGGGGCCGCGGAGATGCCGCTGGGGCAGTTCCTCCTCTACACCACCGCCGGCACGGCCCTGTGGAACGCGCTGCTCATCGGCGGCGGGTACGCGCTGGGCTCCCAGTGGGACAGCGTCTCGGGCTACGCGGACGTGTTCGACAAGGTGGTCATCGGTGCCGTCGTGCTGGCGGTGGCGCTGCTCGTGGTGCGCCAGGTCCGCAAGCGCCGCGCGCAGCGGCGCGCCGAGCGGGAGGCGGAGCTGGCCGCCCGCGCCAGCAGGGGGACGGGCACCGGCGCAGGCACCCGGTGAGGTGAACCGCGGCGACGGCCGGCACCCCAGGGGTGGAGGAGCTCCGCGGGCCTGCCGATGGGCGGGAGTGACCTGCCACCGCGACGGCGCCCGCCACTGCGCCTGCACCCCTGAGCTCGTCGACCACGCACCGCGCCTGGAGCTGCACAGCCCCGACGCCCGCGCGCACGCCGCGCTGCGCCTGCTCGCCGCGCCCCTCGCCGTCGACGTGGCCCGCACCGCCCCGCACGCCTCGGTGGTCCGGGGTGACGTGGCTGCGCTGCTGCGCGCCGCCGCCGGTGCCCTGCCCGCCGCGTCCCTGGAGGAGCCCGCCGCACCGGCCGGGGTGGCCGAGGGCTCGACGACGACGGCGCCCGCGAGCACCGAGGAGCGCCCGGAGCCGACCGCGTCCCTGCCGCACCGGGCCGAGCTGCTCGGCTCGCTCGAGCGCGCGCTGGAGCACCAGCGCCCCGGGACGACCACCGCGCTGCTGTTCTGCAGCGTGGGCGACGGTGACCTCGGCGGCGCGGTGCTGGGCGTGGTGGCCTCGCGCGTGCGCGGCCACCTGCGCCGCAGCGACGTGCTCGCCCACTGCGGAGGGGGCCGCTTCGTGGCCGTGCTCCCCGACCTGCCGCTGCCGTCCGGCGAGGACGCCGTCACGCGCGTGGTCGCCTCGGTCCGCGACGCCCTGCGCGAGCCTGCAGCCACCGCCGACGGGCTGTTCCCGCTGCGCGCCGTGGTGGGCGCGCTGGTGCACCCCGGTGGCGACGAGCCCGACGACGCCGAGGCCGGCGGGCCGCTGACGGCCGCCGAGATGCTCGGCGTGGTGGAGCGGGCCATGGAGCGCGGCACGCTGTCCACCCCCTGAGCGCGGCCCCCCGGACGGCGAGGGGAGGGCGCCCGTCACGCGCGGGTGTCGATCTGCGAGACGATGGGGCCCGTGAGCTCCGCCCCTGACCAGTCCGCCACTCCCGAGCCGTCGCCCTCGTCGTCGTCCTCCTCCACCTCGACGAGGTTCGCCGACCTCGGGCTCGGCCCGGAGCTGCTCGCGGCGCTCAACGACCTCGGCTACGAGGAGCCGACGCCGGTGCAGGCCGAGGCGGTGCCGCACCTGCTGGCCGGGCGAGACCTGCTCGGCCAGGCGGCCACGGGCACGGGCAAGACGGCGGCCTTCGCGCTGCCGCTGCTGCAGCGCCTGGCTGACGCCAGCCGCTCCGGCGAGCCGACCGGCAGGGGCCCGTCGGCGCTGGTGCTGGCCCCGACGCGCGAGCTGGCGCTGCAGGTGGCCAGCGCCACCGAGTCCTACGGCGCGGGCCTGGGCGTGCGCGTGCTGGCCGTCTACGGCGGCGCGCCCATCGGCGGGCAGCTGCGCGAGCTCCAGCGCGGGGTCGACGTGGTGGTCGGCACCCCCGGCCGCGTGCTCGACCACCTCTCCCGCGGCAGCCTGGACCTGTCCGGCGTGCGCACCGTGGTGCTCGACGAGGCCGACGAGATGCTCGACGCCGGCTTCCAGGAGGAGATCGAGGGCATCCTCGAGCAGGCACCGCGCGAGCGGCAGACGGTGCTGTTCAGCGCCACCATGGCCGGGCGCATCGAGCGCATCGCCCGCACCCACCAGACCGACCCGGTGCGCGTGGTGCTGCAGCGCGAGGTGCCCGAGGGCGGTGCGCCGCTGGTGGAGCAGCGCGCCCACGTGGTGCAGCGGGCGTGGAAGCTGCCGGCGCTGCGCCGCGTGCTCGACGTGGAGGCGCCGGCCGCCGCGATCATCTTCTGCCGCAGCCGCGGCGAGGTCGACGAGCTGACCGAGGCCCTCAACGGGCGCGGCATGCGCGCCGAGGCGCTGCACGGCGGCATGAGCCAGGACCAGCGCGACCGCGTCATGGGCCGGCTGCGCGCCGGGGTGGCGCAGCTGCTCGTGGCCACCGACGTCGCCGCGCGCGGCCTCGACGTGGAGCAGCTGACCCACGTCATCAACTACGACGTGCCGGCCTCCTCCGAGGCGTACGTGCACCGCATCGGCCGCGTGGGCCGCGGCGGGCGCTCCGGGGTGGCCATCACCATCGCCGAGCCGCGCGAGGCCCGGTACATCGCCGGGCTGGAGCGCGCCTCGCGCGGGTCCATCGCCGTGCTCCCGGTGCCGACGGCGCAGACGCTGCGGGAGCGCCGCGCGGAGCGGACCGCCGCCGCCCTGGAGGCCGCCGACGTCGACGGCGCCGCGCGCGAGCTGGCGGCGAAGCTGACGCAGGAGCGCGAGCCGGCCGAGGTGCTGGCCGCCGCCCTGGTGCTGCTGGCGCAGGCCCGCGGCGAGCGCGGCGACGAGCCGGACGTGCCCGACGCCTCCTCCGGCCGCCCGCTGCGCTCCGGTCCGCGGGCCGGGGCCGAGCGGGGCGCGCGCCCGGTCGGCGGTGCCCGCGGCGAGGGTCGTCGCGCGCCGCACGGCCGTCCCGCCGGACCGGTCGGCGGCGGCCGCAAGCCCCGCCTGGGCGGGGAGGTCTCCCGCGTGTGGGTGGGCCTGGGTCGCCAGGCCGGGGTGCGCCCGCAGGACCTGGTCGGCGCGGTGACCGGTGAGACCCGCCTGGACGGCGGCGAGGTCGGGGCCATCGAGGTGCACGAGCGCTACAGCCTCGTCGAGGTGCCCTCCGGCGCCGTCGACGACGTGGTGACCGGCCTGCAGAGCGGTCTCATCCGCGGTCGCAAGGTGCGCGTGCGCCCCGAGCGCTTCTGACCCGGGCGCCGACGACCCGTCATATATCGCCGCGGCAACACGGGCGAAACCCGCGCCCGGCGGCGAGCCGTCACCCTGCGGTGATGACCACGGCCGCGCCCGCGACCCGGCGCCCCCACGACCCGCGCGACCCGAACTCCATGCCGCCGGCCTCGGTGGCGCTGCCGCTGGCCGCGCAGCACGTGCTGGCCATGTTCGCCTCCAACCTGACCCCGGCGATCCTCATCGCCGGGGTCATCGGGGCCACCACGGGCCAGTCCGCGGCCCTGGTGCAGGCGGCGCTGCTGTGCGCCGGGCTGGCGACGCTGCTGCAGACCCTCGGGATCGGCCCGGTCGGCAGCCGGCTCCCGCTGATGATGGGGACGGGCTTCGCGTTCATCGCCGTCGCCGTGCCCCTCGCCGAGACGCAGGGCGCCGCCGCGGTCTTCGGCGGGGTGCTGGTGACGGCCCTCGTGCAGGTGGCGATCGGCCTGGGCATCCACAAGGTGGCGTTCCTGTTCCCGCCCGTCGTCACCGGGACGATCATCCTGGTGGTCGGGCTGGGGCTGCTCCCGTCGGGCATCAACCTCGCCGCGGGCGGGGTCGGCCGGGACGGCTTCGGCTCGTGGACCAACTTCGGGGTGGCCGCCGTCGTCCTGCTGCTGACGGTGGTGCTCAACCAGTACGGCCGCGGGCTGCTCAAGACCGCGTCGGTGCTGTTCGCCATCGTGGCGGGCTACGCGCTGGCAGCGGCGCTGGGCATGGTCAGCCTCACGGGCGTGGGGGACCGGCCCGTGGTGGCCGCGCCGACGCCGTTCCCGTTCGGCATCGAGTTCACGGCCGTCGCGGCGCTGTCCATGGCGGTGCTCGGCGTGGTCAACATGGTCGACTCCGTCGGCACCGTCAACGCCGTCACCGAGGGCGGTGCCGGGCGCACGGCCACCCGCCGCGAGCTGCGCGGCGGCATCCTCGCCGAGGGCGGCAGCGCAGCGCTGGGCGGTGTCTTCGGGGCGCTGCCGACGACGATGTTCAGCCAGAACATCGGGCTCGTGGCCCTGACGCAGCAGATGAGCCGCTGGGTCGTGGCGATCGCCGGTGGCGCGCTCGTCGTGCTGGCGATGCTGCCGCAGGTCGCCGGTGTGCTCGCGTCGGTGCCGCCGCCCGTGCTCGGCGGCGGGGTCCTCGTGCTGTTCGGGATGGTCTGCGCCATCGGCATCCAGATGCTCACCAAGGACGGCCTCGACGCCCGGTCGCTGCTGATCGTCGCGCTGTCGGTGGGCCTGGGGCGGGGCATCGCGGCGGCGCCGGACGCCGTCGCCGGCATCACCGGCCAGTGGAGCGCGCTGTTCGACAGCGGCATCGTGGTCGCCGCGTTCCTCGCGGTGGTGCTCAACCTCGTGCTGCCGGGGCGGGCCGGGGCGCTGGGCGCGCCCGGCTCGCCGGCGGAGGTCGACGTGCGCGACCTGCCCTCCCACGCCGGCCCCGCCGTCGACGAGGCCCAGGCCGAGCGGTGGCGCCGCGAGATCGAGCAAGTGGACCTCACGGTGCTCGAGGCGGAGGTCGAGCGCCGCCGCAGCTCGGCTACGGGCTGACGTTGGCGCTGGTGAGCACCGGCTGGATCACCGGCGCCACGTAGCCCTGCAGCGGCGAGAAGACGACGACGAGCACGACGGCGGCGATGCCGAACATCGTGGCCAGCACGTGCTCCGGCTTCGCGCCGGTCTTGAACAGGCTGGCGGACAGGCGCGCGGAGTGCCCGCCCACCCACGTCAGCGGCACGGGCACGCCGCCCACGGTGAGCCAGTCGCCGAGGATGTGGACGACCACGCCGCCGGCCACCGCGTACGGGAGCCACTCCAGCGCGTGGCTGGCCGTGCCGGTGACCCACCAGGCACCGACCACGGAGATGACCAGGTTGCCGATCACGGTCTGCTCGACCCTGCCGGGGATCACCACGTGCAGCGCCTGCAGCGCCAGCCCGATGCCGAGGGCGATCACGGCCATCGACGCCCAGGGGTTCTGAGCGGCCAGCACCGTCAGCAGCCCGAAGATGGCGGGGGCCAGCAGCAGGTCGTGCGTGCCTTGGCGGTGACCGCCGGCGATCTTGCCGACCACGCTGGCGAGCGTGGTGGTGATCGGGCCCCACATGCGGGCCACGGTGGAGCCGGTGGCGCTGGGCATGACGCCGCGCCAGTGGATGCCGCCCTGGTCGAGGTCGGGCAGCATCGCGAAGCCGCCCCACGCCGCCACCCAGGCGACCTGCTCGACGGGACCGGTGACGCCGGCCTGGCCGGCCCACGGGAGCGTCGCCGCACCAGCGGCCAGCCCTGACATCGCGTGCGAGTGACCCAGCACCCGTCTCGCCTCCCCGCTCCGCGCACCGGGTGACCGGACGGCACCCGGCGTTACACGCTAGTCACGGACGGTGGTGGCAGGGAGGTCGGCGCGCCGCGCGGCCGGCGCCGGGACGCCCCGCCCTGCCGGAACCCTGCCGCCAGGTGTCGGAACCCGGGCCCGGTTCCGACACCTCGCGGCAGGGTTCCGACGCCTGGGGGCAGCCGCGGGTACGCGGGGCGGCGTACGGGCGGCTGCGCGCCCAGGACGACGACGGCGGGCGCCGGCGCTGGCTAGCGTCGAGCGGTGACCCCCGCGACCCCGCCGCCAGACCGGGTGGAGGACCGCGACGCGCAGCGCCGCGCCCGTCTGCGGCTGGTGGCGCCGGCGTTCGCGACGGCGGTCGTGCAGGTGGTCGGCAGCCGGGCGATGTCCGTCGCGCTCCAGGTGGACGTCAGCCCCTTCCCGCCCCACCTGCCGCTGCTGCTCGCCGGCCCCGCCGCGCTGCTCGTGCGCCGCCGGCACCCGCACGTCGCCCAGGTGGTCGCGGGCCTGGCCCTGCTGGTGTGGGCGGCGCTGCTCGGCGTCACCGGGCCGGTCTGGCTGGCCGTGGCGGTGGCGGCGGTGAGCGCCGTCGCGGGGTCGCCTTCTGGGCGCGGGGGTCTGCGCCGGCGGGTCACCGCCTACGCGGTCTTCGCGGCCACCTGGGCGCTGGCCTGGCTCGTCGCGCCCGCGGCCTGGTCGGTGGTCGCCGGGTCGCTGGCGTGGCTGCTCGTCGTCGTCGCGGTGGGCGAGGGCGTGCGCGCCCGGCGCGCAGCGGCCGCCGACCGCCGCCGCCAGGCCGAGCAGGAGGCGCTGGCCCGGGAGCAGGAGCGGCGCCGCCGCGCCAGCGACGAGCGGCTCGCGGTCGCGCGGGAGCTGCACGACGTCATCGGCCACAGCCTGTCCATGATCACCGTGCAGTCCGGCGTGGCCCTGGAGCTCATGGACGCCCGCCCCGAGGTCGCCCGCGAGGCGCTGACCGCCATCCGCGCGGCCAGCCGCGACGCGCTCGTGGAGGTGCACGGCGTGCTCGCCTCGCTGCGCGGCGAGGACGACGACCAGCGCCAGCCCCGCGCCCCGGCGCCCACCGTCGCCGACCTCGACGCCCTGCTCGCCCGCCCCCGCGCCGCGGGACTGCAGGTCAGCGCGTCGGTCGAGGGCGACCTCGGCGACCTTCCCGTCGCGGTGGACCTGGCCGCTGCGCGCATCGTGCAGGAGGCGCTGACCAACGTCGCCCGGCACGCCGGGGGCTCCCCGGCGCGGGTGCTGCTGCGCCGCGCCGAGGGCCGGCTGGTGGTCGTCGTGGACGACGACGGTCCAGCGGTCGCGCACCCGTCCCCGACCGGGGGCAGCGGTCTGCCCGGGATGCGCGAGCGCGCCCGCGCGCTGGGCGGCGGCCTCGACGCCGGGCCGCGCCCCGGGGGAGGGTGGCGCGTGGAGGGGGTGCTGCGGCTGTGACCGAACCGGTCAGGGTGCTCGTCGCCGACGACCAGCAGCTGGTCCGCGCCGGCTTCGCCGCGCTGCTGGAGGCCCAGGACGGCATCGAGGTGGTGGGCCAGGCCGACGACGGCGAGCAGGCGCTCGCGCTGGCCCGGCAGCTGCGCCCCGACGTCGTCCTCATGGACGTCCGCATGCCGCACCTGGACGGCATCGAGGCCACCCGGCGCATCACGGCGGACGCGGAGCTGCACGGGGTGCGCGTCGTCGTCCTGACCACCTTCGAGCTGGACGAGTACGTCTTCGACGCGCTGCGGGCCGGCGCCACGGGGTTCCTCGTCAAGCACACCGAGCCGGCGGAGCTGGTCCGGGCCGTGCGGGTGGCCGCCGCCGGCGACGCGCTGCTCAGCCCGGGGGCCACGCGGCGGCTGGTGGCGGAGTTCGCCGCCCGCTCGGCGGCACCGCCCGCCGGTGCCGGACCGCGCGCCGCGGTGCTCGACGTGCTCACCGCCCGGGAGCGGGAGGTGATGGCGCTGGTGGCGGAGGGGCTGTCGAACGACGAGGTCGCCGAGCGGCTCGTGCTGAGCCCGGCCACCGCCCGCACCCACGTCGGGAGGGTGCTGGCCAAGCTCGACGCCCGCGACCGGACGCAGCTGGTGGTGCTCGCCTACGAGACCGGGCTGGTCAGGCCCGGCTGGCAGGGCTGAGGCGTACGCACGCCGGCGCACCCGAGGTGACGCACGCGGGCTGACGCGGCCGGTGGGGTCGCCGGCGCACCGTGGACGGCATGGACGCACTCCTCAGCCACCCGTTCACCACCTCGATCACCACCTCGCTCACGACAGGAGCGCCCGGCGCCGGCTACGGCCCGTGGCACGGCGGCGGCCCCGGTCCGTGGCTCCTCGTGCCGCTGCTGTTCTGGGTGCTGGTCATCGGCGCCGTCGTCTTCACCGTCCGTCGCCACCGCTCGCGCAGCGCCGAGCACGTGCTGCGCGAGGCCTTCGCCCGCGGCGAGGTCGACGAGGAGGGCTACCGCGCCCGCCTCGCCGTGCTGAGGAGCACCCGGAAGTAGCCGCGGCGACCGTGGACGCTGGGTCCCGGTGTGGACCTCCCACACCGGGACCCAGCGTC
>NZ_VDMJ01000110.1 GCF_006335115.1 Streptomyces sp. NP160
GGCGCGCACCGGCTTCCTGCATACCACGCCAGTTTTTAAAGGTATCCGTCACCAGTTTATTGGTCGGAATCGTGGTCACTGTTTTATCAAAGTTCTGTACCGTAATGGTATGTAATGACATATCAATGACATCGCCATCCGCGTTCAGCGAGGGCATTTCGATCCAGTCGCCAATACGCACCATGTCATAGGATGAAATCT
>NZ_VDMJ01000111.1 GCF_006335115.1 Streptomyces sp. NP160
CGACCACCGCGGCCACCGCGATGGCGAAGCCCACGAGCGTCAGGGACACGGCGAGCCCGCTGAGCACGTCGGGCAGCACGGGACGCCCGCTGACCCAGGAGTCCCCCAGGTCTGCGCGGACCACCCCGGACGTCCAGCGCAGGAGCTGCTCCCCGGCCGTGGGGGCCAGCCCGAGGTCCTCCCGCACGGACGCGAGCGCCTCGGGGGTGGCCACCTGCTCCTGCGAGCGGGCCCGCAGCACGGTGAGCGCCGGGTCGCGCCCCGACAGCCACGGGAGGGCGCCGACGACGGCGAGCGCCGCC
>NZ_VDMJ01000112.1 GCF_006335115.1 Streptomyces sp. NP160
CCCGCGACGTCGACCCCGCCGCCGACGCCCGCGTCCAGGACGGGGACCTGCAGCGCGTCGCCAACGGCCTGTGGAGCTCCGGCGCGGAGGCGGTGGCCGTCAACGGCCAGCGCCTGACCGCCGCCACCGCGATCCGCAGCGCCGGAGGCGCGGTGCTGGTGAACTTCCGGCCGCTGTCCCCGCCCTACCGGGTGGAGGCGATCGGGTCGCCGAACGCGCTCGCGGCGTCGTTCGCGCTCACGCCCGCCGCGCGGTGGCTGCAGGCCCTCCAGGACCAGTACGGCATCGGCGTGCAGGTGACCACCGCCGAGGCGCTGGACCTGCCCGCCCTCGACGCGCAGCGC
>NZ_VDMJ01000113.1 GCF_006335115.1 Streptomyces sp. NP160
CGTCGCGGCCGGTGGCGACGACGGCGAGCGCCCGCGTGGTCGGCACGCCGAGGGCGTGCATCGCCGAGCTGATGACGTGCTCGCGCAGCATCGGCCCGACGGCGGCCAGCCCGTCTCCGCCGCGGGAGAGGGGGGTGCGCCCGGAGCCCTTGAGGTGCAGGTCGCGGACCTCACCGCCGCGGGTGGTCAGCTCGCCGAGGAGCAGCGCGCGGCCGTCGCCCAGGCGGGGGGAGTACCCGCCGAACTGGTGGCCGGCGTAGACCTGCGCCACCGGCTGCGCCCCGTCGGGGACGTGCTCGCCGGTGAGGAACCGCACGCCCTCGGGGGAGCGCAGCCACGCCGGGTCGAGGCCGAGCTCCGCGGCGAGGGCCTCGTCGAGGACGAGCAG
>NZ_VDMJ01000114.1:0-143 GCF_006335115.1 Streptomyces sp. NP160
CGTCGCCACCGGCCGCGACGTGCAGCGCGAGGTGGTGCTGCCCGGCGCGGTGCTGGCCCGCACCGCGTCCAGCCACCTGCGGGTCGGCTCCTTCCAGTACGCCCGCGCCACCGGTGACCTCGGGCTGCTGCGCCGCCTCGCCG
>NZ_VDMJ01000114.1:170-452 GCF_006335115.1 Streptomyces sp. NP160
GCTCGACGCCGTCATCGCCGCCCAGGCCGACCTCGTCGCGCAGTGGGTGCTGCTGGGCTTCGTGCACGGCGTCATGAACACCGACAACACGACGATCTCCGGCGAGACCATCGACTACGGGCCGTGCGCCTTCGTCGACGCCTACGACCCGGCCGCGTCCTTCTCCTCCATCGACCACCAGGGCCGCTACGCATACGGCGCCCAGCCGGGCGTGCTGGAGTGGAACCTCGCCCGCTTCGCCGAGACGCTGCTGCCCCTCCTCGTGGAGGAGGACGACGACGA
>NZ_VDMJ01000115.1 GCF_006335115.1 Streptomyces sp. NP160
CCTGCAGGCCGCGCTGGCCGGCGCCGAGCTGTTCGTGCTGTCGTCGCGCTACGAGGGCATGGGCAGCTTCGTGCTGCTGGAGGCCATGGCCCACGGCACGCCGGTGGTGGCCACCGACTGCCCGTCCGGCCCCCGCGAGCTGCTGCGCGACGGGGAGCTGGGGGTGCTGGTGCCCGTCGACGACGTCGACGCGATGGCCCGCGCGATCGCGGACCACGCCGAGCACCCGGAGCGGCTCCGGCGCTCGGCGCAGGAGC
>NZ_VDMJ01000116.1 GCF_006335115.1 Streptomyces sp. NP160
GCCGCCGTCGTCGTCGCCCGGCAGGAGGCGGACGCGCTCGCGGCGGAGCTGGCCGCTGACGAGCGGGCCGTCGCGCCGGGGGAGCCGGACGGTCGGCAGGACGGCGGCGCCCGCAGCGCGGAGCTGGCCGCGGCGTCCACCGCGGCTCGCGGCGCGGAGGTGGAGGCGCGCCTGGCGCTGCGCACCGCCGAGGAGCGCGAGCGCGCCAGCAGCGGCCGCGCCGAGGGCCTGGCCCGCGCCGCGCGCCAGGAGCGCGCCGCCCGCGAGCGCG
>NZ_VDMJ01000117.1 GCF_006335115.1 Streptomyces sp. NP160
CCTCAGCGCCCGCCGCGGCGGACGGCGGGCGCTGAGGACGGCGAGAGACCTGCGGGCGCGGGCGCGGCTGGCGGCGGTCCCCCTGGGCCGCTACGCGCCTCGCAGCGCGCTGCGCCTGCCCGAGCACCTCGTGGAGCGCCCGGCCGTGCCCGCCGTGGACGCGCACAACCACCTCGGCCTCTGGCTGAACGACGGGGCCGCGTGGATGGCGCCCGACGTGCGCGCCCTCCTCGAGCGCATGGACGCCACGGGCGTGGAGGCCGTCGTGAACCTCGACGGCCGCTGGGGCGCGGAGCTGGAGGCCAACCTCGACCGCTACGACCGCGCCCACCCGGGCCGGTTCGCCACCTTCTGCCACGTCGACCTCGCGGCGGCGCNNCGACGGCGCCGGGCGCCGCGTGCTCCCCGACGACGAGCGCCTCGCGCCGCTGTGGGAGCGCGCGGGGCAGCTGGGCCTGCCGGTGCTGGTGCACGTGGCGGACCCGGTGGCCTTCTTCGAGCCCGTCGACCGGCACAACGAGCGCCTCGAGGAGCTGCT
>NZ_VDMJ01000118.1 GCF_006335115.1 Streptomyces sp. NP160
GGTCGAGGACGACGACGCCGTCGTCGTCCTCGACCGGGTGGACGGCGGCGACTGGGAGAAGCCGCCCCGCGCCCGGACGCTCAAGCGGACCGTCACCGCGTCCACCTCGGCCAGCGCCGCGGACGCCGGCCGGCTGGGCCGCTCCCCCCACGTCGTCTACGAGGCGCCGGCGCCGGAGGGGATGCAGCTGTCCGCCGACAGCGCCCGCGGCACC
>NZ_VDMJ01000119.1 GCF_006335115.1 Streptomyces sp. NP160
GAGCGCCGCCGCCAGCGCCCCCAGCCGCGAGACGCCGACCAGCGCGCCCGAGGCGAGTCCGCTCGCCAGGCCCGGGGGGAGGGCCCGGGCTCGTCGTGGGCCCTCCCCCCGGGCCGGGCCGGGCTCGCGCCGCGCGGTCGGCGCCTCGCGGGCGGTCACCGCGCCGCTGCCCCGACGGTCGTGCGCGTGGTGACCAGGGCGCGCTCGCGCGGGTCG
>NZ_VDMJ01000012.1 GCF_006335115.1 Streptomyces sp. NP160
TGTGGCCCGGCAAGCTCGCCGTCAAGGGCGTGCAGTCCGTGGCCGATGCGAAGGCCTTCGCCGACGCCGGAGTGGACGCGGTCGTGCTGTCCAACCACGGCGGGCGCCAGCTCGACCGCGCCCCGGTCCCCTTCCACCTGCTGCCCGAGGTCGTGAAGGAGGTCGGCGCCGACCTGGAGGTCATCGTGGACACCGGCATCATGAACGGCGCCGACGTGGTCGCCTCGATCGCGATGGGAGCACGCTTCACCCTCATCGGGCGGGCCTACCTGTACGGGCTGATGGCCGGCGGACGCCCCGGCGTCGACAAGGCCATCTCCATCCTGTCCGAGCAGGTCGTGCGCACCATGAAGCTGCTCGGAGCCCACTCCCTCGAAGAGCTCACCCCCGACCACGTCACCCAGCTGGAGCGCCTCATCCCCCGCGCCCGCCGCTAGGCGCACCACCAGGCCCACCCCCTCCAGCTGGCGAGCGACGCCCGACGCGCCAGGCTGGGCCGGTGAGCACGCGGCGCCACTGGGTCCCGGTCCCCTCGCAGCTGGTCTGGGAGGTGCTGAGCGACCCCTGGAACTACCCGGTGTTCGTGGTCGGCACCGCCCACATGCGCGCCGTCGAGGGCGACTGGCCCGTGGCCGGCGCCGTGCTGCACCACTCCTTCGGCTTCTGGCCGCTCATGCGCCGCGGCACGTCGACGCTCGACGCGGTCGAGCCCGGGAAGCGCCTGCAGCTGACGGCGAAGGGGTGGCCGCTGGGCGAGGCCCGGGTCGTCATCTCCCTGCTCGGCAGGGGTGACGGCACGGTGGTGACCATCGAGGAGGACGCCGTCTCCGGGCCCGGCAGCTGGGTGCCGCGCCCCTTGCGCTCGCTCGTCATCGGGCTGCGCAACAAGGAGCTGCTCGCGCGCCTGGAAGACCTGGCGGTCGGGCAGCTCGACGCCTCCCCCGCCGCCGAGCGGGCGGCCGGCGAGGCGTCGGAGACCGCTGGCTGACCCGCCGCGGCGAGCCGTCAGGCGGGTCGGCCGACCGCGGCGCGCAGCGCCGTGACCACCGGCATGTCGGCGGGCAGCCACGCGACGGCGCCCAGCCAGTCGTCGAGGTCCAGCCAGCGCAGGGCGTCGTGGTCCTCGAGGGGGTGGGGTTCACCGGAGGCCACGCGCGCCCACCAGACCCTCAGGACGCCGACCCCTGGCAGCGGCCACACGCCGTCGCCGGCGTACGGGCCCCCGGAACCCTCACCGGGGTGCGGGACCAGCTCGTCACCGAGCTCCACCTCCACGCCGAGCTCCTCCCGGAGCTCGCGCCGCAGCGCCTCGGTGGGCTGCTCGCCCGGCTCCACCTTGCCGCCCGGCAGCTCCCACCCGCCGGCCAGCGCCGACGGACGGCTGCGCCGCGCGGCCAGCAGACGGCGGGGCGCGGCGAGGTCGTCGACGAGCGCGGCGCCCACCACCAGCAGCGACCGGCTGCCGGTGGCGGGTGGCCCGCCGGAGGTCAGGCGGCCTCCCCGCCGGCGCGAACGGCCGCCACGGGCAGCGACGTGCGGCCGCCGGGGTGGCCGACGTCGGTGGAGGCGAAGTGGCAGGCGATCTGGTGCGCGGCTCCCCCGCCGTCCTTCTCCACCAGCGGCGGCTCGGTGGTGGCGCAGACCTCCTGCGCCTTCCAGCAGCGGGTCCGGAAGCGGCACCCCGACGGCGGGTTGAGCGGGGAGGGCACGTCGCCCTCGAGGACGATCCGCTCCTTGGCCGCCGTCCGCGCAACCCCGGGGTCGGCCGAGGGGGCCGCCGAGAGGAGCGCCTGCGTGTAGGGGTGCATGGGCCGGTCGTAGATGTCGTCCTTGGGCCCGATCTCCACGATCTTGCCCAGGTACATCACCGCCACGCGGTCGGAGATGTGCCGCACCACCGAGAGGTCGTGGGCGATGAACATGTAGGCGATGCCCAGCTCTGCCTGGAGGTCCTCGAGCAGGTTGACGATCCCGGCCTGCACCGACACGTCGAGCGCGGAGACCGGCTCGTCGAGCACCAGCAGCTTGGGGCCCAGCGCCAGCGCTCGGGCGATGCCGATGCGCTGGCGCTGGCCGCCGGAGAACTCGTGCGGGTAGCGGTTGCCGTGCTCGGGTGAGAGGCCCACCAGCTGCAGCAGCTCGCGCACGCGCTCCTTGCGGGCGGCCTTGTCGGGCACGGTCCCGTGGATCACCAGGGGCTCGCCGATGATGTCGTTGACCGGCAGCCGCGGGTTGAGCGAGGCGTACGGGTCCTGGAAGACGATCTGCAGGTCGCGGCGCACCGGGCGCAGGCCCTTCTCGGACAGGCCGATGAGCTCCTGGCCGTCGAAGCGCACCGAGCCGGACGTCGGCTTGTGCAGCTGCAGCAGCGCGCGGCCCGTCGTCGACTTGCCGCAGCCGGACTCCCCGACCACGCCGAGCGTCTCGTTGGCGTCGAGGCTGAAGCTGACGCCAGAGACGGCCTGCACGTGGTTGACGACGCGCTGGATGATGCCGCCGCCGCGCACCGGGAAGTTCATGACCAGGTCGCGCACGTCGAGCAGGTGGGTGTCGCGCTCGGCGTCCGAGGGCCGCACCGGGTCCTGCGGGGTGCCGCCGCCGGCGGTGGTCGACGTGCTCACGGGGTGACCTCGCTCTCGGCGCGGAAGAAGCGGGTGGGGTCCTCGGCGGCCAGCAGCTCGTCGCTGTGGTGGCACGCCGCCAGGTGGTCGCGGCTGACCACCGGCAGGGTGGTGCCGGGAGCGGGGCGGTGGCGCAGCTCGGGCTCGCTGGCCCGGCAGTCCTCGCGGGCCAGCGGGCAGCGCGGCCCGAACGGGCACCCCGGCGGCAGGGAGATCAGCGACGGCGGGGCACCGGAGATCGGCCGGAGCCGCTCCCCGGCGCGGCTGCCCTCCGCCGACGGCGTCGACCCGAGCAGCCCCGCCGTGTACGGCATGAGCGGCTTGGTGAACACCTCGGCGGTGGTGCCGATCTCCACCGGCTTGCCGGCGTACATGACCAGCACGCGGTCAGCGACCTGCGCGATGACGCCGAGGTCGTGGGTGATGAAGACGATCGCGGCGTCGACCGCGTCCTTCACCGACATCAGCGTGTCGAGCACCTGCGCCTGCACCGTCACGTCCAGGGCCGTGGTCGGCTCGTCGGCGATGATGACGTCGGGGTCGTTGATGATCGCCATGGCGATCATCGCGCGCTGGCGCATGCCGCCCGAGAACTCGTGCGGGTAGGCGCGCAGGCGCGCCTCGGCCTGGGGGATGCCGACCAGGTCGAGCATCTCCTTGGCGCGCTTGAGGGCCACCTTCTGCGGCACGGCGCTGTGGGAGCGGACGGCCTCCGCCAGCTGGTCCCCGACGGTGTAGACGGGGTTCATCGCCGTCATCGGGTCCTGGAAGATCATGCTGACGCGGCGGCCGCGCAGCCCGCGCTGCTGGCGCGGGCTCATGGAGAGCACGTCCTCGCCGCGGAAGACGATCCGGCCGCTGATCTGGGCGCTCCTGGGGAGGAGGCCCATGACGGCCATGGACGAGACGGACTTCCCCGAGCCGGACTCCCCGACGATGCCGAGCACCTCGCGGGGCGCCACGGAGTAGGTCATGCCGCGGACGGCCCGGACCACGCCGTCCTCCGTGGGGAAGGCGACCGTGAGGTCCTCCACCTGCAGCACGGGCTGGCCGTCGACGGGGCGGTCGGTGGCGGCGCGGGGGCCTGCGGCGTGAGCGCCGCCCGGCTGGCCGGCGGGGGTCTCGGAGGCGGCCGCGGAGCCGAACCGGGGGCTCATGAGCGCACCCTCGCCTGGCGCGGGTCGAACGCGTCGCGCAGGCCGTCGCCGATGAAGTTGACGCTCAGCGCGATGAGCACGATGAACAGGCCGGGCCACCAGAACAGCCAGGGCCTGGTGGTGAACGCCGACTCGTAGTTGCTGATGAGCAGGCCGAGGGAGGTCTCCGGCGGCCGCACTCCGAGGCCGAGGTAGCTCAAGGAACTCTCCACGAGGATCGCGACAGCGATGGTCAGCGTGGCGGACACGATGATGACGCCGAGGCTGTTGGGCAGGATGTGCTTGAAGATGATGCGCCTGCTCGAAGCACCCATCGCACGGGCGGCCTCCACGAACTCCTTCTCGCGGAGCGAGAGGAAGCTGCCTCGGACCAGCCGCGCCAGCGAGGTCCACAGCAGCACGCCGAGGATCGCTCCGAACAGGGCGATCGGCAACGAGCCGAAGCGCCGGCCCAGCACCGCGCCGATGACGATCACCGGGATGGTGATGAACACGTCGGTGATGCGCATGAGGAGGCTGTCGGCCCAGCCGCGGTAGTAGCCGGCGAGGGCTCCGACCAGCGTGCCGATGGCGGTCGCGACGACACCCACGACGAAGGCGATGATCAGCGAGCGCTGGGCCCCGCGCATGGTGAGCGCGAAGTAGTCGATGCCGATGTTGTCCTGGCCGAAGGGGTGGTCTCCCCAGGCCAGCCCGTCGCCGTCGAACCACGGGATGAGGTCGAGCGTCGGGCGCCCGCCGTTCTCGATGGGCGTGGGCTGCGTGAACCCGTAGTGCCACCAGCCGGGGATCCCCGCGAAGCCGATGGAGCTGAAGGCCAGCACCACCACGAACAGGAGCACCGCCATGCCGCCGAGGGCGCCGCGGTGGCGCAGGAAGCGCCGCCGGACCAGCTGGCCCTGGGAGAGGGCGACGACGGACATGCCGGAGGCGTCACCGGCGTCACCGGCGTCACCGGAGGAGCCCGGTCCGCCGGGCTCGCCGGCGGTGGTGCGGGGGTCGGTGGTCGTCATGAGAGGCGGATCCTCGGGTCGAGGTAGGCGTAGACGAGGTCGGCCACGATGTTGAGGAGCAGCACCGCGGCGGCCGCGACGATGAAGAAGGCCATGACCGGTGGCGGGTCGACGGTCTGGACGCCGCCGAGGAACAGCGTTCCCATGCCCTGCCAGCCGAAGATGCGCTCGGTGATGACAGCACCGCCGACGACGGCGGCGAAGTCGAGCGCCACGAGGGTGGTCACCGGGATGAGCGCGTTGCGGAAGGCGTGGCGCATGATCACCGTCCGCTCCGTCAGCCCCTTGGCGCGCGCGGTGCGCACGTAGTCCTGGTTCATCGTCTCGAGCATGCTCGAGCGCGTGTAGCGCGTGTACTGCGCGAAGGAGATGAGCACCAGGGTCACGCTCGGCAGCACCAGGTGCGTCAGGGTGTCGAGCGTGGTCTGCCACAGGGTGCCGTCGAAGTTCGGCGTGTTGGACCCGATGGTCGCGATGGGGCGCCCGAAGGAGTTGGTCACGTAGTCCGGCCACGCGTACATGAGCCAGTCGACGAAGCTCAGGGCCGCGACCACCGCGGCCGAGAGCACCGCGGCCCGCACGGCGCGGCTCCTGTCGATGCCACCGATGCCTGCACCGATCCCGCCGGCCACCACCAGGGTCACCGCGAAGAGACCGAGCAGCAGGGGCCAGGTCGGGTCCGCGAGCACGCCCACGGTGGCCACGTAGATGACGATCCCGACCACGGCACCCGCCAGCGAGGCGATGAGGACCCTGCGCGCGGCCAGGCCGGAGACCAGGGCGGTGACGCCGACGGCAGCGGCCAGGCCGAGCACCGACACGCCGACCGGGCCCAGCGTGGGCCGGGCGAGGAAGTCGGTCTGCGAGACGACCAGCAGCACCGCGGCCACGACGAGGAAGCCACCGGCGAACGCCAGCCCCCGCTTGGCCCAGGTCCGACCGCCGACGAGGCTGACGCCGAACAGGCCACCGACCACCGCGAGCACGAGCAGCACCGGCAGGGGCACCACCGGGTCGCCGAGCCAGTCGTTGAAGGCGATCGCCCCGAACTGCTTCAGCAGCACCGCCGCCCAGAAGATGGGCAGCGAGTAGAAGACGAAGGAGAAGAAGGTCAGCGTGTAGTCGAAGCTCGTGTACTGGCGCAGCGCGGAGACGATGCCCACCGCGATGCCCGTGACGATGGCGAGCACCGTCGACAGCAGCACGAGGCGCAGCGTGCTGCTCAGGGCGAGGCCCAGCAGCGGGGCCACGGCCTGCCCGGTGCGGTTGACGCCCAGGCTGCCCGATCCCCACAGGTAGCCGACGAGGTCGCCCAGCCAGTGGAGGTAGCGGACGACCACCGGGGTGTTCAGCTGCATGATCTCGGTGCGCGAGGCGATGCGAGCGGCGCGGTCACCCGGATCGGTGATGCCGTACAGGTCCTCGAGCGGATCCCCGGCGTTGGCGACGAGCACGTACATGAGGAACGTGGCGACGAAGAAGACGCCGATCGAGATCAGCAGGCGCCTCAGGACGAAAGCGACCACGGGTGTGAACCCCTTTGCGGACGGACGGTCCGGACGAGCGGTCTGGCCTCCCCGGGAGCGTCCGGTCAGCCCGAAGGGCGCGCAGGCGCGCGTCCCCTGACCGATCTAGGTTGCTCCTCCCCTCCACGCCGCGTGGAGGCGGGGGTGCCGCGGCTCGTCCTCGCGGGCGAGGACGGCCGTCGGCCGGCCCCTCCACAGGGGGGAGGGACCGGCCGACGGAGGGGTCACGACTGCTGCGCGACCGCCCACTGGTCGTCGTTCCACGTCTGCTGGCTCTGGGCCGGCTGGAACGCGGGACCGGAGACGTCCGTGCTGTTGGCCTGCAGACCCGGGAAGGTGAAGATCGGGATGGTCGCCAGGTCGCTCCACAGCACCTTCTCGATCTCGCCGATCGTCTGGTCCTGCTGGGCCGTGTCCGTCTGCGAGAGCAGGGTGGCGGTCAGCTGGTCGACCTGCGGGTTGGAGTACTTGCCGTTGTTGTTGCCGCCGCCGGTGACGTAGGTCGAGGCGGAGGAGGAGACCAGCGGCGAGCCCGACCAGGCGAAGAGCGCCACGTCGAAGTTGCCGGCGGCGAGGCCGTTGCCGAAGAAGTCCTGCTGGCCGGCGTCCTCGACGTTGAACCCGGCCTGGTCGCAGGAGGCCTTGATCAGCGAGACGGCGTCGGTGCGGCGCTGGTTCGGGGTCTGGTAGCCGATGCGCACGGTGACGCCGGTCCTGCCGCCCAGCAGCTGCTTGGCCTGGTCGATGTTGGGCTGGTCGTACTCACCGCTGTAGGAGGCCTGGACCACCTGCTGGTAACCCTCCTGGAAGGCCAGCTTGTAGCGCGAGTTCAGGACGGTCGCGTTCTCGTTGACCGGCTTGATGAGGTTGTCGACGATCTGCTGGCGCGGCACGCACAGCGCGAAGGCCTTGCGCAGGTTGGCGTCCTTGAACTCGCCCTGGAAGTTGAAGTCCAGGTGCTCGAACGTGTACTCGTCACCCTGGTCGATCTTGACCGAGTTCCCGATGGCCTGCAGCTGCTTGAGGATGTCCTGCGCCGGCTGCGGGCGGGCCACCTGGATCTCGCCGTTGGCGAGGGCCTGGGCCTGGGCTGTGGCGTCGATGAAGCGGATGACGATGGTGCCCGTCTTGGCGGGGGTGCCCCAGTACTCGGGGTTGGCCTTGAGGGTGATCGACTGGCCGGCCTGCCAGGAGTCGATCACGTACGGGCCGGAGGAGACCCAGTTCTCCTTGTCCACCGTGCCGGGCTTGCCGATGAAGCCGGTGTTGTAGAACTCCGCCAGAGAAGCCACCTGGTCGGCGGTGTTGTTCTGGATCGCACCGAGCAGGTCGGAGACGCCCGCGCCCTTGGCGACGATGTGGGCCGGCATGATCGAGCCGGCGCCGAACATCCCGGCCCAGTCGGCGAAGACCTTCGTGTAGGTCACGGTGACCGTCTTGTCCCCGGCGTTGCACTGGGGGATGTTCATGTCCTCGTAGCCGGTGGTGCCGGCCGAGGAGAAGCCGGAGACCGGGTTCCCGTCGGCATCCGTCTCCTGGCTCGTGTACTTGCCGGAGTTCGCGGCCCACGCGAGGACCATGTCCTCGCACGCGATGGGCTGGCCGTCGGACCAGACGGCGCCGTCGGCGATCGTGTACTTGACGGTCAGCGGGTCGTCGCTGGTCTTCTCGACGGTGCCGAACTCCTTGTCGTCCTCCACGCCGCCGTCGGGGCCGAAGTCCCAGAAGCCCCCGAGCACGTTGTTGAGGACCACGGTGTTCTGGACCGCGTTCTGGTCCGCCGTGTTGTTGTTGTAGGAGTTGAACTCCTGCTCGTGCGCCACGGTGATGGTGGCGTTGCTCGTCCCGCCGGAGCTGGCGCCGCTGCTGGCACCGCCGGTACCGCCGCCGCGGTCCGCGGAGCAGCCGGAGATGAGCAGGGCGCCGCCTGCGAGGACGGCGAGAGCAGCAGTGGCTCTGCGAGAGGTGATCACGCGGGGAGGACCCTTCGTCGGGCGTCGCGGTTCGGGCGGGTGGCAGGTCTTGCCGCCCTGCCCGTCTGGACGGCTCACTCCACCCCGCCGATCCACAAGTCCGCAACAGGCTGACGCCGGGATCGCCCCGCCGTTACCGATTCGCAACCAGGCAGGCGCCCGCGTCACACCCGCTGTTCACCGCTTGATCACGCGCGGTGAGCCCCTCTTCCGCGCGATCGACCTGCGGCGACGCCCTCCGACCGGGTCCGCGCCCGAGCGCGCAGGACCTCCACCACCACCGGCAGCACCGACACCAGCACGATGAGGATGAGGATGACCTCGATGTTGTCCCGCACGAAGGCGACGCCGCCCAGCAGGTACCCCAGAGTGGTGACGCCGGCGCCCCACAGCACGCCCCCGGCCACGTTCCACGCGACGAAGTGGCGGTAGTCCATCCGCCCGACACCGGCGACGACGGGGACGAAGGTCCGCACCACGGGCACGAAGCGGGCCAGCAGCACCGCGCGCCCCCCGTACTTCTCGAAGAAGGCGAACGCGTCGTCCACGTACTGGGGCTTGAAGAAGCGCGCGTCCTGACGCTTGAAGACCGCGGGCCCGAGCCGCCGCCCGATGAGGTAGCCGCACTGGTCCCCCAGCACCGCCGCCAGCGGGACGAGCACCAGGGCCAGCCAGAGCGGCACGTGCAGCACGCCGGTCGCGATGAGCAGACCGGCGGTGAACAGCAGCGAGTCGCCCGGGAGGAAGAAGCCGACCAGCAGGCCGGACTCCACGAAGACGATCGCGAGGATGCCGATGAAGCCCAGCGTCCGGATCAGCGTGTCGGGGTCCAGCCACGACGGGCCGAGCGCGAGGACGGGTGTCACGGCGCCCAGGCTAGGGGCCGCTGACGTGCCCACGAGCCGCTTCGGGGACAGCGCACCCACCTGGACCGCTCCGGACCGCTCCGGACCGGCGGAGGCGCTGGCGGGGGCACTGGCGGGGCTCGGTGTCCGCTGTGCCCTCCGGTGGGAAGTTCCTGGGGATCTGCGATTCGCCAGACGGTGACGAGACGATCACCTAGCGTCGCAGCCGTGGCTCGAACTGCACGGCACCGCGCACCGGTGCGCCCCCTCGTCGACGTCAGCGCCGTGACCCGTGCCGTGGTCACCACCGGAGCGCTGGCGGCCGTCCCCGTCGTCGCGACGGCGGGCGCCGCGTCCGCTCACGTCCCCGGGACCTCGCACAGCGGCACCCCCGCGGTGAAGGCGGCGGCGCACCTGTCGGTGGCGGCCTCCCCGGTGCCCGCCAACGGCGCGCTGGGCGGCGGCTCGGTGACCGTCCGTGCGGGCGACACCGTCTCGAAGATCGCGCGGGCGGCGGGGGTCAGCACCCAGGCGGTGCTCGCCGCCAACGGCCTGGCGTGGAGCTCCACCATCTACCCCGGCCAGGTCCTGTCCCTGCCCACCGGCGGCGCGGCCGCCCCGGCCCCCGCTGCGGCGGCGGCTCCCGCGCCCCGGGAGGCCAGCGCCGGCGAGACCGCCGTGGCCGAGGCCAAGAAGCACGTGGGGCTCGCCTACCGGTTCGGCGGCACCAGTCCCACCAGCGGCTTCGACTGCTCCGGCCTGGTGCAGTACGCCTACGCCAAGGTCGGGGTGGCCCTGCCCCGGACCTCCGCCGCGATGCGCACGGCGGGCTACGCCGTCTCCGAGCCGCGCGTCGGTGACCTGGTGCTCTTCAACAGCTACGGGCACGTGGCCATGTACGCCGGCGACGGCAAGATCATCGACTCGCCGCGCACCGGCGAGAGCGTCTCGGTCCGCGCGCTGTGGACCGACGACGTGCAGTTCCGACGCGTCGCCTGACCGGGGCGAGAGCGCCGTCGGACCTGCCGCGAACGGCGTCGACCGCTAGAACCGGAAGGCTGCCACCTCGCGGCGCATCGCCGCGGCACGCCCGGCCAGGTCGTCCACGGCCGCCCGGGCCTCGCCGAGCGCGTCGCTCGTGGCCGCGGCCGTGCCCGACATCGTGGACGCGGTCGCGGCGATCGTGCTCGCACCACCCGCGGCCTCGCCGGCTGAGCGCGACATCTCCTGGGTGGTCGCCGTCTGCTCCTCCACCGCCGCGGCGATGGTGCTCTGGTGCGCCGAGATCTCGGCGATGACGCCGGAGATGCCGGCGATGGCCTCCGCGGCCCCGGAGGCGCCCTGCTGGATGGTCTCCACGCGGCGCGCGACGTCCTCGGTGGCGGACGCGGTCTCGCGCGCCAGCTCCTTGACCTCGGCGGCCACCACGGCGAAGCCCTTGCCGGCCTCCCCGGCGCGCGCGGCCTCGATGGTGGCGTTGAGCGCCAGCAGGTTGGTCTGCTCGGCGATGCTCGTGATGACCTTGACGACGTCGCCGATCTCCCGGCTCGCCTCGCCCAGGCCCGTCACCGTCTGCGTGGCGGTGGTGGCGGCGTCCACAGCGGTGCCGGCCACGCGGGTGGCCTCCTCGGTGGACCTGGCGATCTCCCGGATCGCGTCGCCCATCTCGCCGGCGCCCGCGGCGACGGTCTGCACGCCCGCTGAGACCTCCTCCACCGCCCCGGCCACCGCGCGGGACTGCGCGCTGGTCTCCTCGGAGGTGGCCGCGATCTGGGACGTGGTGGCGCGCAGCTGCTCGGAGGCGCTGGCCACGGCGTCGGACTGCGCCACCACACCGGACAGGACCCGGCGCAGGGACACCAGCGCGCGGTCCAGGGCGGCGGCGGTGACACCCAGCTCGTCGCGGCGCTGGAGGTCGCAGCTGCTCGTGAGGTCGCCCTCGGCCAGTGCGGTGACGACCTCGGTGACCCGTCGCAGGGGCCGTGTGACGGAGCGCGTCACCGCGAGACCGAGGACGACGAGCACGAGCAGGCCGACGAGGCCCGTGGCGCTCAGCGAGACCGCGGCGGAGCGGCGTTCGGCGGCGACACCGGCCCTCGCGGCGGCGACCCGCTCCTCGACGGCCTCGCCGACGGAGGGCATGGAGTCCTCGAGGGTGGAGAACGCCTCCTGGAAGTCGCCGTAGCCGGCCAGGGCGGCCTGCGGGTCGCGCACGGCGACCTGCGAGGCGGAGGCGGCCGCGGACAGGTAGGCGTCGACGTCGGGCTGCACGCGGTCGAGCGCGGCGGTGACGCCGTCGCCGAGGTCCTCGGCGCGGACGGCGGCCAGCGCCCCGGTGAGGGTCTCCTGGTGCTCCGCCATCTCCCGCGCCGCGTCGGTGCGCTCGCCGGGATCGGCGGAGACGACCATGCGGAGCAGGTCGCCGCGCACCGCGTCGTGCATCATGTCGGCGCGCAGGGCCTGCTGGGTGGCGCTGTTGCTGGCGGCGAGCTGGTCGACCTTCGCGCCCACGTCCGCCAGCGCCACGGCCGCGAGGCCCCCCATCGCCAGGGTGGCAGCTCCCCCGACCGCGACCAGCGCGCTCAGCTTGGTGCCCAGGCGGAGGTCCGCCCACCTCGTCCTCGCCACGTCCGTGCCCCCTCGACACCGGGCGCGCTCTGCACCCGTCCTGAGGGTCATCGGGACGTCCGGCGTCCGCCTTGAGGCGGACACCCCTCAGGCGGTCGGGTTCCCCCAGCGCAGGCTGGTGTACGCCTTCTCGGACTCCGGCATGCGCGTCTGCGGGCTGATGATGAGGAACTTGCCGTCGGAGCCCTGCATGTCCACGTTGAACTGGACCTCGTAGAGGACCTCGCCCGCACCGGTGCCACCGTTGCGGGAGAAGAACTCGTGCATCTTCTGCACGAAGACCGGGTGGTCGCCCTCGTCGGCGTTGCCGGACCACTCCGAGACGGCCAGCGGCAGGCCGACCTCCTTGGCGAAGTCGAGGTGCCCCTGCAGGCCCTTGGGACCGCCGAACGGGTCCTCGAGCACCATGGCGGCGTCCCACTCCTCGGCGGTGTCGATGGCCGGGAACTGGTTGTAGTAGTCGACGCCCATGACGTCCACCTGGCCGTCGCCGGGGTACAGGTCGCGCCAGTCGTAACCGCTCTGCACCGACTCGCGGTTGAAGCAGAGCACGAGCTTGGAGGCGGGGAAGACCTCCTGCTGGAGGGCGCGGTAGCGGCCCCAGGCCGTCTTGAAGTCGTCGACGTCGTCGGAGACGACCTTCCAGCGGTACCAGTTCCCGTTCATCTCGTGCGCGAACCTGACGTAGCAGGTCGACTGCCGACCGCCCCAGATGTCGCGCAGGCGCGTGAGCGACTCCCGCCAGCGGTCGTCGTAGGCGCCCGCGGCCGCCTCGGCCCAGGTCTCACCCTCGTCGTCCATGTCGATCGCGCCGAGGGAGACGTCCAGGGGCTTGTCCCAGCCGTCGAACTCCTCGCCCGGCTGCAGCGTGTACAGCTCGAGCATGGCCGTGTTGTTGTCGAACCAGGTGGCCGAGACGGCGACGTCGCTGCCGCGGGCGGCGGCGTAGGAGCCGTCGGCCACGCCCTCCCCCGAGGCGCCGGAGATCCACTGGCGGGGCACGAAGGGCGTTGACGCCTCCGGAGACGCAGAGGGGGCGGCGGTGCCGCCACCGCCCGGTGCGTCCGTGCCCTCCCCGGTCCGCAGGGCCAGCCAGGACGCGAGACCGCCGGCCGCCACCACGCCGACGCCGGTGCCGATCACGGCGCGGCGGGACGGCCCGCGGCGCCCCGCTGCGGCGGCCTGCGGACCTCCGGCGCGGTGCTCCGGTCCCGGCTCCCTGACCTGGGACGACGCCCGGCTGCCCGGTCCCTGCGGTGCTGACGGCTGATCGGCCATCGGTGACCCCCCTCGGATCGTGGGATCAGGTGACCACACGGACCTGGGAGCGGCAACGCCGCAGGTGGGGGTCACCCCCGCACGGGCGATGCCGAGCCACCCCCGCGGCCCGGCGGGGTGCGCTCCGGCTCAGACGTTGAAGCGGAACTCCTGGAGGCGGTGCTCAGCAGGCTACTTGTAGCCCTTGGTCCGCAGGGAGTCCGCGTGAGCGTGAACGGGCACCTCGCGGACAGTGTCGAGCAGGGCCTTGGCGGCCGCACGGGTCCGGTCCTCGGCGCTCGGCCAGAGGTGACTGTACGTATCCAGAGTGACCTTGGCGCTCTGATGCCCCAGGGCGCGCTGGACCGCGACCACGTCGATGCCCTGGGCGATGAGACCGCTGGCGAAGAAGTGCCTGAGGTCGTGCAGCCTCAGGCCGGTGACGCCCGCTACGGCGCAGGCGCGCCTCCAGCGGTGCCCTCCCGTGTTCGCGTGGAGCGGCTCTCCTCCAGGCGCCACGAGCACCCACCGAGCGGGGCGGTCACCGCGTCGGTGGGCGGACACGTAGGCGGCGACTTCAGCGAGCAGCTCTTCCGGCACGTAGACGTCTCGCTCGGAGCCGAACTTGGGAGGGGACTCCTCAACGCCTCCGCCGTTGACGCGCTGCAACTGCCTCCGGATCTTGATCACGCGCTTGAGGAAGTCAACGTCTCCCACCTGCAGCCCGTAGAGCTCGCCGGCTCGAAGCCCCGCGAACGCGGCAAGCAGCACCATGACCCGAGTCATCGGGTCCGCCGCGGAGAGGATCGCTGCGACCTCCTCCGGCTCGGGCAGCCGCATGGCCACCTCGGCCCGGCGGCGTCGCGGCAGCTTGAGGTTCTGCATCGGATCCAGCGCGAGATGCCTGTCTCTCATGGCAGCGCGCACGACGCTGTGAACATTGTTGACTCGCGTGCGCACGGTCCCCGGCATGAGTCCTCGCGACGACATCGACTTGACCCACTGCTCCGCGTGCGACAGCCGGACGCGCGACAGCTGGACCGTGGTGAACGTGCAGTCGGTCATGGCGAGGTCCATGGCCCTCCGCGTTCCCGACGCCCAGTCTTGCCGCTCTGCCCACTCGGCGTAGAAGGCAGCGAGCGTGACCCGGCCCTTGGCCGGGTCGACGTACGCACCCGTCATCACCTGGGTCGTGACCTCGTCGAGCCAGCGCTTGGCGTCGACCTGACGCGAGAAGTGTCGCGAGTGCTCCTTGCCGTGCTCGTCGCGGTAACGCGCACGCCATGTGCCGTCCGGTCTCTTCGCGATGCTCGCCATGCTCAGCCTTGAGCGGTGGTGAGCCGAGGCGACCTGGCCAGGTTCGGCGTCAGCGCAATGTGCGCGTCCGTTGTCGATCGAGAAGTTGGCTGCCAGGGCAACGCTGACGCCGATTCGCGCCTCGCCGCAACAGATGCATCGCGCTCCACCAACCGCCATTCGAGTGAGAGAGAGGACATGCCCCTAGCCTCAAGCCCAGCCCTCTCGAAAGCAGCGACCGCTGTCGATTCTGTGGACAGCGAACGGGTTGTCAGTCGGCTGTGTGCAGACCGCCTGCAGGGCGGCCACGAGCACCTCTGCGAGGTGCGACTGAGAGGCCGAGCGGTGTCCGTTCCAGACGCCCCGGTGGGCTCGCCACCTCCTCTTGAACAAGGAGCCAGGCGAGCACCGCTTCCCGGCGGTAGAGGACCCGCCGGCCGACCTTGGCGCTCGGCGGCCCCGTGCCGATGTGGCGCCAATACCTCACCGTCGACTCTGGGGCGCGGAGCAGTTCAGCCACTTCTCGCGTCAAGAGGTAGTCACTCATCGATGTCCGCAGTCGCCTGCGGCCCCAGGCTTGAGCACCCCTGGTCTATTGGCATGAGCTCCGCCTTCCTGAACGGTGAGGCGTGCGTCGAACAGCCGCCTGATCACACATGGCAGTGGACACCGGTTGCCCTCTCGCTCGTCGGAGGCGTCCGAGCAGACACCAGGCCCACCGCTCTCCGGGTCACCTGGAAGGCGGCCATCAAAGCCTGCAGCGCAACCGGACACGACGCGCTTCGTCATCTCCCGGCGCCACGAGGAGCACCGAGCACCTCCCGAGGGGGGCAGCAGTCCGCTGTCCGTAGAGCGGCGCGGGCGGACGCCCCGGGCGACGACCGGCCGTGCCACCGACCGCTCGGCCTCACGGCCTCGTCCCCCGTCCGCCACCCGACCGCGCCGGTCGGGCTGTCGCAGGCAACCGGAGTGGTCACCACTCCGTATATCTTGCTCCGCCTCCCCCCGCTGCTTTCAGCGTGGCCGGGGCGCGGCGCCCGCTCCGCGTCTCGTAGGGCGCCCCCTGACCGGACCGTTCATCGCACAGGGCAAATGAGACAAGGGCCCGGTCCCCGAAATCCCAAGCAGCGAAACAGCCGACGGTGACGTAGCAGAGCGTCAGGTGGTCTCGCTGCGGCCGGGCCACGAGGTTCGAGGCGGCGCATCGGGCCTTGAGACGGACGTTCGGTGAGCGGTCGTCATCGAGACCTGCACCGAGGCACAGTCTTGCGTCGGACATGGCTGCTGCCCCCACAGCGAGACGCAGGATGCTGTGGCCGTGGACCGACCGGGCACCCCGCCGCAGACCGCCGCCCCCATCCCACGCGGTGAGACGCCGCTGCGCCCCGACGGCACCTCGGTGCGGGTCCTGGTGGTCGATGACGAGCCGGACCTGGCCGACGTGCTGTCCACGGTGCTGCGCGGTGAGGGCTTCGAGTGCCGCGTCGCCCACTCCGGCAGCGCCGCGGTGCGCGAGGCGGAAGCCTTCGCGCCAGACGCCGTCGTCCTTGACGTGATGCTGCCCGACCTGGACGGCTTCGCCGTCCTCGAGCGGTTGCGGCGGGCCGACCCCGCGGTGGCCGTGCTGTTCCTGACGGCTAGGTCGGCCCTGGAGGACCGGGTCACCGGCATCCGACTGGGTGGGGACGACTACCTCACCAAGCCCTTCCACCTGGAGGAGGTGGTGGTGCGCCTGCGTGGCCTGCTGCGTCGCACCTCCAGCCCGGCCGCTACGGCGGGCGCTGCACCGGGGCGCCAGCTGGTCTTCGAGGACCTGCGCCTGGACGAGGACACCCGCGAGGTGCACCGCGGGCCCGACCGCATCGAGCTGACCGCCACGGAGTTCGAGCTGCTCCGGCTGCTGGCACGCACCCCGCGCAAGGTGCTGTCCAAGCAGACGATCCTCGCCGAGGTCTGGCAGCAGGACCTGGGCCGCGACGCCCACGTGGTGGAGCTGTACATCAGCTACCTGCGACGCAAGGTCGACGCCGGACGCACCCCGCTCATCCACACCGTGCGCGGTGTCGGCTACGTGCTGCGGACACCCGCATGAGGGCCCCTCACGTGCCCTCCAGGCGGCGACAGCCCACGCTGCAAGGCCGCCTCACCGCGGCGCTCGTCGTCCTGGTCCTCCTGGTCACCGGGGTGACCGGGATGACGACGGCGCTGGTGCTGCGCGCCTCCCTGCTCTCCCAGCTGGACTCCCAGCTGGCCGACGCCGGAGGGCGCTACTCCGCCGAGGTCGACCGCCGCGGCACCGGCGACGCGGGCGACAACGGTCCTCACGGTGGTGGCGCGGGCGGCAGCGGGCGGCCCAGTGCTGTGGATCCTGACCGCGGCCTGGGCCGCGGGCAGAGCGTCGGGACGCTGGGCGTGATCCTGTCCGGCGGGCAGGTCGTGCAGGCCTCGGTGGTGGGCCGAGACGGGGCGACGACGACGGTCGACCTCGACGCCGCCTCCGCCGCTGCCCTGGCGGCGGTCCGCCCGGGCAGCGACCCCGCCAGCGTGGACCTGGGAGCCCTGGGTGACTACCGGGTCCGGGCCGTGACCGACGACGGCGCCACCCAGGTGACTGGGCTGCCGTTGGCCACCGTCGGCGCGGTGCTGCGCCGGGTGGTGCTGGGAGAACTCGCTCTCGGGCTGCTGGCCGCGGCTGCAGGCGGCGTGATGACAGCGCTGGTGGTCCGGCGCGGGCTGCGACCGCTGCAGGACGTCACAACGACGGCGCTGCGCATCACCGAGCTGCCGCTGGCGGGCTCGGCGGGCGGCCTGCCGGGCCCGGTGACCTCACCGGGGTCGGCAAGGGGGTCGACCGCGGAGGTGAGCCGGGTCAGCGGCGCGGTGGACGCGATGGTCGACCACGTGCGCGCCGCGCTGCAGGTCCGCGACGCGGAGGAGGAGCGGCGTCGGCGCTTCATGGCGGATGCCAGCCACGAGCTGCGCACCCCGCTGGCGGTGGTGCAAGCCCACACCGAGCAGGCCCTGCGCAGCGGGCGGGCTGACGGGGTGCGGCCTTCCCTGGAGCGCATCGCGGTGGCAAGTGATCGGATGGGGCACCTGGTGGAGGACCTGCTGCTGCTGGCGCACCTGGACGCGGGACGGCCGCTGGCCAGCGAGCCGGTTCCGCTGAGCCAGCTGGTGCTGGAGGAGCTGGTCGACGCCCGCGCCGCCGGCCCGGACCACGCCTGGGAGGCCGACCTGCCGGAGGAGCCCGTCGACGTCGACGGCGATGCCCAGCGCCTGCACCAGGTGGTGGCGGGGCTGCTGACCAACGCCCGACGCCACACCCCCGCGGGCACCACGGTGACGATGACCGTGCGCGAGGTGGCGGTCGAGGGGCGGGGGTGGGTGGAGCTGGACATCGCCGACGACGGCCCCGGCGTACCCGCCGACCTGCGCGAACGGGTCTTCGAACGATTCACCCGCGCGGACTCCGCGCGCACCACCGTCGGCTCCACCGGGGGCAGCGGCCTGGGGCTGGCCATCGCCCGCGGCATCGCCGTCGCCCACGGCGGGGACCTGCTGCTCCTGCCCGCGGCCCAGGGCGCGGTGTTCCGTCTGAGGCTGCCCGCACCGGCCGCGGCGTCGCTGTGACGAAGAGGTGACACCTGGCTGGGTCTGGCTTGAGAGGTCGGGGAGAGGTTGCGACCAGTGCTGCTCCAGGGTCGCGGGCTCTCATGGGCGCAGCGGACCCCGCCGGCGTCGTCGTCGGCCCGCGACGGAAGGGAATACCGTGCCCCTGAGCACCCCCAAGAAGGTCGCCACCGGTGTGGCGGCTGCAGCTGTGACCGGTCTGCTCGTCGTCGGTGGCGCCTCGCTGGCCAGCGCTGCCGGCGAGCAGACCCCGTCGGCCGGGTCGTCCTCGTCGTCCTCCTCGTCGTCGGCGCCCACGGGCAAGGGCGGTGACCGCGCACCCCACGACCACACCCCCGTGACCGGGGATGAGGCCACGAAGGTGTCGGCGGCTGTGACGGCGAAGGACTCCGCCGTGACGGTCACCGACGTGCAGAAGGACCCCGACGGGTCCTACGACGTCAACAGCACCAAGGACGGCGCGGACGTCCACTACGACGTCAGCGCCGACCTGGCGACCATCACCGAGCGCACCGGCGGCCCCGGCGGTAGTGGCGGCAAGGGCGGCGGCCATGGCGGACAGGGCGGCGATGACACCCCCGTGACCGGGGATGAGGCCACGAAGGTGTCAGCGGCGGTGACGGCGAAGGACTCCGCCGTGACGGTCACCGACGTGCAGAAGGACCCCGACGGGTCCTACGACGTCAACGGCACCAAGGACGGTGCCGACGTCCACTACGACGTCAGCGCCGACCTGGCGACCATCACCGAGCGCACCGGTGGTCAGGGTGGTCCTGGCGGCCGCGGTGGTCACGGCGGTGGCCCCGGTGGACAGGGCGGCGGACGCGGCTCAGAGGACGGCGCCAGCAGCAGCTCCACGCAGAGCCCCTCGGCCAGCTCGGGCGCCCAGCAGAGCAGCTACTCCGGCGCCTCGGCCTGACCGGTACATCGCGTTGACGGCCCGGGGCCTCCACGGACGGACGTGGAGACCCCGGGCCTTCTTGCTCCTCGGACGCACCGGAGCGGACGGGCGTGGCCGGTCGTGCGGTTGGTCGTGCGGTTGGTCGAGCGGCTGGTCGCGCACAGGCGACGCGCAGCCGGCTTTCTGCTGGCACCCCGCTGGCGTTGAGAGGTCGTTGAGCGCAAGCCCACAGGTCCACCTGAACCCCGCGTCCGAACATCTCCTGGACGACGACCGTGGAGGACCGATGAGCAGCACGACGAACACCGGGGCGCAGCGCTTCGGCACCGGGAGGACGGCATGACCGCACTGGCTGACCGCTCCGTGCCCGCCCCTACGGACGCATCGTCCCCAGACACCTCCGCTGACCTCGGTCGCCGCGCCCGCTGGGACGCCGGCGTCCGCCTGTCGGTGCTGGTGACCGTGTGGGCCAGCCTGCTGCTGGTCACCTACTGGTGGGTCACTGGCGGCGGCGTGCAGGACCTGACCGGCTGGGCCTCCGGGCTGACCTCGACCGGACGGCTGACCGGGCTGCTGGCCTCGGACCTGCTGCTCTTCCAGGTGCTGCTCATGGCTCGCGTCCCCGTGGTGGAGAAGGCCTTCGGCCAGGAGCGGCTCGCCCGCACGCACCGCCTGGTCGGCTTCACCTCCTTCACCGCGATGCTCGCCCACATCGGCCTCATCACCTGGGGCTACGCCGCCGGTGACCTGGCGGCCACGCCCGGGGAGCTGTGGAACCTCACGGTCGACTACCCGGGCATGCTGCTGGCCGCGGCCGGCACGGCGTGCCTGGTCATGGTGGTCGTCACCAGCATCAAGGCCGCCCGCCGGCGGCTGCGCTATGAGTCCTGGCACCTGATGCACCTGTACGCCTACGCCGGCGTCGGGCTCGCCCTGCCCCACCAGCTGTGGACCGGTCAGGACTTCCTGGCCTCCACCGCCCGCACCGCCTTCTGGTGGGGGCTGTGGATCGCCTGCGCCCTCAGCGTGCTCACCTGGCGCGTCGTGCTGCCGCTCTGGCGCAGCGCCCGCTACCGCCTGCGGGTCAGCGGCGTGGTCGAGGAGGGCGACGGCGTCGTCTCGGTGCACATGTCCTCCGGTCGTTCCGCGCGCATGACTGCCGAGGCTGGGCAGTTCTTCACCTTCCGCTTCCTGTCCGGGGCCGGGTGGACCCGCGGGCACCCGTACTCCTTGTCCGCGGCGCCCGACGGACGCAGCCTGCGCATCACGGTCAAGGAGGTCGGCGACGGCAGCAGCGCTCTGCGACGCCTCCGGCCAGGCACCCGGGTGCTCGTGGAGGGGCCCTATGGACGGCTCAGCCCCCGCGCCCGTACCCGCCGCAAGGTCGCCCTCATCGGCGCTGGGGTCGGGGTGACTCCGCTGCGGGCGCTGGCCGAGGCGCTGCCGTACGCCCCCGGGGAGGTCGGGCTGATCCACCGCTTTACCGGCCAGCCGCTGTTCGAGGCCGAGCTGCGCCGCCTGTCCGTCGAGCGCGGCCTGCAGGTGATGTGGCTGCCCGGGCGCCGCCGAGCCGAGGGCTCCTGGCTCGGGGACGGGATGGGCGACGTCGACGACGTCACCGCCGTGCGGCACTGGCTGCCCGACGTCGCCGAGCGCGACGTGTACGTCTGCGGCCCCGAGCCGTGGGCGCGCGACGTGGCCCGATCGCTGACCGCGGCGGGCCTGCCCGCCGAGAACCTGCACGTCGAGAGCTTCGGATGGTGATGACGATGAGTGACCAGACGACCAAGAACAGCGCGACCCGCCGCAACGTGATCTGGGGCATGAGCTCGCTCAGCGCCCTGGTGCTGCTGTTCGGCTACCACACCTCCACCAGCGCGACCGAGGCCAGCGCAGCGACAGGAACCCCGGGAACCTCCACCACAGGCACCTCCGGCGCCGGGACCTCTGCCAGCAGCGGGACCACCTCATCGAGCGACAGCAGCACCACGGCGTCCGGGAACGACGGGACCTCCTCCAGCGCGGGGTCGAACAGCGCCTCCGACTCCTCCAGCAGCTCCTCGGGCACCGCCTCGAGCAGCACGAGCTCCAGCGCGTCCAGCACCACGGTCACCGGCGAGGCCGCCCAGACGCGGTGGGGCCCGGTGCAGGTGCAACTGACCGTCAGCGGCGGGAAGGTCACCGCCGTCGACGTCGTGCAGTACCCCGACTCCAACGGCAGGGACCAGGAGATCAACGCCCGGGCGCTGCCGATCCTGGTGCAGGAGACGCTGTCGGCGCAGAGCGCCCAGATCGACATGGTCAGCGGCGCCACATACACCAGCGACGGCTACACCACCTCCCTGCAGAGCGCCCTGGACCAGGCGGGCCTGGCGTGAGCACCCACCTGGCGCGCTACGTCGAGCACGTGATGGGCATGCCGATCAGCCTCGCTCTGCGCGGCCGGCACAACCACGACGCCCTCGCCCAGGACGCGTGGCGCGCCGTCATGGACCAGCTGCGCTGGGCCGACACCGTCTTCAGCACCTACCGGGAGGACTCCTGGGTCAGCCGCCTTGGTCGCGGCGAGGTGAGCCTGGACGCCTGCCCCCCAGAGGTCGCGGAGGTGCTCGCCATCGGCGAGCAGGCCGAACGCGACTCCGGCGGCGCGTTCAGCGTCCATCTGCCCGGACCCGACGGGCGACGGCGCCTGGACCCCAGCGGGGTGGTCAAGGGGTGGGCCGTCCAGCGCGCCGCCGCAGCGCTGCGCGCACTCCCGGAGACCGACCACTGCCTGTCTGCCGGCGGCGACATGACCTGCCTGACCACGGACCCCGATGCCGACCCCTGGCGCGTGGGCGTGGAGGACCCGCGCGACCCGACGCGCGTCGTCGCCGTCGTGCCGGTGTTCTCCGGGGCGGTGGCCACCTCCGGGACGGCGCACCGCGGGCAGCACCTCCTCGACGCGCGCACCGGGCTGGCGCCGCAGGGCGTCGCCTCAGTGACCGTGGTCGCCGGGACGCTCACCACCGCTGACGTCGACGCCACGGCCGCCTACGCCCAGGGCCTGGAGGCGGCCGCGTGGCTGGCCCGGCGTCCAGGGCGATCTGGCCTGGTGGTGTGGCAGGACGGGACGACGACGACGGTCGAGCCCGTACCTGTGGCCCTGAGCACACGCTGAAGCCGACAGGCGGTCACCAGTACCGGTGCGCTGTCGGCGCGCTCTCCCTAGCTGATGCCGGCCGTCGCATCTGAGGATCGTCAGCGTGCCGCTCACCGGTCGGGGATCGTCAGCGTACCGCTGACCGGTCGCCTGTCACTTAAGGGCTTGCCGGCTGGTGCGGCGCACTGCGACGACGGTTGCAGCCAGCTGAGTCACGCCTTCCGCTGGCAGTGCGCCATCGCCGCCGCAACGTCGTCCCAGATGGGCATCACCCCAGTTAGGCCGGTGATGTGGAGCAGGCTCATCACCGCTGCCTGCGGGGCGACCAGACTGAAGGTCACTCCTTGTTGCTTGGCTCGACGAAGGACACCGACCAAGACCCCTAAACCAGCGGAGTCCATGAACGACACCGCTTCCAGGTCCAGCACCAGGCACGGCCGGTCTTCATCGCGCCCTTGCGACCCGGCCTGCTGCAATGTCTGCAAGGCGTCAAGGGCAGCCGCGGACAGCACCGGCACGCTGTACAGGTCGACCTCACCCACGACCGTCAGCACCAGAGCATCAGCCTGACGCTCCAGCAGGACGTGGAGGCTCTGGTCGCCCATGCAGATCAGATGCTCCCTCAACTGTTCGTCAGCGCGCGTGGTTGCTACAGAACACCAAGCGGTCCCTACTACTTACCCCGCCGTGCCACCACCACTCAGGCGGGGTGGCCTCCCGTCCAACCAGACCAGGAGGCAGTGGCACGCCGACGCCTGCGCCCGGAGCGCTGATACCGCTTCCCCCTCTGGACGCACACCGCCTGTCTTCGCTGCTCAGCGCTCCCTAGGCTTGCGTGGTGAACACTGGCCAGGCGCTGCGTGAGGTGCTCGACGCCGCGCAGGACGCCTCCCCCGTGGAGGCGGTCCAAGCCGTCACACGTGAGCTGGGCAGGGCGCTGGGCGCCACGGCGGTCTCCTTCCTCATCGCCGACCTGTCAGGGCGCGCGCTCGTGCGCCTGACCCACCTCCCCCTCACCCCCGACTCAGCGGGCGGCGCCTCGAGGCACGACCGGGAGCACGTCGGCGCCGAGCGCCTGCACGGGGAGGAGTCCGCGACGGTGGTGCCCTTCGACGGTGGCCCGGCGGAGCAAGCGATCCGCTCACAACAGGTGCAGGTCGTCAACGCTGGCGGCAAGGGGTGGGTGGTGCTGGCGCCGGTCACCGAACGCGGCGAGGCGATCGGGCTGGTGGAGCTCACCATGCCTACCCAGCCCAGCGCTTCCCAGCAGGCCGAGGTGGCCCGCACGGCCTTCGTGCTGGCCTACGTGCTGATCGCCAGCCGCCGGCACACCGACCTGTACGAGTGGGGCCAGCGCAGCCTGCCCTTCTCCCTGTCCGCGGAGATCCAACGCCGCCTGCTGCCGCCGGCGCTCACCTGCGAGGCAGGCGCCTTCACCCTGTCGGCGTGGTTGGAGCCAGCGGCCAGCATCGCCGGGGACACCTTCGACTACGTCCTGGCCCGCGATGAGCTGCACCTGTCGATGACCGACGCCATGGGCCACGGCGTGGCCAGCGCCCTGCTGGCGACGCTGTGCCTGGGGGCCCTGCGCAACCACCGCCGCCGAGGTGCCTCGCTGGCAGAGCAGGCGGTCGCGGCGAACGCTGCGCTGCACGAGCACCTGAGCAGCCAGAATCAGGAGGGCTTCGTCACCGGGGTGATGGGCAGGGTCGACCTGCCCACCGGTCGGCTGAGCCTGCTCAACGCCGGTCACGCGCAGCCCTACCTGGCGCGCGCAGGCCGGGTCGAGCAGGTCCGGCTGGCTGCGGGCCTGCCCCTGGGGCTCTTCTCAGGGCTGGAGCACGGGCTGACCGTGGTGGACCTGCACCCCGGGGACCGGGTCGTGTTCGTCACCGACGGGATGCTGGAGCGCAACGCTGAGACGGTCGACCTGCCCGCCGGGATCTTGGCGACCAGGCACCTGCACCCGCGGGAAGCGACCCGCGCGCTGGCCGATGAGGTCATCTCCGCCAGCGGCGGTGAGCTGGCCGATGATGCGACGTTGATGGTGTTGGACTGGCACGGGGAGCACGGCCGTGACCGCCGCACGACCTCCGGGGCGGAGGCTCACCGCGCCAGTCCTCGGTCATGAGACATCGGATCCCTCGGGCTCGTGCAGCCGGGGGCGGGGCTCACCTCGGCTTCGGGTGAGCAGCCACACCGCACCATCTGCCCGCTCGTCCCGTTCGGCCCCGAGCGGCGCAAGTCGGTCGACCAGCCGGACTCCGCGGCCGCTCTGAGCATCAACGTCGCGGTCAGACCGGGGACGGTTGGAGTGTCGTGGCTGACGTGCAAAGGCGACCTCGCGGCGCCCGGCAAGAATCTCGGCGGTCATAGACAGGCACACCGCCGACCGGCGGGTGATCATCAGCTTCGCTGATGAGTGATCCGCTGCGGCTCGCACCCTCTGACCATCATCAGCGAAGCAGCCGTAAAAACTGGTCGTCATTAGATCAGCAGGACGCTGACTGCCAATTCCGGCACGGCGCTCTAAGACCTGCCGACTCTGCAACAGGCGCTGCCGCGCCGCGTCGCTGGCCACCGCACAGGGTTCCCAGGTGAGACGCACAGCGTCGTCGCTGCGCGATCACCTGCGTGATGCGCGGTCCTGCAGCATCACCGGCTCGGAGTGCTGGTCATCGCCTCGGCCACGTCGCGATCCCGTCCGGTGCGCTTGGCCTCGTACAAGGCGCTGTCGGCGGCGGCGAGCGTGGCCTGGACACTGCGCTGGTCGTTGTGCACCGCCCAGCCGCAGGAGAAGGTGATGCGGGCCTGGGACAGCGACCAGGCCTGGTGCAACCCGGCCAGCAGGCGCGGGACGTGGCTCGCATCGGCCTGCAGCACCCAGAGGAACTCCTCCCCGCCGTAGCGGACCGCGTGGTCGCCCTGGCGGGTCGACTGGCGCAGCACGCGGGCGAACTCGGCCAGGACCCGGTCGCCGTGAGCATGACCACGGGTGTCGTTGACGCGCTTGAAGTGGTCGAGGTCGCACACGACGAACACGGTGCCTGCCGGTGTCGCCTGCAGGTGGTCCTGCAGGGCGCGCCGGTTCTCCAGACGGGTCAGCAGGTCGGTGCGCGAGGCCGCGTGCAGCGCGTCCAGGGCCGCGCGGTGCCTGGCGATCAGTGCCGCGAGGACTTCGGCGGTCAGCAGCCACACCAGTGCGACCACCACGAGCCGCAGGACGATCTCGCGGGTCCAGCCCCCCATCGTCGGTCCGTACAGCACGACGGCCACAGGCAGCAGCAGCCAGCAGCTGTGCACCGGCAGGAACAGGCCCACGTAGACGAAGGCGAGCACGAAGATGCCGATGTAGGCAGCACCCAAGCCGGTCGCGGCAGCGCTCAGCGCTGACAGCCCGAGCAGGGTCACGACGGGGAAGACCATGGCGGCGTGGTCGGGCCAGCGCCGCCAGGGCAGCACCGTGCACACCAGCACCACGGCTGTCATCACCCCGCCCAGGAGCCTGGTCTGGTGGGCCTGTCCACCGGTGAGCATGTGGAAGGGGGAGGTGAGGGTCACGATGGCTCCGGTGAGCAGCAGCAGCACCAGGCCGGTCGCGGCCGGCTGTCCGGTGCGGGCGACCAGGGAGTCCCACAGCGCGCCCGCTCGGCGGAACTGCTGTGAGGACACCTGTCGCAGGTCGACACCTGGACGAGTGGAGCCGGAGGCGCCTTCGTCCCACGCCGAGATCCTCATGCCCTTGGATCGGTGCGAGCTGGGCCGTCCTTGATGGTCCAGCGACCACGCCTCGACCGATCGGACGGCTGCCGGCTGCCGGCTGCCGGCTGCCGGCTGCCAGCTGCCCCACCGCAGCAGCTTCTCGACGGGACCGCTGGGCACGACGCGCGTCGGCGCTGACCCGGTAGCCGTCGGCCGTGGCGTGCTGCCCGGTCAACGATCCCTTCTGCGACGGGTGGCGGCTCCGAGCGTCAGGGGGCCGCGACGTGCCTGAGGCGGCCGGTGAGCGGTCCTGTGCGAGATGGACGGCGCGTGCCGCTGACTCCCCTCCAGCGCACCGAGCTGTGCTGAGCGACGCCGAGCGGTCAGTCTCGGGTCGTACTCGGTTTCGCGGTCGTGGGACCCATGACGGCGTGGGTCTGGTCGCTGGTCAAGGCATCGACGGGTAGCGGTGTCGGGACGCCGGGCTCGGCGCGAAGGCCGTCAAGCACGAGGTGCAGGTAGCGGCGGTACAGGTCGGGGTGCGCCTCGCGGGAGCGGGCCATGATGGCGTTCAGGCCGACCTGGATGAAGGTCAGGTCGGTCCCGGTGACGTCGCCGCGCAGGGTGCCGGCCTGGTGGGCGCGGGCGACGAGTGCGCGGTTCTTGGGCGCCATCACCTGCCGGTTCCAGTCGTGCTGGTCCAGGCCGATCCGGTCACCGCTGACGATCTGCGCCAGGGCTTTGTCGCGCAGCTGCAGGGCCAGCGACGTCTCGAGGTAAGTCACCAGACCGCGCCACGGGTCGGAATCTGCCAGGCCGGCGTCGGCGGCTGCGGCGACCTCGACGGTCTGCTCGGCGAAGAGCGCGTCGAGCACCTCGCCCTTGTTGGCGAACCGGCGGTAGGCGGTGGCGACGCCGACGCCGGCGTGACGCGCGATCTCATCGAGGGTCACCTCGAAGCCCTGTTCGGCGAACAGCTCGCGGGCGGCGGCCAGCAGCCTGTCCCGGTTCAGTGCGGCGTCCCGCCGCAGCGCCCGCGGCTGCCTCATCGCTTCCGCCTGCGCCATCCGCCCACCGTACTTGATGCGGAGGATCAGACTCCGGATCCAGTGCTACGCTCGCGCCATCCGGAGTAAGTTTCTCCGCTTACTCGAGGTCGTAACGGAGCAGGACGTGATGTCAGCCAGCACCGACGACCGGTCGGCCTTTACCACGGGAGCCTCCATCGACGGCCCGCACGCACGGGTCGTGATCACCGCCGCCTCGCTGGGGTTCTTCCTCATCACGCTGGACATCTCCATCGTGAACGTGGCCCTGGCCCAGATCCAGGCCGAGCTCGGTGGCGGCACGGTCACCCAGCAGTGGGTCATCGACGGGTACACGCTGCTGTTCGCGGCGCTGCTGCTGTTCGCCGGCAACCTGTCAGACCGGATCGGCGCCAAACGCGCCCTGACGCTGGGCATAGCGATCTTCGCGGTGATCTCGGCGGCGTGCGGGCTCGCCCCGACCAGCACCTGGCTGGTCGCGGCCCGCTGCGCGCAAGGCGCTGGCGCGGCGATCGTGTTGCCCGCCTCGATGTCACTGGTCCGCGAGGCCTTCCCCGACCCGGCCCGGCGAGCCAGTGCCCTGGGGGTGTGGGCCGTCGGCGGCGCCGTGGCCGGTCTGGTCGGCCAGCCCCTGGGCGGGCTGCTCACCACGGTCGACTGGCGGTGGGTGTTCGCGATCAACCTGCCGGCCTGCGCCGTCATGCTGCTCCTGCTGACCGTGGTCGCCACCTCCCCGACCCGCCCGAGCCCCTTCGACTGGGCCGGCCAGGCGCTGGCGGTCATCGGCCTGTCGACGCTGGTGTACGCACTCATCACCGGCGGTCACGCCGGCTTCGCTGCACCCGAGGTCGTCGCCGCCTCCGCGACCGCAGTGGTGGCCCTCGTCGGATTCGTGGTCCTGCAGTCCCGTGGACGCCACCCGATGATGCCGCTGGACCTGTTCAGAGCGCGCGGGGTCCGGCTCGCGCTGCCGGTCGGGTTCGCATTCATGGTCGCCAACTACGGCAACGTGTTCGTGGTCAGCTTGTTCCTGCAACAGCAGCTCGGCCTGTCCGCGCTGCGCGCGGGGCTGGTGTTCCTGCCCTCGGCGCTGTTCGCGATCGCCGCCAACCTGGCCTCCGGACCGGTCACCAACCGCCTCGGCGCGCGACTGCCCGTGGTCGCCGGCCTGACCGCGATGGCCGCCGGCCTAGTCGCGTTGGTGCTGACCGCACCGCTGGGCAGCCCCCTGGTGGTGGCAGCGTGCATCATCCCGATCGGTGCTGGCGGGGCGCTGGCGATGCCCTCGGTGACCGGGGTCGTCCTGGAAGGCGTCCCGGCCCAGCAGGCCGGCACCGCCAGTGCGGTGTTCAACACCTTCCGCCAGGTCGGCGGTGCGGTCGCGATCGCCGTGTTCGGTGCCCTCATCGCCGACCCGGACGGCGCCCTCACCGGGGTGCAGCTCAGCTTGGGCATCGCCGCCGCCGCTGTGCTGCTGGCCGCCCTCAGCAGCCTTCGCATCCGAGCCCGCACTACCTCTTGACGAGCATCTCCGCGCACGCACCTTCCGACACGCAGCTCCTGACCAAGACCGACGAGCGACCCGACCACCACGTCCACCCCCCACATCGAGGAGAAGCACATGCATCACCGCACTCTCGGCGCCGACCTGACCGTCTCGGCCATCGGCTTGGGCTGCATGACCATGACCGGCGGCTACAGCGGCCGACCCGACCGGGCCGACATGGTCGAGCTGCTGCACCAAGCGGTCGACCTCGGTGTCACCTTCTTCGACACCGCCGAGATCTACGGCCCCCACGCCAATGAGGAGCTCGTCGGCCAGGCCCTCGCCCCGCACGCCGACCACATCACCATCGCCACCAAGTTCGCCCAGGACATCGACCCTCAGACCCGCACACCCCAGGGCAGGATGCTCGGGCCCGACCAGATCGCCGGCGCGGTCGAAGGGTCCCTGCGCCGCCTCGGGCTGGGCACGATCGACCTGTACTACCAGCACCGCGTCAACCCCGACGTGCCGATCGAGGAGATGGCCGGCGCGGTGAAGGACCTGGTCGAGGCCGGCAAGGTCCGCCGGTACGGCCTGTCGGAGGCCTCCGCTGACACCATCCGCCGCGCCCACGCCGTCCAACCGGTCACCGCTGTTCAGTCCGAGTACAACCTGTGGTGGCGCCGCCCCGACACCGACGTGCTGCCCACCTGCGCTGAGCTCGGCATCGGGTTCGTGCCGTTCTCCCCGCTCGGCAAGGGGTTCTTGACCGGCACCGTGGACACCACCACGACCTTCGCCGAGGGTGACCTGCGCGCCCAGATCCCCCGCTTCGCCCGCGAGGCGCTGCAGCACAACCTCGCCCTGGTGGACCGGGTCAAGCAGATCGCCGCCGCCAAGGACGTCACCCCCGGGCAGATCGCGCTGGCCTGGCTGATGGCCCAGCACCCGTGGATCGTCCCCATCCCCGGCACCACCAAGGCCCACCGGCTGAAGGAGAACCTGGCCGCCGCCGACGTCTCCCTCACCGAGACCGAGCTCACCGTGCTCGATGAGCTGTCCACCACGATCGAGGTGCACGGCGGCCGCTACCCCGACTTCCTCGAAGCCCAGACCAACCTGTGACCCACCGACCGGCCGGCCGGCCGGCCGGCCGCCCAAGGAGCCTCTACGGCGACGACCAGCGCCATCGGCCGGTGAGGCGCCCCGAAGACCTCACGGCGTCCGGTGACGGATGGTGCTCCTGCTCTGCGGGGTGAGGCGCTGGGCCCTGGCGGCTGCGGCGCTCCACGGTGCGCTTCGGCGCGCTGGCCGGGTCTGACTCGTCGGTGTCGGCGGTCCGGGCCAGCTCAGCACCGATCAGCTGCGCCAGCTGACCCAGCAAGCGGTCCTGGAAGCCGACATCGTCAGCAGCGGAGGCGACGCGCGTCGGGTGGTGGTGGTGCCACACCCCACCACCGCGACGAGCCTGGGCATCGTCGCTGGTGACGAGCTAGACCCGCGTGCGGTGCCCCTCAGCCAGGTCGTCAGGGGCTGCGGCGCCACCGATGCGGGTGGGCACCCACGCGGGGTCGATGGCGCTGGTCACCACCTGCGGCCAGCGCCGGGCCAGTGCCAGGGCGGTAACGAGCAGCTTGCTGTCGCAATAGGCCTGAGTCCCGTCCCAGCGCCAGCTGTTCCAGCCCAGGTCCTCCACGGAAGCGGCGCCGCCGCGGTGCATGTCGCTGGACAGGAAGACCTACCGCCTCGGCCGCGGCAGCAGGCACACGAGCAGGTAGGGCGCCAGCACGTGCACCGTGAGAGTGCGTGGGTGCCCCCAGGGGGCCGCAGTCGCGACGGGGCTCGCCGTAGACCGCGGTGTCGTGGATGACCGAGTCCACCAGGGCGATGCCCTGGACCTGGTCGGCCAGGTGGCGGACCTGCTCGAGGTCGGACAGGTCACCGACGACGACGCTGGCGCCACGTGTGGTGAGGTCCTTCAGCGACCCCGTGCGGTGGTCGTCGCGGGCGTGCACGACGACGTCGTGGCCGTCCTGGAGCAGCGCAGCGGCCGCGGCTCACCCCAGTCCATGGGTCGAGCCGGTGGCCAGGACGCGGGCCTCGGGGGGCCTCAGCTGCGCTGGGCTGCGGCGTAGGTGGCGTCGTCGACGGGCTCCAGCCAGGTCACCGGGCTGGTCCCACCCTCCCCGTCGTCAGCGGCCTCCTGGATCGCCAGGTGCGCGGCGAAGACGTCGGTGGTGGCGCCGTGCCAGTGCTCCTCCCCGGGGGGGCACACGACAGTGTCACCGGCGCGGGCCCGCACCACGGACCCGTTGCGAGTGCCGACCAGAGCGGTGCCGTCGGTGACGTGCAGCACCTGCCCGAGCGGGTGGACGTGCCAGTGCGTGCGGGCGCCAGGGGCGAAACGCACGTGGGCGACGCCGAGCCGGGACGGCTCCACGCCGGTGGCCAGCGGCGTCATGAGCACCGCCCCTGTGAACGTGGCGGTCGGTGACTGAGTGGGAGCGGGGGTGTTGAGCTGCATCACGATCCTCTTCGTCGACGAGGGCTTCAGTGGCCGTCAGCGGCCGGCGGACTGTCCCACCGGCCGCTGACGGGGAGGGAGGGACGGGGAGCGCCTGAGCACCCGACGAGGGCGACGAGGCCGTCGAGGCGCCGTCGGGTCGTCGTCGGCTGCTGTTCGCTCAGACGGTGAGCAGGACCTTGGTGGCCTTGCGCTCGTCCATCGCTCGGTAGCCCTCGGCGGCGTCGTCCAGCGGCAGGGTCAGGTCAAAGACCTTCCCCGGGTCGATCTTCCGGTCCCAGATGAGCTGGATCAGCTCGGGAAGGAAGCGGCGCACCGGCGCCGGGCCACCGTGCAGGTGCACGTGGGTCATGAAGATGTCCTCCCCGGTGATGGCGACGTCGTGCAGGACCCCGACGAACCCGACGTGCCCGCCGGCGCGGGTGGCGCCGATGGCCTGGTGCATCGACTCGTGGGTACCGACGGCCTCCACCGCGGAGTGTGCCCCGAGGCCGTCGGTGAGCTCCTTCACCTTCGCGATGAAGTCCTCGCCGCGCTCTTCCAGGACGTCGGTGGCGCCGAACTCCCGCGCCAGGGCCTGCCGGTCGGCGTGACGGGAGGAGATGATGATCCGCGCCGCACCGAGCTGCTTGGCGGCGAGCACCGCGGACAGGCCCACGGCGCCGTCGCCGACCACCGCGACGGTCTTGCCGGGGCCGGCCTCGGCCGCGACGGCGCCGAACCAGCCGGTGCCCAGCACGTCAGAAGCGGCCAGCAGGGAGGGAACCAGGTCGGGGTCGGGCTGGCCGGGGGTGGCGACCAGAGTGCCGTCGGCCAGGGGCACGCGCATGCGCTCGGCCTGCGCGCCGCCGCTGGTGCCGAGCACCTCGCGGTGGATGCAGCTGGTCTGGTAGCCGGCGCGGCAGATCTCGCAGGTGTTGTCCGAGGCGAAGAAGGACCCGACGACGAAGTCGCCGACCTTGATGTCCGTCACCTCAGCGCCGACCTCCTCGACGACGCCGGCGTACTCGTGGCCCATGTGGGAGGGCTCGCTGAGCTCGTCGGTGCCGCGGTAGGGCCACAGGTCCGACCCGCAGATGCAGGTGGCGGCCAGGCGGATGACCGCATCGGTGGGCTTCTGGATGGTCGCGTCGGCGACGTCCTCCACGCGGACGTCTCCGGGGGCGTGCATGACGACAGCGCGCACAGGTCTCTCCCTCATCAGGTCGTCGCAGGAACCGCTCTCAGCTCCTGCGCCAGCGACTCCCCCCGTGGGTGGGGCGCTGGTTGTTACGCATCGATGGTTGCCCGCCACGATGGTTGTGAACCCCCCTCAGCGGTGCCCTGGCGGGGGGTGTACCGCGGGTGCACCCCAGGCCAGTGACTCCCTGCCCCAGCCGCACAGGCCTAGCGTCCTCGTCATGGACAACCGCGCCGAGGTCCGCGAGTTCCTCACCACGCGCCGCGCCAAGGTCAGCCCCGCCGACGCCGGGCTCCCGGCGGTCGGCCAGCGCCGCGTGACCGGGCTGCGCCGCGCCGAGGTCGCCGCCCTGGCCGGGATCAGCGTGGAGTACTACGCCAAGCTCGAACGCGGCACCATCGCCGGGGTCTCCGCCTCGGTGTTGGAGGGGCTGGCGCGGGCGCTGCAGATGGACGACGCCGAGCGCACCCACCTGTTCGACCTCGCCCAGGCCGCTGACGGCACCGCCGCCCTGGCCCGCCCTCGCCGCCGCTCCACGGCCCGGTGGACGCCGCGGCCCAGCCTGCAGTGGGCGCTCGACGCCATCACCGTCAGCCCCGCCATCGTGCGCAACGGGCGGATGGACCTGCTGGCCACCAACCCCCTGGGGTGGGCCATGCACTCCTCGCTGCACGAGGCCGCCGCCAGGGCAGCCGGCGGTGCAGGCGGTAGCGGAGGTACCGGTGCGCCCCCGAACTTCGCTCGGTACACCTTCCTCGACGAGGACGCCCGGCGCTTCTACCCCGACTGGGACACCGCTGCGCACACTGCCGTGTCGATCCTGCGCACCGAGGCCGGCCGCGCCCCGCACGACAAGGACCTGCACGACCTGGTCGGGGAGCTGTCCACCCGCAGCGAGGCGTTCCGCCGCCTGTGGGGCGCCCACGACGTGCGCCTGCACGGCGCCGGCAGCAAGGCCTTCCACCACACCGCGGTCGGCCGCCTGGACCTGACGTACGAGTCGATGGACATGGTCTCCGAGCCAGGCCTGACGATGACGATCTATGCCGCTGAGCCCGCCAGCCCGACGGTTGAGGCGCTGCGTCTGCTCGCCTCGTGGGCCGCCACCGAGATGTCGACCCGCTCTGCGGTCGAGCAGGAGCCCGCACTGTGACTACCAGCAAGTCGACCACGACGACGATGACGAGCGTCGCTGGCGCAGAGGCCGCCGCTGGAGCTGGCGCTGGAGCCGCCGCAGCGCAGCCCGTCTCGGCTGCGCTCATCGCGGCGGTGGTGCTGCTGACGGCCATCGCGCCGCTGGCCACCGACATGTACGTGCCCGCTTTCCCCGACGTCGCCCGCGACCTGAGCACCTCCGCGACGGCGGTGCAGCTGACGCTGACGACCTTCTTCACCGGCATGGCCCTGGGACAGCTGGTCGGCGGTCCGGTCTCGGACGCGCGGGGGCGGCGTGCGCCGCTGCTGGCCGCGGTCGTCGTCGTGCTGGTCGCCTCAGTCTCGTGCGCGCTGGCGCCGAGCATCGAGGTGATGGCCACCGCCCGCTTCGTGCAGGGCCTGGCCGGCGGGTGGGCGATGGTGATTGGCCGCGCCGTCGTGGTCGACCTGGCCACCGGGCCGCAGCTGGTGCGTTCCCTCAACCTCGTCCAGGGCGTCGGCGGGATCGCGCCGGTGCTGGCGCCTCTGCTGGGCGGGGTCATCCTGCAGTTCTCCGACTGGCGGGCACCGTTCTGGGCGATCGCCCTGATCACCGCCGTCACGGGTGTGGTGGTGTGGTTTGTGGTGCCGGAGTCACTGCCGGCCGGTCGCCGTCACGCGGGAGGGCTGAGGTCCTTCGCCGGGGCAGCGCGGCAGGTGCTGGCCAGCCGCCCCTACGTGGGGTACCTGGTGGTGTGCTCGGCGATGATGGTGGCGCTGTTCGCGTACGTAGCGACGTCTGCGTTCGTCTTGCGCTCGATGAACGGGCTCTCGCCGATCGCGTACTCGGTGTCCTTCGCCGCCAACGCCGGCGGGATGACCGTGGCGGCGCTGGTCTCGGCGCGCCTGGCGGGACGGGTGCCCACGCGCACGGTGATCCTGGGCGGGCAGCTGCTGGCGCTGGCCGCCGGTGTCGCGATGCTCGCCGGAGCGCTGTGGTTCGCAACCCCGCTGGTGCTGGCGCTGGTGAGCTTCTTCGCGCTGATGGTGGCGATCGGCTTCGTGCTGGGCAACGCCGGGGCGCTGGCCAACGCTGCGGTGCCCGAGCACCCGGGCACCGGTTCGGCGGTGCTGGGGATGCTGCAGTGGGGCACCGCTGGCGTCGCGGCGCCGCTGGCGGGGATCGGCGGTGAGCACACGGCTGTGCCAGTGGCCGTGCTGATGACCCTCGGAGCGGTCGTCTCGCTGGTGGCGCTGCTCGCCGTGGCTCGCTCACCGCGCTCCTGACTGACGACGCAGAGCCCCCTGCACGGGCAGCGATGGTCAGTGAGACGCTGACCGGGCAGCG
>NZ_VDMJ01000120.1 GCF_006335115.1 Streptomyces sp. NP160
GCTGTAAGCACTCATAGCAACAAACATGGCAGGTCTAAACGTATCTGCAACAACCATGGTTAAAAATATACCAATACAAATTGAGGTAAATGTATTGAGAAATTGTAGTACGATAAATAAAATACCAGTTGATAGTAAACTTCTCACCATGACTTTATAAAAGCCAATGGTATCGGTTAATTTACCACCAAGCCATGTGCCAGCAACAGCACCTAAACCGTACG
>NZ_VDMJ01000121.1 GCF_006335115.1 Streptomyces sp. NP160
GGGGTGGGGCGGGGCCCCGGTGCGGCGCCCGGGCGGGCGGCCGCGGGACGAGCCGCCGGCGCCGGGCCGGGGCTCGGGGCCGGAGCAGCGCCCTCGCGGGCGGGTGCGGCCGGCGCGGGCCGGGGCCCGGGGCTCGCGGCACCCGGGGTGACCGCGGGTCGCGGCATCGCCGGGCGGGCCGGACGCGCGGCCGGCGGGGGGCCGGACGGGCGCGACGGCGCGGACGTGGGGCGCGGCGGACGTGCGCCGTCGCGGTCTCCGCCGCGGTAG
>NZ_VDMJ01000122.1 GCF_006335115.1 Streptomyces sp. NP160
TGCCGGAAGCGGGAGGAACGGTGAACCGAAGCAGGTCGAGAATGTGGCTTCAGGAGTGGTGATCCCGCGTTCGGTGCCGGCGAGCTTGCTTGTATATCCGCTCAGGAAATGATACATGGCTTGTTCTTTCGTTAACTTGCTGATCGGAGGAAGCACGCCGAAAGCATCTGCGGTCAAAAATACGATGGTCTGCGGGTGCGCTGCGATGCTCGGCTTGACGATGT
>NZ_VDMJ01000123.1 GCF_006335115.1 Streptomyces sp. NP160
GGCGGCGCGGGGTGGAGGGCGGGCGGACGGCCGCGGCGGGGTCGGCGGGGGTGGCGCCCTCCAGCGCGAGGAAGCGGTGCCAGCCGCGCACGGCCACCACGGCGCGCGCGGCGGAGGAGGCTGACAGCGGTGGGCCGGGCTCGCCGTCCGGCGCCTCGGGCGGGGCGGTGGCGGCCCCGGTGCGCAGGTCCTGCAGGTGGGCGGCCACGTCCTCCTCGCCCACCTCGGCGAGGTCGGTGCGGCCGCGTCGGCGCAGCCAGGTGGCGTAGCGCTCCAGGTCGCGCCGGTAGGCGGCCAGGGTGTTCTCGGCCAGGCCGCGCTCCACGCGCAGGTGGGCGAGGTACTGGGACAGGGCGCGGGAGAGGCCGTCGACGACCACGGGCCGGGCCGGCTCGGCGGGCTGCGCCTGCTGGTCC
>NZ_VDMJ01000124.1 GCF_006335115.1 Streptomyces sp. NP160
CGGTGGGGGCGGCGGGCAGCTCGCCGTCGGCCTCGCCCAGCCCGACCGGTGGGACGCCCACCACGAGCCCGCCCGGCAGCAGCTCCTCGAGGAGCGCGTCCAGCACGCCCGGCAGCTCGACGAGCACCCCGGGCGGCTCCTCGACCGGCGGTACGTCGACTCCGTCGGCGACGGCCTCGCCGACCGGGTCGCGCTCGGCGACGGCGCTGCCGACCGGCGGGGGACAGCCCGGCATCTCCTCGCC
>NZ_VDMJ01000125.1 GCF_006335115.1 Streptomyces sp. NP160
CGGCGCGCTGGTGGCCGCGGGCGCGCGCCTGCCGGGCGTGCTCGGCGCCGTGGCCGGCCAGCTGCACGTCGAGGCGGGCTCGGAGGACGTGGCCACCGCGGCCCTCGGCGACCTCGCCGAGGCCGTCGTGGTGGAGTCGCTCGACGCCGCCGTGGACGCCCTGCGGCTCCTGCGCCACGAGGCGGCGGGCCGGGCTGACCTCGTGGTGCTGCCCGGTGCCCGGGGCGAGGCCGGGCGCGCGCCGGCCGCCGGGGGGCGCCGGGCGGCCCGCGCCGCCGCTGCGGGCGGTGCCGCTGCGGGCGGTGGTCCAGCCGGTGGTGCCGAGGCCGAGCTGCGCGCCCTGCTGGCCGGGCTCGACGGCGTGGACGGCGCGCGCCCGGTGAC
>NZ_VDMJ01000126.1 GCF_006335115.1 Streptomyces sp. NP160
CCCCGTACCAGCGTGTGCGCCTGTCCCCAGTCGTCGTCCTCGGGGTGGCTCACGTAACCGGCGCGGGTGATCTCGCCGTCGGCGTGCCAGCTCGGCGGGGTGCCGAAGCGCTCGGTGTCGGCCGCCGGGCCGCCCTTGGAGTTGGGCGCGTAGACCGGGTCCGTCGTCTTGCGGAAGGCCATCTGGCCGTCCTTCGCGTACGAATGGACGGGGACGACC
>NZ_VDMJ01000127.1 GCF_006335115.1 Streptomyces sp. NP160
GTCCAGCACTGACCGTGACCCAACTGGTGGTCTCGAAAAGGCTGTTGGCTCGAAGACGATCCTCAGGCAGGACGAGAGCCTTCAGGTGCGCTCCGCTCGCCGCGTCGAAAGCTACGGATGCTGCTGTCTGGAGAACGCCGACCGCGCACAGGTGAGTGAAGGTGAGTCCGTGGAAAGCCATGGCGATCGGGATGCTCGCCAGCACCGCGCACCGGACCAGATCAGCGCTGATCATGA
>NZ_VDMJ01000128.1 GCF_006335115.1 Streptomyces sp. NP160
TCTATAAATGCATAGTAATTACTTTTTCCATAATAAGATGGAAAGCGATATCCCAAATTCAATTTAGCTTGGTCAACATCGTCTTTTTCAATTATATATTGCGGTTGATCAAAAGAAGGTGTGATTTCAGTAGTTTCTCTATTTTCTAAATAGAAAGGCTTAATTGCAAACTTATCTAGAATTAGTTGTGTAACTTCCTCTTTGTTAATATTTCCTACAACG
>NZ_VDMJ01000129.1 GCF_006335115.1 Streptomyces sp. NP160
GCTAATGCATACAGGAGATATAACCCATGTTAAAGAACAAGCCTTAGATAAACAGCGAATAGAGCAAATTTTGAAACGAACAAGTATTGTCGCTCGTATAGGTACTTGGGAGCTAGATTTAGAAACAGATGAATTAAATTTTAGTGATATTTCAAAGAGGATTTTAAAGTTGCCCAAAGATTATAAAGTTTTAAGTAAAAATAGTTTACATCTTTATAAAGAAGGATTAAGTAGAGTTAAAATAATAAATGCCTTTCATGAACTAGTAGATACTGGGAAGCCTTTCGATTTAGAACTTGAAG
>NZ_VDMJ01000013.1:0-74838 GCF_006335115.1 Streptomyces sp. NP160
AAGATCGAGTGGTTGATGTGCCCGCCGAGGTTGAAGGCGAGGTTCTTCTCCAGCCCGGTGATGGAGCCGAAGCTGTCCTTCTCGCGGGCCTCGGCCATCTGCTCCAGGGCGGTGTTGGCGCCGGCCACGTAGGTGGCGTGGTGCTTGTCGTGGTGCAGCTGCATGATCGCGCCGCTGATGTGCGGCTCGAGAGCGGTGTAGTCGTAGGGCAGGTCGGGCAGCGTGTACTCCGCCACGGGTCTCCTCCTCGGGTCTCCTCGCCGCCCGGAGCGGCGAGGCGCCGGGCGGCCCGTTCAGTGCGTCGCGCCCGTCCACCTGCAGCGGCGCGGGCGCGCCGACCCTCCGAGCATTCCGCGCCCCCCACCCGCGGGCAACAGCGGGGTGGGTGCCGCCGACCGGGTCCCGGTGCGCGTCCGGTCTGCCGGGGTCTGCCGGAAGGAGGGCGTTCTGTCCGGTTCTGCACCCATCCCGCGACCGCACTGCTCCGAACGGGTGGCGGGAGAGGGCCGATGGGGGCCCCCGCCACCACACGAGGAGATGCAGATGTTCGGCAAGCAGCTCGTCACGGACATGATCTCGCGCAGCGCGGCGACCGGCGCCGACCGCCGCGCCTTCCTCCGCACGGCCGGCGTGGCCGGCCTCGGCGTCCTCGGCACCACCGCGGTGGCGGCGCCCGCCTCGGCGAACGGGAAGAAGTCCGGTGGCGGTGGGGGCGGCGGCATCAGCGACGTCGCCATCCTCAACTTCGCGCTGAACCTCGAGTACCTCGAGGCGGAGTTCTACTCGCGCGCCTTCTACGGCCGCGGGCTCGACGACGGCCTCACCACGGGCAAGCTGAACCGCGGTGACGTCAACGGTGGCCGCAAGGTGCAGTTCAAGAGCAAGCTGGTGCGCGGCATCGCCGAGGAGATCGCCAACGACGAGATCGCCCACGTGAAGTTCCTGCGCGGGGCCCTCGGCGGCTCCGCCGTGGCGCGCCCGGCGATCGACTTCACCGGCGCCTTCACCGCGGCGGCGAAGGCGGCGGGCCTCATCAAGGACGGCCAGACCTTCGACGCCTTCGCGGACGACACGAGCTTCCTGCTGGGCGCCTTCCTCTTCGAGGACGTCGGCGTCACCGCCTACAAGGGCGGCGCCCCCCTCATCAGCAGCAAGACCTACCTCGACGCCGCCGCCGGGATCCTCGCCGTGGAGGCGTACCACGCGGGGGCGGTCCGGACCGTCATCTACACCGACGGGCTGGCCGACGCGGCGAACAAGATCTCCGACGCGCGCGACTCCCTCGACGGGAAGTCCGACCTCGACCAGGGCGTCTCCCAGGCCGGTGGCCGCATCAACGTCACCCCCGTGGACGGCAACGGCATCGCCTTCGGCCGCACGCCGCAGCAGGTGCACAACATCGCCTACCTCAACCCGGCGCAGGGCGTGCGCTCGGGCGGCTTCTTCCCCGCCGGCACCAACAACGAGGACGCCCGCTTCACCACCACCTGATCCGGCCTGGCGGTCGCCCCCGGACGCTCAGCGCCCGCGGGCGGCCGCCAGCGCACCGCGCAGCAGGGAGAGCGCGGCGTCGTCGTCGAGGCCCGCGGCGACGGCCTCCCGCGCCAGCGACGCCGCGGCCGCTCGGGCCGCGGCGTCGCCCCGCTGGGCGGAGGGGTCGCGCACCACCGTGCCCGCACGGCTGGCGGTGCTCACCACGTCCGAGGCCTCCAGCGCCCGGTACGCCCGCGCCACCGTCCCGGCGGCCACGCCCAGCCGCTCAGCCAGCGCCCGCACCGTGGGCAGCCGGTCACCGGGCACCAGGCGCCCGCCGTCGACGGCGGCGGCCACCTGGTCATGCACCTGCTGCCACGGCGCCGGGGCCCCGGCGGAGCGGTCGAGGTGCACGACCAGGTGGTCCGCCGAGGACCCCGCCGCCACCTCAGTGACCCCTGTCGATCCACTCCTGCAGGTGCGGGGCCTCGTCGCCGACCGTGGTCGTCCCGCCGTGGCCCGGGACCACGGTGGTGCCCGGCGGCAGCGCGAGGACCCGCTCCCGGATGGAGGTGATGATCGTCGGGAAGTCGCTGAAGGAGCGCCCGGTGGCACCCGGGCCCCCGGCGAACAGCGTGTCTCCGGTGAGCACGGTCTCCAGCGCGGGCACGTAGAGGCAGACGGACCCGGGAGAGTGCCCCGGGGTGTGCAGCACGTGCACCTCGGTGCCCGCCACGGTGAGCACCTGGCCGTCCTCGAGGAGCTCGGTGGGCGCGGCGGCGGGGTGGGTCAGCGTCCACAGGCCGAGGTCGTCGCGGTGCAGCAGCACCGGCGCGGCGAAGCGCTCGCCGGCGGCGGGCGCCAGGCGCACGTGGTCGTCGTGGGCGTGGGTGCACACCACGGCCACCACGCGGCGGTCCCCGACCACCTCGGCGATGGCGCCGAGGTCGTGCGGGGCGTCGACGACGAGGCACTCGGCGTCGTCCCCGAGCACCAGCACGTTGTTCTCGACGTCGAAGGTCTGCCCGTCGAGGCTGAAGGTGCCTTCGGAGGTGCTCCTGTCGAGGCGCAGGGCGCCCGTCGCGCCGCTCACAGGACCACCACCGACCGCAGCACGTCGCCGCGTCCCATGGCGGCGAAGGCCTCCTCGACGTCGCCCAGGCCGATCGTCTCGGAGACGAAGTCCTGCAGGGGGAAGCGACCCTGCAGCGCGAGCGCCGCGAGCACCGGGAAGTCGCGCTCGGGCAGGCAGTCGCCGTACCAGCTCGACTTCAGCGCACCGCCGCGGCCGAAGACGTCGAGCAGGGGCAGCTCGAGGGTCATCTGCGGGGTCGGCACGCCCACCAGGACCACCGTGCCGGCGAGGTCGCGCGCGTAGAACGCCTGCTTGTAGGTCTCGGGGCGCCCGACGGCCTCGACGACCACGTCGGCGCCGTTCCCGCCGGTCAGGGCCTGGACGCCCTCGACCGGGTCGGTCTGGCGGCTGTTGATGGTGTGCGTGGCGCCGAAGCGCTTGGCGACCTCGAGCTTGCGGTCGTCGACGTCGACGGCGATGACGGTGGTGGCGCCGGCGAGCACCGCGCCGGCGATGGCGGCGTCCCCGACCCCGCCGCAGCCGATGACGGCCACGGAGTCCCCGCGGGTCACGGCGCCGGTGTTCACGGCGGCGCCGAACCCGGCCATGATCCCGCACCCGAGGAGGCCCGCCGCGGTGGCCGGCAGGGCCGGGTCGACCTTGGTGCACTGCCCGGCGTGCACGAGCGTCTTCTCCGCGAAGGCGCCGATGCCGAGGGCGGGGGACAGGGGCGTCCCGTCGGCCAGGGTCATCTTCTGCTCGGCGTTGTGGGTGTTGAAGCAGTACCACGGCCGCCCGCGGCGGCAGGCGCGGCAGGCGCCGCACACGGCGCGCCAGTTGAGGACCACGTAGTCACCGACGGCGACGTCCGTGACGGCCTCGCCGACCGCGGAGACCACGCCGGCGGCCTCGTGGCCGAGCAGGAAGGGGTAGTCGTCGGAGATGCCGCCCTCGCGGTAGTGCAGGTCGGTGTGGCAGACGCCGCAGGCCTGCACGTCGACCACGGCCTCGAAGGGACCGGGGTCCGGGACCACGATGTCGACGAGCTCGACCGGAGCTCCCTTGCTGAGCGCGACGACGCCCTTGACGGTGTGCGGCATGGGTCGACGCTAGCGAGCCGCGCACGCCGCGTCACCACCGGACGGCCCCGCGCGGAGGCTCTGATGCATCAGTCCTGAGGTCATGGGCCGCGCCCTGCGAGGTCAAGGGGAGGTCAAGGCGGGCAATGCGCTGGTAAAGGAAGGCGCTCCGCGGTCGCGATCTCCGTCGTCCGCGGTCCGCGCAGGTCAGCGGCGCCCTACTGTCCGCGCATCCGCATCGACGACTCGCGTCCGCGGTCCCTGCGACCACCACGGGGAGCACCTGTGCCCTACGCCATCCCGCCCGCCGACCGCGAAGGGCGGGCGCCCTTCCGCGGTCACGAGACCTGGTACCGGGTGACCGGCCAGCTCGCCGGCCCCGGTGGGCCGATCGTCCCGCTGCCGGTCGTGGTCCTGCACGGCGGCCCCGGCGCCGCCCACGACTACACGCTCTCCATGGCGAACCTCGCCGCGGGCGGGCGCGCCGTCGTCCACTACGACCAGCTCGGGTGCGGCCGCAGCACCCACCTGCCCGAGGCCGACCCCGCCAGCTGGACGGTGCAGCTGTTCGTCGACGAGCTGGTCTCGCTGCTCGACCACCTGGGGCTGGACCGCGTCCACGTGGTCGGGCAGTCCTGGGGCGGCATGCTCGGCCCCGAGTTCGCCCTCGCCCACCCCGAGCGGGTGCAGTCGCTGACGATCTGCGACTCCCCGGCCTCCATGGCCACCTGGCGCGAGGCGGCCGAGGGGCTCATCGACGCGATGCCGGAGCCGCACCGCTCGGACCTGCTGCGGCTGGAGGCCGCCGAGGCCTACGACGACCCGGCGTACAAGACCGCCACCGACGCCTTCTACGCCCGCCACGTCTGCCGCGTGCAGCCGCTGCCGGCCGAGGTGGCGGCCACCTTCGCGCAGATCGAGGCCGAGCCGACCGTCTACCACGCGATGAACGGGCCCAGCGAGTTCACGATCACCGGTTCCAACCTCACCTGGACCGTCGAGGACCGCCTGCCCGGCATCACCGCCCCGACCCTCGTGCTCGCCGGCGCCCACGACGAGGCCACCCCGGCCTGCTGGACGCCGTTCGCGGAGCGCATCCCCGACGTGCGCAGCCACGTCTTCCCCGAGTCCAGCCACATGCCGCACGTCGAGGAGCACGAGAGCTTCCTCGAGGTGGTCGGTGGCTTCATCGCCGAGCACGACCCCCGAGGAGACCAGCAGTGAGCACCACCAGCGCGACCCCGCCGAGCACCGGCGGCGAGGGCGAGTCCGTCCTCGCCGACCTCGGCTACAAGCAGGAGCTGCGCCGCTCCCTCACCACCACCGACCTGCTCGTCTACGGGCTGGTCTTCATGGTGCCGATCGCCCCCTGGGCGATCTTCGGTGGCGTCTACAACTCCGCCGCCGGCATGGTGCCGCTCGTCTACGCCATCGGCCTGTTCGCCATGATCTTCACGGCGCTCGCCTACGCCCAGATGTCCAAGGCGTTCCCCGTGGCCGGCTCCGTCTACGCCTACGTCGGGCGCGGGGTGCACCCCAACCTCGGCTTCCTGGCCGGCTGGACGATCCTGCTCGACTACCTGCTGGTGCCGACCCTGCTCTACGTCATCGCGGCGCTGTCCATGCAGGCGGTCGTCCCCGGCGTCCCGGGCTGGGTCTGGATCGTGGTCTTCCTCGCGATCAACACGACGGTCAACTACGTCGGCATCTCCTTCACGGCCGTGGTGAACCGGATCTTCCTCGCGGCGGAGCTGCTCTTCATCGCCGCCTTCGTGGTCATCGCGGTGCTGGCCATCAGCAACGGCACCGGTGGCGCGCGCTTCACGACGACGCCTCTGTTCAACGCGGCGGAGTTCAGCCCGGCGCTGCTCGCCACGGCACTGTCGATCGCCGTCCTCAGCTTCCTCGGGTTCGACGGCATCGCGACGCTGTCCGAGGAGAGCCGGGGCGGCCGGTCTTCGGCGGGGAAGGCCATGGTCCTCGGGCTCGTGGTCGTGGCGCTCCTCTTCATCACCCAGACCTGGCTCGCTGGGATGCTGGTGCCCGACACCACGTCCTTCCCCGAGGGGCTGGAGACCGACAACGCCTTCTTCAACATCGTCCAGGGCGCCGCGGGCCGCGGCTGGCAGGTCGCCTTCCTCGTGATGAACGTGCTCGCCGTGGGCATCGCCAACGCCGTCGCGGCGCAGTCGGCCACCTCGCGCCTGCTGTTCTCCATGGCGCGCGACCGGCGCCTGCCGGGCTTCCTCGCGCACGTCAACCCCAGGAACCAGGTGCCCGACCGCGCCATCCTGCTGATCGGCGGGCTGACCCTGGTGCTCGGGCTGGTCTTCAACCAGCTCGGCCTGACCGTCATCGCCTCGCTGGTGAACTTCGGCGCCCTGACGGCGTTCATGCTGCTGCACGTCTCCGTGGTCTCGTACCACGCGGTGCGGAAGCGGAGCGGCAACGTGCTCCTGCACGTCGTCGTGCCGGTCGTCGGGTTCGTGGTGATCGGGTACGTGCTGGTGAACGCCGGCACCCAGGCGCAGGTCGGCGGCCTGTGCTGGCTCGCGGTCGGCGTCGTCGTCCTGCTCGTCCAGCGGGCCCGCGGCCGGCGCGGCATCGAGGTGGCCCCGGAGCACGCCGCCCGCTGACCACCCCGCCGTGATCATGGGCGGTCGGCCACCTCCGGGTGGCTGACCGCCCATGATCACGCCCGGGGGCGTGCGACGGCGGGAGGCGGGCTGCGGCGCCGATAGCCTGGAGGGGTGCCACTCCGCCTGTACGACACCGAGGCCGCCGCCGTGCGCGACTTCGCGCCCCTGGTCCCCGGAGCGGCGTCCATCTACCTCTGCGGCGCCACGGTGCAGGCGCCGCCGCACATCGGGCACCTGCGCTCCGGCGTCGCCTTCGACGTGCTGGCCCGCTGGCTCGAGGTCGGCCACGGCCTCGACGTCACCTTCGTGCGCAACGTCACCGACATCGACGACAAGATCCTCACCAAGGCCGCCGAGGCGGGGCGGCCGTGGTGGGCCTGGGCGTACACCCACGAGCAGGCGTTCACCGCCGCCTACGACGCCGTCGGCGTGCGCCGCCCCACCTACGAGCCCCGCGCCACCGGCCACGTGCCCGAGATGGTCGAGCTCATGGAGCTGCTGGTCGACCGGGGCCACGCCTACGCGGCCGCGGACGGCTCGGGCGACGTCTACTTCGACGTCAGGTCCTTCCCCGAGTACGGGGCGCTGACGCACGTCTCCCTCGACGACGTCGCGCCCGCCGAGGACGCCGACCCGCGCGGCAAGCGGGACCCGCGGGACTTCGCGCTGTGGAAGGGCACGAAGCCCTCCGAGCCCGCCACCGCCAGCTGGCCCACGCCGTTCGGGAGGGGGCGCCCCGGGTGGCACCTGGAGTGCTCGGCCATGGCCCGGCGCTACCTGGGCGACGCCTTCGACATCCACGCCGGCGGTCTGGACCTGCGCTTCCCCCACCACGAGAACGAGCAGGCGCAGAGCCGCGCCGCCGGCCTCGGCTTCGCCTCGTACTGGCTGCACAACGGCTGGGTCACTCAGGGCGGGGAGAAGATGAGCAAGTCGCTCGGCAACTCCCTGCAGGTGTCGACCGTGCTCGAGCACACCACGCCCCTGGCGCTGCGCTACTACCTCGGCTCGGCGCACTACCGGTCGGCGCTGGAGCACTCGCCGACCTCGCTGGCCGAGGCCGAGGCGGCGGTCGGGCGCGTGGAGACGTTCCTGCGCCGCGTGCAGCCCGTGGTCGAGGCCTACGGCGCCGGTCGCGCGGCCTCCCCGGCGCTGCGGATCCCGCCGGCCTTCGCGGCCGCGATGGACGACGACCTCAACGTCCCCGGCGCCCTGGCGGTCCTCCACGACACCGTGCGCGCCGGCAACGTCGCGCTCGACGCCGGCCGCGAGCAGTTCGCCGTGGCGGCGGCCAACGACGTCACGGCGATCGTGCGCACCCTCGGCATCGACCCCCTCGACCCGCACTGGACCGGCGCGGCGAGCGCCGCCGCCAGCGCCCAGGAGTCGGCGCTCGACGTGCTGGTCCGCGCCCAGCTCGAGGCGCGCGCCCGGGCCCGCGCCCAGAAGGACTTCGCCGCCGCCGACGCCATCCGCGACCTGCTGTCGCAGGCCGGCGTCGTGGTCCAGGACTCACCCGACGGCGCCCGCTGGTCGCTCGGCTGAGACAGCCCCGCCCGACCCGCGTCCCGCACCACCCAGCAGACCCGACAGGAGCACCCATGGCCGGCAACTCGTCCCGGCGCGGCGCCGTGCGCAAGGCCGGCTCCAAGAAGACCCCCACCACCGGGACCGGCGGCAAGAACCGCCGCGGCCTCGAGGGCCGCGGTCCCACACCGCCCGCGGAGGAGCGCACCGGGCACCCCGCGGCGCGTCGCGCCGCCGCCGCTGCGCGCCGCGCCGGTGAGGGCACCGCCCGCCCCGCCGACGACGGCCTGCGCGCGCAGCGCCCGACCGGCCGCACCACGACGAGCCGGGCCGGCAACGAGGCCGTGGCCGGGCGCAACCCTGTGGTCGAGGCGCTGCGCACCGGCGTGCCCGCCACCGCGCTGCACGTGGCCACCCGCATCGAGACCGACGACCGCGTGCGCGAGGCGCTGCGCACCGCCGCCGACCGCGGGCTGCCCGTGCTGGAGGTGGCCCGCCCCGAGCTCGACCGGATGGCGGGCGGGGCGGTGCACCAGGGCCTCGTGCTCACCGTGCCGCCCTACCAGTACGCCTCGCTGGCCGACGTCCTCGAGGCCGACACGACGGCCGGGCGGGTTCCGCTCGTCGTCGCCCTCGACGGCGTCACCGACCCCCGCAACCTCGGCGCCGTGGTCCGCACGGCGGCCGCCTTCGGCGCCTCGTGCGTCCTCGTGCCCGAGCGGCGCTCGGCGGGCATGACGGCGAGCGCCTGGAAGACCTCCGCGGGCGCCGCGGCGCGCCTGCCGGTGGCCCGCGAGACCAACCTGACCCGGGCGCTGGAGGCCGCCAAGGCGGCCGGCTGCTTCGTCATCGGGCTCGACGCCGACGCCGACGCCCCGATCGGCTCCGCCGACGTCGCCCGCATCGCCGAGGGGCCGGTGGCCGTGGTGGTCGGCTCCGAGGGCCGGGGGCTGTCGCGCCTGGTCCGGGAGACGTGCGACCTGGTCGCCTCGATCCCCATGGCCGGGCAGGTGGAGTCCCTCAACGCGGGCGTGGCGTGCAGCATCGCGCTGTACGAGGTCGCCCGGGCCCGCGAGGCCGCGGGAGCGCGCGCCCGGCTGTGACGCACCGGGGCCCGGCGGGTGACCCGACCTCAAGGTCCGCCTGCCGGGGACCGACGACTGCCGTGTGCGACGAGTCCCAGCCGACCTCCTGCGCGGCGCCGCGCTGGAGGCGCGCGACGTCTTCACGACCAGTCGTCCCGGTGTCACCGCGGAGGTCATCAACCGCACCAGCGCGGTGCTCTTCGTGGTGGGCGCGGCGGTGGTGCTCGTCGGTGCGCTCGTGCGGCCCGACCTCCCGCACCGCGAGCTCCTCGTCGGCTTCGCGGCAGCGGGCTGCGCCACCGGCGCCGCGCTCCACGCCGCGCGGCGGCAGGCGCGGGTGTGGCACTTCCACCTGACGCAGCTGCTGGCCATCGGCATGATCACCACCGGGGTGGTGCTGGTCGGCGGGACGCACGGGTGGGCTGACGCGTGGCTGTTCGCCGTCGTCGCCGCGGAGTCGGTCTTCTTCTTCCCCGCTGCTGCCGCCGCGGTCCACCTCGTGACCGTGCTGGCCGGTGTGCTGCTGGCGCTGGGAGCCGCCGGCGGAGCCGCCCTCGGCGACCTCGTGGTGGTCGGCTGCGTGCTCGCCGCGCTGTCCGGCACGGTGCGCGCCCTGGCCCGGGCCACCGAGACCGCCGGGATCGACCCGCTCACGCGCCTGCCGGACCGGACCGCCACCACCGGGCACCTCGAGCGGGCGCTGGCCTCGATCCAGCACACCGGCGCACCCGTCGTGCTGGTGCTGCTCGGCATGGACCACCTGCAGACCACCAACCAGCGCGAGGGGCACGCGGCCGGAGACGCGCTGCTGCGGGCCACCGCGGCCGCCTGGAGGGCCCGGCTGGGCCGCGTCGGCGTGCTCGGGCGGTGGGGCGGTGACCAGTTCGCGCTGGTGCTGCACGCCGACGTCGACGCCGCCTGGGAGGTCGTGGAGGGACTCCACGCCGCCGTCCCCGAGCCGCGCACGGCCAGCGCCGGGGTGGTGCTCGCCGAGCTCGGGGACGAGCTGCAGGACGTCATCGACCGCGCCGAGGGCGCGCTGGCCGCGGCCAAGCGGCAGCGGCGAGGCTCCAGCCACCTGTGGACACCGGGCCTGCCGACCGTCCGCGGCCTGTACGAGGCGCTGGCCGACGGGTCCGTCGAGGTGCACTACCAGCCGGTGGTGCGCCTGTCCGACGGCGTCACGACCGGCGCCGAGGCCCTGGTGCGCTGGCGCCGGGGCGACGGCTTCGTGCCGCCCGCCGACTTCCTCCCGCAGGCCGAGGCCAGCGGCGCCGTGGTCCAGCTGGGCCGCTACGTGCTCGAGCGCGCCTGCCGGGACGCGGCCTCCTGGCCGCAGCCGCCGGGCGCGGCCCCCCTCACCGTGGCGGTGAACGCCTCCGGCCCCGAGCTCGCCGAGGACGACTACGCCGCCTGGGTCGTCTCCGCGCTGCACCGGTCCGGCCTGCCCGGTGAGCGCCTGGTGGTGGAGGTGGTGGAGGGGCTGCTCGACGAGCAGTCCGACGCGGTGGTGGCGAACCTGCACGCCCTGCGCGCCGCCGGCGTCCGCATCGCCGTGGACGACTTCGGCACCGGGTGGTCGAGCCTCGCCCGGCTCGGCCGGCTCCCGCTCGACCTGCTGAAGGTGGACCGCAGCTTCGTCGCGGACGTCGAGCCGGGCAAGGAGGCCCTCCTGTGCGCCGGTGTCGTCGCGCTGGCCCACGCCCTGGACCTGGCCATCGTGGCCGAGGGCGTCGAGACCGAGCACCAGGCCGCCTGGCTCGCCGCCCTGGGCTGCGAGGAGGGGCAGGGCTGGTTGTGGGCGCCCGCCCTGACCAGCAGCGCCTTCTCCGAGCGGCTCGGCGACGGCGCCCACCGGCTGGCGGCCAGCGCATGACCGCGCGACCGGCGCGCGCGCGGTCGCGGCGACGGGCCCTCCTGCTGGAGCTCTCCCGTGCGCAGCCGGTGGCCAGCCTGCGGGTCATGGTCTGGACCACCTCGCTGACGATGGTGGTCTGCGGCGCCTACACCGCGACGGCCGCGCTGGTGCGCGGCGGCGCCTCGCCCCCGGGAGGCGCCTTCTGGGTGGCTGTGGCCGCCGTGGTCGCCGGAGCGCTCATCGCCCTCGGGCGCCGCTGGTACCGCACGTGGCACTACCACCTGCTGCAGCCCTGCACGGGCCTCGCCGTGGCGCTCGGCCTCCACCTCGACGGCGGGGGTGCTGCCAGCGCCGCCGACGCCAGCCTCTGCGTGGTGCTGGCGGCGCTGGCGTCGTTCTTCTTCCCGTGGACCACCGCGGGCGTGCACGTCCTGGTCAACACGGCCCTGATGGTCCTGGCGCTGCAGTCCGTGCCGGGCGTCGGCCCCGGGGACGTGGTGGCCCTGGTGGGCAGCGCGGTCACCGCCGGGCTGCTCGTGGGGACGCTCTCCCGGCTGACCACGACCGCGGTCCTGGCCGCGGAGCTGGACGCGCTCACCGGCCTGCCCAACCGGCGCGGGACGCAGCGGCGCCTGCTCGAGGCACTGCCCACCCCCCGCGCGGCTGGAGCGCTCTCGCTCGCCATCGTCGACCTCGACCACTTCAAGCAGGTCAACGACGAGCTGGGCCACGCCGCCGGGGACGACCTGCTCTGCCGCGCCGCCACCTCGTGGACGGCGCTGCTGCCGCCCGCAGCGCTGCTGGGGCGGTGGGGCGGGGACGAGTTCGTGCTGCTCGCGCCCCTCGACCCGCACCGGACGGCCGCTCTCGTCGACGGTCTGCGCGCGGCGCTGCCCCCGGGACGCAGCTGCACCGCGGGCGTCACGGGGCTGGCCGGCGCCGACCACCTCGACGCCGCGCTCGGGCGTGCCGACCAGGCCCTCTACGCGGCCAAGCGGGCCGGCCGCGGCCGCACGCGGGTGTGGTCCCCGGCGGACGCCCCGGGTCAGCCGTGGCTGGACAGCCAGCCGTCGATGCGGTCCGACTCGGGGTCGTCGGGGTCGTCCGGGCCGGAGGCCCCCAGCAGCGGGGCCTCGTCGGGGTCCATGCCCACCGCCGCCATCTGACCGGTGTCCATGAGGCCCGTCTGGAGGATCACCGCCTGCTCGTCCGGGCGCTGGGAGAGCACCTCGTCGACGTAGGCCTGCGCCGCCTCGAGCAGCGGGATGTCGCGCTGGGCCTCCTGCGAGCGGTACCACCGGTGCTCCAGCACCTCGTGGAAGATCTCCGCCGGCTCCAGCTTGCGGCGCATCCGGCGCGGCACCGCCCGGACCACCGGGTCGAAGACCTGCGCCAGCCAGTCGTGGGCGGCGATCTCCTCGTCGTCGTTCTGGCGGTCGGTGGCGGCGATGTAGCCGTCCATGTCGTTGAGCAGCCGCCGAGCCTGGTTGTTCTCGGCGTCGATGCCGGTCAGGCGCAGCAGCCGCCGCGAGTGGTGCCCGGCGTCGACCACCTTGGGCTGGATCTGCACCACCGAGCCGCCGACGTCGGTGGAGATGGCCAGCTCGCCCACGTCGAAGCCCAGCTCGTTCAGGCGCTCGATGCGGGCCTGCACGCGCCAGCGCTCGCCCTGCTCGAAGGACTCCAGGCCCGTGAGCTCCTCCCACAGGGAGTGGTAGCGCTCCACGATGCTGTTGGCCACCTCGACCGGGTCGACGGACTCGTCGAGGTACTCCGCCGCCTCGAGGTCCATGAGCTCGCCGGCGATGTTGATCCGGGCCACCTCGACGTCGTTGCTCCGCTGCCCGTCGGACAGCTCGTTGTGCAGCTCGCCGGTCTCGGCGTCCACGAGGTAGGCGGCGAACTCGCCGGCGTCGCGGCGGAACAGGGTGTTGGACAGCGAGACGTCGCCCCAGTAGAAGCCGGCGAGGTGCAGGCGCACCAGCAGCACCGCCAGGGCGTCGACGAGGCGCGTGGCGGTGTCGGGGCGCAGCGACTGGCTGAACAGCGCGCGGTAGGGCAGCGAGAACTGCAGGTGCTGGGTGACCAGCGCCGGGTCGAGCGGCTCGCCGTCGGGGGCGGTGCGACCCGTGACCACCGCCACGGGCACGACGCAGGGCACGTCGAGGCGGCGCAGCACGCGCAGCAGGCCGTACTCGCGGCGCACGAGCTCCTCGGTGTTCTCCTTGACCGCCACCACCGCGTCGGCCAGGCGCACGAAGCGCACCACGTGGCGGGAGATGCCGCGCGGCAGCGCGGCCAGCGTCTCCGCCGGCCACCGGCTCAGGGGCGCGTCCCAGGGGAGGTCCGGCAGGGCCAGGGCGGACCGCTCGGCGGTGAGGGCGGTGATCTGCAGCGGCGGCGCCATCCCCCGATCCTCCCGCACGACGACGGCGCTGGTCGGCCGGTCCGGCGCGTCTGCTGCCGCCGGTAGAGTCCTGTGCCGGTCCGTGCCCGCGCCCCTGCGCGGAGACCGCGCGGAGGAACGTGCAGGAGGTGCCCCCGGTGGGCCTGGTCGTCCAGAAGTACGGCGGTTCGTCCGTCGCCGACGCCGCAGGCATCAAGCGGGTGGCCGCGCGCATCGCCGAGACGCGCCGCGCCGGCCACGACGTGGTCGTGGTGGTCTCCGCCATGGGCGACACCACCGACGAGCTGCTGGACCTCGCCGAGCAGGTCAGCCCGCTGCCGCCGGCCCGCGAGCTGGACATGCTGCTCACGTCCGGCGAGCGCATCTCCATGGCGCTGCTGGCCATGGCCACCGCCAACCTCGGCATCCGGGCGCGCTCCTTCACCGGCAGCCAGGCGGGCGTCATCACCGACTCCGCCCACGGCCGCGCGCGCATCATCGACGTCACCCCGGGCCGCATCCGCGACGCGCTCGACGCGGGCGACGTCGCCGTCGTCGCGGGGTTCCAGGGCGTCTCGACGGAGACGAAGGACATCACCACGCTCGGCCGCGGCGGCTCCGACACCACGGCGGTGGCCCTCGCCGCGGCCCTGGGCGCCGACGTCTGCGAGATCTACACCGACGTCGACGGCGTCTTCACCGCCGACCCCCGCATCGTGCCCAGCGCCCGGCGCCTCGAGACCGTCACCTACGAGGAGATGCTCGAGCTGGCGGCCAGCGGCGCCAAGGTGCTGGTGCTCCGGTGCGTGGAGTACGCCCGCCGCTACGGCGTGCCCGTGCACGTGCGCAGCTCGTTCAGCCCCAGGCCCGGGACGCTCGTGGCCGGATCGATGGAGGACCTTCCCGTGGAGCACGCGATCATCACCGGCGTCGCGCACGACCGCAGCGAGGCGAAGATCACCGTGGTGGGGGTGCCGGACAAGCCGGGCACGGCCGCCGAGCTCTTCGAGCACGTCGCCGCCGCGGGCATCAACATCGACATGATCGTCCAGAACGTCTCGGCCGCCGCGACGGGCCTCACCGACGTGTCCTTCACGCTGCCCAAGGCCGACGGCCAGGCCGCGATGACGGCGCTGTCGCAGGTGCAGCCCTCGGTGGGCTTCGGCTCCCTGCGCTTCGACGACCAGGTCGGCAAGCTCTCGCTCATCGGCGCGGGCATGCGCAGCAACCCCGGGGTCTCGGCGAGGTTCTTCAAGGCCCTGGCGGACAGCGGCATCAACATCGAGATGATCTCCACCTCGGAGATCCGGATCTCGGTGGTCACCCGCGACAGCGCCCTGGACGACGCCGTGCGCGCCGTCCACACCGCCTTCGGGCTGGACGCCGGCGACGACGAGGGCCAGGCCACCGTCTACGGAGGGACCGGACGATGAGCGAGAGCACCCCCACCAGCGCGCCGGTGACGGGGCGCAAGCCCGTCCTCGCCGTGGTCGGCGCCACCGGCGCCGTCGGCACGGTGATGCTCGGCATCCTGTCCACCCGCGAGGACGTCTGGGGCGAGATCCGCCTGGTCGCCTCGGCGCGCTCCGCGGGGAAGAAGCTGCGCGTGCGCGGCGAGGACGTCGAGGTCCAGGCCCTGGCGCCGGAGGTCTTCGACGGCGTCGACGTGGCCATGTTCGACGTCCCCGACGAGGTCAGCGCCGAGTGGGGCCCCGTGGCCGCCGCTCGCGGCGCCGTGGTCGTGGACAACTCCGGCGCGTTCCGCATGGACCCGGACGTGCCGCTCGTCGTCCCCGAGGTCAACCCGGCCGCGATCCGCAACCGGCCCCGGGGGATCATCTCCAACCCCAACTGCACGACCCTGACGATGATGGACGCCCTCGGCGCCCTGCACCGCCAGTGGGGCCTCACCGAGCTGGTGGTCGCCTCCTACCAGGCCGCCTCCGGCGCCGGCCAGCCCGGCATCGACAGGCTCCACGCCGAGCTCGAGGCCGTCTCCGGCGACCCGGCCCTCGGCACCCGCTCCGGGGACGTGCGCGCGGCGGTCGCCGAGCGCCTGGGCGACGAGCCCTCGCCGTTCCCGGCGCCGCTGGCGCTCAACGTGGTGCCGTGGGCGGGCTCGCTGAAGGACGACGGCTGGTCCAGCGAGGAGCTCAAGGTCCGCGCCGAGAGCCGCAAGATCCTCGGCATCCCGGACCTCAAGGTGTCCGCCACCTGCGTGCGCGTGCCCGTGGTGACCACCCACTCGCTCGCGGTCCACGCGACCTTCCAGAAGCCCATCAAGGTGGAGGCGGCCCGCCAGGCGCTCGTCGAGGCGCCCAGCGTCGTCGTCCTCGACGACCCGGCGAACGGCGAGTTCCCCACCCCGGCGGACGTGGTCGGCTCCGACCCGACGTGGGTGGGGCGCATCCGCCAGGCGCTGGACTTCCCGCACACGCTCGACCTGTTCGTGTGCGGCGACAACCTCCGCAAGGGCGCCGCGCTGAACACCGCGCAGATCGCCGAGCTCGTGGCCGCGGAGCTCACCGGCCGCTGAGCCGCCGGCGGTCCCGTCGGCAGTCGTGCAGGAGACCCGCACCCGAGGGACCCCCGGGTGCGGGTCTCCTGCACGACCAGCCGCTCAGCGTGACGGCGCCTCCACGGCCGTGCGCAGCTCCCGTCGCCCGACCGCCCAGAACACCACCGCGAGAGCCGTGAAGACGAGCAGCGGCACCAGCTCGACGAGCAGGTAGGTCCAGCGCTCGGAGAAGGCCCAGCCGTCGGCGCGGAAGTCCGCGGTGAACCAGCCGGCGCCCAGGCCCGGGAAGAGGATCTGCACGGTGCAGAAGACGATCCACACCGTGGACACCACGGTCAGCAGGCCGATCGCGGGCGCCCGGTAGGGCCGGGGTGCGTCCGGCAGGCGCCGGCGCAGCACCCAGGCAGCGGGGAAGATGCCCAGGTAGCTGATGAGCGTCGTGGAGACCGCGAGCGCGAGCGCCACGGCGAAGAACTTCCCCGCGTCACCGGACGTGATGGTGTTGGCCGCCACGAACACCAGCGTGGAGATGACCCCGGACAGCACGTTGACGCGCAGGGGGGTGCCGAAGCGCTCGGAGAAGCGGCCCAGCCAGCGCGGCCCCGCGCCGTCGTAGCAGGAGACGGCCAGGGTGCGGTCCGAGCCCATGATCCAGGTCAGGCCCGAGGTGAACGCCACGAGCACCACGAGCAGGCCCATCACCCACCCCACCGCGGTGGAGAAGGCCGTGAGCGTCACCGCCGTGGTGCCGTCGGCGGCGGTGGTGACGGTGCCGCCGAAGACCGTCAGGGCCTGGCGCACGGCGTCCGGGAACCCCGCCAGGCCGCTCGCCTGCTGCTCGGGGAGCACCAGGAGGATGCCCAGCACGGGCAGGCCGTAGAGCAGCCCGGTGGCGATGACGGACTTGGCGATGCCGGACGGCACGTCGCGGGTGGCGTCCTCCATCTCCTCGCCGGCGGCGCTGGGCAGCTCGAAGCCCACGAGGCTGAAGAGGATGAGCGGCACGAGCACCACGAAGCCCGAGAAGCTGGGCGCGTAGCTGCCCGCCGAGGGCCCGTGGAAGCCGTGCACGAAGCCGTAGGCGACGACCAGCACGCTGAACAGCCCCAGCAGCGCGAAGCGGGCCAGGGCCCCGACGGTGGCCACCCACTTGCCCACCCGGAAGCTCAGGACGGCGAAGAGCACGCCCGCCCAGATGAACGCGAACGCGAAGACGTACTGGAACGTCCGCGAGAACTCCTCGCCGCCGTGGAAGAACGTCATGAGGCCGCCCAGGGCGGTGCCCACGAGGGTGCCGCCCATCCAGACCGGGTTGGTGACCCAGTAGAAGACGTTGTTGATGGCGCCGACGAGCCGCCCGAAGGCCATCCGCACCCAGACGTAGGGACCGCCCTCGTCGGGGAACGCCGCGCCCAGCTCCGCCAGCAGCGCCGCGGAGGGCGCGGCGAAGAGGAGGACGCAGACGACCAGCCACGTGAAGCCCTGCCCGCCCTGGGTGGCCAGCGTCCCCAGGCCGTCGATGCCGACGAGCGTGCACACGAGGAAGAAGAAGATGTCGGCCCTGCCGAAGTGCTTCTGGAGCTTGCTCTTCTCCGCCTGCGCCGCGAGGGCGCCGTCGCCCTCGCCCGTCCTCAGGTCTGCCACTGCCATGACCGCCACCCGACCCGTCGTCCTGGTCCCGTCCCGATGAGTTGCGCCCGATGCGTTGCCTTCGGCACCGGGTGCGAGGGGGAGAGTGCCACCGGTCGTGTGTCGTGCGCATGAACTGCACCGGTGTGGTGCCAGGGCGGGTGGCGAACGGGTGAGGGCCCCCGCTCAGCGGGGGCCCTCGTGGTGGTGGTCGGGGTGACAGGATTTGAACCTGCGGCCTCTTCGTCCCGAACGAAGCGCGCTACCAAGCTGCGCCACACCCCGGAGCAGCGCGGACCACTCTAGCCGAGGTCTGGACCGTTCCTCGACGCGGTTCCGCCGCGCGGGCCGAGCCGCCCCGGGCGGGGCCGGACCAGGGTCGGGTCAGGCAGCGACGAGCTCGAGCAGGGTGGCCTCCGGGGCGCAGGCGAAGCGCACCGGCGCGTACGGGCTGGTGCCCAGGCCGGCGCTGACGTGCAGCCAGGACGAGCGGCGTCCCCGCTCCCAGCGGTGCAGGCCCTTGGCCATGCTGCGCGGCAGGTCGCAGTTGGTGGTCAGCGCCCCGAAGAACGGCACGCACAGCTGACCGCCGTGGGTGTGGCCGGCGACCAGCAGCTGGTGGCCGTCGGTGGTCATGGCGTCCAGCACGCGGCGGTAGGGGGCGTGGCTGACCCCGATCGACAGGTCGGCGGCGGGGTCGGCGGCACCGGCGACGTCGAGGTACCTGTCGCGCTGCAGGTGGGGGTCGTCCACGCCCACGAGGTCGAGCCGGCGCCCGCCCACCTGCAGGCGGCCCTTCGCGTTGGTGAGGTCCAGCCAGCCCGCGGCGCCGAACGCGTCGGTGAGCCGGTCCGTCGGCAGCGGGGTGGGCTTGGCGTGCGCCCGCGAGGGCCGCCACAGGTACGCGGCCGGGTTCTTGGGCTTCGGGGCGAAGTAGTCGTTGGAGCCGAGGACGTACGCGCCGGGCAGCTCCAGCAGCGGCGCCAGCGCGTGCAGGACCTCGGGCACCGCCTGCGGCGAGGTGATGTTGTCGCCGGTGTCGATGACGAGGTCGGGCTGCAGGCGCGCCAGCTGGCGCACCCACTCCTGCTTGGCCCGCTGCCCGGCGATCATGTGGATGTCCGAGACGTGCAGCAGCTTCAGCGGGGCCTGCCCCGCCGGCAGCACGGGCACCTGGAACCGGCGCAGCCGGAAGGACCGCACCTCGTACCCCGCGCCCCAGGCCACGGCCCCGGCGCCCGCGGCCGTCACCAGTCCCGCGCCCAGTGCTGCGGACCTGAGTGCGGCGGTGCGGAGGAAACCGAGGCGACCCACGCCGGGCCACCCTGCCAGACTCGGGCGGGTGAGCACGTCCAGCACCCCTGCGAGCACCTCCGGCGCCCCCTCCCTGGCCGAGCGCCTGCGCGCCGACCTCAACACCTCCATGCGCGCCCGCGACGAGGTGCGCACCGCCACGCTGCGGATGGCGCTGACGTCCGTGAAGACCGCGTCGGTGGCCGGGACCGAGGCCCGCGAGCTCTCCGACGACGAGGTCCTCGCCGTCCTCCGCACCGAGGTCAAGAAGCGCAAGGAGGCCGCCGAGGCCTTCGCCGGCGCCGGCCGCGCCGAGTCCGCCGAGCGCGAGCGCGCCGAGGAGGCCGTGCTGGCCGCCTACCTGCCCGCCCAGCTCGACGACGAGGCGCTGTCCGCCGCCGTCGACGCCGCCGTGGCCCAGGTGGCCGCGGCCGGGAAGACCGGCCCCTCCGCCATGGGAGCCGTCATGGGCGTGCTGCGGCCGCAGGTCGGCTCCACCGTGGACGGCGGCCGTCTGGCCGCGGCCGTGAAGAGCGCCCTCGCCTCCTCAGCTCCTCGCTGAGGCGCTGTCGACGCCGACCACCTCTCGCAGGGCGAGCCCGCGCAGGTGCCCGTGGCCGCGCCGCGGCAGGGCCGTGAGGTGGTCCGCGAGGCCGGGGAGGTGGTGGGCGGCTCCGTCGGCCACCGCGGCGGCGATGCGCACGGCCGCCAGCTGGTGGCCGTCCAGGGCGCTGTGGCCTGTGCTCCCCAGCCGCACGAGCGCTGAGCCCGGCACCAGGCCCGCGGCCCGCTCGGCGACGGGAGGGGGCGTGCACAGGTCGCGGTCCGCGCTGACGACGACGAGCGGGGTGCCCGAGCCGGCCAGCTCGGCGAGGCGCGCCGGCGCGTCGAAGGGCTCTGCGGTCGCGGTCGGTCGGCTCGTCAGCGCCGACCGGTCGCCGGCGGTGAGCAGCTGCGGGTCGAGCGGACCCCCGTCCGGGGGCAGGCCGAAGCCGATCTGCCCGTGGGCGATGCCCGCGACGAGGTCCCGCTCCACGACGCACCGCCGGTCGCCGGTCTCCGGGTCTCCGGTGCCCAGGCGGGCGACCCACCGCCAGGTCCGCAGCCGCCGGCCTTCGCGGCGCGACCGCAGCAGGCTCAGCAGCACCGCCGGCCCGGCGCGGTCGTGCACCTCCTGGACCACCGCGGTGAGCTCCGCCATCGGCACCCCGGCGCGCGCCGCCTCCCGCACCGCGGCCGCCACGGGGGCCAGTGCCGGGTCCTCGCCGTCCCACAGCAGGCGCCGGCGGTGCGCCCGCACCGCGGCGAGGTCCTCCCGGGGGGACAGCAGGGGGGAGTCGAGCACCAGCGCCGCGACCCGGCCCGGGTGGCGGGCGGTGAGCACCTGCGCCAGGAAGCTGCCGTAGGAGCTGCCGTAGACGACGGCGCGCTCGACCCGTGCGGCGTCGAGGGCAGCGGCGAGGTCGTCCGCGGCGGCCTCTGCGGTGACGGAGGCCACCGGCAGGTCGGCCCCGAGCTGGTCGCGCCGCGACAGCCCCACGCCGCGGTGCTCGACCATCACCAGGTCCAGCCCCTCCGCCGCCGCGAGCCGCCGCAGCCCCGCGTAGGGCACGACGGAGGCCATGCCGGGGCCCCCGGGGATGGCGAGCACGGGGAGGCGTCCGGGCGGCGCGCTGCGCCGGGGCCGCGTGCGCACGACGGCGAGGGGGAACGTCGCGCCCCCCGGCTTCGCCCCGACCGGCCGGGAGACCGTGAGGCCGTCCCGGCGGACCACCGCGCGCGCGAGCGCTTCCAGCGGGTGCCTCACCCGGACAGGCTGGCCGAGGTGACCCGGTCGGCCTCGCTGCGGGGGAGGGGGACGGTCGCGGTGCCGACGGGCACGGGGGACTTGCGGCGCGACGGCCAGGGGGCCGCGTGCAGCTGCGGGACCATCCCGCGCACGCCGCCGCCGACGAGCTTGGCGACGTCGAAGACGACCACCGGCAGCGACGGGCCGCCGGCCGATGCGACGTAGCGCGGCTCCCAGGTCGGGTCGAAGCGCTCCTTGAACTGGCGCAGCCCCCGGAAGCCGTAGAAGTGCTCGCCGTGGGTCCAGACCAGGTGCCCGATCCGGTGCCAGAACGTGCCGTTGCCGTCGACGTCCAGCCCGGACAGCGGAGCCATCCCGAGGCTGAACGAGGTGCACCCGCGCTCCTGGGCCCACAGCATCGCCTCGACGAACAGGTGGGTCATGACCGTCCGGGGGGCGTCGGTCCTGCGGCGCATGAGGTCGACGTGGACCTCGTGCCCCGAGCCCCCCACCCACAGCGAGGCGAAGGCGACCACGCGGCCGCCGGCGCGGGCGACGACCACCGGGAAGCGGGAGACGTAGTCCTCCTCGAAGCGGCCCAGGGAGAACGACTTCTCCTGCGTACCGCGCTCGACCAGCCACTCGTCGCTGACCTCGCGCAGCTCCGGCATCGCCTCCTGGAGGCGCTCACCGGTCACCACCTCGACCTCCACCCCCGCGCGGACGCTGGCGCGGTGCTCCGCGCGCAGCTTGGCGCGGCGGCGGCCCTCCATCGAGAAGCCCACCAGCGGGACGACCGCCTCCTCACCGAGCTTGACGGTGGACAGCCCGTGCTCGCGGTAGAGGTCCACGAGGTCCCGGCGCACGCAGTAGAGGGCCGGGCGCCCGCACCGGCTGGCGCACAGCTCGAGGAAGCTGCGCAGCAGGTCGTCGAACTCCCGCTCGTCGCCGAGCGGGTCGCCCATGACCACCCAGCTGCGCCCCTCCACGCGGTACATGAGGAACGCGCCGCCGCCGCGGGAGAAGTGGACCTGCTTGTCGCCGGTCCACAGCAGCGACGCGTTGCCGGGCGTGGTGCTCGCCAGGACCGTCGCGGCGCGCCGCAGCTCCTCGTGCGAGGCCGTCGAGCGGTGGGCGGCGGGCCGCTGGAGCGCGAGCCCGGCGCCCACGAGGACGACGACGGCCAGCGCGAGCGCGGCGCTGGTGGGCCAGTGCGGACCGCCCGCCACCGCGCTGAGCACGGGGCGGTCGCCCCACAGGGGCGCCAGCTGGGCGGCGTGCCACCACAGCAGCAGCGCGGCGGCCGCCACCGCGAGCGGCAGCGACCAGGCGCGCCGGCCCGTGCGGCGGTGGAACGTGCCGCGGGCCACCACGAGCAGCACCGCCAGCGCCGCCGCGCCGGCGCCGAGCAGCGTCGGGTGGGTCGCACAGACCACCACCAGCACGGCCAGCGCGAGGGCCCAGGCGCCCCGCAGCCGCCGGTGGAGGCCGCGGGCGAGCACCAGCAGGCCCACGCCGGCGAGGCTCGTGGCGAACGGGCCGAGCGCGCCGAGACCGCCGAGGACGCCGTGGGCCGCGTCACCGGCGGGAGCCTGGCCGGTGGCCACCAGCACGCCCCCGAGCACCGCGACCACCAGCGCCAGCGCGGAGGGGGTCAGGACGCCGGCCACGCGGACCAGACCGGCGCCGCGGTCGGGGCGGCGCCTCGCCTCCAGCCCGGCCAGCACCACCGTCGCGAGGGCCAGCGGCACGAGGAAGTAGACGAGGCGGTAGGCCACCAGCGCGGTCACCAGGGACTGCGCGGGCACCGAGCCGGCCAGCGCGAGCACCAGCACCGCTTCCACGACACCCAGGCCGCCGGGGACGTTGCTCAGCAGGCCCAGCGTGGTGGCCAGGACGAAGACCGCGGCGAACGCGGGGAAGCCGAGGTCGTGCCCGGGGGGCAGCAGCACGTAGAGCACCGCGGCCATGACCAGCCACTCCGAGACCGACAGGGTCAGCTGGGTGAGCGCGGTGCGCCGCGACGGCCTGTCGATGCGCCAGTCGCGCACCACGAGCGGGGCGCCGCGGCCGCACCACAGCAGGTAGGCAGCCACCGACCCCACGAGGAGACCCGCGAGCACCAGGCGGGCCGGGCCGCCCAGCGGCAGCGAGCCCACCACCGCCGCCGGCCCCCAGACCAGGCCCGCGGCCACCAGCAGGGCGCTGCCCAGGCTGAGGGTGACGAGGTTGAAGGCGGTGAGCCGGGTGATGGCGAAGGCGGGCAGGCCCCAGGCGGAGTACGCGCGGGCGCGCAGCGCCGCCCCCACCAGCGCCGACGCGCCCAGGGAGTTGCCGAGGGCGGTGGCCACGAAGGAGGCGGCGGCGTACCGGCGCAGCGGCGTGCGGTGCTCGACGTAGGCCAGGGCCAGCGCGTCGTAGGCCACCATCAGCCCGTAGGACGCTGCGGTGGCCGCGAGGGCGAGCACCACGGGCCGGGCGCCGAGGGCGGCGAGGTCGTCGCCGAGGCGGTGCCACGGGTGGTCGCCGAGCCGCTCCTGCAGGACCAGCACGGCCGCCGCGAGGAACACCAGGACGGCCAGCTGACCCAGCCGGCGCCCACCGGCCCACGACGGGAGCGTGCGGCGCCCCGCCACGGGCGCCGCGTCGCCGGGCGGGGTGGGCGGGTCGGTGTCTGCGGGCGACGCAGCGTCGCAGGCGTGGCTCACCGGGTGGTCATCGGTCCTCGCCGGGGCCGTCTTGAGGCGGCGGTGCGCAGGCTGTGCCGACCGCCGGCCCGGGACGCGCCGCCGGCGCACCGAGGACCGCACGCCGCGCCACCCGGGGGTGGCGCAGCCTCGTCAGCGGTCGGGGGCGAGGGCGTCAGCCCTGGTCGCCGTCACCGCCGTCACCGCCGTCACCGCCGCCGTCGCTCGGGACGGGCTCGACCGTGGCGCCCTGGTTGCCACCGCCGCCCTGGCCACCGCCGCCCTGGCCGTCGTCACCGGGCTGGCCGCCCTGGTCACCGCCGCCGCCCTGGCCGCCGTCGCCGCCCTGGCCGCCGCCGTTCCCACCGTCGCCCTGGTCACCGCCCTGGTCACCGCCCTGGTCACCCGTGGGGCCCTGGGTGGCCGTCTCGCCACCGCCGCCACCGCCACGGGGGCCGGGCGTGTAGGTCGGGCGCGGGGGGGCCGGTGCGCGGCCGATGATGCTCTGCGGCGGGTCGACGAAGTCCTCCTCGGGAGCCCCCTCGAGCGCGCGGTTCATGTACGCCTTCCAGATCGGCGCGGAGACCGTGGCGCCGTACATGCTCCCGTAGCGGCGCCCGCCGATCGTGGCGCCGTTGATGGACATGCTCCGCTCCGGCACCCCGATCCAGACCGAGGTGGCCAGCTGCGGGGTGTACCCGGTGAACCAGGTGGCCACCGAGTAGTTCGTCGTCCCCGTCTTGCCCGCGGCCTCGCGGCCACCGGCCAGCCCGTTCCCCCTGGCCGTGCCCTCGGTGATGGTGCGCTGCAGGGCGTAGTTGACCCCGTTGGCGACGTCCTGCGAGATGGCCTGGTTGCACTGCGGGCCGGGCACCGCGAGGTCCTTGCCGTCGGCGTCCGTGATCTTCTCGATGGCCCGCGGCGCGCAGTAGTTGCCCTGCGCTGCGAAGGCCGCGTAGGCGGTGGCGATGGACAGCGGGGCCACCTCGTCGACGCCGAGCATCATGGCCGGCGTCACGTTGATGTCGGTGCTGACCTCACCGGTGATGTTGCGCGTGTCGGCCTTCGCCTTGTGCACCCCGAGAGCCTGGGCCATGGCCCCGACGTCGCAGAGGTTGAGCTGGTTCTCCATGGCGGCGTAGCCGGTGTTGATGGACTTGAACGTCGCCTCGATGACCGGCATGGTCCCGCTCTCCTCGCCGTCACCGGCGTTGCCGGGTCCGTACTCGTCTCCCCGGTAACCGGGGCCGGAGTAGCAGCTGCCGTACTTCCAGCTGTTGTTCGGGTAGTCGCGCCGGGTGCCGTTCACCGTGGCGTTCAGCGTGCGCCCGGACGCGAGCCACTGGGCCAGCACGAAGGGCTTGAAGTTGGACCCCGGCTGGAAGCCCGACGAGCCGCCCTGGAGGTAGTCGGTGTTGTAGTTGATGGCCGTGGCACCCAGGGGCGCGTCCGGGGACGTGTCGTAGGTGCGGTTCTGCGCCATCGCGATGATGTTGCCGGTGCCGGGCTGCACCGAGACGATCGAGGCGCCGAGGTTGGACGTGCCGTCGTCACGGACGATCTCGCCGTCCGCGATGTGGTTGGTCCGGACCGTGGAGTCCTGCGCGGGCACGCCGTTGGCCACCTCCTCGAACGCGGCCTGCTGCTTGCCGCTGTCGAGGGTGGTGGTGATGGTCAGGCCGCCGCGGTAGAGCTGGCGCAGCCGCTCCTCCTTGGTGCCGCCGAAGGCGTCGTCGTCGCGGAACTGCTTCACCACGTAGTCGCAGAAGAAGCCGGCCTGGCCGGCCTGCTCGCAGCCGTTGGCGGTCTCCTGCACGTCGAGCATCTGGTCGAGGGGGAGGGCGACGGCGGCGTCGTGGTCGGCCTGGGAGATGGTGCCCAGCTGCAGCATGCGGTTCAGCACGGTGTCGCGGCGCTGCTGCGCGTCCTGGGGGTTGTTCACCGGGTCGTAGCCGACCGGGTTCTGCACGATGCCGGCCAGCAGCGCCGCCTGCGGCAGGTCGAGGTCGGCCGCGGACCGGTTGAACCAGTGCTCGCTGGCGGCCTGGACGCCGTACTGGCCGCCGCCGAAGTTGGCGATGTTGAGGTAGTTCTCGAGGATCTGGTCCTTGGAGAACTTCTTCTCCGCCGCGATGGCCAGCTTCATCTCGCGCAGCTTGCGCACGTAGCCGTCGACGCCGGACCTGACCGTCACCTCGTTGAAGGCCTTCTGGCGCTCTTCGGCGGAGGCGTTGGTGGGCAGCGCCGAGAGCGCCTCCTCCACCTGCACGTTCTTGATCCACTGCTGGGTGAGGGTGGAGGCGCCCTGGACGTCACCGCCCTGGGAGTTCTGCACGAAGGCGCGCGCCAGGCCCCGCGGGTCGACCCCGCCGTGCTCGTAGAAGCGGTTGTCCTCGATGTCGACGATGGCCTGCTTCATGACCGGCGCCACCTTGTCGAGGGGCACCAGGATGCGGTTCTCGTAGTAGAAGGTGGCCATCGGTGTGCCGTCGGAGTAGAGGATCCGCGACTGCTGGCTCAGCGGCGGCTGCTCGAGCGAGGCGGGCAGGCTGTTGAACGCCTCCACCGTGTCGTTGCTGGTCTGGCCTGCGGCGATGACCGCCGGGGCGGCGAGGCCCGCCACGAGCACGCCCGCGCCGACGCTCGCCGCGAGGAACCCCGCGAGCAGCTTGGTCGCCCGGCCGAAGGAGCCCGGGCGCCGCTGCTGCCGGCCGCCCGCGTCGCCGTCGTCGGGACGGGTGCGGGGGGCGCGGGCCGGCATGCCTCCAGCGTACGTGGCCGGTGCGCCGGGACCGGCCACGACGAGGGCCCCTTACCAGACCGTGATGTGCGTGGGCTCGGGCCACGGTGACTAGTCACCGGTGGTCCTGGAAATGGCCCGCACGAGGGGTGGGAACCAGCGTGACCAGTTCGTAACTTCATCCGTGTCACTCACCCGGCCGGGTGGAACGGGCGAGAAGTCCTGGTCCTCCTGGCGGGTGAGAACCCCGATCGGCGCTTCCCCGCCGCTCCACCGACCGGAAGGCACCACCATGAGCGAGACCCTCTACCTCGAGCCCGCCGAGTGGACCACCCAGGCCGCGTGCCGCACGAGCGACCCGGACGCGCTCTTCGTCCAGGGCGCCGAGCAGAACCGCGCCAAGGTCGTCTGCCAGGCGTGCCCGGTGCGCACCGAGTGCCTCGCCGACTCCCTCGACAACCGCATCGAGTTCGGCGTCTGGGGCGGGATGACCGAGCGCGAGCGCCGCGCCATCCTCAAGCGCCGCCCGAACGTGCAGTCCTGGAGCCGCCTGCTGCAGGCCGCCAAGGCCGAGCACGCCCGCGCCGAGGCCGCAGCCGCCGCTCGCACCGCCTGACGGACCGTCAGGCCGGCGCCCCCGGTCGCGGGGCCGCACCGGCCAGAGCGGCCCCCACCGCCCGCAGCCCCGCGAGGTCGGCGACGTCGCCGTCCAGCGACGGGACCAGTGCGGTGGCCGTCCCCGAGGCCCCCAGGTGCTCGGTGACGAGGCGCCGCTCGCGCTCCACCCGCTCCAGCAGCTCCACCTGCAGGTCCAGCACCTGCGCCGCCTGCCGCTGCACGGCGGTGCCGCCCCGCAGCGAGGCCGCGGCGCGCTGCGCCGCAGCGGCGTCCAGCCCCTCGGCCGCCCGCGCGGCCCGGTTGACCACCACCGCCGCCGGCGACAGCCGGGCCGAACGCAGCCGGTCGACCAGGAAGACCGCCTCCGCGAGCGGCTCGGTCTCCGGCGCGGTGACCACCACGAAGGCCGTCCGGGAGTCGCGCAGCGCCGCAGACGTCGCCTCGGCCCGGTCCCGGAACCCGCCGAAGACCTCGTCCAGCCCCTCGACCAGCGCCTGGACGTCGCGCAGCAGCCGGCCGCCGAGCACGCGGTCCATCGCCGCGGCGGCACCGCCCGCCAGGGCCCCGACCACGCGGCCGCCGGCGGCGCGCAGGCCGCCGCCGGTGCGCGCCGAGCCCGCGAACCTCACCGGAGCCATGAGCAGCCGCGCGAACCTGCCGTCCAGGAACGAGGCCAGCCGCGTCGGCGCGTCGAGGAAGTCCAGCGCCGACCGGCTCGGCGGGGTGTCGACGACGACGAGGTCCCACCCCGCGGGGGTCCCGCGCCCCGCGCGCAGCTGCCCCAGCCGCTCCATGGCCATGTACTCCTGCGTGCCCGAGAACGAGGTCGCGAGCGAGGCGTAGACCGGGTTGGCCTTCACGGCCGCGGCGCGCGCGGGCGGCAGTGCCGAGTCGACGAGGCCGTCGAGGGTGCGGCGGGCGTCCAGCACCAGCGCGTCGAGGCTGCCCCCGCGGCTGCTGTCGACGCCGGGCACCCGGCGCGGCTCGTCGGGCGCCGGTGCGTCAGCGCCGCCCCCGCCGCCGTCGGAGCCGGCACCGGGGGGCGCGGCCGGGTCCTCCGTGCCGAGCGCCTGGGCGAGGCGACGGGCCGGGTCCACCGTGAGTACCGCCACGCGGCGGCCCCGCTCGGCGGCGCGCAGGGCGATCGCCGCGGCCGTGGTGGTCTTGCCGACCCCGCCGGAGCCCGCGCACACGACCACCTCCACACCGGGGTCGTCCAGGAGGGCGTCGACGTCCCAGCCGCGCTCCACCGCGCGCTCGGCGCTCACGCCGCGCCCCCGGTCGGGGCCGCCGCCGCGGGCCTGTCGCGCGGCGTGGGCAGCGGTGAGGCCGCGAGGTCGTCGGCGAGCCGGTACAGCCCCTCGAGGTCCACGCCGCCGGGCAGGTCCGGCAGCTCGCGCACCGGCCGCCCGGTGCCGCCGGCCGCCTCGAGCCACCGGCGCTGCTCGGCCACCCGCCCCGCGCGCACCCGGTTCTGGGTCTCCAGCGCCGCCACCAGCGCGTCGACGTCGCGCCCGCCGTCGCCGTCGTCGTCGCCGTGGGTGCCCTCGAGGGCCCGGCGCAGCGCGGTGCGCACCCGGGCCTCGCCGCCCCCGCCCGCGGCCGGGGCGGCCAGCACGCGGTTGGCGACGACGGCGCCCAGCGGCAGGTCGGCCGCGCGCAGCTCCGCCGCGGCCTCCAGCGTCTCGGTCACGGGCAGCTCCTCGGGCAGGCAGACCAGGTGGACCGCCGTCTGCTCCGAGCGCAGCAGCGCCGCCACCGAGGCCGCCCGCGCCGCGATCGGGCCGCCGGCGGCCAGCTGGGCCAGCTCGTCGCCGATGCCGAGGAAGCGGGTGATGCGGCCCGTCGGCGGGGCGTCGAGCACCACGGCGTCGTAGACGGGGTCCCCGCCGTCGGAGCGGCCCGTGGTGGTGCGGCGCACCGCCTCGTAGACCTTGCCGACCAGCAGCACGTCGCGCAGGCCCGGGGCCACGTCGGCGATGAACTCGACGGCCCCGGCGCGGTCGAGCACGGTGGAGACGCGTCCGCCCCGGCCGCCGAGCACGCCGCCGTGGAAGGTGTCGAGGTAGTCGACGAGCGCGGCGCGCGGCTCCACGGCGAGGCCCACCACCTGTCCGCCCCCGGCGCCCTCGGCCAGCTCGACCTCCTCGTAGGGGAGCGCCTCGGTGCCGAGCAGCCGGGAGACCCCCTGGCGGCCCTCCACCTCGCACACCAGCACCCGCCGCCCCTCGTCGGCGAGGGACAGCGCCAGCGCCACGGCCACCGTGGTCTTGCCGGTGCCTCCCTTGCCGGTCACCACGTGCAGCCGAGGCGCCGCCGCGCGGTCTGCACCGGGTCCCGCCCCCGTCCGTGCGCTCACCAGGCGACAGTACGGACGAGGCCCCGGGGGCGCCCGCGGACTAGGCTCGCCAGGCGTGACCCAGTGGGAGTACCTGACAGCGCCGCTCATCGTGCACAGCACCAAGGCGATCCTCGACAACTTCGGCGAGGAGGGCTGGGAGCTGGTGCAGGTGGTGCCGGGCCCCGGCGGCAACGGCCTGGTGGCCTACCTCAAGCGCCCGCGCGCAGGCACGGAGGGCTGAGCCGTGGGCGCGCGCGAGAACCTCGCCTCGCTCGGCCTGCAGCTGCCGCCGGTGGCGGCTCCCGTGGCCTCCTACGTGCCGACGGCGCGGACCGGCTCGCTCGTCTTCACGTCCGGCCAGCTGCCGTTCGTCGACGGCGCCCTGCCGGTGACCGGGCTCGTGGGGGAGGGTGACGGCCTCGTCGACCCGGCCACCGCGAAGGAGCAGGCGCGCACCGCCGCGCTCAACGCGGTCGCCGCCCTCGACGCCGAGGTGGGCCTGGAGTCCGTCGCCCGGGTCGTGAAGGTGGTCGTCTTCGTGGCCAGCGCTGACGGCTTCACCGGCCAGCCCGCCGTGGCCAACGGCGCCAGCGACCTGCTCGCGGAGGTCTTCGGCGAGGCCGGGCGCCACGCGCGCTCCGCGGTGGGGGTGGCCCAGCTGCCGCTCGGCGCCCCCGTCGAGGTGGAGGTCGTCGCCGAGGTCGGCTGACGGTCCGCGGGGTCCCTCGGCCGCACGGGTGGTCCGGCGCAGGCCCCCGGACGCCGCGTGCGGCAGACTGCCAGCGTGGATCAGGACGTTCTGCGACGCGCCCCCTTGTTCGTGGGGGTCGACGACGAGGCCTCCGAGGTCCTGCTGTCGCTGGCACGGGTGGTGGAGCTCAAGCGCGGGCAGGTCCTCTTCGCCCAGGGCGACGAGCCGGCCGACCTGTTCGTCATCCAGACCGGCAAGATCAAGCTGGGGCGCACGTCGGCCGACGGCCGCGAGAACCTCCTCGCCGTGCTCGGCCCGGGGGAGATGTTCGGGGAGCTCAGCTGGTTCGACCCGGGGCCCCGCACCTCCAGCGCCGTGGCGGTGGGTGCGGCGCAGCTGGTCGCGCTCGACTACGAGCAGCTGTACGCGTGGATGGCCCCGCGGCCGGAGGTCGCCCAGCAGTTGCTGCGCGCCCTGGCGCGGCGGCTGCGGCGCGCCAACACCGCCCTGGCCGACCTGGTCTTCACCGACGTCCCGGGCCGGGTGGCCGGGACCCTGCTCGACCTGGCGCTGCGCTTCGGGCGCACCACCGAGTCCGGCCTGCTCGTCCAGCACGACCTCACCCAGGAGGAGCTGGCCCAGCTGGTCGGGGCCTCCCGCGAGACGGTCAACAAGGCCCTGGCGGACTTCGCCGCCCGCGGCTGGGTCCGCCTGGAGGCACGCTCGGTCAACCTCCTCGACGTGGAGCGGCTGCGCCGCCGCGCACGCTGACATCCGCGGGCCCGTCGGCCCGCACCCTTACCCTTCGCTGGTGAGGCCTGCTGACGTGGAGCGCGAGACGCCCCTCGGACGCGTGCGCCGGGCGCGCCGCATGCACCGGGTGCTGGCCGAGCGCTACCCCGACGCGAAGTGCGAGCTGGACTTCACCTCCCCGTTCCAGCTGCTCGTGGCCACGGTGCTGTCCGCGCAGACCACGGACGTGCGCGTCAACAGCGTCACGCCGGAACTCTTCGCCACCTGGCCGGAGCCCGCCGACCTCGCCGGCGCGGACCGCACGGCGCTGGAGGAGGTGCTGCGCCCGGTGGGCTTCTACCGGGCCAAGGCCGCGTCGGTCCAGGGGCTGGCCGCGCGCCTCGTGGAGGTCTACCGCGGGCAGGTCCCGCGGCGCCTGGAGGACCTCGTCACCCTCCCCGGGGTGGGTCGCAAGACCGCCAACGTGGTCCGCGGGGACGCGTTCGGGCTGCCCGGCATCACGGTCGACACGCACGTCGGCCGCCTGTCACGCCGCTTCGGCTGGACCACCCACGAGGACCCGGTGGACGTCGAGGACGACCTCGCCGCGCTGTTCCCGAAGAGCGACTGGACGCCGCTGAGCCACCGCGTGATCTTCCACGGGCGCCGCACCTGCCACGCCCGGCGCCCCGCGTGCGGCGCCTGCCCACTCGCCCGCGACTGCCCCTCCTACGGCGCCGGCGAGACCGACCCGGTCAAGGCGGCGACCCTCGTGAAGCCGGGACAGGTCCTGGCGGGGCAGGGGTGAGCCGGCCCGGCTGGCTGGAGCGGCTCGCCGACTCGCTGCCGCAGGTCGGCGCAGCCGTCGCCGAGCACCTCTCCGACCGCACCCGCGCCGCCCGCGCCGAGGGCGTGGACCTGGGGGCCCGCAGCGGCCGCCGGGCCGCGGTGCTCGTGCTCTTCGGCCCCGGCGCCGACGGGAGCGGTGACGTCGTCCTGCTGGAGCGGGCCGCGGGCCTGCGCTCGCACTCCGGGCAGATCGCCTTCCCCGGCGGCGGTGTCGAGGACGCCGACGGCGGCGACCCCGTGCGCGCGGCGCTGCGCGAGGCGCACGAGGAGGTCCGCCTGGACCCCGCCGGCGTGGAGGTGCTGGGGGTCGCCCCGGCGCTGGTGGTGCCGCCGACGGGGACCTCGGTGGTGCCGGTGCTCGCGTGGGAGCCGGAACCGTCCCCCCTGGGCGTGGGCGACCCCGTGGAGGTGGCGCGCGTCCTGCGGGTGCCGCTGGCCGTGCTCACCGACCCCGCCTCCCGCGCCGTCGTCAGGACGCGCTCGGGGTGGACGGGGCCGACCTTCGCCCTCGGGGGGCCGGCCGGTGAGGACGGCCGGCTCGTCGCGTGGGGCTTCACCGCCGCCGTCCTCGACGTGCTGCTGCGCGTGGCGGGCCTGGAGCGCCCGTGGGACGGCTCCCGCGCGCTGCCGCTGTCCGCCGTCACCGGCGGCCTGCCGGAGGCCGGGCGGTGAGCACCCTCGACGTCGTCCTGCTCCTGCTGCTCATCGTCTACGGGCTGTCGGGGCTGCGGCAGGGGCTCGTGGTCGGGCTGCTGTCCGTGGGCGCCTTCATCGCCGGTGCCGGGCTGGGGATGTGGCTGCTGCCGCTGCTGGTGGGCTCGATGGAGCCCGGGCGGACCCGCACCGTGGTGGTGGTCGCCGGCGTGCTCCTGGTCGCCTGGGGCTGCCAGCTGCTGGGGTCGCTGGTCGGGCGGCGCCTGCGGGACGTCATCACCTGGCAGCCCGCGCAGGTGGTCGACTCCGCGCTGGGGGCGGTGGCCGCCGTCGTCGCCGTCGCCCTCGTCTCCTGGTTCGTCGCCGGCGCCGTGCGCGCGGGGCCGATGCCCTCGCTCGCGCGGGCCGTGGCGTCCTCGCAGGTCATCTCCACCATCGGCACCCTCGTGCCGCCGCAGGCCGAGACGCTCTTCGCCGGGTTCAGGTCCGTGGTGGAGGCCAACGACTTCCCCCGCGTCTTCAGCGGCACCGGTGAGGAGCCGGTGCGGGAGGTGGCGGCGCCGAACGACGCGGTGGTCGGCGGGGCCGCGTCCATCGCGCAGAGCGGGATCGTCAAGGTCACCGGGACCGCCGAGGCCTGCCGGAAGGGCAGCGAGGGCAGCGGCTTCGTGGTGGCGCCGCAGCGGGTGGTCACCAACGCGCACGTGGTCGCCGGCGTCACCGAGCCCCAGGTCCAGGTGGGGGGCGTGGGCGAGCGGCTCGACGCGCAGGTGGTGCTGTTCGACGCCGCCGAGGACCTCGCCGTGCTGGCCGTGCCCGGGCTGCGCGCCGAGCCGCTCGGCACCGGCCGCCAGCTCGGCACCAGCGCCGACGCCGTGGTGGCCGGCTTCCCGCAGGACGGACCGTTCACGGCCGTGCCGGCCCGGGTGCGCGAGGTGCTGCGCGCCGAGGGCAAGGACATCTACGGCGGTGCCACCGTGGTCCGCGAGGTGTACTCCCTGGCCGCGGACGTCGAGCCGGGCAACTCCGGCGGCCCGCTGCTCGACCCGGGCGGCAACGTGGTGGGCGTGGTCTTCGCGAGGTCGCTCACCGACCGCGGCACGGGCTACGCGCTCACCCTCGACGAGGCCCGCCCGGTGCTGCAGCAGGCCGAGGAGGCCACCCGGCCCGTCGACACCGGTCCCTGCACCACCGGGGGCTGAGCGCGGCGGGACCGCGCCGGAGCGGTCAGCCGAGCTCGAGCGCGGAGAGCCAGTCGAGCAGCAGCTCGGCGGTGGTCTCCGGGGCCTCCTCGCCGAGGAAGTGGCCCGCCCCCGGCACCTCGGCCCAGCGGTGGCTGCTGCCCGCCCACGCCGCGCTGCGCCGGCACGAGCCGGGGACCACGGCGCCGTCCAGCGCACCCTGCGCGGTGAGCACCGGCACCTGGGCGGGCCGGGAGACGGCCCGGGCGAAGGCGAGGCCGTCGGGGCGCACCCGCGAGCGCGCCACCCAGCGGTAGCACTCCAGCGCCGCGTGCGCCGCGAACGGCACGCGCAGCGCCGCCGCGTGCTCGGCGACCACGGCGTCATCGGCCCATCCGGGCGCTGCCCACTCGCGCAGCACTTGCTCGACCATCGAGCCGTCGCGCACCGCCCACTCGGGGAAGGTGGGCACCTGCACCCGGGCCAGGTGCCGTGCGGAGGACGCCGTGAGCACCCGCCAGGGCTCGCGCAGCACCAGCAGGGGGTGCGGCTCGCCGAAGCTGGCCACGGCGGCGGTGGTGGCCGGCTGCAACGAGGTCGACGCCCACGCCGCCCAGGCGCCCCACCCGCTGCCCACGAGCACCGCGCGCTGGGCGCCCAGGGCGCGCACGACGCCCGTGGCGTCGGCGGCGAGGGTGGGGGTGTCGTAGCCGCGGGGCGGCTTGTCGGAGGCTCCGCTGCCCCGCAGGTCGAGGGCGGCGGCGCGGTAGCCGGCCGCTGCGAGGGCGACGAGGTGGTGCTTCCACGCCCGCCACGACTGCGGGAAGCCGTGCAGCAGCAGCACCAGCGGTGCGGACCCGTCGTCGGGGCCCGTCTGCGCCACGTGGAAGCGGCAGCCGTTGGCGGTGACGTAGCGGTGGCGCCACGGGCCCGGGTCGAGCAGGTCGGCGGCGTCGACCGGCGGCCCCGCGCGCAGACCGCGGGGGAGGGCCCTCACGGACCCTCCCCCTCGGCCTGCACCGGCTGCGGGCCCGTGCGGGGCCGGCAGCCGGAGGTGGTCAGTGGTGGCCCTTCAGGGCCTCGATCGACTGCTTGGACGTGGCGATGGTGCGCTCGGGCTTGCCCACCTTGCTGATGCGGCCCTTGCCGATGAGCGCCAGGACCGCGGCGATGACGAGCAGCACCACGGCCACGATGAGGAACGCCACCCAGTACGGCATCCACAGCGTCAGCAGCCAGGCGATGGCCAGCAGGACGAAGAGGGCGCCGATGCCGCCGAAGACCGCGGCTCCGATGAACAGCCCCGCGCCGATGGCGCCCTGCTTGACCTCGGTGGTGATCTCGGCCTTGGCCAGCGCGATCTCGGCGCGCACCAGCGCCGACAGGTCGCGGCTGGCGTCGGCCACGAGCTGGCCGATGGTGCGCTCGCTGGCGCCGGCGCTCTGGCTCACGGCGGGTGCCTCCTCAAGCTCTCTCACCCGCGCGCCGTCCACCCGGTCGGTGGGGCGCTGCGGCGTGGTCCCTGGTCGGCGAGCCTAGGGGGGGCTCAGGGCTCCCGCGCGGTGGAGGGGGCCGGGTCGTGGCCGCCCACCACCCGGTCGGGCGCGTCCCGCTGCTCGTGGTCGGGGATGCCGTCGTGGTCGTGGTCGCCGGCGGCCTCGGCGGCCAGCCGGTAGGCGCGGTTGCGGGTGGCGAGCACTCCCGCGGCCAGCAGCGCGGCCACCACCGAGGCGGTGAGGACGGCGATGCGGACGTGGTCGTCCACCTCCGAGCCCGCGCCGAAGGCCAGCTCACCGATGAGGAGCGACACGGTGAAGCCGATGCCGGCCAGCAGCGACATGCCGAACAGGTCCACCCAGCGCAGGCCCGGGTCGAGCTCGGCCTTGGTGAAGCGGGCCACGAGCCAGGTGGTGCCCAGCACGCCGACCACCTTGCCCACCACGAGGCCGGCCACGATGCCGATCGCCACCGGGTCGGCCGCCGCCGCGCGGGCCGTCTCGCCGTTGACGGCCACACCGGCGGCCATGAGCGCGAAGACGGGCACGCAGAACCCGGCGGACAGCGGGCGGAAGCGGTGCTCGAGGTCCTGCGTGAGCTTGCGGCCCCGCTGACCGGGCCGCAGCACCGGCACGAGGAGGCCGAGGACGACGCCGGCGACGGTCGCGTGGACCCCGGAGGCGTGGACGAGCGCCCAGGCGGCGATCCCCAGCGGCCACAGCAGCCACCAGGTGGTCCGCCGGCGACCCACCACCAGGCGGAACAGGGCGATGGGCACGAGCGCCAGCACGAGGTGGAGCCAGGCGAGGTCGGAGGTGTAGAAGACCGCGATGACCGTGATGGCCAGGAGGTCGTCGACCACGGCCAGGGTCAGCAGGAAGCTGCGCAGCGCCAGCGGGAGGTGGGAGCCCACCACCGCCAGCACGCCGAGCGCGAAGGCGATGTCGGTGGCCGTGGGGACCGCCCATCCGCTCAGCGGTCCGTCCCCGACGACGTTGACGGCCGTGTAGATGAGGGCGGGCACGGCCATGCCGCCGACGGCCGCCAGCATCGGGATCGCGGCGCGCGAGGGCTGGCGCAGGTCGCCCACGACGAACTCGCGCTTGAGCTCCATCCCCACCACGAAGAAGAACACCGCCAGCAGGCCGTCGGCGGCCCACGTGGCCAGGTCGAGGCGCAGGTGCAGCGCCTCCGGGCCGAAGGTCACCCCCCGCAGCGCCTCGTAGGAGTCGCCCCAGGGGGAGCTGGCCCACGCCACGGCCACGAGGGCGGCGCCCAGCAGCAGCAGGCCGCCGACGGTCTCGGTGCGCAGCAGCGCGACCACGTAGTGCGGGTCTGCGGGGGCCGCGAGCACTCGGCGGACACGGGTGGGCTGGGACCGGGCGTCGACCACGGAGTCTCCTCAGGGCAGGCGGAAGCTGCTGCCGACCAGGCTTCCCGGCACACCGCCGTCCATCTTCGCCCACGCGGGGTCTCCCGCGCGCCCCGAGCTGCCGCCGGGTGCGTCCCAGCAGGGGCGCCCGGCGGCAGCTCGGTCAGCCGGTCAGTCCTCCGAGCCCTTCCCTGACTGCATGCCGGCCTGGATGGAGGCCATGACGCTGGAGTCGGCCAGAGTGGTCACGTCGCCGACCTGGCGGTCCTCGGCGACGTCGCGCAGCAGGCGGCGCATGATCTTGCCTGAGCGGGTCTTGGGGAGCTCGGAGACCACGAGCACCTGGCGCGGCTTGGCGATGGGGCTGATCTCGCGGGCCACGTGGTCGCGCAGCTCCTTGCCGACCGCTGCGGGGTCGGTGCTGCCAGCGGACTCGCGCAGGATGACGAACGCCACGATGCCCTGCCCGGTGGTCGGGTCGGACGCGCCGACCACCGCGGCCTCGGCCACGCTCGGGTGGCTCACCAGCGCCGACTCCACCTCGGTGGTGGAGATGCGGTGGCCCGAGACGTTCATGACGTCGTCGACGCGGCCCAGCAGCCACACGTCACCGTCGGCGTCGCGGCGCGCGCCGTCCCCGGCGAAGTACCAGCCCTGCTCGCGGAAGCGGGACCAGTAGGTGTCGCGGTAGCGCTCGTCGTCGCCCCAGATGCCGCGCAGCATCCCCGGCCACGGCTCGGTGAGCACCAGGTAGCCCGCGCCCTCGTGACCCGCGGGGAGCACGCGGCCCTCGTCGTCGACGACCTCCACGCTGATGCCCGGCAGGGGCACCTGGGCCGAGCCCGGCTTGAGGCTCGTGACGCCCGGCAGGGCGCTGATCATGATGCCGCCGGTCTCGGTCTGCCACCACGTGTCGACCACGGGCGTGCGGTCGCCGCCGATGACCCGGCGGTACCAGGTCCACGCCTCGGGGTTGATGGGCTCACCGACGCTGCCGAGCACCTGCAGGGTGGTCAGGTCGTGCCCGGTGACGAGCTCCTCGCCCCACTTCATGAAGGTCCGGATGGTGGTGGGCGCCGTGTAGAGCTTGGTGACCCCGTACTGCTCGACGATCTGCCACCAGCGGTCCTGGGTGGGCGTGTTGGGGGTGCCCTCGTACATGACCGACGTCGCCCCGTTGAGCAGCGGCCCGTAGACGATGTAGGTGTGGCCGGTCACCCAGCCGATGTCCGCGCCGCACCAGTAGACGTCGGTCTCGGGGTGCAGGTCGAAGACGTTCCTGTGGGTGTAGGCGGCCTGGGTGAGGTAGCCGCCGGTGGTGTGCAGGATGCCCTTGGGCTTGCCCGTGGACCCGGAGGTGTAGAGCACGAACAGCGGGTGCTCGGCCTCCACGCTGACGGGCTCGTGCGCCGGGGCGGCGGCGGCCAGCGCTTCGTGCCACCAGTGGTCGCGCCCCTCCACCCAGGCGACCTCGCCCTTCGTCCGCTGGACGACGAGGACGGCCTTCACCGTGCTCTCCGCGCCGTCCTTCGGCTCCAGGGCCGCATCGACGGCGGGCTTCAGCGGGGCCGGCTCGCCGCGGCGGTACCCGCCGTCCGCGGTGATGACGGCGACGGCCTGGGCGTCGTCGGTGCGGTCGCGCAGCGCCTGCGCGCTGAAGCCGGAGAAGACCACGCTGTGCGGAGCGCCGATGCGCGCGCACGCCAGCATCGCCACGACGGCCTCGGGGACCATCGGCAGGTAGATCGCCACCCGGTCACCGGTGCGCACCCCGAGGTCGGTGAGGGCGTTCGCCGCGCGCTGCACCTGCTCGTGCAGGTCGGCGTAGGTGACGGTGAGGGTGTCGCCGGGCTCGCCGACCCAGTGCAGGGCGACCCGGTCGCCGTTCCCGGCCGCCACGTGCCGGTCGACGCAGTTGGCGGCCGCGTTGAGCCTCCCGTCGGCGAACCACCTCGCGAACGGCGCGTCCGACCAGTCGAGCACCTGCGTCGGCGCGGTGTCCCAGGTCAGCAGCTCGCTGGCCTGGCGGCCCCAGAAGGCGAGCCGGTCGGCGGCGGCCTCCTCGTAGAGCGCGGCGGTGGCCACCGCGCCCGCGGCGAGGTCTGCCGGCGGCGGGTAGGTCTGGGGCTGCTGGTGGGAGTCGGTGGCGGTCTGCGTCATCGCGTCCTCCGGGTCGTGCACGCGTCGTGGTGCTTCAGGTCGGCAGGGGGCGGCCAGGGCCGACCCTAGCCAGCGGGTCTGGTGGCGCCGAGGGTGGTGGGGGCCGGTCGGGCGCCGGCCGGTGGGCACCCGCGCGCAGCGGGGACCCGACCGGCCGGCGACCGTCGTCGTCGTGGCCGCGGTCAGTGGTCGACGGCGCCCTCGGCGCCGGCGCCGGTGAGGGCGCGCACCTCCATCTCGGTGGCCTTCGCCTCGTGGTCGGGCTCCGGCTTGGACGTCACCGTGCCCAGCCACCCCAGGAGGAAGGCCAGCGGGATGGAGACGATGCCGGGGTTCTCCAGCGGGAACAGCGAGAAGTCGATCGAGGGGTCCTTGACCAGCGAGAGGTTGTTCTCGGGGTCCGCGGGGTTGGGCTTGCCCGAGACCACGGGGGAGAAGACGATCAGGGTCAGGCAGCTGATGAGCCCGCCGTAGATCGACCACAGCGCCCCGCGGGTGTTGAACCGGCGCCAGAACAGCGAGTACACGAGCGTCGGCAGGTTGGCGCTCGCGGCCACGGCGAACGCCAGCGCCACGAGGAAGGCCACGTTCTGCCCGACCGCGAACATGCCGCCGAGGATGGCCACCGCGCCGATGACGATGACGGTGCGCCGGGCGATCCTCACCTCGGCCCCCGGGTCCGGCCTGCCGTCCTTGACCACGCTGGCGTACACGTCGTGCGCGAAGGATGCCGCGGCCGTGATCGCGAGCCCCGCGACCACGGCGAGGATGGTCGCGAAGGCGACCGCCGCGATGAACCCGAGCAGCAGGGTGCCGCCCAGCTCGTAGGCGAGCAGCGGTGCGGCGGAGTTGACCCCGCCCGGCGCCGACATGATCGCCTCCGGCCCGACGAGGGCCCCGGCGCCGTACCCCAGCACCAGCGTGAACAGGTAGAACAGGCCGATCAGCCAGATCGCCCACACCACGCTGCGGCGGGCCTGCTTGGCGTCCGGCACCGTGTAGAAGCGCATGAGCACGTGGGGCAGGCCCGCGGTGCCGAGCACCAGCGCCAGCGCCAGCGACAGGAAGTTGAGCTTGGTGAGGGCCGAGGCGCCGTACTGGTTCATCGGCTCGATGAGGCCCTCCGGGTCCTCCACGCCCTGCGACGCGGCCGTGTCGATCGCGGCCTGCATCAGCGACGAGACGTTGAAGCCGTAGGTGGCGAGCACCCAGACCGTCATGCAGGCGGCGCCGGCGATGAGCAGCACGGCCTTGACGATCTGCACCCAGGTGGTGCCCTTCATGCCGCCCACCAGCACGTAGACGATCATCAGGACGCCGACGACGGCGACCACCACGTACTGCCCGGCGGGAGCCGTGATGCCCAGCAGCAGCGCCACCAGGCCGCCCGCCCCCGCCATCTGCGCCAGCAGGTAGAAGAAGCAGACCGCCAGGGTGGCCAGCGCCGCGGCCATGCGCACCGGGCGCTGGCGCAGCCGGAAGCTCAGGACGTCGGCCATCGTGAACTTGCCGGTGTTGCGCAGCAGCTCCGCCACGAGCAGCAGCGCCACGAGCCACGCCACCAGGAAGCCGATGGAGTAGAGGAAGCCGTCGTAGCCGTAGATGGCGATGGCGCCGGCGATGCCCAGGAAGCTGGCCGCGGACAGGTAGTCGCCGGCGATGGCGGTGCCGTTCTGCGGGCCGGAGAACGAGCGGCCGGCGGCGTAGTAGTCCGCGGCGGTCTTGTTGTTCCGCGAGGCCCTCAGGACGATGACCATGGTCACCGCCACGAAGGCGCCGAAGATCGCGATGTTGACGAGCGGGTTGCCGAGGTTCACCGGGCACCCCCCGTGATCTGCGCGCGCAGCGCCTCGGCGCGGGCGTCGAAGCGGCGGTCGGCCCAGCGGCGGTAGGCCATGGTGATGGCGAAGGTGGTCACGAACTGCCCCAGGCCGAGCAGCAGCCCGATGGTGATGGTGCTGCCCCCGACCCGCGTGCCCATGAACTCCGGCGCGTACGCGGCGAGGAGCACGTAGAGGGCGTACCAGGCCAGGAACGCCGCCGTGGTGGGGAACACCACCCTCCGGAACGAGCGCCGCAGCGCTTCGAACTCGGCGCTGCGGCGCACGTCCTCGAGGTGGGCGGCCGCCGGTCCGCCCGCTCCGCCTGTCGTGCTCGTCGTGCTCGTCGTGCTCCCTGTGCGGGCGGCGCCGCCGGGGCCGGTGGTCCTGTGCTCGGTGCTCACAGCGCCTCCTGGTGCGGGTCGGGGCACCGTCGCCGCCGACCAGGCGCACCATCCGACCCACTCGGGGGACGTTCGTCAAGCGGAGGTGGAGGGCGGTGGTGGGCGGGTCGAGGAGAGGCCCGCCGCCTCCCTCGGCGGCAGCACCGGCCGCTGCGTCGTGAGCCCACAGGGGCCCCGCGGGAGCTCTGGCGGACCCCGCCGTCCACAGTCGCTCGACGGGAGGGGCGCGACCCGCGCCGCTCCCGCCAGGGTCGCGCTGTGGACGAGGTGCTGCTGGTGACCGGGCGGTCCGTGGTGGTGGAGCAGGCGCGGCGCCTGGCCGCCGCGGGAGGTGCCGCGCTGCGGGTGGTCGGGGACGCCGCGGCGGCCGGGGCCGCCTGGCGCACGGCCCCCGCCGTGCTGCTGGGCGACGACGCCGCCGCCCTCGGCGTGCCGCAGCGGCGGCCCGGGGTGCTGCTCGTGGCACCGGCGTCACCGGGCCAGGACGCCGCGCCCCTGTGGCGCAGCGCCGTGGAGGTCGGTGCCGAGGGCGTCGCGCTGCTCCCGGACGACGCCCCGGCGGTGGCCGCCCTGCTGGCCGGCGCCGCCGAGGGGCCGGGCGCCAGCGGGCTGGTCGTCGGCGTGGTCGGCGGCTGCGGCGGCGCCGGTGCCTCCGTGCTCGCAGCAGCGGTCGCCCGCACCGCCGCAGCCGCCGACCGCGCCCGACCGGTGCTCCTCGTGGACGCCGACCCCCTCGGCGGCGGCCTCGACGCGGTCGTGGGCGCCCACGAGGAGCCGGGCCTGCGCTGGCACGACGTGCTCGACGCCGCAGCGCCGCTGCGCTCCGCCGCCCTCGCGGACGGGCTGCCCCGCGGGCGCGACGGGCTCGCGGTGCTCTCCTGGTCGCCGTGGCCGGAGCACCGGACGGCACCTCCCGCGGCCGTCGAGGCGGTGCTCGAGAGCGCCGCGCGCGCCAGCGGCCTCGTGGTGGTCGACCTGCCCCGCCACAGCGGCGCCTCGCTGCTGTGGCGCCTCGACCTGCTCGTGCTCCTGGTCCCGGCGCACCAGCGCGCGGTCGCCGCGGCCAGCGCGCAGCTGCCGGTCCTGCTGGGCCACGCCGGCGACGTGCGCCTGGTGGTGTCGACGCCGCCCGGCGCCGCGCTCGCCCCCGCTGACGTGTCCGACGCGCTCGCGCTCCCGCTGCTGGCGCGCCTGCCCCCCGACCGCGACGTGCGCTCGGCGCTCGGCCGGGGAGACCCGCTGCCGCGCCCCCGCGGCCCGCTCGCCCGGTGCGCGCGGCAGGTCCTGCACGCCCTCGCCGCCCCCGACGACCGTCCCGGCAGCAGGCCGTGAGCGCCGGGCCCCTGCAGGAGCTCCTCGACCTGCCCGGCACCACCGACGTCCTGGTCAACGGACCCGGTGCGGTGTGGGCCGACCGCGGTGACGGCCTGGTGCGGGTCGACCTCGACCTCGGGCCCGAACCGCAGGTGCGGGCGCTCGCCGTCCGCCTGGCCGCCGGGGCCGGGAGGCGCCTGGACGACGCGAGCCCCTGCGTCGACGCCGTCCTGGCCGACGGCACCCGCCTGCACGCGGTGCTGCCGCCGGTCTCCGGCAGCGGGACCCTCCTGTCGCTGCGGGTGCCCCGCCGAGCGCCGCTGTCCCTGGCCGACCTGGACGCCGCCGGTTCGCTGCCGCCCGGGTGGGCCGACGTGCTGCGCGCCGTGGTGCGGCACCGCTGCTCCACGCTGGTCTCAGGAGGCACCGGGAGCGGGAAGACCACCCTGCTCGGGGCCCTGCTCGGCCTGGTGGATCCCCGCGAGCGGATGGTGCTCGTGGAGGACTCCGGCGAGCTGTCCCCGGCGCACCCGCACGTGGTCCGCCTGCAGGCCCGCCACGGCAACGTCGAGGGCGCCGGCGCCGTCGGGCAGCGGGAGCTGGTCCGCCAGGCCCTGCGGATGCGCCCCGACCGCCTCGTGGTGGGGGAGGTGCGCGGGGCCGAGGTGGCCGACCTGCTCATGGCGCTGAACTCGGGCCACGAGGGCGGCAGCTGCACCGTGCACGCCAACTCGGCGTCGTCCGTGCCGGCGCGGCTGACCGCGCTGGCCGCCCTCGCGGGCATGGGCCCGGAGGTGCTCGCCGCGCAGGCCGCCGCCGGGCTGCAGGTGGTGGTGCACCTGCGCCGCGACGGCGGGCTGCGCCGCGTCGTCGAGGTCGGCGTGGTCTCCCTCGCGGCCGGGGCCGCCGGCCGGGGTGGTCAGGCGGGGCTCGTCGTGCTGCCGGCGCTGCGGGCGGGGGCGGCGCCCGACCACCCCGGCACCCGCGAGGAGGGCTGGGGGCGCCTGGCGGAGCTGCTGCGGGTGGCGGCGGTGCCGGTGCAGGGCTCGCGGCGCCGGTCGTGAGCCCGGCCGCAGCACCCGCGGCCGCCCTGCTCGCCGCGCTCCTCGTCGGGGCTGCCGGCTGGATGCTCGTGCCCGGCCCCGCGGGGGCCACCCGCCCCGACAGCCCGGTCGGCAGCCCGGTCGGCAGCCCGGTCGGCCGCCGCGGCGCGTCGGCGGGCGCACGGCGGGTGCTGGGGCGCCTGCTGCCCGGCCCCGCGGCGGATCCGCCCGCGGTGGGGGTGGCGCGCGCCGCCGCCGAGGTGGCGGCGCTGCTGCGGGCCGGCGCCGTCCCCGGCGCGGCCTGGGCGCCGCAGCGGTCGCGCTCGGACGCGGTCGGGGACGCTTCGGACGGGGTGGCCGCCGCCCTGGACGCCGCCGCGCGTGCCGCTGCTGCGGGGGAGGACCCGGCCGCGGCGCTGCGCCACCACCCCGGGGCGGGCGGGTCCGCCGGCCCGGCCCTGCAGTCCCTGGCGCTGGCCTGGCGGACCAGTGAGACCACCGGCGCGCCGGCGGCGGCCGTGCTCGAGGGCCTGGCCGCGGCCCTGCGGGACGAGGCCGCCGCCACCGACGTCCGCGACGCCGCGCTCGCGGGGCCGCGGGCCACCGCGCGACTCCTGCTGGCCCTGCCGCCCCTGGGCCTGGCGGCCTCCACCGCACTGGGCGCCGACCCGCTCGCCGTGCTCGTGGGCACGCCCGCCGGCCGCTGGTGCGCCGCGCTGGGCGGGGCCTTCGCCGTGGCCGGCTGGGCGTGGACGTCAGCGCTGGTGCGCTCGGCGGCGCGGGTCCGGTGACGGGTCTCCTCGCGCCGGACGCGTCCTGCGCGTGGGCCGCCGGCGTCATGGTGGGCCTGGCCGTCCTAGTCCTGCCCGGGCGCCCACGGGCGTGGTCGTCCGGGCGGGCCGGCCCGCGCCGGACCAGCGGCCACGGGGCCGCTGCCGAGGTGGACCCGCCGCTGGTCCTCGACCTCGTCGCCGCCGTCGTCTCGGCGGGGGCGCCACCGGCCGCGGCGGTGAGGTCCGTGGCGGGGGTCCTGCGAGAGGCCGGGGGCCCGGGGGCCGCTGCGGTCGCGGCGGCGCTCGAGGCGGTGGCCGGCGGTGCGCCCGCCCGTGGCGGCCCGTCCGCCCGGGGTCCCGGCGGCCCGCCCGACACGCGGACGGGTGCGGCGCTGGCCGAGGCGGTGACCGCGCTCCAGCGCTGCCTGTGGATCGCCGAGCAGACGGGGGCTCCGGTGGCGGCCCTGCTGGGCTCCGCCGCCGCCGAGCTGCGCCGGCGGCGGCGCCGGGCCGCTGCGCTGGCGGCGGCCAGGCTCGGGGTGCGGGTCGTGGCGCCGCTCGGGCTGTGCACGCTGCCGGCCTTCGGCCTCCTGGCCGTGGTGCCCGTGCTGCTGTCGCTGGGTCGGGGCCTGCTCGGCTGAGCGGACCACGGTCGTCCGGGCGGCGGTGGTGCCCCTGCTGAGCGCGTGCTGCGCCCACAGGCGTCCTGCGCGCCCGGCCCGTCCACAGGCCCGGGCTGACGCCAGCGGACGAGCCCCCACGGCGGCCAGCGTGGGTCCGGGCCGGCGTCCGCCGGTCCGGACCCACCACGAGGAGGACGACGTGACCCACCCCGCCCCCGCCGGCACCGCCGAGACCCCCGGAGCGGCCGACAGCGCCCGCTCCGCCCGCTCCGCCCGCTCCGCCCGCCGCCCCCGCGCCGACGCGGGCATGGCGACCGCGGAGTACGCCATCGCCACGCTCGCCGCCTGCGGCTTCGCCGCGCTGCTGCTGGCGGTCCTGTCCAGCGGCGAGGTGCGGGGCATGCTCCTCGCCCTGGTGCAGCGCGCGCTGAGCCTGGTGTGACCCCCTGCCCCCGCTGCCGGCGCACCCGCGGCCGGCAGGACGGCGCGGTGACGGCGGAGCTCGCTGTCGGCCTCGTCCCCCTGGCGGTGGTGCTGCTCCTGGCCGCCTGGCTGGCGGCGGCCGGTGCGGCGCAGGTGCGGGTGGAGCTGGCGGCGGGGGCGGCGGCGCGAGCCCTGGCGCGCGGGGAGGCGGTCGCTGAGGTCGCCGGCCGCGTCGCGGACGCCACCGCGGGTGGGGTGGTGGGCGTCCGCCGCACCGGTGACGTGGTCCGCGTCGAGGTGCGCGTGCCGCTGGAGGCGCCCGTGGTCGGTCGCGTCGGGTCGCTCACCGGCAGCGCCGTGGCCCCCGTCGAGCTGGTCGAGGCGGACGGCCCGTGAGGCGCGGCGGCGCACCGGTGCGACGCGAGGGCGCTGACCGGGGCTCGGGGTCGGTGCTGGTCCTCGCCGCGGCCGCGGGGGCGCTCGTCCTCGCGGCCGCGGCGGCGGCCGCCGGTCAGGTGGGCGCGGCCGCGGCGCGTGCGGGGTCCGTCGCCGACGCCGCAGCCCTGGCCGCGGCCGCGGCGTCCGCGGTCGGGGAGAGCGGGTGCGGGCGCGCGGGACGGGTGGCCCGCGCCGGGGGCGGTGAGCTGGTGGCCTGCGCTGAGGTCACCGGCCCGTCGGCCGGCGCTGCCTCCGGGGCCCTGCCGGGGGCAGGGGGCCAGGGCGGTGGCCCGCTGGTCGACGTCGAGGTGGCGGTGCGGCCCCCCGGCCTCGCGGGCGCGCTGGGCCCGGTCACCTCTCGGGCCAGGGCCGGGCAGGCGCCCTGACGCCGGGAGCTCCTCCCGCCCGTCCCGCAGGCCGTGCTCGTCTCCGGTGGGTCAGCGACGGGCCGGGCCGGGCGCCTCAGCTGCGCGAGGAGCCGCCGCGCGCCCCGTCCGGGGAGCCCGAGCCCGGAGCCGCGGCCGCCGGGGCGTCCGCTCCGGTCGTCGTCCCCGTCGCCGCGGGGCTGTCGGCGCGGCCGGCGGGGGCGCCCGCCGGGGCGCCGGACGGACCGGCGTGGCGGGCCCGCTCGGCCTCCACGCGGCGCAGCCGCTTCAGCTCGCGGCGGCGCTCCCAGCTCTTCCGGTTGCCGCGCAGGAGCAGCGCGAGGCCGGCCTCGGCCACGAGCAGGCACGCGGCACCGAGGAGGAACACGGCCAGGGCCGTCAGCGTGACGGAGGCGCTGATCTGAGACCACTCCAGCTGGACGGTCGGCGTGATGCCCGTGACCACCACGAAGAGCACCACCAGGGCCACGGCCAGGAGCAGCAGCACGGCGAGGACGATCACGGGGGACCCCCTGCTGGACGGGCCGGCACCCTTGCGCCGGCCAGGTCTCCCGGACGCTAGACCCGCCGGGCGCCGCCGGCGCGCTGGCCCAGCGCGTCCGGAGCAGCGCGCGGCGCGTCGCGCAGGTCGACGACGTCGCGGCCGCCGTCCTCGTCCGCACCGGCCAGCACCAGGCGCAGCATGCGCAGCGCCCCCGCCTTGTCGAGCGGGGAGTTGCCGTTGCCGCACTTGGGGGACTGCACGCACGAGGGGCACCCCGCCGGGCACTCGCACTCCGCCACCAGGTCGGCGGTGGCCCGCAGCCAGGTCGCCGCGGCGGTGAACCCCCGCTCGGCGAAGCCCGCACCCCCGGCGGCGGCGTCGTGCACCACCACGGTGGGCAGGCCCGTGTCGGGGTGCAGCGCCGTGGAGACCCCGCCGACGTCCCACCGGTCGCAGGTGGCCACCAGCGGCAGCAGCCCGATCGCCGCGTGCTCGGCGGCGTGCGCCGCCCCCGGCAGGTCCGCCGGGGCGACGCCGGCCCCCTCGAGCAGGTCCGGCGGCACCGTCCACCACACCGCGGCGGTGCGCAGGGTGCGGGCGGGCAGGTCGAGCGGCTCCTCGCCCAGCACCTCCCCGGTGACCGCGCGCCGCCGCAGGTACGACGTCACCTGCGTGGTCACCTCGACGGCACCCGTGCAGACCGCCACCGGCCCCCAGGTGCGGCGCCGGTCCTCGGACAGGATGCGGACGTCGGTGGTGGTCCGCGCCGAGGTGGAGTGCTCCACGTCCTCCCGGCGCACCAGCGCCACGGAGCCCTCCTCGTCGAGCGCCTCCACCACGTGCGTCTCCCCCTGGTGCACGTACACCGCGCCCGGGTGCACCGCGTGGTGCGCGGAGCCCGCGTCCACGCTGCCCAGCACGCGCCCCGTCGCGGCCTCCACCAGCCGCACCGGCTCGCCGCCCGTGCCGCGCAGGTCGGCCAGGTCGGTGGCGCGCTCGCGGCGGGTCCAGAACCAGCCCCCGGGCCGGCGCCGCAGCAGCCCGCCCGCGACGAGGTGGCGCAGCACCGGCTCCGCGGAGGGGCCGAACAGCGGGAGGTCCTCGGGGGTCAGCGGCCGCTCGGCGGCGGCGGCGCACAGGTGCGGCCCCAGGACGTACGGGTTGCCCGGGTCCAGCACCGTGCTCTCCACGGGGGCCCCGAGCACCACCTCCGGGTGGTGCACCACGTAGGTGTCGAGGGGGTCGTCCTCGGCGACCAGCACGGCGAGGGCGTCCTGGCCGGCCCGGCCCGCGCGCCCCGCGCGCTGCCACAGCGCCGAGCGGGTGCCGGGCCACCCGGCCACCACCACCGCGTCCAGGCCGGAGACGTCCACCCCCAGCTCCAGCGCGCTGGTGGACGCCACGCCCAGCAGGTCGCCGTCCCGCAGGCGCCGCTCCAGCTCGCGCCGCTCCTCGGGCAGGAAGCCCGACCGGTAGGCGGCCACCCGGCCGGGCAGCGCCGGGTCGACCTCGGCGAGGGAGCGCCGCGCGGCGGAGGCGACCGCCTCGGCGCCGCGGCGGGACCTCACGAAGGCCACCGTGCGCACCCCGCCGGACACGAGGTCGGTCAGCAGGTCGGCCGCCTCCGAGGTCGCCGAGCGGCGGGTGGGGGCGCCGTTCTTCCCGGTGCCCGGCAGCAGCGGCGGCTCCCACATCCAGAACCGGGTGGCGCCGCGGCGCGCGGTGTCGTCCGTGACGGCCACGACCTCCTCCACCGGGACGCCCACCAGGCGGGAGGCGGTGAGGGCCGGCGCGGCCGCCGTGGCCGAGGCCAGCACGAACACGGGGTCCGCTCCCGCGGCCCGCGCCAGGCGCCGCAGGCGCCGCAGCACGTCGGCGACGTGCGACCCGAACAGCCCCCGGTAGTGGTGGCACTCGTCCACCACCACCACCCGCAGCGCCCGGAGGAAGCGGTGCCAGCGGGCGTGCCCGGGCAGCAGGGACCGGTGGAGCATGTCCGGGTTGGTGAGCACGTGGTTGGCGTGCTCGCGCACCCACCGGCGCTCCTCCGGCGGCACGTCGCCGTCGTAGGTGGCCGCGCGCACGCCCGGCACCGCCAGCGACCGCACCACCTGCAGCTGGTCCGCCGCGAGGGCCTTGGTGGGGGACAGGTACAGGGAGGTGGCGCCGCGGCCGCCCGGCTCGGCGGCCCCCTCGGCGACGGCGGTCAGCGCCGGGAGCAGGTACGCCAGCGACTTGCCCGACGCGGTGCCGGTGGACACCACCACGTGCCGCCCGGCGCGCGCGGCCTCGGCCGCCTGCACCTGGTGGAGCCACAGCGACGCCACCCCGGACCGCTCCAGGGCCGAGCGCAGCTCCGGGTGCACCCAGGCGGGCCACGGGGCGGTGGTGCCGCGGCGGGCGGGGACGGTGTGCTCGTGCAGCACGCGCTCGCGGCGGCCGGGAGCGCGCAGCAGGTGCTGCGCGGCGGCGGGCGCGCCGCCCCCCGGGCCGTCGCCCGCCTCGTCCTGCACCCTCCGATGGTCGCACCGGGTGCCGGTCGGGGAACCGCGCGTGGCCGACCGGGGGACCGGGTGGTTGACTGCCACCCGAGCCTGATCGCCCACCGGGTCACCCGCGAGTGACCAGCACCGACCCCGAGGAGCCACCGTGGACCTGTCCGTCACGAGCCGCGAGCAGGGCGGCCGGACCGTCGTCGAGGTCGGCGGCGAGATCGACGTGTACACCGCCCCCGTGCTGCGCGAGCGCCTGAACGACCTGGTCGGGGAGGGCCGCCACCACCTCGTCGTCGACATGGAGAAGGTCGACTTCCTCGACTCCACCGGTCTCGGAGTCCTCGTGGGCGGCCTGAAGCGGGTCCGCTCCCACGACGGCTCGCTGCACCTGGTGTGCACCCAGGAGAAGATCCTCAAGGTCTTCCGCATCACCGGCCTGACCAAGGTCTTCCCCATCCACAGCACCGTGGACGACGCGGTCGCGGCGTCCAGCGGAGACGCCACGTCCTGAGCCGGCGACCGACGAGGTCTGGCGGGCCGTTGGCAGCGCCCGTGCCCGGTGCTGGCCCCAGCGGCGCTCCCGCGCCGCTGGGGCCCGTCGTGCTGCGCTTCTCCGCCCTCCCCGAGCACGTGCGCATCGCCCGCCTGGTCGCCACCTCGCTGGCCCGGCGGGCCGGCCTGGCCGGCGGTGACGTCGAGGGCGTGCGGCTGGCCGTGGGGGAGGCGTGCGGCAGGGCCGTGCAGCGCAGCGAGTCCGCGGGGGCGGCGGAGCTGGTCGAGCTCACCGCCACCTGCCGCGGCGGGGAGCTGGTGGTCGAGGTGGTCGACCACGCCGGTGACGACGGCGTCGAGACCGAGGAGGTCGCCATGCTGCTCATGGAGGGCCTGGCCGACGAGGTCGCCGTGACGGCGGGCCCCGGGGGGCCCGGCGGCACCACCCGCCTCACGTGGCGCCCTCCGGTGGCTGCGACGGCTCCCACGGCGGCGGGGACGACGACGACCGGCGCCTGAGCGCCGCGGCCCCGCTGCGGTGCGCCGGGCCGGGGCGTCTGTAGTCTCGCGACGACCTGTTCCACCCCCCGTCGGGTGCCGCGAGGCCACCTGGGGGGTTCGCCCAGCCTCGTCGAGGAGGACGGATGCTCGGGCTGACGAGCTCTGCCGTGCTGGCCGGGGTGCAGACCGCGGCTGGTGCGTCCACGACTGCCAGCACGGCCGTGACCGGCCGAGACCAGATCATCGTCATCGCCGTCGCGGTCATCGCCGCGCTCGGCCTGGTGATGGCCTTCGTGTTCCGCCGGCAGGTGCTCGCCGCCGGCGAGGGCACCGAGCGGATGCAGGAGATCGCCGCCGGCGTGCAGGAGGGCGCGAGCGCCTACCTGCGCCGCCAGCTGCGCACGCTGGGCATCTTCGCGCTGCCGGTGGTGGCCCTGCTGTTCGTGCTCCCGGGCGACTGGGAGGTGAGGGTCGGCCGGGCGGTGCTCTTCCTCGTGGGCGCGCTGTTCTCTGCGGCGATCGGCTACCTGGGCATGTCGCTCGCGGTGCGCGCCAACGTCCGCGTGGCCGCGGCCTCGCGCGAGCCCGAGGGGCGCGCCGAGGGCTTCCGCCTGGCCATCCGCACCGGCGGAACGGTCGGCATGGCCACCGTGGGCCTGGGCCTGCTCGGCTCCTCCCTGGTGGTGCTCTTCTTCAAGTCCGACGCCCCGACGATGCTCGAGGGCTTCGGCTTCGGGGCCGCCCTGGTCGCCATGTTCATGCGCGTCGGCGGCGGCATCTTCACCAAGGCCGCCGACGTCGGCGCCGACCTGGTCGGCAAGGTCGAGCAGGGCATCCCCGAGGACGACCCGCGCAACGCCGCCACCATCGCCGACAACGTGGGCGACAACGTGGGCGACTGCGCCGGCATGGCCGCCGACCTCTTCGAGTCCTACGCGGTGACCCTCGTGGCGGCCCTGATCCTCGGGCGCGCCGCCTTCGGCGACGAGGGGCTGGTCTTCCCGCTGCTCGTGCCCGCCGTCGGCGCGATCACCGCGGTGCTCGGCATCATGCTCATCCGCACCCGCGGCTCCGAGAGCGGCCTGGGCGCCATCCAGCGCGGCTTCTACCTCTCGGCGGTGGTCTCCGCCGTCGGCAGCACCGCGGTGGCCTTCCTCTACCTGCCCTCCAGCTTCAGCGGCCTCGGGGGCTTGACCAGCCCGGCGATCGCCCAGATCGACAGCGACCCGCGCTTCCTGGCCTCGGCCGCCGTCATCGTCGGCATCCTGCTGGCCGTCGTCATCCTGTGGATCACCGGCTACTACACCGGCACCGAGTCCAAGCCCACCCAGGGCGTGGCGCGCACGTCGCTGACGGGCCCGGCCACCGTGGTCCTGTCCGGCATCGGCCTGGGCCTGACCTCGGCCGTCTACACCACGCTGATCATCAGCGGCGCGGTGCTGCTGTGCTTCCTGCTGGCCGCCGGCAACACCACGCTCGCGCTGTTCCTCGTGGCCCTGGCGGGCACCGGCCTGCTCACCACGGTCGGCGTCATCGTGGCCATGGACACCTTCGGCCCGGTCAGCGACAACGCCCAGGGCATCGCCGAGATGTCCGGCGACGTCGACGAGGAGGCCGCGCGCACCCTCACCGACCTCGACGCCGTGGGCAACACTACCAAGGCGATCACCAAGGGCATCGCCATCGCCACCGCCGTGCTCGCGGCGACGGCGCTGTTCGGGTCCCTCACCGACACCTTCCTGACCGCCGCCCAGTCGGCGTTCGCGAGCGTGCAGCAGGTGCCCAGCCAGTTCGTGCTGCAGTCCCTGGGCCTGCAGCTCAACCAGGGCGGCTTCGTCATCGCGATCGGCCAGATCACGGTGCCCTCGGTGCTCGTGGGCCTGCTGGCCGGCGCCGCCGTCGTCTTCCTCTTCTCCGGCCTCGCCATCGACGCGGTGACCCGCGCCGCCGGCGCCATCGTCTTCGAGGTGCGCCGCCAGTTCCGGGAGAAGCCCGGGATCATGGACGGCACCGAGAAGCCGGAGTACGGCCGCGTGGTGGACATCTGCACCCGCGACTCCCTGCGCGAGCTGGCGACCCCCGGCCTGCTCGCGGTGCTCGCGCCGGTGGTGGTCGGCTTCGGCCTGGGCGTGGCGTCGCTGGCGGGCTTCCTGGCCGGCGCCATCGGCACCGGGTGCCTCATGGCGGTGTTCCTCGCCAACTCCGGCGGCGCCTGGGACAACGCCAAGAAGCTCGTGGAGGACGGCCGCTACGGCGGCAAGGGCTCCGACGCCCACGCGGCCACGGTCATCGGCGACACCGTCGGCGACCCCTTCAAGGACACCGCCGGCCCGGCCATCAACCCGCTGCTCAAGGTGATGAACCTCGTCGCGATCCTCATCGTGCCGGCGGTGGTCGCCCTGACGGTCGGCGAGAGCGCCAGCACCCCGATCCGCCTGGCCATCGCCGCCGCGGCGCTGCTGGTGCTCGTGGTGGCCGTGTACCTCTCGGCGCGGCGCACCAGCGCGCTGGACGCGGGCGAGGAGGACGAGGACCTCGAGGACGACCTCGACGACGACGGCGACGGCTCGGCCGCCGACGGCCCGCGCGGCGAGGACGCCCACGACCTCGACCGCGACGAGCCCGCCGACGGGGCGCACGCCGCGGACCGCCCGGCGGGCGCCGAGCGCGAGCCGGCGGGAGAGCCCACCCGCTGACGTACCGTCGGGGCGTGCCACTGAGTGCCCAGCCAGCCCCGGCCGACGCGGCCCGGCCGCCGAGGCCCCCTCAGCTCGAGGGGGCCTCGGCGGCCGCTCTGCGCTCCGACCTCGAGCGCTCCGGGTGGACGGTGGAGGGCGTCGAGGGCCTGCTGGGGCCGGTGGCGGAGGCCGCGTTGCGCCGCGACTCCCTGGTGCCGGCCGCGCGGGCCGCGCGCGCCGCGGGCGACGGCGACCCGGTGGGCGTGCTGACCCGGCTGTTCCTGCTCGCGCACCCGGTGCCGCGGGCAGCGCTCGACGCTGCGCTGCCCCGCACGGGCACCGCCGGGGCGGTGGCCCACGGCCTGGTCGAGGCCGCCGGGAGCGCCCCGGACGACGCGGTGCGCGCCGTGGTGGACCTGCGCCCGCACGCCGCCGTCGACGCCCTCGGGGAGGTCGCCTGGTGGGTGGCCTCCGACCTCGGCGAGCACGCCCTGGGGGCCGGGCGGCCGCTGCCGCCGGAGCACGTCCTCGGCATCGGCGGGGCGTCGGCCTCGCTGGCGCGGCTGGCGGTGCGCACTCCGGTGGGCCGCGTGCTCGACATCGGGACGGGCAGCGGGGTGCAGGCGCTCCACGCCTCCCGCCACGCCCGGTCCGTGACCGCCACCGACACCTCGGCCCGGGCCCTCGGCTTCGCCGCCTTCAACGCCGCCCTCGCCGGCGTCCAGCTGGACCTGCGGCGCGGGAGCCTCCTGGAGCCGGTGGCCGGGGAGCGCTTCGACCAGGTGGTCTCCAACCCGCCCTTCGTCGTCACCCCGCGCGCCGCGGGCGTGCCCGGCTGGGAGTACCGCGACGGCGGCCTGGTCGGTGACGCCGTGGTGGAGCAGCTGGTCACGGGCCTCGGCGGCGTGCTGGCCCCCGGCGGCAGCGCCCAGCTGCTCGGCAACTGGGAGCACCGCGCCGGCGAGGGCTGGCAGACGCGCGTGCAGGGGTGGCTCGACGCCTCGGGCCTGGACGGCTGGGTGGTCCAGCGCGAGGTGATGGACCCGGCGCACTACGCCGAGACGTGGATCCGCGACGGCGGCCAGCGACCCGGTCCGGAGGCCGACGCGCTGCTGGAGGCCTGGCTGGACGACTTCGCGGCCCGCGGCGTGGAGGCCGTGGGCCTCGGCTTCGTCGTCCTGCACGCGCCGCCCGCCGACGCTGCCGGCCGGACCCGGTGGTCGCGCGTGGAGGAGGTCACCTCCCCGCTGGAGCGCCCGCTCGGCGAGCACGTGGCCGCCGTGCTGGCCGCCCGCGACCGGCTGGCGACCACCGGCGACGACGCGCTGCTGGCCTCCCGCCTGCGGGTGGCCGACGACGTCACCGAGGAGCGGCACGCCCGGCCCGGTGAGGGCGGCCCGCGCGCGGTGCTCCTGCGCGCCGGTGGCGGGCTCGGGCGCGTCGCGTCCGTCGGCACGGCGCTGGCCGGGCTGGTCGGGGCCTGCGACGGCGAGCTCGAGGTCGGCCAGGTGGTGGCGGCGCTCGCCGCGCTGCTCGAGGTGGACGCCGGGGCGCTGCGCGCGGAGCTGCTGCCGCAGGTGCGCGGTCTGCTCGAGGACGGGCTGCTGGAGTGGACGTGACGCCGTGAGCGCCGAGCGGGAGCTCGAGCGCGGCAGCGCGGGAGCGGGCCGCGCCGGTGCCACCGGCACGCGCAGCCCCGTGGTGGTGGCCGCCGGCGTGCTGCTGGCGGCGGCCTCCGCGGTGGGCGTCTGGGCGCTGCACCGGGTCTTCGTGCTCACCGCCCACGGGCAGGCCGTGGACGAGGCGGCGCTCGTCGGCGCCCGCACCCGCCTGTGGCGCCTGGAGGACAGCGCCAACCTCGTGCTGGACAGCGTCTCCGCGGTGGCGGTGCTCGCCGCGCTGGCCGCGGTGGCGGTGGTCGCGCTGGCCCAGCGCCGCGTGCGCCTGGCCCTGGCCGCGGTGGCGCTGGTGGGCGGGTCGCTGGCGACCACGCAGGTGGCCAAGCACCTGCTGCTGCACCGGCCGGACCTCGACGTCACCTACGTCCTCGCCAACTCCCTGCCCAGCGGCCACACCACCTTCGCCGGCGCCGTCTCCGCAGCCGCCCTGCTCGTGGCCCCGGTGCGCCTGCGCCCGCTCGTCGCCGTCCTGGGGGCCGCCTACACCTCCGCCATCGGGGTGGGGACGCTCGCGGCCGGCTGGCACCGGCCCAGCGACGCCGTGGCGGCCATGCTCGTGGTGCTCGCCTGGGGCGCCCTGCTCGCCCCGCTGGCGGGGGGCCGGCCGACGGCGGGGGCCGGTTCGGCGGGGAGGGCCGCCGCCGTCGTCGTCCTGGTGACCGGAGCGGTGGTGGGCCTGGGCGCAGCGGCGGCCGCGCTGGCCACGACGTGGGCGTCGGTGCCCCCGGAGCCGGCCGGGCGGCTGGGCCAGCTGGTGGCCGGCGGGGGCGGGGCGCTCGGCGTCGGCGGGGCGGCCTGCGCCGCGCTGCTCGCGCTCCTGCTCCTGCAGCGCTCCGCCGACCGAGCAGCCGACCGAGCAGCCGGCCGAGCAGCCGACCGAGCTGCCGACCGAGCAGCCGCTCGGGTGGCTCCGCCGGGCGGTGGGGGGACCGCCGCGCCGCGCGCCGGGGGCGGGGGCGGTGCGGCGGGAGGTACGGTGACCGCGCCGCAGCCGTCGGCGAGGCCGGGGTCCACCGGCTGAGCCGCCCCGCGGGGACGCCCCCGGGGAGGGCGCACCGCCGACGGCCCGCTGATCGTGACACGCACCCGCTGGCCGCGCGCCAGCCCGACCGCCAGGAAGGCAGGCCCGTCCGTGGCCCGAAGCTCCACCTCCGCAGCGCCCGTGCGCCGGCTCGTCATCGTCGAGTCGCCCGCCAAGGCGCGCACCATCGCCGGCTACCTCGGCGACGGGTACGAGGTCGAGGCCAGCGTCGGCCACATCCGCGACCTGCCGCAGCCCTCCGAGCTGCCCGCGGAGATGAAGAAGGGTCCCTTCGGCAAGTTCGCCGTGGACGTCGACAACGGCTTCGAGCCCTACTACGTGGTCGACGCGGACAAGAAGAAGAAGGTCACCGAGCTCAAGCGGGCCCTCAAGGAGGCCGACGAGCTCTACCTCGCCACCGACGAGGACCGCGAGGGCGAGGCCATCGCGTGGCACCTGCTGCAGACGCTGCAGCCCACCGTGCCGGTCAAGCGGATGGTCTTCCACGAGATCACCCGCGAGGCCATCCAGCGCGCGCTGGAGGCCACCCGCGACATCGACGCGCACATGGTCGACGCGCAGGAGACCCGCCGCATCCTCGACCGGCTGTACGGCTACGAGGTCTCCCCGGTGCTGTGGCGCAAGGTCCGCGCCGGCCTGTCGGCGGGCCGGGTGCAGTCCGTGGCCACCCGCATGGTGGTCGAGCGCGAGCGCGAGCGGATGGCGTTCCGCTCGGCGTCGTACTGGGACGTCCAGGCCGACACCTCGCCGGCCGGGTCCGGGGGCGCCCAGCGCTTCACCACCCGCCTGGTGGGCGTGGACGGCGCCCGCGTCGCCACCGGCCGCGACTTCGCCGACACCGGCCGGCTCACCGAGCGCGCCGCAGCGCTCGGCGCCGGGCTGGTCCGCCTCGACGAGGCCGCCGCCACCGCCGTCGCCGAGGGCCTGCACGCCGCGGGCTCCGCCGGGCTGTCGGTCACCTCCGTGGAGACCAAGCCGTACTCCCGCAAGCCCGCCGCGCCGTTCACCACCTCCACGCTGCAGCAGGAGGCCAGCCGCAAGCTCGGCTCCTCGGCCCGCCAGACGATGCGCACCGCCCAGTCGCTGTACGAGAACGGCTGGATCACCTACATGCGCACCGACTCCACCAACCTGTCCCAGCAGGCGGTGAGCGCCGCCCGGTCGCAGGCCGCGGAGCTGTACGGCGCCGAGTACGTGGCCGCCCAGCCCCGCACCTACGCCTCCAAGGCCAAGAACGCGCAGGAGGCCCACGAGGCCATCCGTCCCGCGGGCGACGTCTTCCGCACCCCGGCGCAGGTGGCCGGCCAGCTGCGCGGCGAGGAGTTCCGCCTCTACGAGATGATCTGGCAGCGCACCGTCGCCAGCCAGATGGCCGACGCGCGCGGCTCCACCGCCACGGTGCGCCTGGGCGGCGCGGTGGACGTGCGCCCGCCCGCCGGTGTCCAGGAGGCGTCCACCGGCACCCTCCAGCCGGGCTCGCACCAGGTGGAGCTGTCCGCGTCCGGCACCGTCATCACCTTCCGCGGCTTCCTCGCCGCCTACGAGGAGGGCCGCGACGAGGAGCGCCACGGCTCGGGCGAGGCTGAGCGGCGCCTGCCGCAGCTGGAGGAGGGCCAGCGCGTGGACGTGCTCGGCGCCTCCGCCGACGGCCACGAGACCTCCCCGCCCCCGCGCTACACCGAGGCGAGCCTGGTCAAGGCGCTGGAGGAGCGCGGCATCGGCCGTCCCTCCACCTACGCCGCGACCATCGCCACCATCTCCGACCGCGGCTACGTGTGGCGCCGCGGCACCGCTCTGGTGCCCAGTTGGCTGGCGTTCGCGGTGGTGAGGCTGCTCGAGGAGCACTTCGACCACCTCGTCGACTACGACTTCACCGCTGAGATGGAGGACGACCTCGACCGGATCGCGAGCGGCTCCGAGGACCGCCGCGCCTGGCTGAGCCGGTTCTACTTCGGCCCCGGCGGCGACGGCGGGACCGACGGCGGCGCGGTGCCGGCCGGCGCGGGCGGCGGGGCGCCGTCCCCGGCCGGGCGCACCGGCCTCAAGCCGCTCGTGGAGCACCTGGGCGACATCGACGCGCGCGGCGTGAACTCCCTGGACGTCGGCGAGGGCATCACCCTGCGCGTGGGCCGCTACGGCCCCTACCTCGAGATCCCGCCGGCGGAGGGCGCCCCCGAGGGCGCCGAGCCCCAGCGCGCCTCGGTCCCGGACGACCTCGCCCCCGACGAGCTCACCCCCGCCAAGGCCCGCGAGCTGCTGGAGACCGCCGGCGACGGCGACCGCGAGCTGGGCACCGACCCGGCCACGGGCCGCACCGTGGTGGCCCGCGCCGGCAGGTTCGGCCCCTACGTCACCGAGGTCCTGGAGGAGGGGGCGCCCAAGAGCGCCAAGCCCCGGACCGCGTCGCTCTTCAAGAGCATGCAGCTCCAGACCGTCGGGCTCGACGACGCCCTGAAGCTGCTCTCGCTGCCGCGCCTCGTGGGCACCGACCCCGCCACCGGTGAGGAGATCACCGCGCAGAACGGCCGGTACGGGCCCTACCTGAAGAAGGGCACCGACTCGCGGTCGCTGACCAGCGAGGACCAGCTCTTCGAGGTGACCCTCGAGGAGGCCCTGGCGCTGTACGCGGAGCCGAAGCGCGGACGGGGCGGCCGGGCCGCCGCCGCGCCGCTGCGCGAGCTGGGCGCCGACCCGGCCAGCGGCGCGCCCGTGGTGGTGAAGGAGGGCCGCTTCGGCCCCTACGTCACCGACGGCACCACCAACGCCACGCTGCGCACCGCCGACACCGTCGAGGCGATCACCCTGGAGCGGGCCGCCGAGCTGCTCTCCGAGAAGCGGGCCAAGGGCCCCGCCAAGGGCGCCAGGGGAGCGAAGGGTGCGAAGGCCTCCGGAGGCGGTGCCCGCGGCGGCTCCCGCGGGGGGGCGTCGCGCTCGACGGCCTCCAAGCGCTGACGCGCCGGCTGACGCGGTCGTCGGCGTGAGGCACGGGGTGCTCGCAGGGGAGCACCACCCGTTCGGCCCCCATCCGCGGGGCGTGCAGCACCGAACTGCTGCCAGGAGCACGGAGGAGGACCCGTGAGCCAGGAGGGGGGGACCGGTGTCGACGCAGGACCCGGACGCAGCGGCGACCCGCTGGCCGCGGCCATGTCCCGCGTGGCCGGCGGCGACCGCGACGCGTTCGCCGAGGTCTACGACGCACTGGCGCCCAAGGTGCTCGGCGTGACCCGGGCCGTGCTGCGCAACCCCTCCCTCGCGGAGGAGGTGGCCCAGGAGGTCATGGTGGAGCTGTGGCGCCAGGCCGCGCGCTTCGACCCCGCGGCGGGGTCGGCCGGCGCGTGGGCCGCCACCATCGCCCACCGGCGGGCCGTCGACCGCGTGCGGTCCGTGCGCTCCCGCGAGGACCGCGAGGACAGGGTGGCGGCCGGTGAGAACCGCACCGCCTACGACGAGGTGTCGGAGCAGGTGCTGCAGCGCGAGGACGAGACCCGCGTGCGCTCGGCGCTCAGCGGCCTCACCGACCTGCAGCGCGAGGCCGTGCTGCTGGCCTACTGGGGCGGGCGGACGTCCACCGAGATCTCCCAGCGGCTCGGGGTGCCGGTGCCCACGGTGAAGACGCGCCTGCGCGACGGGCTGTCACGCCTGCGCGCAGAGATGGTGCGCCAGGACGCCGACCCCGGCGGGGGTCCCGGTGGACCCGGCGGTGGTGCTGGTGGTGCGGTGCGCGGGGTGGACGGTGCCCCGCGGCGAGCGGTGAGGAGGACGACGTGAGCGAGCACGACCTCACCGCCGCCTACGCCGTCGACGCCCTCACCGGCGACGAGGTGCGCCAGGCCGAGCAGCACCTGGCGGGGTGCGCGGCGTGCCGCGCGGAGCTGGCCGACCTGCGCGAGGCGCTGGCCGACCTCACCGCGCCGGTGGAGCCGCCCGCCGCGGTGCGCGACCGCGTCCTCGCGGCGCTCGACGACGTCGACCAGCTGCCCGCCGAGCCGGGTGCGGCTGCCCTGCGCGCCGTCCCGGCAGCGGTCGCCGACGGCGCGCGCAGCGCTCCCGTCGCCCCGGCCCCCGTCCCCGTCGTCGGGGGTGACGACGAGGTGGCGCTCCGGCGCGCCCGGCGCAGGTCGCGGACCGGCCGCTGGGTCCCGGCCGTCGCCGCGGCAGCGGCCGCCGTCCTCGTGGCAGCCGCCGCGCTCGGCGGGTGGACGGCGCTGCGCTGGCGCGACCAGGCCCAGCAGGCCCAGCAGGCCGCCGCCGTCGTCGCGCAGGTCGCCGCGGCCCCGGACGCGGTCACCGTGGCCGCCTCCGACGGCGGTGACGGCTGGAGCTCGGCGCGCGTGGTCGCGTCCGCCTCCCTGGGCGAGGCCGTGGTCGTCCCCTCGGGCGTCGAGCCGGCCCCGCGCGGCCGCACCTGGCAGCTGTGGTGGGTCACCGGCGAGCAGGCGCCCCGGTCGGCCGGTCTGCTGTCCGGCGCCACCGGCGCCCCGGAGGTGCTGGAGGGCGCCGCGGACGGCGCGACGGCGGTGGCCGTGACCCTCGAGCCGGCCGGTGGCAGCAGCGCTCCCACGACCACCCCGGTGGCCGTCTACCCGCTCGCGGCGTGAGGTCCGCGGCCGCTCGCGAGCCCGCTCGCCCGGGTGGTCGCAGACGGTCGGCCCGTGGTCAGGAGCCGCGGCTACATTGACCCGGTGACGAGCGCTGCGGTGCCGGGCGGCGCCGCCGCGACGGCCGGGACGCCCCCTCCCGACCACGGGGTGCGCGCGGTGCTGCGCATCCGGTCCTTCCGCCAGCTGTGGTGGTGCCTGGGCCTGTCGAGCCTGGGCGACTGGCTGGGCCTGCTCGCCACCACGGCGCTGGCCGTGAGCCTGTCGGGCGGTGCGCGTGACGCCTACGCCGCGGCCAACCTGGCCGTCGCCGGCGTGCTCGTGCTCCGCCTGGCGCCCGCGGTGGTGTTCGGCCCGCTGGCCGGCGTCGTCGCCGACCGCTGGGACCGCAAGACGACCATGGTCGTGGGCGACGTGCTGCGCGGCCTGCTCTTCGCCAGCATCCCGCTCGTCGGCACCCTGTGGTGGCTCCTGGTCGCCACGGTGCTCATCGAGGTGGTGGGCCTGTTCTGGACCCCCGCCAAGGACGCCACCGTCCCCAACATCGTGCCCCGGGAGTCGCTGGAGGCGGCCAACCAGCTCACGCTCGTGGTCACCTACGGCACCGCGCCGGTCGCGGCGCTGCTGTTCAGCGGCCTGGCCCTGCTCAACCCCGTGCTCCCCGCCGCGCTCGACGGCGTCGCGGTCTCGCTCTACCTGAACGCGGCCAGCTACCTCGTGGCGGCGCTGGTCGTGGCCCGCCTGGTGCTGCCGCCGCGGCGGGCGGGGGAGGACGGCGCCGCGGCCGCGCCCGAGGGCGTGGGCCGCAGCATCGTGGAGGGCTGGCGGTACGTGTGGGCGACGCCGCTGGTGCGCGGGCTCGTCGTCGGCATGCTCGGCGCCTTCGCGGCCGGCGGCTTCGTCATCGGGGTCGCCCGGACCTTCGTGGACGACCTCGACGCCGGCGACGCCGGCTACGGCGTCCTGTTCGCGGCCGTCTTCACCGGCCTGGCGCTGGGCATGTGGACGGGGCCGCGCGTGCTCGCGGCGCTCCCGCGCTGGCGCCTCTTCGCGCTGTCGCTGGTGTGCGCGGGGGCGGTGCTCTTCCCGCTGGCCCTGGTGCCCAACATCGTCATCGTCGCGGCGCTGTCGGTGGTGGTCGGCGCGTGCGGCGGCGTCGCCTGGGTCACCGGGTACACGCTGCTCGGCCTGGAGGTGGCCGACGAGGTGCGCGGGCGCACGTTCGCCTTCGTGCAGTCCTCGGCGCGCGTCGTCCTGGTCGGGGTGCTGGCGCTCGCCCCGGCGCTGGCCGCGCTGTTCGGCACCCACCGGATCCAGTTCACCGACACCGCCGGGCTCACCTACAACGGCGCCGCGCTGACGCTGCTCGTGGCGGCCGTGCTGGCCACCGGCATCGGCCTGGCCGCCTACCGCACCCTCGACGACGGCCAGTCCGGCCCGCTGCGGGCGGACCTCGTCCGCGCGTGGCGCCTGCGCAGCACCGCACGGCCCGAGCGCCGCCGCCGCGGCCCCGGCTTCTTCGTGTCCCTGGAGGGCGGCGACGGGTCCGGCAAGAGCACCCAGGCGAGGCTCCTCGCCGACTGGCTGCGCGAGCGCGGCCACGAGGTGGTGCTCACCCGAGAGCCTGGGGCCACCGAGCTGGGCCTGGGGATCCGGCAGCTGCTGCTGCACGGCGGCCACGTCTCCCCGCGGGCCGAGGCCCTGCTGTACGCCGCCGACCGGGCGCACCACGTCGCGGAGGTGGTGCGCCCGGCGCTGGCCCGCGGGGCCGTGGTGGTCACCGACCGCTACATCGACTCCTCCGTCGCCTACCAGGGCGCCGGGAGGTCCCTGGAGGACGACGAGGTCGCCTCGCTGTCCCTGTGGGGCACCGAGGACCTGCTGCCCGACGCCACGGTGCTGCTCGACCTCTCCCCCGAGGCCGCCCGCGCCAGGCTCGGCGAGCAGCTCGACCGGCTCGAGCGCGAGCCCGCGGAGTTCCACGCCGCCGTGCGCGAGCGGTTCCGCCACCTGGCGCGCCGCAACCGCAGCCGGTTCCTCGTGGTCGACGCCGAGGCCCCCGCCCCGGACGTGGCGACCCGGGTGAGGGAGCTCCTCGAGCCGGTGCTCCCGCCGCCGCCGCACCTCGACCGCCGCGCCCAGCCGACGCCGGCCCGACCCACCGGCGCCACCGGGGTGGGCGGTCCCGGCCGGGCCGACGTCGACCCGGCCGACGCCTGGGACGCGGGCCGGTGAGCGTGTGGGAGGACGTCGCCGGCCAGCCCGACGTCGTCACCCAGCTGCGCGGCGCCGTGCAGGTGCCCTCGGCGATGACGCACGCGTGGCTGTTCACCGGGCCGCCGGGCTCGGGGCGCTCCACCGCCGCCCGGGCCTTCGCGGCGGCGCTGCAGTGCGACCGTGAGGACCTGGGCCAGCGCGGCTGCGGCGCGTGCCACGCCTGCCGGACCGTGCTGGCGGGCACCCACGCCGACGTGCAGGTGGTGGCCACCGAGAAGCTGAGCATCGGCGTGGACGACGTGCGCGCGCTGGTGCAGCGCGCCGCCCGCGCGCCCTCGTCGGGCCGCTGGCGGGTGGTGCTCGTGGAGGACGCCGACAGGTTCACCGAGCACAGCGCCAACACGCTGCTCAAGTCGATCGAGGAGCCTCCGCCGCGCACCGTGTGGCTGCTGTGCGCCCCCAGCCCCGAGGACATGGTGACCACCATCCAGTCGCGCTGCCGGCCGGTCCGGCTGCGCGTCCCCTCCGCCGACGACGTCGCCGCCCTGCTGGTGCGCCGCGACGGGATCGACCCGACGATGGCCGCCTACGCCGCGCGCGCGGCGCAGAGCCACGTGGGGCTGGCTCGCCGCCTGGCGCGCGACGAGGGGGCCAGGACGCGGCGCCGGCAGGTGCTGCAGCTGGCGTTCGAGGTGACCGGCGTGGGGGAGGCCGTGGTGCGGGCTGGGGAGCTGGTGGAGGTCGCCTCCGAGGAGGCGGCCGCGGCGACCGCGGAGCGCGACGCCGCTGAGCGCGCGGAGCTGCTGCGCTCGCTCGGCGCCGAGGCCGCCGGGTCCCTGCCCCCGGCCCTGCGCTCCCAGGTCAAGGCCCTCGAGGACGACCAGAAGAAGCGCGCCACCAGGGCCCGGCGCGACGTGCTCGACCGCGCCCTGGTGGACCTGGCGTCCCTGTACCGCGACGTCCTCGTGGTGCAGCTGGGCGCCGGGGTCGACCTGGTCAACGCCGAGCTCGCCCGCGAGGTGGGCGCGCTGGCGCGGCGCGGCGCGCCCGAGCAGACGCTCGCCCGCCTCGACGCCATCTCCACGGCCAGGCGGCGCATCGCGGCCAGCGTCAGCCCGCTCCTGGCCGTCGAGGCCATGGCCCTCGCCCTCCGCCCGTGACCGCCGCGCTTCCCCACCGCGGCCGCACCGCCCCCGACGGGCGCTCCCGCCGGCCCCGCAGCTGGCGCGGGTCCTCCGCCGGGGCCGTCCTGCTGGCGTCGCTCGCCCTCGCGGTGAGCGCGTGCAGCGGGCCGCCGGAGCCCACCGGGGGCGACCCCACCACGCTGCCGCCCACCACCGCGCCGACCACGGTGCCCGGGGAGCAGGCCACCGACCCCGCGTACGCGCGTTACTACGACCAGCGGGTCTCCTGGTCCGACTGCGGCGGCGGCCTGCAGTGCGGCACGGTCCAGGTGCCGGTCGACTGGTCCCAGCCCGACCGCGACGAGCTGGCGCTGGCGGTCGCCCGCCACCCCGCCACCGACCCCGCCGGCCGGGCGGGCTCGCTGCTGGTCAACCCCGGCGGGCCGGGGGCCTCCGGGGTCGCCTGGCTGCGCGGGGGCGTCCAGGCCGTGGTCAGCGACGCGGTGGAGCAGCACTACGACGTCGTGGCGTTCGACCCCCGCGGCACCGGTTCGTCCCAGCCCGTCCAGTGCCTGTCCGACGCCGACTTCGACGCCTACCGCGCCGACCCGGCCGACCCCAGCACGCCGCAGGGCCTGGCGGAGGAGACCGACGAGGCGCAGCAGTTCGCCGAGGGCTGCGAGGTCGACGCCGGCCTGCTCCTCGGGCACCTCGGCACCGTCGACGCCGTCCGGGACCTCGACGTGCTCCGGGCCGCCGTCGGCTCGGAGCGGCTGGACTACCTCGGCAAGAGCTACGGCACGCTGCTGGGGGCGGAGTACGCCGGGCGCTTCCCCCAGCGCGTGGGCCGGCTGGTGCTCGACGGGGCGCTCGACCCCGCCTCCAGCGCCACCGACGTCGACCTCGTGCAGGCGGAGGGGCTCGAGCAGTCGCTGCGGGCCTACGCCCAGGCCTGCCCGCAGCGCTCGGACTGCCGGCTCGGCGACACCGCCGACGCCGTGGTCCAGCAGGTCCGCGACGTGCTGGCCCAGGCCCGGCAGCGCCCGCTGGCCACGTCGGACCCGCAGCGCCCGCTGACCGCCCCGCTCGCCTTCCAGGGCGTCATCGCCACCCTGTACGACGCGGGCACCTGGCCCCTGCTCGACAGCGCCGTGAGGGACGCGCGCGCGGGCGACGGGTCGCGGCTGCTGCAGCTGGCCGACGCGTACGCCGGGCGCCAGCCCGACGGCACGTACAGCTCCAACATCCTGCAGGCGTTCACGGCGATCAGCTGCCTGGACCGCCCGGTCGACGCCAGCCCCGAGGCCATGGCCGCGGAGGCGGCGCAGCTCGAGCAGCGCTCACCCACCTTCGGGCGCTCGCTGAGCTACGGGGCCCTGCAGTGCGGGGTGTGGCCGGTCCCGCCGACCCGCACCCCCGCGCCCGTGAGGGCTGACGGCGCGGCGCCGATCCTCGTGGTGGGCACCACCAACGACCCGGCGACCCCCTACGTGTGGGCGCAGTCGCTGGCCTCGCAGCTGTCCTCGGCCCGGCTGCTCACGTGGCGGGGGGAGGGCCACACGGCCTACCGGCGCGGCTCGGCCTGCGTCGACGGCGCCGTCGACGGCTACCTGCTCGACGGGGTGCTGCCGGGACAGGACGCGACCTGCGGCAGCTGACCGGCTCGGCGTCGGCTCGGCGCCGGCTCAGGCGCGGGCGGCCTCGAGGGCTCGCAGGCGCACCCGGTCCTGGATGCTGAGCGCCGACTCGTCGAGGCGGGCCCTGACGACCGGGGCGGCCGGGACCGCGGCGACGAGGGCGTCCTCGGGACGCGCCGACCGCGGCCCGCGCTCGGCGGTGGCGAGGTCGACCACGGCGGAGCGGGCGCGCCGGGCGTCCAGGTCCACCACGGCGGCCGCGGGCGGGGGGAGCACGACGGCGAGCCCTGCGGAGCGGGGACCGGCGGGCGGGCCGCCGCGCAGTCGGGTGGGGGGCGGGGTGACGTCGTCGCGCATGCCAGGTCAACGGCGCGACGCGCCGAGGGCTTGAGCCGTCCGGCGTGTCCGGACTGGCGCGCCGGGTATGGTGTTCCCCGTCGCGCGGTGCTCGTCGCTGCGCGCGCCGCCTTAGCTCAGTCGGCAGAGCGATTCACTCGTAATGAATAGGTCGAGAGTTCGATTCTCTCAGGCGGCTCCACCCCCCACCCGCGTCCGGCCGCGGATCCGCGCCGCAGCCCCCCGCGGCGCCTCCGGCGGCCCTAGCCTGCGCCGGTGCGGCACCCCTCGCCCCTCGTCGCACGCCTGCGGGCGCCGGTGGGAGACCACCCCGCGCGCGGCGTCCTCGCCGAGCTGCGCCGCGCCGTGCTGTCCGGTGACGCCCCCCCGGGCTGCGCGATCCCGCTGCGGGAGGTGGCCGAGGCCTTCGGCGTCAGCCCGATCCCGGTGCGGGAGGCGCTGCAGGTGCTCGTCGGCGAGGGGCTCGTGGTGCACCGCGCGCACGCCGGGTACGCGGTGGCGCGCCTGTCCCGCGGCGAGCTCGCCGAGCTGTACGTCGTGCGCGGCGCGCTGGAGGAGGCGGCGCTGCGCGCCGCGGCCCCGCGGGCCGGCGACGACGACGTGCAGGTCGCCCGGGAGGCGCTCGGGTCGCTGCGCGAGTGCCTCTCCTCCGGCGACGTGCGGGGGTACCACGAGCACAGCCGCGCCTTCCACGTCGCGCTGATGGCACCGGCGGGGATGCCCCGGCTGCTGGGCATGGTCGCCCAGGCGTGGAACCTGACCGAGGCGGTCCAGCCCATGCGCTGGTCGACGTGGCAGGCGCGGGAGCGCCTGCACACCGAGCACACCGAGATGCTCGAGGCGTTCGCCCGCCGCGACGCGGACGCCCTGGTGGCCGTGGCCCGGGCGCACCAGCAGCGGCTGGAGGACGTCGTCGCCGACGTCCCCCTCGAGGACCGCTGAACCGCTGCGGGGGAGCCGCGGAGATATACGACGAGGGCAACGGCGGTGCAACACGGGCTCCCTAGCGTCGTCCAGCAGCAGCAAGGACCGCCCCCGCCCGCAGGAGGACCACGTGCCTGAGACCACCACCCGCCGCCGCAGCGCCGGCGGCGCGCCCCCCTCCGCGGGCGTCGTCGTCGAGGGCGCACCGCTGGTGTCCGCGCACGGCGCGGCCGGCGACGGGCTCATCAAGCCCGGCTACGACCCGCGCCTCACCAACGCCGACCTCGCTCCGCTGCGCCAGCAGAAGTGGGGCTCGTACAACCTCTTCGCCTTCTGGATGTCCGACGTGCACAGCGTCGGCGGCTACGTCACCGCGGGCAGCCTCTTCGCCCTGGGCCTGGCCAGCTGGCAGGTCTTCGTGGCGCTCATCGCCGGCATCACCATCGTCTACTTCCTGTGCAACCTCGTCGCCAAGCCGAGCCAGGTGACGGGCGTGCCCTACGCCGTCGTGAACCGCGCGGTGTTCGGCGTCAAGGGCGCCAACCTGCCCGCGATCATCCGCGGTGCCATCGCCGTGGCCTGGTACGGCATCCAGACCTACCTCGCCTCGGCCGCCCTCGACGTCGTCCTCATCCGGCTGTGGCCGGGCCTGGCGCCCTACGCGGACGCCTCCCAGCAGGGCTTCCTCGGCCTGAGCGTGCTCGGCTACGCCACGTACGCGTTCCTGTGGGCGGTGCAGGCGGCGGTGTTCTGGCGGGGCATGGAGTCCATCCGCAGGTTCATCGACTTCTGCGGCCCCGCGGTCTACGTCGTGATGTTCGTCCTGTGCGGGTACCTGCTGGTCGAGGCGGACTTCGACGTCTCCCTGACCCTGTCCGAGGTGTCGCTGACGCCGCTGCAGCAGCTGGGCACCATGCTCTCGGCGACGGCGCTCGTCGTCGCGTACTTCTCCGGGCCGATGCTCAACTTCGGCGACTTCTCCCGGTACGCGCACTCCTTCCGCGCCGTCAAGAAGGGCAACTTCCTCGGCCTGCCGGTGAACTTCGTCCTCTTCTCGCTGCTCACGGTGCTCACCGCCGCCGCGACGCTGCCGGTCTACGGCCGCCTCATCACCGACCCGGTGGAGACCGTCGCCCAGATCGACTCGACCTTCGCCGTGGTGCTCGGTGCGGTGACCTTCACCACCGCCACCATCGGCATCAACATCGTCGCCAACTTCATCGCACCGGCGTTCGACTTCTCCAACGTCAACCCGCAGAAGATCTCCTGGCGCGCCGGCGGCATGATCGCCGCCGTCGGGTCCGTGGTGCTCACGCCGTGGAACTGGTACGCCAACGACACCGCCATCCACTACACGCTCGGCATCCTCGGCGCGCTCATCGGCCCGCTGTTCGGCGTGCTCATCGCCGACTACTTCCTCGTCCGCAAGCAGCGCATCGCCGTCGACGCGATGTACTCGATGGACGAGCGCGGCGCGTACTGGTACCGCAAGGGGTACAACCCCGACGCCCTGGTCGCCACCTGCGTCTCCGGCGCCGTGGCCATCGCCTCGGTGCTGCTGCCCCGCCTGCTCGGCCAGGCCCTGTGGGTCAGCGACTGGTCGTGGTTCATCGGCTGCGGCCTGGGCCTGGTGGTCTACCGCGCCCTGGCCCTGCGTCCCGGCTCGCCCACCCTCGCGGCGATCGCCGTCGCGGACACCGAGGCCGACGTCACGGACGGCGCCACCCACGACGACCGCGCCAGCGCGCCGACGGCGGTCGACGTCCGGTGATCGTCGACGTCGTCAACCCCAACACCACGGGGTCCATGACGGCGCTCGTCGCGGAGGGTGCCCGGGCCGCTGCCGGCCCGGGCACCACCGTGCGCGCCGTCACCTCCCGCTCCGGCCCGGCGAGCATCGAGAGCCACTACGACGAGGCCCTCGCGGTGCCCGGGCTGCTGGAGGCGGTGCTCGAGGGCAGCGCCACCGGGGCCGACGCCCACGTGGTCGCCTGCTTCGGCGACCCGGGGCTCGACGCCTGCCGCGAGGTGGCGCGCGGGCCGGTCGTCGGGATCGCCGAGGCCGCCATGCACGCCGCCGTGCTGGTCGGGCGCTCCTTCAGCGTGGTGACCACCCTGGGCCGGACCGCCGGGCGGGCTCGCGAGCTGGCCGTCCGGTACGGCTTCGGCGAGCACTGCGCGGGGGTGCACGCCTGCGAGATCCCGGTGCTCGAGCTCGAGACCGACCCGCTGGCGCGGGCCACGATCGCGGCGTCCTGCGCGAAGGCCCTCGACGACGACGGCAGCGACGTGGTCGTGCTCGGCTGCGCCGGCATGACCGACCTCGCGGCCTCGCTGTCGGCCGAGCTGGGCGTGCCCGTGGTCGACGGCGTGGCCGCGGCGGTCGGCATGGCCCAGGCCCTCGTGCTCGCGGGGCTGTCGACCAGCCGGCGCGGTGAGTACGCGCGGCCGCCGGCCAAGGCGTACGCGGGCGACCTGCAGCGGTTCGCCCTGCGCTGAGCCCCGTCCTCAGGAACGCCCTGGTGGTCTTGGTCGGCCGTGGTGTTCCCTGACCCGGTGCACCCCGGGCTCCGCGTCGGCGTCCTGGGGGACCTGGAGGTCGCCGTGGACGGCCACCCGGTCGCCGTCGGCGGCGCCGTCCCGCGGGCGCTGCTGGTGCGCCTCGTCCTGGCCCGCGGGGCCACCGTGGTGGACACGGCCCTCCACGAGGACCTCTGGGACGGCGCCCCTCCGCCGAGCGCCGCCGGCACCACGCAGGCCCACGTCTCCCGGCTGCGCCGGGCGCTGCTGCCCGCGGGGTCCGCCGCCGCGGCCGACCAGCAGCCCCTGGTGCGCCGCGGTCCGGGGTACGCCCTGGTCCTCGACGACGACGCCGTGGACGCCCAGCGCTTCGAGCGGCTCGCCGCCGAGGGCCGCGCGGCGCTCGCGGAGCACCCCGGGCGGGCGGCGCGGGTGCTGGCGGAGGCGCTGGCGCTGTGGCGCGGCCCGGCCCTGGCGGACGTCGCCCACCGCACCTGGGCCGCGCCGGAGGCGGAGCGGCTCGGCCAGCTGCTGCTCAGCGCCCGCGAGGACGCGGTGCAGGCCCAGCTGGCCCTGGGCCACGACGCCGAGGCCGCGGGCGCGGCGGCCTCGCTCACCGCCGAGCACCCGCTGCGCGAGCGCGGCTGGGAGCTGCTCGCGCTGGCGCTGTACCGGCAGGGCCGCCAGGCCGACGCCCTGGGCCGCCTGGCCGAGCTGCGCTCCCTGCTGCAGGCCGAGCTGGGCGCCGACCCCGGCCCGGGCGTGCAGGAGCTCTTCCGCCGGCTGCTCGCCCACGACCCGGCGCTCCTGCTCCCGCGTCCCGCCGCCGGCAGCGGGACGGGGTCGCAGGCCGCCGTCTCCCCGGCGGCCCCGGCGGTCCCGGGGAGACCGGAGCCCGCGGCGCCGCCGGTGCGGTCGACCAACCTGCCGCTGCCGGCCTCCCCGCTCGTGGGGCGCGCCGCGGAGCTGGACGAGGTGGGGCGCCTGCTGGCGGAGCACCGCCTGGTGACGCTCACCGGCCCGGGGGGCACCGGCAAGACGCGGCTGGCGCTGGAGGTGGCCCGGCGGCGCGCCGACGAGGACGGCCCGTGGCTGGTGGCCCTCGGTCCCGTCGAGGCAGCCGGCCCCGGCGGGGGCCCCGACGGCGGGAGCCCCGCGCTGCGGGCGCTCGCCGCCGCGCTCGGTCTGGCGACGCCGCTGACCGGGGTGCGCGCCGCCGACACCGCCTCCGTGGCGCGCGTGCTGGCCGAGCGGGAGGTGCTGGTGGTCCTCGACGACTGCGAGCACCTCCTCGACGACGTCGCCCCCCTCGCCGAGGACCTCCTGCACGCCTGCCCCCGGCTGCGGCTGCTCGTGACCAGCCGGGAGGCGCTGCGCGCCGAGGGCGAGCGGACCTACGAGGTGCCGCAGCTGTCCGCGGGGGTCGACGGAGACGCCGTGCGGCTCTTCCTGGCCCGCGCCGAGGTGACCGCCCCGGGCTGGCGGCCGACGCCCGAGGAGCTGCGCGGCGTGGACCGGCTCTGCGCGGCGCTCGACGGGCTCCCGCTGGCGCTGGAGCTGTCCGCGGCCCAGCTGCGCGCCCTGACGCTGGCGGACCTCCTCGGCCTCCTCGACGACCACCAGGCCCTCCTGCGCGGCGGGCGGCGCGGGGACACCCGGCGCACCACCATGCAGGGCACCATCGCCTGGTCCTACGACCGGCTGGGACCCGCCGAGGCCGACGTGCTCACGGCCCTGTCGGTCTTCGCCGGCTCCTTCGACCTCGAGGCGGCGCGCGAGGTGCTCGGGCGCCCCGACGTCGTCCCGGTGCTGGCCGACCTCGTGGCGCGCAGCCTCGTCTCCGTCTCGCCGCCGGGCGCGCCGCGGCGCTTCTGGCTGCTCGGCGTGGTCCGCAGCTTCGCGGCGGCCCGGCTCGACCCGGGCCGCCGCGCGGAGCTGGTCGGCCGCCACACGGCGTGGGTGCTGCGGATGGCGGAGGCCGCACCGCCGGACCTGCGGGGCCTGGCCGGCACGCCCGCCATGGCCCGCCTGGTGGACGTCGCCGCGGACGTCGACGCCGCGCTCGCCGCCGCGTCCCCCGGCGACGCCGTGCGCATCGGCACCGGGGCCCACTGGTCGCTGTACGCGATCCCCTCCCGCACCGCGGCGAGCGCCGCCCGGCTGCGGGCCGGCCTGGAGGCCCTCGACGCCGACCCGGCGCTCGATCCGGGCGTCGGCGAGGCGCTGCGCTCCTACGGGTGGACCTGCGTCAGCCTCTTCGCCAGGCTCCTGGGCGACCCAGCGGGCTCGGTGGCCGCGCTGGACCGCGCCGAGGTGCTCGCCGGGGCCAGCGGAGACCCGCGCGCCCGGGCCCGGGTCATGACCAACCGCGCGTTCTGGCTGGCGATGGCCGACGACGACGGCGAGGGCGCCCGCGCCGAGGCGACGGCGGCGCTCGCGGTGGCCGCCGCGGCGCGCTCGGGCGTCATCGAGGCCGACGCCCTGCTGGCCCTGGGCGTCGCCGACCTGCGCAGCGGGCTGGCCCGGCGCGCCGTCGAGCACCTCGAGCGCTGCGCCGCGCTGGCCGACGCGCACGGCACGCCGTCGGTGGCGCTCGCGGCCCGCCAGCTGCAGGCCAAGGCGGAGCTGGCGGCCGGCCGCACCCGCGCCGCCCTGCGCGCCGCCGCGGAGTTCGGCGAGCGGGCCTGGCGGCTGGGGGAGGCGCTGGCGTGGGTGTCCGCCCTCTGCGAGGTGGCGGGGGTGCTCGTGCACGCCGGCCGACCGCTGGACGCCGCGGTGCTGCTGGCGGCTGCGGAGGCCCAGGGCGCGCGGATCGGCGCCTCACCGCGCCTGTTCGACCCCGACGTCGCCCGCACCGCGCAGGAGGTGGAGCTGCGGCTCGGGCCGCCCGAGCGCGACGCCTCGGCGGCGCGCGGTGCGGCGGTGCCGCCGGAGCAGCAGCTCGCGCTCCTGCGAGCGGTCGTGGCCGACGCCTCCTGACTCCCTCCCCCCCTGGCACTCCCGGAGCCGTTGACCACGCTCCGGCGCAGGTCGACGACGGACGGTGGCGAGTGCTCGGGAGGGGGTGGCGCTGGGTGGCGCGCGCGTGCTACCAGTGCCCCGTCGAGCTGGTCCAGCGGTGGAGCCGTCGGCGCCGGCGAGCCGGGGGACGGTGGGGGACGCGTGGTGGGTGGTCGAGGTGGTGTGCGGGTCGAGGTGCTGGGGCCGCTGAGGGTCCTGGTGGACGGTGAGGAGGCCGCCCTCGGTGGACCGCTCCCGCGGGCGCTGGTGCAGCGCCTGGCCCTGGCCGAGGGCGGGATGGTCACCGACGCCGCGCTCCAGGACGACCTGTGGGGCGAGGAGCAGCCCGCCTCGGCCGCCACCACGCTGCAGGCGCACGTCGCGAGGCTGCGGCGCGCGCTGGAGCCGGGTGCGTCGGCGCGCGAGGCGACGGTGCTGGTGCGCCGCGGCCCCGGCTACGCGCTGCACGCCGCCAGCACCGACGCCGCCGACTTCGAGCGGCTGGCCTCACGCGGCCGCACGCTGCTGGGCGTCGACCCGGAGGCCGCCGCGCAGGCCCTCCAGGAGGCGCTGGCGCTGTGGCGCGGGCCCGCGCTGGTCGAGGTGGCCGGGCGGGGGTGGGCCGCCCCCGAGGTGCGCCGGCTCGAGCACCTGCTCGCGGCGGCCCGCGAGGACCGCGTCGCCGCCGACCTCGAGCGCGGTGACGCGGCCGCCGCCTCGGCCGCCGCCTCCGCCCTGGTGGCCGCCGAGCCGCTGCGCGAGCGCGGCTGGGAGCTGCTCGCCCTGGCGCTGCACCGCCAGGGCCGCCGCGGTGACGCCCTGGCGGCGCTCGACCAGCTGGCCGAGCGCCTCGCCGACGAGCTCGGCGCCGACCCGGGGCCCTCGGTCTCAGCGCTGCGCGCCGCCGTCGAGGCGGGGGACGCCTCCCTGCTCGGGGCCGACCGCGGCGCGGCGCACGGCCCCGACCACCCGGCGGGTCGCCGCCCGATCGCGCGCACGTCCAACGTGCCCGCCCCGACGTCGCCGATCGTGGGCCGCGAGGCGGAGGTGGCGCAGGTGACCGACCTGCTCGCGCAGCACCGGCTCGTCACGCTGACCGGGACCGGCGGCGCGGGCAAGACCCGCCTGGCGCTGGAGGTGGCCCGGCGCCAGCAGGACGACGACGGACCCTGGCTCGTCGAGCTGGCGCCCCTGGCGGACGGTCGGCTGCTGCCGGAGGTCGTGGCGACCGCGCTGGGTCTCGTGCCGCCGGGCGGGCCCAGCCCCGCGGCCGCGCTGGCGTCGGTGCTGCGCCCCCGCCGGCTGCTCCTCGTGCTGGACAACTGCGAGCACGTCGTGGAGGAGGCGGCGGCCTTCGCCGAGGTGCTGCTGGCCTCCTGCCCCGACGTGCGGGTGCTGGCCACCAGCCGCGAGCCGCTGCTCGTGGACGGCGAGCGCACCCACGAGGTGCCCGTCCTGTCCGGCGGCCCCGACGGAGAGGCGGTGGCCCTCTTCGTCGACCGGGCGCGCGCCGCCTCCCCGGCGTGGCACCCCACCCGGGACGACCTGGAGCGGGTCGCCGAGGTGTGCGCCGCCCTCGACGGGCTGCCGCTGGCCGTGGAGCTGGCGGCCGCGCAGGTCCGCGTGCTGGCGCTGGCCGACGTGGCGGCGCTCGCGGACGACGGCTCCAGCCTGGGCACCCTGCTGCGCGGAGGGCGCCGCACCACATCGCGGCACGCCACGATGCAGGCGGCCGTCTCGTGGTCCTACGACCGGCTCACCCCGGCCGAGCGCGAGGTCTTCTGCGACCTGTCGGTGTTCTCCGGGGGGTTCACCCTGGACGCCGCGCAGCGGGTGCTCCAGCGGCCCGACGTGGTGCCCGTGGTGGCCGACCTCGTCGGGCGCAGCCTCGTGGTGGCCTCGCGGCCGGGGCCGCAGCGCCGCTTCCACCTGCTGGAACCGCTGCGGCAGCACGCCGCGGAGCGCCTCGACCCGGGCCGCCGCGAGGTGCTCGCCGCCCGTCGCGTGCAGTGGGTGGCCGACCTGGCCGCCCACGCCGACCCCTCCATGCGCGGGCGCCTGGCCGCCCTGGAGACCGACAGGCTGCACGACGAGGCCGGCAACATCCGCGCCGCGCTGTCGGACGGCGACCCCGCCGTCGTGCTGACGATCGCCAGCGGCTTCTTCTGGTTCTGGTACCGCGAGGGGCTGGTGGCAGAGGGCCTGGGGCACCTGCTGCCCGCGCTGGAGGCCGTGGCGGGCGACCCGGACGGCGAGCCCGACGCCGCCACGCGGGCGCGCGCCTGGAGCGGGGCCGCGCTGCTCAGCTACCTGGCCGGCGACCTGCCCGGCGTCGGGCGCGCCCTGGTCCAGGTGGGGGAGCACGCGGCCCGCTGCGACGACCCGCTCGTGCAGGCCCAGTCCCTGGCGCTGGTGGCGTACTTCGAGGCCGGAGGCGGCCAGGTGGCCGCCGGCCGCGGGCACGCCGAGGCGGCCCTGGCCATCAGCGACGCCCTCGGCCACGCCGCCACCCGCGCGGAGTCGCTCATGGTGCTGGGAGAGGTCGAGCGGCAGGACGGTCACGCGGACGAGGCCCTCGCGCGCCTGGAGGCGGCGGTGGCCGAGGCCGACGCGTGCGGCTACTCGTGGGTGGGGCTGAGCTCGCGGTGGTCGCAGGCGAAGGTCGAGGTGGCCCGCGGGCGCCTCGCCGAGGCCTGGGCGGCGCTGCTGGACAGCCTGGAGCGCGCCTGGCGGGTGGGGGAGACCACGTCCTGGCTGGTGGGCCTGGCGACGGCCAGCCACCTGCTCCACCGCGACGGCAGGGCGCAGGAGGCCGCCCAGGTGGCGGGAGCGGTCGCCTGGCAGGCCGGCCGGATCGGCTACTCGCCCGCGGCCATGGACGCCGACCTCGACCGCTACGCCGCCGAGCTGGCCGCCGGCGTGCCGCCCGACGCGTACGCCGCGGCGGCCGCCACGGGGCGCGACCTGTCCGCGTCCGAGGTCATGGACCTCGTGCGCGCGCTGGGCGCGCAGCACCGGTCGGGCGCGCAGGCGGTGGGCGAGGAGGCGGTGGGCGAGCATGCAGTGGGCGAGCACGGGGTGGACCTGCGCGACGACGACGCCGTGGCGTCCTCGCCAGGGCGCGCGTGACCGACCGGGGGAGAGCCGCAGGGCCGGGGGTGGGGCTGCCCCCACCCCGCAGACGCCGGGTCGCACCATGGTCGCGCACACCGCCCGCGACCAGGCTCTTCCCCATGACGAACACCGCCACGGCGCCGCTCGCGGCCGCCGCACCCGACACCCGACCGCCCGTCTCCCGACCCGCCTCCTCCGTGGTGCGGGGGTGGCTCCGCCGGACCCCCGGCGACCTGCTCTACCTGCTCTCCGGCCTGCCGGTCGCGCTCGCCTCGACGGTGGTGCTGTGGTCGCTGGCCAGCCTGGTCACCAGCCTCGCCTCGACCGTGGTGCTGCTGCCCCTGGCGCTCGTGGCGCTGCTCGCCGTGCTGGCGTGCGCCCGCGGGTTCGCGCACGTCGAGAGGTTCCGCCTGGCCTGGACGGGGGAGCGCATCGAGGCCCCGCGGCCCGCCGGCTCCCCGCTGACCCCGCCGGCCCCCACCCGCACCGGCCGCTGGTGGCGCTGGTGGGACTGGCTGCGCGACGGCCAGCTCTGGCTCGACCTCCTGCACGGCTCCATCGCCGTCGCCCTGGCCACCGTCACGTGGTCGATCACCGTGGCGTGGCTGAGCACCGGCCTGGCCGGCGTCAGCTACTGGGCCTGGGGCGAGCGCGCCGAGGCCGCCGCCGGGGGCGGCGTCACGATCGCCGGCATCACCTCGCTGCCCGTGGTGTGGCAGGTGCTCGTGGGAGCCGCCCTGCTCGTGACGCTCGTGCCGGTGGCGCGCGGCCTGGCCTTCGCCCACGCGGCCTTCGCCCGCGGCACCATCGGCAACTCCTCGGTGCGGGCCCTGGCCCAGCGGGTAGAGGTGCTGACCGCCAGCCGGGCGGCGGCCTCCG
>NZ_VDMJ01000013.1:74992-75234 GCF_006335115.1 Streptomyces sp. NP160
CGGGCTCGTGGCCGCCGTGGAGTCGCTGGCCTCGCGCAGCGCCGTGCCCGCCGTGGTCCGGGCCGACGGTGTCGGGCAGCTGCCGGGAGGTGTGGAGCGCGCTGCGTACTTCGTGGTGGCCGAGGCGCTCACCAACGCCGCCAAGCACAGCGGGGCGCGCGCCGCGGTGGTCGACCTCGCGGTCCGGGCCGAGGCGGAGGGGCGCTGGCTCGTGGTGCGGGTGGAGGACGACGGCGCCGGCG
>NZ_VDMJ01000130.1 GCF_006335115.1 Streptomyces sp. NP160
GCTTGAACTGACCGTCGACCGCTTCGAGGGACGTCTCGGCCGTCCAGAATCGTGCGAAGAAGGCTGCCACCACACTGAACGTCACGACGGCGAGGTCGAGAACGAACAGGACGAGCACGATTTTGCGTCGCCAGTCGCTTCGCGGGGAAGCTCCCTGCTTCGCGGTCGGTGTCGTCATGGTGGTGTCAGGATTCCTAGGTCTGCCTGGGAGAAGTGGTGGGGCACGAAGCATCTTAGCGCTCACTATGCGACTCGACCTATT
>NZ_VDMJ01000131.1 GCF_006335115.1 Streptomyces sp. NP160
GCTTTATGTTTGCCTCCCGGCACCGATGCTGAAGCCGCGGAATTTTCTTTTATCGGTTCCTGCTTTGGGCCGGCAAGCGCATTCCAAGAAATGCATAACAAAGTCACACCGAATACAATCAACATACCTAGCACTAATTTTCCTAGTGCGCTCAATTTATGATCTTCTTTTGGTGAATTTGACACTTTTTCCAACTCCTTAGACTTTAATTAACAATCACTAGGTTTCTTTTAAACTCGTCACTCACAAGTGACAATTTTTTAAGCTGCTATTTTTGAAGACAAAGTTCTATAAGA
>NZ_VDMJ01000132.1 GCF_006335115.1 Streptomyces sp. NP160
CTTTCTATTGTTGGTAATTGAGAATCCATATTAAGCAATGGATCTACAACTTGTTTAACAAAAATAAAAGGCATGATATCGTTTCCAAACTTTCTTGTCAAGATTTTAACCTGTTCTTGTGTTCCTCCATAAAAATCAAAACTATAATATTCAGATAATAATTTTTTTAATTTATTATTTGTAATTAAATCAATACTTTGAGAGGAAATCATATTATCAAATGAAATTTTTATAGGAATAAAAGATTCGTATGAAGATAATAT
>NZ_VDMJ01000133.1 GCF_006335115.1 Streptomyces sp. NP160
CATCTGTTGTTACTAAGACCTCAATCTCAGCGTCTTTCATCATGTGATGAACCCTGTCTTCAGGATGGGACGGATCGATCGGCAGATAAGCTCCTCCAGATTTCAATACCCCAAGGATGCCTACCATCATTTCAAGGGAATTTTCTGTCATGAGTCCGACAATTGAATGCCGGGTTACTCCTTTTTGACGCAGCACTCTTGCGAGCTGATTCGACTTCTCATTGAGTTCCCGGTACGTAAGATAATGATCTCTAAAC
>NZ_VDMJ01000134.1 GCF_006335115.1 Streptomyces sp. NP160
ATATTCAACAGGTGATGCCAGCATGCGCCTGTTGAACTTTATGAGCGAGCATATGACGGCAAATGAAAAAAGACCGGCCGGTTCCTAATGGAACACGGCCGGTCTTTTTATGATGATTACCGATAAACCGGCACATCATAGTACAGCGTATATTGATCGAGCAATGTATACAGACTGTACATTCTCCCCACCTGCTTATAAGCCCATCCGACATCTGTCGCATATTGGTGAAGGGCATTCGG
>NZ_VDMJ01000135.1 GCF_006335115.1 Streptomyces sp. NP160
CTATGGAAAAGTACAGATAAAGGAGAAACTTGGACAGAGATTTCAACTAATGAAGGGTTTCCTGAAGGGACTTTAGGTATCATTGGTGTAACTGTGTCACCAGTAAATAATCAACGTGTTTGGGCCATTGTAGAAAATAAAGATAAAGGTGGTTTATACAGAAGTGAGGATGGAGGAGAAACTTGGTCACAAGTGAATAGCGAACGGAAATTACGTCAACGTGCATGGTATTACAGG
>NZ_VDMJ01000136.1 GCF_006335115.1 Streptomyces sp. NP160
GTTTAACAATGATTACAAAAAATCAGATACTTCACAGAAAAAACAACAAACCTATTGTTTGGGATGCCTATTTTAAATCTGATGGTGTAAAAAAACCTATAGTCATCTTTTGCCACGGTTATAAAGGGTTTAAAGATTGGGGAAGTTGGGATTTAGTAGCAAAAACTTTTAGTAATCAGAATCTGTTTTTTGTGAAATTTAATTTTTCTCATAATGGAGGAACTATAGATAACCCTATAGATTTCCCTGATTTAAAAGCTTTTTCTGAGAACAACTACACAAAAG
>NZ_VDMJ01000137.1 GCF_006335115.1 Streptomyces sp. NP160
CCACAAAGCAGAGCTGGATTTGATTTTAGGGGAAAACAAGATTATACTTTAATACGAGTTTTTTTTTTAATCTTATTTAATGCTTTGGTAATTATAAACGGCATACCGTACAAAATAGAACCATATACAATTAGTAAGCCTATCTGCGTATTTAAATTTAAATGCAACATATTAAAAGCGATAATGACTATCAATACATTTAAAAAGACTATTGTAAACGTAGTCTGAATATGGGAAAAACCAGACTGTATAAATC
>NZ_VDMJ01000138.1 GCF_006335115.1 Streptomyces sp. NP160
ATTCTAAAACGAATCAAGTAACTTCAAGAGAACGTATGTTAGAGAAATTGGAAATCATTCAAATAGATGATGTTGATACGTCTGCTTTGAAATTACGTTTTCCACCAACCCAACGCTCAGGCGATTATCCTGTGACTGTTAAGGATGTATCTAAATCATATGGTGATCATGCCGTGTTTAAAGATGCAAATATGTCTATTGCTAGAGGAGAGAAAGTTTGTTTTGTTGGACGAAATGGTGAAGGAAAATCGACTATGATTAAAGCTATCTTAGGAGAAATTGATGTTGAAGGAACCTGTAGCTTAGGGCATAAT
>NZ_VDMJ01000139.1 GCF_006335115.1 Streptomyces sp. NP160
TTCGGTAGCCCAGGCGGGTCAGAAGCTCGTGCCGGCGGGGGGAGCCCGAGGCGAGATAGAGTTGCAGTTCGTTGTGCTTGTTCATACTTCACTCAATGAGACGATGCGCAGTTACAATGCGTTGTTTTTATTCACATTCACTTGATATTGAAGCGACGCCGCACCTTGCGCAAGACCATAAAAATCCAGGGCCATATTAACAT
>NZ_VDMJ01000014.1:0-2428 GCF_006335115.1 Streptomyces sp. NP160
CGGCGGGGGGACTGCTCGACGCGCCGCCGCCGCCCCGCCGCCCTAGCGTGATCGACCGTGACCGCTGCACCACCGCGCACCCCCGCCGACGGCGACCGCCCGCTCGACCTCCCGGTCGACGAGGAGTTCCTGCGCTCCACCATGGTCGACCTGCTGCTCACCCCGAGCCCCTCCGGGCGCACCGACGCGGTGATGCAGCTAGTGGGGGACCGCATCTCCGCGCTCGGGCTGCCGTTCGACCTGACCCGCCGCGGGCTGCTGCGGGCACGGCTGGGCGCCAGCAGCACGGTGCGCCGCGCCGTCGTCGTCCACGCCGACACGATCGGCTGCATGGTCAAGCGCCTCAAGGAGAACGGGCGGCTGGAGGTGGTGCCGGTCGGCACGCACAGCGCGCGCTTCTCCGAGGGGGCCCACGTCACGGTGATGACCGACGACCCCGACTGCGTCTACACCGGCACGGTGCTGCCGCTGCTGTCGGCGGGGCACGCCTTCGGCGACGACATCGACACCCAGGGCGTCGGCTGGCACCAGGTGGAGGTGCGGGTCGACGAGCCTGTCGCGGACCTCGCGGGCCTGGAGGCGCTGGGGATCCAGGTGGGCGACTTCGTGGCGCTCGACGCCGACCCGCGGATCACCCCCGGCGGCTTCGTCAAGAGCCGGCACCTGGACGACAAGGCCGGTCTCGCCGCGTGCCTGACCGCGCTCAAGGCGCTGGTCGACGGCGGCGTCACCCCGCGGGTGGGCGCGCAGCTGCTCGTGACGATCGGCGAGGAGGTCGGCTTCGGCGCCACGCACGGCCTCGACCGCGACGTCTCCGAGCTGGTCGCGGTGGACAACGCGGTGGTCGCGGCGGGCCAGGCGAGCTCGGAGCGCACCGCCAACGTCGGGATGATGGACATGACGGGGCCGTTCGACTACCACCTGTCGCGCCGTCTGCTGGCCCTGGGCGAGGAGCACGGGGTGCCGGTGCGCCGCGACGTCTACCGGCACTACCGCTCCGACGCGGCGCCGGCGCTGGAGGCGGGGATCGAGGCGCGCGCGGCGCTGCTCGGGGTCGGCGTCGACTCCGGCCACGGGCACGAGCGCACCCACCTCGACGGCCTGGTGGCCCTCACGCGCCTGCTGGTGCTGTACCTGCAGACCGACCTCGTCTTCGCCGAGTGGGACCGGCGACCCGCCGGCCCGCTGGAGGACTTCCCCTCCGACGCCGTGCAGCCCGCCCCGCGCGAGCCCGCCCGCGAGGACGCCACCGGCTCCGCCTGACCCCCGTCCCCATCTCGCACTTTCCGCGGAAAGTGCGCCAAGGACCCCCTTCCTTCTGGCACTTTCCGCGGAAAGTGCTCCAAGGGCCCCTTCCCGGTTCGCGCTTTCCGCGGAAAGTGCGGACCGGGAGGAGGGCGACGACGACGAGGGCGGGAGCACGTCATCAGCCCACAGGGCCTGTGCCCCTCCACGCCGTCCACAGGCGCGCCCGAGGGTGCACGCGCGCGGCGGCTGCCGCGGCCACCGTTCCGCCCATGCCGAAGAAGCGCCCGTGGCCGGACGAGCTCCCCGACGTGTTCCTCGCCTCCGACGCCCTGGACCAGGGCGTGCTCACTCCTGGCCAGCTGCGCGACCCACGGCTGCGGCGGCTGTTCCACGGCGTCTACGCGCCCAGGTGCCTCCCCGTGGACCACGCCCTGCGCTGTCGGGGCGCGGCCCTCGTCGTCCCGCCAGCGGCCCGGCTGACCGGGGCTTCGCTCGCCACCGTCGCGGGGGCGCCGCTGGCGGAGACCTGGGACGACGTCGAGTGGGTGGTGCCGCACGCCGACTGGCGCACGGGACGCCGCGGGACGGTGCTGCGCGCCGCGTCGCGCGGTCCACTGGGGAGCACGTCGTGGAGGAGCGTCCCCACGGCGTCACGGGAGCGGATGGGGTTCGACCTCGCGGCGAGGTGCGGCCTCGAGCTCGGGACCGCTCGGCTCGACGTCGTCGTCCGGGCACGTCTGCTGGACCTGGACGTCTTCAAGGCGTGGCTCCTGACTCGGCACGACGACGACGTCGTCCCCGTCCGCGCCGCCGCTGACCTCTGCGACCCGCGTGCCGAGTCGGTCCCCGAGTCGCGCTGCCGCGTGCGACTCACCCTTGCCGGCTTCGACGTGGCGCCTCAGTTCGACGTCTTCTTCGAGGGCCGGTTCGTCGGTCGGGTGGACCTGGCTCTGGTCGAGTGGAAGATCGCCGTCGAGTACGAGGGCAAGTGGCGCACCCTCGTCGAGGGCCAGCTCACGAGCGACCGGCTCCGCCTCGAGGGCCTGCACCGCGCGGGGTGGAAGGTCGTGCACATCACCGCCGAGCGGATGAAGGGGCGCGGTGAGGTCGAGGACGCCGTGCGCCGTGCCGTGGCCGAGCGCATCGCCGGCATCTGACGCGCCCCCTCCTTCCTGCACTT
>NZ_VDMJ01000014.1:2433-117311 GCF_006335115.1 Streptomyces sp. NP160
AAGTGCAGGAAGGAGGGGGCCGGAAGCGCACTTTCCGAGGAAAGTGCGAAGAGCAGGAGGGGGGTCAGCGCAGGCGGGAGGCCCCGCGCGAGGCCAGCGCCCGCAGGAACGCCGGCTCGGGGTGACCGGCCTCCAGCGCCGCCGCGCGCACCGCCGCGGCCACGGCCTCCTCGGTGCCGGCGCGCACCAGGGCCACCGCCGACCCGCCGAACCCGCCGCCGGTCATCCGCGCGCCCAGCGCGCCGGCGGCCTCGGCCGCCGAGCAGACGACGTCGAGCTCGGGACAGGAGATCTCGTAGTCGTCGCGCATGGAGGCGTGCGACGCCGACAGCACCGGGCCGACGTCGTCGATGCACGCCACCGCGCCCACGCCGCTGACCCCGACGCAGCTGCCCTGCGCCGCCGCGGTCAGCAGGGAGGCCACCTGGTGCACGCGGGCGGTCTCGGTGATGACGTGGCGGGTGCGCCGCACCAGCTCCTCGACGCGCTCCGCGCCCTCGCCGGCGCCGGCCGCCGCCGCGCGCAGCCGCGACAGCACGGCCTCGGCGCCCTCGGCGGTCCCGCCCGACTCCGTGACGGCCTCCGCGAGCAGCCCGTACCCGAGCAGCGACGCCGCCCGCTCCGAGGCCGCGCGGCGCGAGCCGTACTCGCCGTCGGCGTGGCGGTGGGGGGCGCGGGTGTCCATGACGAGCAGCGCGCGCCCGTGCTCGGCGAGCGGCAGCGGCACCTGGGTCACCGAGCCGTCCGTGGTGTCGAGCATGAGGGCGTGCTCCGGCGTGCACCGCAGCGACGCCGCCTGGTCCATGCCGCCGGTGGAGGCGCGGGCCACCTCGTTCTCGGCGCGCACGCAGGCCGCGGCCAGCTCGGCGCGGAACGCGTCCGCGGACGTCTCCCCGAGCGCACCCAGGTCCGCCACGGCGAGCGCCACCACGCACTCCAGCGCCGCGGAGCTCGACAGGCCCGCGCCCAGCGGCACGGTGGACACCACGGCGGCGTCGACGCCGCCCACGGCGTGCCCGGCCTGGGCCAGCGCCCACAGCACGCCGGCGACGTAGGCGGCCCACCCCTCGGGCGCGCCGGGGCCGACGTCGGACAGGTGCCCCTGCCACACGCTGGGCTCCCCGCCGAGGTCGGCGGAGGACACCACGCGGATGACGCCGTCGTGGCGAGCGCGCACCGCAGCGACCGTGCTGTGCGGCAGCGCCAGCGGCAGCACGGGGCCGCCGTTGTAGTCGAGGTGCTCGCCGATGAGGTTCACGCGCCCGGGCGCGGACCAGACGCCGTCGGCCTGGCCCTCCCAGTGCCCGGCGAACAGCGCCACCGCCGCGTCGGCCGCAGCCGGCGCCGGCGCGGCCTCCAGCCAGGTCGGGGCGTCCTGCGCCCCGGCGCCCGTCCCCGCCGACGTCGTCGTCGCGCTCACGAAGCCACCTCCCGCAGCCGGTCGGCGATGCGCTCCGGCGTCGTGTCGTTGATCCAGGCGCCGGCCCCGGACTCCGAGCCGGCGAGGTACTTCAGCTTGCCCGGCTGGCGCAGCACGGAGAAGGCCTGCAGGTGCAGCCTGCCCAGCTCGCGCTCGGGCCCCAGCGGCGCCTGGTGCCAGCCGGCGATGTACGGCAGCGCGTCGACGCCGTCGAAGTAGCGGTCCAGCCGCCCCAGCATCTCCGAGTACACGACCGCCAGCTCGTCCCGCTCGCCGTCGTCCAGCGCCGCGAGGTCCGGCACGTCCCGGTGGGGCGCGAGGTGGAACTCGACCGGCCAGCGCGCGGCGGCCGGCACGTACGCCGTCCAGTGCTCGCCGCGCAGCACCACGCGGGTGCCGGCGCGCTGCTCGGCGGCGAGCACGTCGGCCAGCAGCGACGTGCCGTGCGCGGCCCGGTGCCGCTGCGCCTGCACGAGCAGCTGGGACGTGCGCGGCGCGGGGGCGGGGTAGGCGTAGATCTGCCCGTGGGGGTGCTGCAGCGTCACCCCGATCTCCTTGCCGCGGTTCTCGAAGACGAAGACCTCCCCGCCCTCGCGCACCCCGGCCAGGGAGGACAGCTCCGCGGTCCGGTCCGCCCACGCCTCCACCACGGTCCGCACCCGGGAGACGGGGAGGGAGGCGAAGGTGGCGGAGTGGTCGGCGGTGAAGCAGACCACCTCGCAGCGCCCGACGGCCGGGCGGACGGGCCACAGCGCCTCGCCGTCGACGAGCCCGGCGGGCTCGGAGGCCAGCGACGTGCCCGCTCCGGCGTAGGAGGGGAAGCGGTTGGCGAAGACGACCACGTCGTAGTCGGCCTCGGGCACCTCGCCGGGCTCCTTGCCGGGCCGCGCCGGGCACAGCGGGCACAGGTCGGCCGGGGGCATGAAGGTGCGGTCCTGGCGGTGGGCGGCGTGCGCGACCCACTCGCCGGTCAGCACGTCCCACCGCATCGTCGAGGTGGTCGCGACGGCCGGCAGGTCGCGGGTGTCGACGGCGGAGCGCTCCCGGGCTCCCGAGACCCAGGGCTCGGTGTCGTCGAAGTAGTGGATGGGCCGCCCGTCGGCCATCTGCCGGTCGGTGCGACGCACGTGCGCCATCGACGTCCTCCTGGAGCTGGTGGCCGGCGGTCCGCCGGCCTGCCAGCGAACGCTACTCGGCGACGCCGCTGCGCGGAAGTGTTCGAACGCGTCCGTTCTTGGTGGTTCCTGCGAGGTGCGCCCAGCGCGTCGCGCCGGCCCCACCCCGCGGCCGCCGAGGACGACGACGAGCGCCGCCGTCAGGCCGGTGCCGCGTCGCGCTCCGCGACGACCAGGCGTCCCACCCGAGCCGCCAGCAGGTCCCGCGCCGCCGGCGGCAGGCCGTCGTCGGTGACCAGCACGTCGACGTCCTCCAGCCGCGCGATGCTCGCCAGTCCCACCACGTGCCACTTGGAGGAGTCGGCCACCACCACCACGTGCCGCGCCGCCGCCACCAGCGCCCGGTTGGTCTCGCCCTCGACGAGGTTGGGGGTGGTCAGGCCCGCGTCGGCGTCGACGCCGTGGACCCCCAGCAGGAGCGTGTCGACGTGCAGGGAGCGCAGCGCCGCCACGGCCACCGGTCCCACGAGGGCGTCCGACGGGGTGCGCTCCCCGCCGGTGAGCACCACCGAGCCGCCGGACGTGCTCGTCCCGTCGGGGGCGCACCACGCCTCGTGGAGCACCTGCGCCACCGGGAGGGAGTTGGTCACCACCGTCAGGCCCGGGACGTCCACGAGGGCGGAGGCGACCGCGTGCGTCGTCGTCCCCGCCGAGATGGCCACCGAGGAGCCGGGGGCCACCAGTGCGGCCGCGGCCAGGGCGATGGCCTCCTTCTGCGGCAGCGCCATCTGCGACTTGGCGCTGAAGCCGGGCTCGTCGGCGCGGGCCGAGAGGGCCGTGGCGCCACCGTGCACGCGCGCCACGAGGCCCTGCCCGGCGAGGATGGTGATGTCGCGGCGGACGGTCATCTCCGAGACGCCGAGCGCGCCCACGAGGTCGCTGACGCGCGCCCCGCCGTGGGCGCGCACCTCCTCCAGGATCCGCTCCTGGCGCTGCCGGGCGAGCACCCCCGCAGGCTACGGCGGTCCGGCGCCGGGCGCCGGACCTGCGCGCGGACCTCCACCCGGACGCGGCCTGATCCGCGCGCGCCGGCGCTGGTGGTTGACTGGGAGCGTGCCAGCCCGCCTGTTCTCCGGCATGCAGCCGACCGCAGACTCCCTCCACCTCGGCAACTACCTGGGGGCGCTGGTCAACTGGGTGTCGATGCAGGACACCTACGACGCGACCTACTGCGTGGTCGACCTGCACGCCCTCACCGTCGCCACGGACCCCGAGGTGCTGCGCCAGCGCACGCGCGTGACGGCCGCCCAGTTCCTGGCGGCCGGCATCGACCCGGAGCGCTCCACGCTCTTCGTGCAGAGCCACGCCCCGGAGCACGCCCAGCTCGCGTGGCTGCTCAACTGCATCACCGGCTTCGGCGAGGCCAGCCGCATGACGCAGTTCAAGGACAAGACCGCGCGCTTCGGAGCCGACCAGCAGAACGTCGGGCTGTTCGCCTACCCGGTGCTGCAGGCCGCCGACATCCTCGTCCACGACGCCGACCGCGTGCCGGTCGGCGAGGACCAGCGCCAGCACCTCGAGCTCACCCGCGACCTCGCCCAGAGGTTCAACAGCCGGTACGGCGACACCTTCGTCGTGCCCGACGTCCACATCGTGGCCGCCACCGCCAAGATCAGCGACCTGCAGAACCCCGGCGCGAAGATGAGCAAGAGCGCGTCCTCGCCGGGCGGCATCATCGAGCTCCTCGACGACCCGAAGAAGACCGCCAAGAAGATCCGCTCCGCGGTCACCGACACGGGCACCGAGGTGCGGTTCGACCCGGCGGAGAAGCCGGGCGTGTCCAACCTGCTCACCATCCACTCCGCGCTGTCCGGCGAGAGCGTCCAGTCCCTGGAGGACAGGTTCGCCGGCAAGGGCTACGGCCACCTGAAGGTGGAGGTGGCCGAGGTGGTGGTCGCGGCGCTGTCCCCGGTGCGCGAGCGCGCGCTGGAGCTCCTGGCCGACCCGGCCGAGCTCGACGCGCTGCTGGCCCGCGGCGCCCAGCGCGCCCGCGAGCGGGCCTCCGCGGTGCTGGCGCGCGCCTTCGACAGGGTGGGCCTGCTGCCCGCCCCCCGCTGAGGACCGGGCTGCGGACGGGCTGGGCGACGACGAGATGACGACGACGAGGTCAGCGGGCCCCGCTGCGCCCCCTGCGGGCGCCGCGGCGCTGACCGGCGTCCTCTCGGTGGTGCCGGCGGCGGACGAGGTGCTCATCGGGGTGGCCATCGCCGTGCCGGAGCCGTGGGCCGCGGAGCTGGAGGCGTGGCGGACCCGCTTCGGCGACCCGCTCGGCAGCACGGTGCCCGCGCACGTGACGCTCGTCCCGCCGACGGCGGTGCGGCGCTCGGACCTGCCTGCCGTGCGCGAGCACCTCGCGCGGGCCACGGCGGCCGGACGCCCGTTCCGGGTGGAGCTGGACGGCACGGGCACGTTCCGGCCGGTGACCCCGGTCGTCTACGTGCAGCTGAGCGCCGGTGCGGGGGAGTGCACCGCCCTGGAGGAGCGGGTGCGGACCGGGGTGCTGGGCACCCAGCGGCGCTTCCCCTTCCACCCGCACGTCACCGTGGCGCAGCAGCTGGAGGACGAGGTGCTCGACCACGCCTGCGACCAGCTGTCGGGCTACGACGCCGCCTTCGACGTCTCCGAGGTCGACCTGTACGAGCTGGGCGCCGACGGCCGGTGGCGCTCGGTGCAGACCTTCCGCCTCGGCGGCTGACGGCCGAGCGGCGGGCGCCCGGCGCGCGCCGCCGGCCCGGCTGGGCCACGATCGACGGCGTGATCAGCCCCCCTCGCGCCGCCCGTCCCCGCCGCAGGGCCCGCTGATGGGTGCGGTCGTGGGGCTGTGGCAGCGGTACCAGGCCAGCCACCTGGGGCGCGCGCTGGCGCACTACGGGCGCGAGCGCGGGCAGATCCTCGCGGGCGGCCTGGCCTACGTGGCGCTCTTCTCGCTCTCGGCGATCCTCGTGCTGCTGTTCACGGTCTCGGGCAGCGTGCTGGTCGCCAACCCGATGCTCCTCGACACCGTCGTCGACACCATCAACGGGTACGTGCCCAACCTGCTGGGAGACCCGGACGCGGGCGCAGCGGTCGACCCGCAGACGCTGCTCGACACCAACGCCCTGTCCGTCACGGGTGCCGTCACGCTGGTCATCGCCCTGCTGGCGGGGACGGGGTGGATCGACGCGCTGCGCGAGGGGGTGCGCGCCATGTTCGGCGTCGCCACCGACCAGCACGCCATCTGGTGGCAGAAGCTGCGCGACCTGGGGATGCTCCTGACCCTCGGCCTGGCGGTGCTGAGCTCGGCGGTCGCCTCGATCACCGTCAACGCGGCGACGCCGTGGCTGCTCGGGCTGGTCGGCATCGAGCAGACCGGGTTCACCAGGTTCCTCGTCCGCGTGGCCGGCATCGTCATCGTGTTCGCCGCGGACTGGGTGATCTTCGTCATCCTGCTGCGCCTGCTCAGCCGCCTGGCCATCCCGTGGCGCCACCTGCGCTCGGCGGCGCTGCTCGGCGCGGCGCTGTTCGGCGTCCTCAAGATCCTCGCCGGGACGGGCCTGAGCTTCCTCACGGGCACGTCGAACGCCCTCCTGCAGACCGCCGGCGTCATCGCCGGACTGCTGGTCTGGCTCAACATCCTGTTCCGGGTGGTGCTCACCACGGCGGCCTGGGCGGCCACCGACCCCGTCGTCGTCGCCCACCTCACCGCCGACCAGGGCGAGCCGGTCATCGGCCCGCCGGTGGGCCCCGCCGCCGACGCGGCGCTGGCCCGCGCGTCGCTGCCGCACCACATCCCCTCCTACGGCGAGCGCGCCGCCGACAGGGTGCAGGTGGCGGCCGGGGTGGTGCTCGGAGCGTCGGTGGCCACGGGGGCCGCGCTCCTCGTCGGGGGGACGAGGGGCGTGCTCGGTGCCGTTCGGAGCAGCCTGCGACGCAGCAGCGCGGGCTAGGGTGCGCCCGTGGCTGCCGCGCTGACCCTCGGGGCCGAGGAGGAGCTGCACCTCATCGACCTCGAGACGCTGCAGCTCTCGGCCCGCGCCCCCCAGGTGCTGTCACGGCTGCCCCGGGAGGGGTACTCCGCGGAGATCCAGCGCACCACCGTGGAGACCAACACCGAGGTGGTCGACTCCCTCGACGGACTGCGCGCGGAGCTGCTGCGGCTGCGCCGCCAGCTGGTGGACGTCGCCGCGCGCGAGGGCCTCGGCGTGGCCGCCGTGGGCACCGCGCCGCGCTCGACCTTCGCCGACTTCGAGCTCACCGCCACCGGCCGCTACGGCCGGATGCAGGAGCAGTACCGGCTCCTCGTCGACGAGCAGCTCATCTGCGGCACGCAGGTGCACGTGGGGGTGGCCGACCGCGACCTGGCGGTCGACATCGCCCAGCGCGTCGCCCCCGACCTGCCCGTGCTGCTGGCCCTGTCCGCCAGCTCCCCGTACTGGAACGGGCAGGACACCGGCTACTCCAGCATCCGCACCACGGTCTGGCAGCGCTGGCCCACCGCAGGGTCCACCGGGCCCCTGACCTCGGCCGCCGAGTACGACGCGCTGCTGGCCGACCTCATCGGCTCCGGCGTCATCGCCGACGCGAAGATGGCCTACTTCGACGTCAGGCCCTCGGCGCACGCGCCCACCCTCGAGCTGCGCGTCTGCGACGCCTGCCCCCTCGTCGACGACGCCGTCCTCATCGCCGGGCTGTTCCGCGCGCTGGTCCGCGAGGCCGAGGTCGCCGTCGTGCGGGGCGTCCCCCGCCGCGACAGGCCCGCCCCGCTGCACCGCGCCGCCATCTGGCAGGCGGCGCGCGGAGGCCTGCGCGGCCGTCTGCTCGACAGGTCCGAGCACCCGCAGCCGGTGCCCGCCGCCGACGTCGTCCGCACCCTTGTCGACCGGCTCGGCCCGGTGCTGGACGAGCTCGGCGACGGCGACCAGGTGCGCGCGCTCGCCGAGCGGGCGCTGGCCCGCGGCAACTCCGCCGACCGCCAGCGCGCGGCGCTCGCCGAGGCCGGAGACCTCGACGACGTGGTCCGGCTGGTGGTGGAGGAGACCCGCGGACCCGCGGGTGGGCGGCCGCCGGGCACCGAGGCGCTGCACCGCTACCGGGTGCGCGCCGGCGACGAGGCGGTGGCCTCCTCCGCGCAGCCGCGACCCGTCTACGCCCCCGTGCTGCGGGCCCTGGAGGACCTCGGCCCCGAGGAGCTGCGCCGCCGCGAACAGGCCCGTGACGCCTGGGCCGACGCCCACGGCCTGCACTTCCGCGTGGCCGGGCACGAGCAGCGCTTCGCCGTCGACCTGGTGCCCCGCGTCCTGGGACGCCACGAGTGGGCGCAGCTGCGCGCCGGCCTGGAGCAGCGGGCGGTGGCCCTGGAGCGGTTCCTGCGCGACGTCTACGGCGAGCAGCGCGTCCTCGCCGACGGCGTGCTGCCCGCCTCGGCCGTGGTCGGTGCGCCGGGGTGGCGCGAGGAGGGGCGCCGCCTGCCCGCGGGGGCGGTGCGGGCGACCGTCATCGGCTTCGACCTCGTCCGCGGCGAGGACGGCGGCTGGCGGGTCCTGGAGGACAACCTGCGAGACCCCAGCGGCGCGGCCTTCGCCGTCGCCGCCCGCGACCTGCTTGACGCCGTGGTGCCCGAGCTGCCGCGCCCCGAGGGGCTCGCCGAGCCCGCCGCCTACTACGAGCGCCTGCGCGCCACCCTGCTCGCCCGCGCCCGGCCCGGCACCCGCGCGGCGCTGCTGTCGAGCGGCCCGGGCTCCGGCGCCTGGTACGAGCACCAGGCGCTCGCCAGCGGCGCCGGGCTGCTGCTGCTCGGTGCGGGGGACCTCGACGTGGTCGACGGCCGCGTCGTGGCCACCAGCTCCCACCGGCGCCCGGAGCACGTCGGGGCGGTCTACCTGCGCCTCGACGGCGACCTCGCCGACCTCGTCGACGGCAGCGGGCGGCCCGTGGGCGCCCTGCTGCTCGACGCAGCCGCCGCCGGCGCCGTCGTCCTGGCCAACGCGCCCGGCAACGGCGTCGCCGACGACAAAGCCGTCTACCGCGCCGTCCCCGAGCTCATCGGCTACTACCTCTCCGAGCGCCAGCTCATCGAGCAGGTGCCCACCTACCTCCTCGCCGACGAGGCCGAGCGCCGCACGGCCCTGGAGCGCATCGGGGAGCTGGTCACCAAGCCCGTCGACGGCCACGGCGGCTCCGGGGTGATGATCGGCCCCGCCGCCAGCGCCGCCGAGGTGGTGGCGCGCCGTGCCGAGGTCGCCGCGGCTCCCCAGCGGTGGGTCGCGCAGGAGCTGGTGCAGCTGAGCTCGCTGCCCTCGCTGGTCGGTGGGGCGCTCGTGCCGCGGCACGTGGACCTGCGCGTCTTCGCGCACGTGGTCGGCGACGGCCGCGGCGACGCCCGGGTGGCCGACGTCGCCCTGACCCGCGTGGCGCCCGAGGGCAACCTGGTGGTCAACTCCTCCCGCGGGGGCGGCGCCAAGGACACCTGGCTCGTCACCGGCCCGTGACGATGACGACGACGGAGGAGCGGCGCCGGTGAGCGACACCGCGGTGCAGGGTGTGAGCGGCGTCGACGGCGTCGACGGCGCGGTGGCGCTGGCGGAGGACCTCGTCGGGGCGTGGGGCAGCTGGAGCCCCGTCATGACGCCCGACGCGCGCCGCGTGGCGTTCGTGTCCGACCGGTCCGGATCCCCCCAGGTGTGGGTGCAGGACGTGGTGACGGGCCTGCCGGAGGACGCCGCGCTGCCGCGGGCGCACCACCTGCCGCTCGGCACGCCCGACCCCGTGGTGGGCGTGAACTGGGCCGCCGACGGCCGCTGGCTCGGCGTGGAGGTGGCGACCGACGGCGGCGTGCGGACGCAGGTCTGGGTGGTGCGTCCCGACGGCACCGACGCGCGGCGCGTCGCCGGTGGTCCCGAGGAGCACGCGGTGCTGGGCCCGTGGACGCGCAGCGGCCACCGGCTCGTGGTGACCTTCCCCTCGCCGGGCCCGGGGCGGCCCACCCGCTCCTTCTTCGCCGACCCCGCCACCGGCCGCCTCGACCCGCTCGCCGAGGGCGCCAACACCACCGTGCTCGACGTCTCCCTCGAGGAGCGCTTCCTCGTGCTCAAGGACGGCGAGCGCGGGCACCAGTTCTGCGTGGCCGTCGACAGGCTGGACGACGCCCACTTCCCGCTCCTGCAGCCCGGCGCCACCGGGTCCACCGACCGGGCGGTGCTGCGCCCGGCGCCCGAGGGCGACTCCGGGCCGCTGTGGGTCTACCTCGCCTCCGACGTGGGCCTGGCGCGCCGCCAGCTCATCGGCACGGCCCTCGGCCCGCACGGCTTCAAGGGCGAGCCGCGCGCGCTGGCCGTCCGCGACGACGCCGAGCTGGAGGGCCTGGACGCCGACGACGCCGGCCGCCTCCTGCTGCTGGTGTGGAACGCCGCCGGGCGCAGCGAGCTGGAGCTGTTCGACACCTCCACCCACGAGCGCACGCCCATCACCGGCATGCCGGGCCAGGTGGCCGCCGACCCGGTGCTCTCCCGCGACGGCTCGTCGGTCGTGCTCGGCGTGGAGGGACCGCGGCGCCCGCGGGAGCTGTGGCACGTCGACGTGCCCACGGGCGCGTGGTCGCGGATCACGCACGCCCCCGAGCTGCCGGAGTCCTCCCTCGTCGAGCCCGAGCTGGTCCGCTTCGCCGGGAGGGACGGGCTGCCGCTCACGGGCTGGCTCTACCGGCCGCGCTCCTCGTCGTCGTCCACCGGCGGCTCCGCGGGGCCGGGACCGGCGGCCCTGTGGCTGCACGGCGGCCCCGAGGCCCAGGAGCGGCCCACCTTCAACCCCCAGCACCAGGCGCTCGCCGCAGCGGGGATCGCGGTGCTGGCGCCGAACGTCCGCGGCTCGTCGGGGTTCGGCCGGGAGTTCGTGCACGCCGACGACGTCGAGAAGCGGTGGGACGCCTTCGCCGACGTGCTCGCCGCCGCCGACCACCTCGTGGCCACCGGCGTGGCCGACCCGGCGCGCATCGCGGTGACGGGGCGCTCCTACGGCGGCTACCTCGTGCTGGCGTCGCTGGCGTTCTCGCCCGGGGTGTTCGCCGCCGGCGTGGACGTGTGCGGCATGAGCGACCTCACGACCTTCTACCGCGACACCGAGCCGTGGATCGGCGCGGTGGCGGTCACCAAGTACGGCCACCCGGAGCGCGACCGCGCGCTGCTGGAGGCGCTGTCGCCGCTGCGCGCCGTGGACGACGTCGACGCTCCGCTGCTCGTGGTCCACGGCGAGCACGACACCAACGTGCCCATCGGCGAGGCCCACCAGGTGGTCGCCGCGCTGCGGGACCGGGCCCGCGTGGACGAGTCGGCGCCGCCGGTGGAGTACCTGGAGCTGGCGGGGGAGGGCCACGACTACCGCCGCGCCGACTCCCGCCGCACCCTGTACGGCGCGGTCGTGCGGTTCCTCGCCGAGCACCTCGGTCCCCTCTGAGGCTGCGGCAGCCGATCGGGAGCCGGGGCCCCGCGGGACAGCGCGGCGGCCCTACGGTGGCGGCCGCCCACCTCGCCCGCCACGCCCAGAGGACCACCGTGCAGCTGCTCGTGACCGACGCCCGCCTCATCACCCTGGCGGGGCAGCCCGCCGGCGGCGACCCCCACAGCGCCGACGTGGTCGGTCACCACGAGCGCGGCTGGATGCTGGTCGAGGACGGTCTCGTGGCCGCCACCGGCGACGGCGAGCCGCCGGCCGCGGTGCGCGCCGGCGTCGCGGCCGCCGGGGGAGAGGTCCTCGACGTCGGCGGCGCCTTCGTGGCTCCCGGCTTCGTCTCCTCCCACTCGCACCTGTTCACCAGCGGCCTGCGCGGCCTCGGCGTCGCGGAGACGCTGTACGGCTGGTGCGACTCCATGCTCGGCACCACCGCGCACATGAGCCCCGAGCACATCTACTGGTCGACCCTGCACGGCGCGCTCGACTTCCTGTCCCACGGCGTGACCACGGCGTACAACTTCACCGACCCGCTGCAGGCGTGGGAGCCGATGGTCGAGGGGCGGCGCACCGGCACCGCGGGCCTGCGGGACCTCAGCTACCACACGCGGCAGGCCGACGCGTGCCGCGACGCCGGGCTGCGCTTCGTCGACGCCATCGGCATGGACGCCACGGCCGGCACCGACGCCGACGTGGTGGACAGGTTCGCCGCGAGCGTGGAGCACACCCGCGCCATGGACCCCTCCCTGGCGCTGGGCGTCTCGATCATGGGGCAGGTGCAGTGGTCGCCCCGCCCTGACGCCGCCGAGGTCGAGGTCGCCGCGATGCGCCGCCACGGCGTCACCAACCAGGCGCACTTCCTGGAGTCGCCCGAGGCCGTGCCGCTGCAGCAGTCGAAGTTCGCGCTCTACCGCGACGCCGGGGCGCTCGGCCCCGACATGGTCTTCGGGCACTTCATCCAGACCACCCCGGAGATCATCGAGCAGGCCGCGGCCGGGGGCGCCGGGATGTCGTGGCAGCCGGCGTCCAACGGGCGGCTGGCCTCGGGCGTGGCGCTGGTCCCGGAGATGCTGGCGATGGGCATGACGGTCGGCCTCGGCCTCGACGACCAGGCCTGCACCGACGTCGCCGACCCGTGGCAGAACATGCGGATCGGCATCGCGGCGCAGCGCGCGCGCACCAAGGACCCGCTCGCGATGATGCCGGAGCTGGCGCTGCGCCTGCACACCCTCGGCGCGGCGGAGGTCATGGGCGTCGCCGACCGCGTGGGCAGCCTGGAGGTGGGCAAGCACGCCGACTTCGTCGTCGTCGACCCGCGCCAGCCCGACGTGGGACCGCTGTGGCACCCCGTGCGGAGCTACGTGCTGTCGATGTCGCTGCGCAACCTGCGCGCGGTGTACGTCGGCGGCGTCCTGGTCGACGAGGGCGGCCGCTCCCGCCACCCGCTGGCCGCCGAGGCGTCGGCGCGCCTGCACACCGACCTGCCCGCGCTCGCCGCGAGGATCGGCCACCCCCGCTGACGACGCCGCCCGAGGCGCGGGCCCCGGGCACAGCCGCCAGGGCCCGCGTCCCGCCACCACCCCCGTCCTTCCCGCACTTTCCGCGGAAAGTGCGGGAAGGACGTCGTGAGTGGAGCACTTCCAGCGGAAAGTGCGGCCCGGTCGGGCCGGAGCCGTCAGACCTCTCCGGTCACCGGGCGGCGTAGACGCTGATGGTGCCGTCACCCTCGCCGCTGGCCAGGAACAGGCCGCGCTGGGGGAGGGCGAGCAGGCCCTCGGGGGCGTCACCGGTGGCGAGCACCTGCAGCAGGCGGGGCCTGCGCTCGTCGCTGATGTCGTAGACGCCCACGGCGTCGGCGCGCTCGGCGCCGACGAAGGCCAGGGGCACCGTGCGGCCCTTGCCGGGGCCCTTGCCCGCACCGGCGCTCGGGCCGGTGGCGTACACGCCGACGGTGGTGCCCTCGGCCTCGACGCCGCGGTCGTCCGACCGCCCGTCGTCGTACAGCCCGGCGGCCGCGACGGCCTCCTCGAAGGAGGAGCCCGGCGTGAAGACGACGCCGCCGCGGGTGTCGAAGACGGTCCAGCCGCGGCCGCCCACGTACTGGCCGTCGGCCAGGTCGACGTCGTAGTCGCCCTCGTCAGCCGTGATGAGGCGGCCCTGCGGGGTCCACGCGATGCCGTCGGGCTCGCGGCGCGCGGCCGTGAGCTGCTCGGTGAACGAGACCCGGCCGTCGTCGGTGAGGTCGGCGGGCTGCGTGACCGTGCCGGTCGAGAAGGAGCCGGTGACCCTGCCCCTCTTGAGGTCGACCAGGGCGACGGCGTTGTTCTCCTGCAGCGTGACGGCGGCGGTGCCGCGGTCGTTGATGGTCACGTACTCCGGCTCGGGGTCGGTGGGGAAGCGCATCCCCGCCAGACCGCGCAGGTCGACCTGGCGCGCCCTCCACGCCGTGGGGGCGCCCTGGAGGTCGACCACGGCCAGGTACCCGGGCGGGTCCTGCGGCATCGCGCCGTCGTCGACGTCCTCGTCGCGCTCGTTCTCCACGGCCACCGCGGCGAATCTCCCGTCGGGGCTGACGGCGACCGAGTCGGGCTGACCGCCCAGCGGCACCCGGGCGATCACGGCGCGGGTGGCCAGGTCGATGACGGCGAGGTCGTCGGGGCCCGCGACGGCGACCAGCGCGAAGCGGTCGGTGGTGGCCACCGAGGTGGGCTCACCGCCGACGGGCACCTCGCCGGCGGCCTTCGGCGCAGCGGGGTCGGAGATGTCGACGAAGCCGATCTGCTCGCCGCCGGAGTCGGTGTGCAGCACCGTGCGGCCGTCCCTCGTGGCCGCGAGGATCTCGGCGACGTCACCGACGACGTCGTAGCGCGCGACCTGGGTGAAGGTCGGCGCGGAGCCCTTCGGCGGAGCGGCGAGGGCGGGCGCGGCCGGCAGCCCGGCGGCCAGGACGACGGCGCTGGCCAGCGCGACGCGGCGGGTGCGGACGGGGCGGGGGAAGGTCACCCGGCGGAGCCTGCGGCGCCACGCCGACGAGGGGGTGGCCGTCCGGTGAACGACGCGTGCTGCGCCGGAGAAGGTCGAGGACCGGGCACGTCCCCTCGCGCACTTTCCACGGAAAGTACGCCATGGGGGCCTGAGGACGCGCGCTTTCCGCGGAAAGTGCGCGAAGGGGGGAGGGGACGACGACGAAGGGCCGCATCCCCTCGACGGGCGAGGGGACGCGGCCCTGACGTGCGTGCTCTGCCGAGCGGCGGCCTCAGACCTTGCGGGTCAGCAGCGCCTGCTTCACCTCGGCGATCGCCTTGGTGACCTGGATGCCGCGCGGGCACGCCTCCGAGCAGTTGAAGGTGGTGCGGCAGCGCCACACGCCCTCGCGGTCGTTGAGGACCTCCAGGCGCAGGTCAGCGCCCTCGTCCCGGCTGTCGAAGATGAACCGGTGCGCGTTGACGATCGCGGCCGGGCCGAAGTACTGCCCGTCGGTCCAGAACACCGGGCAGCTCGACGTGCACGCCGCGCACAGGATGCACTTGGTGGTGTCGTCGAAGCGCTCGCGGTCGTGGGCGGACTGCAGGCGCTCCTTCGTCGGCTCGTGCCCGGAGGTGATGAGGAAGGGCATCACCTCGCGGTAGGACTGGAAGAAGGGCTCCATGTCGACCACGAGGTCCTTCTCCACCGGCAGGCCCTTGATGGGCTCGACGGTGATCGGCTTGCTCGGGTCGAGGTCCTTGAGCAGCGACTTGCAGGCCAGGCGGTTCACGCCGTTGATGCGCATCGCGTCCGAGCCGCACACGCCGTGCGCGCAGGAGCGGCGGAAGGTCAGCGACCCGTCCTGCTCCCACTTCACCTTGTGCAGGGCGTCGAGGATGCGGTCGGTGCCGTGCACCTGGACCTTGTAGTCCTCCCAGTGGGGGGCCTCGTCGCGCTCGGGGTCGTAGCGGCGGATGCGCACCGTGACCTCGAAGCTGGGGACCGCCCCGGGCTTGGACTCCGGGGCGGCGTCGGTCTCACGAGCCATCGGTGTCAGTACTTCCGTTCCATCGGCTGGTAGCGGGTGGTGACGACCGGCTTGGTGTCCAGCCGCACGCCCTCGTGGCCGTTCTCGTCGACCGCGCGGTACGCCATGGTGTGGCGCATGTGGTTGGCGTCGTCGCGGTTGGGGTAGTCCTCGCGGAAGTGCCCACCACGGCTCTCGGTGCGGTGCAGCGCACCGGCGCAGATGACGTTGGCCAGCTCCAGCAGGAAGCCGAGCTCCACGGCCTCGAGCAGGTCCGTGTTGTAGCGCTGGCCCTTGTCCTGCACGCCGACGCGGCCGTAGCGCTCGCGCAGGGCGTCGATGTCCGCCATGGCCTGCTTGAGCGTGGTCTCGGTGCGGAAGACCTGCGCGTTCGCGTCCATGGTCTCCTGCAGCTCGCGGCGCAGCACCGCCACGCGCTCGGTCCCAGTGGAGGAGCGCAGCCCCTCGACCATCGCCACGACGTCGGCCTCGGGGTCGTCCGGGAGGTCCGCGAAGGCCTCGGTGGCCAGCGCGTGCTTGGCCGCCGCGATGCCGGCGCGCTTGCCGAACACGTTGATGTCGAGCAGGGAGTTGGTCCCCAGGCGGTTGGAGCCGTGCACCGAGACGCAGGCGACCTCACCGGCGGCGAAGAGGCCCGGCACCGCGGTGTCGTTGTCGGCCAGCACCTGGGAGGTGACGTCGGTCGGCACGCCGCCCATGGCGTAGTGGGCGGTCGGGTAGACCGGCACCGGCTCGGTGTAGGGCTCCACGCCCAGGTACGTGCGGGCGAACTCGGTGATGTCCGGGAGCTTGGCGTCGATGTGCGCCGGCTCCAGGTGCGTCAGGTCGAGCAGCACGTAGTCCTTGTTGGGGCCGGCGCCGCGGCCCTCGCGCACCTCGTTGGCCATGGAGCGGGCGACGATGTCGCGCGGTGCCAGGTCCTTGATGGTGGGGGCGTAGCGCTCCATGAAGCGCTCGCCCTCGCCGTTGCGCAGGATGCCGCCCTCGCCGCGGGCCGCCTCGCTCAGGAGGATGCCGAGACCGGCCAGGCCCGTCGGGTGGAACTGGAAGAACTCCATGTCCTCCAGCGGCAGGCCGCGCCGGTAGGCGATGCCCATGCCGTCACCGGTGAGGGTGTGCGCGTTGGAGGTGGTCTTGTAGACCTTGCCGGCGCCGCCGGTGGCCAGGACCACGGACTTGGCGCGGAAGACGTGGATCGTGCCGGTGGCCAGCTCGTAGGCCACCACGCCCGCCGTCGTCCGCACGCCCTCGACGTCGGTCAGCAGCAGGTCGAGCACGTAGAACTCGTTGAAGAACTCCACCTCGTGCTTGACGCACTGCTGGTAGAGCGTCTGGAGGATCATGTGGCCGGTGCGGTCCGCGGCGTAGCAGGAGCGGCGCACGGCCGCCTCGCCGTGGTTGCGGGTGTGCCCGCCGAAGCGGCGCTGGTCGATGCGGCCCTCGGGGGTGCGGTTGAAGGGCAGCCCCATCTTCTCGAGGTCCAGGACGGCGTCGATGGCCTCCTTGCACATCACCTCGGCGGCGTCCTGGTCGACGAGGTAGTCGCCGCCCTTGACGGTGTCGAAGGTGTGCCACTCCCAGTTGTCCTCCTCGACGTTGGCGAGGGCGGCGCACATGCCGCCCTGCGCCGCGCCGGTGTGGGAGCGGGTCGGGTACAGCTTGGTCAGCACGGCCGTGCGGGCGCGCTGGCCCGACTCGATCGCCGCGCGCATGCCGGCACCGCCGGCGCCGACGATGACGACGTCGTAGCTGTGGAACTGGACCTCAGCCATGGGGGAGTCCTCCTCGAGCGGTCGGTCAGCGGGCGGGGCAGAAGGACGGCAGGTCGGCGGGGTTGACGCCGGCGCCGGTGGGGCACGGGTCGAAGGTGAAGATCACCAGGGTGCCGAGGACGACGGTCAGCGTGAAGGCCGCGTACAGGCCCATCTTCAGCCAGAACCGGGTGCCGTTGCGCTCGGCGTAGTCGTTGATGATCGTGCGCACGCCGTTGGTGCCGTGCAGCATCGCCAGCCACAGCATCGACAGGTCCCAGACCTGCCAGAACGGCGAGGCCCACTTGCCGGCCACGAAGGCGAAGTCGACCTGGTGGATGCCGTCGCCCAGCACCAGGTTCACCAGCAGGTGCCCGAGGATCAGGACGACGAGCAGCACCCCGCTCATGCGCATGAACAGCCACGCGTAGAGCTCGAAGTTCGTCCTGGTGGGCTTGCTGCGCCGGTACGGCGAGCGGGGAGCGTCGATCGCCTCGGCCGGACCGGGCGTGGACTGCAGTGCGGTCATCGCGGGAGCCCCTCTCTCAGCCGTTGACCGGGGAGAAGATGATCATCATGTGCCGCACCATGAACGGCACGAAGAGGAGGACCCACACCGCGATGACGCCCCAGAAGAGCTGGCGGTGGTAGCGGGGGCCCTTGGACCAGAAGTCGATGAGCATCACGCGGATGCCGTTGAAGGCGTGGAAGAGGACGGCGGCGACGAGGCCGGCCTCGCCCAGGCCCACGACGGGGTTCTTGTAGCTGCCGATCACCGCGTTGTACGCCTCGGGAGAGACGTTGACGAGCGCGGTGTCCAGCACGTGGACCAGGAGGAAGATGAAGATCAGCACACCGGTGATGCGGTGGCCGACCCACGACCACATGCCCTCGCGGCCCCGGTAGAGGGTGCCGGTGGGCCCTGAGACCGTCGGCATCAGCGTGCGTGCCACGGAGTGCGCCTCCTCGTGTCCTCTGAACTGCACTGTCCCGTGACGTGCACGGTGCCTGCGTGAGCCGGCGTCGGCGCCCCGCGCGGCCCGACCTGCGTGCTGGCTGGTGCCTCGCTGGGGTCTGACCGTGACTGCGGCGTCGCCGTGAGCGTACTGCCGGGTGACGATCGTGCTCCCCGCGCGGCGCGCTGAGGTGACCTACGCCTCACGCCGTTGTGCCAGGCTGGCGGCGTGACCGCTGCAGACGCACCCCAGCGCCGCGCTGACCGCCGCATCGAGGGCTTCGCCGCGGTCGTGCCCGCCGGCGGTGCCGGGACGCGCCTGTGGCCCCTCTCGCGCGCGGGCGCCCCCAAGTTCCTCCACGACCTGACCGGCTCGGGCCGGTCCCTGCTGCAGGCGACCTGGGACCGCCTGGAGCCCCTCGCCGGCGCCGACCACCTGCTCCTGGTCACGGGCCGGGCGCACGCCGGCGCCGTGCGCGGGGCCCTGCCGGAGCTGCGGGAGGGCAACCTGCTGCTCGAGCCGTCCGCGCGCGACTCGATGGCCGCCATCGGGCTGGCGGCCGCCGTCCTGGAGCACCGCGAGGGGCCCGCGGCGGTGCTCGGGTCCTTCGCCGCCGACCACGTCATCGACGACGACGAGGCCTTCGGCGACGCCGTCAGCCAGGCGGTCGCCACCGCCCGCACGGGTGAGGTGGTGACCATCGGCATCACGCCCACCGGCCCCGCCGTCCAGTTCGGCTACATCCGCAGCGCCGGGCCGCTGTCCGTGCCCGGCGCCCCGGACGCGCTGCGCGTGGCGGAGTTCGTGGAGAAGCCCGACGCCGCCACCGCCGCCGGGTACGTCGACAGCGGCGACTACCGGTGGAACGCGGGGATGTTCGTGGTGGGCGCCGGAGTGCTGCTGGGCCACCTCCACGAGCAGCTGCCGGCCCTCGCTGACGGCCTGCGCGAGATCGCCGCGGCCTGGGACGGCCCGGGCCGGGACGCGGCGCTGGCCGCGGTGTGGCCCGGACTGGTGAAGATCGCCATCGACCACGCCATCGCGGAGCCGGTGGCCGCTGCGGGCGGCGTTGCCGTCGTCCCCGGGGCCTTCGGGTGGGACGACGTGGGCGACTGGGACTCCCTGGCCGCCATGCTGCCGGGCGCCGCCTCGCGGGTGGCGGTCCTCGGTGACGACGGCGCCGTGCTGGGCCTGGCCGCCACGGGCCTGGTCGTGGCCGGCAGCGGGGTGCCCGGGCGCACGGTGTCGGTGCTGGGCGTGCCCGACGTCGTCGTCGTCGACACCCCCGACGCCCTGCTCGTCACCACGCGTGAGCACGCGCAGTCCGTCAAGGGCCTCGTCGGGGCCTGGCGCGACCGCGGCCGCGACGACCTGGTCTGACGCGCGCATGATCCTGCGGTGACCTACCACGTCCGCCGGTCCCCGGAGCGCGAGCCCGACCGCCCGCGCACCCTGGCCGAGCTCCTCGCGCCGCGCCTGGAGGCCCTGGTGGCCTTCCGGCGCGACGTGCACGCCCACCCCGAGACGGCCCACGCCGAGCACCGCACCACCGCCCGGGTGGCCGAGGCGCTGCGCGCGGCAGGGCTCGAGCCGCGCCTGCTGCCCGGCACGGGGCTCGTCTGCGACGTCGGAGCGGGCCCGCGCACCTTGGCGCTGCGCGCCGACCTCGACGCGCTGCCCCTGGCCGACGAGACCTCCAGCCCCTGGTGCTCGACGGTGCCCGGCGTCGCGCACGCGTGCGGGCACGACGTGCACACCACGGCCGTGCTGGGCGCCGGGCTGGTGCTGGCGGACCTGGCGCGCGCCGGACACCTGCCGGGCCGGGTGCGGCTGCTGTTCCAGCCCGCCGAGGAGGTCACCCCCGGCGGCGCGCTGGGCGTGGTGGCCGCCGGAGCGCTCGACGGCGTGGAGCGGATCTTCGCGGTGCACTGCGACCCCCACACCGACGTCGGCAGGGTGGGGCTGCGCGTGGGCGCCATCACCTCCGCCTTCGACCAGGTGAAGGTGGAGCTGCACGGCCCCGGCGGCCACACCTCGCGGCCGCACCTCACCGGGGACCTCGTCTTCGCCCTCGCCAAGGTGGTCACCGAGGTGCCCGCCGTGATGTCGCGCCGGCTCGACCCGCGCGCGGGCGTGTCGCTGGTGTGGGGCCGCGTCAGCGCCGGTGGTGCGGCGAACGCCATCCCGCGCGTGGGCGTGGCCGAGGGCACCCTGCGCTGCGTGCGCCAGGACGCCTGGAAGGACGCCGGGGACCTCCTGCCCCAGGTGGTCCGCGAGGTGGTGGCGCCCTACGGCCTGCGCGCCGACGTCGACCTGCAGCGCGGCGTGCCACCGGTGGTCAACGAGGCGGTGAGCACGGGTCTGCTGCAACGGGCCGCCGAGGAGCAGCTGGGGGAGGGCGCCGCGGTGCCCACCGACCAGAGCCTGGGCGGGGAGGACTTCGCCTGGTACCTGCAGCACGTCGCCGGCGCGATGGCCCGCCTGGGGACGCGCACGCCCGGCGGCCCGACCCACGACCTGCACCGCGGTGACTTCGAGGCGGACGAGCGGGCGATCGCCCACGGCGCACGGCTGCTGGCCGGTGCGGCGGTCGAGGCGCTGCGCCTGCCGCTCGCCTGAGGGCGGGTTTGGCGGCCGGTCGATCGGTGGTCGCAGGCCCCTTCGACCGCTGACCGACCGCCGCCGACCCCGCTCCGGGTCACGGAACGGTTGCGATCCTGCTCGCGGGGCTCGTCGAGCCGGGTGCCGCCCGCCTAGGGTTCCGGGCGACACCGCCCCCCGACGGAGGACACCACTCGTGAAGAAGAAGCTCGGCTCCCTCGCAGCCGTCGGGGCGATCGCCCTGCTGGCCGCCGGCTGCGGCGAGGCACCGACCACCGGCTCCGGTGGCGAGTCCGCCTCCGGCGGCGCCTCGGGCTCCGCCTCCGACCTCAAGGCGTGCATGGTCTCCGACGCCGGCGGCTTCGAGGACCAGTCCTTCAACCAGGCCGGCCTCGAGGGCCTGGAGCAGGCGAAGTCCGAGCTCGGCATCGAGACCACCACCACCGAGTCGAGCAGCAACGCCGACTACGCGCCGAACATCGCCAGCCTCGTGCAGCAGAACTGCAACCTCATCGTCTCGGTGGGCTTCCTGCTGGCCGACGCGACCGGCCAGGCCGCCGACGCCAACAAGGACACCCAGTTCGCGATCGTCGACTCCACGGTCGACCCGGCCCGCGACAACGTGAAGCCGCTGCTGTTCGACACCGCGCAGGCCGCCTACCTGGCCGGCTACGTCGCGGCCGGCACCTCCAAGACCGGCACCGTGGCCACCTACGGCGGCATCCAGCTGCCCTCGGTGACGATCTTCATGGACGGCTTCGTGGACGGCGTCGCGAAGTACAACGAGGAGACCGGCAAGTCCGTCAAGGTGCTCGGCTGGGACAAGGCCGCGCAGACCGGCTCGTTCACCGGTGACTTCGAGGACGCCAGCAAGGGCCAGAACACCACCCAGAACTTCATCGACCAGGGCGCCGACGTCATCCTGCCGGTGGCCGGCCCGGTCGGCTCCGGCACGCTGGCAGCCGCCAAGGCCGCCGGTGACGTCAAGGTCATCTGGGTCGACTCCGACGGCTACAACACCCAGCCCGACTACCGCGACATCATCCTCACCACCGTGGTGAAGGAGATCGGCGCGGCCGTCAAGGACGCGGTGCAGACCGAGGCCGACGGCCAGTTCTCCTCCGAGCCGTACGTCGGCACGCTGGAGAACGGCGGCGTGAGCCTGGCGCCGTACCACGACCTCGACGCGGAGGTGCCGCAGGAGGTCAAGGACGGCGTGGAGGCCCTGCAGCAGCAGATCGTCGACGGGACGATCACGGTGGAGTCCCCCTCCACCCCGTGACCCGTCCCTGACCCCGCCTCACCGCGCGGGGTCGCCCTCGGGCCCCCCGGTAGCGTGCCGGGGGGCCCGAACCGTGCAGCGGACCGCCGGAGCTGCAGCTGGACCACCACTCACCGGGTGCGGAAGGAGGTGCGGGCGTGGAGCTCGCGCTCGAGGGGATCACCAAGCGCTTCGGGTCGCTGGTGGCCAACGACGCCATCGACCTCGTGGTCGCCCCCGGAGAGGTGCACTGCCTCCTCGGCGAGAACGGCGCCGGCAAGAGCACCCTCATGAACGTGCTGTACGGCCTGTACCGGCCGGACGAGGGCCGCATCCTCGTGGACGGGCGGCCGCTGGAGCTGACAGGCCCTGGGGACGCCATGGCCGCCGGCATCGGCATGGTGCACCAGCACTTCATGCTCGTGCCCGTCTTCACCGTCGCCGAGAACGTCGTCCTCGGCAACGAGCCCACGAAGGGCGGCTTCCTCGACCTCGCCACCGCCCGCCGCCGGGTGCGCGAGCTGTCGGACCGCTACGGCCTCGCCGTCGACCCGGACGCGCTCGTGGAGGACCTGCCGGTCGGCGTCCAGCAGCGCGTCGAGATCATCAAGGCGCTCGTGCGGGACGCGGAGGTGCTCATCCTCGACGAGCCCACCGCCGTCCTGACCCCGCAGGAGACCGACGAGCTGATCGCGATCATGCGCCAGCTCACCGCCGCCGGCACCTCGATCGTCTTCATCACCCACAAGCTGCGCGAGGTCCGCGCCATCGCCGACCGCATCACGGTCATCCGCCGCGGCAAGGTGGTCGGCTCCGCGGACCCGACCGCCCCCGAGAACGAGCTCGCCGCCCTCATGGTCGGGCGCAGCGTCTCCCTGGGCGTCGAGAAGGTCCCCGCGGCGCCGGGCGAGGTGACCGTCCAGGTGCGCGACCTCGTCGTCCGCGACGCCGCCGGTACCCGCGTGGTCGACGGCGTCGACCTCGACATCGCCCGCGGCGAGGTCCTCGCCGTCGCCGGGGTGCAGGGCAACGGCCAGACGGAGCTGACCGAGGCGATCGTCGGGCTGCAGGAGGACGTCAGCGGCTCGGTCCGCCTGGTGGGTCAGGAGCTGGTCGGCCGCTCGACGCGGCAGGTGCTCGAGGCGGGCGTCGGCTTCGTCCCCGAGGACCGCACGCACGACGGCCTGGTCGGCAGCTTCTCCATCGAGGAGAACCTCGTCCTGGACCGCCACCGGGACGGCGCCTTCGCGCGCGGCACGGCGATGGACCGCGCCGCGCTGCGCCGCAACGCCACCGAGCTCATCGCCCAGTACGACGTCCGGGCCTCCGGTCCCTCGGTGGCCGCCGGGACGCTCTCCGGCGGCAACCAGCAGAAGGTGGTGCTCGCCCGCGAGCTGAGCCGCCCGCTGCAGCTCTTCATCGCCTCACAGCCGACGCGAGGCCTCGACGTCGGCTCCATCGAGTTCGTCCACCGGCGGATCATCGCCGAGCGGGACGCCGGCACGCCGGTGCTCATCGTGTCCACGGAGCTGGACGAGGTGCTCGCGCTGGCCGACAGGATCGCGGTGATGTACCGCGGGAAGGTGGTGGGCGTCGTGCCCGGCGGCACCGACAGGGACGTCCTCGGGCTCATGATGGCCGGGGTCCCGGCCGCGGAGGCGGCGCAGCAGGCCGCCGCGCACCCCAGCGAGGTGGAAGCCGCCGCCGCGGAAGCCGGCGACGGCGAAGGGACGCCCGTCTGATGGCCAGCACTCCGCCCTCCGGGGCCTCCGCCGCCTCCCCGCCGCCCACCGGCGGTCCCGCGCCCTCGCCCTCGGCGCCCGAAGGCCCGGCGCAGCCCGGCAGCGTGGCCGCCTGGGTCGCCGGCGCCCGCACGAGCACCTGGCTCGTCTCCCTGCTGGCCGTGCTCGTCTCGTTCGTGCTCGGCGGCCTGCTCATCGCCGCCACCGACGACGCGACCCGCGAGGCGTCCGGCTACTTCTTCGCCCGGCCCACCGACACCCTCGTGGCGGGCTGGGACGCCGCCGTGCAGGCGTACGCGGCGATGCTGCGCGGCGCCGTCGTCGACTGGCAGGCGCCGAGCCTCGTGCGGGCGCTGCGGCCCCTCACGGAGACGCTCACCGTGTCGACGCCGCTGATCGCGGCGGGCCTGGCCGTGGCGCTCGCCTTCCGCGCGGGCCTGTTCAACATCGGCGCGCAGGGGCAGATCATCATCGGGGCGCTGTTCGCCGGCGCCGTGGGCTTCGGGGTCGACGCCCCGCTGGTGGTGCACCTGCCGCTGGCCGTCCTCGCGGGTGTGGTCGGCGGGGCCCTGTGGGGCGGCCTGGTGGGCCTGCTGCGGGCCCGCGCGGGCGCCTCCGAGGTGATCGTCACGATCATGCTCAACTACGTGGCCCTGCAGCTGCTCTCCTACCTGCTGACCACGCCGTCCTTCCAGCGCGGCGGGTCGGCCAACCCGATCTCCCCGCCGGTGGCGGACTCGGCGGCCTTCCCGCTGCTGCTGGGGTCCCAGTTCCGGCTGCACCTCGGCTTCCTCGTGGTGCTGCTGGCCGCCGCCGCCGTGTGGTGGCTCCTCGAGCGGAGCACCGTCGGCTTCCGGTGGCGGGCCGTCGGCGCCAACCCCGCCGCCGCCCGGACCGCGGGCATCTCCGTCTCGTGGGCCTTCGTGGGCGTGATGCTCGCCTCCGGCGCCCTCGCCGGGCTCGCCGCCTCCGCCCAGCTGCTCGGCACCGAGAAGTCGCTGACCGCCGGCATCGCCGGCCAGATCGGCTTCGACGCCATCACGGTGGCGCTGCTCGGGCGCTCCCGTCCGCTCGGGGTGGTCCTCGCGGGCCTGCTCTTCGGCGCCCTGCGCGCCGGTGGGGTGCTCATGCAGGCCTCCACCGGCACCCCCATCGACATCGTCCTCGTCGTCCAGTCGGTGATCGTGCTGCTCATCGCCGCGCCACCGCTGGTGCGCACCGTCTTCCGGCTGGAGCCCAGGCGCCGCGCCCCCAAGGGGAGGGGCCGCTCCGGTGCGCCCGCCCAGACCTCGCAGGCCGGGAGGGCCGCCGCGTGACCGCCGCACCGACCACCTCACCGTCCCCGGCCTCGGGGGCCTCCGGCGGGCAGGCCACCCCGGTGGCCGACCGGCTCAGCCCGCGCCCGGTCATCACCTACCTGGTGCTGACCGCGATCGCGGTCGCGCTCTTCGCGGTCTCCGCTCCCGACGGCACCTCGAGGTTCCGCCTGTCCGGTCGCGGCGACGCGGTGCAGCTGCCCGAGCTGCCGCTGCCCGGCGCGGCGTCCGGGTGGGTCGTCGCCCTCGTCTGCATCGCGATCACGGTGCTCGTCGAGCGCGACCGCCGCGCCGGCCGCCGCACCGGCTGGTGGGCGCCCGTGGTGTTCGGGGCCGCCTGGCTGGTCGGCTTCCTGGTCTGGGTGGTCGCCGGGCAGACCATCAGCCTCGTCGGCCTGCTCGGCGGCGGCCTGGTGCTCTCCGTGCCGATCGTGCTGGGAGCGCTCGGCGGGGTGGTCAGCGAGCGCGCCGGCGTGGTGAACATCGCCATCGAGGGGCAGCTGCTCGCGGGGGCCTTCGGCGCCGCGGTGGTCGCGAGCGCCACGGACAGCGCCTACGCGGGCCTGCTCGCGGCGCCGCTGGCCGGGGCGCTGGTGGGGGTGCTGCTGGCCGTCTTCGCCATCCGGTACGTCGTCAACCAGATCATCGTGGGCGTCGTCCTCAACGTGCTGGTCATCGGCCTGACCAGCTACCTGTTCAGCACCGTGCTGTCGGGCAGCTCCGGGCTGAACTCCCCGCCGGGCCTGTCGCCGGTGCGGATCCCGCTGCTGGCCGACATCCCGGTGCTCGGGTCCGTGCTGTTCAACCAGTCCGTCGTCGTCTACCTCATGTACGTGCTGGTGGTCGTCGTCCACGTGGCGCTCTTCCGCACCCGGTGGGGCCTGCGGGTCCGCGCCGTCGGCGAGCACCCCAAGGCCGCCGACACGGTCGGCATCGACGTCAACCGCACGCGCTTCGTCAACGTCGTCCTGTCCGGCGCGCTGGCCGGCCTCGGCGGGGCGATGCTGACCCTGGGCGTGGGCCTGGCCTTCGGCGAGGAGATCAGCGCGGGCAAGGGCTACATCGCCCTCGCCGCCATGATCTTCGGTCGCTACACGCCGGTCGGGGCGCTGGTGGCGGCCCTGCTGTTCGGCCTGGCGACCAACCTGCAGGACATCCTCGCCTCCATCGCGACGCCGGTGCCCTCGCAGTTCCTGCTCATGGCGCCCTACCTCGTCACCGTCTTCGCCGTGGCCGGGCTGGTGGGCCGCGTGCGGCCGCCGGCGGCTGACGGCGAGCCCTACGTCAAGCAGTGAGGAGCCTCGCGTGACCGGAGCAGCAGACCAGCAGGACGTCGACTGGGACGGCCTGCTGGCCGCCGCCCGCTCCGTGCAGCAGCAGGCCTACGCGCCGTACTCCCGCTTCCGCGTGGGCGCGGCCGCGCTCGTGGACGACGGCCGCGTGGTGACCGGGTGCAACGTGGAGAACGCCGGCTACGGCGTCACGCTGTGCGCCGAGTGCGGGCTCGTGTCCTCGCTGGTCGCCGGTGGCGGTGGCCGGCTGGTGGCGTTCGCCTGCGTGGGCGGCGACGACGCGCGGCTGATCATGCCGTGCGGGCGCTGCCGCCAGCTGCTCTACGAGCACGGCGGGCGCTCGCTGCTGGTCTCCACGCCCGAGGGCGTGCAGACGATGGCCGAGGTGCTGCCGCAGGGCTTCGGGCCGGAGGAGCTCGAGCGCGGCTGAGGCCGCGCCACCGTCGTCGTCCTGCTCCGGGGCGCCCTCCCCGCGACGGACCGCGGTCCGGTGCGTCGGGGCGGCGGTGGCAGGGTGGGCGGCGTGAGCCAGCCCGCCGACGCGCCCACCCAGAAGACCGCCCAGAAGACCGAGCCGCACGACGCCGTCGAGGTGATCGCCGCCAAGCGCGACCGCCACGAGCTCACCGACTCCCAGATCGACTGGGTGGTCGACGCGTTCACCCGCGGCGCGGTGGCCGACGAGCAGATGAGCGCGCTGGCCATGGCGGTCCTGCTCAACGGCATGGGCCGCCGCGAGATCTCCCGCTGGACCGCGGCGATGATCGCCTCCGGCGAGCGCCTCGACTTCTCCGGGCTGAGCCGGCCCACGGCCGACAAGCACTCCACCGGCGGCGTCGGCGACAAGATCACGCTGCCGCTGGCGCCGCTCGTGGCGGCGTGCGGGGTCGCCGTGCCGCAGCTGTCCGGCCGCGGCCTCGGCCACACCGGCGGCACCCTCGACAAGCTCGAGGCGATCCCCGGGTGGCGGGCGGCCCTCTCCAACGACGAGATGCTGGCGCAGCTGGAGGACGTCGGGGCCGTCGTCTGCGCCGCCGGGTCGGGGCTGGCGCCGGCCGACAAGAAGCTCTACGCGCTGCGCGACGTCACCGGCACGGTGGAGGCGATCCCGCTCATCGCCAGCTCCATCATGAGCAAGAAGATCGCCGAGGGCACCGGCGCGCTCGTGCTGGACGTGAAGGTCGGCACCGGCGCGTTCATGAAGACGCGGGAGGACGCCGAGGAGCTCGCACGGACCATGGTCGACCTCGGCACGGACGCTGGGGTGCGCACGGTGGCGCTGCTCACGGAGATGTCGACCCCGCTCGGCCTGACCGCCGGCAACGCCCTCGAGGTCCGGGAGTCCGTCGAGGTGCTGGCCGGTGGCGGCCCGCGCGACGTCGTCGACCTGACCCTGGCGCTGGCCCGCGAGATGCTCGCCGCCGCCGGCCGGGAGGACGTCGACCCGGCCGACGCCCTCGCCGACGGCCGCGCGATGGACGTGTGGCGCAGGATGATCGCCGCGCAGGGTGGTGACCCGTCCGCGGAGCTGCCGGTGGCGCGGCACACCCACGAGGTCCGCGCGGACGCCGACGGCGTGCTGACCCGCCTGGACGCCATGGCGGTGGGCCTGGCGGCCTGGCGCCTGGGTGCGGGGCGCGCCCGCGCGGGGGAGTCCGTGCAGGCGGGCGCCGGGGTGGAGCTGCGGGCCAAGCCCGGCGACGCCGTGCGCTCGGGCGACGTGCTCGCCGTGCTCCACACCGACACCCCGGAGCGCTTCGACCGGGCGCTCGCTGCGCTGGAGGGCGGCTGGGACGTCGCCCCCGCAGGCGCTGCGTCGTCACCGGGGGTGGCGCCGGCGGTCGACGTCGTCCTCGACCGCATCGGATAGAAATTCGGAGAGCGCAAGAACTTGTCGACGACGGTGGACCCCGCCTAGCCTCGGAGCACCGAGGCGGTCCGACGAGGGACCGCCGCGCCCCGAGGAGGCAGAGTGGCCACCGCCCTCGACAGGTACGCCGACGCCGCGCCCAGCTGGGACGGCCCCGTGGTCATCGAGTCGCACATCAACGGCGTGCGCAGCAAGGAGATGAACCCCAACACCCCCACCAGCTACGACGAGATCGCCGAGGACGCGATCCGCTGCTGGGAGGCGGGCGCCGGGGCCATCCACGCGCACAACACGAGCTTCGACCTGCTCGGGCGCGACGCCCACAAGGACTACCTCCGCACCTGGCAGCAGGTGCTCGACAAGCACCCCGACATCACCTGGTACCCCACCACCTGCAACAACCTGCGCCTGCTGCCGGGGGAGCACGGCCTGGAGCACGTGGCGTTGCTCAACGACTCCGGCGGCGCGAAGGTCGCCTGCCTCGACACCGGTTACACCCTGTTCGCCACCGAGCAGGACGACGAGGGCTACCTGAGCGGGCCCACCTTCGGCTTCGACCTGGCGCAGACGGCGGGCCAGGTGAAGATGCTGCGCGAGCGCGGCATCCCCATGGTCTTCGGCGTCTACGAGCCGGGGCACCTGCGCCACGCGCTGCACTACGTCAACAGGGGCCTCACCACGCCCGGCTCGATGTGGGACTTCTACCTCATCGGCGACTACGGCCTCACCGCCATGGAACCCATCGCCACCAACGGTGTGCCGCCCACGCTGGAGTCGCTGTACTTCTACCTGCACCTCATCGAGAAGGCGAAGGTCAAGCACCCCTGGTACATCTCCGTCTGGGGGCAGGGTGCGCTCGACGACACCACCGTGCTGCGCCGCGCGATCGAGCTGGGCGGCCACATCAAGACCGGCCTGGAGCTCTTCTACGACCCGGCCCGCAACCCCACCAACCTCGAGCTGCTGCAGCAGGCCCAGGAGATCGCCCGCGAGGTGGGCCGGCCGATCGCCACCCACGAGGAGGCGCGGGCGCTGTACCACCTCTCCTGAGCGGCCCGGCCGGGCTGGCTAGCCTGGCGGGCGTGAGCGAGACCGACCCCCTGTCCACCGAGCTGCCCGCCGAGGTGGACCCCGCGGACCTGGCCGAGCAGCAGCGCAGCTCGGCACCCAGCGAGGACGCCGACGAGCTCGGCGGCCCGCTCGGAGACGTCGAGGCCTCCGAGGCCGACGTCGTCGAGCAGCGCCAGGCCGTCCCGGACGCCGACGACGACGAGGAGTCCCGCGCATGAGCGACCTGCGCGAGCGCCTGGCCCGGGCCCCGAAGGTGGTGCTGCACGACCACCTCGACGGCGGCATGCGCGCCTCCACCCTGCTGGAGCTGGCCGACGAGATCGGCCACCAGCTGCCCGAGAGCACTCCGGAGGCCCTCGAGGCGTGGGTGCAGCGCCAGGCCGACTCCGGCTCCCTCGTGAGCTTCCTCGAGCCGTTCTCCCACACCGGCGCGGTGCTGCAGACGCCCCACGCCCTGGAGCGGGTGGCGCGCGAGAGCGTGCTCGACCTGGCCGCGGACGGCGTCGTCGTCATGGAGAGCCGGTTCGCGCCGGAGCTGTCCACCGCCGGTGGCCTGAGCGTCGAGGAGGTGCTCGACGCCGTGCTCGCCGGCCTGCACGCCGGCGCCGCCGAGGCCGCCGACGCCGGGCGCCCGATCCGCGTGGGCGCGATCGTCTGCGCCATGCGGCAGGCGGACAGGTCGCTGGAGGCGGCGCGGGCGGCGCTGTCGCGCCGCGACGCCGGGGTGGTCGGCTTCGACATCGCCGGCCCGGAGATCGGCTTCCCGGCCACCGACCACGCCGAGGCGTTCGCGCTGCTGCGCGAGAACCTCTTCCCCTTCACCGTCCACGCCGGCGAGGCCGTGGGGCCGGAGTCGGTGGCGCAGGCCCTGGCCGTGGGGGCGTCCCGCCTCGGGCACGGCGTCCGGGTGCTCGAGGACGTCACCGTCGGCGGCGACGACCCCAGCGCTCGTCCGCACTTCGGCCGCGTCGCGTCGTACGTGCGCGACCGGCAGGTGCCGCTCGAGGTGTGCCCGCGCTCCAACACGCAGACGGGCACCTCGCCGTCCATCGCCGGCCACCAGGTGACGGCGCTGCGCGACCTCGGCTTCACCATCACCCTGAGCAGCGACGACCGGCTCTGGACCGGCACGACGCTCACCGACGAGATGGTGCTGCTCGCGGAGGAGGCGGGCTGGGGCTGGGACGACTTCCGGCAGGTCACCCTCGACGCCCTCGACGCCGCCTTCATCGGCCAGGACGAGCGGATGGCGCTGCTGGAGCACGTCGTCATCCCCGGCTGGGCCGACTGACCCCACCCTTCGACCGTGATCATGGGCGTCNNCACGACGCCCATGATCACGGCGGCAGAGTGGTTCCGGGGTGTCGGTGGGCGGTGCCACGCTGCGGAGGCATGAGCAGCACGAGCGACGACGCAGCCCAGTCCAGCCCGCGGAGCACCCTCGTCACCGGTGACCCGATGGAGACCCCGGCCACCAGCACGCTGAGGGTCTCCCTCGAGCTGGTGATGGTCGGCGTCTCCGACGTCGACCGCGCCAAGCACTTCTACGCCGAGGTGCTTGGGTGGGGGTGCGACCACGACCAGCGCGTCTCCGACGACCTGCGCTTCATCCAGGTCACGCCGCCCGGCTCGGCGTGCTCCATCGCCTTCGGGCAGGGCATCACCCCGCTGCGCCCCGGTGACCAGAAGGGCCTGCAGGCGGTGGTCGACGACGCCGACGCGGCCCGCGCCGACCTGCTCGCGCGCGGCGTGGAGTGCACCGAGGTGGACGAGATGGCCTGGGGCCGGTTCGTCTTCTTCAACGACCCCGACGGCAACGCCTGGATCCTGCAGCAGATCCCCGCCCGAGGCTGAGGACCGCGCCGGACCTAGCCTCGTGAGGTGAGCACCGTCCTGCCCGACCCGACCTCACCGCCGAGCGAGCGCGCCGTCGAGGACGCGCTGCGCAGCGCCGAGGCCGGCGCCCCGCTCGAGCCCCGCCAGGCCGAGGCGCTCCTCGCGGCCCGGGGACCGTCCGACGGCGAGCCGCTCGACAGGCTGCTGCGCCTCGCGTCAGCGGTGCGCGACGGCGGCCTGGTCGCCGCCGGGCGTCCCGGCGTGGTCACGTACTCGCGCAAGGTGTTCGTCCCCGTCACCACGCTGTGCCGCGACAGGTGCCACTACTGCACCTTCGTCGACACGCCCCTGCAGCTGGCCCGCGCCGGCCGCGCCCCCTTCATGACCGAGGAGGAGGTGCTGGCGCTCACCCGCGACGGCGCGGCGCTGGAGTGCAAGGAGGCGCTCTTCACCCTCGGCGACCGACCCGAGGCCCGCTGGCCGGAGGCCGGGCAGTGGCTGGACGCGCACGGCTTCGCCTCGACGCTGGCGTACGTGCGCCACCTCGCCGTCCGGGTGCGCGAGGAGACCGGGATGCTCCCGCACCTCAACCCCGGCGTCATGACCGCCGACGAGCTGGCCGACCTGCGGCCCGTGGCGGCGTCGATGGGGATGATGCTCGAGACCACCAGCCGCGACCTGTTCGAGCGCCGCGGCGCCGCGCACTTCGGCAGCCCCGACAAGGACCCGGCCGTCCGGCTCCAGGTGCTGGAGGACGCCGGCGCCGCCGTCGTCCCCTTCACCACCGGCGTGCTGCTGGGGATCGGCGAGACGCCCGCCGACCGCATCGAGTCCCTGCTCGCCATCGCCGCGACGGCCCGCAGCCACGGTCACGTGCGGGAGGTGATCGTGCAGAACTTCCGCGCCAAGCCGCGCACCGCCATGCGCGGCGAGCCCGACCTCGCCCTGCAGGAGTACGCGGCCGCGCTCGCCGTCGCCAGGCTCCTCCTCGGGCCGGACCTGCGCGTCCAGGCGCCGCCGAACCTGTCCGACCCCGCGGAGCTCGTGCTGCTGCTGCGCGCCGGCGTCGACGACTGGGGCGGCGTCAGCCCGCTGACGCCCGACCACGTCAACCCCGAGCGGCCGTGGCCGCACCTCGACGACCTCGCCCGCTGGTCCGCCGCGCAGGGCTTCGAGCTGCGCGAGCGCCTGGCGCTGCAGCCCGAGCACGCCCTCGACGCGGAGCGGTGGCTCGACCCGGCGGTGCGCCCTGCCGTCGCGGCGCTCGCCGGTGCGGACGGTCTGGCCGTGCAGGGTCGCCGCCCGGTCGGACTGGCCCCTCGCCGTCCCGCCGCCTGAGCGTCAGCTGGCGGCGCCGTAGGGGGCGGGGTCGAAGCGCGCGTTGCGAGCGCGGAACTCCGCGGCGGACGCCGGCCACAGCAGCGCCAGCCGCCCGCTGCGGTCGTCGCGGTACCAGCTCGAGCAGCCGCCGTCCTGCCACACCGTCCCCGCGACCATCGCGTCGACCTCGCGCAGGTACGCGGCCTCGGTGCGCTCCGCCACCTCCAGCGGCGCCGCCGCCGGACCGGTCCGCCGCAGGTGGTCCAGCGCACCGAGCACGTGCTCGACCTGCGCCTCCAGCACGTCGATCGCCGAGGAGTGCCCGAGCACCGCGTGCGGCCCACCGAGCAGGAACAGGTTGGGGAACCCCGGCACCGCCGTGGAGGCGAACGCCGCCATCCCGCCGGCCCAGCGCTGCGCGAGCGTCCGCCCGCCCCGGCCGCGCAGCCGCTCGGCGATCGGCGGCCGCGTCGTGGTGAAGCCGGTGGCCAGCACTAGGGCGTCGAGCTCGTGCCGCATACCGGAGCCCGCCACCGCGGCGCCCCGCTCGACGTGCTGCAGCGCGGACGGCTCCAGCACGACGTCGTCGCGCAGCAGCGCGGGGTAGAAGTCGTCGGAGAGCAGCACGCGCTTGCAGCCGACCTCGTAGTCCGGCGTGAGCGCGCGCCGCAGCGGCCCGCCGGGGACCTGCGCCGCGAGGTGCTCGAGGGCCCGCGAGCGCAGGGCGTCGAGCGCGGGGCGCTCGCGGCGGCGCGCGGCGATGCCGGCGTCGAGCTCGGCCAGCAGCTCCGAGCGCAGCGCCCGCACGGCGGCGGGGTCGCGCCGCAGCGCCTCGCGCTCGGCCTCGGGGACCTCGGCGTCCCGCCGGGGCACCACCCACGCGGGCGTCCTCTGGAAGACCACCACGCGCTCCGCCAGCCCCGCGAGCTGCGGCACCACCTGCACCGCCGACGCCCCCGTGCCGACCACGCCCACGCGCAGGCCGCGCAGGTCGAGCCCGGCGTCCCAGCGGGCGGTGTGCACCACGGGCCCGGCGAAGCCGTCGAGGCCCGGCACGTCCGGCGTCCTCGGCTCGGCCAGCCGGCCCACCGCCGTCACGAGCACGCGCGCGCGGACCCGCAGCTCGCCGTAGGGCGTCGCGGCCGTCACGCGCCAGCGGCCGCCGTCGTCGTCCCAGGAGGCGTCGAGGACGTCGGTGCGCAGCCGCAGGTGCGGGCCGAGGCCCTCCTCGCGGGCGCTGGTGCGCAGGTACTCCTGCACCTGGGCGCCCCGCGCGTAGCGGTGCGTCCACGCCGGCTGCGGCCGGAAGCTGTAGGCGTACAGCGGCGCGGGCACGTCGCACGCGACGCCGGGGTAGGTGTTGTCCCGCCAGGTGCCGCCGACGTCGCCGCCGCGCTCGAGCACCACGAAGCTCTCCCGGCCGCGCCGGCGCAGCTGGATGGCCGTCGCCAGGCCCGCCACCCCGGCACCGACGACGGCGACGTCGACCACCAGCTCCTCCCGGGGTGGCCAGCTGCCCATGATCACGGAAGGGGGAGGCGCCGGTCGAGGGGGACGTCGGCGTACGTGGTGGTGCGCTGGCGCGGCGTGCGTCCCAGGCGCTGGGCGACGACGACGACGTCGGCGGCGGTCAGCTGCAGCCCCGCCTCCGCGCCGGCGTCCGGCGCGACCGCGCCGTCCAGCAGCAGCCCGCCGAGGTCGTCCGCGCCGCCCTCGAGCAGCTGCGCCACCAGCGGGGACGCGCCGCCGCCGAGCTTGGTCCACGCCACCTGCAGGTGTGCGACGTGACCGGGCCCTCCGCTGCCGAGCAGCAGTCGCGCCACGGCGTGCAGCGCCCGGGTCTCGCGCGCCGACGGGCCCGGCGCGCTGCGGGGCAGGCCCCGGGGCAGCGGGGCGGGCAGGGGAGCGGTCAGCGCCGGTGTCCAGGGCATGAGGATGAGCTCGGTGAACCCACCGGTGCGCCGCTGCACCTCCTGCAGCCGCCGCAGGTGCGCCACCTGCTGCCGGTGCGTCTCGAGGTGGCCGTAGACGAGCGTGGCCGTGGAGCGCAGGCCCACCTCGTGCGCGGTGGTGACGAGGTCCACCCACTGCTGCGAGGTCAGGTCGGGCGCGACGGGCGGCGCGAGGCGCGGGCGCAGCGCGTCGTCCAGCACGCGCGCGCCGGTGCCGGGCACGGAGCCCAGCCCCGCCTCGCGGGCAGCGGTCAGCCACTCCCGCGGGGTGCGCCCGGAGCGGGTGGCGGCGTCCAGCACCTCCGCGGGTCGGAAGGCGTGCAGGTGCAGCTGCGGGGCCCGCTCGTGGAGGGCGCGGACGAGGTCGAGGTAGCCGTCGTCGACGCTGCCGCGGCCGTCCTCGGCTGGCGACGAGGGCGGCAGCGGACCCTGCACGCACAGCTCGGTGGCACCCAGGCCCACCGCCTCGTCGACCAGCGCGTCGCGCAGCTCCGCCTGCGGCGAGCCCGGGGGCCCGGCCACCGCCGCCGTCGTGAGGTTGCGGTTGACCACGAACGTCAGCTCGTCGCCACGGCCGGTGCCGTTGGCGGCGACGTGCTCCGCGCGCCAGGCGTCGGCGAGCGCGCCCAGGGCGTCCAGGTGCGGCTCGTCGGTCGCGAGCAGCTGCTCGTAGCCGGCGTCGTCGAGCCCCGAGGGGTCGGCGACCGCCCAGCCGAGCAGCTCCTCGACCTGCCGCTGCTGCGGGCTCACCAGATGCGGACCCGCTGCTCCACGGGCGTGAACAGCGCGTCGCCCTCGACCACGCCGAACGCCTCGTGGAAGGCGTCGAGGTTGGTGACCACGGCGTTGGCCCGCAGGTCGGCGGGGGAGTGCGGGTCGATCGCGAGGCGGCGGCGCACCTCCGCCTCGCGGGTCTTGGTGCGCCACACCTGCGCCCAGCCGATGAGCACCCGCTGGGTGGCGGTGAACCCGTCGATCTCCGGGCCCTCCTGCAGGCCCGCCTCCTCCAGCGCGATCCGGTAGGCCTTCAGGGCGATGGTGAGGCCGCCGAGGTCGCCGATGTTCTCGCCCACCGTCAGCTCGCCGTTGACCTTCGCGTCCGGCGCCTCCCGCGGGGACAGCGCCGCGTACTGCGCGACGAGCGCGGCGGCGCGCCGCTCGAACTCCTCGCGGTCGGACGGGGTCCACCAGTCGACGAGGTTGCCCGAGCCGTCGTACTTGGAGCCCTGGTCGTCGAAGCCGTGGCCGATCTCGTGGCCGATCACCGCGCCGATGCCGCCGTAGTTGGCGGCGTCGTCGGCGTCGGCGTCGAAGAACGGCGGCTGCAGGATCGCCGCGGGGAAGACGATCTCGTTCATGACCGGGTGGTAGTACGCGTTGACGGTCTGCGGCGTCATGAGCCACTCCGACCTGTCGATCGGCTGCCCGATCTTCGCCAGCTCGTACGCGGTCTCCCACTTCCCGGTGCGCCGGACGGTGCCGACCAGGTCGGTGCCGTCGACGACGAGGGAGGAGTAGTCCTTCCAGCGGTCGGGGTAGCCGATCTTCGGGGTGAAGGCACCCAGCTTGGCGAGGGCCTTCTCGCGCGTCTCGGGGCCCATCCAGTCGAGGGTGGAGATGGAGCGCCGGTAGGCCTCGACGAGGTGGGCCACCAGCTCGACCATGCGCTCCTTGGCGCGCGGGGGGAAGTGGCGCTCCACGTAGAGCTGGCCGACCGCCTCGCCGAGCGTCCCCTCCACGAAGGAGACGCCGCGGCGCCAGCGCTCCCGCAGCTGCGGGGTGCCGGAGAGGGTGCGGCCGGAGAAGTCGAAGTGCTCCTCCACCAGGTCCGAGGACAGGTACGGCGCCAGGCCGCGCACCAGCCGCACCGCCAGCCAGGCCCGCCACTGCTCCAGCGGCCGGGAGTCGAGCAGGGCCGCCGCGCCGGTCACGAAGGACGGCTGGCGCACCACCACCTCGTCGAGCGCGTGGGCGCTGACGCCGGCGAGGCGGCTCGTGGGCCCGCCGTCGCCGTCCGTGCCGTCCTCGAGGTCCAGCAGCGCGGACCGCCACGCCTCCCAGTCCAGGCCGGGAGCGCTGGCCACCAGCGCGTCCCACGTCATGAGCGTGTACGTCTTGTGCGCGTCGCGCCGGGAGACCCGGTCCCAGCTGACGCCGGCCAGCGCGGTCTCCAGGTCGAGCACGACCGTGCCGAGCGGCTCCAGGCCCGCGAGGGCGCAGAGCCGGTCGAGGTGCTCGACGTACTTCCCGCGCACCTCGGCGTGCTCCTCGAGGCGGTAGTACGCCTCGTCCGGCAGGCCCAGACCGGCCTGCTCGGCGTAGACGACGTACCGGGAGGAGTCCTTGGCGTCGGGGGAGACGTACGCGGCCACCAGCGCCGCCAGCCCCTCGCGCTGGTAGCGGCCCAGCAGCGCGGCGAAGGCGCTGCGGTCGCGCACGGCGGCCACCTCCTCCAGCAGCGGCTGGAGCGGGGAGGCGCCCAGGGCCTCGACGCGCTCGACGTCCATGAACGCCCGGTAGGCCCGCCCCACCTGGCCGAGCGAACCGCCCGACGCCGGCCCGGAGGTCTCGGCGGGGGCGCTCGCGGCGGCCTCCTCGACGATGGCGCGGACCTGCTCCTCCGCCGCGTCGAACAGGGCGCGGAAGGCACCGTCGGAGCTGCGGTCCGCGGGGATCTCGTGGGAGGCGAGCCACGTGCCGTTGACGTGGCCGAAGAGGTCGTCCTGGGGGCGGACGGACGCGTCGACGTGGGCGAGGTCGAGGCCCGACCGAGCGGCGGGCTGCGGTGCTGCCTGAGCTGCCGGGGGCTGCGCCGGAGAGGTGGCCATGCCCCATCCTCCCTACTCTCGCCTGCGTGACGCAGGAGGCCCCGTCCGAGCCCACCGGCCAGGCCCGTGACGACTCCTCGGACGACTCCCCGGACGACTCCCCGGACGACTCCCCGCACGCCCCGGGCCACCACCCGCAGCACCGCGCCGAGGCGCCGTGGAGGGAGCTGCGCGGCTCCTTCAAGCACGCGGCGATCATCATCGCCGTGGCCACCGCGATGGTGGCGCTCTTCGCGCTCAGCTACATCGACGCGCTCGGCCGGCCCGTCGCGCGCGCTCTCCCGGTGGCGGTGGTCGGTGACGTCGCCGGGTCGCCGTTCGTGGCGGCGCTGGAGGGCGCCACCTCCCACGGCCTCCGGCTGGAGCGCGTGGCCACCGCCGCCGAGGGCGAGCGGCTGGTCGAGCTGCAGGAGGTGTACGCCGTCATCGCCTCGGCGGGCACGTCCGACCAGGGCCAGGACGTGGTCCGGCTGGAGCTCTCGAGCGCGTCCGGCGCGTCGGCCGCGCGCGTCCTGACCCAGGCCGCGCTGACCGCGGAGAACGCCTCCGGGGTGCAGCTGTCCACCACCGACCTGCACCCGCTGCCGTCCGCGGACCCCTCCGGCCTCGCCGCGTTCTACCTCACCATCACCGCGACGATCCTCGGCTTCGTCACCACCTTCCAGCTGCGCGCGCACGCCAGCCCCCTGACCCTGCGCGCCTGGGCGCTGGTGGCCGGCGCGCTGGTGGTGCTGGGGTCCCTCGTGCTGACCACCCTCGCGGTGGCCGTCCTCGACGTGCCGCTGCCGTTCTTCGAGACCTGGTGGGCGCTGGCGCTGCAGGTGCTCACCGCGTCCTCGTTCGCGGCGCTCATGGGCGTGCTCGTCGGCCGCTGGGCGATCCTGCCCACCTGGGCGCTGTTCATCCTGCTCGGCAACACCTCCTCCGGCGGCGCGGTGGCCCCCGGGCTGCTGCCCGAGCCGTTCAGCACGCTGTCGCGGGTGCTGCCCTCCGGCGCGCTCGTCTCCGCGCTCAGGGCCGCGGCGTACTTCAACGACACCCAGCGCTGGGAGCCGCGCCTGGTGCTGCTCGCGTGGGCGGTCGCGACGACGACGGCCCTCGTGCTCGTCTGCCGCGCCCGCCGCACCAGCCCGGCGCCCTGACCTCCGGCGGCGGCGGGCGCGGCAGGATGGAGGCATGAGCGCGGACAGCACCAGCACGACGACGACGTGGACGGCGGGGCGCGTGGCGCGCCTGGTCGACCACACGCTGCTCAAGCCCGAGGCCACCCCGGCCGACGTCGCGGCGCTGCTCGCCGACGCCCGGCGCCTGGGGGTGCTCGCCGTCTGCGTCTCGCCGTCCTTCCTGCCGCTGGGCCGCCTCGAGGGCGCCTCGACCGAGGGGCTCGTCGTGGCGACGGTGTGCGGCTTCCCCTCGGGCAAGCACGCCAGCGAGGTCAAGGCCGCCGAGGCCGCCGCGGCGGTGGCGGCCGGCGCTGACGAGGTCGACATGGTCATCGACGTGGGAGCGGCCCTGTCCGGCGACGTCGAGGCCGTCCGCGCCGACATCGCCGCCGTGCGCGCCGCCGTGCCGGCACCGGGCGTGCTCAAGGTCATCGTCGAGAGCGCCGCCCTGCCCGACGACGTGCTCGTCGCGGTGTGCCGCGCCGCCGAGGAGGCCGGGGCCGACTTCGTGAAGACCTCCACCGGCTTCCACCCCGCCGGCGGGGCCAGCGTGCACGCCGTGGAGGTCATGCACGCCACCGTCGGCGGCCGGCTGGGCATCAAGGCCTCCGGCGGCATCAGGACGGCGGAGGCGGCCGTCGCGCTGCTCGACGCCGGGGCCACGCGGCTCGGGCTGTCGGGGACGGCCGCCGTGCTGGAGGGGCTGCCCCGGGACTGAGGCGGCCGGCGCGTCAGCCGACGACGGCGGGGCGGGTGCCCGAGCGGTCGCCCCGCTCCTCGCGCCGTCGCGCCTTCACCGCGTACATCGCGGCGTCGGCGCGGCGCAGCAGCTCCTCGGCGGGCGCGGGGGCGTCGCACGCGGCGGTGCCGGCGCTGAGGCCGAGGGCCAGCACCAGCCCGTCCACGACGAGCGGCTCGTCGAGGCAGGCGCGCACGCGCTCAGCGACGGACTGGACGGCTGCGGGGCCGGACGCAGCGGGGAGCACCACCACGAACTCGTCGCCGCCGGTCCGGCCCACCTGCGCGGTGGGCCCGGCGGCCTGGCGGAGGCGGTGGGCCACCTCCACGAGCACGCGGTCTCCGACCTCGTGGCCGTGCTGGTCGTTGACGGGCTTGAAGCCGTCGAGGTCGCAGAAGACCACCGCGGCCAGCGACTGCGAGGAGGCCGCGGCGCAGGCCGTGGTCAGCGCCTCCGCGGTGCCGCGCCGCCCCAGCAGGCCGGTGAGCGCGTCGTGCTGGGCGGCGTGGAGGAGCTCGGCGTGCCGGGACCTCTCCGCGCGGGCCAGCGCCGCCTTGGAGCCCTCCCGCTGGCGGGCGAGGATCGCGACGTTGGTCAGCACCAGGGACGACAGCCCGAGCGCGGCGGCCTGCTCCGTCGCTCCGCGCAGCGCGTGCAGCACCCCGGCCTCGACTCCCGCCCCGACGGCGACGGACAGCACGGTCCCGGCGAGGGCGCCGGCCTCCAGGGCGCGGCGCCAGCGCCACTCCACGTGGACGCCGGCCACCAGCAGGCACGCCAGCGGCACGAGGGTCGGCAGGGCGCAGGAGACCAGCGCGAGGCTGCCGAGCACCTGCCCGAAGACCACCCGGCGCGCGGTGCGCCGGCGCAGGTCGCCACCCGCCATCCAGCGCTGGGCGGCGTCGTGCCGCAGGCCGAGGAAGGCCGTCCACAGCGCGACCACCACCGGCCACGGCCACGCACCCGGTGCGGAGCCGGTCTGGACCGCTGCGACGACCACCGACACGACCAGAGCGGCCAGGCCGACGCTGAAGACCACCACGAGGACGCGCGAGGGCCGCGGCTCGGCGGGCTGCAGCGCCCGGTCCGCGCCGCAGTCCGCCCCCGCCGCTCCGCCGGGACGCTCCACCTCCGCCACCTGTTGGTGATCGGCAGGAGCGACCTCGCGCTGGAGCGCTGCCGGCGGCCGCCGCGGGACCGCTCAGAGGGCGAGCAGGTCCCTCACCGCGGCGCTGAGGGCGGCCAGCCGGTGGCCCGCCGCCTCGCGCGCCTGCGCCAGGTCACCGGGGCCACCCGCTCCGACGGGCTGGACCACCTCGAGGTAGCACTTGAGCTTCGGCTCGGTGCCGCTCGGCCTGACGACGACGCGCCCGCCACCCGCCAGCGTCCAGCGCAGGCCGTCCGTGGCCGGCACGCCGGTGGTCTCGACCGACCCCTCGGACAGGTCGTCGACCTGCTGCACGGCGCTGCCGGCGAGCTGGGCCGGTGGCTGCGAGCGCAGCCGCGCCATGGCGCCGGAGATCAGGGAGAGGTCGTCCACGCGCACCGAGACCTGCCCGGTGGCGTGCACGCCGTGCTGCAGCGCGAGGTCGTCGAGGAGGTCGAGCAGCGTGCGCCCCCGGGAGCGCAGGTCGGCCGCCAGCACTGTCACCACCACCGCGGTCGACACGCCGTCCTTGTCCCGGACCAGCTGGGGCGCCACGCAGTAGCCGATGGCCTCCTCGTAGCCGAACACCAGGCCCGGGGCGCGCGAGATCCACTTGAAGCCCGTCAGCGTCTCGGCGTGCCCGAGCCCGTGGGCGGCGGCGACGCGCCCCAGCAGGCTCGAGGAGACGAGGGAGCAGGCCAGCACCGCGTCAGGGGGGAGGGGGCCCAGCCCGCCGGAGGCGACGTGCTCGCCGAGCACGGCGCCCAGCTCGTCACCGGTCAGCGCGCGCCAGCCGCCTTCGCGAGCGGCGTCGGGCACCGCCACCGCGCAGCGGTCCGCGTCCGGGTCCACCGCGACGACCAGGTGGGCGTCGCGGCGCCGCGCCAGCTCCAGCGCGAGGTCCAGGACGCCCGGCTCCTCGGGGTTGGGGAACGCGGTGGTCGGGAAGTCCGGGTCGGGGTCGGCCTGCTCGGGGACGACCGTCACGTCGCCGACGCCCGCCCGGCGCAGCGCCTCGGCGACGACGGCCCCGCCGACGCCGTGCACCGGCGTGAGGACCACGCGCAGCGCGGAGCGGCGGCCGTCGGCCGGCGGGTCACCGGGAAGGGCCGACGCCTCCCGCAGGTAGGCCTCCAGCACGTCCCCGCCGAGCACCGACCAGCCCCGCTCGGCCCGGGGCACCTCGCGGGCCGGGGGCTGGGCGGCGATGTCCGCGGCGATCTGCGCGTCGGCCGGCGGGACGATCTGCGCGCCGCGCCCGGGGGCGTCGCCGCCGGGCGCACCGACCTCGCCACCCGGGGTGCAGCGACCCCCGAGGTAGACCTTGTAGCCGTTGTCCTGCGGGGGGTTGTGGCTGGCGGTGACCATGACGCCGGCGTCCGCGTCGAGGTGGCGCACCGCGAACGCCAGGACGGGCGTCGGCAGCGGGCGCGGCAGCAGCAGGGCGCGCACCCCGGCCGCGGTCATCACCGCGGCGGTGTCGCGGGCGAACCGCACCGAGCCGTGGCGGGCGTCGTAGCCGATGACGCACATCGGCGGCCCGTCCTCGGCGCGCGCGGGCGCGGCCACCCGGTGCAGGTGCGACGCCAGGCCCGCGGCGGCGCGCACGACCACGGCGCGGTTCATCCGGTTGCTGCCGGGACCGAGCGCCCCGCGCAGCCCGGCGGTGCCGAACTCGAGGTCGCCGTCCACGGCGGAGGCGACCTCCGCGGCGGCCCGCGCGGCGTCGTCGTCCCCGGTGCCGTCGTCACCAGCGCCGTCGTGGACACCGCCGCCCTCGGCGCGGGCGAGCAGCGCCAGCAGCGCAGCGCGGTCGTCGTCGTCGACGTCCCCCTCCGCCCAGGCGCGGGCGCGGGCGGCGGTGCGCGGGTCGAGCAGGGTGCGCGTGCCGCTCACGGGCGAGGCTCGTCGAGCACGCGGCGCACCACCGAGGCGAGCAGGGCCCCGATGCGCGGCCCGGCCGCCTTCCCGGCGTCGATGACCTCCTGCGGGTCGAGGGGGGTCGGGCTGACGCCCGCCGCGAGGTTGGTCACCAGGGAGATGCCGAGCACCTCCAGGCCGACCTGGCGGGCGGCGATGGCCTCCAGAGCCGTGGACATGCCGACCAGGTCGCCGCCCGCGCGCCCCGCCATGCGGACCTCGGCGGGCGTCTCGTAGTGGGGGCCGGGGAACTGCACGTACACGCCCTCGGTGAGGTCGGGCTGCACCTGGCGCGCGAGGTCGCGCAGCCGGGAGGAGTACAGGTCCGTCAGGTCGATGAACGTGGCGCCCTCGAGCGGCGAGGTGGCCGTGAGGTTGATGTGGTCGCTGATGAGCACCGGTGTGCCGGGACCGCGCTCGACGTCGATCCCGCCGCAGCCGTTGGTCAGGACGACGCTCGAGCAGCCCGCCGCTGCGGCCGTCCGCACGGCGTGGACGACCGGGCGCACCCCGCGGCCCTCGTACAGGTGCGTGCGCGAGAGGAACACCAGCACGTCGCGGTCGGCGCCCGAGCCGTCCGTGACGCGCACCGACCGCACCGTGCCGACGTGGCCGAGCGCCGCCGCGGGCGCGAACCCGGGGAGGTCGGTGACGGCGACCTCCGCCGTCGTCGTCCCGAGCAGGTCGGCGGTCACCTGCCAGCCGGAGCCCAGCACCAGGGCCGTGTCGTGGCGCTCCACCCCGGTGCGCTCGGCGATGGCCCGCGCCGCGGACGCGGCGACCTCGAAGGGGTCCACGCCGGGGTCGCCCAGGTCGTGGGCCGGGTTGTTGGAGTGGTCCGGTGCGCCGTGGCCGATCGGGTGCGTCACGCGGGGCACCGTACTGCGGGCGCGTGCAGCGGCTCCTGCTCGGTGGTCAGCCCACGGAGCGGCAGGGCCGGCTGCGCAGCTCCGCGACGTAGTCGTCGGGGGCGCCCGCGGCCTCGGCCGCGTCGGCGAGCATGCCCAGGTAGAAGGCGCTGGGCAGGCCGCCCTCGTAGTCGTCCAGCACGTAGGTCCAGGCGAGCCGCTCGCCCTCGAGGGTGTCCACCCGCACCTTGACCTTGGTGTAGAGGCCGATGTCGACGCCCTCCCACTGGTCCAGCTGCTCGGCGTCGGCGTCGGTGAGGTCGTACAGGGCCACGAACACCTGGTGCTCGACCTCGGCGTCGGGGTCCTCCGAGGGGGGCACCTCGACCACGGTGGCCAGCGCCCCGTCCCAGCCGCGCTCCTCGCCGCCGAACGTCAGCCGCCACCCGCGCAGCCAGCCCGTCTGCTCCAGGGGTGAGTGCGGCGCCCGCACGGACATCCGCTCGGGGTGCAGGTTGCTCGCGTACGCCGCGTACAGCGCCATGAGCGGTGAGGGTAGCGACCAGCCGCTCAGCCGCGCCCAGAGCGGTTGCTTCCCGGTCTGGCGAGGCCGTCGAGGGCGAGGTCCGTCAGTGGACGCAACCCGGGCGGGAGCCTCCGGCGGCGGAGTCCTCGGTGCTCGGCGGCCCCGTCCACGGGTCGGGGAGCCGTTCCTGCGCCGCGCAGGGACCCCTTCCGCCCTCCTCCGGCCGGGTGGCGCGGGGCCCCAGGACCCGGCGTCCTGGGGGCTCGGGGTGTGCTCGTCCGGGGGATGCGGGAAGCGCCCCCGTGCGAGTGAGCGGGCGACTGCCCCGACGGGGGTCACTTCCCGCACCTCCCCGGACGTGACCCCCGTCCCTCCGGCCGCAGCGGTCGCCCTGCTCGGTGACGGGGGCTGAGAGGATGGCGCCCGTGCCTGGTCGAGCCCCACGCGTCGTGGTCATCGGTGGAGGTCCTGGAGGGTACGAGGCGGCTCTGGTCGCCTCCCAGCTCGGGGCCGAGACCACCGTCGTCGAACGCGCCGGGATGGGCGGCTCGACCGTCCTCACCGACGTGGTCCCGTCCAAGACCCTCATCTCCGTCGCGGAGGTCATGAACCTCGCCGCGGAGGCCGAGGCGCTCGGGCTGCGCTTCCCGGGCAGCGACGGGGACCCGGCGACCGAGGAGCCGATCACCGTCGACCTCGGCCGCGTCAACGCCCGCGTCCGCAAGCTCGCAGAGGCGCAGTCGGCCGACATCGAGCGCCGCCTCGCCGCCGAGGGCGTGCGCGTGCTGCGCGGCACCGGCCGCCTCGACGGCACCGAGCGCGTGGTCGCCGACCTCGAGGACGGCGGCAGCGAGACCCTCGACGCCGACATCACCCTGGTCTCCACCGGCTCCTCGCCGCGCGAGATGGACTCCGCCAAGCCGGACGGCGAGCGCATCCTCACCTGGAAGCAGCTCTACCAGCTCGAGCGGATCCCCGAGCGGCTCGTGGTGGTCGGGTCCGGCGTGACCGGCGCCGAGTTCGCCAGCGCCTACGACGCGCTCGGCTCCGACGTCGTCCTCGTCTCCAGCCGCGACCGCGTGCTGCCGGGGCAGGACGGCGACGCCGCCGAGGTCATCGAGGACGTCTTCCGCCGCCGCGGGATGGAGCTCATGGGCCGCTCGCGCGCGAAGGCGGCGCGGTGCGAGGGCGACGGCGTGGTGGTCACCCTCGAGGACGGCCGCGAGGTGCGCGGCACGCACTGCCTCATGGCGGTCGGGTCCGTGCCCAACACCGCGGGGATCGGCCTGGAGGAGGCCGGCGTGCAGCTGTCCGAGAGCGGGCACGTCGAGGTCGACCGGGTCTCGCGGACCTCGGCGCGCGGCGTTTACGCCGCCGGTGACTGCACCGGCGTGCTGCCGCTGGCGTCCGTGGCCGCCATGCAGGGGCGCACCGCCATGTGGCACGCCCTCGGCGACGCGGTGAGCCCGCTGCGCCTGCGGAAGGTGTCGGCGAACATCTTCACCGCCCCCGAGATCGCCACCGTGGGGTGGACGCAGGAGCAGGTGGAGTCCGGCGAGGTAGACGGCGAGGTGCTCATGCTGCCGCTGGCCGGCAACGCGCGCGCCAAGATGCTGGGCATCCGCGACGGCTTCGTGAAGCTGTTCGCCTCCACCGGGTCCGGGCGGGTGCTCGGGGGAGTGGTGTGCGCGCCGCGCGCCTCGGAGCTGATCTTCCCCGTGGCGCTGGCCGTGGAGCACGGGCTCACCGTGGACCAGGTGGCCCACGCCTTCACGGTCTACCCGTCGCTGTCGGGCTCGGTGGCCGAGGCGGCGCGCCGCCTGCACGTCGCCACCTGACCGCGCCGCCACCCGCAGCACGACGGCGGCGCGCCCTGCTGGGCGCGCCGCCGTCGTCGTCGAAGGGGTGCTGCCGTCACCCCGCGGCGGGGGCGTCGGCGATGGTGCAGATGACCGCGCCGGTGGTGAGGGTGTCGCCGACGTCGGCCTTGAGGCCGGTGACCACGCCGTCCTTGTGGGCGGTCAGGGGCTGCTCCATCTTCATGGCCTCGAGGACGACCACCAGGTCTCCGGCGACCACGGTCTGCCCCTCCTCGACGGCCACCTTGACGAGGGTGCCCTGCATCGGCGCCACGAGGGCGTCGCCGCCGGCGGCCTTCGCCGCGGCCGCGGCGTTGCGGGGGCGCTTCTGCTGGCGGCGCGCCGACTGCACGGCGCCGCCGACCTGCGCGCCGGCCTCCATGACCCAGCCCGGCAGCGTCACCTCCAGGCGCTTGCCGGCCACCTCCACCACCACGGTGGAGCGCTCGGCGTCGTCGGGGTGGGCGGCCTCGGGCGCGGGGCCGGACCACGGCGCGGTGGAGCCGGTCCACGCCGTCTCGATCCAGCGGGTGTGCACCCGGAAGCGCTCGGCCCGGCCGACGGCCTCGGCCGAGGAGGCCGGCAGCACCGGGTCGACGGCGGTGAAGGCCGGGTCGTCCACGACGAGGCGGTGGAACGGCAGCACGGTCGGCATGCCGTCGACGGCCATCTCGGCCAGGGCGCGGCGGGCGCGCTGCAGCGCCTGCTCGCGGGTGGCGCCGGTGACGACCAGCTTGGCGAGCAGCGAGTCGAACGCACCGGAGATGACGTCGCCGCTGCGGATGCCGGCGTCCACGCGGACGCCCGGGCCCGAGGGCGCCTCGAAGCGGCTCACGGTGCCGGGGGCCGGCAGGAAGCCGCGGCCCGGGTCCTCGCCGTTGATGCGGAACTCGAAGCTGTGGCCGCGCGCGGGCGGGTCGTCGTAGCCGAGCGGCTCGCCGGCGGCGAGGCGGAGCTGCTCGCGCACCAGGTCGATGCCGGTGACCTCCTCGGTCACCGGGTGCTCCACCTGCAGGCGGGTGTTCACCTCGAGGAAGGAGACGGTGCCGTCCTTGGCCACGAGGAACTCGCAGGTGCCGGCGCCGACGTACCCGGCCTCGCTGAGGATCGCCTTGGACGCGTCGCGCAGCGAGCGCTCCTGCGCCTCGGTGAGGAACGGCGCGGGCGCCTCCTCCACCAGCTTCTGGTGCCGGCGCTGCAGCGAGCAGTCGCGGGTGGAGACGACGACGACGCCGCCGTGCTCGTCAGCCAGGCACTGCGTCTCCACGTGGCGGGGCTCGTCGAGGTAGCGCTCCACGAAGCACTCGCCGCGGCCGAAGGCGGCCACGGCCTCGCGGACGGCCGACTCGTAGAGCTCGCCGACCTCCTCGCGGGTGCGGGCCACCTTGAGGCCGCGGCCGCCGCCGCCGTAGGCGGCCTTGATGGCCACGGGCAGGCCGTGGGCGTCGACGAACGCGAGCACCTCGTCCACGCCGCTGACCGGCCCGGGCGTGCCGGCGACCAGGGGCGCACCGACCTTCTCGGCGATCTCGCGGGCGGAGACCTTGTCGCCCAGGGCCTCGATGGCCGCCGGCGGCGGGCCGATCCAGGTCAGGCCGGCGTCGACGACGGCGCGCGCGAACCCGGAGTCCTCCGAGAGGAACCCGTAGCCCGGGTGGACGGCGTCGGCGCCGGAGCGCGCAGCCACCTCCAGCAGCAGGTCGGCGCGCAGGTAGGACTCCGCCGAGGTGGTGCCGCCCAGGGCGTGCGCCTCGTCGGCGAGCTCCACGTGGAGGGCGTGCCGGTCGGGCTCGGCGTAGACCGCCACGGAGGCGATACCGGCGTCCTTGCAGGCCCTGATCACGCGCACCGCGATCTCACCGCGGTTGGCGACCAGCACCTTGGTCACGCTGCGGCTGGCCCCGCGACCCCCCGTGCGCCCACCGCTGCTGCGACGCTCGGTGACCACGCCTCGCCTCCGCCCTGCTCCCCGGGCGCCCCCGGCGGGCATCCCGGCCGAGCAGCCTAACCGCCGGGCGCACGACCAGGGGCACCAGCGGCCGAGCGGGCGGCGCTCGACTCGCCGTGTCCTCCCAGCGGGGGCACAGTGCGCGGAGCGGGTCGTCCAGCGAGGGGCGGCCCCCGGAGTCTGACGCCGCCGGTGGACAGGGGCCCCGCGGTGCGAGGAGGTGGGCGGTGGCAGCGCTGTCGTTCCTTGACCGCGAGCGGACCGTGGCGCCGCCCGGCTACAGCAGGTGGCTGATCCCGCCGGCGGCCCTGGCGGTGCACCTGTCGATCGGGCAGGTGTACGCCTTCAGCGTCTTCAAGACGCCGCTGCAGGACCACTTCGGCACCAGCGGCACCCCGATCGCGGTGATCTTCTCGATCGCCATCGTCATGCTCGGCCTGTCGGCGGCCTTCGGCGGCACCTGGGTGGAGCGCAACGGCCCGCGCAAGACCATGGTCGCCGCGGCGCTGTTCTTCTGCGGCGGCCTGTTCATCGGCGCCGCTGGTGTCGCCGCGGACCAGCTCTGGCTCGTCTACCTCGGGTACGGCGTCATCGGCGGCATCGGCCTGGGCCTGGGCTACATCTCCCCGGTCTCCACGCTCATCAAGTGGTTCCCCGACCGCCCGGGCCTGGCGACCGGACTGGCGATCATGGGCTTCGGCGGCGGCGCGCTCATCGCGAGCCCGCTGACCAACCGGCTGCTGAACACGTACGCCGGCGCCCCGGAGGACGCCGTCGCGCCGACCATGCTGACGCTCGGCACGATCTACCTGGTGCTGATGCTCCTCGGCGCGTGGGTGGTGCGGGTGCCCGCCAAGGACTGGCGCCCGGCCGGCTGGACGCCGCCCCAGCAGTCCAGCGGGATGCGCTCGGTCGGTGACGTCACCGCGAAGAACGCGATCCGCACGCCGCAGTTCTGGCTGCTGTGGGTGGTGCTGTTCACCAACGTCACCGCCGGCATCGGCATCCTCGAGCAGGCCGCGCCGATGGTGCAGGACTTCTTCTCCCAGATCGACGCGGCCGCCGCGGCGGGCTTCGTCGGGGTGCTGTCGCTGTGCAACATGGCCGGGCGCTTCGTGTGGAGCTCCACCTCGGACGTCATCGGCCGCAAGCGGATCTACATGGTCTACCTGGGGATCGGGCTGCTGGCCTACCTCGGCGTGGTGCTGCTCGGCACGTCCTCGGTGGCCGTGTTCGTGGTGCTCACCGGCGTCATCCTGAGCTTCTACGGCGGTGGCTTCGCCACCATCCCGGCCTACCTCAAGGACCTCTTCGGGGGCCTGCAGGTGGGCGCCATCCACGGCCGCCTGCTGACGGCGTGGTCGGCGGCGGGCGTCGCGGGACCGCTCATCATCAACAGCCTCGTCGACGCGCGGCGCAGCTCCGGCGCGGAGGGCGCGTCGCTCTACCAGCTGCCGCTCCTCGTCATGGTCGGCGTGCTGGTGGTCGGCTTCATCGCCAACGCGCTGGTGAGGCCCGTCGACCCGAAGTTCCACGAGCCGCGCGACCGGCGCGGTGACGACAGCGCCGCGACAGCGCGGGAGGAGGCGAGGAGCCGGTGAGCAGCAGCACGGGGGCCAGCACGGGGGCCAGCACGGGGTCGAGCAGGCCGACGACGAGCGCGCCGTCCCGGGGCCAGGGGTCGGCCAAGGCCGCCGCCGTCGTCCTGTGGGTGCTCGTGAGCGGCGGTCTGCTCTACGGGGTGGTGCAGACCGTCTCCCGCGCCAGCCAGCTCTTCGGCTGAGCCGGCGCCGGGTCGGGCCCGCCGGCCGCCCCGGTCCGCTGACCGTCGAGTCGATCAGCGTGACGGGGCGTCCGGCGGGTAGGGGGCGGAGGTGACCAGCACCCCTGAGCTCATCGACCCGACCACCCGCTACCCGCAGCCCGAGTTCGACCAGGAGGCCCAGCCCGGCCCGGGCCAGGCGTGGGGCATGGACCCGGAGCCCGACCACGGCGAGGAGAGCTACCGCGGCAGCGGCAAGCTCACCGGCCGGCGCGCGCTGGTGACCGGCGGCGACAGCGGCATCGGTCGCGCGGCGGCCATCGCCTTCGCGCGGGAGGGCGCCGACGTCGCCATCTCCTACCTGCCCGAGGAGCAGCAGGACGCCGACGCCGTCATCGCCCTCATCGAGAAGGAGGGCGTCAAGGCCCTCGCGCTGCCCGGTGACATCACCGACGAGGCCTTCGCGACGTCGCTGGTGACGAAGACGGTCGAGGCCTTCGGCGGCATCGACGTCCTGGTCAACAACGCCGGCAAGCAGCAGGCGCGGGAGTCGATCCTCGACATCAGCAGCGAGCAGTTCGACGAGACGTTCAAGACCAACGTCTACGCGATGTTCTGGATCACCAAGGAGGCCGTCAAGCACCTGCCGGCGGGCTCCTCGATCATCAACACCACGTCGGTGCAGGCCTACCAGCCCTCGCCGACCCTCGTCGACTACGCCAGCACCAAGGCGACCATCAACGCCTTCACCAAGGCGCTCGCGGGCCAGTTGGCGGAGAAGGGGATCCGGGTCAACGCGGTGGCCCCGGGCCCGGTGTGGACGCCGCTGCAGCCTGCGGGTGGCCAGCCGGAGTCGGCGCTGCCCGAGTTCGGCGCGCAGACGCCGCTCGGCCGTCCCGGCCAGCCCGCCGAGTACGGCGCCGCGTACGTCTACCTCGCCTCGAACGACTCCAGCTACACCACCGGATCGACGCTCTCCATCACCGGTGGGATGCCCACCCCCTGACCCACCCCCTCCTGACCGTGATCATGGGCGGTCGGCCACCTCGCCGGTGGCCGACCGCCCATGATCACGATGGAGGAGGGGTCAGGAGGACGACGACGGCGTGAGCGCCCGGAACGCGGGGATCAGCTCGGAGGCGGCGAACTCCAGGAACCCGTCCGGGTCCGGACCGGCGTTCTGCGCCACGAGGTGGTCGTAGCCGGCGTCGACGAACTGCTGCCCGTTCGCCACGTGCTTGGCCAGGTCCGGCCCGCACGCGAACTGCCCCGCCACGTCGGCCTTGGTGACGAACGCGGACGCCGCGTCGAAGTTGACGGGGTTGGGCAGCTCCGCCATGACCTTCCAGCCCGTCAGCGCCCAGCGGCTCTTCTCCAGGACGGCGTCGACGGCCTCGCCCTCGGTCTTCGCCCAGGCCAGCGGCACCTCGCCGTACACGGGGCCGGAGCCGCCGTCGCCCTTCCAGGCGCTGATGAAGTCGGCGTCGGGCTCGGTGCCGAACAGCCCGTCGCCGAGGTCGGCGGCGAGCTTCGCCGACGCCGGGCCCGAGCCGGCCACGGCGATGACCGGCAGCGTCTCGGGCAGGTCGAAGACGCGCGCGTCCTCCAGCTGCAGGTGCTTGCCGGAGTAGGACTGGTAGCCGCCCTGCCACAGCAGGCGGATGATCTCGAGGGCCTCGCGGAACCGCTCGTGGCGCTCGTGCACGCCGCGGAAGGCCGGCTCCCCGATGACGTGCTCGTTGAGCCGCTCACCGGCGCCGACGCCGAGGGTGAACCGCTCGTCGGAGAGGATCTGCAGCGTCGCCGCGGCCTGGGCGACGATCGCCGGGTGGTACCGGTAGGACGGGCACGTCACCCCGGTGACCAGGCCGATGCGCTCGGTCTTCGCGGCGATGTTCGCGAGCATCGCGAAGGTGAAGCCGGAGTGCCCCTGGCTCTCCAGCCACGGGTGGTAGTGGTCGCTCATCTCGACGAAGTCGAAGCCCGCCTGCTCGGCGGCGACCGCCTGGCGGACGACCTCCTTGGGGTCGAAGGCCTCGGTGGCGAGCTTGTAGCCGACCTTGAGGCCGGTGGAGGTCGAGGGGGCTGCGGTGCTGGAGGTGCTCTGGGTCATGCGCGCCCCCTACCCAGCGCCCCCTGGACGCAACCGAGCGCCTGGTTGCGGTTNNAACCGCAACCAGGCGCTCGGCTGCGGGAGAGGGGGGAGCGTCAGCCGCGGGGCGCCCAGAGGTCGGTCCAGCGGACGCCCACCTCGGCCAGCAGCTCGCGCAGCAGCGGCAGCCCGATGCCGACGACGGTGTGCGGGTCTCCCTCCACGCCCCGCACGAACGCGCCGCCGAGGCCGTCGAGCGTGAACGCGCCCGCCACCGCCAGCGGCTCGCCGGTCGCGACGTAGGCCTCGAGCTCGGCGTCGGGGACGTCGGCGAAGTGCACGGTGGTGGACGCGACGGCGCCGAGCGTGGCGCCGGTGACGGGGCCCTCGTCGTCCTCGCGGGCGTCGACCAGCCAGTGGCCGGTGTGGAGCACCCCCGAGCGCCCCCGCATGCCCCTCCACCGCTCGAGCGCCTGCGCGGCGTCAGCGGGCTTGCCGTAGGCGACCCCGTCCAGCTCCAGCACGGAGTCGCACCCGACGACGAGGACGCCGGTGTCAGGAGCGCCCTCGGCGTCCTCCCAGCGGGCGGCGACGTCCTCGGCCTTGGCCTTGGCGAGGACCAGCGCGACGTCCTGCGGGTCGGTGACGCCGTAGCGCTCGACGACGGCGGGCTCGTCGACGCCCGAGACCAGCACGAGCGGCTCGACACCGGCGGCCCGCAGCGTGGCGGCGCGGGCGGGGGAGGCGGAGGCCAGCAGGAGGCGCACGGGCGCAGCAGCGGTCACGGGCGGCGACGCTAGCCGAGGGTCTTGAAGAACCAGAGCTGAGCGTCGGCGTTGTCGTTGTACGGCGCCACCTCGGTCCAGCCGGTGCGGCGGTACAGGCGGGTGGCGGACTCGAGCTCCGAGCGGGTGTCGAGCACGAGGCGCGTGGCGCCGCGGGAGCGCGCCCAGCTCTCCACGGTGCCCATGAGCCGGGTTCCCAGGCCCAGCCCCCGGGCCGCGGACGAGACCCACAGGCGCTTGAGCTCGACCGCCGGCCCGTCGGCCAGGGCGACCGCGCGGGCGCCGACGCACCCCAGCACCTCGCCGTCGCGCCGGGCCAGCCAGAACGCGCCGTCGGCGCCGGCCAGGTCGCCGTCGGCGTCGAGCGGCAGCCGCCAGGTGGTGCCCATGGCGGCGGACACGTCCGCGGAGAACGCGGCCCGCGCCGCCACCGCCTCGGGGGCGGTGGGCGGCGCGGGCTCGACGGTGACGGCGCTGACCTCGCCAGTGGTGCTCACAGAGCGCAGTGTTCCGCAGCGTCAGGCGCGGGCGGCGGGGGAGCCGTTCGAGCCCGCCCCGACGAGGGCGTCGTCCTGGCCCTCGGCGGCGCGGGCCCCGGCAGCGCGCTCCTCGCCCTCGGACAGGAACGCCGGCAGCGTGCGGCCGTCGTAGCGGTCGCGGTCGAGGATGCCCTCGCGCTTCGCGACGATCGTCGGGACGAGCGCCTGACCTGCGACGTTCACCGCGGTGCGGCCCATGTCGAGGATCGGGTCGATCGCCAGCAGGAGGCCGACGCCCGCCAGCGGCAGGCCCAGGGTGGACAGGGTCAGCGTCAGCATGACCGTGGCGCCGGTCAGGCCGGCCGTCGCGGCGGAGCCGACCACGGAGACGAACGCGATGAGCAGGTAGTCGGTCCAGCTGAGGTCCACGCCGAAGAAGCCGGCCACGAAGATCGCGGCGATGGCCGGGTAGATCGCGGCGCAGCCGTCCATCTTGGTGGTGGCGCCGAGCGGCACGGCGAAGCTCGTGTACGCGCGGGGCACGCCGAGGTTGCGCTCGGTCACCCGCTCGGTCACGGGCATGGTGCCCACGGAGGAGCGGGAGACGAACGCCAGCGAGATCGCCGGCCACGCGCCCGCGAAGAAGCGGCGCACGCCGAGGCCGTGAGCGCGCAGCAGCACCGGGTAGAGCACGAAGAGCACCAGGGCCAGGCCGACGTACACGTCGACGACGAAGACGCCCAGCGGGCTGAGCGCCTCCCACCCGTAGGTGGCCACGGCGCGGCCGAGCAGGCCGACCGTGCCGAGCGGGGCGAGGCGGATGACCCACCACAGCACCGTCTGGACGACGGCGAGGGCGCTGCGCGCGAAGGCCAGGAACGGCTCGGCGCGGTCGCCGGTCCTCAGCGCGGCGACGCCGACCGCGATCGCGATGACGATGAGCTGCAGCACGTTGAAGCTCAGCGACGTGGTCGAGCTGACGTCGAGGTCGGCGCCCGTCCCCGTCGTCGTCGTGCTGGTGGAGGCGCCCAGGCCGAGCCAGTTGCTCGGGACGACCCCCTGCAGGAAGTCGAGCCAGGAGCCGGTGCGGCTGGGCTCGCCGGCGGCGCTCTCGTCGACGCTCGACCGCGTGCCGGGGTCGGTGAGGACGCCGATGGTCAGGCCGATGGCCACCGAGACGGCGGCGGTGACGGCGAACCACAGCAGCGTCTGCCCGGCCAGGCGCGCGGCGCCCGCCACCTGGCGCAGGTTGGCGATCGACGTGATGACGGCCAGCAGCACCAGCGGCGGGACGAGCGCCACGAGCAGCGTGACGAACGTCGAGCCGGTGGTGTCGAGGGCGGTGACGAGCCAGTTGTCGGGGGCGCCGTCGACGACGGGCCCCATCTCGCGGGCCACGAGGCCCAGGACGACGCCGAGCACGAGGCCGGCGATGACCTGGGCGCCGAAGGGGACGCGCCCCAGGCGGGAGAGCGGGGACGACGGGCGAGGGCGCGCGGGAGCGCCAGGGGTGGAGGACACGGGAGGGCCTTCGGGTCGAGCGACGGGGTGGCGACGGGCGGCCCCGAGGGGCCGTCGGTCACCGACAGCGGTCGCTCGCGGTGCGCAGGAGGTCGACGTGGAGGCGCCGGGTCAGGTCGTGGCCCCGACGCTCCCAGGTCTCCCAGGCAGCGCGCACCCCGGTGCCAGCACGGGCCCACCCGCTTCTGTTCCCGCGGGCCGCCCCCGGGCGTCAGGCGGCGAGGGCCCGGCGCAGCACGTCCAGCGGCACGGAACCGACGTCGAGGGCGCGGCGGTGCCACGCCTTGAGGTCGAACTCCGCACCGGAGGCGGTGGCGCGCTGCTGCGCCTCCGCGCGCAGCTGCAGCCACACGCGCTCGCCGAGCTTGTAGGCCGGGGCCTGGCCCGGCCAGCCCAGGTAGCGCAGGTGCTCGAAGCGCAGGAACTCCTCGGCCTGGAACGTGTGGCCGGACAGGAACTCCCACACCTTCTCGGCGTCCCAGGTCCCTCCGCCCAGCTCCGCCGGGGCCTGGAGCCCGCAGTGCAGGCCGATGTCGACGACGACGCGCGCCGCCCGGAACAGCGACCCGTCGAGCATGCCGAGGTGGTCGGCCGGGTCGTCCAGCCAGCCCAGGTCGGACATGAGGCGCTCGGCGTACAGCGCCCAGCCCTCGGCGTGCCCGGAGGTGAAGCACATCATCCGGCGCCAGCGGTTGAGCGTGGCGCTGCGGTACATCGTCTGCCCGATCTGCAGGTGGTGCCCGGGCACGCCCTCGTGGAACACAGTGGTGCGCTCGCGCCAGGTGCCGAAGCGCTCCACCCCCGGCGGCACGGACCACCACATGCGGCCCGGGCGGGAGAAGTCCTCGGTGGGCGGGGTGTAGTAGATGACCCCCGAGGAGCTCGGGGCGATGCGGCACTCCAGGCGCCGCACCGGCTCGGGGACGTCGAAGTGGCGGCCGGCCAGCGCCTCGACGGCGCTGTCGGACAGCTGCTGCATCCACGCCTGCAGCGCCTCCTTGCCCACCACCTGGCGGGCGGGGTCCGCCTCGAGCAGGGCGATGGCCTCGCGGGTGCTGGCTCCGGGGGAGATGTGCTGCGCCGTGGCGCTCATCTCGGCCTCCAGGCGGGCGACCTCCTCCAGGCCCCACGCGTAGGCCTCGTCGAGGTCGAGGGTGGCGCCCACGTGGTGGCGGCTGAGCAGGGCGTACTCCTCGCGGCCCACGGCGTCGTCCTCGCGGGCGACCGGCAGCACGTCCTCGCGCAGGTGGCGGGCCAGCTGCTCGTAGGCCTCCCGCGCGGAGCGCACGCCGGCGCCCAGGTCCGCGGCCAGTGCCGCGCTCGGCTCGGTGCCGTCGGGGCGGGCGCCGGCTCCGAGGCGCGCGAAGGCGCCGTCCTCCGCCACGAACCCGCTGATCTGCCCGAGCACGGCCTCCACCTGCCGGCGGGCCGGCGGGCGGCCGGCGGCGATCCCCGCCGCCAGGGACGCCCGGTACTGCGCCAGCCGCTCGTCCGTGCGCCCCAGGCGCGACGCGATCGAGGCCCACTGCTCGGCGGTGTCGGTGGGCATGAGGTCGAAGACCTCCTGGGTGCCCTGGACGGGGGAGTCGATGACGTTGAGGACGCCGACGTCGAGCCCGGCGTCGTGGACGGCCACCTCCAGGCCGAGCCGGTCGCGCATCGCGGCGACGGTCACCTCGTCGGTCGCGTCCTGGGCCACCGACGGGTCGGCGGCGAGCGCCTCGAGGGCGGCCAGCGTGCGGCGCGCGTGCTCGGCGCGGGCGCCGACGGCCTCGGGGGAGACGTCGGTGGGCTCGTCGGTGCGCCCGGGCAGCCCGTAGAAGACCCGCACGTCCGGGTCGAGCTCCACGCTCTCGGTGAGGTAGCGGTCGGCGAAGGCGTCGACGGCGGACGGCGTGCGAGACGGCTGGTCGTGCGGGGTCCTGCTGGAGGTCACGGGTCCCACGCTAGGCGCCGTCGCCCGGCGTGGGGACACGGGGAGCCGCAGCCGAGCGCCCGGCTGCGGTTCCGCGAGGGCCGGGAACCGCAGCCGGGCGCTCGGCTGCGACAGGGCGTCAGTCGGTGGAGGTGCCGCCCTTGAGGGCGGCCAGGCGCAGCTCGACCTCGGTCTGGTCGGAGTCGACCTCGAGCGCCTCGAACTGCGCGTCGAGGCTGGACGCCGCCAGCTCCTCCTGGCCGCGCATGCGCGCCTCCTCGCGGCGCACCTTCTCCTCGAAGCGGGACACCTCGCTGGTGGGGTCGAGCAGGTCGACGGCCTTCACGGCGTCGTGCACCTGCGACTGCGCCGCGGCCATGCGGGAGCGGGCCACCAGCTCGTCGCGCTTGGCCTTCAGCTCCTCCAGCTTGCGCCGCATGCCCTCCAGACCGGTCTTGAGCTTCTCCACCACCTCGGTGCGCGAGGCGATCTGCGGCTCGAAGCCCTTCGCCTGGCCCTCGGCGTCGATCTGGCGCTGCAGCGCCACGCGCGCCAGGTGGTCGAACCTGTCCGCCTCGGTGGCGTTGCCCTGGCCGCGCAGCTGGTCGGCCTTGCGGCTGGCGGCGCCGGCCTTGCCGCCCCACTCCTTCGCGGTGGCGACGGCCTCGGCGTGGTCGTCCTCCATGAGGCGCAGGTCACCGATGGTCTGCGCCACGGACTGCTCGGCCTCGCGGATGGCCTGCGTGTAGTCGCGGACCATCTGGTCGAGCATCTTCTGCGGGTCCTCGGCCTGGTCGAGCAGGGCGTTGATGTTCGCCCGGACCAGCTGCCCGACCCGTCCCAGCAGCGACTGCTGCGCCATGCCAGCTCCCACCTCGCGACTGCCCGGCCGCGGGCGCGGCGGGCCGTGCGAGCCAGCATGGCCGACCTCGTGGGGACGCCGCCAGGCAGGTGCTGCCGGCGCCAGGTGGTGGCCTCAGGAAAGATCTTGGACGACGACTTTCAGTCGATCACGTCTCCCTCCGAAGAGACACCATGCCCAGTCCTTCAGGGGTGGAGCGGACGCTGGGGCCGGACGAGCTCATCGTGAGCAAGACGGACCTCCAGGGCCGGATCACCTACGCCAACGAGTCGTTCCTGCGCATCGGTGCCTTCACCGAGGACCAGGTGATCGGCCAGCCGCACAACATCATCCGGCACCCGGACATGCCCCGAGCGGTGTTCAAGCTGCTCTGGGACACGGTGCAGGCCAAGCAGGAGCTCTTCGCCTACGTGGTGAACCTCGCTGCCGATGGCGCCCACTACTGGGTGCTCGCCCACGTCACGCCGTCCTTCGACGCGTCCGGCGCGGTGGTGGGGTACCACTCCAACCGCCGCAGCCCCCACCCCCAGGCCCTGGCCGCCATCAAGCCGATCTACCAGCAGATCCTCGCCGAGGAGGCCCGCCACTCCGGCGCTCGCGCCGCGACGGCCGCGGGCGCCGAGCTGCTCGCCCGGCTCGTGGCCTCCTCCCACGGCTCCTACGACGAGTTCGTGTGGTCCCTCGAGCCGCAGCTGGCGGGTGCCCGGTGAGCCCGCTGCTCCGCGGGTCCCGCGGCGGTCGCGACGGCGGCCCCGCCGCCGAGCTGGCCGTGCACCGCGCGCTGCTCGCCGAGGTCCGCCGCACCTGCCGCTCGGTCGCCTCCGGCGACCTCGAGGCGCGCGTGCGCCCGGTGCCGGGTCTCGACACCGCCGCGCACGCCGACGAGCTGGCGGCGCTGCGCAACGAGGTCAACGCCGCGCTCGACGTGGCCGACGCCTTCGTCCGCGAGTCCAGCGCGTCCCTGACCGCGGCGGCCGAGGGCCGCTTCCACCGCCGCTTCCTGCTGCGCGGCATGCCCGGGTCCTTCCGCACCGCGGCGGTGACCATCAACTCCGGCGGGGACGCCGTGCGCCGCGCCGCGGAGGACGTGGCGCAGGCCGGCACCGCCCGCCTGGCGCTGGCGGACGACTTCGAGGCCTCGGCGGTCTCCACCACCCGCGAGGTGGGCGCCGCCACCCAGGTGCTCAGCGCGGCCGCGGCCCAGGCCACGACCTCCGCCAAGCACGCCGCCGACGAGGCCGACGCGGCCCGCCGGACCATGGAGGACCTGTCGGCCAGCTCGGACAGGATCCGCGAGGTGGTGGCCGTCATCGACTCCATCGCCTCCCAGACCCGGCTGCTGGCGCTCAACGCGACCATCGAGGCGGCGCGCGCGGGGGAGGCCGGCAAGGGCTTCTCCGTGGTCGCCTCGGAGGTCAAGGACCTCGCGGACCAGACCGGCCGGGCCACCGAGCAGGTGACCCAGCAGGTCGAGGCGGTGCAGGTCGCCAGCGGCTCGGCCGTCGCCGTCATCACGCGCGTGGTGGAGACCATCGCGCAGATGAGCGACGTCATCGCCGACATGGCCACCTCGGTGGACGGCGGCGACAGCGCCACCTCCGGGCGGGTGCGCGGCCTGGCCGACACCGCCCGCCAGCTGGAGTCGCAGGTGGTGGAGCTGCTCAGCGGCATGCGCCGCTGACCCGCAGCCTGCCCCGGACTCCCACGACCACGGTGGTCGTGGGAGTCCGGAGCGGCCTCAGCGGGGCTCGGCGCTGCGCACGGCGGTCGAGATGCGGTAGAGCGACGTCGAGGCCGTGACGTACAGGTCCTGGCCGCCGGAGGCGTTGTCGGGGCCGAAGCAGACGTTGGACACCTTCTCCGGCACCGCGACCCGCCCGATCAGCTCACCGCTGGGCGCCAGCACGAGCACCGCGTCCTCGCTGGAGCACCACAGGCGCCCGGCGGTGTCCACGCGGAAGCCGTCGACCACGCCCCGCTCGCACACGTGCAGCACGGCTCCGCCGGTCAGGCGCCTGCGGCCGTCGTCGCCGACGACGACGTCGAACGCGCGGACGTGGTGGGCGCTGTCGCCCTCGCGGTCGCTGATCTGGCCGGTGTCCGCCACGTAGAGCACCCGCTCGTCGGGGGAGAACGCCAGGCCGTTGGGCTGCTCGAGGTCGGTGGCCACGGCCTCCAGCTCGCCGTCCGGGTCGAGCCGGAAGACGTGGCAGCCGCCGTACTCGCGCTCGCCGGGGTGGCCCTCGCCCGGCTGGAACAGCCCGTAGGTCGGGTCGGTGAACCACACCGAGCCGCGGCTGTCGACGACGACGTCGTTGGGGGAGTTCAGCCGCGCCCCGCGGTAGCGGCTGACCAGCTCGGTGAGCTCCGGCTCGCCGTCCTGGCCGTCAGCGCAGGGGCGCTCCAGCTCCACGCGGCGGCGCCCGTGCGAGCACTGCACCACGCCCCCGCCCGGCCAGCGGGTCCGCCCGTTGGTGTGCTCCACGCCGCTGCGGTGCACACCGCTGGCGCCCGTGGCCGGCTCGTAGAACAGGATCCGGTCACCCGGGATGTCGCTGAACCTGACCACGCCCTGACCGCCGGGACCCTCCTCGGGAAGCCACACCGGTCCCTCGGTCCAGGTGGACCCGCCCACCAGGTGCTCCAGCCGGGCGCCCGGTGCGAGCAGGGGCACCAGCGCCTCGTCGACCCCGCCGTCACGCGTCGTCGCGCTCATGTCAGAAGCTCCCGCCGCCGCCGAAGGACCCGCCACCACCGAAGCCTCCGCCGCCGCCGAAGCCTCCGCCACCGCCGCCCCAGCTGCCGCTGCCGCCGAAGCCGCCGCTGCGGCCGCCGCCCCCGCCGGACAGGATGCCGCCGAGGATGCCGCCGATCACCGCGCCCTCGAAGGAGCCGCTGCTGCCGTACCGGCTCCTGGTCGGGGTGGACCGGTAGCCGCCGCTCCAGCCCGACCACGAGTCGAGGTCGTCGTCGGCTTCGCGCTGGGCGCGCTCGGCCATCGCGTCCGCCTGCTGCGCCGCGGCCAGCGCCCGCACCGGGTCCGAGCCGGCCAGCTGCTCAGCGGTGGACAGCTGCTCCTCGGCCCCGGCCAGCAGGGCCCGGGCCTGCCCGCCGACCGCGCCGCGGCGGGTGCGCACCAGCGACCGCGCCGCGGCGACCTCCGCGCGCGCCGCCGGCAGCGCCTGCTCCAGCTGGGCGCGGGCCCGGCCGGCGCGCTGGCCCTCCTCGCGGGCCCCCGCCAGCGCCGAGTCCAGCGCGGAGTCCGCCTCGTGCACGCGGCGCAGCGCCGTCTGCGGGTCCCGGGCACCGTCCGCGCGCGCCGACGACGCCGCCTGCTCGGCACGGCCCACCGCTCCGGCGAGGTCGCTGCTGGCCGCCCCGCCACCAGCCGCCTGCACCGCGCGCGCCTCGGCGAGGTCCGCGTCCAGCTCCGCCAGCGCCCGGGGCAGCGCGTCCACCGAGCTCTGAAGGTCCCGGGCGAGGGCGTCGACGGCGTCGAGCAGCTCAGCGGTCTGCCGCAGCGCGTCGCGCACCGCCTGCACCGCCACGGCCGCCTCGCCGGCGGCACCCGCCGCCTGGCGCTCGCGGGCGGTGGCCAGGCCCTGGGCGGCGAGGTCGAGCAGGCGGGAGGCGTGCTCGTCGTCGCCGTCGACGCTGCTCGCCGCGGCCGGCGCGTACCGCGCCTGCAGGTCGAGGAGGTGCCGGCGGGTGTCCGGCAGCCGGTCGGCCAGGCGGGAGCGGTCAGCCTCCAGCGCCGGCAGCACGTCGGGCAGGCGGCGCTGCAGGTCGCGCAGGGCCTCGAAGGCGTTCGACTGCTCGTCGAGCGCGGCGTCTGCGGCCTGCGCGTGCTGCAGCTGCTGCGTGAGGAGCGTGCGGCGGGCGTCGTCGTCGAGGGGTCTGCCGCTCCCGTCGCTGCCCGCGGGGTCGGCGAGGCGACGCTGGATGGCGAAGGCCTGCGCCAGCTCGGCGCGGGCGCGCTCGACGGCGGCCACGAAGGGAGCGGTGGCCGCGTCGCCGAACTCCGCGCGGGCGAAGCCCAGCTCGGCGTCGGAGCCGTCGAGGGCGTCGTCGGCGGCCACCACCGCGGCGGACGCCTGCCGCTCCAGCTCGGGCAGCGGCACCGGGGGCGCCTGCGGAGCGCTGCCGCCGCCCGGTCCGCCGGGTCCGCCCGGTGCGCCGGCCAAGCCCGACCGGCGGCGCTTCCGGGAGGCGCTGGAGACCAGGCCCAGCACGAGCAGCCCCAGGCCGAGCACCAGCACGAGCCCGAGGACCACGAGCCCGGTGGGGAACCCGGACCCGCTGGAGCTGCCGCCGTCCGAGGCGCCGTCCCCGGAGCCGGAGCCCGACCCCGTGCCGTCGGCGGCGCGGCCGAGGCCGTTGACCGCCGCGGTGACGGCGCCGTCCCAGTCGCTGCGGCCCAGCGCCTGCTTGACGTCGCCCTCCATGACGGAGGACACCTGCGACTCGCTGAGCCGGCCGCCGGTGAACCCCTCGTACCCGAAGGACCGGTCCTGCACGGCCACCGCCAGCAGCACGTCGCTGCCGGACAGGCCGCTCTCCTGGGCGGTCTGCCGCGCCCACGCCGGCCCCTGCTCGCCGTCGAAGGAGTCGACGAAGACGACGTGCAGGTCGATGCCCGCGGCGTCGCGCAGCGCCTCCAGCTGCTGCTGCGTCGAGGCCTGGTCGAGCACCCCCGCGGTGTCGGTGAGGGCGCTGTCGAGGCGCTGCGGCGGCTCGGCGAGCGCCGGCGCGGCCAGCCACAGCCAGCAGACCAGCGAGCAGGTCGACGAGAGGAGCAGGGCGAGGGCGGTGGCCGTCAGGCTGCGCGCTCGGGCGGTGCGGGGCACCCGCCGATCCTCCCGTGGCCGCCCGCGCGCCGTCCACGGGGCGCCAGCCCGCCTGCCGGACCCGGCGCTTCGTCGTCGTCACTCCGCCCCCGTGCCGGTCTGGGGCCGGTGCGGGTGCGCCCGGACCGGGCTGGCGCACGCCCAGGACGACGACGAGGGCCGGCCCGGCCCACCGTCCCGGTCGCTGCGCGCCGGGCCCGGAGCCGCCCGGGCGACGCGCACCCGGCGTCTGCGGCGCCGGACCCGGGCGTCCGCTCGCGGGCTCCGCGGCTGACCTCGGTCACCTCCGGACGTGACCGAGGCCAGTCGCGGCGGGGCGCTCCCGGGGCGATGCTGCTGGAACTGACCGGGGTCGGTCGCGGGTGCGGAAACCTGCTGCGGCGATGCCGCCGCACCTGACCGAGGTCACCTGCGGGAGGGCGGTCGGCGCGACCGACAGCGCGCGCTCCCCGCGGCGCGGGTGCTCCGCGCGGGCGGGGGCCAGCGGGCGGGGGCTCTCAGCGGCGCCAGGCGGCGGCGCGCCAGGCGCCGGGACCCGGCGCGGGGGGCACGCGCAGCAGCGCGGCCCTGTCCGCCCAGAGGTCGGGGCCCGGGTCGGGCTCCACCGCGCCGCCCCGGACCGAGGCGGCCGCGGCCAGCGCCGCGACCAGCGCGACGACCTCCTCCTCGGTCGGCCCGCCGGCGACGACCCTGACGACGTCGTCCTCGGAGGGGCCGGAGGTCCCCGAGACGCTCACAGCGGGATGTTCCCGTGCTTCTTGGCGGGGAGCTGCTCGCGCTTGGTGCGCAGCGCCCGCAGGGCCCGCACCACGTGGGCACGGGTGGCCGACGGCTCGATGACGTCGTCGACGTAGCCGCGCTCGGCCGCCACGTACGGGTTGGCCAGGCGCTCCTCGTACTCCTCCACGAGCCCCGCGCGGACCGCGGCGACGTCGTGCCCCTGCTCGGCGGCCGCCGACAGCGTCCGGCGGTGCACGATCTCCACGGCGCCCTGCGCGCCCATGACGGCGATCTGGGCGGTCGGCCAGGCGAGGTTCACGTCGGCGCCGAGGTGCTTGGAGCCCATGACGATGTACGCGCCGCCGAACGCCTTGCGCGTGATCACCGTGATCTTCGGGACGGTGGCCTCGGCGTAGGCGTACAGCAGCTTGGCGCCGCGCCGGATGATGCCGTTCCACTCCTGCTCGGTGCCCGGCAGGAACCCGGGGGTGTCGACCAGCGTGATGACCGGGATGCCGAACGCGTCGCACAGCCGCACGAAGCGCGCGGCCTTCTCGGAGGCGTCGATGTCGAGCGTGCCCGCCAGCCGCGCCGGCTGGTTGGCGACGACGCCGACCGAGTGCCCCTCCACGCGCCCGAACCCGACCACCACGTTGGGCGCGAACAGGTCCTGCACCTCGAGCAGCTCGCCGTCGTCGAGGACGTGCGCGATGACCTCGTGCACGTCGTAGGGGACGTTGGCGGAGTCGGGCACCAGCGCGTCGAGCTCGAGGTCGGCGTCGGTGACGAGCAGCGGGTCGGCGTCGTCCAGCGGCGCCAGCACCGGCGGCTCGGACAGGTTGTTGCTGGGCAGGTGCGCCAGCCAGTCCTTGACCCAGGTGATGGCGTCGTCCTCGGACGGCGCCATGTGGTGCGCCACGCCGGAGACGGCGTTGTGCGTGTGCGCGCCGCCCAGCTCCTCCATGGCGACGTCCTCGCCGGTCACCGTGCGGATGACGTCCGGGCCGGTGACGAACATGTGGGAGGTCCCCTCGACCATCACCACGGCGTCGGTGATGGCGGGGGAGTAGACGGCGCCGCCGGCGCACGGGCCCATGATCAGCGAGACCTGGGGGACGACGCCGGAGCCGCGCACGTTGCGCAGGAAGATGTCGCCGTACCCGGCCAGGGAGGAGACGCCCTCCTGGATGCGGGCCCCGCCGGAGTCGTTGATGCCGATGACGGGGCAGCCCACGCGCAGCGCGTGGTCCATCACCTTGACGATCTTCGAGGCGTGCACCTCGCCGAGCGACCCGCCGGAGACGGTGAAGTCCTGGGAGTAGACGACGACGGGGCGCCCGTCCACCGTGCCGTGGCCGGCCACCACGCCGTCCGTCGGCGGGCGCTCGGTGCGCCCGGCCGCCGGGTCGCCGAACAGCGCGCGGGTGTGGGCGCCGACCTCGACGAAGCTGTCCTCGTCGAGCAGCGCCTCCAGGCGCTCGCGGGCGGTGCGCTTGCCCTTGGCGTGCTGGCGCTCCACGGCCCGCGCGGAGCCCGGCGACAGCGTCGCCTCGCGGCGGGCGCGGGCGTCAGCCAGCTTGCCCGCGGTGGTCCGCAGGTCGGGCCCGGAGGTCTCGGGGGTGCTCGCCGCCGTCGAAGTCACCCCGCGAGGGTAGTCACCGCCGCGCCCGCCCCGGCGCTGGCCAGCGGGTCTCAGCCGCCGAAGCGCAGCGGCGGCAGGGCGGCCACCTCCACGGGGAGGCTGAACACCGAGCCCGACGCCGGGTGGGCGTCGAGGTCGATCCCCTGCGTGGAGGTGGTCACGTAGAGGACCGCGCCGCCGCGGGTGCCGTCGTCGCCCTCTCCGGTCCCGCCCAGCGTGCAGGCGGTGACCCCGGGCACGCCGACCTCCACGCGCTCGCTCAGACCGCCCGCGGCGTCGAGGCGGACGACGGCGCCGGCGCCGTTGAGGGCCACCCACACGCCGCCCTCGGCGTCGACGACGAGGCCGTCCGGCACGCCCCCGGGGTCCCCTCCGAGCGCGTCGGCCAGCCGGACCCAGGGCTCCCGCTCGAGCACCTCTCCGGTGTCCGGCGCCACGTGCAGCAGGGCGATCTCCCCGGACGGGGAGTCGACGTGGTAGGCGCGCTGCCCGTCGGGGCTCCACGCCAGCCCGTTGGGGATGGTGAGCCCTTCCAGCACGGGACGGGCGCTGCCGTCGGGGTCGAGCCGCCACAGCACCCCGACGGGCTGACCGCCCTTGCCGCTGTCGCCGTAGGCCATGGACCCGCAGAAGAACCGGCCCTGCGGGTCGCAGCCGCCCTCGTTGAAGCGCAGGTCGGGGTCGTCCCACAGGGGGGCGAGCATGCGGGGCTCCTCGCGGCCCGCGAGCAGGTCGTCCGCGCTGGAGAACAGCGCGAACCGGCGGCGCGCGGCCACCACCCAGCCGCCCTCGCGGCGGGGCCGCACGCACGCCAGCGCGTCGGCCACGTGCTGCGTGCTCGCAGCGCCCCCGGGTGCGACGGCCAGCAGGTCCCCCTGCTCAAGGTCCACCGCGAGCAGGCGGCCGCCGTCGGCGTCCCAGACCGGGCCCTCCCCGTGCTCGGCGATCGGGTCGGTCAGCTGCGCGGCGGTGGGCACGCCCCCGACGCTAGGGGAGGACGACGACGACCGCGCAGCGGCCGTCCGGCGAGGATGGGCGGGTGAGCACGAGCCCCGGCCGCTGGAGCGACCTCGACCGCCCGCCCCTGGCCGCACCCGCCCTGCGCACGGCGCTCCTGGCGCCGGCCGGCCCGCTCGAGCGGCTGGAGGTGGTCGGGGAGGTCGGCTCCACCAACGCCGAGCTGCTGGCCCGCGCGGGTGCCGACCCGGGGGCCTGGCCCGCGCCCGCCGTGCTCACCGCCGACTCCCAGACCAGCGGTCGCGGCCGCCTCGGGCGGGACTGGGAGGCGCCGCCCCGCTCGGGCGTGGCGCTCTCGCTGCTGCTGCGCCCGCAGGTGCCCGTCGAGGCGTGGGGCTGGCTGCCGCTGCTGGCGGGCGTGGCCGTGGTGGGCGTGGTCCGCGACGTCGCCGGGCTGCCGGCGCGGGTGAAGTGGCCGAACGACGTGCACGTGGAGGACCGCAAGCTCTGCGGGATCCTCGTGGAGGTGCTGCCCGGTGCTGCCGGCGGGGCGCCGGAGGGCGTCGTCGTCGGCGTGGGGGTCAACACGACCACCTCGCGCAGCGAGCTGGACGCCGGGGGGCTGACCGCCGCGACCTCGCTGCGCCTGGAGGGCTCGGCCACCACCGACCGCGACGTGCTGGTCCGGGCGCTCGTCCGGGCGCTGCTGGCCGAGGTGCGGCGCCTCGAGCGCGCCGGGGGGGACCCCGCCGGCAGCGGGCTCGCCGCCCGCGCTGCGGAGGCCTGCTCCACCCTCGGCCGCGACGTGGTGGTCCACCTGCCCGGCGGTGCCCGGCTGCGCGGTGCCGCGGAGGGGCTCGACGGCGACGGGCGCCTCCTCGTGCGCCGCGCCGGCGCCGATCCGCAGGAGGCCCCGACGGCCGTCTCGGCCGGTGACGTCGTCCACGTCCGCTGACCCGGCTGCTGACCCGGCTGCCGACCCGGCTGCTGACCCGTCCGACGCTGCGCGGCGCGCCGGACGCGCGCCGGTCAATACCCTGGCCGGTGTGAAGAGGGTGCTGCTCGTCGAGGACGACCCGGCCATCTCCGAGCCTCTGGCCCGCGGGCTGAAGCGCGAGGGGTACCAGGTGGACGTCCAGGGCGACGGCGCCGGGGCGCTCGCCGCGGCGAAGCGCCAGCCCGACCTCGTGGTGCTCGACCTGGGCCTGCCCGACCTGGACGGGCTGGACGTGGCGCGCCGCATGCGCGCCGACGGCGTGTCCGTGCCGATCCTCATGCTCACCGCCCGCTCGGACGAGGTCGACCTCGTCGTGGGCCTGGACGCGGGCGCCGACGACTACGTCTCCAAGCCGTTCCGGGTGGCCGAGCTGCTCGCCCGGGTGCGCGCCCTGCTGCGCCGCGGCGACGCCACGGCCCTGCAGCTGGTCGGCCGCGGGGTGCGGCTCGACCCCACGGCCCGCCGGGCGTGGAAGGTCGCCAGGCCCGGGGACGTCGACGACGCCGGCGCCCCCCTGGAGCCCGGGGTGGAGGTGCCGCTGCCGCTGTCCGCCAAGGAGTACGAGCTGCTGCGCGTGCTGCTGCGCGAGGTCGGCACGGTCGTCCCCCGCCAGGTGATCATGGAGGAGGTCTGGGGCTCGGAGTGGTTCGGCTCCACCAAGACCCTCGACATGCACGTCTCCTGGCTGCGCAAGAAGCTCGGCGACGAGGTGGGGGACCCGCAGTACATCACCACCGTGCGCGGCGTCGGCTTCCGCTTCGAGCGCGACTGACGGACGGGCCAGCGGGTGCACCGCCGCGTCCAGGCGGCCACGATGGCCGCCGTCGTCCTCGCCGTCCTCCTGCTCGGGCTGCCGCTGTGCGTGGCCGGCCTGGTGCTGCAGACCGAGCAGGCGCGCACCAGCGTGCAGGTGCGCGCCGACGCCGTCCTCGCCGCCGCCAGCAGCCGGCTCGCCGTGGGCGGCCGCGTCGACAGGGCCCTGCTGGAGGAGCACACCCAGCGCGACGGGCGCTGGCCGGCCAGCGTGGTGGTGGACCTGCCCGACGGCTCCAGCGTCGACGCCGGGCCCGACACCTCCGGCTCCAGCGTGGTCGGCAGGGCGGGCACCGCCGACGGCCTCGCGGTCACCGTCACCGCCGCCCGGGGCAGCCTGTGGGCCGCGGACGCGCAGCTGGTGGTGCTCGTGGCGGGCCTGGCCGCCGGAGCCGTCGCCGCGGGCTCCGCCGTCGGCCTGGTCCAGGGCCGCCGCCTCGTGCGGCCCCTGGAGGACCTCGCCGAGCGCGCCGAGCGCCTCGGCTCCGGCCAGGTGCCCACCACGCCGCCGCCCAGCGGGGTGGAGGAGGTCGACTCGGTAGCGCAGGCCCTGGTCCGCAGCGCGGGTCAGCTGCAGGCCCGCCTCGCCGTGGAGCGCCAGTTCGCCTCCGACGCCAGCCACCAGCTGCGCACCCCGCTCACCGCGCTGTCCATGCGGCTGGAGGAGGTGCTCGCCACCACCAGCGAGCCGGCCGTGGCCGCCGAGGCCCAGGTCGCGCTGGAGCAGGTGGAGCGCCTGTCCGGCGTCGTCGACGACCTCCTCGCCCGCGCCCGCCTGCAGGCCAGCACCCCCCGGGAGCCGCTGGTGCTGGCCACCGTGCTGGAGCAGCAGCGCGCGGAGTGGCGCCCCGCCTACGAGCGCGCCCGCCGCGACCTGGTGGTGTCCGCGCCCTCCCCGGCCGTCCGGGTGGTGGTGGGGGCCGGGCCCCTGGCGCAGGCGCTCGCGGTGCTGCTGGAGAACAGCCTCGTCCACGGCGGCGGCACGACCCGCGTGCGGGTGCGGGCGAGCAGCGAGCGGGGCGGGGACTGGGTGGTGCTCGAGGTCGACGACGACGGGCCGGGCGTCCCGCCGCAGCTCGGCGGGCGCATCTTCGAGCGGTCGGTGAGCGGCGCCTCGGGCACCGGGCTGGGGCTGCCGCTGGCGCGCGACCTCATCACCGCCGAGGGCGGCCGGCTCGAGCTGGCGCGGATGAGGCCCGCCACGTTCGCGGTGTTCCTGCGCGCCGCGCCCTGAGGTGGAGGTGGGGGTGGCGGCGCGGGGGCGTCAGGCGCTGACGGTGTCGCGGCCGGGGCGCGGCTGGTCCGCCCGGCCGGTGCCGCGCGGGCGGCGGAACACCCACAGCCGGTAGGCCACGTAGCGGAACGCCGTGCCCAGGGCGATCCCGACGAGGTTGGCGGCGTTGTCCGGCAGCGGTCCGCGCAGCCCCAGCACGTAGTGGCTGGTGGCGAGCACCGCCAGGCCGATGAGCAGGGCGGCCGCGTTCATCAGCACGAACAGCGCCAGCTCGCGCACGGCGGCGGGCCGGTTGCGGTGGCGGAAGGTCCACCACCGGTTGCCGGCCCACGCGAAGACCGTGGCCACCGACGCCGAGACGACCTTGGCGGTGAGGGGCTGGTCCGCCAGCAGCCCGCTGCCGCCGAAGCGCAGCAGGTTGAACAGGCCGACGTCGACGACGAACGCCAGCCCCCCGACCACGCCGAAGGCGCCCAGCTCGCGGCGGTGCGCGCGCCAGAGGCGGCCCAGCAGGGCGCGCGCGCCGGTCGCCGTCTCCACACCTCCACCGTAGGCGCCCTCCGGGCGCCGGGTGGGCCGAGCGGTGTGCCGGGTGCCGGCGGCGACCCCCTACCCTCGGGGGACGTGACCGCCACGCCCGCTGACACGCCCGCTGGCCGGACCAGCAGCGCCCGCGACGCCCGCGACGGCACCGCAGGGGCCACCGAGACCACCTTCCCCGTCGTCGCCGTGGTCGGCGCCGGCCAGCTCGCCCGGATGACCGTGCCGCCCGCGGTGGGCCTGGGCGCCCGGCTGCGGGTGCTGGCCACCGACGGGGGCGAGTCCGCCGCCCAGGTGGTCCCGGACGTCCAGCTCGGCAGCCCCGACGACCTCGCCGCGCTGCGGCGGCTCGCCGAGGGCGCTGCCGCGCTGACGCTCGACCACGAGCAGGTCCCCACCGAGCACCTGCGCGCGCTGGAGGCCGAGGGCGTGGCCGTGCGGCCCGGCCCCGACGCGCTGGAGCACGCGCAGGACAAGCTGCTCCTGCGCCGCCGCCTCGACGCCCTGGGCGTGGCGGGGCCGGCGTGGGCGGAGGTCCGCTCGGCGGAGGACCTGCGAGCCTTCGGCGAGCGCGCCGGCTGGCCGCTGGTGCTGAAGACGCCGCGGGGCGGGTACGACGGCAAGGGCGTCCTGGTGCTCGCCTCCCTCGACGAGGCTGCGGCGTGGCTGGAGCGGGCAGCGGGGGAGCCGCTGCTGGCCGAGGAGGCCGTGCGGTTCACCCGCGAGGTGGCGGTCATGGTGGCCCGCTCGCCCTCGGGGCAGGCCGCGGCGTGGCCCGTGGTGGAGACCGTGCAGGTGGGCGGCGTGTGCCGGGAGGTCATCGCGCCGGCGCCGGACCTCGACGACGACCTCGCCGCCGAGGCGACGGCGCTGGCGCTGCGCCTGGCCGGTGAGCTGGGCGTCACGGGCGTCATGGCCGTGGAGGGCTTCGAGGTGCCCTCCGGCTCCGAGCCGGACGGGACGGCCCCGAGGTTCCTCGTCAACGAGCTGGCCATGCGGCCGCACAACAGCGGCCACTGGACCATCGAGGGTTCGGTGACCTCGCAGTTCGAGCAGCACCTGCGGGCCGTGCTCGACCTCCCGCTGGGGTCCACGGCCCCGCGCGCCCGGTGGACGGTGATGGTCAACGCCCTCGGCGGCGACTACCCCGACCTGTTCCACTCCCACCTGCACGTCATGGCCCGGGACCCCGCGGTGAAGGTGCACCTGTACGGCAAGTCGGTGCGCCCCGGCCGCAAGATCGGGCACGTGACCGCCTGGGGCGACGACCTCGCCGCCGTCCGCGCCCGCGCGGCGCACGCCGCCGACTACATCACCGGCACGGTCGACGGCTGACCGCCGCTCGGGCCGGGACGCCCCGCGTGGTCGCCTCGTGGCCGGGGGGGGGGTGTGCGCGGCGGCGCGTGTGCCGGGGCTGCGCCGCAGGTGACCGCGGTCAGGTGCGGTGGCACAGTGCCGGGCGTGGACCAGCCCCCGCCCGGCACGAGCCCGCCCGACGGCCCGACCGACGGCCCGACCGGCGGCCCCGGCCAGGGCGTGGACCTGCGCATCGAGGGCTGCACCGCGCTGGTGCACGGCCTGGGCGGTGACGAGGGACCCGGCGGGATCGGCTTCGCCGAGGGCGTCGACCTCGAGGTCGTCGGGGGCCTCATCGCGCGCGTCGGCCCTCCCGCGGACCGCTCCGGCGCGGTGCCGGGGGAGGTGGTCGACGGGCGCGGGCTCCTCGCCGTCCCCGGGCTGGTGAACTGCCACACGCACGCGGCGATGGTGCTGTTCCGGGGGGCGGCGGAGGACGTCGACGTCCACACGTGGTTCAACGAGCGCATCTGGCCGATGGAGTCCAACCTCACCGAGCGCGACGTGGAGCTGGGTGCGCTGCTCGCGTGCGCGGAGATGCTGCTCGGCGGGACGACGACGTTCGCCGACCACTACTTCCACATGGACGCCGTGGCCCGCGCCGTCGAGGTGAGCGGTGCCCGCGCGGACCTGGGGTGGGCCGCCTTCTCCACCGACGGCGAGGCGGGGCGCGAGCGCGGGCTCGACTTCGCCCTGCGACGCCGCGGCGGCGCCGGAGGGCGGATCACCACGAGCCTCGCACCGCACGCGCCGTACACGGTGACCGAGCCCGACCTCGCGGCGTTCGCGGCGCTGGCCCGCGAGCACGAGCTGCCGGTGCACCTGCACGCCGCGGAGACCGCGGAGCAGACGCGGGCGAGCGTGGCGCGCACCGGGGCGACGCCGATGCAGGTGCTGGACCGCGCCGGGCTGCTCGACGTGCCGCTGCTCGTGGCGCACGGCACCGGGATCGTCGAGCCGGACCTGCCGCTGCTGGCGAGGGCCGCGGAGCGCGGGCTCGTGGGGGTGGCCTCCAGCCCGCGGTTCTACCTGAAGGCGGCCCACGGGACCACGCCCGTCAGGGCGCTGCGCGGTGCTGGCGTGCCCGTGGGGCTGGCCACCGACGGCGCGGCGAGCAACGGCGACCTCGACCTGTGGGCGAGCTTGGAGGTGACGTCGCTGGTGCAGAAGTCGCTCGGCGGCGAGGGCGACCCGACGTGGATGACGAGCCGGCAGGTGCTCCACCACGCGACCACCCAGAGCGCGCAGGCGCTGCACCTCGCCGACGCCGGCTCCGCCCGCGGGGCCGTGGGACGCCTCGCCCCCGGGCACCGGGCCGACGTCGCGCTGGTCGACCTGTCGGCGCCCCACCTGCAGCCGGTGCACGACCTGGCCGCGACGCTCGTGCACGCCACCCGGCCCGGCGACGTGCGGCACGTGGTGGTGGACGGTCGCGTGGTGGTGCGCGACCGGCGCCTGCTCACCGTGGACGTGCCGGCGGTGCTGGAGGAGCTGCGGCCCCGCCTGGCGGCGCTGACCCGGCGGGACGCGGGACGGGTCCAGACCTACCAACCCTGACGGCCGCCGATCCCGGGGACGGGAAGAGCCCCGGACGCNNGCGTCCGGGGCTCTTCCCGTGGTGCTGGTGGGCCTGGTCAGGCGACGCGGGTCAGGCCCTTGGAGCGGCGGGCGATGGCCACGTGCACCCGGCCGCGCACGTCCGACCTGGACAGCACGGTGGCGAGGTCCGCGGAGGCGGCGACCATCGCCTGGTCGAGCTCCACGAGGTCCACCTCGGGGTCAGCGGTGACGTCCAGCTCGGCGATCAGCTGACCGCGCTCGGAGACCATCTTCCCGCTGGCCGAGCGCACCCCGGGCACCTCGGAGATGACCTGCGCGGCCACCGCGACGGCGGCGTCCCCGTCCAGGGTGAGGGTGCCCTCGGAGGAGGAGCCGGGCAGTCGCAGCGGGTCGGCCCCGCGGTGGGGGATGTGGGCCAGCAGCCACCACAGGCCCAGCAGGCCCAGCACGACGGCGCCGGCGGCGGTGGCGTAGGCCCACCACGACTGGCCGGTCAGGTCGGTGGCGCCAGCGGTCGAGATCCTCTGGGGGACCGCCGAGCTGGGCACGCCGAGCTGAGCCAGCAGGCCCAGGGCCCACGCACCCGCGACGGCTCCGGCGGCGATGAGGACCACGCCCACGACGAAGACGGCCAGGCGGTCGAAGCCTGCGGTCTTGCGGCTCATCAGTTCGCCTCCTTGGCGTTGACGGTGACCTTCGGCGCGTCGGCCAGGGCCGACAGGGCGCGCTGGACGTCGGCCTGGACAGCGCCGCGGGTCGAGCTGTCACCGGTGGTGGTCACGTCGACCACGACCTTGCGGCGGGTGGCGGACGCGGTGGCGTCCAGGACGCCGTCCACCTGGCGGGCTGCGCCGGAGGCCAGCCGGGCCACGTCGCGCGTGGTCAGGTGGGCGCCCAGGTCGCCGCGCAGGACCAGGGCCTTGCGCCTGCGGCGCGAGAAGGCCGCGAGCAGGAGCACCAGGCCGAGGATGACGGCGATGGCGGCGGGCACGGCCAGGGCCGAGGACGGGGAGAGCCCGTTCAGGCCGGAGATGACCGAGCCGAGCCAGGTGGTGGCGTTGGCACCGCCGCCGCTGAGGCGGACCCACGCGTCCTGGCCGAGCACCACGGCCACGCCCAGGAGGAGGACGGCCAGCAGCGGGCCGAGCCAGCCGATCCTGCCGGCGCCGGTGGGCAGGGGCGCGGGGCGCAGCGCCCCGCCCTGCTGGGAGGTCTGACGGCCGCCCTGTCGGGTGGGGGTCTGGGTGCTCACTGGACCCTCCTGCTGGTGGAGGTGCGCTCGGCGCGCACGACGGCGGAGACGGTGACGGCCACGGTGTCGGTGGTGACGGCGGCGTACTCGCGCAGCCGTGCGCTGACGTGCTCGCGCACGGCGGCGGCGACGGTGGCTGCGGAGTGCGGCCAGACCAGGGCGACCTCGAGGGTGATGCGGGCGCGGTCACCGGCCACCTGGGCGGCGGCGCGGGGCAGCGTGCGTCCCACGGCGCTGGTGAGCTGGTCGCCGATCTGGCTGGTGATGCCGCTGACACCACCGGACGCCTTGGAGGCGTTCTTGTTCTGGGTGGGGGTGGCCACCCCGGGGACCTCCAGGGCGGCGGCGCGGGCGATCGCGACCACCACGCGCTCGGAGACCTGGAGGGAGCCGCGCTGGCCGGGTTCGGCCAGCCGGTCGGACAGCTGCTCGCTGTCCGTGGCGTGGGTGAGGGTGCTCATGGGGGCCTCAGCTCTGCGTGTCGGGGCTGCGGGGGCGCGGCTCAGCCGCGGCCGCGGCGGCCGAGGGCGCCGAGCACGTCGACGCGGCCCTCGACCTGCGCGCCGATGAGCCAGCCGACCACGCCCAGCACGAGGGCGGCGACCAGGCCGCCGAAGCCGCCCGCGATGCCGGCGATGGCCAGGAGCAGACCGGCGAGGGCTGCCGCCCAGGAGGTGGGGACTGCGTTGTTCATGGGGGTTCTCCTCCGAGTCGGTGGGTGTGACCGCCGGCCTGGGGAAGGGCGGTCGTGGTGAGGGGTGCGAGCGGGTCGCGGTGCCTGGGGTCGGCGGTCGCGACCCGCTCGCAGGGAGGCGGCTCAGGCGCGGGGCGCCGGCGCCGCGATGTCCTCGACGTGGACGTGGACCGGCTGCGGGGCGACAGCGGGACCGAGCGCGGCCACCGCGCGGTGCACGGCCTCGGCCGTGGCGCGGACGTCCGCGGTCGACTCCAGCACGAGGTGCACCTGGGTGCCGTCTTCGCGCAGGGCCACCCCTGCCACCCGGCGACCGGGCAGGAAGGTGGCGACCCCCCCGAGGGGGCCGCCGCTGTGCAGGGCGGCCACCCCGGGGACTGCCAGCACCGCAGCGGCGACGACGTCGACGGGCTCGAGGACCCGGCCCTCGACGACGGTGTCGTCCGTGGTGCTGAGGACCTCACCCGGCACGACGGCCCGGGCGCTCCGGTCGACGCGGCCTGGGTCCGCGGGGCTGGACGGTGTCATCGGACCGTCACTGCACCCGGGCGGGCTTGGCCGGCTCGTCGTCCTCGTCGTCCTCGGACGGGATGTGCACGTCGTTGACGTCGATGTTGACCTCGGTGACCTGCAGCCCGGTCATGCGCTCCACAGAGGCGATGACGTTGCGGCGGACGCCGGAGGCCAGGTCGGCGATGGAGACGCCGTACTCGGCGATCAGGTCGATGTCGACGGCGGCCTGCTTCTCGCCGACCTCCACCGAGATGCCCTGGGAGTGGTTGGTGGTCGCACCCGGGATGCGCTCGCGCAGGGCGCCGATGGCGCGGGAGGCGCCGCCGCCGAGGTTGTAGACGCCGTTGACCTCGCGGGCGGCGATGCCGGCGATCTTCGACACGACGGTGTCGGCGATGGTGGTCGAGCCCTGGGTGCTGCTCAGCGCGCCCGGCTTGGCCGAGCTCACGACGGCGCTGCTGGTCTTCTCGGTGGTGGTGGACATCTTCTTCGTCCTCTCCTTCGTCGGCCTCGCGGCCGTGTCGGCGGTTCTCTCCCGCGCCCGCTCCGGGTGGTGCCCGAAGTGCGCGACAACAGGTGAGAGTCAGGGGGTGCCGGATCGTCACGGTCCCTCTTGTGTGACCTGGATCACAGATCGCGACGACCTCGGAGAGAGCGTGCACCAGCCGTTCGGATCGCGCACGACGAGTTCCGGTTGCCGCCCCCGGACGGCGGTGATCTGCTCCCAGCACCCGGCTCGGACGTCGAGCCACGACCCGCAGGAGCTCGCCATCACCGCCGACGACGACCGCCCGCCCGCGGGCAGCGACGCCACGGAGGGGCACGGGCCGTCACCTGTCGACGACGACGTGCTCGCCCGCCGCGCCCGGGTCGGAGACCGCGACGCCTTCGCCGAGCTGGTCGACCGGCACGGCCCGGCGCTGCACCGCTACGCCTCGCGCATGCTCGACGACCCCAGCGAGACCGCCGACTGCCTGCAGGACGCCTTCGCCGACGCCTGGCGCGGCCTTCCCGGGTGGGAGGGGCGGGCGGCCATCCGGACGTGGCTGTTCACCCTGGTGACCAACGCCGTGCGACGGCACCAGAGCCGCCACCTGCGCAAGACCCCGAAGCCGGTGGACGACGAGCAGCTGCGGACCCGCGTGGGCGCGAGCCCGGCTGGGGACCCCGCCCGGATCGTGGAGATGGAGGACTTCGTGCGCGCCCTGGACGCAGCTCTCGGCAGACTCCCGGAGGGGCAGCGGTCGACGTGGCTGCTCAGGGAGGTGGAGGGGCTGTCCTACGCGGAGATCGCGGAGGTCAGCGCCACCACGCCGGACGTCGTGCGCGGACGCCTCTCCAGGGCGCGCGCCACCCTCGAGGTCGCGATGGAGGACTGGCGATGACGGGCGAGGAGCTCCCCACCGGCGGTGGGCCCGTTGGTGCGGGCCGCGCGGCCGACGCGTCACCCGAGGGGTCCGCGCTCGGCTCTGCGCTCGGCGCCGAGCGCCTGGCCGCCGCGACCGCCGCCATGCGCCAGCACACCGACCACGGCTGGGAGCAGGTGCGCGGCGAGGTCGTCGCCGCCGCGATGAGGGCCTTCCGCCCCTCCACCCCCGTCCGCGCCGTCCACGGCGCCGGCAGCTTCACCGTGGCCTCCGAGCGCGTGGTGGCGCAGGTGCGGCGGGCGCTGGACCCGCTGCCCGACGCCTCGGCGGACGCCGTCCGCCTGGCCACGGGGGAGGACGACAGGCTGGAGCGGGTGACCGTCTCCGTGGTCGCCGCCTACGGCTCTCCGCTCCTCGGTGTGGCCGACGAGGTGCGCCGGCGCACCGCTGCGGCGCTGGAGGCGCTGCTCGGGGTCGAGGCGCTCGGCTCCGCCGCGGAGGCCGTGGTCGAGGTGGACGTCCACATCGGAGGCGTCGAGGTGGACCCGCGCCGCCTCTGAGCGGGGTGGGAGGGTGTCGCCCGTGAGCACGTCAGAGGAGCCGCTGGTCGGCGTCGTCATGGGTTCCGACTCCGACTGGCCGGTGATGAGCGCCGCCACGGAGGCGCTCGCCGAGTTCGGGGTGCCGCACGAGGTGGACGTCGTCTCGGCGCACCGCATGCCGGCCGAGATGATCGCCTACGGGCAGGAGGCCGCCGGCCGCGGCCTGCGCGTGCTCGTCGCCGGTGCCGGAGGGGCGGCCCACCTGCCGGGGATGCTCGCCGCCGTCACGCCCCTGCCCGTCATCGGGGTGCCCGTGCCGCTGGCGCACCTCGACGGCATGGACTCGCTGCTGTCCATCGTCCAGATGCCGGCCGGCGTCCCCGTGGCGACGGTCAGCATCGGCGGTGCCCGCAACGCGGGGCTGCTCGCCGTCCGCGTCCTCGCCGCCGGGGACGGTGAGCTCGCTGAGCGCCTGCGCACTGCGATGGCCGCCTTCCAGGGCGACCTCCGCGACGTCGCCCACGCCAAGGGCGCCCGGCTGCGGGAGCTCCGCACTTCCTGACCGGCATCACTCTCGGTGATGACGACGTAGGCCGGAGTGGAGACAGGGAGAGGGCAATCTCCCGTCCCTCCAGCGACGAACTCCACTTCTGGGTCACGGAAGCGCAGGTCATGGGCGCTTTCGGCAACGGTCGTCCGAACCGGTCGTGAACAACTCTCTCACGGCCGACACGCCGCGCAGCGTCCCCAGATCTGATCCACCGGCCACCTAGCGTCACTGACGTCCCCGCTGGGGGGAGGGGTGCCGCAGAGCAGTCGCGGCGCCGGACAGCCACCGGGTCAGGGTCGACGGCGGACGCCGCTGCCTGCTGCCCGGACAGCAGGAAGAGGGCGCCGTGTTCGGGAAGCCGCTCGTCGTCGACATGATCAGCCGCAGCGCTGAGAACAGCACGGACCGCAGGAACTTCCTCCGCGCCGCGGGCCTCGCCGGCCTCGGCACGGTGGGTGCCGTGACCGCCGTGACGGTCGGGGCGCAGGACGCCCACGCCGCCGACGCGCCCATCTCGGACGGCGCGATCCTCAACTTCGCGCTCAACCTCGAGTACCTCGAGGCGGAGTACTACCTGCGCGCCACCACCGGCCAGGGGCTGCCGGACAACCTCACCACCGGCACGAAGGCGCTCGGCGGTGTCACCGGCGGCGCGCAGGTGCCGTTCAAGGCCGGCAGCACCGTGGCGAAGTACGCCAAGGAGATCGCCGCCGACGAGCTGGCGCACGTGAAGTTCCTGCGCGGAGCGCTCGGGTCGGCTGCCGTGGCGCGCCCGAAGATCAACTTCACCGACGCCTTCAACGCCGCCGCCACCGCCGCCGGCGTCATCAAGGCGGGCGAGAGCTTCGACCCGTTCAAGGACGAGGTGAGCTTCCTGCTGGGCGCCTTCATCTTCGAGGACCTCGGCGTCACCGCCTACAAGGGCGGCGCCCCCCTCATCTCCAACAAGGACTACCTCAGCGCGGCCGCCGGCATCCTCTCCGTCGAGGCCTACCACGCGGGCCTGGTCCGCCGGTCGCTCTACAAGCTCGGCGTGGACGTCGCGGTGATCACCACCAAGATCTCCGACGCCCGCGACTCCCTCGACGGCACCAGCGACCTCGACCAGGGCGTGCTCGCCGGGAACCCGAAGGCGTACCGCGCCAACCTCGTGCCGGCCGACAAGGACGCGATCGCGTACAGCCGCTCCCCGCAGCAGGTCCACAACATCGCCTACCTGAACCCCGCGTCCGGCGTCACCAAGGGCGGGTTCTTCCCCGACGGCACCAACAACGACGACGCGCGCCTGACCACCACCTGAGCAGCGCAGCTCCCGGCGCCAGCACCCGTCGTCAGCCCACCAGACCAGCAGACCCCGCTCAGGAGGCACCTCGTGACCAGCCCCACCCCGTCGACCTCGTCGACGCAGCGCCGGCGCACCCGCGCCGCCGCCGTCACCCTGCTCGCCGCCCTCGCCGTGGCCGGTCTCGGCGCGTCCGCCGCGTCCGCCGCGACCGGCGTGAAGTTCGACCAGCGCACCGGCGGCGCCACCCGCGTCGAGACCGCCGTCGAGTCCTCGAAGGCGCTGTACCCCAACGGCGGCAGCGACGACGTCGTCCTCGTCAACCTGTCCCGCACGGTCGACGGCCTCTCGGCGTCCTACCTCGCCGGCCTGAAGAGCGCGCCGATCCTCTACACCGACACGGACGCCGCTCCCCAGGCCACCCGTGACGAGATCAAGCGCCTCGGCGCCAAGCGCGTCTGGCTGGTGGGTGGCGAGGCCGTCATCTCCAAGAGCCAGGAGATGGCCATCGCCGGCGACTACACGGTCAAGCGCTTCGGCGGCGACGACCGCTACGCCACCGCCGCCGCCGTGGCGACCGCCGGGGAGTACGCCCCCGAGCGCGTCTACATCACCTCCGGCACCTCCCTGGCCGACGCCGTGACGGTCGGGCCGCAGGCGTGGGCCAACGGCACGCCGATCCTGCTGACCGAGGCCGGTCGCGTGCCGGACGCCACCAAGGGCGCCCTCGACGAGCTCGGCGTGAGCTACCGCACCGTGCTCGGCGGGAAGGCCGTCGTCTCCGACGACACCTACAAGGCCCTCGGCGCCAACAGCCGCCTCGCCGGTGACGACCGCCAGGGCACCGCCGTGGCCGTGGCCGAGGACTCGGTGGCCACCGCGAACTTCACCTACGCCGGTGCGGCGCTGGTGGGCGGGGCCAACCTCAACGCCGTCGACGCGCTGTCCGCCTCGGCGCTGGCCGGCTACTACGGCATCCCGATCCTCTACACCTGGACGCCCGACGACATCGGCGCTCCCACGGCGAACTACCTCAAGAAGCACGCCGTGGACTTCACCGGTCCGGGCTTCATCTTCGGTGGCAAGAGCGCCGTGTCCGACAAGGCGGCCCAGCAGGCGACCGACGCCGCGCAGTGACGCGCCGCGTCCTCGCAGACCCCCTGACACGCTGACGAGACGGAGACACCATGTTCGGCAAGGCACTGGTCAACGACATGATCACCAGGAGCAGCGAGACGGCGCACGACCGCCGCTCCATGCTCCGCGGCGCGGGCCTGCTCGGCCTGGGCGCGCTGGGCGCGACCGCCCTGGGCGCCGCCGGCGCCTCCGCGGCCAACGCCGCTGACGGCCCCAGCGACGCGACGGTGCTCAACTTCGCGCTCAACCTGGAGTACCTGGAGGCGGAGTTCTACTCCTACGCCGCCTTCGGCCACGGGCTCACCCAGTCCATGGCGGACGGCAACGGGAAGATGGGCGGCGTCACCGGCGGCCGCAAGGTGCTGTTCAAGGACCGCGCCGTCCGCCAGTACGCCGAGGAGATCGCCAAGGACGAGCTCGCGCACGTCGCGTTCCTGCGCACCGCCCTCGGCGGCGCCAAGGTCTCGCGCCCCGCGATCGACCTGAAGGCCTCCTTCACGGCCGCGGCCGTGGCCGCCGGCGTCATCAAGCAGGGCGAGACCTTCGACCCCTTCGCGAACGACGTCAACTTCCTGCTCGGCGCCTTCATCTTCGAGGACGTCGGCGTCACCGCCTACAAGGGCGCGGCCCCGCTCATCAGCAACAAGACCTACCTCGAGGCGGCGGCCGGCATCCTCGCGGTGGAGGCCTACCACGCGGGCATCGTGCGGTCGGCGCTGTTCGAGCTGGGCGCGGACGTGCAGGGGATCGCGCAGAAGATCTCCGACGTGCGCGACGCCGTGGACGGCTCCACCGACCTCGACCAGGGCCTCACCCCCGACGGCGGCGCCAGCGCCAACATCGTGCCGGCCGACGGCGACGCCATCGCCTACGGCCGCACGCCGCAGCAGGTGCTCAACATCGTCTACCTCAACGGGGCGGCCGGGGTCTCCGGCGGCGGCTTCTACCCGCAGGGGCTCAACGGCGACCTGCGCACCACCTGATCTGCAGGAGCGCTCCACGAGGGGCCCCGCCGGCGCACCAGCCGGCGGGGCCCCTCGTCGTCGTCCTGTCGGCTCCCGGAGGACGACGACGACGCGCAGCGCGCTCCCAGCCCGCCCCGACTGCGCCCCCAGCCTCCGGGCGGACGCTCCCACCAGACCTCGCGCCGCGGCGCGCCGCTGCACGGCGAGCGGCTCCGGCGCCGTCGGGACCGGGAGCGCTGACCGATGACCTCCACCTGCTCCGCCTCGAGCGCCGCACCGCGCGCCGAGGCGCCCGCGTCCTCCACCGCGGTGGCGCGCTGGTGGCGCGGCCGCGAGCAGGACCCGGCGTGGGCGCGCCCCGCGCTGCTCGGGCTGCTCGTGGGAACGGCCCTGCTCTACCTGTGGGACCTCAGCGGGTCCGGCTGGGGCAACGCCTTCTACGCCGCCGCGGCGCAGGCCGGGTCGCGCAGCTGGGAGGCGTTCTTCTTCGGCTCCTCCGACGCCGGGAACTCCATCACCGTCGACAAGCCGCCCGCCTCGCTGTGGGTGATGGGGCTGTCCGTGCGGCTGTTCGGACTGTCCAGCTGGTCGGTCCTCGTGCCGCAGGCGCTCATGGGCGTCGCCTCGGTGTGGCTGCTGCACGGCTCCGTGCGGCGGGTGGCCGGTGTGCCGGCCGGGCTGCTGGCGGGCCTCGCGCTGGCGGTGACCCCGGTGGCGGCGCTCATGTTCCGCTACGACAACCCCGACGCGCTGCTCGTGCTGCTCATGACGGGGGCCGCCGTCGCCGTCCTGAGGGCCGTGGAGGCGACACGGACCTCGGCGCAGACGCGCTGGCTGCTGCTCGCCGGGGTGCTCGTCGGGCTGGGGTTCCTCACCAAGCAGCTGCAGGTGCTGCTCGTGGTGCCCGCCTTCGGGGCGGCCTACCTGCTGGCCGGCCGGCCGCCGGTGGGGCGCCGGGTGGGGCAGCTGCTGGCCGCGGGGCTGGCCGCGCTGGTCTCCGCGGGGTGGTGGGTGGCCGTGGTGGAGCTGGTTCCGGCAGGCTCGCGACCGTACGTCGGCGGGTCGCAGGACGACAGCTTCCTAGGGCTCACCTTCGGCTACAACGGCTTCGGCCGGCTCACCGGGCAGGAGACCGGGTCCGTCGGCACCACAGTCGGCCCCACCGGGTTCGGGCACTGGGGCGAGACGGGCGCGCTGCGGCTGCTGGGCACGGCATTCGGCGGGCAGGTGGCGTGGCTGGTGCCCGCCGCGCTGGTGCTCGGCGCGACGGCGCTGTGGGTGCTGCGGCGGGCGCCGCGGACGTCGCCGCTGCGCGCGGCGCTGGGGCTGTGGGGCACGTGGCTGGTCACCACGTGGCTGGTGTTCAGCTGGATGTCCGGGATCTTCCACCCCTACTACACGGTGGCGCTGGCCCCGGCGGTCGCCGCGGTGGTGGCTCTCGGTGCAGCCGTGGTGTGGCGGGTCCGCGGCACGTGGCTGGGCGCCGCGGCGCTGGCGCTCGCCACCGCGCTCACCGCGGCGTGGGCGTTCGTGCTGCTCACCCGCAGCCCGGAGTACTACCCGGCCCTGAAGTGGCTGGTGCTCGTGGTGGGCCTGGCCGCCGCTCCCGGGTTCGTGGTGCTGCGGGCGCTGCCCGAGCTGCCGCGGCTGGCCCGCACGGCGGTGCTGTCCGTGGTGGGTGCCGCCGTGGTCGCCTCCCTGGCCGCGCCGACCGCCTACGCCGTCGACACCGCCGGCCAGGCGCACACGGGGTCGCTGCCGAGCGCGGGGCCGACGGCGTCCGGGGGGCTGGGCTCGGGGGTGGCTCGCGCCGGCGGGTCCCGGCACGCGAGTCAGCCCGGTCGCACCGGTCACGGTGGCTGGGGCGGCGGGGCCGGCCAGGTGCCGTTCGGGCAGGCGCCACCGTGGGGCCAGGCGGCGCCCTTCGGCCAGGCCCTGCCCCGGCTGGGTGGCACCGGCGGCCTCGGCGGCACCGGCGGCCTCGGCGGCCCCGGCGGCGGGGGTGGCGGCCTGCTCAGCGCCACCCGGCCCAGCGCGGAGCTGGTCAGGGTGCTCGAGCGGGACGCGAGCCGCTACCGCTGGGTGGCTGCGACCGTCGGCTCGCAGAACGCGGCCGGCTACCAGCTGGCCACGCAGGACCCGGTGATGCCCGTCGGCGGCTTCAACGGCACGGACCCCTCACCCACGCTCGCGCAGTTCCAGCGGTACGTCGCCGACGGTGACGTCCACTACTTCATCCCCAGCGCCACCGCGGGCGGCTTCACCGGCGGTGGGGGCACCGCCGAGCGCGACTCCACGCAGATCCGCACGTGGGTGGAGGCGCACTTCACGTCCGAGGTGGTCGGTGGTGCCACCGTCTACGACCTCACCGCGCCCGCTCCGCCGGTCTCCTCCAGCAGCGCCAGCACCGACCTGGGCTCCGCGACCACCTGACGCGCAGCCCCGCAGACCCCGGCGGGTCGCGGCCCCACCCCCCCCTTGGAGCCGCGACCCGCCGGTCCTCCCGCCGCCGCGCGCTCCGGCGCCCCTGCCTGACTGGCACGGGGTGGCCCTGTGCCAGTCCAACGAGCACGGGGCCACCCCGTGCCACCGACTGACTGGTGCGGAACACCTCGGTCCTCGCCGGTCGGCCTCGCGACGACGACGGGCGCTCGGCCCGGCCGCGCTGCAGCCGACGCCGGGCTGCTGACCCCGGCGATCGGCCGTCGGCGAGCCCGGGCCGGGCGCTGCCCGTCGTCGTCCTGAGCTAGTGCGACCTGAGGTGGGTGCGTCTGCACCAGTCCCGGACTGGCACGGGGTGGCCCTGTGCCAGTCCTACGGGCACAGGGCCACCCCGTGCCAGCGAGGAGGGCGGTCAGGAGCTGGCGCTGGTGGCGGAGCCGGTGGCCTCGGAGGCGGCGATCGCCCGGATCGACTCGGTGTCGTCGTCCTTGATGGCCTGGAAGACCTGGGCGGCCTTCTCGTCGTCCCAGTCGACCACCAGGCCGGCCTTGGTGCGCCGGCTGGCGCTGGCGACGGGCACGTTCAGCGAGACCGCCTGCCCGCCGGCCACGGCGCGCACGCCCATGACGAAGCCGTACAGGTCCACCGGCCCGAAGCCGTCGTCGACGGACAGCGCCGAGCCGCCGGCCGAGGCCAGCGGGAACGACCGCAGCGGGTTGAGCAGCACGGCGGGGGAGGCGGCCTCGTGGGCCACGGCGCCGATGATGGCGCGCTGGCGCTGGGCGCGGCCGAGGTCGCCGTTGGCGTCGAAGTCGCGGGTGCGGGCGTAGCCCAGGGCCGTCGCGCCGTCCATCGTCTGGCAGCCGGCCTGGATGTCGAGGCCCGCCTTGGGGTCCTTGATGGCCTTCTCCGGGCACATCTCGACACCACCGACGGCGTCGACGAGGTTCGCGAAGCCACCGAGCCCCGTCTCCACGTACCCGTCGACGTGGATGCCGGTCGCTCCCTCCACCGTCTCCACCAGCAGCGACGGCCCGCCGATCGCGTACGCGGCGTTGATCTTGTTGGAGCCGTGCCCGGGGATCTCCACGTAGCTGTCGCGCGGGAGGCTCAGCAGCACGGTCGGCCCACCGCCGGAGGGCCGGTGCAGCAGCATGATCGTGTCGGTGCGCTTGCCCTCGACGTCGGTGCCGGTGGACAGCTCCACCATCTGGTCGCGCGTGAGGCCCTCGCGGCTGTCGGAGCCGACCAGGAGGATCGTCTGCCCCGGCGTCGCCGCGACCGAGGAGTCCGGCAGTGCACCGACGCGCGTGACGGACGTGTAGGCCACGGCGCCCAGCGCCAGCGGGTAGCCCACCAGCGCCAGGAGGAGCAGGACGACGACGGTCCGCGCGGGCCGCCGCCTGCGGCGCACGCCCGGACCCTGCAGCGGGGGAGGTGCCGGCTGGCGGCGCTGGGGCTGGCCGCCGCGACCCGAGCCGCCCCGGCCGCCCGTCCCGCCGCCGTCCTCGCGGTAGGCGCGCTCGCCGCGGGACTGCTGGGCCCGGCCCGGCCGCTGGGCGGAGGAGCCGGAGCGCTGCTGCGGCGCGCCGCGGCGCAGCCCCGGCGACGAGCGGTACGTCGTCGCGGGTCCCCAGCGCGGTTCCTCAGCCACCTGCCGAGGGTAGGTCGCCGGAGGCCCGCTCGGGCTGAGAACGCGCTGAGGGTCCAGCGCCAGCGGGTCACCGAGGCAGGTGAGCCACCTCGATGAGCGGGCAGGTGTCCATCACGACGTCGAGCCCGGCGGCGGCGGCGCGGGCCGCCGCCGCCTCGTCCACCACGCCCAGCTGCAGCCAGACGGCCCCGGCGCCCGCGGCGATGGCGTCGTCGACCACCGCGCCGGCGCGGCGGCTGTTGACGAAGACGTCCACCACGTCCACGCGCCCCGGCACCTCGGCCAGGGTGCGGTAGCCCCTGGCGCCGTGGACCTCCTCCGCGCGCGGGTGCACCGGCACGATCGGGTGGCCCATCTGCTGCAGCCCGGCGGCCACCCGGTGGGCGGCGCGAGCGGTGTTCTGCGACAGGCCCACCACGGCCCAGCGGCCGGGGGCGGTCAGGAGCCGGGCGATGACCTCGGGGTCGTTGCGGTGGGCCACGCGAGGACGGTAACCAGCCCGGCGCGGTGCCGCCGGGCGCCGGTGGAGCGCGTCAGCCGGCGGAGACGGAGCGCGGCGCGGGCACGGCCCGCAGCGCGGGGGCGGTCGGCGCGACGGGTGCGGCCGGCGCGGCGGCAGCCGGCGGGGACGCCAGCTGCGCGGCCGCCGTCGTCGTCGCCCGAGCGGCCAGGGCGGCGGCCTGCGCGGCAGCGGCGTGCTCGTCCGCCAGCTGGGCGGCTGCGCGTGCGGCGGCCTCGTCGAGGGCCAGGCGGCGGCTGAGCACGGTGACCTGGCGCTGCAGGTCCCGGGTGCGCAGGTGGGAGGAGACCATGAAGCCGAGGAAGGCGATGATCGTGGCGTAGAGCAGCAGGTCGGTGCCGCGGCCGACGCCCAGCACCGAAGCCGCGGACTGCCAGGTCTGCGGGAACAGCAGCGACGCGATCGCCAGCCCGACGAAGCCGACCACGGCCACCCGGCGCAGCGCCTGGTGGCGGGCGGTGGCGTGCCCGCGGACGAACAGCAGCGCCACCACGCCGATGCCCGCCATCAGCAGAGCCTTGATCAGCACGCTCTCCACCTCGCCATCGTGCACGTCGTCGACCACCCAGCGTGGCGGTTCACAACACTCAGAGCAACGGTGACACCCGGGCGGGCGACTCCGGCCGCCGCCGACGTCACTTGAAGATGAGCTCGGTGACGATGTTCACCGAGTTGAGCACCGACTGGCCCTTCTTCACGGAGTAGTCGGTGTAGAGGATCTCCACGGGGTGCTCCACCCAGCGCCAGCCGCCCCGGCCGATCTGCTCGACGATCTCGCTGGCGTGCGCCATCCGGTTCTGGGTGATGTCGAGCGAGGCGGCCACCGCGCGCGTCATGGCGCGCAGGCCGTTGTGGGCGTCCGTCATCCGCACGCCCGTGGTGGCGTTGGAGTAGATGATCCCGGCGCGCAGCACGGCCTTCTTCAGCGCGCCGACGCGCGTGCGCTCGTCGAGGAAGCGGCTGCCGATCACCACGTCGGCCTCGCCGGCGCGCAGCCGCTCCACCATGGCGAGGGCGTCGGCCACCTGGTGCTGGCCGTCGGCGTCGAAGGTCACCACGAACCGGCAGCCCGGGTCGGCCAGCGCCCAGTCCACGCCCGTCTGCAGCGCCGCGCCCTGCCCGAGGTTGACGGGGTGGCGCACCACGCGGGCGCCGGTGCGCTCGGCGACCTCGCCCGAGCCGTCGCGGCTGGCGTCGTCCACGCAGACGACGTGCGCGAAGCTGCGGCGCAGCCCCGTGACCACGTCACCGACGACGGCGGCCTCGTTGTAGAGCGGCACGACCACCCAGGCGTCCTCCACCAGCACGACGACGACGGTACGGGCGCGCGGGGCTGCTCCGCTGGCGTTCGCCGCGGCTGGTGGACAGGTCGCCACCCTGCTGACGGGCCGCGTGACCGCGCTGACCTGGGGCGGCCCGCGACGTGCGACGCTGTGCCCGTGACAGCGGGCAGGACGACGGCGACGCGCGTTCGCCGCGGCTCCAACCTCCCGCGCGTCGGCGACTACAACCAGGTCGTGGTGCTCGAGGCGATCCGCGGGCACGCCGCGGGCCTCTCGCGCGTCGAGGTGGCCGTGCTCACCGGCCTGTCGGCGCAGACGGTCTCCAACATCTGCCGCCGCCTCCTGGAGCAGGGGCTGGTCGAGGAGGCCGGTAAGCAGGGCGGTGGCCCCGGCAAGCCCCGCACGCTGCTGCGCCTCAAGCCCGAGGGGCGCTACGCCATCGGCGTCCACCTCGACCCGGCCGTGGTGACCGTGGTCATGCTCGACCTGCTCGGTCAGGTGGTCGCCCGCCGCGACAGGCCGCTGAGGCCGGGGGCGGGACCCGGGCAGGTGCTGGCGGAGGCGGCCGACGACGTCGACGCGGTCATCGCCTCCTCCGGTGTCGAGCGCGAGCGCATCGTGGGACTGGGCGTGGCGGCGCCGGGGCCGGTCGACAGCGCCGCCGGCGCCGTCGTGCACCCGCCCAACCTGCCGGGGTGGGACCGCGTGGCCGTGCGCGACCTGCTGGCTGCCTCCACGGGGCTGCCGGTGGTGCTCGACAAGGACGTGGTGGCGGCCGCCGTCGCGGAGATGTGGGCGGGTGGGGTCGGCGGCACCGGCAGCGCCGTCTTCTTCTACCTGGGCACGGGCGTCGGCGCCGGGCTGGTGCTGCGCGGCGAGGTGCACCGCGGGGCGTCGGGGAACTCCGGGGAGGTCGGCCACCTGGTGACCGGTCGCGGCGGAGCCGAGTGCTCGTGCGGCCTGGCGGGGTGCCTGGGGGAGACCAGCGCCCCGCTGCACCTGGTGCACGAGGCGCAGCGGCTGGGGCTGGGCCGGTGGGACCTCGACGCCGGCGAGGCGGCCGGCGGCCAGGCGTCGGCGGTGGTGGCCGGGCACCGGGCGTCGGCGGCGTCGGCCTTCGCCGAGGTCTGCGCCCTCGCCGACGCCGGTGATCCCACCGCGGTCGGCCTGCTGGAGGACGCGGCGCGGCGGACGGCCAAGGCCGCGGTGGACCTCGTGGACCTGCTCGACGTGGAGCAGGTGGTCTTCGGGGGGCCGATGTGGTCGCGGCTGGAGCGGACCTACCTGCGGGTGGTGCCGCCGCTCGTGCGGTCCTCGGTGGTCTCGGCGGCGATCCACCCGGTGGAGGTGCGCGGCACCGTGGTCGGCGCCGACGTCGCCGCCGTCGGGGCAGGGTGCCTGGTGCTCGAGGACGCGTTCAGCCCGCGGTCGGCCACGCTGCTGCTCTCGCACTGAGCCGGCGGCGGGACTGCCGCCTGCCGCACCGATCGGCGGCGGCCTGCAGATCCTGCGACCCGTCGGCTCCGGACGCCGGGACGGCCGGTCGATCGCCGGGGTCCGCACGTCGTCCGCCCGCAGGGGCGGCGGAGGTGGCGCGCCTCGCCTTCGCCCAGCGCGGCGTGGTCTGCGGCGACCAGCTGCTGGCGTCTGGTCTGACGCGCACGCGCGTCCACGAGGTGGGCCGCCCCGACGGGTGGCGGACGCTCCTGCGGGGGACGCGCACGACGGCGGTGCACCCCGGGCCGGAGCGCACCGCGGCCCTCGCCGGGCGGAGCGCTCCCACCTGTCGGCCGCGCGGGAGCTGGTCAGGGGCAAGCGCGGCTGGCGCCAGGTCGACGACCTGCGGGAGCTCACCGGCCCCGACGCCGAGACGCAGCCGCTGAGGGAGCAGTGCGTGCTGACCTCGGCGGTCGGTCGGCGAGCCGAGCGTCCCGAGCCGACCGGCCGCCAAGACCTGCGGGCTCTCGTGGTCCCTCCAGCTGTGCAGGAAGCGGGCGTGTGGGTGGCGGGGCAGGACGCCGACCGGCTGGTCGGGGTCCTGTCACGGCTGGGTCACGGCTCGCCGGAGGCTCTTGACACAGGTATCTCCAATTGATGTAGAAATCGTCCAGCGCGAGTCGCAGTGGACTCGGCGAGTGAGCGAAGGAGCCACTTCCATGCACCACAGGCGCACCCTTCGAGGGTCGGCGATCGTCGCCGCCGCCCTCACCGCGACGCTGGCGCTCGCCAGCTGCGGCTCCTCCGGCGGGTCGGGCGACGACGCGAACACCATCACCGTCGCCTACCAGCGCACGAGCCAGTTCACCCAGCTCGACGACGTGCTGAAGAAGGCGAAGTCGGAGTACGAGGCCGCCAACGAGGGCAAGACGGTCGAGCTCATGCCGATCGAGGCCGAGCAGGACCAGTACTTCACCAAGCTCGCCCTGATGAACCGCAGCGCCGACACCGCACCGGACGTCATCTACGAGGACAGCTTCCAGGTGCGCTCTGACGCCGCCGCCGGCTACCTCGCGCCGATCGACGAGTACCTCGAGGGCTGGGAGGACTGGAGCCAGTTCGACGAGACGGCCAAGCAGGCCGGCCTCGGCGACGACGGCAGCCAGTACGGCGTGTCCATGGGCACCGACACCCGTGCCATCTACTTCAACAAGACGATCTTCCAGCAGGCCGGCCTGCCCACCGACTGGCAGCCGAAGACCTGGGACGACGTCCTCACCGCCGCCCGCACCATCAAGCAGGCCGCGCCCGGCGTCATCCCGCTGAACATCTACGCCTCCAAGGCCGGCGGCGAGCAGACCTCGATGCAGGGCTTCGAGATGCTCATGTACGGCACCGGCGACACCCTCTACGACACCGACAGCAAGAAGTGGGTGACGGGCTCCAAGGGCTTCACCGACTCCCTGGGCTTCTACCAGACCGTCTACTCCGAGGGCCTCGGCCCGCAGCTGGACCAGGTGCTCGACGCCACGTGGGGCTCGCGCGTCTCCACCGAGGAGATCCCGCAGGGCAAGATCGCCATCGCCATCGACGGCTCCTGGCTGCCCGGTCAGTGGATCAGCGGTGACAACGCCTGGCCGCAGTGGCAGGAGACGATGGGCTTCGCCCCGATGCCCACCCAGACCGGCCAGGCCCCCGGCAGCACAAGCATGTCCGGCGGGTGGCTGCTGAGCGTGGGCGCCAACGCCCCCGACAAGCAGGCCGCCTTCGACTTCATCAGCGTGGCCCTCAACAAGGAGAACGCGCTGAAGTACGACACCGAGAACAGCCAGATCGCCGTGCGCAAGGACGTCGCCAGCGACCCGGCCTACACCGGCTACAACCCGTCCTTCGAGTTCTTCTCCTCGCTGGTGCCGGTCACCAACTTCCGCCCGGCCACCCCGGACTACTCGCAGATCTCGGGCAACATCCAGACCGCGGTCGAGTCAGTGGTCACAGGCACGAGCCCCGCGGACGCCGCCAAGGCCTACGACGACGGCCTGGTGGGGATCGTCGGCGAGGACAACACCCAGGCCGCGAGCTGACCGAGGCCCTGATGTCCGACTCAGCTGTCATCGACAGCACGACCGGCCGGGGAGCGGGCGCCCAGCCCGGCCCCCGGCCGGCCGGGCAGCGCCACGAGGTCGGCCGCACCGCGGTGCGGTTGCTGCCGCTCGTCCCGGCGATCGCCCTCATGGCGATCTTCCTCGCCGGTCCCATCGGCTACGCCCTCTACGGGTCGCTCACGGACGCCGCGCTCAGCGGGTACCGGGCGGTCAACCCGAACTTCGTCGGCGCGGACAACTACACGCGCCTGTTCTCCAGCGCCGACTTCTGGCAGTCGGTCTGGTTGACCCTGCTCTTCGTCATCGCCAGCGCCGTCATCGGCCAGAACGCCCTCGGCATGGCGATCGCCCTGCTGCTGCGCAACGGGCCGGCCAGGGTCGGCTCGGTGGTCAGCGCGCTGGTCGTCACCGCGTGGGTGATGCCCGAGATCGTCGCGGCGTTCGCCCTGTACGCCTTCTTCTCCACCGACGGCACGCTGAACTCCCTGCTCGACGCGGGCTTCAGCTGGGCCGGGCTCGGCGGGACCACCTGGCTCATCTCGTTCCCGATGTTCGCCGTCATCCTGGCCAACATCTGGCGCGGCACCGCGTTCTCGATGATGGTCTACAACGCGGCGCTCGCCGAGGTGCCGCCGGAGATCATGGAGTCCGCGCAGATCGACGGCGCCACCGGCCTGCAGCGCTTCGTCCGCATCACGCTGCCGATGGTGCGCCGCGCCATCGCCACCAACATGATGCTCACCACTCTGCAGACCCTCGGCGTCTTCACGCTCATCTGGGTCATGACCGGCGGCGGCCCCGGCACGCAGAGCTCGACCCTGCCCGTGCTGGCCTTCCAGCAGGCCTTCAAGTTCGCCCAGGTCGGCTACGGCACGGCGATCGCCGTCGTGACGATCGCCGTCGGTGCGGTCTTCGCCCTGGTGTACGTGCGGGTCCTCAAGCCGGAGGTCGACTGATGAGCGCCCACGCCCCCTCCACGCCCGTTCCGGCCCCGCAACTTCCGGCGCCCGTCGTCCCCGGTGGGCCGACCGCCTCGCTGCGCCTGGCCTCACCGCGCGGGCGCGGCGTGCGCGTCGCCAACGGCGTCGTGCTGGTGGTGGTCGGCCTCGCGTTCCTGGTCCCGCTGGCGTGGGTGCTGCTCTCGAGCTTCAACCCCGCGGCCACCGTGAGCGTCTCGGTGCCGACCAGCCCCACGCTGAGCAACTACACCGAGATCTTCAGCTGGGAGCTGACGCTCCGGCCGCTGTGGAACTCCGTGCTCATCTCGGGCAGCACGGCGCTCATCACCGTGGCGGTCGCGACGCTCGCGGCGTACCCCCTCAGCCGCTACGCGATGCGGTTCAACCGGTCGTTCCTCTACGTCATCCTCTTCGGCAGCTGCCTGCCGATCACCGCGGTGATGGTCCCGGTGTACGCCCTCTTCGTGACGCTCGGGCTGCTCGACTCCATCCCCGGCACGGTGATGTTCCTCGTGGCCACGAGCCTGCCCATGGCCATCTGGATGATGAAGAACTTCGTCGACAGCGTGCCGGTCTCCCTGGAGGAGGCCGCGTGGGTGGACGGCGCGAGCTCGATGCAGGCGCTCGCCCGCGTCGTCGTGCCCCTCATGCGCCAGGGCCTGGCGGTGGTCTTCATCTTCGTGTTCACGCAGGCGTGGGGGAACTTCTTCGTGCCCTTCGTGCTGCTGCTCAACCCCGAGTTCCAGCCCGCGGCGGTCTCGATCTACACGTTCTTCGGCATCAACGGCGCGGTGGCCTACGGCCAGCTCGCGGCGTTCAGCGTCCTGTACTCCGTACCCGTCCTCGTGCTGTACCTCGTCGTGCAGCGCGTCGCGGGCGGCTCCTTCGCCCTCGCCGGCGGCGTGAAGGGATGAGCCCAGGCGCACCCTGAACTGCGCACGGCCGGTCAGCGGCCCCCAGCGGCCGGCCGTGCGCGCCCCACCCGGCTCCGCCGAGCCCGCAGACCACCCCTGCCCCCACCACCTGGAAGGCCACCACCGTGCACGACGACTCCCACCTCGTGGAGATGCGGGTCGAGCGCTTCGTCAGGGAGCGCATCGTCCCCGCCCTCCACCGGCGCCGCCACCCGCTCACCGTCACCCGGTGGGAGGCGCCGGGGGAGCCCGTGCCGTTCGCCGAGGCGGCGGCGCAGGAGTTCGCGCCGTTCGAGATCGGCCCCGCAGGCACGCCCTGGGGCGAGCCGTGGGGCACCACGTGGTTCCGCCTCACCGGCGAGGTGCCGGCGGACTTCGGCCAGGACGGCGGCGTGCGCGTGGAGGTCGACGTCGACCTCGGCTACCTGGCCATCCAGCCGGGCTTCCAGGCCGAGGCCACCGCCTACCGCCCCGACGGCGTGGTCGTGAAGGGCTTGCACCCCCGCAACCGCTACCTGCCGCTGGCCCAGGTCACCCCCGAGGGCAGCTCGACGGCGGCGGGGGCCCTCGTCGACGTGCTGCTGGAGGCCTCCTCCAACCCCGACGTGTCGGGGGCCGAGGGCGGCCACGACTGGTACTTCCAGCCCACGGTGATGGGCTCGAAGGAGACCGCGGGCACCGACCCGGTGTACCGGATGCGCGCCGCCGACGTCGTCGAGCTGGACCTGGACGTCTACGAGCTCACCCGCGACGTGTGGACGCTGCGCGGCCTGCTCGAGCAGCTCCCCGCCGCCACCAGCCGCCGCGCCAGCGTGCTGCGCGCCCTGGAGGACATGGTCGACGCCGTCGACCCCGACGACGTCTCCGGCACGGCCGCCGCCGGCCGCGCCGCCCTGGCCCCGGCGCTGGCCGCCCAGGCCGACGCCACCGCCCACCGCACCGTGGCCGTGGGCCACGCCCACATCGACTCGGCGTGGCTGTGGCCGACCCGCGAGACGGCCCGCAAGTGCACCCGCACCTTCTCCAACGTGCTCAGCCTCATGGAGGAGGACCCCGACTTCACGTTCGCCTGCTCGAGCGCGCAGCAGTACGCCTGGGTGCGCGACGCCCAGCCGGAGCTGTTCGAGCGCATCAAGAAGCGCGTCGCCGAGGGCCGCTTCGTGCCGGTGGGCGGCATGTGGGTGGAGTCCGACACCAACCTGCCCGGCGGTGAGGCCCTGGCCCGCCAGTTCGTGGCCGGCAAGCGCTTCTTCGCCGAGGAGCTGGGCGTCGAGCCGCTCGACGTCTGGCTGCCCGACTCCTTCGGCTACACCGCCGCGATGCCGCAGATCGCACGACTGGCCGGCGCCCGCTACTTCCTCACCCAGAAGCCCAGCTGGAACGAGACCAACCGCATCCCGCACCACACCTTCTGGTGGGAGGGCATCGACGGCTCTCGCGTCTACACGCACTTCCCGCCGGCGGACAACTACAACTCCGAGGTCTCCGCGGAGGACCTGGCCCGTGCCGAGCGGCAGTTCGCCGAGAAGGGCCGTGCCAACACCTCGCTGCTGCTGTTCGGCTACGGCGACGGCGGTGGCGGCCCCACCCGCGAGATGGTCGCCGCGGCGCACCGCACCCGCAGCCTGGAGGGCTCCCCGCGCGTGGAGCTGGGCGACCCGCACCAGTTCTTCCGCGACGCCGAGGCCGAGTACCCCCAGCCCCCGGTGTGGAGCGGGGAGATGTACCTGGAGTTCCACCGCGGCACCTACACCTCGCAGGCCCGCACCAAGCGCGGCAACCGCCGCAGCGAGCACCTGCTGCGCGAGGCGGAGCTGTGGGCCACCGCCGCCGCCCTGAAGGCCGCCTCCGACGGGCAGGACGGCGCGGCGTACGCCTACCCGCACGACGAGCTCGAGCGCATCTGGCACACGGTGCTGCTGCAGCAGTTCCACGACATCCTCCCCGGCACCTCCATCGCGTGGGTGCACCGCGAGGCCGAGGCGAACTACCTTCGCCTGGCGGGGGAGCTGGAGGCGCTGATCGCCGACGCGCTGGCCGCGCTGGCCGGCGACGGCGAGGACCGGCTGGCCTTCAACGCCGCCCCGCACGAGCGCGCCGGCGTCCCGGCGCTGGGCGCGGGCGTGCGGGCGACCCCCGCGGCCGCCGGCGCGGCGCCCGTGGCCGTCGAGCGGGCGACCGCCGGTGGACAGGGGACGGTGCTGGAGAACGGGCTGGTCCGCGTCGTCGTCGACGCCGACGGGCTGCTCGCCTCGGTGCGCGACCTGACCGCCGAGGGCGGGGCCGGTCGCGAGGTGCTGCCCCCCGGCGCCCGCGGCGGCCTGCTCACGCTGCACCGGGACACCCCCACGCAGTGGGACGCCTGGGACGTGGACGTGCACTACCAGCGCCACACGACCGAGCTCACCGGTGCCGAGTCCGTGCAGGTGGTCGAGGACGGCTCCGGCCCGAGCGGCCGCGCCGCGGTCCGCGTGGTCCGCCGCTTCGGCTCCTCCCGCGTCGAGCAGCTCATCACCCTGGAGCCCGGCAGCCCGGTGGTCGGCTTCGAGCTGGACGTCGACTGGCACGAGAAGCAGAAGATGCTCAAGCTCGCGTTCCCCGTGGACGTGCACGCCGACCGCGCTGCCAGCGAGATCCAGTTCGGGCACGTGATGCGCCCCACGCACACCAACACCAGCTGGGACGCCGCCAGGTTCGAGACCTGCGCGCACCGCTGGGTGCACGTGGGCGAGGCCGGCTACGGCGCCGCCGTGGTCAACGACTCCACCTACGGCTACGACGTCGGCCGCGCCACCCGCGAGGACGGCGGCACCACCACCACGGTGCGGATGTCCCTGCTGCGCGCTCCGGTCTACCCCGACCCGGACGCCGACCAGGGCGAGCACCGGCTGCGCGCCGGCCTCGTCGTGGGCGCCGGGATCGCCGACGCCGTCCGCGAGGGCTACCGCGCCAACCTGCCGGTGCGCGAGGCGCGCGGCTCGGCCGGGGCCGTGCCGGCGGCCCCGGTGGTGCGCCTGGAGGCGCTCGAGGGCCAGCTCAGCGGGCACGAGGGCGTCGTGGTGGAGGCCGTGAAGCTGGCCGAGGACCGCAGCGGTGACGTGGTGGTCCGCCTGTACGAGTCCCTCGGGGGCCGCGCCTCGGCGCGCGTCGTCGCCGGGTTCGACCACGCCGGCGCCACCGAGGTCGACCTGCTGGAGCGGCCCGTGGCCGAGCCCCGCGCGCTCGTGGAGGCGGTGCAGGGCCAGGATGCTGCCGTGCACCTGCGCCCCTTCCAGATCGTGACCCTGCGCTTCTCCCGGAGCGCCCGGTGAGCGGCCCGGTCAGCGGCCAGCAGCTCCCGGGCTGGCTCGGGCAGCCCACGCACCGCGCCTGGCTCGACGAGCACTGCCGCGACCTGCTCGCCTTCGGCCAGCTCTTCCCGGCCGAGGGCGGGGGAGCGGCGTGGCTGGACGAGGTCGGCGACCCCGACCCCAGCCACGGCGTGCAGACGTGGATCACCGCCCGCATGGCGCACGTGTACTCCCTCGGCCACCTGCTGGGCGTGCCCGGCGCCGGGACCCTGGCCGACGAGGCGCTCGCCGGCCTGTGGGACGCGGAGCGCGGCGCCGACGGGGAGGCGCCCCTGCGGGACGGTGCGCACGGCGGCTGGTTCAGCAAGCTCGACGAGTCCGGCACCCCGGCCGACGGCAAGGCCTGCTACGACCACGCCTTCGTCGTCCTGGCCTCCTCCACGGCCACGGCGGCGGGCCGCGCCGGCGCCCAGGAGCTGTTCCGCGAGGCGCTGGCCGTCTACGAGGAGCGCTTCTGGGACGAGGCCGCGGGCATGCCCGTCGACACCTGGGACACGTCCTTCTCGTCCCTGGACGACTACCGCGGCATCAACGGCGCCATGCACTCCGTGGAGGCGTCGCTGGCCGCCTCCGACGTGCTGGCTGACGTCCTCGGCGACGACGAGGGCTCGGCGCGCTGGCGCCGGCGCGCGCTGGCGGTCCTCGCGAAGGTCGCCGCGTGGTCCCGCGACAACGGCTGGCGCGTGCCGGAGCACTTCGACAGCTCCTGGACCGTGCAGCTGGAGTACAACGCCGACAAGAAGGCCGACCCCTTCAAGCCCTACGGCGCGACGATCGGCCACGGCCTGGAGTGGTCGCGGCTGCTGCTGCACGGCGACGCCACCGCGCGCGCCGCCGGCGAGGAGCCGCCGGCGGGCCTCGTGGAGGCGTCGAGGGCGCTCTTCGCCCGCGCGGTGGAGGACGGCTGGGACGTCGACGGTCTGCCCGGCTTCGTCTACACCACCGACTGGTCGGGCACCCCCGTGGTGCGGGACAGGATGCACTGGGTCCCCGCCGAGGCCACCGCGGCCGCGGCGGCGCTGGTCCTCGCGACCGGCGAGCAGCAGTACGCGGACTCCTACGCCCTGTGGTGGGACCACGTCGCCGACGTCGTCCTGGACCACGAGGACGGCTCCTGGCACCACCAGCTCGACGAGCGCAACCGCCCCAGCGGCACGGTCTGGCCGGGCAAGGCCGACCTGTACCACGCCGTGGGCGCCACGCTGGTGCCGCGGCTCCCGCTGGCCCCCTCCCAGGCCACCGCGGTGCGCTGGGGGCTGCTGCGCGGCTGAGCGGTGCACGACGACGACGGGGGACNNCCCCCGTCGTCGTCGTGCCCGCCCCCCTGCACCGGGGCCCGGGGGGCCCCGGTGGCCGGGGCCGTATCCCGAGAGGGCTACTCGGCTGGTGGTCCGGGGATGTCGATCACCAGTGCATGAGCTTGACGTCCCCGCGACCTGCGCAGCGCGCAGGAGCGACGGACCGCTCCGAGGCGGTGCGCCTCGGCGGCGCTGACCTGTCCGACGAGGTGTTCGAGAGGCGCCACCGCTGGGTCACCGGCGTGCTGGTGGGCCTCGTGCTCGGCCTGTCCGTGTGGGTGGTGGTCCCCGGCCTGCCCACCTCCGAGGTCGTCGACCGGGTGCCGCTCCTGGTGATGGCGGCGTGGGTGGCCCTGACCGCCCTCGCGGCGCTGCGCCCCTGGACCCGGCTGCACCCCCGCGCCTCGCGCAGGCTGCGGGCGACGTCGACGTCCGCCGGCTGCTTCGCCGCCGCCGGGCTCGTGGTGTGCGCGGCCGGCGGCGCCGCCGAGGCGCACTTCGTCTTCTTCGTCCTGGTGCCCCTGGTGGCCCTGTACGAGATGGTCCTGCCGTTCGTGGTGGCGGTCGGCCTCGTCGTCCTCCAGCTGGGGGTCGTGGGGACGCTGTGGCCCGCCGCGGTCTTCGGCGCCGACCACAGCGGCGAGGACGCGTGGGTCTCGGCCGCGGTGCACTCCGCGCTGTTCGCCGCCGGGTGCGCCGGGTCGCTCATGGCCTGGAGCGGGGCGCGCAGCGCTCGCCGCGAGGCCGCGGTGGTGGTGGCCCAGCTGAGCCACCGCACCGCTCACGACGAGCTGACGGGGCTGGCCAACCGCGCCGGCCTCGCCGACGCGCTGGACGCCGCGCTGACGGGCGTCCCCCAGGACCTCGCCGTGGTGGTCATGGACCTCAACCGCTTCAAGGAGGTCAACGACACCCTCGGCCACGACGCCGGTGACGAGCTGCTGCGCGGCGTCGCCCTGGTCATGGAGGAGGCGGTCGGCGGTCGCGGCTCGCTCGCGCGCCTGGGCGGCGACGAGTTCGCGGTGGTGCTGCCGGGGTTCGACGGCCCCGGCGCGTGCGCCGTCGCCGAGCAGCTGCGCGAGCAGGTGCGGGAGCGCTCCACCGTGGCCGGCATCGCCCTCGACCTCGACCTGTCGGCGGGCGTGGCCCTGCACGTCGCCCAGCAGCCGCTGGGCGCCGCCGCCGCCCGCGCCGCCAGCGGAGAGCTGCTGCGCCACGCCGACATCGCCATGTACGACGCCAAGCGCAGCGGCGGCGGGGCCGTGGTCTACGACGCGGCGATGGACCACCACAGCACCGCCCGCCTGGAGGTCTCGCGGGAGCTGCGCACCGCCGTCGTCCAGCGCGACCAGCTGGTGCTGCACTACCAGCCCAAGATCAGCCTCGCAGACGGGCCGGCGGACGGGCTGGCGGACGGGCTGGTGGGCGGTGCCGGGGGACGCCTGGTGGGGGTGGAGGCCCTGGTGCGCTGGCACCACCCCGTGCGCGGCTTCATGCCGCCGGGTGACTTCATCCCGCTGCTGGAGACGACCGACCTGGTCCACTCCTTCACGGCCTACATGGTGGACCTGGCGCTGGACCAGGCCCAGGAGTGGTACCTGTCGGGCCACGAGGTGCCGATCGCGGTGAACGCCTTCCCGCGCTGCCTCACCCACCCCGACTTCCTGCCGCACGTGGCGCGCGCGCTGCACGAGCGCGCGCTGCCGGCCCACCTGCTGCGCCTGGAGATCACCGAGGACGCCCTCGTCGCCGACCCCGAGACGGCCTCGGCCGTCATCACCCAGCTGCGCGAGATGGGCGTGGCCACCTCCATCGACGACTTCGGCACCGGCTACTCCTCGCTGAGCTACCTGCGCCGGCTGCCCGTGGACGAGGTCAAGCTGGACCGCTCCTTCGTCACCGGGCTGGGGACGAGCAGCGAGGGCGGGGGAGGGGACGAGGTGCTCGTCGCCTCGATCATCGACCTGGCGCACCGCCTGGGCATGCAGGTGGTGGCCGAGGGCGTGGAGGACCCCGCCGAGACCCGTGCCCTGCGCGCGCTGGGGTGCGACGTGGCCCAGGGCTACCTGTTCGCCCGCCCCGCCCCGGCGGCGGCGATCTCCGCCGAGCTGCTGGCCACCGCCCGGCGGTGGCGGCCACCGGCTCAGCCGGGAGCGCCCACCGGGGAGATGACGGGCCCGGCCTCGGCCGGCCTGGGCTCGTCCTCCGGGTAGGCCCGCAGCGCGACGATGGCGACGTCGTCCTCCACCCGGCCGCCGACCTGGGTGAGGAGCTCGTCGCAGATCTCCTCGACCGTCCGGTCGTGCAGCGCCTCGACGGTGCGCGCCAGCCAGTCGAGGCCCTGCTCCAGCGAGGCCCCGCGGCGCTCCACCAGGCCGTCGGTGAACACGATGAGCGTGGACCCCGCCTCCAACGGCACCGCGTGCTCCGTGCGCGGCACCTCCGGCGCCAGCCCGATGAGCAGGTCCGGGTCGCTCTCCAGGTAGCGGGCCCGGCCGTCGGGCCCCACGAGCAGCGGCGGCGGGTGCCCCGCGTTGGACCAGCGCAGCAGCCGCTCCCCGCGCGCGCGCATCGCGGGGGTCTGCTCCACCTTGAGCAGCACCACGGTGGCCATGGCGCCCACGTCGAGGTCGCGCACGGCGGCGTCGAGGCTGCCCAGCACCTGAGCGGGCTCCGCTCCGCTGACGTGGGCGATGCCGCGCAGGAGGTTGCGCAGCTGGCCCATGGCGGCGGCGGCGTCGCGGTCGTGGCCGGTGACGTCCCCCACCACGATGCTCGTGGCGCCGTCGCCCACCATGAAGGCGTCGTACCAGTCACCGCCCACCTGGGCCTCGGTGGCCGCCGGCAGGTAGCGGACCGCCAGGTGCAGGTGGTCGGGCTCGGGCGGCCGCGTCAGCAGGCTGCGCTGCAGCGTCTCGGAGAACCGGCGGACCGCGGCGCCGGCGGCGCGCTCGGCCTGCTGGGCGTGGATCCGCGAGAGCGCCGTCGCCGTCAGCGACGTGAAGGCCTGCAGCAGCGCCCGCTCGTCCTCGGTCCACACGTGGTCGCCGTCCAGGGCCACCGCCAGGGACCCCACCACGGCCCCCGCGTCGGTGAGCGGCAGGGCTGCCGAGGCGTGCGTGCCGGCGGCCTCGTACAGCTCGGCCACCACCTGCTCGCGCCCCGGGAACAGCCGGAGCGCAGCGTCGCGGTCGCGCAGGAAGTGGGCGCGCCCGCTGCTGGCGGCGTCGACCATGGGCAGGGGGAAGTCGACCGGCAGCTCCGCCACGTCGGCCTGGACGGTGTCGGCGAAGAAGCTGGTGGTGAGCGCTCGCAGCACCGCGCCGTCCTGCTCGCCGCCGTGCTCGCCGCCGTCGCGCAGGCAGAGCACCGCGCCGCGCGCCCCGAGCAGGCTGACCCCGCCGCCGGAGACGACCGCCAGCACCTCCTCCTCGGACTCGGCCAGCTCCAGGGACTGCGCGAGCGCCACCAGCGCGGTCTGCTGGGCGGCGGAGCGCCGCGCCGCGTGCAGGGCCCTCAGCTCGGCCGCGCGCGCCCAGATGCGCCGCAGCGCCTGCGACGTCAGGGCTCCGAAGGTGGTGAGGAGCTGCTGGTCCGCCGGCCGCCACCGCTGCGGGCCGGGGAAGCCCACCGACAGCGCGCCGAACACCCCGGTGTCGGACACCAGCGGCACGCAGCCCACGGCGTCGGTGCCGGAGGCCGCCCACGCCTGCAGCCCGGCGGTGAAGGCCTCGGGGGCCTCGTCGCGCGCCGGCACGAACCAGCTCGTCCCGGTGGTGGCGGCGTGCGCGGCGGGCAGCGGGGCGTCGGCGGGCAGCTCCGCGGCGGTGGCGCCGGCGCCGGGGGAGGCGGTCAGGGTGCGCAGCGCGGGCCGTCCCTCGTGGAGCGCCTGCAGCACCAGCGCCGCCACCGACGCGCCGAAGACGCTCGTGGCGGCCTCGTCGACGACGCGCAGCACGTCCTGCTCCGACGCGGCGTCGCCGAGAGCCCGGGCCACGTCCACCAGGCGCCCGAGGCGCTCGGCGTCCTGCGCGGCCTGGCGCTGCGCGGCTCGCAGCTCGGTGACGTCGGCGTTGGTGCCCACCATCCGCACGGCGTCGCCGCGGGCGTCCACCAGCACCTGCCCGCGGGCGTAGAGCACCCGCTCGGAGCCGTCGGGCTGCACGGTGCGGAACTCGGCCTCGAGGGTGCCCTTGCGCTCGATGGCGCGCTCCAGGAGCGCGGCCAGGGGGGCTTGGTCGTCCGGGTGGATGGTGCGGTCGATGTCCCTGACCAGGCCGCTCAGCGGCATGTCGCTCTGGCCGTACATGGCGCGGCTGCGCGCGTCCCACTGGAGCGCGTCGGTGGTGAGGTCCCACTCCCACAGGCCCAGCTGGGCGGCCTCCGTGGCCACCTCCAGGCGGGCCCGGGCGAGGTCGTGGTCGGGCACGGCGTCCGGCGCCGTCACCGGGGTCGCGGGGCCTTCCACCCCGCGAGTATGGGTGATCAGGGGTGGCGCGGCCCTCGGACGGCCCAACAACCCGGTCCCGGGAGATCAACCCGGAGGTCACGCACGCCGATGAACACGTGTCGCAGACGACCGTCTGCGACACGCCGTCCTGGAGGTCCCGTGCTCGACAGCCCCCCGGCGGCGGCCTCGCCGACGTCCTCGGACGCCGCGCTGATCGGCTGCCTGCTGCGGAGCACCGCGGCGCTCGCCGTGCTCGTGCTGGACGCCGACCTGCGGATCACCGCCACCGGGCCCGGCGTGGCCGCGCTGCTCGGCTGGCCCGAGGGCTCGCTGGCCGGCCGCTGGGCCGCCGACCTGCTGGTCCCCCTCACGGTGGTCCCGGGGCCGAGGGCCGGTGACGACGACGACGACGAGGCGGAGCCGCTCGCGGAGGTGGTCGGCCGGGCCCTGCACGACGACGCCGTGCGCGGGCGCTGGCAGCTGCGGACCGCGGACGGCGGGCTGCGCACCGCCGTCGTCACGACCTCCCTGGACCGCGACGACGACGGCCGCGTGCGCGGCGGAGCGCTGGTGGCCGCGGAGGTCCAGAGCGGCGACCAGGCCAAGGAGCAGCTGGCGGACTCCGAGGAGCAGTTCCGCCTGGTCTTCGACAAGTCCCCCACGGCCATGGCCGTGGTCAGCCTGGCCGCCGGCACGCGCGGGCGGATCCGCCGCGCCAACGCGGCGATGGAGGCCTTCACGGGTCGCCGGCGCCGGGAGCTCTTCAGCATGGCGATGGTCGACGTGCTCCACCCCGACGAGCACGAGGCGCACCGCGGCTACCTGCGCAGCGCCGCCGAGGCGGGCCTCACCGAGCCCGACGGCGTGCTGCGGCGCTTCGTGCACCGCGACGGCACCGTGCGGCTGGGCCGCAAGTCCACGGCGCTGGTGACCCCGCGCGGCGCCCGCGAGCCGCACCTGCTGGTCCAGCTCCAGGACGTCACGGAGCAGCACGCGGCGCAGGAGGCCCTCGCGCACGCGGCGCTGCACGACCCGCTGACGGGTCTGGCGAACCGCGCCCTGTTCAGCGACCGGCTGGAGCACGCGATCGCCGCGGAGGCGCGCGCCCGGCGCGGGCTGACCCTGCTGTACGCGGACCTGGACCGGTTCAAGCCCGTCAACGACGAGCACGGGCACGAGGCCGGTGACGCCGTGCTGGTGGAGGTGGCCGAGCGGCTGCGCCGCGGGGTGCGCGAGGAGGACACCGTCGCGCGCCTCGGCGGTGACGAGTTCGCCGTCATCTGCCCGGGGCTGGCCGAGGAGCACGTCGCCACCGTGGTGCGGCGCATGACCGCGTCCGTGGAGGGACCCTTCACCCTGCCGTCGGGCGCGGTGGTGGAGCTCGGCACGAGCATCGGCGCCGCGACGGCGGTCGGCCGCGTCCCGGCCGAGGCGCTCGTCCGGGCGGCGGACGCCGAGATGTACCGGGCCAAGCACGGCGGACGCGGCGGACCCGGTCGACCGGGCCGCTGACCCCCGTCCGGGGCGCCGCCCCTGGCCCTGGGCGCCCCCCAGGCCCCACACTCCGGTGGTGAGCGCTCTCACCACCCCGCCGTCGCCGCCGGGACGGGGCCCGTCCATCACGGACGTCGCCGCGCGCGCCGGGGTCTCGATCCAGACCGTCTCGCGCGTCCTCAACTCCGCGCCCAAGGTGGCCGCCGGCACCCGCCAGCGGGTGCTGGAGGCCATCACCGAGCTGGGCTACCGGCGCAACCCGGCGGCGCGGGCCCTCGCGACCGGCCGCGGCGGGCTGGTCGGCGTGCTCACCTCGAGCTCCGCGCTGTACGGGCCCGCGTCCATCACCGCGGCGCTGGGCCTGGCCGCCACGGAGGCGGGGGTGCACCTGGCCGTCGAGCACGTGGTCGACTTCGACGTCGCCTCCGTGCAGCACGGCCTGTCGCGGCTGGTGGACCAGTACGCCGAGGCCGTGGTGCTGGTGGCGCCGGTGCAGGAGGCCTACGAGGCGCTCGCGGGCGCGCAGCCGCTCGTCCAGGTGCCCGTGCTGGCCGTCAGCAGCGGCGGGGTCGGGGCCACCGAGGTCTCCGTGGACCAGCGGGCCGGTGCCCGGCTGGCGGTCCAGCACCTGCTCGACCTGGGGCACGAGACGGTGTGGCACGTGCGGGGCCCGCGGGGCTGGTACGAGGCCGACCAGCGCGAGGAGGGCTGGCGCGAGGTGCTGCAGGCGGCCGGCCGCGAGGTGCCGCCGGTGCTGGAGGGCGCCTGGTCCGCCGACTCGGGGCACCGCGCGGGGGAGCTGCTGGCCCGGGTGCCCGAGGTGACGGCCGTCTTCGCCGCCAACGACTCCTGCGCCCTCGGGGTGGTCAGGGCGCTCGCCGAGCGCGGTCGCAGCGTGCCCGACGACGTCAGCGTGGTCGGCTTCGACGACGTGCCCGAGAGCGCCCACTTCCTGCCCCCGCTGACCACGGTGCGCCAGGAGTTCTCCGAGCTGGGGCGCACCGCGCTGCGGCAGGTGCTGCGGATGGTGGAGGGCGACGGCGCCCTCGGCGACGCCGGCGCGGAGCCCGCGGTGCGGTCCGTCCAGCTGCAGCCGGAGCTGGTGGTGCGCAGGAGCACCGCCGCACCTCACCGCTGACCCGCAGCCTGCACCCAGGTGCCACCCAGGAACGAGCGTTATCGATCCGTGACCCGAACGGTGTTGTGGGGTCACTGTGTTAACGCTCACACTCGACGCCCAGGGAGCGAGCAACGCTCCCGGTAGACGCACGACGAACACCCCACCGGTGGGGACCGCGCCCTCCTCGCAGACGAGGAGCAAGCCGGTCCGCAGGGCGCTGCAACGCCCCGCGGACCGCTCCACCGAGCACTGAGCGCCCGACCACGACAGCACGGCACGCGCACGTGGCGGGCGATGGACGCACTCGAGGAGGAGTCAAGTGTTCCACGCATCCAGGCGTTCCTTCCTGTCCGCGGTGGCCGCCACCGGAGTGGCCCTCACGCTCGCCGCCTGCGGCGGCAGCGCCGAGGGGGGCACGGGCTCCGGCGGTGACGCCGGCGGCTCGGGCGACGGCGGGGCCATCCGCGTCGGCTACTCCCAGCTGGGCGCCGAGAGCGGCTGGCGCACCGCCAACACCGAGTCGGTGAAGGCCAACCTCACCGCCGAGAACGGCTTCGACCTCACCTTCGTCGACGCCCAGCAGAAGCAGGAGAACCAGATCAAGGCCCTGCGCGACTTCGTCGCCCAGGACGTGGACGTCATCGCCTTCTCCCCGGTCGTCGAGACCGGCTGGGACGACGTGCTGCAGGAGATCAAGGACGCCGGCATCCCCGTGGTGCTCGTGGACCGGACGGTCGACACCACGGTGGAGGACCCCTACGTCACCCACATCGGCTCCGACTTCAAGGCCGAGGGCACCAAGGCCGGCGAGTGGGTCAAGGCCAACGCCGCCGACGCGAAGATCTTCGAGCTGCAGGGCACGCTCGGCTCCGGCGCCCAGGTGGACCGCGAGGAGGGCTTCGACGCCGTCGTCGGGAGCCAGGTGGTCGGCAAGGCCAGCGGCAACTTCACCCGCGCCGAGGGCCGCACCGCCACCGAGGCGGCGCTGCAGGCCTACCCCGAGACCACCCTGATCTTCACCCACAACGACGACATGGGCCTGGGCGCCGTGGAGGCGATCGAGGCGGCCGGCAAGACGCCGGGCACCGACATCCAGATCGTCTCGGTCGACGCCGTCCGCGACGGGCTCCAGGCCCTCGTGGACAAGAAGTTCAACTACGTCGTCGAGTGCAACCCGGCCTTCGGCGACCAGCTCGCCGAGCTCATCAAGAAGGTCGCCGCCGGCGAGGACGTGCCGAAGGAGACCGTCGTCGAGGAGACGGCCTTCGACCAGACCATCACCCAGGCCGAGGTCGACGCCCGCCCCTACTGACGGGCAGGCACCGACCCCCGTTCCTCCCGGGGCGGCGCCGCGGACAGCGCGGCGCCGCCCCGGGACCCCACGGAAGGCCCCACCCATGGCTCAGCCAGTGACCGCCAGCCACACCCCCGCCACCGCCCCCGTCGTGCAGGTGCGCGGCATCACCATCGAGTTCCCCGGCGTCCGCGCCCTGGACGGCGTCGACCTGCGCCTGTTCCCCGGTGAGGTGCACGCCCTCATGGGTGAGAACGGCGCCGGCAAGTCGACCCTCATCAAGGCCCTCACCGGCGTCTACGCCATCGACGCGGGCCAGGTCCTGCTCGACGGCGAGGAGATCGCCCTGAAGGACCCCGGCGCTGCGCAGGCCGCCGGCATCTCCACGGTCTACCAGGAGGTCAACCTCTGCTCCAACCTTTCGGTGGCCGAGAACGTCATGCTCGGCCACGAGGTGCGCCGGGGCCCCTTCGTGGACTGGCGCGCCACGCGGCGCGCCGCCCGTGAGCAGCTGGCCCGCCTCAACCTCGACGTCGACCCGCGCTCCCTGCTGGAGTCGCACACCATCGCCGTGCAGCAGCTGGTGGCCATCGCCCGCGCCATGGTGGTCGACGCGAAGGTGCTCATCCTCGACGAGCCGACCTCCAGCCTGGACCGGGCCGAGGTGGCCGAGCTGTTCCGCGTGGTGCGCCAGCTGCGCGACTCCGGCGTCGCGGTGCTGTTCGTCTCCCACTTCATGGACCAGGTCTACGAGATCTCCGACCGCATGACGGTGCTGCGCAACGGGCGCCTCGTGGAGGAGCGGCTCACCCGCGACCTGCCCCGCCGCGAGCTCATCTCCCTGATGATCGGGCGCTCCGGCGACGAGCTGGCCGGGGTGGAGGAGACCGCGAAGGCGGCCATCTCCCTGCACGACCCCGGCGCCGAGCCGCTGGTCTCCACCAGCGCCCTGGGCCGCGCCGGCTCCGTGCAGCCGTTCGACCTCGACCTCTACCCCGGCGAGATCGTCGGGTTCGCCGGCCTGCTCGGCTCCGGGCGCACCGAGGCCGCCCGCCTGCTGTGCGGCGCCGACCGGCCCGACACCGGCGGCCTGGAGGTGGACGGCGCTCCCGCGCGCCTGTCGACGCCGCTCGCGGCGCTGCAGCGGGGCCTGGCCTACTCCACGGAGGACCGCAAGAAGGAGGGCATCGTCGGCGACCTGACCGTGCGGGAGAACATCGCTCTCGCGCTGCAGGCGCGGCGCGGCGCGTGGCGGCCCATCCCCGCCAAGGAGCTCGACGACGTCGTCGCGAGGTACATGAGCGCCCTCAACATCAACCCCAAGAACCCCCACGCGCTCATCAAGAACCTCTCCGGCGGCAACCAGCAGAAGGTGCTGCTGGCGCGCTGGCTGGCCACCGACCCCCGCCTGCTGATCCTCGACGAGCCCACGCGCGGCATCGACGTGGGCGCCAAGGCGGAGATCCAGAAGCTCGTGGTGGAGCTGGCGAAGGAGGGGATGTCGGTGGTGTTCATCTCCTCCGAGCTGGAGGAGGTGCTGCGCCTGTCCCAGCGCGTGGTGGTCATGCGCGACCGGGTCAAGGTGGCCGAGCTGGTCAACGGCGACGACGTCACCGCCGAGACGGTGCTGGCGACCATCGCCGCCGAGCCGACCACCGAGCCGACCACCGAGCCGACCACCGGGACGGGCCCGGGGCCCGCCCCGTCCACGGACACCTCGAAGGAGGGCGCGGCATGAGCGCCACAGCGAGCGGCGCCGCCGGCTGGCCCCGGCGCGTCGCGGGACACACCCTGTTCTGGCCGACCGCTGCGCTGGTGCTGCTGCTGGTCGCCTGCGCGATCGCGAGTCCCGGCTTCCTCGACGTCACCCTCCGCGACGGCGCCCTGGTCGGCCAGCCGATCGACCTGCTGCGCAACTCCGTGACGCCGCTGCTGCTGGCGCTGGGCATGTGCCTGGTCATCGCCACGGGCGGCATCGACCTGTCCGTCGGCGCGGTGATGGCCATCTCCCTGGCCGTGTCCCTCACCTACCTGGACCGCGCGGCCGACCCGAGCGCCCCGGGCACCGTCGCCACCGCGGTGGTGCTCGGCCTGCTGCTCGGCGTGGCCGTCGGCGCCTTCAACGGCACCCTCGTGACGGTGCTCGGCGTGCAGCCGTTCATCGCCACGATGATCCTCATGGTGGCTGGGCGCGGCATCGCCATGCTCATCACCAAGGGCCAGATCACCACGGTGACCAGCCCGCCGTTCAAGGCCCTGGGCGCCGGCTCGGTGCTCGGGCTGCCGCAGGCGGTGGTCATCGGTGCCGTGGTCTTCGCGCTCGTGGCCCTGGTGGTGCGGCGCAGCGCGCTGGGCGTGCTGCTGGAGGCGATCGGCGTCAACCGCGAGTCGGCGCGCCTGTCCGGCGTCCGCGCCCGCAGCACCACCTGGACCGTCTACGTGCTCGCCGGCGTGCTGGCCGCGCTCGCGGGCATCATCTACGGCGCCCCGACCATGGCGGCCGACGCCAACAACATCGGCCTGTTCTTCGAGCTCAACGCCATCGTGGTGGTGGTGCTCGGGGGCACCAAGCTGGACGGCGGCCGCTTCTACCTGTCCGGCCTGGTGGTGGGCGCCCTGCTGCTCACCACCATCGAGCGGGCGGTGATCATCTTCCAGCTGCCCTCGACGACCACCAACCTGTTCAAGGCGGCGGTGCTCATCGCCCTGTGCGTCGCGGCGTCCCCGCGGGCCCGCGGCTGGCTCGCCCGCCGGCGCACCGCGAGCAGCGGCCCGCGCCGTCCCGAGGCGGCCGCGGCCCGGCCGTCGTCGGCGTCGTCGTCGGCGGCGTCGTCGTCGTCGTCGTCAGCCTCGGCCCCGTCGACGCGCTCGGCGCCCTCGGCGATGACGTCGCCGCTGGCGCCCCGACCGTCCGCCACCGCCAAGGAGGTGGGAGCGTGAAGCTCCGCCGGCTCGACGCCCGCTACCTGCCCGTCGCGGGCACCCTGGTCACCCTGGTGGTGCTGCTGGCGGTGGGCCAGGCCCGCTACAGCACGCAGCGCCAGGACTTCATCTCGATGAAGCTGGTCTCCAACCTGCTCATCGACAACTCGTTCCTGCTGGTGCTGGCGGTGGGGATGACCTTCGTCATCCTGGCCGGGGGCATCGACCTGTCGGTCGGCGCGGTGGTCGCCCTCGTGGGCCTGACCGTGGCGCAGCTGTTCATCGCCGGGTGGCCGGCTCCCGTGGTGGTGGTGCTCGGGATCCTCGTCGGCACGGTCTGCGGGTCGATCATCGGTGTGCTGGTGCAGCACTTCGACGTCCAGCCGTTCATCGCCAGCCTCGCCGTGCTCTTCCTCGCCCGAGGGGCGGCCACGGTGATCGGCACCCGCTCGCTGCCCATCGACGACCCGACCTTCTCGGCCCTGGCCTCCTGGAGCATCAGGTTCGGTGAGGGACGCACGTCCTGGCGCATCAACGCGAGCATCCTCATCGCCCTCGGCGTGCTGGCCGTCGCCTACCTCGTGCTGCACCACACCCGCTTCGGGCGCACGGTCTACGGCCTGGGCGCCGCGGACCGCGGCAACGCCGTCAACCTCATGGGCCTGCGCGCCGACCGGACCCGCGTGTGGGTGTACGTCATCAGCGGCACCTGCGCCGGCGTCGCCGGGATCCTCTTCGCCCTCTACACCAAGTCGGGCTACAACCTCACCGGTGTGGGCATGGAGCTCGACGCCATCGCCGCGGTGGTCATCGGCGGCACGCTGCTCACCGGGGGGTACGGCTACGTGCTCGGCACCGGGGCCGGCGTGCTCGTGTACGGCCTGATCCAGGTGCTCAACTCCCGGGAGGGGCTGGAGTCCTGGTGGACCCGCGTGGCCATCGGCGCCGTCCTCCTGGCGTTCGTGGTGCTCCAGCGCCTGATCGCGGTGCGGCGTCGCCCCGCGGTGGCCGCGGCCACCCCCTGACCCCCCGTCCTCCGGGGAGCAGCGTCCCCCAGCCCGCTCACCGGAGGACGGGGCCCCACGGCCCCGCGTCCCGCGCCCCTGCGCGACCAGCGGGCGCGGACCCCTGACCCGGCGCGCTGCGACGGCTCGGTGCCGGGGCGGTCCTCAAGGCCGGTCGCTCGGGCGCCGATGCTCTTGAAGAGGCGCGGCGCAGACGGCTGCCGCCTCCCGGGCGGAGGGTGGTCGAGTGCTGGAGCTGCACGAGCCGGAGGGCCTGCGGGACCGACAGCTGCAGGTGCTGGCCGACTGCGACCTGCTCGAGCCCGACGGCGACGCCGACCTCGCGGCCACCGCGCGCGTGGCCGCCGTGGTGACGGGGTACCCGGTGGCGATGGTCAACGTGCTGCTGCCCGAGCAGGCGTGCTCCCTGGCCCGCGAGGGCGGCGAGGCCGTGCCGATGGTGCGCGAGGAGTCGCTGTGCCACCGCGCGAGCCTGGCGGGCGGCCCGGTGGTCTCCGGGGACTGCGCCACCGACCCCCGGTTCTCCGACCTGCCGTGGGTGGACGGCCGCCTCGGCGCCGTCCGCCGCTACGCCATGGCGCCCCTGCAGGTGGACGGCCTGGTGGTGGGCACGCTGTGCGTCCTGGACGAGCAGCCCGGACCCGCGCTCGGCGAGGAGCTGGTGTCGCCCCTGGTGGACCTCGCGGCGGTGGCGTCCTCGCTGCTGCAGCGCCGCCGGGAGAGCCGGCTGGCCCGCGCCGCCCGCGAGGAGCACGAGCGCGCCCGCGCCTTCGACGCCGCGCTGCTGCAGGCGCTGCCGGTCGGTGTGGCCGCCGCGGACGCGGACCAGCGGCTGACGCACTTCAACGACACCCTCCGCGAGTGGTACGGCGGTGACGCCGATGCCGACGCCGGGCTCGCGCCCGACGACTGGACCACCGCCTACGCGATGTACGAGAGCGACGGCACCACCCCGCTCGCGCCGGCGAAGGTGCCGCTGCGGCGGGTCTTCGAGGAGGGCTCGGTCAGCGGGGCGGAGTTCGTCGTGCGCCCCGCCCGGGGAGCGGCGCGCACCATTTCGGGGGCCGGAACGCAGGTGCGCGACGCGGCGGACCGGCTGCTGGGCGCCGTCGTCGTCCTGTCCGACGTGACCGGTCAGCGCGCCCTGGAGGCGCAGCTGCGCGAGGCCGCCACGCACGACGTGCTGACCGGGCTGCCCAACCGCGCGCTGCTCGTGGAGCGGCTCACCCTCGCGCTGTCGGAGGCGCACGACCCCTGCGGCGGTCCTGCGTGGCGGGTGGCGGTGCTCTACTGCGACCTCGACGGCTTCAAGGCCGTCAACGACGGCCACGGGCACGCCGCCGGTGACGCGGTGCTGCTGGCCGCCGCGGGCCGGCTGTCCGCGGCGCTGCGCCCGCAGGACGTGGTGGCCCGCCTCGGCGGTGACGAGTTCGTGGTGCTGTGCCCGGGCGTCGCGGACGAGGCCGAGGCCGACGCCATCGCCGCGCGGCTGGTGCGCGAGGTCGGCGAGCCGGTGCTCGTGGACGGCGTGGAGCACCGCGTGGGCGTCAGCGTCGGCGTGGTGCTCAGCGGGCCCAGCGAGGGCAGCGAGGGCGCCGAGCGGCTGCTGACGGCCGCCGACGCGTCGATGTACGCGCGCAAGCGCGAGCGCCGGGAGCGCCGCGACGCCCTCACCCCCTGATCCCCACCTCCCTCGCNNACCGGGCGCCCGGCTGCGGTCCCACTGGGGGAGGGACCGCGACCGGGCGCCCGGCGAGGAGCGGAGTGCGTCAGGCGAGGATCGCCCGGGTCACCGCCACCTGCTCGGTGAGCACGCCGGCGATGACGTTCTGCGTCTCGTTGATCTCGTCGACCACCGTGGTGATGGCCGACAGGCGGGAGATGACGTCCTGCACCTGCTCCTGGATGAGGCGCACCCGCTCGTCCACCTCGGTGGTGGCCTTCGCGGTGCCGTTGGCCAGCTCCTTGACCTCGCCGGCGACGACAGCGAAGCCCTTGCCGGCCTCGCCCGCCCGCGCGGCCTCGATGGTGGCGTTCAGCGCCAGGAGGTTGGTCTGGGAGGCGATCGCCTGGATGGTGGAGACCACCTGGGAGATCCGGGTGCTGGACTCGCCGAGCCCCGCCACCTCGGCGTTGGCCTCCTCGGTGAGGGTGCGGCCGCGCTCGGCCACGCTCCCGGCGGCGAGCACGTTGCGCTCGACCTCCTCGATGGAGACGACCAGCTCGCGGCCCGCCGTGGTCAGGCGCTCGCGGGAGGCGATGCGCTCCAGGGCCTGGCCCAGCAGGAACCCGGTGTTGCGCAGCGCGCTCTCGCGGCTGGCGGACATCACCAGGGTGCGGGTGGCGAAGAAGTCCATGGTGCCCACCACGTCGCCCTCGACGACGATCGGGATGCACACGCCGCTCTTGACGCCGGCGCCGCGGGCGGCGGGGGCGCGCACGCAGTCGGTGACCTGCGCGAGGTCTTCCACGAAGAGCAGGTCGCGGGCGGCCCAGGTGCGCCCGGCCACGCCCACGCCGCGGGCGAAGCTGGCGCTCATCGTGACGCGGCGGAACTCCTCGCCGACCTGACCGACCTCCTGGGAGAAGCGCAGCGCGTCGCCGCGCTCGTCGAGCTTCCAGAAGGAGCCGTAGTTCCAGCCGAAGCCGGAGCAGATGGTGTCGAGGGCGAACCGCACGGCCGCGGCCGGGTCGTCCGCCTTCGACAGCTCGCGCAGCACGGCGTTGACCGCCTCGACGTCCTGCGCGGCCTTCGCCTGGCGCTCGGACTCGCGGGTGCGCTCGAGGGCCTGGGAGACGAGCACCCCGATGGAGCGCAGCACGTCCAGGCGGCGCGGGGCCGGGTCGAGGGTGGCGTCGGTGAAGAAGTCCATGGTGCCGACCACCTGGCCGGCCTCCACCACGGGGAAGCAGACGCCGCTGCGCACGCCGGAGCGCTGCGCGACGGGAGCGCGCACGCAGTCGGTCAGCTCGCCGATGTCCTTGATGAAGACGAGGTCGCGGGCCTTCCAGGCGCGCCCGGACAGGCCGACGCCCTCGCAGAAGGACGCCGAGCGCGTGACCTGCCGGAACTCCTCGCTGGTGGCGCCGGACTCCTGGACGAAGCGCAGCTCGGCGGCACTGCCCTTGCCCTCCACGCGCCAGTAGGAGCCGTAGACCCACCCGAACTGGGTGCGGACGGCCTCGAGGGCAGCGCTGACGGCGGCCTCGGAGGTGCTGGCGGCGGCGACGGCGCGCACCACCTCGACCACGGCGCGCACGTCGGCCTCGGCCTCGGCCGCCGTGCGGCTGGCCTGCTCGAGGGCAGTGGTGCGTCCTGCTCGCTTCATCGAAAGCACTCCTCCTGAGCGCGGCGCTGTTCTCGGCCGCGATGATCGAGGTATCGACGCGGCCGGGGGCGGCCTGTAGTGCGCGACCGGTTGATCTTGCGAACGGTCTACCCGTGCTGCGGCGCCAGGGGTCCCGGCACGAGCCGCCGCCGGGTCACCGGGCGCACCTCCGCGAGCGTCCCGGACAGGACGTCGTAGACGAAGCCGCGCACGCGGTCGCGGTGGGGCAGCGCGGGGTCGCCCTGGATCCGCGCGACGCTGTCGCGGACGTTCTGCTCGACGTCGCCGAAGGTGCCGGTGCTCGACCAGGGCGGCTCCACGCCGGTCTCGCGCAGGACGCGCGCGCGGAACTCCTCGCCGTCGAAGGTGGCCATGCCGCACCCGGTGTGCTGGATGACGACGACCTCGCGCGTCCCCAGCTCGCGCTGGCTGACGGCCAGGGACCGCAGGACGTCGTCGGTGGCGGACCCCCCGGCGTTGCGCAGCACGTGCGCGTCGCCCTCGGTCAGGCCGAGCAGCCCGTACGGGTTGATCCGCGCGTCCATGCACGTCACCACGGTGGTGCGCAGGGCCGGGGGACCCGGCAGGTGGCCGTGGTAGAACGCGGCGGCGTAGTACTCGGCCTGGGCGACGAGCCGGTCGACGGCGGTGGTCTCCTCCACGGACGGGTGGTCGGCCGCCGCCGCAGGTGGCTCCACGGAGGCGGCGGGACCGTCACCCCCAGGGGGCAGGTGATCACCCTGTCGGAGTCCCCACCGCCACGGGTTTCGAGCGGCGGGGACGGATGCATCGTGCGCGACTCTTCTCGTGCTGTCCACTCGAGCGTCCCCCGTCGGGGAGGTCTTCACCGGAGAGGACCGCACGACCTGCGGCCGCGCGTCGCGGCGCGCCCCCCGGGCGGGGGATGATCTGGCGGGTGGGTGAGGTGGCGACCGGCGCCGCGAGCGCGTCAGCCCGACGGGGTGGGACGGCCGCGCTGCTGGGTCGGGCGGGTCGGGCGGGCAGGGCGGTCAGGATCCCGGCGTCCTCGTCCTGGCGCACCGGCCCCGCCCGCGCGGTGCTCGAGACCGGCGTGGTGGCGCTGTGCGCCCTCGAGGTGTTCGCCTGGCAGGAGGTCAGGGCCGACAGCTACTTCGGCGTCGCCGTGGCCGCGCTGGTGGCGGTGGTCGCCCGGCTGCGCTGGCCGGTGGCGGCCGCGGTCGCGGCCGGCCCGGCGCTCGGCTGGACGGCGCTGCTGCTCACCCCGCTGGTGCTGCTCTTCACCGCCGGGCAGAAGGAGCGGCGCGACGGCGTGGTGGTCGCGCTGGTGGTGTGGACGGTGGTGTCCAGCGCCGCCCTGATGACCTGGCAGGACTCCCGCTACCTCGTGGAGGACGGGCCGCTGCGCCTCATCACCGACATCGCCGCGGCCATCGCCATGGCGGCCGGTGCCGCGGGCCTCGGGCGCCTGGTGCGGACGCGCCGCGAGCAGTCGGCGGCGCTGCGCGAGCTGGTGGCCGGCCGCGCCCGCGAGCGGGCGCTGGCCGAGCACGCCGCCCGCGCCGACGAGCGCGCGCACCTGGCGCGGGAGATGCACGACGTCGTGGCCTCGCAGGTCACGCTCATCGCCGCGCAGGCCGGGGGGCTGCGGATGCTGCCCGGCGTGGACGACCGCACCCGGGAGGTGGCGGAGACCATCCGCGCGGCGGCCGCGCAGACCACCCGCGAGCTGCGCGAGGTGCTGGCGGACCTGCGCGGCCCGGACTGGTCCGACGCTTCGGCGCCCCGTCCGAGGGCCGTGTGCCTCGGCGAGGTGGACGGGCTGTGGGCCGCGTCGGGGTGCACCGGGCAGCTGGTGGTGCAGGTGCCCGACGACGTGGACGTGCCGGCGCCGGTGCAGCGCGCCGCGTACCGCATCCTCCAGGAGGGCCTCACGAACGCCGTGCGGTACGCGCCGGGCGCACCGGTCAGGGCCGGGGTGGAGGTGGTCGCCTCCACGCTGGTGGTGTCGGTGGTCAACGGGCCGCCGCCTGCACCGTCGTCGTCGTCCTCCTCCTCGTCGACGGCGACGGCGGGCGTGCCGGCGGAGGCGGTGGCGCTCTCGACGGGCAACGGGCTGGTGGGGGTGCGCGAGCGCGCCCAGGCGCTGGGCGGCTACGCCGGCTGGGGACCCACTGACGACGGCGGGCACCAGCTCACCGCCGTGCTGCCGCTGCTGGGCTGACGCGTCGGCCTGCCGGGAGACAGGTCCTCAAGATCGTTGATCTTCGGGTCGATGGAGAGGGGGACCGATCTTCCCCACAGCCTCCGGGAGGCCCTCGTGCTCCGCCGTCTCGCCGACCTCAAGGTCGCGCACAAGCTCTACGCCGGGTTCGCCGTCGTCTGCCTGCTGCTGGCGGTGGTCGCCGGGCTCGCGGTCGTCAGGCTCGGGCAGGCCCAGCAGGACCTCGACGAGCTCTCGTCCACGGGCATCGCCGCCGTGGACGCGGCCGGCGGCACCATCTCTGGGTTCCGCCTGGTGCGCCTGGACCTGCTCGCCATCGCCGTGGCCCCCGACGAGGCGACCACGGCCGACGCGATGCGGGACTACCAGGCCGCCGACACCGACCTGGACCGGCAGTGGAAGGAGTACTTGGACAGCGACCCGGCGAGCTCCGCGCAGCAGCGGGAGGCCTTCACCACCGGGCTGGCGGCCTTCCGCCAGGCCGCCCAGGAGCTGATGCCGGCGGCCCAGGCCAGCGACCTCGCCACCTTCATGCAGCTGCGGCAGGAGGCGCTGGTCCCCGCGGCGAAGGCGGCCGAGGAGGCCCTGGTGACCATCAAGGAGGTCGAGAACGCGGCCGCCGACCGGATGGCGTCCGACGGCGCGGCCGCCTACCGCTCGGCCGTGACCGTGCTGGTCAGCTGCGCCGTGGTGGCGCTGCTGCTGGCGACGGGCATCGCCGTGGTGGTCGCCCGCTCGGTGACGGGGCCCCTGGCCAAGGTCGTCGACGTCATGGCCGGGATGGCCGCGGGGCGCCTCGACCGCCGCGTGGGCCTGACCAGCCAGGACGAGCTGGGCCAGCTCGGCGCCTCCACCGACGCGTCCATCGACGCGCTCGCCGGGGCCATGCGCGAGATCCGCGACGAGGCCACCGCGCTGGCGTCGTCCTCGGCGACGCTGTCCACCGTGTCCACCCAGCTGTCGGCCAGCGCCGAGGAGTCCGCGGCGCAGACGCAGCTGGTCTCGGCCGCCACCGAGCAGGTCTCGGCGTCCATCTCCACGGTCGCGGCGGCCGGCGAGGAGATGACGGCGGCGATCACCCAGATCGCCTCCGCGACCAGCGACGCCTCCCAGATGGCCACCTCCGCGGTCACCGCCGCCGGTTCGGCCGGCGGCGCGATCGAGCGGCTGGGGATCTCCTCCCGCGAGATCGGTGACGTGGTCAAGCTCATCACGAGCATCGCCGAGCAGACCAACCAGCTGGCGCTGAACGCCACCATCGAGGCCGCCCGCGCCGGGGAGCTCGGCAAGGGCTTCGCCGTCGTCGCCGGTGAGGTCAAGGAGCTGGCCCGCCAGACCGCCCAGGCCACCGACGAGATCATCGGCAAGGTCTCCGCCACCCAGGGCGACGCGAGCGCCGCGGCCGCGGCGGTCACCGAGATCGCCGACGTCATCGCCCGGATCGACGCCGTGCAGGCGACCATCGCCGCGGCGGTGGAGGAGCAGTCGGCCACCACCAGCGAGATGGTCCGCAACGTCACCGAGATCTCCACCGGCAGCTCGGAGATCGCCGCGAACATCTCCAGCATCGCGGCGGGCACCGACCAGAACCGCGAGGGCGCCGGGAACACGGCCACCACGGCGGGCTCGCTGGCCGCCTCGGCGGGGCGCCTGCAGGAGCTGACGGGGCGCTTCACGGTCTGACGCAGCACCCCACCTCGAGGGCCACCGGCCGGCGC
>NZ_VDMJ01000140.1 GCF_006335115.1 Streptomyces sp. NP160
TGCACACCCCCTCCTGATAGAAGAAGAGGTGGGACAAGCGGTGTCCCTGCTCGACCAGACTCAGGGCAAAACGATAGGCCGTGCTGGCCGTCTGGGTGCCATAGGCGGGCCCGGTGACCAGCAGAGCAAAATTCAGACTCATGATCGCACTCCTGCACAGCGGTGCATCCATTCTACCTCACAGACGCAAAAGCCCCTCCTGAGAG
>NZ_VDMJ01000141.1 GCF_006335115.1 Streptomyces sp. NP160
GCTCTATAGAAAATAACGAAGCAAGTCGGTTATTAGTCATTAAAGCAATTAGAAAATACCAGCCAGATATTGTATTGGCCAATGCCATTTATGATCGTCATCCAGATCACGCTAATGCTGCGAAATTGGTTGCAGATTCCTCGTTTTTATCAGGTCTTAAAAAGAAGGAAACTTTTTTAAATGGAGAGGCTCAAGGTCCTTGGAGACCAAAAACAGTATATCATTACATTCAAGATTATTTTATTGATCCTGATTTTGTTATCGATATTTCAAC
>NZ_VDMJ01000142.1 GCF_006335115.1 Streptomyces sp. NP160
GTCTTATATTTTATGGTTTGTAATTCACTCCATTTCTGACCAATATATCTTAGTTTTTTACCAGGTTTCAATTTTGAATCTGTAACATCATCATCAGATAATTTTCGTTTATCATCTACATATAATGAAATGAGTACAACATCATTTTTCAATCTATTCAATACCTTATCTTTTACCCAAACATTCTGTTCCATCTTACGACAATTAACACAA
>NZ_VDMJ01000143.1 GCF_006335115.1 Streptomyces sp. NP160
GCTCTGTTCTCTAGAGATGGAGCTGTAATGGGTTATAATTTCGCGACTGGAAATCTAACTAATTTAACAGATAGAACAGGAACCAGTTTTATAGATGAAGATGATGACAAACCTGTAGAAAAGCGTACTTATGGCATAGCTGGATGGTCTAAAGATGGTTCTACGTTGATTCTCAATCACAAATATGATTTATGGACTATTGGGCTAAAATCTGATGCTTCAGCAAACCTTACTCAAGGCATTGGGAATGATGGAAGCATTCGTTTTAGATTTGTGCAATTAGATCCTGAAGCTAAGACGTTCGATTTAACAAAACCGTTATTACTTTCAGCTTATGGAGAGAAAACAAAGAAATCGGGATACTATGAAGTAGTGG
>NZ_VDMJ01000144.1 GCF_006335115.1 Streptomyces sp. NP160
GGATATGTCCATACAAATGGAAAAATATTTTTTGACCCTCTACTACAAGTTCAAGATGCTAAATTTACTAGTAATTCGTTTATAGTTCAGTACATTAAACCTTTTAAAATTGGAAGCAAATCGGCACGTCTAGATGTAATGATACCTTATAGTATTGCGCGTTGGGAAGGTCTATTAAATGGAGTTTCTACAACTGTTAATCGCAATGGTATTGCTGATCCAAGAA
>NZ_VDMJ01000145.1 GCF_006335115.1 Streptomyces sp. NP160
GCTCCAATATTTTGGATTGGACTAGTGCCGACATTTCCAGGTATAAGTGATAGGTTTTCTAAACCTCCAAAGTTGTTTTCTAAAGTCCAAAGTACAAATTCATGCCAGTTTTCACCAGTATTAGATTTAACTAAAACATTTTCTTCAGTTTGAGAAATGATTTGTTTGCCTTTAATGTTTAAATGCATCACTAAAGCATCAATATCCT
>NZ_VDMJ01000146.1 GCF_006335115.1 Streptomyces sp. NP160
TTCCAGATATGAATCTAATTCTTGAGGGAAATACAATCTCATATCCAAATTTTGAATCGAATCAAACTTACCATTTATATAATATTGCCATTCTATGCGATTAATCTGAGTTTTATTTTCATATCGCATGATCTGCTTTATCAATATGTCTCTTCCATCGTTGGTGGTATATTTAGCAATTTCTTTTTGTTCTTTTTCACCCTCAACAATAAATTGAATATTCGGATTAAAGCAATCTAACAGAAATAAACCTCCATCTTTGAGATGATTGTTTAC
>NZ_VDMJ01000147.1 GCF_006335115.1 Streptomyces sp. NP160
GACTTATTTGGATCGTTGTTTCTGTTGGATTCTTGTTAATAACCTATAAATTGTTTTCATTCAGATCGATTACTAAAAAAATAAAAAAACAACCCAAAGCTAAAATAGACAAGCAACAATTATTGGTTTATAAACCAATTCAAGCATTACATAATTTTAAAGCTCAAAGTCAGGCTTACTTAGCATTATTAAAAATAGAATTAAACAGCGTCTTTAGAAG
>NZ_VDMJ01000148.1 GCF_006335115.1 Streptomyces sp. NP160
ACCTAGTACAGAGCAACAAGCGGTTATTAACGCAAATCCCATTGAAGTATCATTAGAAAACGGAAAAGCCAAAGCCTACTTTGCAAGTGGCTGTTTTTGGTGCGTAGAAGCAGTTTACGAAAGCGTTAAAGGTGTAGACGAAGTTATTAATGGATACGCTGGAGGACATTCTGACAAGCCAACCTATCAATTAAGCAATACTG
>NZ_VDMJ01000149.1 GCF_006335115.1 Streptomyces sp. NP160
TTGCCAAAGTTACCAACAACGCTTATATTTCATAATGTCCAACAAATGAACAATGATTAACAGATTAAAATTTTCGATTGATATAAAGGCTGAGAAAACCGCGATATGGAAAGCGCTCTGGAATGAGAGTTGTTATCGCGAATGGGCCAGTGTGTTCTTTGAAGGGTCTTATGCCGTAACTGATGAATGGAAAGAAGGCAGTAAAGTACATTTCCTTGCTCCAGACCAAAGTGGTATCTACAGTTTAATCGAAAAACACATTCCTAATAATATCATACAGTTTAAGCATATTGG
>NZ_VDMJ01000015.1 GCF_006335115.1 Streptomyces sp. NP160
ACTTCCTCGGTGCCGCCATGCCTCTCATCCTCCAGTGGGTTGAGAGCCTCCGTCAGAGTCGGGGCGAGACACCCTGGCCCGCGTGGTCGGCTGATGCCGGTGCGGGCCAGGGGTGGTGGTCAGGCGGGACCGGCCCCGTGGGTGGGCTCGTCCTCGTTGTCATCAGCGCGTGGCGTCAGCCCGCACTCCGGGCAGTCGTCGTGGCACGGCGTCTCGTTGCGCCAGGGGCGACCGCCCTTGAGTGCAAGCTCGATCGCCCGCTGGAGTCGCAGTACGTCCTCCCAGGGCAGGTCCGGGTTCAGGAACAGCACGTTCGCGCCAGACACCGGGGAGGCCACGATCTGCAGGTCGAGGTCCTCCGTGGCGAGGATGTTGTAGTGGCGTGCCCACGCCAGGGAGTACGGGTCGTGCTTGGTCTGAGTGTTGTCGGCGGTGGTCATCTCTAAGCTCCTTCGAGGGGTCGGGTCAGGCGCTGCGCTGGGCAGCGACGTAGGCGGCAAGATCGCTTTCGAGTAGGCGCCACTGAGCGCCGACCTTGAATGCGGGTAGGTCGCCGCTGTCGATCAAGCGGCGCACGGTGCGCTCGGATACGCCCAGCGTCTGGGCGGCGTACGGCTTGCCGACCAGGCGGTCGGGCCACTTGATCTTGAGGGGCTTCTTCTTGCTCACACGGGGCCTCCAACGGTGGAGGCAGCGACCGGGCTCAGAGACGACAAAGGGCGCGTGAGTCAGCCGCTGCCGATGATCGACAGGGCCGCTCGCGCGCCCGCACTCCACACGTCCCAGGAGCCGAGGCCCGAAGCGACTGTTTCAGGGGGCCCAGGCTGCCGCCGGTTCCGCCTGCCAGGGTCCGCCGGAGCGGAGGTAGCCGGTGGTCGTGCGGGGTGAGGCTCGGGAACAGTCACACGGTTGACCGGAAAGGTAAGCCGCTGACCTCTCCACCACAAGGGTGTCGAGCCAAGTGGACAGACCTGGCCGCCGTTGGCCGAGCCTGCCGAGTTGGCCGCGCCAGTTGGCCCAAGTTGGCCGATGCAGAAGTCGAGGGGCGCGTCGGCGCGCCGCAAACCGGCCCTGACCTGCGGAAACGAGGCGCCCCCGGCTGGATTCGAACCAGCGACCATCGGATTAGAAGGAGAACACCCTTCGTTCCGCTGCGTCTCCGCTCGTCGCTCCAGGTCTCTGAGCAGGCACTTCGTCTCACGCTGCAGCGCGCTGGTCCCGCCCCGTCTCACCCCGTGCTCGCCCGTCTCATGCAGATGTTGGCGCCACGTGAGCGCGAGACGTGTCTCTGGTCGACCTCCGCGCCCCCTGCGGCGAGCCCGCGAACGCCTGCTCGGAGGACCCATGACCCTTGCCCAGAACACCCCGCCGCACCCACCCGCGGAACCGCCGCCTGTTGAGCCGCTGGGGGAGGAGAACGTCCTCGTCGTCGAGGACCAGTTCTTCGCCCTCGTGCCCGAGTGGGTCATCGAGGCCGACATCCCCGACGGCCCGTTCCGGCTGTACTGCCTGCTGCTCCGGTACGGCAACAGTTCCGGGGTCCGGATGCCCTCGCGGGGCACGCTTGCGCGGCGGCTCAGGCGCAGCACCGACGCTGTCGACCGGGCCATGCGCGCCCTGGAGAAGACCGGGCTCGTCGTCGTCCAGCACCGCCAGCGCTGCGGCGCGACGCTGACGAACCAGTACCACCTGCGCACGCAGCGGCCGTCGGGTGCAGCTGGCGCTGACGAGGGCGGCTCTGGGGGAGGGGGCCGCACTTCTGCGGCCCCCTCCCCGTCGGCTTCACTGAGCCCGGCGCCGTCGGCGGCGACGGTGAGCGGGGCCCCGCTGGGGGAGGGCCGCGGATCTGCGGCCCCCCGCCGCACATCCGCGGAGGGGGCAGCCGCAGATCTGCGGCCCAACCCAGAGATCTCTACCCAGAGAAGTTCTCCTCCCCCTCCGTCCCCCGCTCCGCCGGCCGCCGAGCACGCCCTGCGGGAGGAGGAGGTGGAGCTCCTGACTCAGCTGGGCCTCGGCTCCGCTGTCGGCCTGGACCAGCTCGCCGTCCACTGCGCCGCGCTGCGCGCCGCACACGGCTGCGGCGCCACGCTGTGGAAGGGGCCGCATCTGCTCGCAGCCCTCCAGCTCGCCGTTGGCACCCGAGGCTGGCCGGCGCACCTTGCGACGGCGGCGCTGCTGAAGGTCGCCAAGGACCCGACGACGCGCTCACCGATGCGGGTCGCCGAGGCGGGGCCGTGGTGGGACGAAGCCGCCGCCGACATGAGCGCCTCTCAACTCACCGAGGTCGACGTCGAGGCGCTCGAGGAGCGGTTGCAGGCCCTCGGCGGTGGACGAGTCGCGGTGCAGATGCAGGCCCGCGCGGAGCTGCAGCGTGAGGATCTGCCGCTGACCCGGACCACTGTGTTCCAGCGCGCCTGCGAGATCCTCGACCGACAGGCGGCGTCGTGAGGCGGCCCGCTGCTGGCTCCGTCGCTTTGCCCATGTCGGCAGAGGCGGCTTCTGCTGGAGTCGGAAGGGCGGGAGCAAGATATGCATCTGGTACCCAGATGCGCCGTCGCTGCCGCGCCGGACTCCGCTCGCTGCGCATCGCAGGCCCCAGCGGGGGCGACGTCTACCGGGCGCGATCGTCGTCAGCGGCCGGCGCTGGGCCAGGCAGGTGGACGCGGTGAGCGCCGTCGGACAGCGAGCGGGTCGGGCACGTCGCTACGCCAAGGCCCGGGACCGCCAGGTCAAGTTCCGCGCCACCGCGGAGGAGCACGCGCTGCTGGTCGAGGCTGCCCGCTCGGCGGGGCTGACGCCGTCGGGGTACGCCGCGGAGGCGGCGCTGGCGGCGGCACGGGGTGTGCGGGCGCCGTCGCTGCTGCCGGTCCGTGAGGCGTTGGTGGAGCTGATGGCGGCCCGCACGCAGGTGCGCCGGTTCGCGGTGAACGTGAACCAAGCGGTCAAGGCACTGAACGCCACGGGGGAGGCGCCGGAGTGGTTGGCGACGGCAGTCGCCATCACTGACCGTGCCGTGCTGCGCCTGGACGGCGCGGCCGCTGACCTCGTCCACGCTGCGCGATCTGCTCGGCGGTCCGCGGTCGCTCCTCCGCTAGCCCTGGCCGCGCGGGAGGAGTCATGATCGGCAAGGTCGTTCGAGGTAACGACGTCGGGGGGTTGCTGCGCTACCTGTACGGGCCGGGTCGTGCGAACGAGCACACCAACCCGCACGTGGTGGCTGCGTGGGACGACGGCGTCGTGGCGGACTGCGCTCCGGGCAGGAACCCGCGGTTGAAGCGGCTGACGGCGCTCTTAGAGCAGCCGCTGGCCGCGCTGGACCGCCGACCGTCGCCGTCGGTGTGGCACTGCCCGCTGCGTACGGCTCCGGGTGACAGGGAGCTGTCCGACGCCGAGTGGGCGGATGTCGCGGCTGAGGTGCTGCATCAGACGGGCCTTGCGCCCCGTGGAGATGCTGGCGGGTGCCGATGGGTCGCCGTACGCCACGCCGACGACCACATCCACCTGGCGGTCACGCTCGCCCGCCAGGACGGACGTCGGGCGCGCACCTCGCACGACTACGCGCGGCTTGGTGCAGCGTGCCGCACGGTGGAGGAGCGGTACGGGCTGAAGTTGACGCCAGCTCGGGACCGGACCGCGCCCAAGCGCCCAACGCGTGCGGAGGCCGAACGCGCGCAGCGTGAGGGGCGAGCGGAGACGCCTCGCCAGCAGTTGCGTCGCCAGGTTCGCCAGGCCGCGCTATCAGTCACCGACCTTCGTAGCTTCGTCGAGGCCCTGGAGAGCGCTCAAGTGCAGGTCCGCCTCCGCTACAGCGAGCTTGACCCGACACTGGTGACCGGCTACTCAGTGGCGGACATCTCACATCGGACGACCGCCGGCGAACTCGTCTGGTACGGCGGAGGCAAGCTCGCGCCACAGCTCTCCCTACCGAAGCTCCAGCGCATCTGGACGAACGGGGCGGCGACCAGGACACGGCGAACCGCGCTTGGAACAGGTGCGACTCAGCGGCCCCGTACGCCCAAGAAACAGCAGCGGGTGCTCAGGGCTGCTGCCTCGATCGTCGCACATGTGGAGGACGGCAATGTTGGCTCGGCGATCGCAGGCCTCGCTGTTCAGGTCGTGAAGGCTAGCCGTCCCCCTCGACGTCCGTAGGTACCTGCCCGCTCTCACTGAAGTGGCTCTGACTTCCCATCTTCCAGTGCACCATGCGTACGTCGAACCAGGAGGAGCACTGTGAGCGCCATTGCCATCGCTTTCGCCACGTACGTTGCCCAAGAGGGCGGCTCCAAGATCGCGGACTCGATTGGCGCGAAGGTCAAGAGCGGACGTTGGGCGAGGCGAGCCGTCGCAAGAGCATTTGCATCTCAGCCGCGACCAAGGCCGGTACAAGCCGCCACTGAGTGGCTGAAGCTCGACGAGACGCTTCGCGAAGTCTTATTGAGTGCGAATCGCCCGGGCGAGACAAGTCGCCAATCATTGGACTCATACCTGACGCACCACTCTAAGCGGTGGGCGAAGCTTAGTGCGCGCGATCGCGCGGCGAGACTAGAATCTGTTCTGGACGAAATTTACGACTCTGTTCTGTCAGAGCACGATCCCTCATGGTCAAGCCGCATCGCTAGCGCGCGAACGATGGCCGCCGTCAGCGAGGTGAGCGACTCGATCAAGGTACTCAGCCAGGATCTCCGGTCAGTCGAAGCGAGAAGATCTGAAACTGAGGTTGTCTCCCGGATACAAATTTTGCCATCAGGCTCACGAGATCGACTCCTGCAATACTGGCGCGACGATCCACTAGGTGTCTGGGAGGTCTTAGCTGCCTACACCTCCATCGACGCCACACCTGCTGAGGTTTCACGGCAGTGGTACGCCCTCACTCCCGCGGCGGTCCTGGAAGGAAGCGGCGCAACGCAATTGGCCGCCGGCGAGCTCGCCTGGGCCTACGGGGAGCCCGCCCTGGCCGCGAGATTGTTTGAGGGCGCTGCCCATTCGGGTGTTCCCCAGGCTGCCTGGCACTTGACGCTCGCGGCTTTGCTTTATGGCGATAGCGGTCACCCCCAGGATGCACGGAGATCTGTAGACGCAGCCAGGGCGGTAGGTGACGACCCGCGAGTGGAAGCTGTTTCTGCCGCCCTCGTCGAGGACTGGGCGAGTCTGGGCCCCGCCTTGGCGAGGTGGGCCCCGCATGGTCCCGTTGAGCGGTCATGTCACTACGCCCTCACGACTCGCCAGGTGTCGTCTGGTGACGGGCCTCCTCCAACGACCGAACGGGACCGACTCATTTCGTTGGGTCAGCAGTATGTACGCCAGGGCACGCCAGGAATTGAGCTTCACGTCGCAGGCAGCCTTTTCCTTCGAGCAACGTCTGGCGAGTCCACCAACCCTTATGGAGAATTGTCCGCAGTGAAAGAAATCGCTCTCCGCGTGCGTGACTCGCGGAGAGCATGTCGAGCTGATTCTGGCGAAGCTGTGGCTCTCGCCGTTAAAGCTGCCTTTCATGCCGGCGATCCTGATGCGGCCATCGATATCGGCACGGTTGACGGACAGGCGACTGCGGCGGAAGCAGCTCATCCAGAAGTGGCTTCGAGCGTCACTCTCGCGTCTGTAGCCCGCGGAGACACGCTGCCGGAAGATCTTGGCAATATGTCCGCATTTGACGTCGCAAGGATCCGAGCCTACGCCGCTGAACGTGATCGGACGCCCGCAGCAGAGCATTGGCGAGCGGCGTCGAGAGCGGCGACCGCTGACTATGAGCGCGTTGTGGCGCTCGTGGGAATGGCTCGTCTCGGGGCCAGTGACACCGCCGAGCTGCAAGAGCTCAGCATCCGCTACCCAGAGCTGGCACAGCAGATCCGGGCCATCGAGGACCTGGCCCAGGGGCGGGACGGCGAGGCCATTGCAAGTCTTCGGCTTCTCGCACAGACCTCCATCACGGCAGCCAATGAACTCGTCGCAGCCCTACTTGAAGTCGACGATCGCCAAGGTGCCGTTCAAGTTATGCGTTCTGCGTCTGCGACATTCCATGACCCAGAATTCCGGTACCGAGCAGCTGTCATCCTCCGGAGGATGGGAAATATTGCCAGTGCTCGCGAGGAGATCCGCGAGTGCCTATCCGGGGCTCCTGCAACCTGGCCTGGTCTGGCGGAGGCGAGACGACTAGCCGCAGGACTCGCTTTGGATGACGACGACATTGCGGGTGCTGAGGAGATGCTCCGCGCGGCCCTGGAAGCCAATCCACGGGATCGTGCGACTCGATGGGGCGTTATCCGGCTGCTCCTGTCGAGAGCCGACCACGAGGCTGCCTGGCGAGTTTTTGGAGAACACGAAACGGTACTCGAAGTTACCAATGACGATGAAGCTCTGGCCTGGATACTGCTTCACCGCGAGTTCTCGACCCCGTCGGAGACAACGATCGGGTGCCTGCGGTTGATTCGGCAGTTCTCTGCATCGGAGCACGTCCAAGCAGCAGCCCTAACCGCTGTAGTGACGCACGAAGGAGAGAGTGAGCCGCTGGACGCGGATCTCATTGCAAATTTTCAGGCGGCAGTCGCAGCTTTCTCCGAAGCCTGGCCAGATAGCTCCTTCTTCTCAGTTCGTAGCGTGCCGGAGGACCCTGATGAAATACTGTCCTCCTTGAACGACCTCACAAGGCGGACCCCCGAACAGGAACAGATCATCCATGAAGTGACCCTCATGGTCACCCTGAGCAGGCTTCCCTTTGGAACCCTGTCGGCCATTCTGGGGCAGAATTACACTGACTTTGTCATCCGGCGGGGGCTTGATGTCATTCCGTCTCGACACCCGGTACCGGCTGAGCACGATATCGACGTTGAAACGTACAAGCGGGCGAGGGGTGGCGGGGTAGTGGTCGATACTACGACCCTTGCTCTCCTGCCGGTGCTGCCCAGCAGCGTCTCTGATCGCTTGAAGGCATCCGTATTGCTGAACGCTGCGGATGACACCCTGATCGACGCCCGCTCAGCGCGATCGCTTGGCGTTCGTCCTAGCCCGGGGAGGCTTGGTTGGGACGAACGCAGTCAGAGCGCCCGATTCTATGAGAACGACATGGATTGGGAGCGGAAAGTTCACCAGCAGGCCGTCAGCCTGGTCGCCGACTTGCAGAAGGTGAGGAGGCATCCAGTCCCAAGAAGGGGTCTCGATTCGCGAATCGATTGGGATACGCCATGGATGCGTTCTGTCGCCCTCGCGCTTCACTTGGGCATTCCACTTTGGTCTGATGATGCTGGTCTACGCAGTGTTGCGCGGGCCGTCGGCGTAACTGCGTTCTCGACCACTGCCGCCTTGGATGCGATGTCAACCGAGAATAGCATCTCGGGTGAGGAAAGAGACGAATGTGATCGGCTGCTGGTCGAAGGTCGCGTAGGCGACATCCCCTTGATCGGACGAACTCACTTTGTCTTATCGTTAGCGGAGGACGCGCACTGGGGCGCGGGAGCATTATCCCTGGCCTTCAGTCGGCCGGCCGCTTGGCGCAACGTCATCTCCACCATGGAATCCGTCGCAAATCTGCTTCCGAGTATCTTCCGTCACGCTCCTGAAAGCGTACCGAGTTGGGCATACTCTTTCGCGCGAGGTGCGGGGTACGCGTACCAAGCGCAACCCGAGCTTTTGTCGCTCGTGCTTGGCCGGATGTTGGTCGACTTCATACATGCTTCAAGGACTCAGGCCTCTCAGGTTTCTCAGGTAGTGGACGCAATGCGTCTTGCGATGCGCGGGGTTTCGAACTCGGCCACGAGTGGAGGGAACTTCGTCGAAGCCGCTTTCAAGGTGTACTTGTCGGCGCTGATGGCGACCCTTCCCCCACGCATGGCGGCGCAGTACGTCCTAGCGTGCTCTGCAGCGCTTAGTGAGGAGGATCGGACGGTCATCGCCCGACTGGTTATAAAAGGTGACAGTTGACCCTGTAGCCAACGCCTATGCCAATCCTCTAATTCGGGCGCAGATTGCCAACGCGGTCGAGGGGCGGTATGTGTGTTTCCTCGTGACGGGTCGATGAGCAACTTGAGAAAGGACCTCGGGAACTGAGAAGTACGACGAGTTGAGGATCAAGAAACTGATGCAGCCAAGTGGACATGCCCAATGCTGGATCGTAACGCAGCGCCTTCCACGAGCGCCAGAGCGCTTCAAAGCGCACCACAGCCTCGCGGTGCTCTCGCCACCGGGAGCACCAGCGAAACTCACCGCCGAGAGGCCGGGGAAAGGTGGCGCAGAAATAGTTCAGAACCCAGCTGTCAAGGTCGGAGTAGTCATCCTCGCCGTTATGCGCGTTGTTCGAAGGGGGGCCGAGACCGATGTCGGCGAGTTCCGCTTCGTCGGCACGAAGCTCTAACCGCGCCAGTCGAGCGTCGACCTCGGCCTGCCACCGCTCACTGTTCGCGCCGGTCATCGGTCGCCTCGTCGAGCCGGGGCCTCGTAATAGGGCTGCAGACGTACCTGGGCCGCCCGCAGGCCGGTGGCCAGCACCAGCGCCGTCCCCTTCGGCATCGCCCGCAGATGCTCAGGAGGAAGTAGCCGCTGGCGGCGCAGAGACGTCGTCACCGATCGTGATGCGCGCTGGCGACCGTCGCCGCTGCCGTCGGCGTAGGACCGCACCGTGACGTCGTGGTCGCCTACCAGGCGACTGACATCCTCGGCGAACCTGGCGTCGTCGATCCCCGCGCCGACCAGCTTCACCGTGGCCGCTGACCAGAGGGAATCCATCCCGGTTTCGCCCCAAACGCGCACTCCCTGCCGGTAGGACTGCAGCACCGTCAGCGGCACGACGCCGCGCGACCCGAGGTGGGAGTACAGATCGGGTAGGTCGGGGATCTTGCAGATGTTCGCCGCCTCGTCGAGGACGACGACGAGTGGGGGGTCCAGGCGGGCGCCGGAGGAGCGCTCCGCTGCGCGGATGCCGTCGTGCATCAGTCGGTCCACCAGCGCTGCCACGAGCGGCGCGGCGGTCCCGGCGCCGTTCTTGGACAGTAAATGCAGCGTCTGCCGGGACGTGACGAACGCAGCGGTGTTGAACTCCTCGCACCCCGTGGCGCCGCTGGTCCGCGCTGGCACCAACCACCGCATGATGACCGGGTCTCGCAGCGCCGAGGCAGCGGTGCGGGCGGTCTCGTAGACGCCGTCGCGGGTTTCGACCGCCCCGTTCTGCCGACCGACGACCGCGGCAGCTGCCGCGTGGTGGCCGTGCGCACGCAAGAGGTTCGCCGCCGTCGGGACCGCCGAATCGGTGAGCCACTCGTAGACCTCCGGCAGCGAGCGCTCCGAGAGAGCGGCAGCCAGCAGGAGGTTGGCGAGCAGGTCGTGGGCGGCGCTGGACCAGAAGTCGCGTCCGTCCTTTTCGCCGCGGATCTCGGTGATGAAGTGCCCTGCCAGCCGGGTCGCCTCCTCCACCGTGGTGACCCCGCGCAGCGGGTCCCACCACATCGCCTGCGACTGCCCGGTGACTCCCTGGGGGTCGAAGACCCACACCCGCTCACCGGTGGAGCCGGCACGCTCGGCCCAGGTGGCCTCCCACAGATCCGGCTTGATCGAGGTCGCCAGCACCGGGCCGGGGGCATTGCGCACGATCGGCACCGTCAGCGTCGTCGTCTCGCCGGCCCGGGGCGCCATCACCGCCAACAGCACGTCCTCCCACGAGGCCCGTAGCCTGGGGCCGCGCGGCATCAAGACTCCCAGCGCGAGGCCGACGTCCTCGGCAGCGACGTCACGGTCCGGTCGCTGTGCCAGCGACCGGCGCAGGCGCCTAGCCCGCTCCTTCGCGGGAGCCGGGGTGAGCGGGGCCACCTCGTGCGCCTGCGCGAGCCCTTCGACCGGCGCTAGCACCCGCCGCCCCAGGACCGTCAGCGCGCACCCCGCGGTCGTCACGACGGCGAGAAGCAGGAAGACCAGCACGACGACAGCCCAAGTCGGCGTCCCCGGCCACACAGCCTCGACGCCGTCGCCGACGAGGAGCCGCACGAAGTCGACGCCAAACGGCGGCGAGACCCACCCGTTCCCTGCAAGCCAGGACGCCGTCGTCCCGGCCAGCCGCACCAACCACGCGAGCCCGACGACGCCCCACACCACACCCAGCAGCGTCATCGGCAGCCCGAACCCGGGCGTCGCAGCACCACGGGGCTCCAGCACCCGGCCCATCAACGCCTCACTCGAAGAGCGCCGGATCGACGACCGCCGTCGGCCGCCCCGTGGGACGGACGGCGCTGTCGGTGTCGTACAGCCGGGCCTCGTCGCCGACGAACTCCAGCTCCACCGGGATGCCGACCCGCTGCCCGGTCTTGATGAGGTACTTCCCCCGGCCGGGGTGACGGGCGCCGGCCTGCCAGGACTCCGGCGCGGACCAGGACGCGACCATCGTCCGCTCCTTGTCCGACAGCGGCACCACCGCCGAGACCGCGTCGAGCTCCCGCGGCGGCAGCCCCGCCAGGACGGTGACGGCGTTGCGCTCGACGAAGCCGCGGGCCTTGGCGCGGTCTTCCTCGGTCGGCAGCGCCGAGAGGTCGTCCAGGGAGTGCGTCGCCATGGCGTGCGCGACGTCTCGGCCCCGGTAGACCCGGGTGAGGGCGTCGGCGTGGTCGACCAGCCCGGGCGCTCCGCGTAGGGCTCGCCACAGCTCGTCCATGACGGCGAAGTACTTGCGCCGCGGTGCGAGGCCAGCCTCGGCGAGGGCGGTGGAGGCGTCGATGGTGGCGAAGCCGTAGGACCAGGTCGACAGCATCGCCGCGGCCACCAGGGTGTCCCCGGAGGCAGCCACGGCGGAGATGTCGACGCTGACCGCAGGCGCCTCCAGGTCGATCGGCTGCGTGGTCGGTCCGTCGAAGACGCCCTTCAGGGAGCCCTCGCACAGCAGCGCCAACGTCTGGCGCAGCTCCTTCGTCTCGGCGCGGTAGGCGTCGTGGTCGTCGAGCTCGGAGGCGGCCACGAGCCGGTCCGGGCCGTCCCGGACCACCTTGAGCACCTCCGGGATGGTCGGAGACATCTCCCGGCGCTGCGCGGCGGTCATCCCCGCGGGGAGGCGGCCTCGGGGCTTGCGGTCGGTGAGCAGGTCGACGGCCGCGCCCAGGACCACCTCTTCGCCGTTGGTCATCCCGCCGTGGCGGCGGACCAGGGAGCAGAGCGCGAGGGTCGCCGACAGGCGCCGTCCGCGGACCTCCAGGCGCAGCCGGTCGGCGGCCTCCCCGCTGAGCTGGCTGAGCGCCGAGCCCAGGGGCCCGGCGTCCAGGGGGTTGATGCGGTCCAGGCCGCGTCCGACGCGGATGACCTGTCCGCCGGCGGCCTCCACGACGGCGGAGTAGTCCGGCTTCAGGTCGCCCAGGAACAGCGGCCGCACGCCGAAGGCCATGAGCCCGCGGGCCAGGCGCTTCAGCGCGGCGGACTTGCCGGTGCCGGGCTGGCCGAGCAGGGTCAGCCCGCGGTTGGTGACCAGGCCAGCCTCGAGCCAGGCGAAGGGGTCCAGGCAGACGACCTCGCCCCACATCATGTGGCGCCCGAAGGGCACCCCGACCGACGGCGCCCCGGAGCCGGCGACGAAGGGGAACAGGCCGCAGGCCTGCACGGTGGTGGCCTGGTACTCCGGGGCGACCCCGGCGTGGGCGAGGCGCCCGGCGCCGCGGTCGCGCCATCCCCAGGCGGGGGCGACGACGTCGGGCAGCTCCGGCCGTGCTGCCGTGCGGGCCGCCCGTGTCGTCGTCCTGCTCTCTCGACGGAGGGTGCGGCTCACGCGAGCACCCGCCCGGCGACGTGCGCGGGGTGCAGCCCCGCGGGCAGCGTGGTGGCGAAGCCGAGGGCCTGGGAGCCCCACAGCCGGCGCAGCCGGACCTTGGACTGGTCGGCGCGAGCCTCGGTGTCGGCGATCGCGGCTGCCAGCGCCGTCGGGTCATCCCCGTCCAGCACGGTGACGGTGGCGTACAGGCTCATCAGCACGACCCCGGCGCCGAGCGCCTCCTCGCGGGCGGCGGCCATGGCCTGCTCGCGGTCGGCCGCGTCACGGGCGGTGGCGTCGCGGCCCTGGCTGCGGCGATAGGCGTCCCGGAAGGCGGCGGCGTTGACCTGGCTCTCCAGCACCCGGGCCGCGGCGCCTGGCGGCAGCGGGCGGAAGAGCAACGTCACGCGGCGCGGGAACCGGCCCGGGGAGAGCAGGCGGGTGAGGACGTTGGCGGTGACCTGCTGGCGGGGTGCCTCGTGCCACGCCCAGGACACCGAGGTGCCGGAGTCGTGGCGGTAGGTGCCCCACCCGTCCTCGGCGGCCACCGGCCCGGCCTCTCCCCAGGCCAGCAGCGGGCAGGTTCCCGCGCCGGAAGAGGAGGGGAGAGCGTCGTCGAGCAGGGCGTTGACATCGCCGCGGCTGGCCGGGTCGAACGCGGTCCGCACGGTGCCGGCGAGCTCGGCGGCGCTGGCGCGTCCGAGGACGGTGACGCCGCACTGCCCGAGCGCGGCCTCCATCCCGGTCAGGGCGCGGGCGACCTCGGCGGTGCGGTCGGCGAGGTCGGGCAGGCGCTCGTCGGCGCGCGAGGGGTCGAAGGTGATGGAGACGCGGGTGTCGACGTCGGCGGCTGCGGCGGGGGAGCGCAGGATCAGCTCGCGCAGCAGGGCCACGACGTCGGCGGGTGCCTCGGGGTGCAGACGGGAGGCGACGTTGCGGGCCAACGTCGAGCCCGGCTCGGGCGCGGTGTCCACGGTGACCGCGACCCAGGCCACCAGCGGGTCGAAGCCGCGCGAGGCCAGCCAGGAGTGCCACGAAGCGACCCAGCCGTCGGCGGCGTCGCTGTCGACCAGCCATGTCGAGGACGACGCGCAGCGCAGCGTGGCGGTGAGCATCCCCGAGCGCTGGTCGTGCACCAGGCCGAACGCGCTTCCGCGCCCGTCGGCCACGGACAGCAGACGCGTAGTGGCCAGGGCGCCAGGCAGCTGCCAAGCGGAGGGGTGCTCGACGACAACCCCGGCGCGCAGGCTCGTGTAGCCGCGCATCCGGGCCCAGGCGAACTGCCCGCGCCGCAGCACGACGTCCGTCAGCGGGGCCCCGTCGAAGCGCGCCACCGTCAGCGCCGCCACGAGTGCGCACGGCAGCGCGACGACGAGCCCGGCGCGCAGAGACGTGCTCAGCGCCAGCAGGGGAAAGACGATGCAGGCCAGGACGACGGCGGTGGCCACGGCGCCGAGGCCGAACAGGCCGATGCCGCGGGTGCGGCGCCAGCCGCCGTAGGTGCGTGGTGGCTGCGCCGACATCGAGGCCATTGAGGACGTCGTGTGCGGGCGTGTGGTGGTGGTGCTCATCGGTTCTCTCCTGCGGAGGTGTTGGTCATGGCGCCGCCGGCGGTGCGGCTGGCGGCGACGGTGGTGTCGTAGGCGCCCTTGGCGGCGGCGATGCCTGCACCGGCGACGCCCCCTGCTGCACCGGCTCCTGCGGCAACGCCGGCCGAGGAGCCGCTCGCCGCCGTGGACGCAGCCCCAGCGCTGGCACCCGAGGCCGTCGAGGACGCGGCGGTCGTGGAGGCGGCACCGGTGGCCGCGCCGCTCGCTCCGCCCCCGGTGGCCGCGCTGCCCGGGGCTGCGTAGACCGACGCCGCTGCCGGACCCAGGTCGGACTTCATCTGCGTGGCGTGGGCACCCGCGTCACCACCGGAACCAGAGCCCGCGCCCCGCAGCGCCGAGATGCCCTGCGCGCCGGCGGCGGCGAGCGACAGCGTCGTCGACAGGCCGCGGCTCGGGCCGCCGCTGTCGCCGGTGGCCCACCTGAAGAACCGCATGAGCACCGGCAGCGCCACGACGCTCATCACGATCATCGACAGACCGACGATGACGGTGCGCGGGTCGCCACCTGCCTGTAACGAGCCCTCTGGCCCGGCGGTCATCCGCAGCGCGACGGCGTACACGAGCGCGGCGACCGGCTTGTAGGCGATCAGCGCCAGCATCCAGGCGAGCACCTTGCCCAGCCACGGGCGTCCGTAGCCGGTGACGTTGCCGGCGGCTGCCAGCACCAGCAGCCCGGCCAGGACGACGACGGCGCCCTCGCGGAACATCATCAGCACCGCCTGGATGAGCCCGGCGAGCATGACCAGCAGCCCGATGACGATGGCGGCGCCAGCGGAGTTGATGCCCCGCAGCCCCGCCAGGGCCACGAGGCGCTCGACGACCTGCCCGCTGGCGGCTCGGTCGAGCACCCAGGAGGAGAAGTCGTCCCCGGCGCGCAGCGCCAGGGCGGAGCCGGTGATGCCGACGGCGGCCCACAGCGCAAGGGTCACGAGCCCACGGCCGATGTCGAGCAGCGGATCCAGGCGATGGGTGATCGCCATCCTCATGCCCTGCCACGTCACGCCTGCGGCGGCGATGACGAGGGAGAGCCACCAGACGTCGTCGCGAATCGCCAGGGCAGGGGAGTTGGCGACGTCGATGGCGGGTACCTCGACCCACCAGCCGATGGTGGTCTTGATGACCCAGGTGGCGCCCTCGCGCATGGCGTCGGCGAAGGAGTTGCCGAGGCTCGCGGTGGCCGCGTCCGCCACCGCGCCCACGACGCAGCTGGCGGGATCGAGGACGTCGCACGGCATCAGTCGTCACCGCCTGTGGAGGGCTGGGCGGGGTCGAAGCGCGTGATGTCCGTCGGGACGTCGGGCAGCTGGGCCACGACGCTGTTCCAGGTGCCGGCGCTGGGGGCGAGCAGGCGCCAGTCCCCGTCCTGCCGGGTCATGACGACGTCGACGCTGAACGTCTGCGGCGCGCCGTCGGCGTCCACGGCGGTCAGCACCAGCTGCACGTGCCGGTTGCTCCGGGGCAGCTGCTCGACGCGGTAGCCGAGCAGGGTCGCGTCTCCGGCGGGCAGCGGCTGGCCGTCGCGCAGCCCGGCGGTGACGCGTGCCTCGGCGTAGTCCTTCTCGACGGCGACGCTGAGCGCCTGGCGCGCCGGGCCGGTGACTTGCTGCTCGAGTGCCGGGCGGAAGGTCGCCGACCCGGCCGACGGGCCAGCGGCGTAGGAGATGTGGACGGCCGCGAGGGCAGCGCCGAGGTCGGTATCGGCGTACCCGATGTCGAGCGGACCGCCCTGGCCCGTCGGGCCTGCCGTCGCCGAGACGGGCAGCGGGGTGCCCTGGCGGTCGACCCAGGTGAGGTCGCTCGCCGGGGAGGGCGCCGGAGACTGGCTCGTCCCGTCTGGAGCTGCGCTCTGCTCGGCGGCCGGAGGAGCGCCGCCTGCGCTCTCGCCGTTGCGCAGGACGGTCCAGGCCGACAGGGCCGTGGCCGGGAAGACCGCGGCGATGACCGCGAGGACCGCGATCTGGCGCCGGCGGCGCCGGTTCTGCAGCCGTGCCGGGGAGTAGGCGCGCCCATTGAAGATGGTGCTCGGCTGGTGGGTGCCAGGGGTGCGGCGTGGTGGCGGCACCAGCGGCGTGGGCACTCAGACCACCGCCCCGACGATGGCGGCGGAAAAGGCGATGACGGTCAGGCCGCCGAGCACCCAGGGGATGCCCGCGGCGCCGTCGGCGGCGACGGCGGAGCGGTTGCGTCGGCCGATCATCATCATGATTCCGCAGATCAGCAGGCCGGCGACGCCGGCGACGAGGCCGCCCCATTTGAGCCAGCCGAGCAGGGTGTTCACCGCGTCGCCGAGTCCTGGTGGGGCGACGGGCGCGGGGTTGGGGATGGCGGCGGTCAGCAGCCAGCTCATGGGGTGGCTCCCTTCTGCTGGCGTCGCTGAGCTCTGCTCGTGGCGACGGGGGCGGGTTCGACGGCGGTCACGAGCCGCGTGACGGCCTTGGCGTAGGCCGGTGAGGGGCTGCGCTGGTCGCTGGCCTCGTAGCGCCACCGTTGGACGTGGGGGACCTCGGTGATGGAGGCGACGAAGACGCTGAGGGCGCGCACCCGAGCTCGGGCCCCGAGGGGCTCCTGCCCGCGGCCGTCGCGCACAAGGGCGAGGTGTATGGCGGGCGCTGACGTGACGGTGGTCAGGCGCCTGACGGCGTGGGTCGCGGCGATGACGCCGTCCACGGTTGCAGCGGCGACGACGACGCAGTGGGCGGTGCCGTGAACCGCGACGGGCGTGAGGTCGACCTCGCGGTAGGTCTCGGGCAGGTGGGCGGCCAGGGTGCTGGCGCCGCTGCCGCCGTGGGCGCTGACCAGGACGACATCGGTCGTCGGGGCCTTCGCCACGGGCGGCGCAGGGGTGCTGCTGGGGCCGTCGGTGGGCGTGGGGATCGGTGGCGCCGGGGCGTCTGGAGCCGCGGTCGTCATCACTGTGGTTGTCACTGGACAGGCACCTCATTCACATGAGTTGATGGCCGGACGCTACAACGCCACTACGGCGATGTCACGCGCCCCGAGCCGCCCCAGCCAGCGACCACCGCGACCTGTGCACGGGGCGATCTGCCCTGCCCACCTGTGGAAACACCCTGTGGAAAGACGAGGCCCGACATGACCACCACCCCCACCGCCGCAATGACCGCCGACCTGACCGAGGGCCCAAGCGCGGAAGCAGCGCTCGAGTCCGCCCGGCACCTGCTCACCGCGCTGACCCAGCACGCCCGCAACGAGGGCGAGCAGGCGCGCGCCCAAATGGCTCTCGCCCACCTCGACGACGTCTGGCCCCTGCGTGCCCCCGTCGACGCCGCCGACGTCGACGGCATCGACGCCCGCGGCGCCGTCCTGCTCGACGAGGCGATGAGCGCACTCGTGAGCGTCGTCGCCACGGCCGAGGATGCCCAGGCGCGCGCCCGGGCCCTGCGGGCGCTGGCACTGCTCACCTCGAACCTCGACATGCCCGGCGACGTGCCCGCTGACGTGCCTGCCGGGCAGCCGTGAACGTCGCCGACACCCTCGGCGACCTCACCGGCCAGCTCGCACAGCTCTACGTCCAGCGCGGCCCGACCGTGGCGAACGACCTCGACGTCGACGCCGCCCTGCACGCCCGCTCCGCCGTCATCGCGCTGACCCGCGAGCTGCTCTTCTGGGGCACCAGGCTTCGCCAGGGCACCCGCCCCACGCTGGTCGACGCCGAGACCAGGCCCGCCCACGGCCTGGCCTGGCACCTCACCCGCCACCCCGTCCCGGAAGCGACGCGGTCACCGATGGACGTGGCCCGGCTCGCCGCACCCGGCTCGGCCGCGGAGCGCTGGGAGCGCGTGGCCACTCAGGCGACCCTCGTGCAGACGCAGTGGGAGGCCAGCCCTAGCAAGCCGATGGGCCCAGCGGTGCGGACCGTCGTCGCCGACGCCACCGTCCTGGCCCTCAGCGTCAGCCACCTCGACCAGCGCCTGGCGACGACGGCTGCAGCCAGCGGGCGCCCCGACGTCGCCGAGGCCCTCACCTCCCAGGCGGTGCACGGCCTGCGCACCAGCGCCGAGGCCACGCTGCGACACCTGGCCCGCGGCGACCTGCCGGCCTGGCGCGCCGACATCGCTCTCCCCGCACGCCGCCTCGACGTGCTGCCGATGCGAAGCCCCGCCGACCTCCCGAGGGGCCTCGCCCGTCTGATGTCGCTGCTGGACGCGGGCACCCACGTCAGCCCCGCCCACCTGCACCTGGTGCTGCGCGGGCAGGAGCGGATCGCGTCGGCGCTCGGCAAGGAGTGCGCCACGCTGTGGCGAGCCACCGCGGACCCGGCCATCTTCGACGCCGGACGACGGCTCACCGAGCTCCGCCTCAGCCTGCAGGGCGCGGCCCCGGCGCTGCGCAAGGACATCGGCAGCATCGAGCCGGCCGATCCCCGTGCGCTGCTGCAGGTCAACGAGTGCCTGCGGGCCCTCGGCTTCTCCCTGCCGGAGGCGCGGCGCGGTCTGCCGCAGCGCGTCGACCTCGCCGTCGACCAGACCTCCACGCTGCTCTACAGCGTCGAAGCCGTCGGGTCCTGCGCGCGCAGCCAGGTGAACGGACGTCGCTGGCTGACCGCTGAGTGGAACCGCGACGAGACCGCACAGACCTGGCACCGGGCTGACCGGCACGACCACTCCCGCATCGGCCCGCTCCTCATCCTCGGGGAGACGGCGCTCGACCTCCTCACCCGCCCCGCGGCCCTCATGACGCACGCGGCGCAGCAGCCCGCGATGGCCCAGACGGCCAGCCGCGGGCACGTCATGGCCTGAGCGCCAGACCTCGTCTCAGCACCGCCCTACCCATCCACCCCGATCAGAAAGACATCGCCATGCCCAAGCACCGTCAGCCCACCCCCGCCGCTCGCCGCGCAAGGCCCGCCGCCGTGACGATCGGAGCGTTGACGCTCCTGTGCAGCGCTACCGGCGTCGCCTTGGCCGCTACGAACCCGGCAGCCGAGGAGACGCCGATGCCGGCCAGCACCACCACCACCACCACCGCCGCGCCCTCGACCCTGGAGGTCGCGCCGCAGCCGACCGCGATGACGCCTGTCGGTTCCGAGACCACAGCACCTAGCGAGCCGACCGCCGCCCAGCCCCCGCAGGGCGACGGCGAGGCGTGGCTATCGGGAGCCTCGGGCGACGGCGCGGCCGACGGGGCCCTGGGGGAGTGGCGTGGTGACCCCGTCGACATCGTCGGCACCTGGGCCGACGTTGGTGACAACCAGACCCAGTTGTACTCCATCGCCCCTGGCGGCGAGGTCGCCGACTTCGACGGCGCCATCGACATCGCTCCCGGCGGGCTACTCGAGGGCGACACCTGGGCTGCGGCCGCCGACGGTGCTTACGACGACCGCTGGCGAGAGTCGCTGACCCGCATGGCAGAGCTTCGCCAGGGCCGCGGAACGACGTACGTGCGCCCTTTCCACGAGTTCAACCTCGGTGGCTGGAACTGGTCGGTCAGCCCCGGCGACGCCGAGGACTTCAAGGCCGCCTGGGCCCGCTACCGGGCGATCCAGCAGGAGGCCTTCCCCGACGCCCAGCTCGTCTACGGCGTCAACGTCACCAGCTCGGGCACTGACCTGGACTGGCGCACCACCTGGCCCGGCAGCGACCAGGCCGATGTCCTCGGCGTGGACACCTACAACGGTTGGCCCACCATCACCTCAGCCGACGAGTTCGACGCTCAGCTCGACGCCCGTGGCGACGACGGCATCCCCGTCGGGCTGCAGGCCTACAGCGAGCAGGCTGAGCAGTGGGGGGTGCCGCTGGCGGTGCCGGAGTGGTCCGGCCGCGCCGGGATGGGCGACGAGCCCGCCTACGTGGAGGGGATGGTCGACTGGTTCGACGCCAACGCCGGCGACGGGCCGGGACAGCTGGCCTACGAGATCCTGTTCAACGCTCCGCAGGACGACGGCAACTTCCAGCTCTTCGCCGACGACACGAAGATGCCCGACTCAGCCCAGGCGTACGTAGACGCCGTCGCTTCGACCGAGGATGACCGCACAGCCGACGACCCCTCCTCGGCGAAAGAGGCAGCCGCGGCGCAGGACGAGGGGCCGCTGCCGGCGCCCTCGTCAACCTCGACGACCACTGCGGCCACCGAGCCGGGTCAGCCGGTGGGAGAAAAGACCACTCCTGCCTCGCAGGCGGACGTCGATGAGCTCGTGGCTCGGCTGGACGCGCTGCTGGACCGCCTCGAGCAGAGCTGACGCCTCCAGCGTTCGTCCGGAGTGTCAGTGGCCGGGGCGAGCATCGCGCCAGTGGCTGGAGGGATGGCGAAGAAGGGGGCACCGCTACCAGGGTGGCTCGTCGCTGCCAACACGGAGCGACGGCTCGCGGCAGAGGAGGCGATGCGCCAGCGGCGCCCGCCGGGCAACCCGTTCGTGTGGGTCATCGGCTCGGAGGCCGACTATTCAGGGATCGTCATCGACCGGCGTCGCGTCGGTGCCGGTTGGCAGATCTACGTGGCCTACACCTCGCTATGGCACGAGCTGATGCAGCAGTGGCTCGACGCCGAGCAGCTGGTGCCCTGCGAGAGCCCACAGTCGAGTGCGCCGCCATCGTGATGACGCCCGTAGAAGGCGCCGATCCCCGCTGGGGATCGGCGCCTTCTACGCGGTCGCCGGTTGGTGCAGCGGCTCGCCGCGCGACGCCCGGGGCGCGTCCCGGCGGCGGTTGAGGCGGCTCACCGACGGTGGTCCTTCACCGAAGACCGGCCACCGAGCGGGAGTGGAGCGAGCAGTCGGGTTGACCCTGGAGCGGCACGTTCCCGCGTGGCGGCGCCCGTCACGCGGGCGGCCCCGGGCGCTTCGCGCTTTTCGTACGACGCACTCAGGTGAGACGGACCACCGAACAGGGCAAATGCGACTCGGGCACGTGGTGTGACGAGGACCGGCCCGAAGACGCTGGCACGTCCGCTCAGCGGTCGTCATCTGAGACAGCTGCAAAAAGGACCTCGCTGGTGTGTCCCTGCCACGCCATAGACCGCCAGCGCGTCGTTGTCTATGACGATCTCTCTCGGCCACCCGCAGGAGCTCACGATGCGCAGCCCCGACTCAAGCTCGACGGGTGCCCCCACACCCTCGCGTGCTCACCGGAAGGTGCACCGCCTTCTGGCGGCGCTTCTCCTGGTTGCCGCAGGCGTCGTCATCACGTCCGGCTGCACTGGTGGCGGCGATGCGACAGGCGGAACGGGGCAACGTGGAGAGCAGGTCGCGCCGTGGGGGGTCTCGACGACGCTCTTCATCACGGCCGAGGCCCTGGGGCAGGACTCCTACTTCCTTCTGCGTCCGCCCCCGCCGAAGAACGGAGCCTCCTCAGGGGCACGCGTCTTCGGGGAGCTGGCCGTGCTGCAGGGCGGCTGCCTGGGATTGAGTCCGGACACAGCGGTGGCGTGGCCGAACGGCACCACAGCCCTGCCCGATGGAGACGGCGTAGAGCTGTCTGACGGACAGGTCCTGCGCATCGGTGACACGCTCGACACCGGAGGCGGCTTTGCAAACGTCGCCTTCACAGGCGTGGCCGCTGGGTGTCCGGGCAGCGATGTCGCCTTCATCAACGATCCCTTGAACTGAGACGCGTCTGCAGTGGTCTCGTGACTGGGCAGCGACAGCGGGACGCGGTTCGCTCGGCGATCGGCAATTGAGACGGCCTGCGTCACCGCGACGAGGGGGCACTCGAGCCCCTAGTACTGCAGCCGTAGATCATTTCGATGGCGGAACCTGCCCTCGGGCCGCGTAGTGGCTGGTCCTGGCCCTGTGCTGGTGACGTCGTCTCCACCACGACCACGCTGCGGTGAAGGCCGCGTCACCTGCTCGGCGGGCAGCGGCGATGACCAGGCGGCGGACCTCGGCGCAGGTCAGCGGGATGAGTCCCTCCCGGGTGGCGGCCTCGCGGTCGCGGGCCCTGGCGGTCAGCGTCGCGATCGCCAGCACCGCGTGAGCGGCCATCACCAGCAACGTCCACCGCCGCCAGGAGGTCCACCGACGCACCTGATGCTCATCCAGCCCCGTCAAGCCCTTGGACGCCTGGAAGGACTCCTCGATCGCCCACCGCCGCCCCGCCACGGCCACCAACGCCGCCAGCGACACCGCCCTGGCGGCGAAGGCCAGGTAGTACGCCATCTGTCCGGTCTTGATGTTGCGCCGCACCAGCAGCCACCACCGATGACCACTGCGCCGGGCGGCAGCTGCAGTGCGCGCCAGCATCACCGCCCACGACCTCGAGTGCGTTGGCTTGCCACCCTTCCCACCGGCGCGCGGGGCGGAGTTCGCCTTCTCGATGATCCGCGGGTGCAGGTCCACCTGGGCCCACTCGTACTCGCGCTGGCCGTGCGCGCCCGGGCCAGCGGAGCGCTGCTGCCAGGACCTGCTCGGCAGGTCAGCTGCGACCCGTGATGCGGGCCGTGAGGTCGTCGCGGTGATCGGCACCTTGCGTGTGGCCGAGATCGCCAACACGTACCCCAACCCCTGCTGGCCTGCAGCGATGCGCTGCTCGGACAGGGCTTCCAGGCGCCTGGCCAGCTTCGGGTCCCCGCCGTAGACCTCATCGCCAGCGACCCAGCCCGCTGGCAGCCCACCGGCCAGGGCGCGCTCAACCATGTCGGCCAACAGCGCCGGCTTGGTGGCGAAGTCGACGTCGTCAGGGACGCCGGCCTGCTCACAACGTCCCCGGTCCTCGGTCCAGGAGGTCGGCAGGTACACCTCCCGGTCCACCAGCGCGTGACCTCGGCGAGTGGCGTAGGCCAGGTACACCGCGACCTGAGCATTCTCAGTCCTACCCGCGGTGCCGGTGTACTGGCGCTGGACCCCGACGGTGTGGGTGCCCTTCTTCATGTCGCCGGTCTCATCGCCGATCAACACCGCGTCGGGATCGGCCAGGTAGTCGGCGACGAAGCCCGCCAGCTCACCGCGGGCGGCGTCCTCATCGAAGTTGGCCCGGCTCAGCAGGTGCTGCACCCCGTGCGGGTCACCTTCCCCGGCGTGCTCGGCGATCGTCCAAGCGTTCTTGGTCGGCAGGTCAGCGGCCAACGCGGCGATCACCTTCGGGATCCGCTCACGGGACTCGGGCCGCGCAGCGCAGGAGGCGATGCGCCCACCGAGGTCGTCCAGGTGCCGCTCGAAGGCGGCCACTCCTACGCTGGCCATGCGGTCGTCGCGTTCTGGTCAGTAGTCCACACACCTACCGATGCTGTCGCGGCGGCCGTTTCTGCTGGTCACCGGGTCCCACGCTCAGTAACGATCTACGGCTGCAGTACTAGGGGCCCAGGTGCTTGCGCAGGAGCCCCGAGACGACCTCGGGAAGCTCAGCGTTGAGCAGGTGCGAGACACCGCTGACCACTTCGAACCGCGCATGGTCGATGCCTGTGGCGATCTCCCGGACCAGTGGCACAGGGGTCACGGGGTCCTCTCCGCCGGCGATGACCAGGCTTGCTGCGGTGATGCTCGGCAGTTCGTCTCGGACGTCGTGGAGCCCTACGGCCTCGGCGCAGGCTGCGTAGCCCTCCGGGGTGGTCGCCCGCAGCATGGCCAGGAGCCGCTCCGCCTGGCCGGGGTGGCGCGCGGCGAACTCGGGGGTGAACCAGGCGCCGGTGCGCGAGTCGACGAGGAACTCGGTCCCCTGTGAGCGCACCCTGGCGGCTCGGAGCGGCCAGGACGCCGGGTCGGGGAAGCGGGCCGCCGAGGCCAGCACGACGAGGCGGTCCACGCGGTCGGGGGCGTCCAGCGCCAACTGCAGCCCGATGGCACCTCCGATGGAGACACCTGCGTAGCTGAAGCGGTGGACGCCCAGCTCGTCGACGGCGGCGAGGACGTCGGCCGCGATGCTGGCGATCGTGACCGGGCCGCGCGGGACGGGACTGCGCCCGTGGCCCGGGAGGTCGAAGCGCAGCACCCGGTGCTCGTCAGCGAGAGCTGCGGCCTGTGGGTCCCACAGGCCAAGGTCGGTGCCCAGGGACGGGCCGAGCACCACCAGAGGGCCGTCGGTGGGCCCGTCCACCACGACGTGCATCAGGTGTCCCGCCGGCCACCGGGGCCGGTCGCCCCGTCGAGGCGGTCCAGCAGGTCCACGGCGAGCGGTCCGCGCTGGGCGAGCACCCACGCGCTGCCCGTCAGCACCCGCAGCGCGGGGCCGGCACCCGAGGGAAGGACGTCGACGTCGAGGACCGGGCCCACGTCGCAGCCCAGGGGCAGGACCCGGGCGCGGTAGCGCCCCGGCGCCAGCCGGGCCGCGCCGGCGTCGAGGGGGTCGAGGTCGACGCCGGTTCCGCGGCGCGGTCCATCCTCGTCGACCGCGAGCCGGTCACCTCGGCGGACGGCCACCTCCACCCGGTGAGGCCTGCCCAGCAGTTCCTGCAGGGCCTGCACGCGCCCCTGAGCGGCCAGTCCTCGGGCGAGGGTGGAGGAGCACCGCTCGTCCTCGCGGCGGACCGGAGCGACCGCGACGACGGTGGCCTCGGGACCGAGGGTCCGCTGCAGGGTGGCGGTGTCTCCCCGGCCACTGGCTCCGAAGCGGTAGCCGGCCCCGACCACCACGCCGCGGCAGTCGAGGGCTGCGCGCAGAACGCGCTCCGCGAAGGCCTCGGAGGGCTCGGCCGCCAGCTCGTGGGTGAAGGGCAGGACGAGGACGTCGTCAGCGCCCGCCTGCAGGAGCAGCTCCGTCCGGCGCCGCACCGAGACCAGGGCGTCAGGCTCCAGGCGCCGTCCGAGCACCACCGCGGGGTGCGGGTGGAAGGTGACCACCACGGAGCGCACGCCCCGGCTGCCGGCCAGCCGCGCGGCCTCGGCGACGACCGCAGCGTGTCCCCGGTGCACGCCGTCGAAGACGCCCATCGCCACCACGCTCGGCCCCGGACGCGCCGGCACCTGCTCCAGGCCCCACCACACCCGCGAGGGCGCGCGCATCGGCAGTGGGTCGGGTGCAGCGGAGAGGGTGGCGGCGCTCACGGGTTCTCGGACAGGGCTGAGGGGTGCGCGGTCAGAGCCGTCACCTCGATGGTCATGTAGGGAAACAGCGGCAAGGACCACAGCAGGTCGTGCAGGGCCGTGCCGTCCGGCACCTCGAAGACCGAGACGTTGGAGTAGTGGCCGACGACACGCCACAGGTGGACCCACGTCCCCGCGCGCTGCAGCTCCAGAGCGCGGGTCTTCTCCCGCGCCAGCAGGTCCGCTCGCACATCCGGGTCGAGGGTCGGGGGAACGGCGACGTCCATGCGCACGTGGAACAGCACAGCGGCCTCCGATGGGTCAGGTGGTCAGCGACGGGACAGTGGCACGTCGTGGGTCAGCGGCGGGTCAGCCGCTCGACGACGGCGGGGTCGAGGTCCACGCCGAGCCCCGGGCCGTCGGGCAGGTGCAGGTGGCCGTCGGCGTAGCGCAGCGGCTGGACGGCCAGCTGCTCGGTCATAAGCAGCGGACCGAAGAGCTCGCTGCCCCACGTCATGCCCGGGGCTGCGCACGCCAGGTGGAGGGTGGCCGCAGTGCCGACGGGTCCCTCGATCGAGGTGCCGGCGTGGCAGGGCACCCCGGCAGCGGCTCCGATGGCGGTGATCTCAGCGCAGCGGCGCAGACCCCCGGACTTGGTGGTCTTGACGCTGAAGACGCCGGCCGCGCCGGAGCTCGCCAGGCGGAAGGCGTCCGAGGGGGTGCGCAGGGACTCGTCCGCCATCACCGGGATCCGTAGGTCCGCGCTGATCTGCCGGAGCCAGTCGACCTCGGCGGCCGGCACGGGCTGCTCGACGAGGTCGACACCAGCATCAGCCAGCGCAGGGAGCCAGCGCAGGGAGGTCGCCAGGTCCCAGCGGGCGTTGAGGTCCACGCGCACGCTGGCGCTGTCGCGCAGCTTCTCGGCCACCTCGACCACCCGTGCGACGTCCGCCGCTGGCTCCTGTGCGCCCATCTTGAGCTTGAAGCTCGTGTGCCCTCCGCCGTCCAGCTTGGCGAGGGCCTCGTCGACCACCTCGCCGGCGGGTTCAGTGCCCAGGGCCCAGGTCACCGGGACGCTGGTGCGGGCGAGGCCCCCCAGCAGGGTGTGCACCGGCACGCCGAGGGCGCGGGCCCAGGCGTCGTGCAGGGCTACCTCGACGGCCGCCTTGGCGAACAGGTTGCCGGCCACGACGTCACCGAGGTCCCGCTGGAGGCAGTCGATGTCGTCGACCCTGCGGCCCAGGAGGACGGGCGCCAGGTAGCGCTCGACGACCAGCTGCATGGTCTCGACGGATTCCCCGCCCCACCAGGGGCCACCGGGGACCACGCCCTCGCCGGTGCCGGTGGCGCCCCCGGAGGTGGTGATGGTCAGCAGCATGACTGGCTGCGCCGTCATGCCGGTGCGGGCGAAGCGGTGCGGCCGCACCAGGGGGACGTCCAGCAGCCGGGTCTGGACCCTGTCGATGGTCAGGTCGTGCACGGGGGCTCCTCGGGGAGGGCCCCGGGACGGCTCACCGAGTGGTGGGCCGCTCCGGGGTGCAGGGGGTCAGTCGCGCTCGAGGGCGAAGTCGTACTCCGCCACGCGCTCGCCGGAGGTGTTCTCGACGGGGTGCAGCACCAGTTCGGGCTTGGTCGCCTCGGCGACGTCGTCCTCGAGGTGCTCTCCGCCGGCGAAGTACAGCTGCGTGGTGATGGTGCGGTGGCCCGGCGCGCTGACCAGCAGGTGCAGATGGGCCGGGCGCCACGGGCTCCAGCCGGCCGCGCGGGTGAGCGCGCCCGTCGGCCCGTCGGTGGGGATCTGGTAGGGCGCGGGCTCGATGGTGCGGATCTCGAACCGGCCGTCGGAGTCCGCGGTGACCACGCCGCGCAGGTTGCCCTCAGGCAGGCTAGGGGCGAACCCGGAGTACAGCCCGTCGGAGTCGGCGTGCCAGATGTCCAGCGTGGCGCCGGTCAGCGGGGAGCCGTCGAGGTCGGTGACGCGGCCGGTGAACACCAGGGGGGTGCCTGCCTCGTCGGCGCGGGCGGGCAGGGTGGCCGGGCTCGTCAGCTGCACCTGACCCGGCAGGTAGTACGGGCCGAGGATGGTGCCCTTGCTGCCGTGCTGGGAGCGGGAGGCCACCTCCTCCACCGCGTGCTCGACGAAGACGTCGAGGAACAGCGGCCACTCGCCGACCTCGCCGACGTCCATGAGCCACTTCTTGGCGGCCTGGAACTCGGGGTAGGTCACCTCGTGCTCGTCGATGACGCGGTGCACGGCCTTGAGGAGGGCCCGGGCGACGGCGTCGACCCGCTCGGTGGAGCTTCCCGCGGCCGCGCCGCTGTAGACCTCGTTGGTGCGGAAGGAAGCGCTGGCCGACGCTCCCGAGGCGGCGGCGGAGGTGGTGGCGAGGGTGTCGATCTCCTCGTCGGTCCTGTCCAAGGTGCTCATGTCTGCTCCTGCGGTAGTGAGAGGTGGGTGGGGGCGAGGCTTCGCGCGGTCAGCGCCCGCGGCCTCGGCCGGTGAAGATCGACACGTCGTCGTTGCCGATCAGGTCGGGCACGGTCCAGCCGTCGAGGTCGTACTCGGACAGGCAGGCCTCCGCCAGCCCGGTCATCGCCGCGGTCGTCCCCTGCGCCTGGGCGGAGAAGAGCAGCTCGGCCTTGACGTTCTCGTGGTTGCCCGAGTAGTTGCGCTCGTACAGCTCGTGTCGACCGCCGAACTCCGTGCCGACGGCGTCCCACAGAGCCTTCATGACCTTGACCCTGTCCACGGCGTCGTAGCCGTTGGAGCCGCGGACGTACTTGTCCAGGTAGGGCCGCACCTCGGGGGTCTTGAAGTCGATGGAGTGGGAGTTGAGGTAGATCAGGCCGCTGGCGACGTCGGACTCGATGATCTCCTTGATCCGCGGGTAGGCCTGGATCATGAGCATGCGGTAGGTGAGGCCGTAGTCGAGCTTGGGCAGCAGCGCCCCGTTGGTCCACTCGTCGGGGTTCCGCGCCATGGCGTCGGCGAGGGCGTAGAAGGCGTTGCGCCAGCCGATGACCTCACCGACGCGGGTCTGCACGCCGCGGAAGTCCTTGCTGCCCGTGATCTCGAGGGCCTTGAGGAGCAGGCCCGCGATGAAGTCGATCTTCGTGGCGAGGCGGATGCATCCGTGGAAGGTGAAGCGGGGGATGAAGCCGGACACGGGGAAGAACCCGTTGATCTTCTCGATGTCGCCGTACAGGAAGACGTTCTCCCAGGGCACCAGCACCTTGTCGAAGACGAAGATCGTGTCGTTCTCGTCCATGCGGCTCGACAGCGGGTAGTCGAAGGGACTGCCCATCACCGCGGCCTGCTGCGTGTAGGAGGGGCGGCAGATGAGCTTGATGCCCGGTGCGTCCATCGGCACCGTGCAGATGAGGGCGAACTCCTTCTTCTTGATGGGCAGGCCGTAGTGGGCGATGAAGTTGTAGTTGGTGATCGCCGAGCCGGTGGCCACCACCTTGGCGCCGGAGACAACCAGGCCCGCGTCGGTCTCCTTCTCCACCTTCATGAAGACGTCGCCGACTTCGTCGGGGCTCATGTCGCGGTCGACCGGGGGGTTGATGATGGCGTGGTTCCAGTACAGGAGCTTCTCCTGGGACTCCTTGTACCAGCGCTTGGCGTTGTCCTCGAAGGGCGCATAGAAGCCGCTGTTGGCGCCGAGGGTGCCTAGGAAGCTGGCCTTGTAGTCGGGGCTGCGGCCCATCCAGCCGTAGGACATCCGCGCCCATCCCTCGATGGCGCGGCGGTCCGCGAGCAGGTCGTCCACGCTATGAGGGCTGCGGAAGAAGGGGTGGGTGTACCCGCCGTTGCCGGTGTCGGTGGGCACGGTGAGCTGGTCGTGCGTCTCCGGGGCGTGGACGGCGTCGTAGAGGCGCGCGGTCATCCGCACGGGGTTGCGGAAGGCGGGGTGGGTGGTGACGTCCTTGACGCGCTCTCCGTAGATCCACACCTCGCGGTCGTCCTGGAGACTCTCGATGTACTCCTGGCCGGTCATGGGGCGCTGCGTCGGGGCGGCGTCGGCGTCGCCCTCCGCGGTGGTGGGCGTGGGGTTCTCCTGCAGGGTCATGGTGGTCCCTTCGTCGTCGGAGGTGTCTGACCTGTTCTGCCGGCTGGTCGGCCGGTGACCTGAGGGGGGGCTGGGCGGCCGGGTGGATGGGCGCGGTCAGCCGGGGTGTGACTAGGAGGCGGCGCGCTGTTGGTGCGGGCGCAGCCGGGTGAAGGTGGTGCTGGCGTCGAACCAGCCCAGCTCGGGTGAGTCCATGGAGCCCTGCCAGTGCCCGTCGCTGAGCTGGGCGCTCAGCTCTCGGAAGCGCCCGCCGTGGTAGACCAGCGGCGCCGCGCCGGAGACGACGGCGTCGACCACCTCGCCGATGACGATGACGTGGTCACCGCCGTCGTAGGTGCGCCACGGCAGGCAGGAGATGGTGGCGGCGCAACCGGTGAGGACGGGCGCCACCGACCCCTGGGCCCACTCGGGCTCGGGGTCGCGGGGGCGCCCTGCGAAGTGCAGGGCCGTCCGCAGCTGGTCGGCCGCCAGGACGTTCACCGCGAACGGCCGACCGTCCAGGTGGGCGCAGACCTTGGCGGTGCGGGTCAGTGTCACCTGGCACAGGGCCGGCTCGGTCGAGACGGCCGTGAACGCACTGATGGTGGCGCCGTGGGGAGCACCGTCCTCGCGGGCGCAGGTGACCACCGTGACGCCGCTAGCGAAGCTGTTGAAGGCGTCGCGGAGGAGGTCTGGAGCTAGCATCGTTGCATCTCCCTGCACGCTATGCGTACAACATGCACGCTGTGCGTGCAGCCGAGTTTGCACACGTCGGATCAGCGCCGTCAACCCCCTCTGAAGACCGGCAGGGCCTGGGGCTGGGAGGCTGGGTGCGTGATGCGGACCGAGACTGGCGGCGAGGGCAGCGATCGAGACCACGTTCAGTCCCTCGAGCGGGGTCTCGCCCTGCTCCTCGCCTTCGACGCCGAGCACCCGGACCCGACGCTCGCCGAGCTCGCGCAGCTCACTGGCTACTCCCGTCCCGCCGTGCGCCGCTTCCTCATCACCCTCGAGCGCCTCGGCTACGTCACGGCGCACGGCGGTCGCTGGTCGCTGACACCGCGCGTGCTGCTCATCGGCCAGCACTACACCGAGTCGCACGCCCTCATCGCCGTGGCCCAGCCGCACCTGCTGGCGATCGCCGAGCAGACCGGCGAGTCCGCCTCGCTCGCCGTGCTCGACGGGGGCGAGGTCGCCTATGTCGCCCGTGTTCCCGTCCGCCGGATCATGAGCATCAACGTGCAGGTGGGAACTCGGGTCCCTGCCCACGCCACCTCGATGGGGCGCGTCCTGCTGGCCTGGGCCCCCGCCGACGTCGTCGACGACGTGCTGACCCGCCACCCCCCGCGGGCGCTCACCTCCCAGACCACCACCGACCCGGTGGCTCTGCGCGACGCCCTGCACGAGGTGCGCGCCCAGGGGTATGCCGTGGTCTCCGGTGAGCTGGAGCCCGGCCTGCTCTCCGGAGCCGTTCCGGTGCGCGACCGCTCCGGCACAGTGGTCGCGGCGCTGGCGTCTTCTACCAGCAGCGGACGGGCCAGCGAGCAAGTGATGCGCCTCGAGACGGTCCCGCTGCTCCTCCAGGCCGCCGATCGCATCAGCACCGAGCTCGGCTTTCGCAGCCCTGTCCATCGGTCGACGGCGTACGAGGGATTCTACTGATCAGCCTCAGCAGCAAGACTATCGCCCCTGACGCTGTCGGGTAACGGCCGCATCTGTCCGGTCAGCGATGGTCATCCGGTCATGCTGACGAGTGAGGATCGCGAAGAGCGGTACGTGTTCTATCCGATCTCCGGACCGCCAGCCGCTCCGGAGCGGCTGTCGAGGCGAGAGCCGAGGCGGCGACCCACCGCCGCCGTCATCGCCACCAGGACCCCGACCACGCTGGCGACCAGCACCACTGCGGGCCACCGCGCCAGCGGTCCGCGGTCCCACACCAGAGGGGACTGCGGCCGGGGGCCGAGGGAGCCGCTGAGCGCTGCCGGGGGGACCTGCACGTCACCGACGTGGTAGTTGCCCGAGCCCTTCGGGATCGCCGTCAGCTCCGTGCGCGAGCCCTCGTCGATGTCGACGGCGACCAGCGCCTGCTGTTCCGCACCGGTCTGGCTCTCGGTGGTCGTGCTCAGGACCAGCACCCGGGGAGCTGCCCATCCCACCGGCTGGTTGCCCACGCCGACCGGGATGCAGGTGGGGGCTGCGCCGTCGGTGGAGCCCGACGCGTCGACGGGGACGACCACGACGTCGTAGGTGGACGGGCCGACCTGGCCCTCCGGCGAGCAGGCGCCGCTGGTGGCCAGCAGCGCGCCGTCCGGTGACCACGGCGGTGTGCCCGCCAGGTTCGCGCGCACCCCGAGGGGGCGTGAGGCGCCCGTCGCGGCGTCGACGACGGCGAGCTCCTGATCGGCGCCCTGCACGACCAGGCGGTGACCGTCTGGGGCCCAGGCCACCTGACCCGCCTCTGCCGAGACCCCAGGAGGCAGGGGCAGCAGGTCACCGTCCAGCCCGACCAGCACCAGCCGAGCAGGAGGGACGTGGACCGGCTGGTCCTCGGGCGCGAGCCACGGCAGGGCGCCCAGCGACGCGATCACCGAGGTGCCGTCGGGGGACCACGCCACCGGCGCGACGGAGGGGTAGCCGAGGGAGGCGGTGGTGCTGACCTTCCCGGTGCTCAGGTCCTGGATGGCGATGTCCGCTCGGCCGCCGAGGTCGTAGCGGCCGCTGGCCACGTGGGAGCCGTCGGGGGAGAGCAGGAAGGAGCCCGGGGAGCTCTGCATCGCCTCGTCGCGGTTCTCGGCCAGGTCCAGGCGGCGCACCGAGCCGCCGGCGCCGACCACGACCGCCTGGGGGAAGTCCGCGAACTCCACGCCGTTGCCGTGGCGGTAGGCGGCGACCGCTGGTCCCGGGGGCGAAGTCGAGACCGACTGGGTCACGTAGGAGTAGGCCGGCAGCTGCGGGGGCAGGGACGCAGGTTGCACCTGCAGGGGAGCGCCCGCTGCGGCCAGCAGGTAGGCCGTACCGCCGATGAGGGTCACCAGGGCTGCTGTCCGGCCGGGAGCGTCGCGCGCTGCGCGCTGGCCGGCGCGCCCGTGCTCGCGTCCGGCAGCCAGCAGCAGGTCGCGGCGTTCGGCTGCCGTTGCTGCGGCCTGGCCAGGGGCCGCTGACTGCAGCAGGACGGCGAGCACCTCCTCTTCGCGGTGACGTCGCCAGCGGGAGGGGTAGAGCCGCAGCAGGCGGCGGTAGGAACGCTCCAGCCCACCCACCGGGGCGCCGTCACCACTGCTCGGCGGAGAGGGCCGCCGGAAGAAGGCGCTCATGGCTGCCACCCCAGGCGCGGGGAGCGAGCGAGCCGGCTCATCGCAGCTGCGCTCTGCTCGTGGCGGCGCTGGGCCTCTGCGGCCAGCAGCGCGGCGCCGTCGGGGGTGAGGCGGTAGGTCCGTCGTAGTCGGGAGTCGACGACCTCCTCGGCGGCGATCTCGACGAGCTGTCGCTCAGCAAGGCGCTCGAGGGCGCCGTACAGCGTGCCGACGCCCAGGCGGACGGAGCCGCCGGAGGTGGCTTCGACGTCCTTGAGGATGGCGTAGCCGTGCAGGGGGCCCTGGGCGAGCGCAGTCAGGACCAGGAAGGACGGTTCCTGAAGACCGGCTCGGCTCATGTCGCGATCATACTCTGGTCAATGGAGTATGCGCGAGGGGTCGCGCCGTCGCGGCCGAGGGACCGATGGAGGGGATGCCGTGATCGACGCTGTGGGGGATCTGGCTGGTTGGAGCTCGTTCGTCCCGTTCGGTGATGCGCCATCGCTCGCGCCGCTGCTGCCGGGGGTCTACCTGGTCCGGCAGGCTCACGACCCTCTGAAGCTCATCTATGTGGGGATGGCCGGTGAGCGCGCCGGCAGTGGGCGCCCTCAAGGGCTGCGCGGCCGCCTGCGGGTCTACGTGTCCGGCAAGGCGGCAGTCAGCGGGTTGGGCGAGGCGGTGATGGACAGGGCGCTTGCCTCGCCAGAGTTCCTCAGGGCTCGGGTTGCTGAGGCTGAGGCCGGTCGCGCGGTGACCGTGCGGGCCATGAATCGTCTCGCTTTCGATTGGGCCGCGCTGGAGGTGGCGTGGGCGACGACGGCGACCAAGCAGGATGCGCTTGACCTAGAGAGGGCTGTTCTCAACTTCCTCGCCGCAGAGCCGCTGTGGAACAAGGCGCGGTGAGGCTTCCCGACCGGACCGATGCGCGGGCCGCAACCCCGCCTCACCGCCCGAGCAGGTCACCCCACGCGGGCCAGCGCCAGCTCGCCCGGTGTCCCAGCTTGAGTACCAGGCTGAACCCCCTTGCCGCGATAGATGACCATGTTGCCGTCCGACTGCGACCGCAGCGTGGAGCCGCCGCTTGCCCAGGTGAGGGAGTGCCACAGCACCCGGCCGTCGGCGGCGTACGTCAAAACCTTGCCCTCGGGCTGCAGGGTGAAGCGGGCATCGGGGTTGCCGAAGGTGCCGGCGTGCCACAGCGGCCGGTCGTTCGGGCAGTAGGCGACGAGGTTGCCGTCAGCCTGGAAGGCCGGCCCGTAGCGACCGTTCGGGGCCATGCGCCACTGCCCATTACTCATCGACGGCACCGCGGACAGCGTCAGCGAAGCTGCATGCCGCTGGCCGGTCCGCGCAAGACCCGCAGTGCCCGCAGCGCGGTGCTGCGCACCGTGCTCGGCCTCACCCCCAGCAGCGCGGCGATCTCCTCATCAGGCAGGTCCTCCGGGTAGCGCAGCACCACCACGGCGCGTTGGCGTGGGGGCAGCCCACGCAGCACCGCCACGACAGCGCCGCGATCGTCGTTCACGTCCACCGCTGCGGCATTTCCTGCCCACAGCGGACGCTGTTCGAGGCGCCCGGTGGCCAGAACGTGCTCGGCGGATCGTGAGTTCTGCTCGCGGTGGCGGCGCCGCCAGGTGCTGGTCGAGGTGTTGACCATCATGAGCCGCGCGTACAGGTAGGGATCCTCCGCCTGCTCCACCCTGCGCCAGTGCGCCAGCACCTTGGTCAACGTCTCCTGCAGCAGGTCCTCCGCGTCCGCCGCGTTGTTCGCGAGCCCTTTGGCCAGCCCACCCAGTGCCGTCTCGTGGCGGACGACGAAGCCTTCGAAGGCCGCCAGGTCGGCTTTGCTCGGGGGTCGCAGCACGCTCATGGCAGGCCCGCCTGCGCGGCTCTGGCGGCGGCGAAGGTGGCCAGGCGCGCCACGCCACGGGCGGCCTGCAGGTGACCGTGAGCGGTGTCCGGTCCTGGCACCTGGGCGGACATGTTGGAGACGTAGCGGCCGTTGACCGCGACGGCGGAGACGTCGTACCCCCCCCGTCGCGGTAGCCGGTGGAGCGAATGGCTGCGGCCTCGCCGTCGAGCTGCTCGAGCACGTCAAGCGTCTGCTTATCCGTCGGCGCAGCACACGTGACCGTGTCCTGGTGCACCGCGGCGGCGTAGGCCTGAGCGTCGTCGGCGTCCTTGAAGATGTACATGTTGTCGATCACCTTGATGAACATCAGCGGGTATCTGGTGTCCTTGATCCCGTCGGCCCCGATGTTGGGCTTCACCAGCCCCCAGTCCGCGAACTGGGCCGAGTACAACGGACCCACGCCGTGCACGGGCTCACTGCCGCACCAGCCGTGCAGCTCGATGCTGTTGACGTCGAGCCACTGGTACTCACCGTTCTGCGTCAGCGACTCCGCCCCGGGCACTACAGCCTGCACCTCTGAGGGGGTCAGGTACGTCAGCACTGTGGCGGGTATCTGGGTGGGGGTCGCGGTGCTCGAAGGGGTCGCCGCAGCGCCAGAGGGTGCTTGGGCGCGTCCCCACAGGGCCAGCGGGGTGAGCATCACGCTCGCCACGACGACGGCGGCCCCCGCTGCGAGGAAGCCTGCGAGCAGATGACGGCGTCGCCGACGCTGCAGACGGGCAGTCGCGGCGCCCACGAGCCGGTGGGCGCGGTGAGGCTGATCGTTGGCATTCAGCAGGGCGTGGCGCACGGCGGTGGCGACGTCCTCATCATCGGCTTCGACGCGGCGAGGTGGCAGCTCCTCGGCCTGCGGCGCACCTGGTTGGGGACCGTCTGGTCGGGTCATGCGCCGTAGACGCGCGAGGCGCCGTAGATGTTGCCTCCAGCGACGAGGTCTTCCATGGGGATACCGGCCGCCGGTGCTCCGGCCGCGAACGGGGAGGGCCGCCGGTCCATCGTTCCTGGGACATCGGTCGAACGCACGTGATGCGGCGCGGGACGAGACCTACCTACCGTGACGCCATGCAGGGCGAGCAGCTGGCGGCGCCGGGATGGGTACCGGGCGCTGCCCGGGAGGCCATGGTCAGGTTGCTGGGGCACGCCGAGGGGTTCGGCCTGGAGAACACCGAGGAGTTCACCTACCGGTCCTTCTTCATGGCCAGCGCTCACGTCCGCCTGGAGCAGCCGATCTTCCACACCGAGTGGCGCACCTTTGACCTGCTGGTGCTCCACGGGGACCAGGCCACGCTGGTCGAGTTCAAGTACTACCTGTACCGCTGGACCCGTGACCTGGACGGGAGAGTGGGAGACACCAAAGGCGGCGCAGGCGTCCAGAACGAGCAGGAGTTCGCGGCATGCCTGGCCAAGCTCGGCAGCCGGGTCGTGCCGGGCATCACCGCGCGGCACCTGGTGCTGGTCTACCAGCGCGAGACACGAGGCCGCGCCCGGCGAAGCTACGAGACCAGCTTCGGCGAGCTAGCGCCCTTCCCGGCGGTGGAGCGAGTGTGGCGGTGCAGCGTGGGCCCCCTAGAGCTGCGGGTCTTCGACATCGGGGTACCGGACCCGGCGGGCGGACCGTCCTCTGCTCCGCTGGGAGTCTCCATGGCTGAGCTGCGCGCCCAGGAGCGAGCGCCGCTGCTGTGGTTCGGTGAGGACGCTGCCGCCATGTGGATGGATGCAGAGCACGACTTCGATGCGTCTCCGCTGCGCCGAGATGAATGTGTTCTCTGCGGCCTGCCTCAGAACCATCACCGCTGACACCAGCCCGCTAGACCAGATTAGTGACCATTAAGGGCAGCACTAGGCCTTTGAGCTGCTCGTTTGCCCTTGGTCACCCGCCGGCCCCTGCAGGGGCCTGACGTCCCGCGCTCAGCAGTAGCTGAGCGACGTTCGGCCGGTCGACCTCTCCGGCGGCCCGCACTGTGGCCCCGTTCGCACACTCGTGCAGAGTGAGGCTGAGGTCATCCTGCATCTCGACTCCCGAGTCCGTCGATGGTCCGTGGCACTGATGGTCGCCGCAACTGTCCGGGTCGTGCGAATTCGGCTGCTCAAGGCTCCGTTGGCTGTGTCATCCGCAGATGGGAGCAGGTCCGCGACGAACGGTGTCATCGACCTGAGCACAGCAACGGGCACATGCCTGAACACATCCTCTCGCGCTCGTCAGCGTCCGATGAGCGATGGTCAGCGTCCGATGAGCGATCAGGAGTGAGACGGCTCCTGGCGCCGGGGCGATGACTGCGCGCCCCTTACGGGGATCACCACCAGCACGTGGTGCAGCAGCCGGCGTGAGAGCGGCGCTACGCGTGCTTGGCTGAAGCGTGCCCACTCGTGAGCAGATCGTCGACTTCTCTGAGCCGATCACCCCGCCGGAGGCGAGCCCGTGGGTGGTCCAGCCCGTCGCCGCGGTCATCGAGGTGGTCCCCTACGACCCGACGTGGCCCCAGCAGGCCGAGCTGGTCCGCGCGCGCGTCCTCGGCGCCTTGGGGCAGCGGGCGGTTCGCCTCGAGCACGTCGGGTCGACGGCGGTGCCAGGTCTAGCAGCCAAGGCGGTCATCGACCTGGACCTGACGGTGGCTGACCCCTCCGACGAGCGGGTTTGGCTCCCGCGCCTGGAGGCGGCCGGGTTCGTGCTGACGGTGCGCGAGCCGTGGTGGCGCCAGCACCGGCTGCTGCGCGCCGGTGCTGGCGCACCGGGTGTCGACGCGGGGTTCCCGGACGGACAGCCGGCGGTGAACCTGCATGTGTTCGGCCCGGACAGTCCCGAGCTGGTCAAGCACGTCGTCTTCCGGGACTGGCTGAGGGCGAGCGCGCGGGACCGCGAGCTGTATGCGTCGATCAAGCGCGCCGCTGCTGACGGCCCGGGCCAGCGTGTCATGGACTACAACGCCCGCAAGGAGGCGGTGGTCCACGAGATCTACCAGCGGGCCCTGCAGGCGGCGGGCTTCTTCGACGACGCCATCTGAAGGCCGGTCAGCCGGCTCGGTGATCAGAAGGCGACCTAGCCACTGTCCGGACGGCAATCCCGCAAGCGACAAGGCGTGGGGTCTAGTCGAGCCGTCGAGACGGCTTCAGTGCCCGGTCGACGGGCAGCTGGTGAGACCGGTCACGAGAGCACCGCCGCCGAGCTGGCCGTAACCGCGGCCACCAGCAGCAGCCCCAGCCACAGCGCCTCATAACGCGCCGCGTCCAACCGCCGAAACACCGACTGCCCCACGAGGTACCCACCCCACCCCGACACCACCAGATACCAGGGATGACCACGAACACCCCACCGGCGACCAGCGCCACCACGCTCAGCGGCAGCCGCACCATGTTCAGCACCACCAGGGTGTCTCGCACCACCCCCGGCACGTATGGGCGGTGGGACAGGTAGAACACCGTCGGCGGGCCCGCCAGCGTGGTCGCCGTCCCCAACGTCCCCGAAGCCAGCCCTGCCAGAACCCCCCAGCGCCGGCTGACCACCCTTGCCCGCCCTGAGCGGCGGCTGACCCAGCGCAGCACCACCGCCAGCACCACCGCCGCCGCGATCACCACCAGCAGCACCCGCCTTAGAGCAACGGCGAGCAAGACGGCACCCAGGGCCAGTCCCGGCAGAGAGGACGCCCCCAGGACGGCGACCTCGTCCCACCGCGGCCGAGGTAGGGAGCGGTGAAGGGACAGGATGAGGACGTCCACTGCGGTGCCGGTGATGAGCACCATGCCCACCGCGGCTGGGCCGCCCAGCAGGGCCGCCCCGATGGGGGCGGACAGGATGGCGAAGCCAAAGCCGGTCGCGGTCTGCAGCACTGAGCTGAGAAAGACCAGCGCGCATAGGCCCACAAGCAGCGCAGTGCTGTCAGGAACGAGCAGCGCCTGAATTACGACACGTTCCTGCCCGTGCGGGCCTCGGGTCCGGCCTGCGCCTAGTCCGCAAGGGCTCCAAGCGCCCGCGTGGTGCTGCCCGTCGCCGCCGTGCGCGCACTGGAGACCTACTTGGGCGGGCGCACCAACGGTCCGGTCTTCCTGACCGACGACGGAACCCAGCGCTGGGGCTACGCCCACGCCGCACGCCTGCTGGGCCGGTTGTTCACCGCCGCGGGAGTCTCCGCGGAGGTCACCGCGCACTCCTTCCGCCACGCCTACGCCACCCAGGCCCTGGGCATGGGGGTACCGCTGCAGGACGTGCAGGACGCAATGGGTCATGCCGACCCGCCCACCACCCGGCGCTACGACCGGGGGCCGGGGGCACCTGGACCGCTCTCCCAACGACCGCCTGGCCGCCGCCCTGCTTGGCTGAGCCTTCACAAGCCCGGACCAGGTGCTGGATGCCGAACCGCTGCAAGAGCAGTCACAGCACCCAGCACCAGCACTACTGGTATCGGTCACTGGTCGGTGTAGGGCCACTCCAGCTCGGGCAGCAGGTAGTCGTTCGTGGAGAACTCCCCGCGCTGGGTCTGACCCAACGAGGTGGGACCGGGGAAGCCGATGGTCCGCCACCCGACGTGGTCACGGTTGCCGCCGTAGGCGGGATCGGCGTAGAAGCCCTGCCGCACGTGCAGCAGCAGCATGGGGAAGAAGGCCAGCGCGTCATCGGGAACCGGCTGGTTGGACGGCGGGGCGCCGCCCTCCTCAGCGGGGCTGAGGTCGACCCCGCTGGCCGAGCGCTGCTCACCTTGGGCGGTCAACTTGCCCTCGGCCCGCAGCCTCGCGACGAAGTCACTCGGCTTGGGCCTACCTGACACCTCGACCAGGACGGCGTCCTGCTGCTCCGGGTCGAGGTCGATGTAGGAGGTGCCGTAGCGACGGTCGCTGATGTCCTCGATGTCGCTCACCCCCTGGGTGTAGCGCTCCTGCATCGTCTGCGTGCGCTGGGCCCAGGCAGCCGCGGCCTTGCCGGTCTGGACCAGGAAGCCGTTGCCGTCGGCGGCGGCGTAGACGTGGCCGGCGAGGTAGCGGTCGATGAAGCGCACCACTCCTGCGTCCTTGGCGCCGGGGTCATGGTCGGCGGGGATGATCCGCTCAGCAGCGGCTTCGATGACGGCCCACTGGTGGGCGTCGAAGAAGAGCCGTCCCTCTTCGGGCAGGTGCACCACACCCCAGTCGGCCTGGGAGGTCGAGGACGAACCACTCCCGTCCTGTCCTGCGCCGTCGGCGATGGGCCCGGTCCTCGCCTCAGTCCTGTCGGTGCTCATGCCACACGCTCCTTGACCAGGTGCTCAGCACAGCGCCAGGCGTTGGCCATGATGGTCAGTGTCGGGTTGACGCCAGGCCCCGTGGGGAAGCCGCTGCCGTCCAGGACGAACAGGTTCGGCACGTCATGGGCTCGTCCCCACTTGTCCAGCACGCTGGTCGCCGGGTCGTTGCCCATGCGGGCCGTGCCGTGCTGGTGGCAGGAGTTGCCCTTGGCCTGCTCGAACCACACCGGGATGGTGCTGGCCGCTCCAGCGGCGTCGAGGATCTCCAGGTTCTTGCGCACCTGCCAGTTGCCGATGACGACGTCGTTGGGGTGGTTGGTGTGGGTGATCCGCGCCGCCGGCTGGCCCCAGGCGTCCTTGACGTCGGGGTCCAGGTCGACGCGGTTGCTCTCCCGCGGCAGGTCGTTGAGCAGCACACCGATCTTCATGCTGTGGTTGAAGAACTCCCGGTCGGCGTCCTTGGCGGCCTGTCCCCAGGTGGGCCGGCCCGGGAAGGTCCAGTTCACCGGCGGCCCCAGACCCGAGGCGGTGATGACGCAGCCGGCGATGCCCCCGCGGTCCTCGTCGGTCTCGTAGAAGTCGAAGGTGGTCCCGTTGACGTAGTTGCCGGCCCAGCCGTAGAGGGGGTCGGTGAGCTCGCGGTCGAACAGGCCGATGGCGAAGAAGTAGTCGTGGAAGGTCGCGTTGCGTCCCAGCTGCCCGCTGTTGTTGGCCAGCCCGTCGGGGAAGTGCGCGCTGCGGGAGGCCAGCAGCAGACGTGCGGACTCGATGGCGCCGCAGCACACGATGACGGCGGTGGCCTCCTGCTCGACCATGCGGCCCTGGGGGTCCTCGTACAGAGCGCCCTTGGCGCGGCCGTCGGCAGTGGTCGTGATCTGGTGGACGTAGCAGTCGGTGCGCAGGTCGTACCGTCCGGTGGCCAGAGCGTCCGGGGTGAAGACGCGCTGGGTGGTGGACCGTCCGTCGGTGGGGTCACCGAACTGCTGCACGAACCCGGCGTTGGGGCTGGGCTGACGCCCGTTGTGGGGGCGCGTGAGGATGGACTGGGGCATGGGGAAGGCGTTGTGGCCCAGCTTGGCCATCGCGTCGTAGAAGACCTTGCCGTAGCGGGACACCGGCGGCGGCGGACAGGGGTAGTCCCTGCTGCGGCGCCCTTCGTGCTTGTTGGCGCCCTGCTGGCCCGAGACGCCGAACTCCCACTCGATGCGGGTGTAGTAGGGCTCGAGGTCGTCGTAGCTGAAGGGCCAGTCCGCGAGGCTGGCGCCCTCGACGTCCCCGTGCAGGGACCGCATCTTGAAGTCGGACTCGGTGGCCCGGGGGAACCAGCCGCTGTAGTGGATGGTTCCCCCTCCCACGCAGTGGGGGGTGTTGGAGAACTGCTCCTGCACGGCGGTCTGGGTCTCGTCACGCCGCACGGTGCGGGGGTTCAGGACGGGGTCGGGCCACAGGTAGTTGCGGTTGATGTACTTGATCTCGTCACCGGAGAAGTGCTCAGGGCGCAGGAACGGCCCTCGCTCGAGGCCGACGACGCGCAGTCCGGCTTCAGTGAGCACCTTGGCGGTGGTGGCGCCCGAGGCGCCGCCGGCGCCGATGATGAGCACGTCGACGGGGTCGGGACGTGTTGCTGGGGTCGTCATTGACGTGGGTCCTCTCGTGCTGTCGTGCTTGGGGGTCGAGTCGAAGGGGCCTACTGGGGCGTCGTCACAGGCCGACGCCGCTGCGCCCCTCCGCGGCCAGCTCCAGCAGCTGGCTCCACAGCTCTTCGGGGATGGGGTGCTCAGCCAGTGCGGTGGTCTGCGCCACGCGCTGCGGGGTGGACATGCCCACGATCGTCGAGGCGACCCGCTCATCGCGCAGGGAGAACTGCAGGGCTGCAGCGGCCAGGGGCACTCCGTGGCGCTGGCAGGCCTGCTGCATCGCCTCTACGCGGGAGATGACCTGCGCGCTGGCGGGCTGGTAGCAGTAGTTGGGTACGGCCTGGGGTCCGCGCACGAGCATGCCGCCTCCGTAGGGCGCGGCGTTGAGGAAGGCGACTCCCCGAGAGGCGGCGTCGGCGATGAGCGGCTCGGCGGAGGAGTCCACGAGGGTGTAGCGGTTGTGACTGATGACGGCGGCGAAGACGTCCAGCTGCAGGTAGCGCAGCATGAGGTCGATGGGCCCTCCGGCCACCCCCAGGTGTTCGATCAGACCCTCCTGCTGCAGGTCCACCAGGGCCTGCACGGCTCCGTCCGGTGCAGTCGCCTCCTCGAAGGAGATCCGCTCCGGGTCGTGCAGGTGGACCAGCTGCAGGCGGTCCAGGCCCAGGCGCTCCAGGCTCTCGTGGACGGAGGCGCGCACGCGCTCGCCGGAGAAGTCCTCGCTGCCCGGCAGCGGGTCGACCTTGGTGGCCAGCACGAACCCCGGCGGAGGTCCACCCGCTTCGGCGAGCGCCTTGCCGATGCGCCGCTCGCTCTCCCCGTCGCCGTAGTTGTTGGAGGTGTCCATGAAGTTGAGCGGACCGCCGAGCACCGACAGGACGGTCTCCACGGCTTGGTCCTCCCCGACCTCGTACCCGTACTGGGAGGGGAAGTTGCCCAGCGGGCTGGTGCCGACGCACAGCGGCGTCACCTGGAGGCCGGTGGTGCCGAGTTCGCGCTTGTCCATGGTGGGTCCTCTCTCAAGGAGCTCGTGAGGGGTCGTGGGTCAGGACGTGGAGCGCAGACGCCGTGCGTCCGCGCTGAGACCGGTTAGGTGATGACCGGGGGCGCTGCGCTGCTCGCGCGCGTCAGCAGGTGGGGTCGGACAGCCTCGGTGGTCTGGACCTCGTCACCGTCGATGTAGCCCAGCAGACGCTGCACGCAGCGGCGTCCGACCTCGGCGAAGTCAAGTTGGACCGTGGTCAAGGCGGGCCGGGTCCAACTGACCTCGGGGATGTCGTCGAAGCCGACGATGCTGACCTGAGACGGCACCTGGCGACCGGCGTCGGCCATGGCGGCCATGACCCCGATCGCCATCTGGTCGTTGGCGACGAAGACCGCCGTCACCGAAGGGTCGCCAGCCAGCCGTTGCCCAGCGTGGTATCCCGACAGCGAGCTCCAGTCTCCGGCGACCGGCGCATAAGCGGGACGTCCGGCGGCAGCCAGTTCTGCGCGCCAGCCCTCGATGCGCGCCCGGGTGCCCAGCCAGCCTTCGGGACCGCTCACGTGGTGCACCGTCGTGTGGCCGAGGTCGAGCAGGTGGCGGGTGGCCAGCCGAGCCCCGAGCGCTTCGTCGATGGCGATCTTGGTGGTGCCGTTGTCGATGCCGGGCTCGAACATCACCAGGGGGATGTCGGTGGGCTGCCCTTCGACGGAGCTGGCAGCGGCATCGGTGGGGGCGATGACGAGGATCCCGTCGACGGCATCGCGGGTGAGCTGGTCCAGCGCGACGCGCATGGCGCGACGGTCCACGGTCTCCAGTGGGTGCAGGTTGCAGGTGTAGCCGGCCTCGCGCGCCGCGGCCGCAGCCGCCATGAGCGTCAGCGAGGGGCCGTACTGCTCCGCGCCGACGCACACCACCCCCAGGTGCATGGTGCGCTTGGTGGCCAGCGCCCTGGCGGAGGCGTGAGGGCGGTATCCCAGCTGAGCGACCGCCGCCTGCACCTTCGCCCTGGCCGCCTCGCTGACCATGGGGCTGTCGTTGAGGACGCGGGAGACCGTCTGGTGGGAGACGCCAGCCAGACGCGCCACGTCGCGCAGCACGGGAGCTCGAGTGCCAGCACCGGACTTGGTCATGACCGGGACCTCCTGGACCTGGGATGGGGTGACATGGCGGTCATCCTGCGCTGGCGGGTCGGCGGTTCGGCCGGCGCAGGAGCGTGCTCAGCTGGTCACCGTCGCCGTCGGCACCGGCGGGGTGTTCTGCGCGCCAGGTCCCGACCTCGAGGAGGGTCGCTTGCGCAGGGCGGAGCGGATCCGGGCAACGCCGCCGGCGCTGGACAAGAAGACGGCGATGATGATGACGGCGCCCTTGATGACCAGCTGAGGCTCGGAGGAGATGCCGATCAGGTTCATGATGTTGGTGATGATGGAGATGACGAAGCAGCCGATGACGGCGCTGATCGGGTCTCCCTTTCCCCCGAAGAGCGAGGCACCTCCGACCACGACGGCGGCGATGGCGTCCAGCTCGTAGCCCTGACCGATCAGCGAGCTCCCTTGGAGCAGCTGGGCAGCCGCGAGCAGTCCCGCCAGCCCTGCCAGCAGTCCGGACAGGATGTAGGTGGTCATGAGGTCACGGCTGACGGGCAGGCCGGAGAGCCGAGCGGCCTCACGGTTGCCGCCGATGGCGTACAGGCGCCGCCCGAAGGTCGTGTACTTGGCCACGAAGGCGGCGATGAGCATCACGACCAGGAAGATGGACACGGGGTTGGGCAGTCCGAGCCACGCGCCGTCGGAGAACCACTGCACGAAGCTGGTGTTGCTGATGGAGATCAGGCTGGTGGACTGGATGATGTAGCTGGCGCCCTGGACGATGCTCAGGGTCGCCAGCGTGGCGATGAACGGTGCCAGTCCGAGGACGACGACGAGCACTCCGTTGAGCAAGCCGACCAGCGCTGCGACTGCCAAGGTGGCGATGACGGCGACTCCTGCCGGGACGCCCTGCTGCATGAGCAGAGCGCTGACGACGGTGGAGATCGCGACGGTCGATCCCACGGACAGGTCGATGCCACCGGTCAGGACGACGAAGAACTGCCCGACGGCAAGCACAGCGACGATGGCCGAGAAGGAGATGACGTTGGTCGCGTTGCGGACCGTGAGGAAGTCGGGCGTGGCGATGAAGCCGATGATGACGATGCCGACCAGCACGATGAGCAGGTAGGACCGCGGCAGGGCGGCCTTCGTCCGGCCCCAGAGGACTGCGGCCGCTGCCGGCGCGGCAGGACCACCGCCGCTGGAGGTGGATGAGCCGTTGGCTGGGCCCGGGGTCGTGGTCGTTGAGTGGGTCATGTCGCCTCTCCGGTCCTCGTCGCTGTTGGAGTGACACGCGGTTCGTGGGGTTGGTGTCCGTGGCTGCCCGACCGCGCCCGTGCCGGTGAGCGCCCGTCAGGGCGCCGGCTCCGCTGAGCGGCCTGCCTCACCGGTACGACCGATGAGCGGGCGTGCGGACCGCGGGGCGCTTCCACCCGAGCGGTCATCCGAAGCGCTCGATGATTGCTTCGCCGCGGGGATCGATGTCGTCGTGGTCGAGCTCAGCGACCATCTGCCCGCTGGCCATCACCAGGACCCGGTCGCACATCAGTGCCTCGGGGATCTCCGAGCTGGCCACGATCACGGTGCCGCCGGAGGCCGCGAACTCCCTCAGCAGCTCGTAGATGTCTTCCTTGGCGCCTACGTCCACGCCGCGCGTGGGCTCGTCGCAGATCAGCACTCGGGCTGAGCGCACCAGCCACCGTGCCAGGATCGCCTTCTGCTGCGTCCCCCCTGAGAGGGTCTTCACAGGCTGGTCGACGCTGGTGATGCGCATGCCCAGCCGCTCGGCCAGACGACGTGCTTCCGCGTTCTCCTTGCGCTGGTCCCGGACGGAGAAGCGGCTGAACATCGGGAGGCTCGCCAAGGTGATGTTGCCGGCCACTGACATGTCGGGGACGAAGCCGGACGTCTTGCGGTCTTGCGGCAGCAGGCCGATCCCGTGCTTAATCGCCTCACGGGGACTGGCCAGAGCCGCAGGCGTGCCGTCGACGGTGGTCTGTCCGCCGGTGCGGGGGCGGGCGCCCGCCAGGCATGAGGCCAGCTCTGACTGTCCGGAGCCGACCAGCCCCGCGATGCCCAGGACCTCTCCCTCGTGCAGGTCGAAGGAGACGTCTTGGTACTTCCCCTCCTCGCTGAGGCCCCGCACGGAGAGGATGACCTCACCTCGGGCGCCGGTGCCGATGCGGGGACTTCGCTGACCCGACAGGGCGGCCTCGGCGAGAGAGCCTTTCAGGTCGCGTCCGACCATGGCGGAGACGACTTGGGCGGCGGTGCTGTCCTGTGTGGAGAAGGACTGGGCCAGGACACCATCTCGCAGGACCGAGACGGTGTCGCATAGACGGTAGAGCTCGTCCATGCGGTGCGAGATGTAGACCATTCCCACGCCCTGGGTGGACAGGCCCTCGAGCACCTCGAAGAGACGTCGAACATCCGGTGGCGGCAGCGTGGACGTCGGCTCGTCGAGCAGCAGCACCCGCGCGTTGCGGTGGATGGCCTTGGCCAGCTCGACGGCCTGCTGTTCCGCCACCGAGAGGTTGCCCACCAGCGCGGTGACGTCCAGGGAGAACCCGACCCGCTCCAGGGCTTGGCGGGCCTGGTTGCGCATCGTGGGCCACGACACCGCTCGCAGGCTCCCAGTGGGCAGACCACCGAGGAGGACGTTCTCCGCGACGCTGAGCTGGGGGACCAGGCTGAGTTCCTGATAGATCGTCTGGATCCCGGCGTCCTGGGCGTCCTGGGGGCTCCGGAAGGCGACCTCGCGGCCGGCGACGGTGATGCTGCCGGCGTCAGGTGACTCGGCTCCTGAGAGGATCTTCACCAGGGTGGACTTGCCCGCGCCGTTCTGCCCCGCGAGGGCGTGGATGCTGCCGGCGCGGAGGTCCAGGTCGACACCTTTGAGGGCAGGGACGCCCACGTAGGCCTTGGTGATGCCGCGGACCTGGAGCAGGCCATCACCACCAGGCATCGGTGCACTGCCGGCGGCGGTGTGCGCCGGAGAGCTCACTTGTCGTCCTGGGCGCGGACGTAGGTGTCCTCAGGCTTGTAGTACTGCGCAGCGTTCTCGGGGGTCACCACGGTGGTCTGGACGTACTTGGTGCCCCCCGGGCAGGCCTCGGTGTTCTTGTTGTAAGCCTGCAGCGCCATGCGCACGGCTTCGGCGCCCTGGTCCCACGGCTGGTTGGACGCTGTGGCCTGCAGCGGACCCGTGGGGTCGTCCACCATCTGCTTGACCGACTCCATGCCGCCGTCGTAGGAGCCCTCCAGGATCCCGTCTCCCCACAGCCCTGCCTGCGTGAGCGCCTGCTGGACGCCGGCCTGCATGACGTCGCTCTCGCTGTAGACGATCTTCAGGTCGGGATTGGCGGTGGCCACGTCGCGCATGGGAGCCAGCGCCTTGTCCGGCAGCCAGTTGCCGTACTTGAAGTCCAGCTCGGTGGTAGTGACACCGGGGTTGGCCCCCATGACCTCGTTGTAGCCCTGCATGAAGCCCTGGTAGCGCAGCTCGCTGAGGACGTCTCCGGGGTAGCCGCCGATGCCGACCAGCTTGATCTCGCCGCTGGTGCCCCACTTGGCGATCGCTTTCTGGGCGATGGCCTTGCCCGCCAGCGCTCCGGTGGCGACCTGGTCCTCGGCGACGTAGCAGAACTGCTGGTCGACTAGGGAGGGGTCGAGGCTGGAGTTGACTGTGACCACCGGGATGCCAGCATTGGCCAGGGCCTTCACTGAACCGGCCAGGCCGAGTGGGTCATTGGGGTTGATGATCACGACGTCCACGCCCTTGCTGATGAGGGTCTGCACGTCCTGGTTTTGCTGGGTGGTGTCGCGGTTGGCGTCCAGCACCTCAATGGTGGCGCCCATCTGCTTGGCCTCGTCCTGGCCGCCGGCGACCAGCGTCTTCCACCAGTCGCTGCCCGAGATGCCGCGCTGTGACCAACCGATGACGAGGCCTTCCCCGGTAGCCTTGTCCTCTGCGCTGGCGGTCGCAGTGTCTCCGCGTCCGCAGCCGGTCAGGACTAGTCCAGTGACGGCGACAGCCGCTGCGGCGGCCAGCAGACGCGAACGCTTGCGCGCGCGCAGGGGTGTGGTGGGTGCCATGGGGACCACTCCTTCGTGGAGATGACGGGGCGAATGGCTCTGGCAGGCGCGGTGGGCCGGCCGATGGATTGGGCTGCGAAGCCATCTAGGGATGACCTGGTGCGAAATGGTGCGCCGCGGTGACGGCGTTGAGGCGGCTGGGCGCGCGAGGCTGGACTTGCGCGCCCAGCCCGCTTTGGAGCTGGTGACCCCAGTGGTGGCGGCTACGGTGCGCCAACGGGGGCCCCGCGGTGGGAGGCGGTCAACCCCACCCGGGTTCGGGAGCCCGGGTGGGGTTGACCGCGGAGGGCTGCAACCCCCGGATGCTCACCGGGCTCAGCCGGTCAGCTCACGCATGTAGGTCAGGCCTTGTCGCCGGACTTCTCAGCGGTAGAGGTGATGGGTTCGCGCTCACCACTGCCAGACTCGGGCCGGACGAAGACGCCGCGCTCGACCAGCAGGTCGATGTTGCGAGCACGCGTGGCGTCCTCACGGGCCAGCCATCCTTCGGTTGGCGGCGCGTCCAGGTACTGGTTCTTCGGGTAGATCGGCTTGTCGTAGATGGCGCGGTACTGCTCGGTGCGCAGGTCCTTGAACTGGTTGTAGAGGCCGTTGGCGATGCGTCGACGGCGCAGTGCCTCGATGTCGATGGTGGTGCAGACGAAGGAGTCACCTGAGGTCCAGCCGGTCTGCTGGGCCACGATGTGACCACTTGGCTCCACGATCATGGAGCGACCACCGAACAGGTCCTGCATGCCTCCGTCGTCCATGACCTCGGGACCGAGGTTGGGAGCAACGACGTACATCTGGTTGAAGACGGCGTGGGCGCGGTTCTGCAGCTCCCAGAAGCCCTTCATGACGGCGGGCTCGATGAGGGTCGGGCGGATGAGGATTTCGGCGCCGTTCATCGCCAGACCGCGACCGATCTCGGGGTAGACACCCTCGTGGCAGATCGCGATGCCGATGTTGCCGATCTCAGTGCGGGCGACGGGGAAGATCGCCTCCATCACGTCCCCGCCACCCTTCTTGGCGATGAACTCGTCCCACACGTCGTGGGGGTTCATGTTGCCGAGCATCCCGCCTTCGTAAGCGTCACTCGTGGCCTTGTACCGCTTGTAGACGATCTCCCCCTGGGGGTCGATCACGAAGGCGACGTTGAAGTAGCGGTCTTCGAAGTCCGGGTCCTTGACCATGTACAGCTCCGCGGCGATGAACACGTCGAGCTGGCGCGCCTTCTTGCCCAGCTCGTCGGTCTCGGGCCCCGGGATGGTGACCGCGAAGTGCTTCTCGCGCTCTCGGTTGCCGGGAGTGTTGGGGATCATCCCCTGGATGGCCATCTCGGGAATGGCCACCAGGCGGACCGGCGCCCCTTCCCACGCGGCGACCATCACCGCCGTGTCCATGAACTTGTTGATGCGCTTGACGTTCTCAAGCGCATCCCCCTTCTCCTTGGCCGTGAAGGTGCGGGGTGAGAGTGCTGTGACCGCGTACGGCTCCACCATGAGCGAGTCCTCCTCGAGTCGCTTGCGTGCCCCAAGTGTGACCGGTCACATTTGGTCGTGTCAATCCCCCAGCGCCTCCGACGTGCTGGATCGCATCCAAGCAAGATTGGCATGTGACCGCTAACAACGTCTGGGAAGGCACTGAGCAGCGCATAGTCGCTGCTCAGGTCGCCCTCGGGCCACCCGAGCCCAAGGCGCGAAGGATCAGTGGACGAAGCAACTGCCGCGGGCCGCATCTATTCACTGGCTCCGTGTCGACTCCGATGCCTGCCCTTACCTTGTGGGCACTGCAGCACGCGGCGACTGAGGTACGCGTGCACCGCTTCGCGCAGCCCGCGTAGCGGGAGGTCAGGCGACGCCCGGTTCGACCGACTGACTCATCGCGGTCACGTCCCCTGTAGTGGTGTAGATCGTTCTCACCGTGCGGGGTCAGCTGGTGGGGATCATGCCGTCATGGCGGCCCCGGTGTCGATGCTGGTGCCGCCGGTGGTGAGGCTTGCCGGCAGCTCGGTGATGTTGGTGCCGTTCAACGCGGCCATCGACGCCTCGGACAGATAGCGACGCTCGCCGGCGGCCCACTCATCGTGCGCCTCGATCAGCACACAGCTCGTCAGCCGCAGCAGCGCAGCGTCGTTGGGGAAGACCCCCACCACGTCGGTACGCCGCTTGATCTCCTTGTTCAGCCGCTCCAGCGGGTTGGTCGACCAGCTCTTCTTCCAGTGCGCCGCCGGGAAGGCGGTGAACGCCAGGACGTCCTCGCGGGCGCCGTCCACGCAGACCTCGCGGCGCAGCGTCGTGGACGTCGCGCTCGTCGGGACACGAAGCGGTTCCACAGGAGACATGCCGACTCGGCTGGCTGTTGAGTCAACCGGTCCGGCGGTGGATGGACTTGAACGTCAGGTAGGCGTGCAGGCCCTCGACGCCGTACTCGACCCCGAGCCCGGAGTCGTGCCGCCCTCCGAAGGGGGCGTTGTGGTTGGAGGCGAAGAAGCCCAGGCCGACGGAGCCGGTGTCCATGCGCTCGGCCACGCGCTGCGCAGCGGCGGCGTCGCCGGAGAAGACGAGCCCCCCGAGCCCGAACCCGGTGGAGTTCGCCAGCTCCACCGCCTGGTCGACGTCGTCGTACGCCATGACGGTCAGCACCGGGCCGAAGACCTCCTCCCGGGCCACGCGCATCGACGGGGTGACGTCGGCCAGCACCGTCGGCTCGACGAACCAGCCTGACGAGCCGTGGACGGCGTCCCCGCCCGTGACCACGCGGGCACCTTCGCGTCGCGCGTCCCGCAGGTGCTCCAGCACGTGCTCGTACTGCCGGTGGTTGGCCAGCGGCCCGAAGGCGGTGGCGGGGTCGAGGGGGTCGCCGAGGGGTGCCGCGCACACCGTCCGTGCTGCTACCGCCAGCACCTCCTCGTAGCGCGAGGCCGGGGCCAGCAGGCGTGTGGAGATGTAGCAGGTCTGACCGGTGTTGCGCAGGCAGGAGCGCAGCAGCACCCCCGCCAGCTGGGCGAGGTCGGCGTCCTCCAGCACGACCGCCGAGGACTTCCCACCGAGCTCGAGCGTCACCGGGCGCAGGAGCTCGCCGCACGCGGCCGCGATCCGGCGTCCCACGGCCGTGGATCCGGTGAAGGCGACCTTGTCGACCAGCGGGTGCCGGACCAGGGCGTCGCCCACATCCCCGGCACCCGTCACCAGGTTCACCACGCCGTCGGGCAGCCCCGCCGCCGCCACCGCCTCGACCACGAACCGGATCGACAGCGGCGTGGTCTCCGCTGGCTTGAGCACGACCGTGCAACCCGCCAGCAGCGCCGGGGCGAGCTTGACGACCATGAGGTTGATGGGGAAGTTCCACGGCGCGATGAGCGCGCAGACTCCCACCGGGTCTCTCATGACCACCGTCTCGCCCTCCCCGGACGGGAACGGGCGCACGTCGTCCGCCTCGAGGAAGGGCGCCAGCCCGGCCACGTGGCGCAGGATGCCCGCGGCGTTCGCCGCCGCTCCGCGCGTCTCGGTGATGGGGGAGCCGTTCTCACGGGTGGTGGTCAGCGCGATCAGCTCGGCCCGAGCTTCGACCTCGTCGGCGATCCTGAGCAAGTGCTCGGCCCGCTCGGTGGGCGACAGGCGCGGCCACAACCCCTCCCGGAACGCCCGGGCGGCAGACTGCACGGCAGCGTCGACGTCCGACGGAGCGGCGCACGGGACGCTGCCCCACACCTGTCGGGTGGCCGGGTCGACCACGTCGAGACGCCGGGCACCTGTGGCCGCGACCCACCGGCCGTCGATGAACAGGTCGTCGACGTGCTCATGGGGCAGGGCTAGCCCCGTCCGCAGGTCGTGCAGCTCACCCGTTGCGGTCACCGGATCACGCTCGTCTTGAGCAGCGCTTCGGAGCGCACCAGGTCGGCGTGGGCCATCTGCACCGCTGCCTCGGTGAGCAGCTCCGGCACGATCTCGCGCCACAGCCGGTCGCAGTAGGTGGCGGGGTCGAGCCCGAACCACCCGGACGCCAGCGCGATGCCCGCGTGGTCGAAGCGCCACAGGCGGTCGGCGTCGCGCACGAGGGCGTCCTCGAGGGTGTGCGCCTCCTTGCGGGTGTCATGGCCGCGGATGATGTCGACGACGGCGTCGACGAACGCCGGGGAGTACCCAAGGCCGGGCAGCACCTCGCGGGCGATGGCGCAGCCCTGTTCCTCGTGCTCGAAGCGGATGGCCGCCTTGCGCCAGTCCCCGCCGAAGCCCTCGGAGATGATGCGGCTCTCGTCCACCCGGGCCCAGCCGGTGTCGTGCAGGAGGATCGCGACCCTCACCACGAGCGCGTCCGCCTGCGGGTAGGCGGCGCACAGGCGCTCCGCGTACGCCAGGGAGATGGGCAGGTGGATGTCGTTGCCCCGGGTGCGGGTCTCGGGCACGACCGCGGTCCAGACGGCATCGAGGTCGTCTCCGCGGGCGGGGGTGCAGGCGATGGGGGAGGTGTCGACGGTGCAGTGCAACGCCACCGGCACCGGGGTCGGGGGCAGGGAGGTCCTCATGCCGGCTGCTCCACGGGCTTCGTCGCGGTGGTGGGCGCGGTGGTGATGCTCTTCAGCGGCACCGACGGGTCGCCCGCGAGGTCGGCGGGGACATCGGCACCGGCGCCGAGCGCCTGCCGCACGGCCATGAAGTCCAGCGGGGCGTTGAGGCACTCGGCGGCGATGATCCGGCCGCCGGCGTAGTGCAGCACCGTGAACCGTCCCTTGGTGTCGTCCCGCCGGACCACCGTGCGGTCGGAGCCCTGGGAGAGCCCGGCGATCTGCAGCTTCAGGTCGCCCTGGTTCGACCAGAACCAGGGGATGCCCGCGTACTCCTCGCGGCGCCCGGTGATGGCGTACGCCGCCACCTTCGCGTGCTCGATGGCGTTGTTGACGCTCTCGAAGCGGACGCGGTCTCCGGGGGGAGAGCCCGGGACGGGATTGGGGAGGTTGGCGCAGTCGCCGATGGCCACGGTCACGCCGTCGGAGGTCAGGGCGCAGGCGTCGACGCGGATGCCGTTGTCGCACTCCAGCCCCAGCTGCTCTGCCAGCTCGGTGTTGGGCAGCACCCCGATACCGATGAGCACGACGTCGGCGGGCAGCGTGCTCCCATCTGCCATCCGCACGCCACGCACGCCGTCGTCGTCTCCGACGAGCGCCTCGGTGCGGGCGCCGAGCTCGATGCGGATGCCGCGGGCGGTGTGGTGGGCCAGCAGGTGTGCGGCCACCTCCTCACCGACGGCGCGCCCCACCAGTCGGGGCCCGGCCTCCAGGACAGTGACGCGCTTGCCCATCTTCTGGAGGCTGGCGGCGGCTTCGAGGCCGATGAACCCTCCGCCGATGATGACCACGTCGGTGGCGGTCTCGGCGCGGGCCTTCAGCTCGAGGGCGTCGTCGGCGTTGCGCAGGTGCAGCACCCCGGGCAGGTCGGTCCCCGGCAGGGGCAGCGGACGGGCCCTGGCCCCGACGGTGAGCGCGAGGCGGTCGAAGGCGAAGACCGCTCCTGAGCGCGAGGTCGCGGTGCCGCTGCCGTCAGCACGCTTGTCGATGCGGGTGATGCGCTCGTTCTTGACCACCCTGATGCGGTGCTCGTCCCAGTAGTCCTGGGAGCGGTGGATGAGCTTCTCCTTGGAGATGCTCCCCTGCAGGAAGTCCTTGGACAGGGCTGGCCGCTGGTAGGGCCGGTGGTCCTCGTCGCCCAGCAGGGTGATGGGGGCGTCATACCCCAGGGCGCGCAGGGAGACGGCCAGCTGCACGCCTGACTGCGAGGCTCCGATGATGAGCAGTCCGTCGGCGGCCACGGTCAGACCTGGGTCGCCGGGGTCGTGACGTGCAGGTCGGTGTGCTCGGTGACGGGCAGCTGGCAGCTGAGGCGGGAGTTCTCCTCCCGGTCGACGGCGGTGCCGTAGAGCATCTCGTCCTCCATCTCGTCCATCTCCGGGAGGTCGGGCAGGTCGTCGGCGGCCACGAAGACGTGGCAGGTGGCGCACGACAGCGAGCCGCCGCACTCGGCGACGATGCCCGGCACGCCGTTGCGCACGGCGGTCTCCATGACCGAGTCGCCGGGGGTGGCCTCGATGACGCGGACGCCGCCGTCGGCGTCGGTGAAGCTGACCTGGGGCATCGGGACTCCTTGGTGAGCAGGTCCGGTGGGTGGTGCGGGGCGGGGAGCGCGCCGGGGCGGACGGGTGGTCAGATGAACTGACGACCGCCGTCGACCACGAGCGTCTGCCCGGTGATGTAGGTGCTGTGCGGGCCGGCGAGGAAGAGCGCGGCGCCGACGACGTCCTCGGGGTGCGCGGGCCGGCGCAGCGCGCTGCGGTCGACGCCGTAGGCCTCGGCGTCCTCGACGAGGCCGTAGCTGGCCTCGGTGAGCGTGAAGCCGGGGGCGATGGCGTTGACGGTGATGGACCGCCGTCCCAGCTCCTTCGCCATCACGCGGGTGAGCGCGATGACGCCGCCCTTGGACGCCACGTAGTGCAGCCAGTGCTCCGACCCGCTGTAGACGGTGGCGGAGGAGAGGTTGACCACGCGGCCGCCCTCGGGCAGGTGCGGGCTGCAGGCCCGCACCACCAGCCACGGCCCCTTGAGGTTGACCGCCATGACGCGGTCCCACTCGGCGGGGTCGATGTCCTCCAGGGGAGAGCGCGTGACGGTGGCGTAGACGGCGGCGTTGTTGACGACGACGTCGATCCGTCCGCCGCCGAAGTCCGCCACGGCCGCAGCGGTCTCCTCCGCCGAGGCCAGGTCGGTGACGTCTGTGCGGCCGGCCCAGGCCTGAGCACCGGCGTCGCGCACCAGACGCGCGGTCTCTTCGACACCGGCGAGGTCGACGTCGGCCACGGCGACCCGGTACCCCAGCCCTGCGAAGCCGAGGGCGAAGCTGCGGCCGAGCCCCCCGGCGGCGCCGGTGACCAGGACGGTGCGGTCGTAGCCCTCGGCGACGCGGGAGGTGTCCGTCGCCACGGTCAGCCCTCGAGGATCTCGACCCGGCCGCGCGAGCCGTCGACGCGGATGCGCTGGCCGGTGCGGATGGTGGTCGAGGCGCTGCCGGTGCCGGTGACGGCGGGCAACCCGTACTCGCGGCACACGATCGCGGCGTGGCTCATCATCCCGCCGATGTCGGTGACGGTGGCTCGGATCTTGCCGAAGATCGGACCCCACGACGGCGCGGTGATGGTGGCGACGAGGATCTCGCCCTGCTGGACCTCGAACAGCTGGTCAGCGCTGGTGATGACCCGCGCCAGCCCCTCCACGACGCCGGGGGAGGCGGCCATGCCGGTGATGGCGCCGTCGGACCCGCCGTCGTCGTCGCCGAGCCACTGCTGCACCTGCTCGGTGGTGATGCCGTAGAGCATCATCGTGAACGGCTCGGTGATCTCCGCGGGAGGCGTGTTCAGCGCCGGCTGCGGACGGCGCGTGGACAGCGCGTCGATGATGCCGCGGCGGCGCTCGATCTCAGCGGGCCAGTAGTGGGGACCCGTCGCCTGCGAGCCGACGCCCCACGCGGTCGCGTGGTCGAACAGCGCGTCCCGGACCTCGCCGCGGGTCAGGTACAGCACGTCGTCGACGTCAGCCCAGAAGCCCGCCTCGACGAAGACGCGGCTCAGCTCGCGCACCTTGCGCCAGAAGACCCCCATCGTCCAGTGCTCGATGTAGAAGTTGTGGTTCTCCACGTACGGGTAGGCCGTCGCGGCGAGCTGGCGCTTCGCGTCGAAGGTGGCCAGCGCCTCGCCGTCCAGCAGCTCGCCGTACTCCTCGACGATGCGGTGGCGCTCCGCCAGCAGCTCCTCGACGGGCCGCACGATGCGCTCCCCGGCGTCCAGGCGGCGCACGTAGTCCTTGATGAACCCCAGCGGGATCTCCTGGTGGTCCTTCCAGTACTTGTCCGTGCCGTAGAAGCCGTTGCCGATGGTGAAGTTGAACCACGGGTCCTGCGCCTCGCGGTAGCTGTCCAGCCACTCCTGCCCGCGGTCGGCGGCCGCGAAGCGCCCCAGCGTCCCCTCGACGTCGTCGGTGTCCGACAGCGCGTCCTGCAGCCCCAGCTCGACGGCAAGCGCCGCGAGGCGCTTGAGCTCGTCGTCGGGGCGGAACAGCTCCATGTCCACGCCCTGGACCATCGTGGCGATGGCCTGGTCGGGGATGCCGGGGAAGACCTGCTTGCAGTAGCCGAAGAAGTCGAGGTAGGCGATGTAGCCGAGGTTGAGGAACTCGAAGTGGTACTGCCAGTTCTGGTAGCAGAGCTGGATGAGCCGGTCGTAGTTCTCCATCAGCACCTCGGTGCCGTCCTTGGCCTTCCCGCTGACGATGTCGTCGAACGGCACCACGTCCGGGAGCAGGGGGAAGCTGAGCGCCTCCATCTCGTCGATGGTCGCGCGGACCTTGACCTTCCACTGCTCGAGCAGGCTGTCCCAGTTCTGGAAGTAGTGGCCGGCGCGCCGCTCGAACTCGGGGACTCGCGCTCCGATCTCCTCGGGCGGCACGGGGACCGGGCTCATGTAGAGGTAGCCCAGGTGGATCTTGAACTCGATGCCGTTGGCCGGAGGGATGAGCAGGTGGCGGGTGTTGTACTGCCCGAGGCACTTCACGGCGAACTCCCCGCCGATGGTCTCGAAGGGCTTGAAGACGGCCGGCCAGTGCTGGCTGTCGCAGAACCAGAACTTCTCGTCCTCCTGGCCGCTCAGGTTCCGGAAGGCGAGGTGGTACGGGTACAGGTCCTCCCAGCCCTCCGCGCCCTCGGGCACGGTCAGGTCGGACGGCTTGGGGAAGGACTTCAGGGTCGGCCGGGGCTCGTCCGCCGCCGTGGTGGGGGAGGGGTCGATCGCGGTCATGGTTGCTCCTTCGCAACGAGGGGGGCGGCAGCTGCGTCGCGGCCGGCGTGTGGGAGTCAGGGTGGTGGGGCTGGCGGAGGTCGGTGAGGAGACGGCGGGACGCTGACCCGAGGGCTCAGCCGCGCCCGGGCGTGGAGGCGCGCGTCAGGGCGGAGAAGCTGAAGGCGCTGGCTGCGGTGGGTGGCGCCGCGGGGACGGCAGGTGCTGCCGTCGCGGCAGCGAGCGGGACACCCCGCGGGACTGCGGAGTGGACCGTCTCCGGCCGTGCCTGCAGCAGGAGCAGGTCCTGGCCGGGGGGCAGGTCGGCGTCGAAGGCCCACTCGACGTCCTGCGGGCAGCGGTAGTGCTTCTCGGCACGCTTGGCGAGCGTCGCCACCGCCACCAGCTCGGCCTCGGTCAGGCAGCGGCGCTGCCTGCGCTCGGCCTCGACCTCTCGCTCGACCAGCTGGCACTGCCCGGCGTCCGGGACCAGCTCGGCGTGCTTGTCACCGATCGTCTCCGAGACCACCGCGAGGACCACCTTGTCGAGCACGTGGTTGTCAGGGGTCACCTGGCCCGACACCACCATCTCACCCACGCCGTAGGAGGAGTCGATGGTGATCTTCGAGCGGTCCCCGGTGAGCGGGTCGAGGGTGAGCGCCACTCCCGACGCGCGGGCGTTGACCATCTTCTGGACGGCGACCGCCATGGACAGCCCCTCATCGGGGATGCCGTTGCGCAGGCGGTACAAGATGGCTCGGCTGGTGTACAGGGACGCCCAGCAGCGGCGGACGTGCTCCAGCACGGATGACTCCCCCCGCACCCAGAGGTAGGTGTCCTGCTGGCCGGCGAAGCTGGCGTCGGGAAGGTCCTCGGCGGTGGCCGACGAGCGGACGGCCACCGGCACCTGCTGGTCGAAGCGCGCCTGCAGGGCCTGGTAGGCGCGCACCACGTGCTCGCGCAGCTCGGTGGGCACCTCGAAGGAGCAGATCAGGTCTCGGATCTCGGCGGAGGCCGCGTCGACGGCCGTCACGTCCTCCGGGTCCAGGTGCTCGAGCGCGGAGGCGATGGCTGCGGCAGCGCCGGACCTCTCCAGCACCGCGTCGAAGTGGGCGGTGGTGATGGCGAAGCCCGGCGGGACGGGCATGCCGGCCGCCGTCATGGTGACCAGCGAGGAGCACTTGCCGCCGAGGAGCGCGTGCTCTGGCTCAGCGGGGTCGTCGAAGAAGCGGACGTAGGCCGACTCGATCTGTCCATCCATGTCAGGCCTCCCAGGTCACGGGGACGCGCACCGGTGCGCGGAAGGAGAGGTTGTCGCCGAAGCGGATCTGCTCGCCGTCGACCAGGCTCATGCTCGGAGCGAGCCGCGCGACCTCCTCGACCGCGATCCGGGTCTGCAGCTTGGCGAGCATGTTGCCCAGGCAGTAGTGGATGCCGAAGCCGAAGGACAGGTGGTCGCGGGCGTTGGGACGGGACACGTCGAAGGCGTCGGCGTCCTCGAAGTGCGACTCGTCTCGGTTCGCTGAGCCCATGACCAGCAGCAGCTCCGCGCCTGCAGGCACGTGCTGGCCACCGACCACGGCGTCGGCCAGGGCCTTGCGGCGCCACGCGACGATCGAGGGGCTGTACCGCAGCACCTCGTCCACGGCGGCGGGGACGAGTGCCGGGTCCGCGACGACGGCGTTCCACTGGTCGCGATGCGCCAGGAGCACCCTCAGCGCGTTGGAGATGAGTGTGGTGGTGGTCTCGTGGCCGGCGAACAGCAGGCTGTAGCAGATGGAGGCGATCTCGTGGTCGCTGATCTCCGCACCCTCGCCCTGGGCCCGCACGAGGTCGCCGACGAGGCTGTCGCGCTCCTCGCCGTGGGCCTCGGCCACCAGGCGCTGGCACTCGCTCCAGTACTCCACGAGGTTGTGCGCGTGGGGCACCTGCTCCTCGTCGGACAGGTCGCCCCACGTCATCGCCGCGCGCGAGTCCGACCACCGCTTGAACGTGTCGACCTGGGAGGTGTCGGCACCGATGAGCGTCAGGATCGTGGTGGTGGGCACCTCGTAGGCGAGGTCGGCCACGAGGTCCCCGCGGTGGTCGGGGCGGGAGAGCAGCTCGTCCAAAAGCCGCACGACGTTCACCCTGATCGCCGGCTCCAGCACCTTGTACCGCCTCGGCGTGAAGGCCCTGGAGACGATCTTGCGGATGCGGGTGTGGTCCGGGGGGATGCGGGCGGACAGCCCCGAGTAGGCGGTGAAGCCACCGTCGAGCATGATCTGCGTCGCCGCGTGGCCCCGTTCGCGCACGGGCGCCTGGGCGTTCTCGCTGCTGAAGGTCTGCCAGTCCTCGAAGACGGCCTTGATGTCGTCATAGCGGGTGACCACCCAGTACCCGACCCGCTCGTCGTAGTGGACGGGAGCCTCGGCGCGCAGGGCGGCGTAGGAGGGGAACGGGTCGTCCTGGGCGAAGGGCTCGTAGCCGTGGTGGGCGGGGCACCCCGTCGCCGCTGGGCTCGGGGCTGTCTGCCGGGACTGCGGCACGCTGGCTCCCTGGTCTCGTCGTCGGTGACTGACACGTGCAGTCTGTTGATCCCGGCGTCCCGGTCACAAGCGCGCACTTCCGACTGTTGGAAGCGATGCCCTGGCCCGCCGACGTCATCGGTGCGTCAGTCCGTCGCTCCTCGCGCAGCGAAGGGCTCCAGGGCACTGCCGATGCGCCGAGCGACCCCGTGCAAGACAGGAAGGTGGCGGTTCATCTGCGTGGCTTGGGAGGAGAGCATCGACAAGCCGAGGGCGGCCACTGCGCTCCCAGTGCGGGTCAGGACGGGGACGGCGATGGAGCAGGCGCCTGCTCGGACCTCCTCGTAGGTGGTGGCATAGCCCTGCTCTCTGATCTGCTTCAGCTCGACGAGCAGACGCTCTCCATTGACGTGCGTGCGGAGCGTGGGGGCGTGCATCGGGGTCGCGACGTACGCCTCCTGCAGCCAGGTCTCCTCGTGCGCGAGCAGCACCTTGCCCACTGCCGTCGCGTGCAGCGGCAGCCGACCTCCGACGCGAGAGGCACGGGGGACGCGCTTGGAGCTGTAGACCCTGTCGACGTAGAGCGCGTCGCGTCCCTCGCGCACTGCCATGTGGGCCGTCTCGTGCGTCAGGCTGAAGAGGTCCTGCAGGTAGGGGCGAGCCGCGTCGCGCAGACGCCGACCACCGAGCTGCGCCACTTCCCACAGTCGCAGTCCCACCTGGTAGCGGCCCATGCTGTCCTTCTGCAGAGCGCCCCACTCCACGAGCTCACCGACGAGGCGGTGAGCGGTAGGAAGCGGCAGTTCGGCGGACTGCGCGATCTGGGTCAGCGTCAGTGGGGCCGTGGTGCCTTCGAAGGCCTGGAGGACACGAAGGACCCGGGTGGTCACTGACTCCCCGGTGGGTCGTCTCCGGCCGCGGGCGATCTCGCCGCTCAGCCCAGTGCCCTGAGCTGCGAGGAGGTGTCCGTCCGCACGACCGCCGCCAGTCCTCGCGCCATGGTCCGGCCGGCGTCGGTGAGCAGGTGCGGGTGGACGCGGCTGCCGATGAGCAGGTGCGCCTCTTCTCTCGTGAGGCCGAACCAGTCCATCACGGTGTCGACGCCGTGCGGCGTGAGGCGCCACAGCTTGTCAGCGTCCTTGACGACGGCGTCGTCGATGGAGGTGGCGTGCGCCCGCGAGTCGTGGCCGTCGACGATGCCGACCACTCGGTCCACGACATCGGAGCTGCACCCTGAGCGAACCAGGATCTCGCGTGCGATCGCCGCGCCTTCCACCTCGTGCCGCCGTACCAGGTCCGGCCGGCCCCCGCCGGGAGCGATCGCCTCGAGCACCTCATCTTCGGGAACGCGGGACCAACCGGTGTCGTGCAGGAGGATGGCCGGGAGCACCACTTCGGGATCAGTGCCTGGAACGAGGTCGACGAGTCCTCTGGCGAGCTCGTAGGAGTAGAGGGTGTGCACGTCGTTGCTGCGCACGTGGAGGTGCGGCGCTGCGAGGCGCCAGATCCCCTCGTGGATCGCCGGCATCGGTGCGGTGCCCACGACCTGCTCGACGGTGGGCACGTGAGCAGTGACGTCGCGACCGATCAAGTTGTGCGAGGGCGTTCTCCTGGGGTTCACAGTGGTCCCATCTGGAAGTCGGCACTCACGCCGTCGACCGCCTTCGCAGACCTCTTCATCGTGCGCACAAGTCCTCCTGCGGTGCAGCGGCACAGCGCGGTGAGGCGCTGCCGATCACGGATCTGTCGCGAGACTAGGAACGTGAGCGCCTCTCACCAAAGCACTCGTTTCCATCTGATGGAAGAGCCGCCTCCACGGCCGAGGGCATCCGTCGGGCGGGCGGGCCGCCCCGAAGTGCCGGGATCCACCTCTTACCCGATCCGCCAGCTCACAGCTCGATCAGCTGGTCTGCGCAGGCGCAGAAGCATCGGCGACCTCGGAGAGGGCGGCTCGGGATGACGCAGAGCCGACCGGGTCGGAAGCCCGAGCCGCCTTCACCGTTGTCGCGCTGATCGAGGGCCGGAGGCGACTGGCTTGACTCGCTCCGCCAGGGCCGTCGCAGTGAACGATGGTCAGCGTGTTGCTGACCGGTCGGGGATCCTCGCCGAGCCGTCGTCGCGCTGGGTGACTTTCGTAGAAGCCGCCGACGGCCGCGCTCATAGACGCGGATCGTCCAGTGCGGCGTAGAGACGGGTGGTGTAGTCATCGGCGGCCTCCTGCACCCACACAGGGCATACCTGCGCTGCCCACCCGAGCAGCATGGCGGCGTGCACGGCTAGCACCAGCGCTGTAAGGGGCTGCCCGGTTGGCAGAGCGCGGCTCGCGATCGGCACGGTGCCGCTGATCAGAGCAAGGTCAGCGACAAGGCAGGCGGCCAAGACGGAAAGCGCGACAGGTTTGACCCCGAGGAGGTTGCGGCGGAAGCCGTAGTGGGCGTTCTCCTCGGCCACCAGAGGGAATATGTCCGACTGGGCGCGTACTCGGGCGATGAGCTGCTCGACGGCGAGCTGGTAGTGCTCATCAGCTCCAATTGGGTCTTGCTCCTCCTCCGCGGCGGTCGGCAGCTGGACACCGAGCCGCTCCTGGAGCCGCTGGCGGCGGTGTTCGCGCCGTTGGGGTGAGCCGGTGTCGCGATGCCGGAGAGCCCGGGTGCTGGAGAACCCGTCCCAGTCAGCCAGGAGACGGTGTTGCGTGGCCTTGCCGCGGGAGCGTACGAGGGTGACGAGCAGGAACGGCACTCCCGCTGTCACCAGCACCGGCCACATCAAGCCCACCCATGCTGGTTGCCCCTTCGCTGTAGTCAGCCCGGGCAGCTGCGGCAGCAAGTACATCAGCAGGGGTAGGACGACGAGCAGCGCTGGGTACAGTCGCGCTCGGCGGCTGTAGGAGTCGAAGAGGTCCGCCAGAGCCTTCACCGTGTGCCGACGACGCTCAGACGTCGTCCTCGACCAGCGGCCCGATCGGCGGGATCGGACCGTAGTCAGGGCGCTCGGGTGTACCCCGATGGCGCCAGATGTTGATGCCCTCGGTGGCCAGTACAACCGCGCCGCGCCGGCCGAAGGCGTTGGTGACCTTGGGGGAGGGGTGCTTCGGGTCAGCCTTCGCTGAAGAGACGTAGGCGGCGAGCGAGGTGTAACCCGAGTCGCGGGGGCCGAGCCAGCGGTTCAGCAGACTGGGAGAGACGTTGCGCCGACTGCCGTGGTGGGGCACCTGCACGAAGTCGAAGGGGGAAGCGTTGATCGCGCCGTGCATCCGCTCGTAGTGGTCCAGTGCCGCGTGCACCGCTGGAATGCCGGCGTCCCCCGTCAGCAACCAGCGCTCCTGCCCCGGACGAACCAGGGTGACCACCGAGGTGTTGTTGCGGGCGCTGGTCACGCCATCCTCTCCGAGGGTCTCGAAGGGGAAGGTCGCCAGCGCCCGCTCCAAGAGAGCCACTGCTTTGTACATCAGTCGTCCCGCTGTCAGCCGCGATGCCGAAGGTGCGGCCAGCCCTGCTGCGCCCGTGGTCTCTGCGAGGCTGTCGGCGAGCAGCTGTTCGTAGGAGGCGCGGCTGGGCCCCAGAACGGTCAGCAGCCCGCTGAAGCGGCTCTCCCCGGCGAAGGGCTCTGTGATGGTGGTGCCGTGGAGGGTGGCGGCGGCGAGGAGGGCGTCGATGGCCTCGAGGTTGGGGTAATCCCGGACGTCCAGGCCGTGCTCGCGGGGGCGGTGGATGAACAGCTCGCTGACGTACAGGGACTCCACCACCGTCTGCAGGCCGTTGAGATGGTCTCCGTCGGGATGGGTGGAGATCGCAAGGTCGACGCGGCTGGTCTTATAGCGATCGCGGATGTGGTCGACCACGCGGTGGCCGGTGTCGCGAAAGCCGGCGTCGATAACGACCACGGCCATGCGGCCCAGGGCGTCGCTCCAAAAACGCAGTGCGATTGCGTCACCGCTCTTGGAGCCGGCCTCGTTCTCCACCGACAGGAAGTCGATCTCGTGCATGACGATCTGCTGTGGCCAGGACATCGCGCCCCCTTACCCCGCATGCAGCCGCCCGGTGCGGCCGATGAGGTGACCTTCGCACCCACCACTGACAGTTGGTGATGGTCCGAACACTGAGTATCAGCGGATCACGATCGACCATCTCTGCGACGTCTCACAGCGCCTACGGCGTCCAGGGGCGAGGGCTGTCCACAACTCTTGTCCAAGAGCATGCGACACAGCCTCTTCGCAGGGGCAAGTTCTGAGATGGACGCGGCGCGGTTACGGCACTCCAAGCTCTGTTGGCGGGGATGCATCGGGCAAAGGCGCTGCTGGGCGAAGAAGCTCTGGTGGCCAGCCCCCTCCGCTCGCGTGCTGAACGGCGCCTACTTAACGAAGGCGAGCAAGGACAGGACCACGGCACCGAGAGCCGCTCCGGCGGTCACCTGCGCCGAGGTGTGGTCCCGCAGCACGACGCGTCCCCACGAGACCGCGACCACGGCGATACCGGCCAGCAGCGCCCAGGGCCCTAGGGCGACGACGAGGGCCGCCGCCGTTCCCGCTGCCACCGCGGAGTGCATCGAAATCTTCCAGAATTTCGAAATCACCAGGCAGGCAAGGACCAGCAGAACCTCGCTCGCCAACAGGCAGACCAGCAGCGGCGGCGCTCCTAGGAGCACGAGCACCGAGATACCAGCTGCCAGGCATATCAGGACAGCCACGAGAACCTTCGGGCGGTCTTCCCGGCGGGACACGTGCCGGTCGGTCGCCCCGCCGGTGCGGATCAGCCACGCGATGTAGGCGTACGGCAGCCCGATAGCGAAGACCGCGCCCAGTAGGCCCAGACCCGCGCCGCGCCAGGCGTGCGCGTCGCTGAGCGCACCGACAGCCACGGGGCAGATGACGCCGACGACCGACGGGGCCAGAAGTTCGGTGAATACCCGCGCCAGCCGCAGGCGCAAGCCGCCGCTCTCGCCGTCTGAGGTCCTCGCCTTGACGTCCACCTGCTCGGTCATGACGTGGCCTCGTTCCGCTGGTTCTTGACACGTCGGTTCGCTTGCCTGCGGCGCACCCGGTACCGGTGGGCCACCTTGGTCCACCAGGCCACTTCCTGCTCGACAGTGGCCGCCGTTGGGGGCACCGGAATGGTCATCTTCGGCATCGGCGCCCCTACAGACTCGGCGACGACGACCTCGGCCAGCGCTGTCGCCGCCCGGTCGGCCTTCTCATTGGAGACTCGGGGTGAGACCAGCGCATCGGGCGTGACCGGTCTGACGGTCACGCGCCGGCCGCCCAGGATCCGCACGGCGTCGAGCAGCTCGATGACGCGCCGGTAGAGCCGCCATGCCCCGGTGCGAACGGACAGGACCTCCCGGACCGGTCCGGGGTCCGGCTCCATCGCGACGCCGGGACGCAGGCGCACCAGGTCCCTCCACAGCGGGTACAGACGGACGCTCCTTGTGTGGGCCGTCAGCCCGTCCGAAGCCGCACGTGCTCTGGCCACAGCGGCCAGCCACAGGGTTCCTGCGACCAGCAGGATGCTGGCGGTCGCGGCGAGGACCGCGCCCGGCCAGGCCAGCGCCTCCAACACGCCGGGGCGATCGGCGGCGAGCGCGCCGAGCCCGACCAGGCGCAGCGCCACGTAGAGGCAGCCCGCCGAAGCGCCGAGGGTGATCAGCCAGCCGCTGGTCGCCAGCCGGCCGGTCATGGTCGCGTGCATCTGCCACCCCAACCGCAGCAGCTCGGCGAAGGCGCCTCCGACGAAGGCGACGAAGACCAGCGTGTAGATCTGTACCGGTGCTTGGTCGCCGAAGGTCACCATGTAGGACCGGACTTGCTGGCCGTGCGGCCCGAATCCGAAGCAGGCCCACAGGACGACGACGGCGACCGCCAGCCACGTCCGGCGGCGCCGCCCCCAGCCCGTCCGTCGTCGCCACGGATCTGCACCACCGGCATCAACGCCCGCGTGAACGGCGAAGTGACCGACCATCGTCAAGATGCCTATGGCACATGCCATGAGGGCGGTGCGGGCGATCGGCTCGCCGATGTTCGCGACACCCGTCAGCCGCGTCAGTGCCGCGTACACGGGGGAGGCCAGCGCCGTCGTCCCCACGGTCAGACCCCACAGTGCGACGGCCAGGCCCTGGCGGTCACGACGGCTCCCGGGCAGCAGGTCCCTGGCGCGCAGCAGAGCGGCGATGCCGACGAAGACGGCCACCGCGGGGATGGCGTACGTCGAGACGACGTCGGCCAGGTTCACCGGGCGTCTCGGCGGCGGGAACCGAAGGTGGCCGTGAGGTCCGCCGCCCGCCGACGGGCGTCAACAGGCAGGGCGTTGAGGTCGTCGGCCACTGGGTGAGTAGAGAGCTGCAGGAGCATGGAGGCGAAGACCTCAGCCTCTCGCTCCTCGTCGGTGGAGTAGGAGCCGCGCTGCAGCATCCGCCGCACGGTGCGTGGGTCGACGTCAGGGAGCAGGGTCGCCAGCACGTCCGGTGCCAGCGGCTCGTCATGCCCGTGCTCGAAGGCGATGTGCGCGAGCTCGTGGGCGATGACGTGCTGCTGGTGCACTCCGGCGAGTCCGTCGTCGAAGAAGACGATGTCCACGCCCTCCAGTTCGATCCAAGTGCCCGAGAGCTCCTCGCCGAGCTGGGGGTGAGCGACGAGGCGGATGGGGCGGCCGCGCTGATGGGTCAGCTGCTCCGCAAGCTGCTCGACACTGGTGGGGCCGTCGATGCCCAGGGTGGCCAGCATCTGGGCGCAACGGGTGCGCACGACGTTGAGCCGCACCCGGTCACCCCTCTCAGCCGGAGGTGTGGCCCCTTCCGGCGCCATCCGAGGCCGCGCCGCCGGCGTCAGAGCCCTCGGCACCCTCGGGCAGGCCCTCCAAGGCGCGCACCCGTTCGATCATGTCCACGATGGTCCCGAGGCTCTCGGAGGAGAGACCGGAAGCCCTCATGGCGATCTTGCGTACCCCGGCATCGCGCATGGCTGCAACCAGAGACAGTTGCTCGTTGACGGCCTTGGAGACCTCGTCGTCGAAGAAGTAGGCCGCCGGAACGCCGAAGAACGACGCCATCGCTTCCAGGTGCTTCATCGTCGGGTTGTCGCGTTTGCCGTTGCGGAGCATCCAGACGTACGCAGCGCTGATGGTCGGCCCCCCAGCGTCACGGATCTCACTGGCGACCTGCTCGTAGGTGTACTCGCCGCGCGAGGAGCGGACGGTGCGGAACAGGTGGTCGACCTTCTCGGCGAGGCTTCGCGAAGATCCACCATTCGGAGCAGCCTCGCCCGCGGCCATGTCGACATCTGCGTCGACCGCGTCCTCGGCCACGTCCTGCCCCTCTCAGCCCTGCGACGGCACTCGGGCGCACTGGTCGTGCACCCCACGTCTTGACAGTGGTTCACGTGGGCATAGCATCTGGGGCGTCATCACAACTGATGTAAATGACGGGGGGCCGGACACCAACCCGGAGCGCCGGTTCGCACCGCCACCCCTGCATCCACACCCGCCGACGAGACGCCAGCGGGCATCAATCCATCCACAGTGCCGCCTCTCCGCAGATGCGTCGAGAGCGGCATCTCAAGGCTAGCCGCATGGGGGTGACCGAACGTGAGCACCGCGACCACCTCGACGACGACGTGGGCGGCCGTGGTCGCGCTCGGCCTCATCTCGACGGTCGTCCTGGTTGGCGGGGCCATGAGCCTGGAGGCCTCCCAGGTAGACGGCCCGCCCGCGGGGACGGTCTCCGACACCGGCGACGCCGTCCCCTTCACCGGCGCGAGCGGCGGCTGCACGATCTCCGACCCCACCGGTACCGGCGGCTGCGTCACCCCGACCACGGCCTGGCTACTCCAGCAGGCCAGCGCCCACTTCGGACGCCAGCCCACCAGCTGCTGGGACGCCCACGCCTGGAACCCGACGTCGGACCACCCCAAGGGCCGGGGCTGCGACATCACCTTCGGGACGGCCGGCCGCTTCCCCGGCGACGCCGATAAGGCCGCCGGCTGGACGTTCGCTAGCTGGCTCGTCGCCAACGCGAAGGCCCTGCGGGTGTCCTACGTGATCTGGCAGGGCCAGATCTGGTCGGCGGCCCGCGCTGACGAGGGCTGGCGCACGTACACCGGGGGAGGCGTTTACGACCCCACCAGTCCGGTCGGCGGCCACTACGACCACGTCCACGTGTCGGTGCTGCCGTGAACGCTGACCTTCCACCACCAGCCCCGCGGGGCGACAAGCCTCCGGAGGCACCGTGACGACACTGACGTTGACCGAGGAAGAGGTGCGGACGCTCCCGCCGGTCGTGAACGTTCCGACGGCGGCCGCTGTGCTCGGCATCAGCCCCGCGACGGCCTACCGGCTCATCAGGGCCGAGGAGTGGCCGACCCCGGTGCTCCACCTCGGCCGCTACATCCGCATACCGCGTGCGGCTTTGCTCGACATGCTGGAGCTGCGCCCGTGAAGGCGGGCACGGTCCGCCGTCGGCACACGCGGGACTGCCCACCCTCCTCCGGCGGCGACCGACCGCAACACCGCTGCCGCGGCTCATGGGAGTACGTCATCGACCTGGGGCTCGACGGACGAGGCAGTCGACGCCAGGAGACCAAAAGCGGTTACCCCACGAAGGCCGCTGCTGCTGCCGCCCTACGCGAGTTCCGCGAGACCATCGATGGCGGCGTGCACGTCACCGACACCACCGTCGGCCAGTACCTGGACCGCTGGTTGCAGGGGAAGCACGCGCTGCGCCCCAGCACCCGCGCCAGCTACGCCGACCACATCGAGACCTACATCAAGCCCCACCTCGGGCACGTCGAGCTCCTCCAGCTCCGTGCTCACCACCTCGACCGCTTCTACGCGGCGATCGCGACCGGCTCCCGGGGACGCGTGCTGAGCGCCTCGACGGTGAGGCGCATCCACGCGACCCTCCGCTCGGCTCTGAACAGCGCAGTCAAGCGGCGGCTGATGCCGCACAACCCGACCGACCAGATCGAGTTGGCGCCCGAGCGGCCCAAGCGTCCTGAGCCGTGGACGGTGCAGGAGTGCCTGAGCTTCCTGGAAGCCGCACGGGGTGACCGGCTCTACCCGCTCTACCACCTGTACCTGCTCGGCGGTCTGCGCCGCGGAGAAGGGATCGGGCTGCGCTGGACGTCCGTCGACCTCGGGAAGCGCACGGTGTCGGTCAGCGAACAGATCACCGCGGTGCGGAACCGCTCGCAGACGGGGGAGCCCAAGACGCGCAGCGGGGTTCGACGAGTTCGTCTCGACGAGGCCACGACCGCGCTCCTCGCCGGACACCGCACCGCGCAGGCGGCCGAGCGCCGGGAGTGGGGGCTGCCGCTCGTCGATGACGGCCTCGTTTTCACCAAGGAGGACGGCTCCGCGCTGGTCCCGGGTTACGTCACCAAGCACTTCTACGTGCTGGCGCGCCGCGCGGGTCTGCGCCAGGTCCGCCTCCACGACCTGCGGCACACGAGTGCGAGTCTCGCGCTCGAGGCGGGCGTCGCCATGAAGGTCGTCTCGGACCGCCTCGGGCACTCGTCGATCGCCATCACGGCGAACCTCTACACGCACGTCTACGACACGGTCGCCCTCGATGGCGCCGACCGTCTCGCAGCTCTGCTGACGAACGCGGCTGATGCAGATGTGAGCAAAACGTGAGCATTCAGCCCCGCTCCAAGCCGTCAGCACCGGCGCGAGCCCCACCAACTTCGGTCGCCTCGGCGACATCTTCCCTGCTCAGAGACCTGGACCCCGCGATGGGCGGTCGGCGCCCCCGGCTGGATTCGAACCAGCGACCATCGGATTAGAAGTCCGGTGCTCTTCCGCTGAGCTACGAGGGCGGGGCGCGTCACCGCGCCGCAGCACAGCGTAGGCGGCGCGACGCGCCAGCGAGCACGGCGGGACGCGCCGGGAACGCGGAGGGACGCGCCGCCGGACACCGCGAGATCCGCACGGACAGAGCACCCGGTGGTGGCGCGGACCAGGGGCTGACGGCAGGCTGGCGGGGTGAGCACCCCGGCGGCAGCGGCACCTTCGCCGCCGTCATCCCCGGTACTGCTGGAGCCGGTGGAGCGCCTGCGCGCGCTCGTCGGCGGCCTGGAGCTCCCTCTCGACGCCGCGGGCGTGGACCGCGCCCGCACCGAGCGGGACCAGCTCCTGGCCCAGCTGGACGACTACCTCCTCCCGCGCCTGCGCCGCCTGGACGCGCCGCTGCTCGCCGTCGTCGGCGGGTCCACGGGGGCGGGCAAGTCCACCCTCGTGAACAGCCTGGTGGGCTCGCACGTCACGACGTCGGGGGTGCTGCGCCCGACCACGCGCTACCCCGTCCTCGTGCACAGCCCGGCCGACGCGCAGCACTTCCTGTCCGGCGCGGTGCTGCCGGGCCTGGCCCGCACCACCGGCGCCGAGGTCCCCGACCCCGCGCACCCGGGCAGCGCCGCGAAGGGCCTGCGCCTCGTGGAGGTGCCCGACCAGCCGGCCGGTCTCGCGCTGCTCGACGCTCCCGACGTCGACTCGGTGGTCGAGGCGAACCGCGACCTCGCCGTCCAGCTGCTCGGCGCCGCCGACCTGTGGCTGTTCACCACCACCGCGTCCCGCTACGCCGACGCGGTGCCGTGGGAGGTGCTGCGCACCGCCACCGAGCGCGGCACCGCCGTGGCCGTGGTGCTGGACCGCATCCCGCCGGACGCGCTGGTGGAGGTCCGCGCCGACCTGTCCCGCATGCTCGCCGACGCCGGCCTGAAGAGCGCGCCGCTGTTCACCGTCGCCGAGTCCGCGCTGGAGGGCGGCCTGCTGCCGGCGCAGCAGACGGCGCCGCTGCGCCGCTGGCTGGCCGGCATCAGCGCCGACGCGCGCAGCCGCGACGTCGTCGTCCGCCGCACCCTGTCCGGGGCGCTGGCCTCGCTCGCCACCCGCGTGCCGCGCCTCGCCGACGCCGCGGACGCGCAGGCCGCCGAGGACAGCTCCCTGCGCGCCGACCTGCACGGCGCCTACGCCGACGCCACCGAGTCCCTCCAGGAGCACCTGTCCGACGGCACGCTGCTGCGCGGGGAGGTGCTGGCCCGCTGGCAGGAGTTCGTCGGCACCGGCGAGCTGTTCGCCAGCCTGCAGGCCGGCGTCGGGCGCGTGCGCGACCGGATCGCCGCCGCCGTCCGCCGCAAGGCCCCTCCTGCCGACCGGCTGGGCGAGGCCCTGGCCACGGGCGTCGCCGCGCTGGTGGTCGACGCCGCCGGTCGCGCCCGCCAGAGCGCCCTGCTGCGCTGGCGCGCCCGACCCTCGGGTGCGGCGCTGCTGGCCGCCGCGCCGCCCGCCGCCTCCGACCCGCAGCTGCGACCCGGCTTCACGGCCGAGGTCGAGAGGCTCGTCCGCGACTGGCAGCAGCACGTGCTGGACCTCGTCCGCGCCCAGGGGGAGGGCAAGCGCAGCCGCGCGCTCCTGTACAGCCTCGGCGTCAGCGGCGCCGGCGCGGTGCTCATGCTCGTCGTCTTCGCCGCCAGCGCCGGGCTGACCGGCGCGGAGGCCGGCATCGCCGCTCTGACGGCCGCCCTCGCGCAGCGCGTGCTGGAGGCCGCCTTCGGCGACCAGGCGGTGCGCACGCTGGCCGCGGCGGCCCGCGCCGACCTCGTCGCCCGCGTCGAGGACCTCCTCGAGCGCGAGCAGGCCTCCCTCGTGCGCCTGCTGCCCGACCGCGGCGCCGGGGACGAGGCAGCGCTGACGGGGTCCCAGCTGCGCCAGGCCGCCGCGGAGGTCGCGCGAGCCGGGGACGTCGGCCGGGGGAGCACAGCATGAGCGCACAGACCCGCGAGGACCTCGAGGACTTCGACGACGACGAGCGCGGCGACGTGGAGGCACTGCCGGCCGCGCTGTCCCTCGACACGCCGCTGGGCGCCGCGCTCGCCGAGCTCGAGGCGGCGCTGGAGCTCGGCGGTGACGAGCTGGACCCGGCCGCCGCCGAGCGCGCCCGCGCCGTCGCCGCCCGCGCCCGCCAGCGCCTGGCCGGCGACACCGGCGCGTCCGTCGTGGCGCTCGCCGGGGCCACGGGCAGCGGCAAGTCCAGCCTGTTCAACGCCATCGCCGGTCTCGACGTCGCCACCGTCGGCGTGCGCCGGCCCACGACGTCCTCCCCGACCGCCTGCGTGTGGGGCGAGGTACCGGAGGCGCTGCTCGACTGGCTGGAGGTGCCGCGCCGGCACCGCACCGAGCGGGTCAGCGAGCTCGACGCCCACCGGGAGGACGCCCTCACCGGCCTGGTGCTGCTCGACCTGCCCGACCACGACTCCACGCAGCTGTCGCACCGGCTCCAGGTGGACCGGCTCGTCGGGCTGGCCGACCTCGTCGTGTGGGTGGCCGACCCGCAGAAGTACGCCGACGCCGCGCTGCACTCCCGCTACCTGAGCCACCTCGCCGACCACCAGGACGTCGTGGTGGTGGTGCTCAACCAGGTCGACACCCTCGACGAGGCCTCCGCCGCCGTCTGCGAGGCCGACCTGCGCCGCCTGCTCGCCGCCGACGGGCTCGACCGGGTCCGGCTGCTGTCCACCTCGGCGCGCACCGGCCAGGGCGTCAGCGCGCTGCGCCAGGTCCTCACCGACGTCGTCCAGGCCCGCACCGCCGCCCGCCGCCGCTCCGAGGCCGACGTGCTGGCCGCCGTCCGCGAGCTGCAGGGCTCGGTGGGCCCCGACGAGCCCGACGTCGCGACCGCCGAGGGCACGCCCGCGCTGGTCGACGCCCTCGCCGTGGCGGCGGGCGTGCCCGCCATCGGCGACGCCGTGCGCGGCAGCGAGCTGCGCGCGGGCGTCGGCCGCACCGGCTGGCCGTTCACGCGGTGGGTGCGGCGGCTGCGACCGGACCCGCTCAAGCGGCTGCACCTGCCGTCGTCGTCCTCGTCGGACCGGGGGAGGGACGCGGCGGCGCTGCCCGACACCGCGCTCACCCGCACGTCGGTCCCCGTGCCGACGCCCTCCCAGCGCGCGCAGGTCTCCACGGCCGTGCGGGGCGTGGTGACGTCCGTGGCGGAGGACCTGCCCCAGCGGTGGGGCGACGCCGTGCGCGCGGCCTCCGGGCCGGTCAGCGACGACCTCGCCGACTCCCTCGACCAGGCCGTGCAGACGGTGCCCCTGGCGACGCCGGCCCCCCGCTGGTGGGGCGCCGTCGAGTCGCTGCAGCTGCTGCTCGCGCTGTGCGCCGTGGTCGGCGCGCTGTGGCTGGCCGCGCTCGGCGTGATCGGCTACCTGCAGCTGCCCGCCCCGCCGCTGCCGCGCGTCGGACCGCCCGCCGGGTCCGGCTACGAGCAGTGGGCCGTGCCGCTGCCCACGCTGCTGCTGGTGGGCGGGGTGCTGCTCGGCTGGCTCCTCGCAGCGCTGTCGCGCTCGCTGGTGCGCCGCCGGGCCGAGCGCCTGCGCCGCCGCGTGCGCGAGCAGCTGCGCGAGGTGGTGGCGCGCACCGCGCAGGAGCGGCTGCTGGCCGCGGTCGCAGCCGTGGTCGCACGCCACCACGAGGTGCGGGAGGCGCTCGCAGCAGCGGGCGCGTGGCTCAGCCGCCGCTGACCGTCGTCGTCGGTGCTGACGCCGTCGTCCTCAGCCGTGGCGGACCAGGGAGGCGTGCAGGGTGGCGCGGACCGCGGGCCACTCGTGGGGGAGCACGGAGTAGACCGCGGTGTCCCGCAGCACGCCGTCGGGTCCGATCCTGTGGTTGCGCAGCACGCCGTCGAGCTTGGCGCCGAGCCGCTCGATGGCCGCCCGCGACTGCCGGTTGTGCCAGTGGGTGCGCAGCTCGACGGCGATCGCGTCGCACGCCTCGAAGGCGTGGCCGAGCAGCAGCAGCTTGGCGGCGCTGTTGACGGCGGTGCGCTGGGCGGAGGGGACCAGCCAGGTGGCGCCGACCTCGACGTGCCGGTCCGGCTGGGCGATGTTGCAGAACGTGGTGCAGCCGACGAGCGCGCCGCTGTCCAGGCGGCGGACGGCCCACGGGTTCATGCTGCCGGCGGCGTGCAGGCGCAGCCGGTCGGCGACGTCGTCGGCGACGGTCTGCGGGGTGGGGACGGCGGTGTACCAGGTGTGCTCCAGGCCGCCCTCGGCGAGCGCGGCGGCGAGCTCGCCGACGTGGTCGGGCGAGAGCGGCTCGAGGCGCACGTGCGCGTCCTCGAGGACCACGCGGTCGGTCAGCAGCACCGGCTCAGAGGCCGAGGGTGGGGTCACGGGCGCGCACGCTAGCGCTGTCGCGTGCCCACAGGCGGGGCGCGCGAGACCTCCGTCCACAGGCCGGGGGTGGCCGGTGGTGGCCCTGGCGACGACGACGGCAGTGTCGCCGGGAGCGCTCGCGCTGGGCGGGCCGGAAGGAGGAGGCCTGCATGCCGAAGTCGACGTTCACCCTGGTGGGGCACCTCGGGGCGGACCCCGAGCTGCGCGTGACGACGTCGGGGACCCCGTACACCAAGTTCCGCGTCGCCGAGAGCGACTCCTGGCGCGACCAGAGCACGGGCGTGTGGGTGGACGGCCCGCCCAACTGGTGGGACGTCACCTGCTGGGAGGAGCTCGCGGAGAACGTCGCCGCCTCGGTCAAGAAGGGCTCCCGCGTCGTGGTCTCGGGGACCTTCGAGCACCGCGAGTACGAGGTCCGTGACGGCGAGCGGACCGAGCGGCGGCGCGCCATCACGCTCAGGGCTCGGTCGGTCTCGCTGGACCTGCGACGGGGACCGGCCGACCAGCGCGTGCGCGACCGCGCGGCGCAGCCGACGGTCGACGGGGCGCGCGTGGAGCGCAGCACCGGGGTCCTGACCGGTCCGTGGGAGGGCGGCGACCTCCCCACCCAGGCGGAGGCCCCGCCCACCGAGCGGATGGACTCCCGCTCCCTGACCGACTACCGCGACGAGGACGCCGCCAGCCCTGACGACGCGCTGCGCGACGCCCCGATCGACGGCACCGGCGACGGCACCGGCGACGGCGCGCAGGAGGAGGTGGAGCTGGCCCGCAGCGCCTGACCTGCCGGCCGGGGCGGGCGGCGTGTGGGGCCGCCGTCCGCCCCTAGGCTGGAGGTCATGGCGGAGTTCATCTACACCATGTACAAGGCCCGCAAGTCCTTGGGCGACAAGCTGATCCTCGACGACGTGACCATGTCGTTCTACCCCGGGGCGAAGATCGGCGTCGTCGGCCCGAACGGTGCGGGCAAGTCCACGATCCTCAAGATCATGGCCGGCCTCGACCAGCCCTCCAACGGCGAGGCCCGCCTCTCGCCGGGCTACTCGGTGGGCATCCTCCTGCAGGAGCCCCCGCTCGACGAGGACAAGACCGTCCTGGAGAACGTCCAGGAGGGCATGGGAGACCTCAAGCGCAAGGTCGACCGGTACAACGAGATCACGGCCGCCTTCGAGGACCCGGACGCCGACTTCGACGCCCTCATGAAGGAGATGGGCGACCTCCAGGAGGAGCTCGACCACGCCGGCGCCTGGGACATGGACTCCAAGCTCGAGCAGGCCATGGACGCCCTGCGCTGCCCCCCGGGCGACGCCGACGTGAAGGTCCTCTCCGGTGGTGAGCGCCGCCGCGTGGCGCTGTGCCGCCTGCTGCTCAGCGAGCCCGACCTGCTGCTGCTGGACGAGCCCACCAACCACCTCGACGCCGAGTCCGTCACCTGGCTCGAGCAGCACCTCGCGAGCTACCCCGGCGCCGTCCTCGCCGTCACCCACGACCGGTACTTCCTCGACAACGTGGCGCAGTGGATCGCCGAGGTCGACCGCGGCCGCCTGTACCCCTACGAGGGCAACTACTCCACCTACCTGGAGAAGAAGCGCGAGCGCCTGCAGGTGCAGGGCAAGAAGGACGCCAAGCTCGCCAAGCGCCTCGCCGACGAGCTCGAGTGGGTCCGGTCCAACGCCAAGGCCCGCCAGACCAAGTCCAAGTCGCGCCTGGCGCGCTACGAGGAGATGGCGGCCGAGGCCGACCGCACCCGCAAGCTCGACTTCGAGTCCATCCAGATCCCGCCGGGCCCGCGCCTGGGCTCGCAGGTCATCGAGGTCAAGGAGCTCGAGAAGGGCTTCGGGGACCGCCTGCTCATCGACGGCCTGAGCTTCACGCTGCCCCGCAACGGCATCGTCGGGGTCATCGGCCCCAACGGCGTCGGCAAGACCACGCTGTTCAAGACCATCGTCGGACTCGAGGAGCCGGACGACGGCACGGTGAGGGTCGGCGAGACGGTGAAGATCTCCTACGTCGACCAGAACCGCGGCGGCCTGGACCCCAACAAGTCGCTGTGGGAGGTCGTCTCCGACGGGCTCGACTACATGCAGGTCGGCAACGTCGAGGTCCCCTCGCGCGCCTACGTCTCCGCGTTCGGGTTCAAGGGCCCGGACCAGCAGAAGAAGGCCGGCGTGCTCTCCGGTGGAGAGCGCAACCGCCTCAACCTGGCGCTGACGCTCAAGCAGGGCGGCAACCTGCTGCTGCTCGACGAGCCCACCAACGACCTGGACGTCGAGACCCTGTCCTCCCTGGAGGACGCGCTGCTGGAGTTCCCCGGCTGCGCCGTGGTCATCAGCCACGACCGGTGGTTCCTCGACCGGGTCGCCACGCACATCCTCGCCTGGGAGGGCACCGACGAGGACCCGGCGCAGTGGTACTGGTACGAGGGCAACTTCGCCGGCTACCTCGAGAACAAGATCGAGCGCCTCGGTGAGGACGCCGCCCGTCCCCACCGCGTCACCCACCGCCGCCTCACGCGCGACTGACGCAGCGCGTCACCGCTGCGCCACCACCCGACGGCCGACCGGGCCCGCCGCTGCACCTGAGCAGCGGCGGGCCCGTCGTCGTCCTGCCCCCTCCCGACGGCGCGCGAGCGCCTGCGCCACCACCCCGAGGCGAGCGGGGAAGCCGCGGCCGCTGGGCGCCGCACCTGCGCACTCCGGGGGCGTCGTGCCGCCGGTGACGCCCCTGGTCTGCCCACCCGCGCCCCAGACCGACGACGACCGTGCGCCTGTGCACCCGGCATCCGGGTGGCGGTCCGCACGCAGCACGCTCGCTCCGGTGGGGCGAGGGGGCCGGCGCACCCGTCTGCTGTCCGCGCAGTGCTCCTCGGCCGCCTCCGTGGTGCGCAGGCGCGTGGTCGTCGGAGGGACGTGGCGCGGAGCCCGTCGAGCGTCGCGGAGGTCGCGGGGCGCGGTGGTGGAGAAGGGGGAGCGAGGGTCAGGCGGGGGAGGACTGCGCGTGGACGCCTGCGATGCGGCCGAGCTCGTCGAAGCTGACCCGCACCTCGACCTGCGGGCCCGACAGCTGCACGCCCTCGTGGTCCGGCTCCCAGCGCTGCTGCAGGCCTCGCCACCCGGCGTACGCGGCGACGGCGCGGCGCGCGTCGGACAGCGGCGGGCCCAGGAGCCTCTCGGTGAGGACCCGCGCGACCCGGGGGGCCGACGGGGCCGGCAGCGCGAACCCGGGGTGGTCGAGCAGGAACGCCGCCCGGGTCCCGCCGCCCGCGTCGCCGTTGTAGGAGGTCCAGCGCCGGGAAGCCGCCTTCGCGGCGTCGAGGAGCACGCCCACCGCGCCGGTGGGCTCCTGCGGCGAGCCGGGCAGCTCGGCGAAGGGGACCTCGGGCCGGGTCAGCTCGGTCACCCCGTGGCGGTCTCCGAAGTCGCGCAGCCACCGGGCGAGGTCGGTGGTGTCCTCGCCGAAGCCCGACGGGTTGGCCCACGACCACAGCCACGACCGCGGACCGGGGGCGGCGGTGCCCAGCAGGTGCACCCGCTCCGCCACGAGCTCACCGCCCGGCGCCGACGCCAGCAGCGGCCCAGCCCCCTCGCCGGCAGCGCGGAACGCGAAGCGGCCCAGCGCGAGGTCGACGTCCCACGAGTGCTCGCCGAGCACCTCCCCGAGGTGCAGCTGGTGCTCCAGGGAGAGGAAGGCGGCGTCGTCGAGCAGCTCCTGGGCGGTCACCGGGTCGCTCACGGCGTCGAGTCTGCCGCAGCAGCGCGACCGCGGCACCGGAGCCGCCCGTGGTCGCGCGAGCGTCCTCGACCGTGGCGGAGGGGGCGGGTCAGCGGGGAGGGAGGCGGGTCATGCCCTCCTGGGCGACGGTCGCCACCAGGGTGCCCGCCCGGTCGTAGACCCGCGCCAGCCCCAGCCCGCGCGCCCCGGACGCCGACGGCGTCTCCTGCACGAACAGCATCCACTCGTCGGCGCGCACCGGCCGGTGCCACCACAGCGCGTGGTCCAGGCTGGCCACCCGGATGCCGGGCGTCGCCCACGCAGCCCCGTGGCGGCGCAGCACCGGCTCGAGCACCGTGACGTCACTGGCCCAGGCCAGCACCGCCCGGTGCAGCGCCTGGTCGTCGCCGAGGGGCCCGGCGACGCGCAGCCACACCGCCTGGGAGCCGTCGCCGCTCTCCCCGGGCTGCCCCGGAGCCGTGGGGAGGTAGATCGGGCCCCCGACGTGGCGGACGTCCACGGGCCGCTCCCGCGCCCAGTACCGGGCGAACGGGTGGTCGAGGCGGCCGACGAGGTCGGCGATGCTCGGGAGGTCCTCCGGGGCGGGCACCTGCGGGGCCGGGGCGGCGTGGTCGACGCCGTCCTGGTCCTCCTGGAACGAGGCGATCATCGACAGGATCGGCTGCCCGTGCTGGATGGCGTGCACGCGCCGCGCGCTGAAGGAGCCGCCGTCGCGCAGGCGCTCCACCGCGAAGGTGATGGGCGTGCCCGGGTCTCCGGGCCGCAGGAAGTACCCGTGCATCGAGTGCACGCGGCGGGCCGGCTCGACCGTGCGCGTGGCCGCCACCACCGACTGCCCCAGCACCTGCCCGCCGAAGACGCGCCCGTGCGGGGAGCGCTGGTTCTCCCCGGTGAACAGGTCCTGCCCGGAGGCGTCGACGCCGCTCGGCGTCAGGTCCAGCACGTGCAGCAGCCCCGCGAGGCCCTCGGCCCGGGCAGCGCCGTCTTCGTCGTCGAGGTGTCCGGCCACCCGCCGGAGACTAGGGGGGCGGGGTGCGCGCCGCAGCGGGCACCGGGTGCGCCAGCATGGCGGCGTGGCGAAGAGGTGCGTCCCGGTGACGGTGCGGTGGTCCGACATGGACGCGTTCGGGCACGTCAACAACGTGCAGGTGCTCAGGCTGCTGGAGGAGGTGCGCGTGCACGCCTTCGAGGACCTGCGCGACGGCGGTGGGCCCAGCCTCCTCGAGAGCGGCGTGGTGGTGGCCCGCCACGAGGTCGAGTACCTCGCGCCGCTGGTCTGGCGCCTCGCGCCCGTCCCCGCCGACCTGTGGATCACCTCGGTGGGCGGGGCGAGCTTCGAGATCGGCTACGAGGTCTACGACGAGGACGCCGACAGCGGCGCCCGCACCGTCTACGTGCGCGCCGCCACCACCTGCGTGGCGTACGACCTCACCAGCGGGGCCACCCGCCGCCTGTCCGCCCACGAGCGGGAGGTGCTCGAGGGCTGGCTCGACGAGCCCGTGCCGTTCCGGAGGCGCTCGCGGTGAGCGTCCCGCCGCCGCGCCACGAGCCGCCCGGGGAGCCGCCCGCACCGCTCGTCCCCGCCGACCCGCGCGCCCTGGACGACCTGGCCGTGCTGGTCTCGCGGGCGGCCCGGGCCGACGCCGGCGGCGCCGCCCGCCTCGTGGCGGCGCAGGGGGTGCTCGCCGTGTGGGTGAGTCCGCTGCACGGCTCCGGGCTGCCCACCGTGCTCGGCCTGCGCACCGTCGCGCTGGCACCGGGGGCCGGGGAGCAGCACCTCGACGTCGTCGTCGAGCTGGCGGCCCTGGCCGACCGCCTCGCCCGGCGCAGCGGCCTCGGCGGCGACCCGCCGAGCGGGCCGCTCACCGAGCTGGCGGTGCCCCCGGTGGACGTCGGCCCCGGCACCGCCTGGGCGGGTCTCCTGCCGCCGCGCAGCGGCTGGGTCCCGACCCCGCCGCAGGAGGCCTCCGCGCTGCGCGCACAGGCCGCCGCCGACCCGCGCGACCTCGCGGCCGCCCTCGCACGCGCCGCCGACGCGCTGGGGTTCCTGCCTCCCGCCGACCACCCGGACGCCGGGGCGCCGGTGGCGACGGCCGCGGCCGGGCCGTGGCGGCGCCTGTCCACGCGACGGGGTCACGTGCTGGGGCGCCGCCCGCTGCTGGCCTGACCGCGGCCGCCGGTCAGGACGACTCGCGCCGGAACGTCCGGGTGCCGTACCAGAGCCCGAGCGCCACGAGCGCGAGCGTGATGAGCGCGCCGACCCAGGACGCCGTGTCAGTGATGCCGCCGGCGAAGGCCGCGCGCACCCCGTCGACGACGTGCTTGAACGGGTTGACCTCGGACAGCGTCTCGAGCCAGCCGGGCGCCAGCGACATCGGCAGCAGGATCCCCGAGAGCAGCAGCACGGGGAACGCCACCGCGTTGAGCAGGGGCGCCATGACGTCCTCGCTCTTCACCGTGAGGGCCACCGCGTAGGAGACCGAGCTCAGCGACGCCCCCAGCAGCGCCACGACCACCACGCCGAGCACCACCCCCGCCACCGGGGCGCGCAGCCCCATCGGCAGGGCCACCAGCACGAGCAGCACCGCCTGGACGAACAGGACGACGACGTCGCGCAGCACCCTGCCCAGCAGCAGCGCGGTGCGGGAGGCGGGCGTGACGCGCTGGCTCTCCACCACGCCGGCGCGCAGCTCGGCGATGAGGCCGAAGCCCACGAACATCGCCCCGAAGATGCCCAGCTGCACCATGATCCCCGGCACGAAGAGCTGGTAGGCGTTGCCCGTGCCGAGCTGCCCGGCCAGCGGCTCCAGCAGCGGCCCGAAGAACACCAGGTAGAGCACCGGCTGGGCCAGCCCGATGATCACCCACGCCGGGTTGCGCAGCGACATGCGCATGGCCCTCCAGAACACCGTCCAGGTGTCGCGCCAGAAGACGCGCATCAGCCCTCTCCTCCCTCGCGCAGCGACCTGCCGGTCATCTCCAGGAACACGTCGTCGAGCGTCGGGCGGCGCACGTCCACGGCGGCCAGCGCCACGCCGGCGGCGTCGAGCTGGCGCAGCAGGCCGGGCAGCGCCCGTCCGCCGGAGGGCACGCGGACCCGCACCCTCGGCGTGGCGCCGGAGGTGTCGACGACGGCGTCGGTCGCGCCCTGCAGCGCCCTGACCAGGGCGAGGGCATCGCCGGTGCGGCTGGCGTCGTCGAGCTCGAGCTCCACGGCGTCACCGCTGACGCGCTGCTTCAGCGCGTCGGGGGTGCCCTCGGCCACGATCGACCCGTGGTCGATGACGAGGATGCGGTCGCACAGCGCGTCGGCCTCGTCGAGGTAGTGCGTGGTGAGGAACACCGTGGTGCCGTGGGTGTCGCGCAGCCCGGAGATGTGGGTCCACAGGTTGGCGCGCGACTGCGGGTCCAGGCCCGTGGTCGGCTCGTCGAGGAAGACGAGCTCCGGGTCGTGCACGAGGCCCTTGGCGATGTCGAGGCGGCGGCGCTGCCCACCGGACAGCGTGCGGACGGTGCGGTCCCAGACGCCGTCGAGGTCGAGGCGGGAGAACAGCTCCTGGCCCCGCGCTTTCCCGGTGGCCTTGGGGATGCCGTAGAGGGCGGCGTGGTCGACCAGCTCCTCGCCGACCCGGGCCTCCGGGGACGACGAGCCCGACTGCGGCACGTACCCGATGCGCCGGCGCACGCCGACCGGGTCGGTGCGCAGGTCGCAGCCCACCACCTGCGCCTCGCCCGCGGTGGGGGCGAGCAGCGTGGTGAGCATGCGCATGGTGGTGGTCTTGCCGGCCCCGTTGGGACCGAGGAAGCCGACCACCTCGCCGCGGGCGACGTCGAGGTCGACCCCCTGGACCGCGTGGACGGCCCCTCGGCGGGTGGTGAACGTGCGGGCGAGCCCGCGGGCGCGGATCAAGCGGTGCCTCCTGTGGCGCAGTGGTGGTGGCGTGAGCGCTGCTCGTCAGCGTGGTGTCTGCAGGCACACGAGTCGACCGGTCCCGCCGAGAGGACTCATCGGTCGGCCCCGATGTCGATCGTCGCCACCGTCGCTCGGGCGCCGCGGACGGGGTAGGGGACGGGCATGAGCCGCCCCGAGAACGCCACCGCCATCGTCACCGCCTCCGACTCCGGCATCGGCCGGGCCACCGCCGTCGCCCTGGCCCGGGACGGGATGGACGTCGGCATCACCTTCCACTCCGACGAGCAGGGGGCGCAGGAGGCCGCCGAGGAGGTCCGGGCGCTGGGCCGGCGCGCCGTCGTCCGGCAGCTCGACCTCGCGCACGACCTGCCCGCCGGTGCTGCGGTCATCGACGAGATCGCCGACGAGCTCGGCGGGCGCCTGTGGGCGTTCGTCTCCAACGCCGGCGGCGGCACGGCGAGCCAGCCGTTCCTCGAGCTCCCCTACGACGTCTGGCGCCACGACGTGGCGCTCAACCTCGACGGCGCCTTCGTGGCGCTGCAGGCGGCCGCCCGCCGCATGACCGACGGGCAGGGCGGCCGGCTGGTGGCCATCACGAGCGTCCACGAGCACACCCCGCGCGTGACCTCCGACCCGTACGTGGCCGCCAAGCACGGCCTGGGCGGGCTGGTGAAGAACGCCGCGCAGGAGCTGGCGCAGCACGGGATCACCGTCAACGCCGTCGCCCCGGGAGAGATCGCCACGCCGCTGACGGGCAACGAGGACGCCGACGTCACCTCCGGCTCCGACGACGTCCGCCGCCCCGGCGTGCCGCTGGGACGGGTCGGGTCCGCGTGGGAGATCGCCGAGGTGGTGGCGTTCCTGTGCCGCGACGCCGCCTCCTACGTCACGGGCGCCAGCATCCCCGTGGACGGCGGCATGCTGCTGCAGGCAGCGATGGGCGCCTCGACGCTGACCGACGACACCTGGCGCGAGGGCTGAGCGACGCGCCGGGCGGGCGCCGCCTCGGCGGGCGGGCGAGCGCCCTGATCGCTAGCGTTCGGGGCATGCCAGTTCGTGTGGGGAACATCCGCGAGTGGAGCGGTGAGGACGTCGTCGACGAGGCCGGTGACAAGATCGGCAAGCTCGAGTCGATCTACGTCGACACCGCCTCCGACGAGCCCGCCTTCGCCACCGTCACGGTGGGCGTGATGAGCAAGAAGCTCGTCTTCGTGCCCATCGACGACGCCGTCGTCGGCCCCGGCTACGTGAAGGTCGCCTACCCCAAGAACCGGGTCAAGGACGCGCCCTCCATCGAGACCGACGGAGAGCTGCGCGCCGAGCAGGAGGGCGACGTCTTCGCCCACTACGGCCTCACCTACACCGCGGCGCCCTCCGAGCGCCGCCTCGGTCGCCGCTGACGCGACCCCCACGAGACGCCCGAGGCCCTCGCCCCTGATGGGGACGGGGGCCTCGCGGCGTCTCGCGCGGTGTCCTCCTCGCACTTTCCGCCGGAAGTGCGAGGAGGAGGGGGTCTTGGTGCACTTCCCGCGGAAAGTGCGCAGGGCGGTGGACGGTGGGGTCAGTCCTCGAAGGTGTTCAGCAGGCTGTGGGCCGCGCGGTCGAGGTAGTCCCACAGCACCTCGTGCTGCATCGGGGGCAGCGCCAGCGAGTCGACCGCGGCGCGCATGTGCGTCAGCCACGCGTCCCGCGCCGCCGGCCCGATGTGGAACCCCGCGTGCCGCATCCGCAGCCGCGGGTGCCCGCGGGTCTCCGAGTAGGTGCTCGGCCCGCCCCAGTACTGCTCCAGGAACAGCGTCAGGCGCTCGCGGGCGCCGTCCAGCTGCTCCTCCGGGTACATCGGGCGGAGCAGCGGGTCCTGCGCGACACCCTCGTAGAACGCATCGACCAGGCGCACGAAGGTCTCGTGCCCACCCACCAGCGCGTAGAAGCTCTGCTGCTCGGCCGGCACGGAACGGCCCAGGCCGATCCCCGCGCGGGGGCCCTGCTGGGGAGAGGAGGACGACGGCATCACCCGTCCATCATCGCCGCTCACCGCGGCGCGGCGTCCCAGCGGCTGGGCTGCAGGACCACCTCGGCGGCCCAGGCCGCGGCGTCGGCGGCGTCCCGGTCGTCCATCTGCAGCTCTCGGCGCAGCACCACCCAGGTGGCGGCGGAGTCGAGGTGGGTGAGGGCCGCGGCCAGGTGGCCCTGCGCGGAGTCCTCGGTGCCCACCAGCTCCTCGCGCACCAGGCGCGCCGCGGCCGGCTCGGACGGCGCCAGCGGCGGCTCCTCGAGCTCCGTGCGCAGCGTGGTCTCCGCCACGACGTGCGCCAGCTCCGGCCGCTCGGCGTAGCCGCGCATCGACTCGCGCACCGTGAGCGGCAGGTCGAACACGGAGGCGGCGGGCTCGCGGGCGAACACGGTGGCCTCCAGCCAGGCGGCGGTGGCCGCCAGCAGCTGGGCACGGGTGGGGTAGCTGCGGTAGACGGTGCGCTCGGCCACGCCGGAGCGGCGGGCGATGAGGCGGAAGGGCACGTCGTCGGTGCCCAGCTCCTCGATGAGCGCCACGTAGGCGGTGAGGACCGCGAGCTGGGACCGCGTCAGGTCCGGCGCAGGGGTCTGGTCGGGGTGCCGGGCCGCGCCGCCCGACGGCACCGCGCTCATGCGCTCGGGTCCGCGGACGCCGCCTGGGGCGCGGGCGCACCGGCGGTCCGCAGTGCCCCCAGGACCCGCTCGGTCACCGCGTCGAGCACGTCCGCGGCTCCGGCGCCGTCGACCCCGAGGCGGGTGCGGGCGTGCGCCCAGAACAGCGGCGCGGCGAAGGTGCGCAGCGCTCCTGTGGCCCGCCGCAGGTCCCGGCGGTTGACGCCGGGGAGCTCGTGCTCCACCACCGCCGTGACGGCGTGGGTGAGGAAGTCGGGCTCGGTGCTGCTGACCGGGGAGACGGCGGCCGAGCGGGCGAGCACCCCCGCCTTGCGGGGGGCGGCGTCGAAGGCGAGGAAGCGCTGGCGGGTCGAGGCGCGGAACTCGGTGGCCGTGAGGAAGGGCTGGAAGGGCATCTCCAGCTCGTCGATGCGCTGGGCCAGGCCCGTCAGCAGGTGCGCGCGGGTGGGGAAGTGGCGGAAGACCGTGCGCTCGGCCACGCCGACGGCGTCCCCCAGCAGCCGGTAGGAGATGTCGTCGAGGGGCAGCTCGTCGAGCATCGCGCTGGCGGCGGCGAGCACGGCGGACGCGGTGTCGCGGCCCTCGCGGCTGTCACCCATCGCTGTGCTCACCTCCCTCGCGCCTCGGTCCGGTGCGGACCGGGAGCGGGCTCCGGCGGCAGCAGGTACCTGTCGGTGGGGTCCAGGGTGAGCGCCAGCGAGGAGACGTACAAGGGCTCTCCGGAGGACCCCACCTGGGTGGACGCGAGCATATCCGGGCGCTCGAACAGGTACCCGGTGACGTGGCAGCGCAGGCGCTGGCCCGACGGGTTGCCGTCGCCGTCGACGAGCGGGGAGCCGATGCCGTCGTCCGTCCGCCGCAGGTACCAGCGTCCCCGGGTGAGCGCGGCCACAGCAGGCGTGGTCAGGGCTGCGACGCTGATGGCGACGAGCACCGAGAACGACCGGGCGGCCTCGCCGAACGCGCCGAAGAACGTCAGGAGGGACAGCGCCGACGACAACCCCACGGAGACCAGCCCCACGGGGTTCCACCCGTGCAGCATGCCCTTGCGGAACTCGGGGTGGCGCGGCCCGAGGCCGAGCACGCGGCGCACCACCACGAGGTCGACGGCGATCGTCACCAGCCACGCCATCACGACGTTGGCGTACAGGCTGAGCACGAAGCCGATGAGCGAGAAGACGTCGAGCAGCATCAGCCCCAGCGCCATCGCGAGGTTGAACAGCACGAACACGGTGCGCCCCGGGTAGCTGCGCCGCACCCGGGTCCAGACGTTGAGCCACGCCAGGGACCCGGAGTAGGCGTTGGTGACGTTGATCTTCACCTGTGCGACGACGATGAGCAGCAGCGTCGCGACGGCCCCGAGCCACGCGGGCACCAGCTCGCTGTACAGGGCGAGGAACTGCTGCACGGGCTCCACCGCGCGGGCGCCCATCCCCGGGTCGACGCGGGTGAGCAGGTAGGCCGCGAGCAGCGCACCGAGCACCTGCTTCACGCCGCTGAACAGCACCCACCCCGGCCCGGCGAGCACCGTCCAGGTCCACCACGAGCGGCGGTTGGCGGGGGTCCGCGGGGGCATCGAGCGCAGGTAGTCGACCTGCTCGGCCAGCTGCGGGGTCAGGGCGAAGCAGACCGCCGCGCTCGCCACGACGCCGCTGAGCGTGGCGGCGCCGCCGGCGGACGAGGTCCCCGGGAAGCTCGCGAAGTCGTCCAGGACCGCGGGGTCGGACACCACCAGCCACGCCAGCGGCAGCAGCGCCAGCACCAGCCACAGCGGGGTGGTCCAGGCCTGCAGCGGCTCGAGCGCCCGCATCCCGTGCACGACGATCGGCACCACCACCACCGTGGAGACGAGGTAGCCGAGCGGCAGCGGGACCCCCAGCACCGCGTGCAGGCCCTGCGCCATGATCGCGCCCTCGAGCGCGAAGAAGATGCAGGTGAAGCCCGCGAAGACGAGCGTCGTGATGATCGAGCCGTAGTAGCCGAAGCCGGCGCCGCGGGCCACCAGGTCGAGGTCGAGGTTGTACCGCGCCGCGCAGTGCGCCACGGGTGCCCCGACCACGAAGATGATCGCCGAGGCGAGCGCGATGCCCAGGACCGCACTGGTGCTGCCGTGGACCACGGCGACGCTCGCGCCGATGGAGAAGTCGGCCAGGAACGCGATGGAGCCCAGCGAGGTGACCCCGACCGCAGAGGTGCTCCAGCGGCGGAAGCTGCGCGGCACGTACCGGAAGGCGTAGTCCTCCAAGGAGTCCTGGGCGGCGTCCAGCGCGTCCCCGCCCCGCGACCGCCGCACCCCTCGTCCTCCTCGCGCGTCCAGCACCACCAAGGGTCACCCGATGACGCCCCACGAGTGTTGCGCCCCCGTTGCGACGGCGTTGCAGGTGGTGACCACTCGTGGGGGCCCAGCCACCTCGGGTGCCCGGCGCCTCAGATCCTCAGCGCCTCGCGCACCCCGCCGTGAGCGTCCTCGCCGCCGTCGCCGCTGCTGGCCACCCGCCCGGCGGCCAGCACCACGTACCGCGCCGCGGCCGCCAGGGCGAAGCCGACGTGCTGCTCCACCAGCAGCACCGCCGTGCCGCTCGCCGCGAGGTCCGTCACCGCCGTCTCGATCTCGGCGACCACGTTCGGCTGGATGCCCTCGGTCGGCTCGTCGAGGACCAGCAGCCTGGGCTCGGTGATGAGCGCCCGGGCGATGGCCAGTTGCTGGCGCTGCCCGCCCGAGAGCAGCCCGGCCTTGCGGGTGGCCACGGCCGTCAGGGCGGGGAAGCGCTCGACCGCGGCGTCGACGAGCGCGCCGCGACGCGCTCGCGGGCGGACGCGATCGGCCACCAGCTGGAGGTTCTCCATGGTGGTCAGCTGCCCGAAGGACTGCTGCCCCTGCGGCACGTACGCCAGCCCGCGGGCCACCCGGCGGTGGGGGGCCAGCGACGTGATGTCCTCGCCCTCCCACAGCACGCGCCCCCGGGTGGGGCGGAGCAGTCCCACCGCCACGCGCACCAGCGTGGTCTTGCCGGCGCCGTTGTGGCCCAGCACGGCCACCACGCCCTCGGGCTCGCTCGCCAGGTCCACCCCGCGCAGCACCTGCGTGCGCCCGTACCCGGCGTCCACTCCCTGCAGCTCCAGCGTCATGCGCGTGCCCCCTCGTCGTCGTCGGTCGTCGAGCCGGAGCCGGAGCCCTCGTGCCCGCGGCCCGCCGAGGTGCCCAGGTAGACCTCCTGGACGCGCGGGTCGGCCTGCACCTGCGCGATCGACCCCTCGCTGATGACCGCGCCCTGGTGCAGCACCGTCACCCGGGAGGCGAAGCGCCGCACGAAGTCCATGTCGTGCTCGACGACGACGACGGCCCGGTGCTCGGCGATCCGCTGCAGCAGCTGCCCGGTAGCCGTGCGCTCGTCGTGGCTCATCCCGGCCACCGGCTCGTCCAGCAGCAGCACGCGAGCGTCCTGCACGAGGAGCATCCCGATCTCGAGCCACTGCTTCTGCCCGTGCGACAGGGTCCCGGCGCGCTGGCCGAGGGCGCCGGCCAGCCCGATCTGCTCGGCGGCCGCTTCGACGCGGGGGTCGGCGCCGCGGCGGGGCCGCACGAGCGCCACCGGTCTGCGGTGCATCCCCGCGGCGATGTCGAGGTTCTGCAGCACCGACATCTCCTCGAAGACGCTGGCCGTCTGGAAGGTGCGGCCCACCCCCAGCCGCGCGGTGCGGTGCACCGGGCGGCCGAGCAGCTCGTCGTCGCCGAGCTTGGCCGAGCCGGTGCCCTTCACCAGACCGGTGACGGCGTCGATGCAGGTGGTCTTGCCGGCTCCGTTGGGCCCGATGAGGAAGCGGACCTCCCCGGGGTGGGCGTCGAAGCTGGCGTCCGAGACGGCCGTGAAGCCGCCGAACTGCACGCGCAGCCCGGTGACCACCAGCGAGACGGGGCTGGCCTGGCCGGTGGCGACGTCCTCGGGGGCTCCCAGGACGTCGACGGTGCGCGGGCTCACGGGTGGACCTCCTGTCCGGTGGGCTGGTCGGTGGGCTGGTCGGCCCGAGCCGCGGCCGACCGTCGCGGCTCCTCGGGATCCTCTGGCGGGGTGGCCCCGACCGAGCCGCGCGGCCGAAGGCGCTCGCGCAGCCGGTCGACCAGCGAGGCCGCTCCTCCGGGGAGGAGGGCGATGACGGCGATGAGCAGCGCGCCCTGGAAGTAGCTCCAGAAGGAGGGGAACGCCTCCGACAGGCTGGTCTCCGCCCAGGCGACGCCGATCGCTCCCAGCACGGGACCGAACAGCCCCGCCCGGCCGCCCACGGCCACGCCGACGATGAAGATGATCGACGGGACGACGCCGATGTCGGCGGGGGAGATGATGCCGACGATCGGCACGAACAGCGCCCCCGCGACACCCGCGAGCACGGCCGCCAGCGCGAAGGCGGCGGTCTTGACCAGGGCCGGGTCGTAGCCGAGGAAGCGCACCCGCTCCTCGGCGTCGCGGGTGGCCACGAGCAGCTCCCCGAAGCGGCTGCGCTGCAGCGCGGCTGACAGCGCCACCGAGGCGATGAGCACGCCGGCTGCCAGGTAGTACAGCGTGGTCCGGTTGGCGGGGTCGGCCAGCGAGTAGCCGAAGAACGACCGGAAGCCGTTGAGGCCGTTCGTGCCGCCGGTGGTCTGCTGCTGGCCGACGAGCAGCACGACGAACGCCGCGACCAGCGCCTGGGAGAGGATGGCGAAGTAGGCGCCCTTGATGCGGCGGGTGAAGATCGCCAGTCCCAGCGCGGTGGCGACGAGCGCGGGGAGGAGCAGCACGGCCAGCAGGGTCACCAGCGGGCTGCGGAACGGCTCCCACCACCACGGCACGGTGCCGTCGCCGTACAGGAGCATGAAGTCCGGCACGCCGGAGCCGCCGCCCAGCTCGGCGTCGGCGAGCTTGAGGTGCATGGCCATGGCGTAGCCGCCGATGCCGAAGAAGACCCCCTGGCCGAGGGTCAGCATGCCGCCGCGGCCCCAGGCGATGCCGATGCCCACCGCGACGATGGCGAAGCAGATGAACTTGCCGAGCAGGGCGAGCCGGAAGTCGGACAGCACGAGCGGGGCGAGCACGAGCAGCGCCACCGCCAGGGCCCCGGTGCCCACGAGCGAGCCGCGGCGGCTGGGAACCCCCAGCCCGCCGTTCACGCGAGGCTCCGCGTGCGCACCGTGAACAGACCCTGCGGGCGGACCTGCAAGAAGGCCACGACGATCACGAGGATGAGGAACTTGGCGATGCTCGCCGTCGTCGACAGCTCGATGAAGGCCTGCAGCAGCCCCAGACCGAAGGCGGCGAGCACGGCGCCGCGGATCTGCCCGATGCCCCCGGCCACGACCACGAGGAACGCGTCGACGATGTAGCTCGTGCCGAGCGTCGGCCCGGTGGAGCCCACGAGGGTCAGCACCACGCCCGCCACGCCGGCCAGCCCGGAGCCGATCACGAAGGTCAGCCGGTCGGTGGCGCGGGTGGAGATGCCGGAGGTCTCGGCGAGGTCGCGGTTCAGGACGACGGCGCGGATGCGCCGGCCGAGCGCGGTGGTGGTCAGCAGCAGCGCGAGCCCGCCGACCGCCACGACCACCACACCGAGGATGAACAGGCGGGCCAGCGGCACGGCCGTGCCGAGCACCTCGACGTTGCCCTGCAGCCAGGCGGGCGTGCGCACGTCGACGGCGGGAGCGCCGAAGACGTCGCGCGCCGCCTGCTGCAGCACGAGCGAGACGCCGAAGGTGGCCAGCAGCGTGTCGAGCGGCCGGTGGTACATGTGCCGCACGAGCAGCTGCTCGAGCAGCGCCCCGAGCAGGCCGCCCACGGCGAAGGCCACCGGCAGCGACACGAGCAGCGACAGCCCGGCGTCGCCGAGCAGCTGCTGCACCACGTAGGCGGTGTAGGCCCCGGCCATGATGAACTCGCCGTGGGCCATGTTGATCACCCCCATCTGGCCGAAGGTCAGCGAGAGCCCGATGGCCACCAGCAGCAGCACGGAGCCGATGCTCGCTCCGGCCACCACCTGCGACGCGATGACGTCCACGACGCCTCCCTCCTCGCGCGCCCCGCCGGCCTCAGCCCGCGATGCCCGCCGCCCAGGGGTAGGTCTTGAGGTAGGGGTCGGGCTCGACGGGCTGCGGGGCCTCCCAGACGGTGTCGATGAGGCCGGTGGCGTCCACCTGGCCGATGCGCGGGGTCTTGGTGATGTGGTTGTTGTCGCCCTCGACCGTGACGGTGCCCTCGGGGGCGTCGAAGCTGACGCCGTCGGCGGCGTCGTTGACGGCGTCCGTCTCGAACGAGCCGGCCTTCTCCACCATCGCCTTCCACAGGTAGACCGAGGTGTAGGCGGCCTCCATCGGGTCTGAGGTGACGCGGTCGGCGCCGTAGGCCGCCTTGAAGTCGTTGACGAAGGTGGTGTTCGCGGGGGTGTCGAGGGTCTGGTAGTAGTCCCACGCCGTGTACTGGCCGACGAGGTTCTCCACGCCGATGCCCCCGACCTCCTCCTCGGCGATGGACACGGAGACCACCGGCAGCGTCTCGGGGGCGAGCCCCAGGCTCTTGTACTGGCGGAAGAAGGCGACGTTGGAGTCGCCGTTGAGGGTGTTGAAGACCGCGTCCGCGCCCGAGGAGGCGACCTTGTTGGCGATCGTGGTGAAGTCGGTCGAGCCCAGCGGGGTGTACTCCTCGCCGACCACGGTCATGCCGTTGGCGGCCGCGTAGGCGTTGATGATCTTGTTGGCCGTGCGGGGGAAGACGTAGTCGGAGCCGACCAGGAAGATCTTGGACTTCCCCTGCTGCTTCAGCCAGTCCAGGGCGGGGATGATCTGCTGGTTGGTGGTCGCCCCGGTGTAGTAGATGTTCGGCGACGACTCGAGGCCCTCGTACTGCACGGGGTAGAAGAGCAGGCTGTTGTTGGTCTCGAAGACCGGCAGCATCGCCTTGCGCGAGGAGGAGGTCCAGCCGCCGAAGACGGCGGCGACGCAGTCCTGGCGGACCAGCTTCTCGGCCTTCTCCGCGAAGGTCGCCGGCTCGGAGGCGCCGTCCTCGGCCACCACGTCGAGCTGCTTGCCCGCGACGCCGCCCGCGGCGTTGATCTCGTCGACGGCCATCTGCAGCGACTCGCTGACGGTCGTCTCCGAGATGGCCATGGTGCCGGACAGCGAGTTGATGAAGCCCACCTTGACGCTGTCGCCGGACGTGTCCACGCAGCTGTCGGCAGCGCCGCCGGCGGCGGACTCGCCGGCCTTGGCGCCGCAGGAGGTCAGGGCGAGGGCCCCGGTGAGGACGACGGCGGGGACGGTGAGCAGGCGGCGGGTCAGGGGCAGCACGGGACACCTCTTCTGGTCTGCGCGGGCCGGCGGCTGGGTGGGTCACCGGCCGGCGAGGCAGATCAGACGGCAGTGTCATGACACTGCCATTTCCCTGTGTAACGCGCGCGTAACGAGCGTTTCAGTGCAGGTCAGGGCTGTTCTCCGAGGTGTCGGAGGACTGTCAGGTGGCCGGTGGCGCGGCTACCGCCGCTGGCGCAGACCCTCTTCGTGAGGCTGCGGCGCGAGCACGTTGCCCGGCCCGTTCGGGCGCTTGCCGAGCGCGAAGCCCAGCGTCCGCATCGCCGGGCGCGACAGGAGGTCGAACAGCCCGGGGGCCAGCGCGTACGCCGCCTTCATGGCCGGGTTGGCCCACCCGGCGTCCAGCTCGCGGTGCCAGGCGGAGCCGCGGTCGGCGGCGCGCAGCACCTTCTCCGCGACGTGCTCCGGGGAGGAGACCGGGTACGGCGGTCGGTTGCGCCTCCCCAGCACGGTGGCCGACTGGTCGTAGATCGGCGTGTCCACGCCGCCGGGCGCCACCAGCGAGATGCGGATCCCCGGCACGTCGCGGTTCTCCTGCTGCATGGTGCGCACCAGGCCCCGCAGCGCGAACTTCGTCGCGTTGTAGGCGCCCATCCACGGCACGGTGATGCGCCCCAGCACCGACCCGACCACCACGAGCGTCCCCTGGCCCTGGTGGCGGAACGTCCTCACCGCCTCCGAGGCCACGAGCGCCGCGCCGAGCACGTTGGTGCGCAGCACGCCCTCGAGCACCTCCGCCGGGACCTCGTCGACGCGGCCGTAGGCCGCCACCCCGGCGTTCTGGACGACGACGTCGAGGCGCCCCCAGCGCTGCACCGCCGTGGCCGAGGCGCGGCGGACGGCGTCGTCGTCGGCGATGTCCAGGGCAGCGACCAGCACGTCGGCGGAGCCGAGGGCGCGGCACTGCCGGGCCGCCTCCTGCAGCGGCCCCTCGGCGCGGCTCGACAGCAGCAGGCGGTCACCGCGGCGGGCGCACGCCAGTGCGGTCGCCAGTCCGATCCCGCTGCTCGCCCCCGTGATCCAGACCACCCGCGGTGACCCCGGGGTCAGCGGCTCAGGAGGCACGCGACGGCTTCCAGCGCTCGTCGCTCTCCTTGACCGCCGCCGCGGCCGAGGCGATGTTCCGCTGCATGCCGCCGAACACCACGCCGTGGAAGGGCTTGATGGCCTGCCAGTAGAGGAAGCCGCTCAGCCCCTTGGGGTGGAAGATCGCGCGCTGGCGGAAGACCGTGCGGCCGAAGTCGTCGGTCTCCACGCACAGGTCCAGCCACGCCTCACCGGGCAGGCGCATCTCGGCGCGCAGGCGCAGCAGCTCCAGGTCGCGGATCTCCTCCACCCGCCACCAGTCGAGGGCGTCGCCGACGGTGAGGTCGTAGGGGTTGGCGCGGCCGCGCCGCAGCCCGGGGCCCCCGACGCCGATGTCCATGAGCCCGCGCACGCGCCAGCCGAGCGACCACGAGTACCAGCCGTTGACGCCGCCGATGCCCTCGATGACGGTCCACAGCTGGCGCGGCGTGGCGTCGACGGTGCTCGACCTGTCGTCCACGTACAGCGCGCCGCCGGACCAGTCGGGGTCGCTGGGGAGCGGGTCGGAGGGCGCGCCCGGGGTGGACGCGGAGCGCCAGGACGTCTGGACGTCGAAGTCCTGCACCCTCGCCAGGGCCAGCTCCATGGCCTCGTCGACGCCCAGCAGGCCGCCGGGCGGGTCGGGGACGTACTGGGTGATGTCGCGCTCCTTCACCACCACCTCGTGCACGATCGAGCCGATGAGGGCGCCCGCGATGGTGTGCGGCACCGGCGTGACGAGGTTGACCCAGTGGCTGGACAGGTGCGGCGTGAGCACCGGCACGGGGATCGCGTACCGCTTGGGCAGGCCGGCCACCTTGGCGTAGCGCTGCATGAGCTGCAGGTACGTGACGACGTCGGGGCCGCCGATGTCGAAGCCGCGGCTCACGTCGTCCGGGATGGCCGCCGCGCCCACGAGGTAGCGCAGCACGTCGCGGACGGCGATCGGCTGGATCCGGTTGGCCAGCCACTTGGGGCGGATCATGATCGGGAGGCGCTCGGTGAGGTAGCGCAGCATCTCGAAGCTCGCCGAGCCGGACCCCAGGATGACGGCGGCGCGCAGCACGGTCACGGGGACGCCGGAGGCCAGGAGGATGTCCTCGACCTCCTTGCGGCCCAGCAGGTGCGGGGAGAGCTCCTCGCCGGACGGGTAGAGGCCGCCGAGGTAGACGACGCGGCCGACGTGCGCCTCGCGAGCGGCCTTGCCGAAGATCAGCGCGAGGTGCCGGTCGCGGGACTCGAAGGTGCGCCCGGTGCCGAGGGAGTGCAGCAGGTAGTAGGCGACGTCGACGCCGTCGATCGCCTTCGCGACGGACTCGGCGTCGGAGGCGTCCCCCTCGACCATCTCCACGTGCTCGGCCCACGGCCTGTCGCGCAGTCGCTGGGGGTTCCTGGCGAAGGCCCGCACGCGGTAGCCGGCGGCCAGCAGCTCGGGCACCAGGCGGCCCCCGATGTAGCCGGTGACGCCCGTGACGAGGGCGAGGCGACCCTCGCCGCGGGGCAGCCCGGCGAGGTCGATGCGGGCGGGGGCGGGGGAGTCGGCAGGGGAGTCCGGAGCGTCTGCCGCGGATCCGGTGCGGTCTGGAGTGCCCGTGGTGCCGGACGTTTCGGCCATGCCGAGATCCTCCGCCGGGGCCCCGCCGCCCGCGACCCGACCGCCGCCCGCCTTTCCTGCACTTTCCGCGGCAAGTGCGCCACCCACGCGCCCGGTGACGCACTTTCCGCGGAAAGTGCGTCACGGCGGGGCGACGTCAACGCTCTCGAGGAGGCTGCGCAGAGGGGCCGGTGGGTCAGCGGTGGGGGGACGGGCCCGTGGGCGGGCCCTGGCTGCCCGGCGGCAGCGAGGGGCCGGCGGGCGCGGCGGCGGCCGGCGCAGGGGCGTCGTCGGCGGGCTCGGCGGGCTCGTCGACGGGGTGGCCGATGCCTTCGGCGTCGAAGCGCGCCTTGATGCGCGCCCGCAGCTCCCGCGAGACAGACCACTGCTGCAGCGGTGCGGTCCGCACCGCGAGGCGCACCACCACCTTGTCGAGGCTGAGGGCCTCGATGCCCCACACCTGCGGCTCCTCCAGCAGGTGGCGCCGCCACTCCTCGTCGGCGTGGAGCTGCTCGCCCACCTCGTCGAGGACCTCCGCCACCCGCGCGGCGTCGGCGGAGTACGGCACGTCGACGTCGAGCACCGCGCGCGACCAGCCCTGCGACCGGTTGCCCACCCGCAGCACGTCGCCGTTCCTGACGTACCAGACGGTGCCGTCCACGCCGCGCAGCCGCGTCACGCGCAGGCTCACGGCCTCGACCGTGCCCTGGGCGTCGGCGGAGAGGTTGACCGAGTCGCCGACGCCGAACTGGTCCTCGGCGATGATGAAGATGCCGGCGAGGAAGTCCTTGACCAGCGTCTGCGCCCCGAAGCCGACGGCGACGCCGACCACGCTGACACCGGCGAGCAGCGGTCCCAGCGGGATGCCGAGCTGGCCGATGACGAGCAGGGCGACGACGGTCACGACCACGGCCGTGGTGAGGCTGCGCAGCACCGAGCCGAGGGTCCGGGCCCGCTGGGCCCGCCGCTCGTAGGCGAGCGTGCCTCCGTGGTGGGCGGTGCTCGCCTCCGAGGCGCGCGTCTCGCGGCCGCGCCCGGCGCGCCACCAGCGGGACTGGCCGGGCTGCGCCTCGCCGCTGGCGATCCGCTCCGAGAGGGCGCCGATCGCCCGGTGCGCGACGCTGCGCAGGACGAGCCCCGCGACGATCGTGAGGACGACCTTGAGCACCGGCGTGCCGTAGAGGATGAGGAACTGCGCCCACCGCACGTCCACGCCGACGTCGACCAGCAGGCCGCAGAACGTGCCGTTCCCCGGGATGCACGGGATCGACGTCACCGAGTCGTTGAACTGCGTGATGGCCGCGGTCGCCTCCGAGGCGGCCGACGAGGACTGCGACGGCGTCGGGGTGGCCGTCGCCGTGCTGGCGAGGACGTGCAGCAGGGCAGCGGGGATCACGCGGGCGTCCCGTCGCCGTCCTGACCGAGCGGCAGGCCGGTGTGCGCGGCGGCGAAGCACAGCGTGTCGGCGGCCAGCTGGACCGTCCGGGAGACCGCGCGGGCGCCGTGGCCGACACCGGCCTCGCGCCGCAGCAGCACCGGCCGCTCGCGCGGGTCGGAGCGGGTGGCGTGCTGCAGCGCCGCGCACAGCTTGCGGGCGTGGAGGGGGTCGACGCGGGAGTCGCCGTCGAAGACGGTGAAGAGCACCGCCGGGTAGTCCACGGACGCCGGGTCGGGCGAGCACGCGTGGTACGGGGAGTAGGCGAGGAGCCAGCCGAGGTCGTCGGGGTCGTCCGCGTCGCCGTACTCCGGTGACCACGTGGCCCCGAGCCCGTGCAGCTGGTACCTGACCATGTCGAGCAGCGGCGCCGAGCACAGCACCGCGGCGAACGCCTGGGGCTTCTGCGTGAGCGCCGCCCCGACGAGCAGCCCGCCGTTGGAGCCGCCGCTGATGGTGAGCTGCGCGGGCGTGGTCCAGCCGCGCTCGGCGAGCGCGTCGGCCACGGCGAGGAAGTCGTCGAAGACGTTCTGCTTGGCGGCGAGCATGCCCGCGCGGTGCCACGCCTCGCCCTCCTCGTTGCCACCGCGCAGCCCGGCGACCACCCACACCCCGCCGGCCTCGACCCACGCCAGCGCCGTGGCGGAGTAGCCCGGCGTCATGGTGTGGCCGAAGCCGCCGTAGCCGTACAGGACGGTCGGCGCGGGGGCCGCCGGAGCGGCCGCGCCGGCGGGCGCGAAGGCGTCGGCGCGGGCGACGGCGAGGGCCCGCACCACGGTGCCGTCCAGGCTCGTCACCTCGAGCTGGCGGGTGACGACGGCGGGCAGCTCGCCCATCGACGCCAGACCCGGCGCCGTGGCCTCGACGGTCAGCTCGCCCGTGCGGGCGTCCCAGTGCAGGACGCTCGGCAGCTCGGCGGTGGAGGTCCAGGTGAACCACGCCTCGTGGCCGCCGTCCGGCCGGCCGCGCAGCCCGCCGAGGCTGCCCGCGCCGGGCAGCGCCACCGCCCCCCGGTCGCCGGGGAGCTGCTCGCCGCTGGCGAGGTCGTGCACGGTGAGCCGGGCGACGGCGTGCTGCGTCCATGCGACCAGCAGCAGCGGCTGCTCGAGCTCCGGGCCGTCCAGGACGGCGTAGTCCTCCAGGACGGCGTCCTCGCGCTCGCCGACGAGGTCGCGCCAGCGGTCCGGTCCGAGCCCCTCGGGGTCGGCCGGGTCGGCGACGGCGAGGCGCCCGCGCGGCGCGCCGAGGTCGGTGCCCACGTAGAGGCGGCCGTCGCGGCCGACGCCGGCGCTGGTGTGCGCGTCGAGCCCCACGGCCACGGGCTGCAGCTGGGGGACGCCCGCGGCGAGGCCGCCGTCGGCGGCCAGGTCCGCGAGGTAGCAGTCCGAGCGCGGGGACGTGCCCACCGACGTCGTCACCGCCAGCCAGCGCCCGTCCAGCGACGTGCCGACGCCGTAGTAGGTGGTGGTGGGCTGGCCGGCGCCGAACACCTCGACGTCGCCGCCGTCGCCGGGCTCGGCGTCCGGGTCGGCGCCGACCCGGTGCAGCCACACGCGGCGGTGGTACTTCTCCTCGCCGGCCGGCAGGCCCTCCGGCGCGAGCCGGCGGACGTAGAAGAAGCGCGCGCCGTCCTCCTCCGAGGCCGGCAGCCAGGAGACGGGGGAGTAGCGGACCCGCTCGACGGGACCGTCGACCACCTCGCCGGTGGCGACGTCGAGCACGCGCAGCACGCTCTCCTCGCTGCCGCCCTCGGACAGCTGGAAGGCGAGCAGGTGGCCCTCCCGCGAGGGCTGCCACGCGTCGAGCGTCGTCCTGCCGGTGGGGTCCCACACCAGCGGGTCGATGAGCACCCTCTCCTCGACGGCGCCGCCCGCTCCCCTCTCGCAGACGAGGAGCTGCGGGTGGTCGCGGCCCGGGTCGCGGCGGGCGCGGAAGCACCGGTCGCCGCGCCACACCGGCGGGCCGACCGCTCCCGCCGACAGCAGCTGCGCGATGCGAGCGGCGACGGCGTCGCGGCCCGGCCAGGTGGCCCGCTCGGCGGCGAACAGGGCGTCCTGCGCCGCGGACCAGGCGCGGGTGCGCTCGTCGTCGTCGTCCTCCAGCCACCGGTAGGGGTCGGCGACGCGGTAGCGGGGATCGTGCGTGGGGAGCTCCTCGACGAGGTCGAGCCGCTCGGCGGGCGGGTACGCCACGGGGGCTGCGGGGGCAGACGGCGAGGACGACGACACGCCTCCCGACCTTAGGCGGCGCCGCCGACCGCCGGGCGGGGCCCGGGTGGCGTCCACCGCGCGGGAGTGCGGGTGGGGCGCGACCGTTCCGGCGCGCCCGCTCGCGCGGCGGGCCCCCGGCGGGCAGGCTGGCGCCGTACCCTCCCAAGACGCCAGACGACGCGCGCAGCCGCGCCCGCACCACCCAGGAGCTCCGCGTGAGTGACAGCCCGCAGTCCGTGCTGGCCCGCAGCGAGGACGACGGGCGGGGCGGCACCGCCACCACCTCCGGACCGGACCTGGAGGTCCGCACCACCGTGCACGGCAACGAGCCGACCCTCTCCATCGACCCGTCGGAGCAGCCCTCGCCCCGGCTCGTGGAGCTGGCCGCCGCGCACGGCGTGGCCACCGAGTACTGGGACTGGAAGGGCGGCCACATCACCGTCTCGCGCGCCACGGTCGTGGCGGTGCTGAGCGCGATGGGCATCGCCTGCAGCAGCGAGGACGACGTCGAGGCCGCCCTGGCCGCGCACGAGCTGGCGCCGTGGCGCCGGGCGCTGCCGCCGGTCGTCGTCGTGAGGTCCGGCCGGGAGGCCACCGTGCCGGTGCACGTGGCCGCCGGCACGCAGGTGCACGTCTCGGTGGTGCTGGAGGACGGCGGGCAGCACGAGCTGGCGCGCGCGTCCTCCGGTGACGCCGCCGGTGCCCGCGAGGTGGACGGCGAGCGGCGTGAGGAGCAGCTGTACGCCCTGCCCACCGACCTCCCGACGGGCTACCACGAGCTGCTCGTCACTACCGGGGGCGGGGCCTCCGCGGTCCGGGAGGCCACCGCGCCGCTCGTGGTCACCCCCGACCTGCTGGAGCTGCCCGAGGCGATCGCCGGCCCCGGTCACCGCTGGGGCTTCATGGCGCAGCTGTACTCGGTGCGCAGTCGCGCCTCGTGGGGCCTCGGTGACCTGGCCGACCTCGGCGAGCTGCTCGACTGGTCCGGCCGCGACCTGGGCGCCGACTTCCTGCTCATCAACCCGCTGCTCGCCGCCGAGCCGGTCGGCCACCAGCAGGACAGCCCCTACCTGCCCACCACGCGCCGGTTCACCAACCCGATCTACCTGCGGGTGGAGGACGTGCGGGAGTTCGCCTACCTGCCCGCCACCGACCACGCCCTCGTGGAGTGGCAGGCCGAGCCGCTCATGGCCCGCAACACCGACCCCGGCCAGCTCGACAGGGACTCCGTGTGGGCCGCCAAGCGCACCGCGCTGAAGACCGTCTTCGAGGCGGGGCGCAGCCCCGCCCGGCAGGCCGCCTTCGACGCGTTCCGGGTCCGCGAGGGCCAGGGCCTCGCCGACTACGCCCTGTGGGCCGCGATGATCGAGCACTTCGGCGAGGGGCAGCCCTGGCCGCAGGAGGCCTCCCGCGTCGGCTCGCCGCTGGTCGAGCGGCTGCGCGAGGAGCTCTCGGGCGCCATCGAGTTCCACGAGTGGCTGCAGTGGCAGTGCGACGAGCAGCTGGCCCGCGCCCAGGCGACCGCCACCGAGGCCGGCATGGCCCTCGGCGTCATGCACGACCTCGCCGTGGGCGTGCACCCGTCCGGTGCCGACGCCTGGGCGCTGCGCGACGTGCTCGCCACCGGCGTCTCCGTGGGTGCCCCGCCGGACGCCTTCAACCAGCAGGGCCAGGACTGGTCCCAGCCGCCGTGGCAGCCGGTGGCCCTGGCCGAGGCCGGGTACGCGCCGTGGCGCGACATGGTCCGCACGATCCTGCGCCACGCCGGGGGCATCCGCGTCGACCACGTCCTCGGCCTGTTCCGCCTGTGGTGGGTGCCCAACGGCTCCGGGCCGGGCGCGGGCACCTACGTCCGCTACGACCACGACGCGCTCGTCGGCATCCTCTGCCTGGAGGCCGCCCGCGCCGGCGCCGTCGTCGTCGGGGAGGACCTGGGCCTGGTCGAGCCCTGGGTGCGCGGCTACCTCACCGAGCGCGGCGTGCTCGGCACGTCCGTGCTCTGGTTCGAGAAGGACGGCGAGGGCCAGCCGCTGCCGCCGCAGTCCTGGCGCGAGCTGTGCCTGGCCACGGTCAACACCCACGACCTGCCGCCGACCGCCGGCTACCTCGCCGGGGAGCACATCGACCTGCGCGACCGCCTCGGCCTGCTCACGCGCTCGGTGGAGGAGGAGCGCGCCGCGGACGAGGCCGACCGCGCCGCGGTGCTGGCGCAGCTGCGCGACCTCGGCCTGCTGGGGGAGCGGCCCACCGAGCGCGAGGTGGTGGAGGCCCTGCACGCGTTCCTGCTGGCCACGCCCGCCAAGCTGGTCGGCGTCGCGCTCACCGACGCCGTCGGCGACCGCCGCACGCAGAACCAGCCCGGCACCTCCGACGAGTACCCCAACTGGCGCGTCCCGCTGACGGACGGCGCCGGCGAGGTGGTCCTCGTCGAGGAGCTGCGGGAGCGCCCGCGGGTGCTGTCGCTGGCCGAGCTGGTCAGCAGCAGCGGCGACGACGACTGACGGCTGACGGCTGACACCTGCGGGCCGTCGCCTGGCAGCATCGGGGTGTGACCCGGTCGACGACGGCGCTCGCGGTGGGCGCCGGCGCCCTCGCCGTCGCCCTGCTGGCGTCCGCCTGCACCGGGGGGACGGGCTCGGGGGGCGGGTCGTCCTCCTCCTCCGCCACCGGCGGCGCGACGACGACGAGCCCGGCGCCGACCACGGGCCTCGTGCGCGCCGACGCCACCGACGCCGCGCCACCGCCGCGCCCCACCCCGCGGGAGGGGCTGGGACGCCTCGAGGACCAGCCCTACGGGTGCGGCACGAGCGCCCCGCCGTGCGAGGTGTGGCTGCCCGTCGTCGCCACGGGCCCGGCCGAGCTCGTCAACAGCAGGCTGCGCGCGTCGGCGGACTACGGCGTGCGCGTGGCCTCCGCCTCCGACGGCCCCCACGCCGTCTCCGGCCGCAGCGAGGTGACCGTCAACGACGGGCGGACCCTGCAGGTGCTCATCGAGCTGTACGACGAGCCGTCGGTGGACGCCGAGCCCGTCGAGTCGGTGACGACCGTGGCGCTCACCGCCGACGACGCCTCGCCGGTCTTCCTGGCCGACCAGCTGGCCGACCCCGACGCGGCCTGGGCCGTGCTCGTGCAGGAGGCCACCGACGCCGGCGCCGAGGACGGGCTCGTCGCCGAGCGCCCGCTGGAGGCGTCGGCGGAGCAGTTCGCCGACTGGCAGGCGGGGACGAGCGGCGTGGAGGTCTGGTTCCAGCGCGGGGAGTTCGGCCCGGGTGTGACGAGCGTGGTGCTGCCCTGGGAGGCGGTCCTGCCGCTGATGACCCCCGGGGGACGGGCGCTGCTGGCCCCCTAGCGTGGAGGCCGTGAGCTCACGTCGGCAGCACGGGCAGCAGGTCGAGGTCAGGGCGGTCGATCCGGACGAGCAGCTGGCGTGGCTGTCGTCCTCCCGCCGGACGTTCCTGCACCCCAGGACCGTCACGCCCGAGCACGTCGAGCACCGCCGGCCCGCGTGGGAGGGGCAGCGGCTGACCGGCGCCTTCGACGGCGAGCGCGTGGTGGGCACGTACCGCTCGTGGGACTGGCCGCTGCCCGTGCCCGGCGGCCCGGGGCACGCGCTGCTCACCGACCACGTCAGCTCCGTCACCGTGGCGCCGACCCACCGCCGCCGCGGGATCCTCACCCGGATGATCACCGCCGATCTGCGGGCGGCGAAGGAGCGCGGCGTGCCGATGGCCTACCTCGTCGCCGGGGAGGCGCCCATCTACGGGCGGTACGGCTTCGGTGCCGCCGTCGGCGGGCAGGTCCTCGAGGTGCGCGCCCCGGCGCCGCTCGCGCACCTGCCCGCTCCGGTGGAGGACGTGGTGGTCGAGCTGGTCGAGGACGCCGACCTGCGCGCCGAGGCCCCTGCGCTGCACGCCGCCGTCGCCGCCTCCCGCCCGGGCGCGGTGCGGCGCCCGGAGCGGTATTGGGACGAGGTGCTCGGCCTGGCTCCCGGGCCCGGCGAGGAGTCCTCGGACCGCCGGCCGGCGCTGCTGGCGCGCGACGCCACCGGCGCCGCCGCGGGCGTCGCGCGCTACCGCACCCACGAGCGGTGGGAGGGTATGCGGCACGACACCACCCTCGAGGTCAGCGACCTCTTCGCCGCCACGCCCGCCGCGCAGGCGGCGCTGTGGCAGCACCTGCTGTCGGTGGACATCGTCGACCGCGTCCGCGTCACCGACCGACCCCTGGACGACCCGCTGCCCGAGCTCCTCCACGACCGCCGCCGAGCCCTGCCGGTGGAGGCCAGCGACCACCTGTGGACCCGGCTGCTCGACGTGCCCGCGGCGCTCGCGGCCCGCGGGTGGCTGGGGCCGGAGGGGGCGTGCGTGCTGGAGGTGCACGACGCGCTGGGGCTGGCCGGCGGCCGGTGGCGCCTCGACCTGGAGGCGGGGAGCGTCGTGGCCGTGGCCACGGCGGCGGAGCCCGACGTCTCGTGCGACATCGGCGCGCTGTCGGCCGCCTACCTGGGGGAGACCCCCCTCGTGGCGCTGGCGGCGGCCGGACGGGTGCGCGGGGAGGCGGCCGCGGTGGCGCGGCTGTCAGCGCAGCTGGCCTGGCGGCCGACCACCTGGCCGACGCTCGGCCACTTCTGACACCGGAACCGCAGCCGAGCGCCCGGCTGCGGTTCCCGAGGGGTCAGGAGCCGCAACCGGGCGCTCGGCTGCGGGAAGGGGGGTCAGTGGTCCTTGCCGGAGCCCTTGCCCTGGCCGTTCGAGGAGCCCTTCGCCTCGGAGCCCGACCCCTTGCCGGAGCCCTTGCCCGAGCCGCCGTCGTCGCCGCTCTCGACCTCGGAGGACGACGACGAGGCGCTCGGAGCGGTCGCGGTCGCGCTCGTCGAGGGCGCCGGCGCGCTGCTGGACGAGGAGGTGGGGGTGCCGCCGGAGCGCGCCTCGCGCCGGGCGTCGTTGCGGGCGTGCGCCGCGCCGCTGACGGCCTGGCCGTCCACGCCGCCGGAGCGCGCCTGGCTGCTCACCCAGGGACCCATCCCGCCGCTGGTCGGCGGCGCGACGGGGACGGACGTCGGGCCGTCGGACGGGGTCGAGCCGCCGTCGTCGTCGCCGTCCTCGGAGGGCTCACCGGTGGAGGGCGCCTCGGCCGGGGCGGACGTCGGGTCGGACGTCGCGCCGGTGCGGGGGGTGCCGGAGGGCTCCTCGGTGGGCGCGTCGGTGGGGGTGTCCGTCGGAGCGGTGCTGGGGTCGGTGCTCGGGTCCGTGCTGGGATCCGTGGTCGGGTCAGCGGCGGGGTCGGTGCTGCTGTCGCTGGTCGGTGCCTCCAGCGGCGTCACCGCCGAGACCGTGGCCGCGAAACCGTCCTGCACCGGACCGGGCAGCGCGCCGGCAGCACCCGCTCCGACCACGGCGACGACGAGGACCGCGCCGGCGGCGGCGCCGGCGCGGGCAGCGCTGACAGCGGCCACGCGGCGGCCGACGGCGGTGAGGGTCTGGCGGGTCAGGGTCACGGGGTGCCTCCACGAGAGCGCAGGCCGCACCGGTGCGGGGGCGGCCGGGTCCGCGCCGTCGGCCCGGGCGGGCGTCACGGCGGTGTCGGTGAGGTGACCGGTGGCCAGCAGGACGGCGAGGTCGGCGCTGGGGCGGTGCGGCTGGCGGGCCACGGCGCGCACGTCGCGCGCGAAGGCCTCCAGCCGCGCCGCCGACGGCGCGTCGCCGCCCGCGCGCAGCGCGCGGACGTCCTCGTCGAAGGATCGCGTCCTCGGGTCGTCGGTCATCTCGTCTCCGTCATCGCCGGGGAGGTCCGCGGGGTCGCGCGGTCGTCGCGGCACTGGGCCGACAGGGTGAGCAGGCCCCGGCGCTGCAGGGCCTTCACGGACGCGGGCGTCTTCCCGAGCACCCGGGAGACCTCGTCCACCGACAGGTCGCCGAGCACCCGCAGGAGGACGACGGCGCGCTGGTCGCGGGGCAGCTGCGCGCACAGGTCGTGTACGCGGGAGGTGCCGAGGGAGGCGAGCGCCTCCTCCTCGGCGTCGCCACCGGGCAGGCCAGCGGTCGTGGTGTCGTCGTGGACGTCGACGTCGGCGAGCGCCGGCCGGCGCGAGGCCCGCCGCCAGGAGTCGGCCAGGCGCCGGTGGGCGATGGTGAAGACCCAGGCGCGGAAGCCCGCCTCGTCGCCCGCGAAGCGGCCGATGCCGGTGAGCACGCCGACGAAGACCTCGCTGGCGAGGTCGTCGGGCTCCGCGGCGCCGTGCAGGCGCAGGTACCCGGTGACCGGGCCGGCGAGCTCGCGGTAGAGGGTCTCCAGCGCCCACGGCGCGCCGGTGCGCGCGGCGTCGAGGACCTGCGGGAAGGCCGGACCGATCACCGGACGGCCGCGCGCAGAGCGGGGTGGTGCACGCCGCAGCATCGGCGGTCGCGCTCGGTCCCTTGAGCCTCCCGTCCCGTCCCGGCTCCTGCGCACCTTCCGCGGAAAGTGCGCACAGAAGGGCCCCCTTCTCGCACTTTCCGCGGAAAGTGCGAGAAGGGGGCCCGGGGGGTGGGGGGTCAGCGCAGCAGGTCGCGCTCCTGGGCGCGCAGCGCGCGGGCCACGCCGTCGCGCTGCTCGCTGACGAGCCGCTTGAGCGCCGGCAGGTCCTCCGGGGCCTGGGCGAGCCAGGCGTCGGTGCGGTCGAGCAGCGCCGGCGAGGCGAGCAGCACCGGGTAGAGCCCGGTCACCACCTGCTGGGCGATCTCGTTGGTGCGCATCCGCCAGGTGCCCTCGATCGAGGCGAAGTACGGCTCGACGAACGGCTCCAGCAGCGCTGCGTCGTGGACGCGGGCGAAGCCGCCGATGACGGCGGCCCGCTCGGCGTTGGCCAGGCCGGGCTCCGCCGAGGAGGCCACCAGCTGCGACCACGCCGCCTGCTTGGCGCCCGGGTCCGGCACGGCCGCCCGGGCCCCGGCGGCGGCGAGCCGGCCGGAGGCGGTGTCGTCGCGGGCGAGCTCCGCCGCGATCTCCGCCTCCCCGGCGCGGCCCTCGACGACGAGCGCGGTGAGCAGCTCCCAGCGCAGGTCGGTGTCCACGGACAGGCCCTCCAGCGAGGCGTCGCCGGACAGCCACCCGGCCACGGCGTCCAGCTGCTCCGGCGTGCGCCCCCACCCCGCGGCGGCGGTGGCCAGCTGCAGCTGCGCGTCGCTGCCGGGCTCGGCGGCCAGCGCCAGGTCCATGAGCGAGGCCGCGACGCCGGCCACGACGTCGTCGCGGTGGCCGGGCGCGGTGTACAGCCGCGTCGCGGAGGTCAGCTGCTGCAGCAGCGTGCGCAGCACCGAGGAGGTCGCCGGGGTCGACTCGACCGCGACGTTGTCGAGGACGAGGTCCACGAAGTCGCGGGCCGCCATCTCCGCGTCGCGGGCCATGTCCCACGCGGCCGACCACACGAGCGTGCGGGGGAGGGCGTCCTCGATGGCCGACAGGTGCTCCACCGCGGTGGCGAGCGACGACGGGTCGAGCCGGACCTTCGCGTAGGCGAGGTCGTCGTCGTTGAGGAGCAGCAGGTCGGGAGCGTCGCGCCCGGCCAGCTCGCCGAGCTGGCCGGCGATGTCGGTGCGCTCGCCGTCGACGTCGACCTCCACCCGGCCCGTCCGGACCAGGCGCGGGGCGGCGCCGGCGGCCGGTGCGTCGCCCGCGTCGTCGTCCTCAGCGGCAGCGCTGGCCGGGTGCCCGCCGTCCGCAGGCACGTGGAGGTCGTAGAAGCCCACCGCGAGGCGGTGGGGGCGCTGCACCGGGTGCTCGGGCGGCGTGGTCTGGGTGACCACGAGCGACGTGATGGCGCCGTCGTCAGAGGTGTGCACCTCCGGCTTCAGCGTGGTCACGCCGGCCTTCTCCAGCCACACGCTCGACCAGGCGGCCAGGTCGCGGCCCGAGGTCGCCTCCAGCTCCCGCAGCAGGTCGGCCAGGGTGGCGTTGGAGAAGGAGTGCGCGCGCAGGTAGCGGCGCACGCCCTCGAAGAACGCGTCGCGGCCCACGTAGGTGACCAGCTGCTTGAGCACGCTGGCGCCCTTGGCGTAGGTGATGCCGTCGAAGTTCACCTCCACCGCCTCGAGGTCGACCATGTCGGCCACGATCGGGTGCGTGCTCGGCAGCTGGTCCTGCCGGTACGCCCACGCCTTCTCCATCGAGGCGAACGTGGTCCACGCGTCGGTCCAGCGGGTGGCCTCGGCGGTGGCGAGCGTGGAGGCGTACTCCGCGAAGCTCTCGTTGAGCCAGAGGTCGTCCCACCAGCGCATGGTCACGAGGTCGCCGAACCACATGTGCGCCAGCTCGTGGAGGATCGTCACCGCACGGCGCTCGACCACGGCCTCGGTGGGCTTGGACCGGAAGACGTAGCGCTCCAGGAAGGTCACGGCGCCGGCGTTCTCCATGGCCCCGGCGTTGAACTCCGGCACGAACAGCTGGTCGTACTTGGGGAACGGGTAGGGGATCTCGAAGAGGCCCTCGTAGAAGGCGAAGCCCGCCCGGGTGATGTCCATGACCTCGTCGGCGTCGAGGTGCTCGGCGAGGCTCTGGCGGCAGAACACCCCGAGCGGCACGGTGCGGCCGTCACTGCTCGTGAGCTCGCCGCGCTCGACGTGGTACGGCCCGGCGACGATCGCGGTGACGTAGCTGGACAGCACCGGAGTCGGCGCGAAGCGCCAGGTCGCCGCGCCCTCGTGCGCGGGCGTCGGCTCCGGCGTGGGGGAGACCGAAACGACCGTCCAGTGGTCGGGAGCGGTCACCGTGAACGTGAAGACGGCCTTGAGGTCGGGCTGCTCGAACACCGCGAAGACGCGGCGCGAGTCGGCCACCTCGAACTGCGAGTAGAGGTACACCTCGCCGTCGACCGGGTCGACGAAGCGGTGCAGCCCCTCGCCGGTGTTCATGTAGGCGCAGTCGGCGACGACGACGACCTCGTTCTCCGCCGCGAGCCCGTGCAGCTGCACGCGCACCCCGTCGGCGACCTCGTGCGCGTCGAGCGCGGTGCCGTTGAGCACCACCTCGTGCACGTGCGGGGCGACCAGGTCGAGGAACGTCGAGGCGCCCTCGCGCGCGGTGAACCGCACGGTGGTCTTCGAGCGGAACGTCGTCGGGGCCCCGCCACGACCGGTGAGGTCCAGCTCGACGTCGTAGGAGCTGACGTCGACGAGCGCGGCGCGCTCGGCGGCCTCCGCCCGGGAGAGGTTCATGCCCTGCTGGTGGTCCGCCGGCTGCCCGGCGCCGTCTTCGTGGTGGCTGGTCCGCACCCGTCCGATGCTCCCACGCGGGCGCGCCGGGCAGACGAGCCGGGCCGGTGGTGTTATCGGTGGCATGACTGACGCAGCGCAGAGCGCCTCGAAGAGCCCCGTCGACTTCTGGTTCGACCCCATCTGCCCGTGGGCGTGGATGACGTCGCGCTGGATCCTCGAGGCGGCGAAGGTGCGCGACATCGACGTCACCTTCCGCGTCATGAGCCTCGCTGTGCTCAACGACGGGCGCGACCTGCCCGAGGAGTACCAGGAGATGATGAAGAAGGCGTGGGGCCCGGTGCGCGTGGTGACCGCCGCCAAGGAGCTGCACGGCCAGGAGGTCGTCGAGCCGCTCTACACGGCCATCGGCACCCGCATCCACCCGGGCGGTGAGAAGGACTTCGAGGCCGCCGTCGTCGGCGGTCTCGCCGACGTCGGGCTGCCGGCCGAGCTCATCCGCTTCGCCGGCCTCACCGAGTACGACGAGCTGCTCAAGGCCTCCCACTACGAGGCGATCAACCGCGTCGGTGACGACGTCGGCACCCCCGTCATCGGCGTGGCCGGGAAGGACGGCGAGCAGGGGCCGGCGTTCTTCGGCCCCGTCATCACGCCGGCGCCCAAGGGCGAGGAGGCCGGGAAGCTGTGGGACGGCGTCACCGCGGTGGCCGCCTACCCGGGCTTCTACGAGCTGAAGCGCACCCGCACGCAGGGCCCGGTCTTCGACTGACCCACCCCTCCCGAGCGTGACCACGGGCGGTCGGCCACCCAGGCGGTGGTCGACCGCCCGTGGTCGCCCGGGGGTGCCAGGATGTGCGCCGTGCGCGTCCACATCGCCAGCGACCACGCCGCCTTCGAGCTCAAGCAGCACCTGGTGGCGCACCTGACCGCCGCCGGCCACGAGGTGGTCGACCACGGCCCCGAGGCCTACGACGCCCTCGACGACTACCCGACGTTCTGCATCCCCTGCGCCGTCGCGGTCCGCAGCGACGTCCGCGCCGGCGTCGACGCCCTCGGCATCGTGCTCGGCGGCTCCGGCAACGGCGAGCAGCTGGCCGCCAACCGCGTCCCCGGCATCCGCGCCGCGCTGGCGTGGAGCCTGGAGACCGCGGAGCTGGCCCGCCAGCACAACGACGCGCACGTCGTCAGCGTGGGCGCCCGCATGCACTCGGTCGAGGACGCCACCGCCATCGTCGACACCTTCCTCGCCACGCCGTTCAGCGGTGACGAGCGCCACCAGCGCCGCCTCGACCTCATGACCGCCTGGGAGGCGGAGCACCTCACCGAGCGGTGATCGCGCGCGATCGGCGAGGAGGAGGCAGGCTCGACCCTCGTGCCTGAAGGTCACACCCTCCACCGCCTCGCCCGGTCCGTGCGCGACGCCTTCGGCGGCCGCGTCGTCGAGGCCAGCAGCCCCCAGGGCCGCTTCGCCGACGGCGCCGCGCTGCTCGACGGCCACCGCGTGGTGCGCTCCGACGCCGTCGGCAAGCACCTCCTCGTGGGGTTCTCCCCGGCGGACGCCAGCCCCCGCCGCACGCCGCAGCGGTGGCTGCACGTGCACCTGGGCCTGTACGGGAAGGTCTTCTTCGGCAGCTCCGACGGCGCGGTCGACGGTGGCGACCAGGACGACGACGGCGCGGGCGCCGAGGGCTTCGCCGCGCCACCGGCGCCGGTCGGGCAGGTGCGGCTGAGGCTCGTGACGCTCGACGCCGCCGAGGGCGCTGGCCCGTTGCGCTGGGCTGACCTGCGCGGCCCGACGGCGTGCGAGGTCATGGTCCGCCCGGAGGTCGACGAGCTGCGCGCCCGCCTCGGGCCCGACCCGCTGCGGCCCGACGACGGCCCGGAGCGCTTCCTGGAGCGGGCGGGGCGCTCGCGGGTGACCGTCGGCGCGCTGCTCATGCACCAGGACGTGCTGGCCGGCGCCGGCAACATCTACCGCGCGGAGGCGCTGTTCCGGGCGGGCATCGACCCGTTCGCCGCCGGCCGTGACGTGGAGCCGGAGCGGCTCGAGGCCGTCTACGAGGACCTCCGCGTGCTGATGCGCGCGGGGGTGCGGTCGGGGCGGATCGTCACCACGCGCCCGGTCGACCGCGGCAGGCGCGACGACGAGGCCGACGGCACGCCCGTGCGCCGCGGCCAGGCGGGTGCGCACTACGTGTACCGGCGCACCGGCCTGCCGTGCCGGATCTGCTCGACGCCGGTCTCGACCACCGTGGTGGAGGGGCGCAACCTCTTCTGGTGCCCCACCTGCCAGGCACCGGGCACGCAGGTATCACCCTTCGACGCCTGACCCCGGGCACCCAGGGTCCTCGCGCACGCCCACGGCGCCGCGGAGCCTCCGCGAAGCAGCACTCGGGTGCGCGAGTGCGGTGGGGTGGCGGCGGCAGGGGAGGGGACGCGACCGGGAGTCGGCGAACGCCGGATGGGTGCCGAGGGCCCCGGCTAGGGTCGGAGACGTGCGCCTGCGCCTCCACCGCGCCTCGCGCTGGCTCGACCGGCGCCGCCGGCGCCTGACCCGGCGGCTCGCCGCGCGCTTCCGCCCCCGCACGATGCCGCGCCAGGCGTGGCTGCTGCTGTGGCTGACCGCGCTCGCCGTCGTCGTCGCCGTCACCGGAGCCCTCGCGCCCCGGTGGGTCCCGGCCAGCGCGATGGTCTTCGTGCTGCTGCTGGGCGGGTTCTTCCTGCGGCTGCGCACGATGGTGCTGCTGTACCTCGTGGCCGCCGCCGGGGCCGCGCTGACGGTGTCGGTGCCCGACGAGGGCGGCCTGAGCGCCCGCCCGGGAGACCTGGTGCTGCTCGGCGCCACCGCGGTGCTCGTGGCGCTGTTCGTGCGCAGCCGCGAGCGCCTCGGCGTGCAGGGCACCCTCGGCGACACGATGCTCGTCGACCTGCGGGACCGGCTGCGCAGCCAGGGTCGGGTGCCGCCGCTGCCGCCGCAGTGGCACGTCGAGACGGAGCTGCGGCCCGCGTTCGGCGACTCCTTCAGCGGTGACTTCGTGGTGGCGACGCGCACTCACGGCGAGCAGGGCGACCTGCTCGAGGTGGTGCTGGTGGACGTCTCCGGCAAGGGGCAGGGCGCCGGCACGCGCGCACTGCTGCTGTCGGGGGCGTTCGGGGGTCTGCTGGGGGCCATGCCGGTGGAGGGCTTCCTTCCCGCTGCCAACGCCTACCTGCTGCGGCAGGACTGGGCCGAGGGCTTCGCCACGGCCGTGCACCTCGCGGTGGACCTGGGCACGGGCGACTTCCGCGTCCGGTGCGCGGGCCACCCGCCGCCGGGCACCGGCGGCGCCGGGGTCCCGTGGCGGCTCCTCGACGACGACGGCGGGCCGGCGCTCGGGCTGGTGCCTGACGCCGACTTCGGCGAGGTGGCGGGGCGGCTGCTGCCCGGGCAGGCGCTGTACCTGTGCACCGACGGGATGGTCGAGGTGCCGGGGGAGGACCTGTCGGTGGGCACCGAGGCGCTGGTGCGGCTGGCCGAGGAGGCGGGGCGGTCCGGGTGGCGCGACGGTGCCGCCGAGCGCCTGGTGGACGCCGCGGCCGTCGAGGAGTCCGACGACCGCGCCCTCGTGCTGGTCTGGCGCAGCGGCGCCTGAGCCGCTGGTCCGTCCTCAGGCGGAGGCCGACGACGCCGGTGGTGCGGCGGCCGCCGCGGCGGGCCCTGCGGCCGGGGCCGCGGTCCGGTCGGGCTCCGGCAGGTAGCGCGCCAGCGCCAGCTCCGGGCTCATCGGGCGGCCCACCCAGTAACCCTGGAGCTCGTCGCAGCCGAGGTCGCGCAGGCGGTCCGCCACGGCGGCGCTCTCGACGCCCTCGGCGACGACGTGCAGCCCGAGGCGGTGCCCCAGGTCGATGATGCTGGCCGCGATGGCCTCGTCCGACGGCCCGCCGAGCAGGTCGGTGACGAACTGCCGGTCCACCTTGAGGTGGTGCGCTGTGAGCTCCCGGAGCTGCCCCAGGCTGGTGTAGCCGGCGCCGAAGTCGTCCACGGAGATGCGGATGCCCCGGCCGGCCAGGGAGCTGACCACGTCGAGCGCCTCTCCGGCGTCGCTGGCCACGGCGGTCTCGGTGATCTCCAGCACCAGCTGCTCGGCGGGCCAGCTGCTGCGGGCGAGGGCCTCGTCGACGATGCCCAGCAGACCGGGCTCGAGCACGGAGGCGCTGACGTTGACCGCCACGGTGGTGTCCAGGCCCGCCCGGCGCCAGGCGGCGGCCTGGCGGACGGCGGTGAGCACCACCCAGCGGGTCAGCGGCCGCACCAGGGTGGTGCGCTCGGCCAGCGGCAGGAACTCGGTGGGCAGCAGCAGCCCGCGCGTCGGGTGGTTCCAGCGCAGCAGCGCCTCGAAGGCGCGCAGCTCGCGGGTGCCGGCGTCGACCACCGGCTGGTACAGCAGGGTCAGCTCGCCCTGGTCCATCGCCTGCCGCAGCAGCGCCAGGGTGGTCAGGCCGTCGCTGGTCTCCGGAGCGAGGTCGGAGGTGTAGGGCAGCACCCCGGAGCGGGAGCGCTTGGCCTCGTACATGGCCAGGTCCGCGTGGCGCAGCAGCTCGCCGACGGTGCGGCCGGCGGCGGGGGCGACGGCGGCGCCGACGCTGCTGGTGATGTCGAGGTCCACGCCGTCGGCGGAGAAGCCGCCGGCGCCGAGCGCGGCGAGCAGGCGCTTGCCGTGCAGCACGGCCTGCGCCGTGGTCACCGGCGAGTCGAGCAGGACGGCGAACTCGTCGCCGCCCAGGCGGGCCACCACAGCACCGGGAGGTGCGGCGCTCGCGAGGCGGTGCGCCACCTGCACCAGCAGCGTGTCGCCGGCGGCGTGGCCGAGGGTGTCGTTGACGTCCTTGAACCCGTCGAGGTCGAGCAGGAGCAGTCCGGGGCCGTGCCGGCCGTCGCCGTCGAGGTCGGGCAGCGAGGCGAGGACGCGCTCGCCCTCCTCGGTCAGGAGCACCCGGTTGCCGAGGCCGGTGAGGGGGTCCGTGCGCAGCAGCGCGGTCTGGCGCTGGTGCTGGCGGCGCAGCAGCACGAGCAGCGTCACCAGCGACACGAACGACACCGTGCCTCCGGCGACGGGCCACAGGACGTCCGCCGGGAGTCCCGACAGCACTGACAGCGGCGCCAGCGCGGCGGTCATCTGCACGTGCCAGGGCTCCCTTCCGCGGTGGCGCCGTGGAGTGGACGCCACAGGGGGCTTCGTCCCCGCGGCGCCGGGGCTGGAGGCGCGGGGCGGGGTCTCACCCGGTCGGCCGGGTCGGCCCTGCCGGCGCTCAGCCGGGGTGGGGGGCTCCGGCGGACGGCGGCGGCGGCAGCAGCGAGCGGGTGCGGGCCAGCAGGCCGGTGAGCACCAGGGCCAGCAGGGCAGCGGCGCCGGCGAGGAGCACCACCGAGCCCCACCCGCCGGCCGACCAGGCAGCGCCCCCGGCGGTGCCGCCCAGGGACGACCCCACGTAGTAGGCGAAGAGGTACGTGGACGCCGCCTGCGCGGTGGCGCGCCCGCCGGCCCCCGCCCGCGCCGCCACCCAGCCGCTGGCCACGCCGTGGGCGGCGAAGAAGCCGGCGGTGAAGACGGCCATCCCCACCACCACGGCCCACAGGGCCGGCGCGGCCGTCACGGCCAGGCCGGCGCCCATGACCACCACGGCGACGGGGACGACGACGCGCCGGCCGAGCGAGTCCGCGAGCCGGCCGCCCTGCGCCGAGGTCACCGACCCCAGCGCGTAGACGGTGAAGACCAGGCCGGCGACGGCCGGACCGAGGGAGTACGGCGGCGCCTCCAGGCGGAAGCCGATGGCGTTCCACACGGCCACGAAGGAGCCCATCAGCGCCAGCGACAGCCCGTACAGCCCGAGCAGCGCCGGGTCGGTGACCACCCCGCGCGTGCGCCGCGCGAGGGCCCGCAGCCCCGCGGGCGCCGGGGTGAAGCGGCGCGAGCGCGGCAGGAGCCACCACACGAGCACCGCGCACACCAGGCCCAGCACCGCCACGCCGCCCTGGGCCGCCTTCCACCCGCCCAGCTCCGCGAGCCCGGAGGACACGAGCCGGCCGAGCATCCCGCCGATGGCGTTGCCCCCGACGTACAGACCGGTGGCGCGGCCCGCGGCCAGAGGGTGCACCTCCTCGCGCAGGTAGGCGACGGCGACGGCGGGCAGCCCGGCCAGCGCGAGCCCCTGCACGGCGCGCAGCACCACCAGCCAGTCCCAGGTGGGGGCCAGCACGGCCAGCAGCCCGAGGGCGCTCGAGGTGGCCAGCGAGGCGTGGACGAGCCGCGTCCGCCCGAAGCGCTCCGAGACGGGACCTGCGACGAGCAGCCCCACCGCCAGCGCCGCGGTGGTGGCCGAGACCGCCAGCGTGGCCGCGGCGGGGGTGACCGAGAAGTCCGACGAGAGCAGGGGCAGCAGCGGCTGCGGCGCGTAGAGCAGGGCGAACACGGCGACCCCGGCGAGGAAGAGCGCCCAGGACGCCCGGCGCAGGCCCGCCGACCCCGGCAGGTACCCCTCGGTCGCGGGCTCGGAGGTCACGACCTCCACGGTAGGGACCCGCGGACGCCGTCGGACGCCCGCACCGACACGTCGTGCGCGACCAGCGCCGCTCCCGCAGGATGGAAGGGAACCCCACCCCGCACCAGACGGAGGAGAACCGTGCCCACCACCGTGCACGCCCGCAGCACCGCCGGCCCCGGCGAGCCCTTCGAGGCGACCACCATCGAGCGCCGCGACCTGGGCCCGAAGGACGTCCTCATCGACATCGCCTACGCGGGCATCTGCCACTCCGACATCCACACGGGGCGCGGCGAGTGGGGCGAGACCCTCTTCCCGCTGACCCCGGGCCACGAGATCGCCGGTGTGGTCTCCGAGGTCGGCTCCGAGGTCACCAAGCACTCCGTGGGTGACCGCGTGGGCGTCGGCTGCATGGTCGACTCCTGCCGCGAGTGCTCCGAGTGCACCGCGGGCCGCGAGCAGAACTGCAAGAACGGCAACGTCGGCACCTACAACGCCATCGGCAAGGACGGGCGCCCCACCGAGGGCGGCTACAGCGAGAAGATCGTCGTCGACGAGGACTTCGTGCTGCGCATCCCCGAGGGCATCGACCTCGACGTCGCCGCCCCGCTGCTGTGCGCCGGCATCACGCTGTACTCCCCGCTGAGCTTCTGGGACGCCGGGCCCGGCAAGCAGGTGGCGATCGTCGGCATGGGCGGCCTCGGCCACATGGGCGTGAAGATCGCGCACGCCATGGGCGCTGAGGTCACGGTGCTGTCGCAGTCGCTGAAGAAGCAGGAGGACGGCCTGCGCCTGGGGGCCGACCACTACGTCGCCACCGGTGACGAGGGCGCGCTGGAGTCCCTCAGGGGCACCTTCGACCTGATCATCACCACGATCTCGGCCGACGTCGACATCAAGCCCTACATCGCGGCGCTCAAGCCCGAGGGCGTGCTGTGCACGGTCGGCCTGCCGAGCAAGCCGTTCCAGGTGCCGGCCGGTGCGCTGATCATGGGCCGCAAGAGCCTGGCCGGCTCGAACATCGGCTCGATCAAGGAGACGCAGGAGATGCTCGACTTCTGCGCCGAGCACCACATCGGTGCCGAGGTCGAGGTCATCAGCGGTGACCAGATCGACGAGGCCTGGGACCGCGTCGTGAACTCCGACGTGCGCTACCGCTTCGTCATCGACACCAAGACCCTGGCGCCTTCCGCCTGACCCACCTCGTCCGTGATCATGGGCGTCCGCCACCTCTGCCGGGGTGGCGGACGCCCATGATCACGAGGGGTCAGGGGCGCAGCAGCTCGTCCTCCAGGCGGAGCACCTCCAGGTCGCGCCCCACACCCGCCACCGCGGTGATGCGGCCGCCGGCGTCGCGGTAGCGGACCACGGCGTCGCCGTCAGCCAGAGAGCCGTCGACCTCCGCCGAGCCGCTGCCCTCGCCGCCGCTGAGGTCCGGCACCTCGCCCGCCAGCCGGTACTGCCGGCTGAACTGCTTGGTCCAGAAGAAGGCCGGCTCCGCCAGCTCCTCACCAGCGCCGCGGCTCAGCAGGTCGAGGGCGGCTGCCGCCCCCTGGCGCTGCGCCTGCGCCCAGTGCTCCACCCGGCGGCGCCGGCCCGTGGTGGCGTCGGGCCAGGCGGCGACGTCGCCGGCGGCCCACACGCCGTCCGCCGAGGTGCGGCCGTGGCCGTCGACGACCACGCCTCCCCCCTCGCTCTCCGGCGCCAGGGCCAGGTCGGCGCTCTTGGCCAGGTCGAGGCGCGGCGCGACGCCGACGCCGACCACGAGCAGGTCCGCGCGGCCCTCGGCCGGCGCCCGCGTCCCGTCCTCCAGCTCGAGCACCCCGTCGTTCCAGCGGGCGGCGCGGCCGGTGACGAAGGTGACGCCCTCGGCCTCGTGGGCGGCGCGGACCGCGCGGCCCACGTCCTCGCCCATCTGGCGGGCCAGCGGCACCTCCGAGGTGGCGACGACGGTGACGTCCACGCCCTTCTCGCGCAGCACCGCGGCGGCCTCGAGCCCGATGAACCCCGACCCGAGCACGACGGCGGTCCGTCCCTCCGGCTCCTCGCCGACGGCGGCCAGGAGCGCGTCCGCGTCGGCCAGCGACCGGAGCACGTGCACGTCGTCGCGGCCGAACCCCGGCAGGTCGGGGCGCACCGGCTCCGAGCCGGGGGCGAGCAGCAGCGACTGGTAGGCGAGCAGCGTGACCGCGCCGTCCGGTCCCTCGAGGCTGAGCCGCCTCTGGTCGGTGTCGAGCACCGTGGCGCGCGTGCCCAGGCGCAGCTCCACGCCGTGGTCGGCGTACCATTCCTCGGCGAGCAGCGGCAGCGCGTCCTTCGGCTTGGCACCCGCCAGGTAGAACTTGCTCAGCTGCGTCCTGTCGATCGGCGCGTGCGGCTCCGCGGACACGAGCACCAGCTCGCCCTCGTAGCCCTCGCGGCGCAGGCGCTCCACGGCGGCGAAGCCCGCCGCCCCGCCGCCGACCACGACGACGCGGCGCAGCGCGCCCTCGGCGCCCGTGGTGGCTGCGTCCGGGCCGGGCGCCGGCTCGTCCGAGGGGCCGGTGACGCGGACGACGGCCTCGTCGCCCTCACCGGTGACCTCCACCGCGTAGCGGGTGAGCGGCTCGTACGCCGGGGCCAGCAGCGCCTCGCCGGAGCGCAGGTCGAAGCAGGCGTGGTGGAACGGGCAGCGCACGAGGTTCCCGGTGCGCAGGCCCTTCGCGAGCGGCGCGCCCACGTGGGTGCACGTCGCGGAGAGCGCGGAGACGCGGGTCTCGCCGTCGTCGTCGACGTACCGGGTCAGCAGCACCTGCTCGGCGTCCTCGCCGGTGCCGAGGGCCCCGGCGAGCACGCCGTCGAGGGGGAGGTCGCCCAGGCGCACGCCGCGGGTGAGGTCGGGGGTCGTGTCGGTGTCTTCAGCCACGACGATGACCTACCCCGGCGGCGCTCGTCCCAAGCGTGCACGACCGACCCCCCGCCCTCCCGGCTCAGGGCGGGTGAGAGCGGGTGAGAGCGGGTGAGAGCGGGTCAGAGCGGGTCGAGCAGGCGGCGCAGGAAGCGGCGGGTGCGCTCCTCGCGCGGGTCGGCGATCACCTGCGCCGCCGGCCCGCGCTCGGCGACCACGCCGCCGTCGAGGAAGAGCACCTGGTCGGCCACCTGCTGGGCGAACCGGATCTCGTGCGTGACCACCACCATCGTGGTGCCCTGCTCGGCGAGGTCGCGCATGACGGCGAGCACCTCGCCCACCAGCTCCGGGTCGAGCGCGGAGGTCGGCTCGTCGAAGAGCACCACCTGGGGGCGGATCGCCAGCGCCCGCGCGATGCCCACCCGCTGCTGCTGACCGCCGGACAGCTGGGACGGCAGCGCGTCCTCACGGCCCTTCAGACCGACGCGCTCCAGCAGGACCAGCGCCTCCGCGCGGGCCTCCTCCCGCGGGCGGCCCTGCACCACGACCGGCCCCTCGAGGAGGTTCTCCAGCGCCGTGCGGTGCGGGAAGAGGTGGTGGGCCTGGAAGACCATGCCGCTCTGCGCCCGCAGCCCGGCCTCCGCGCGCAGCGCGGCGCGGCGCCCCAGCTGCGGCAGGGCGGAGAAGTCCACGGAGACGTCGCCGATCCGCACCGCGCCCGCCTCCGGACGCTCCAGGGCGTTGAGGCAGCGCAGCACCGTGGTCTTGCCCGAGCCGGACGGCCCGATGAGCACGCTCACGGTGCCGGTCGGCACGGCGAGGTCCACCCCGCGCAGCACGCGGGTCTCGCCGAAGGACTTCTCCAGGCCGGTGGCCTCGAGGAGCGGCCCGCCGCTCCCGCCGCTCCCGCCGCTCCCGCCGCTCACGCGGTCACGTACCTGTTCAAGCGGACCTCCAGCCGGTCCTGCAGCGCCGCGAGCACCGCGCAGACCACCCAGTAGTAGACGGCGGCCAGGCCGTACAGCGTGAGGAACTGGAAGGTGGGCGCGGCGATCTGCTGCGCCACCCGGAACATCTCCGTCACGAGCACCACCGACACCAGGGAGGTGTCCTTGAGCAGCGAGATGAGCGTGTTGCTCAGCGGCGGCACCGCCAGGCGCGCGGCCTGCGGGGCCACCACGCGCCGCAGCGTGGTCCCGTAGCCCATGCCCACCGTGGCGGCGGCCTCCCACTGCCCGCGCGGCACGGACAGGATCGCGCTGCGGACCACCTCCGCGGCGTACCCGCCCACGTTGAGGCTGAGCGCGAGGATGGCGCTCGGCCACGGGGCGATGGTCAGACCGACCGCCGGCAGCGCGTAGAACACGATGAACAGCTGCACCAGCAGCGGCGTCCCGCGGATGGCCGAGACGTACACCCGCGCCGCGCCCGAGACCAGCTTCACGGGTGAGAGCCGCATGAGGGCGACGACGACGGCGATGGCCAGCCCGACGGCGAACGACATCGCCGTCAGGGGGATGGTGCCGAGCACCAGCCCCTGCAGCAGCGGCCACGCCGAGGTGCGCAGCAGGTCCCAGTCGAGCACCGGTCTCCTCCGGGTCCCGGGTCAGCCGCCCGCGTCAGCCCGAGACGTCCTCGCCGAAGTACTTCTGCGAGATCTGGGCGAGCGTCCCGTCGGCCTTGAGCTCGGCGAGCGCCTCGTCGACCTTCGGCGTGAGCTCCGAGCCCTTGGCGAGGGCGAACGCCTGCTGGCTGGTGTCGGTGGTCTTGGCGGCCACCTTCACGGAGGTGTCACCGGTGGTCTTGAGGTAGTCCAGCGCGGCGAGGTCGTCGTTGACGGTGGCGTCGACGCGGCCCTGCTTGAGCAGGGTGACGGCCTGGGCGAACCCCTCCACGCCCTCGACGTCCGCGCCGGCGTCCTTCGCCACCTGCGCCCAGTTGCTGGTCAGCGACTGGGCCGTGGTCTTGCCGGCCAGCGACTGCAGCGACGTGATCGAGGTGTCGTCGGCGCGCGTGATGATCGCGCCGGTGGAGGTCGTGTACGGGGTGGAGAAGTCGTACAGGGCCTGGCGCTCGGGGTTCACCGTGACCTGGTTGGCGATGACGTCGTAGCGGCCCGCCTCCAGCCCCGCGAAGATGGCGTCCCAGGTGACGTCGGTGAACTCCACCTGCATGCCCATCTTCTGCCCGACCGCGGTGATGACGTCGACGTCGTAGCCGGTGAGCTTCCCGCCGTCGGCCTGGTCGTGGTAGGTGAAGGGCGAGTAGGTGCCCTCGGAGGCCACGCGCAGCACGCCGCCCCCTGAGTCGCCGCCGGACGCCGAGCCGGACGGCGCGGCGCTGGAGCTCCCGCCGACGATGCCGTCGGCGGGCGAGCTGCCGCCGCAGGCGGACAGGGCCAGAGCGGCAGCGGCGGCGAGCAGGACGAGGGGGGAGCGGCGGAGCACGGGTGACCTCCGGGGTCGGTGGTGGTGCGAGGGCCCGGGGGTGTCCGGGGCGGGGGCGGCGCTGCGCTGCTGAGCACCGCCCCCGGCTGCAACGCTGGATCAGGCGCGGATCTGCCGCCGGCTCGAGATGACGCCGGTGTCGAAGCCCGCGAGGTGCAGGCCGCCGTGGAACCGGGCGTGCTCGATCTTCACGCAGCGGTCCATGACCACGGAGAGGCCGGCCTCCTCGGCCCGGCGGGCGACCTCCTCGTGCCACGAGCCGAGCTGCAGCCAGAGCACGTTCGGGGCCTTCCCCCCGCCCTTCGACTCGCGCAGGGCGAGCACCTCGTCGAGCACGCTCGGCAGGTCCTCGTGGCGGCGGAAGACGTCCACGACGTCGGGCACCACCGGCAGGTCGGCCAGGCTCGCGTAGACGGGGCGCCCGAGGATCTCCTTGGCGCGCGGGTTGATGAAGTAGACGTCGTAGGGCGAGCTCGACAGCAGGTAGGTCGCCACGAAGAAGCTGGCGCGGGCCTGGTTCTCCGAGGCCCCGACGATGGCGATGCTCGTGGCCTCGCGCAGCAGCGCGAGGCGCTCCGGCGCGGTCGGCCCCACCCAGGTGCGGGTGTTGTCCACGGTGAGAGTCACGCGTCAGCTCTCCTTCACGGCCGCGGTCAGGGCCTGGTCGAGGTCCCAGAGGATGTCGTCGAGGTCTTCCAGCCCGACGGAGATGCGCACCAGCTCCGGCTTCACGCCGCCGGCCTCGAGCTGCTCGGCGCTCAGCTGCTGGTGCGTGGTGGACGCCGGGTGGATGACGAGGGTGCGGGTGTCGCCCACGTTCGCGAGGTGCGAGGCGAGCTGCACCGCCTCGATGAAGCGCCGCCCGGCCTCGCGGTCACCGGCCACGCCGAAGGAGAACACCGACGACGGGCCCAGCGGCAGGTACTTCCTGGCCCGCTCGAAGTGGACGTGCGAGGGCAGGCCCGCCCAGTTGACCCAGGCGACGCGGGGGTCGCGGTCGAGCCACTCGGCCACGCCGCGGGCGTTGCGCAGGTGCTCCTCCATGCGCGGGGCGAGGGTCTCCACGCCCTGCAGCAGCTGGAACGCCGACTGCGCGGACAGCGAGGGCCCGGTGTCGCGCAGCTGCTCGGAGCGCAGCTTGGTGAGGAAGCCGTACTCGCCGAAGTTCTGCCACCAGCGGATGCCGTTGTAGCTGGGCACCGGCTCGGTCATCTGCGGGAAGCGGCCGCTGCCCCAGTCGAACCGGCCGCTCTCCACCACGACGCCGCCGAGGGTGGTCCCGTGGCCGCCGAGGAACTTGGTGGCGGAGTGGATGACGATGTCCGCGCCGTGCTCGATGGGGCGCACGAGGTACGGCGGGGTGAGCGTCGCGTCCACGACGAGCGGCACCCCCGCGGCGTGCGCCACCTCGGCGAGCCCGGCCAGGTCGGCGACCTCGCCCGAGGGGTTGGCCACCACCTCGGTGTAGACGGCCTTGGTCTGGTCGGTGATGGCCGCGGCGTAGTCGGCGGGGTCGGTGCCCGCGACGAACGTCGTGTCGACGCCGAACCGGCGCAGCGTCACGTCGAGCAGCGTCACCGTGCCGCCGTACAGCTGCGAGCTCGCCACGACGTGGTCACCGGCACCGGCCAGCGCGGCCAGCGTGATGAACTCCGCGCTCATGCCCGAGGCGGTGGCGACCGCGCCGATGCCGCCCTCGAGGGAGGCGATGCGCTCCTCGAACGCCGCGACGGTGGGGTTGGCCAGGCGGCTGTAGATGTTGCCGTACTTCTGCAGGCTGAAGAGGTTGGCGGCGTCGGCGGTGTCCTCGAAGACGAACGACGTCGACTGGTAGATCGGCACGGCGCGGGCGCCGGTGGCCGAGTCGGGCGTGCCGCCCGCGTGCAGCGAGCGGGTGCGGAAGCCCCACGTGCGCTCGGCGCCGGGCCTGTCGGCCACGGGGTCGGGGGAGACCGCGCCGGGCACGGTCTGCGGGGTGGCGTCCTCGGTGCTGACCTGGCCCGCGGTCTGCGGGTCCACGGCGGCGCCGCCGGGGGTGTCCTGGCTCATGCGTCCATCCTCTCTCTGGCTGTCGTGGGGTCAGCGGGCCGCGCGGGCGCGACGGGCCTCGATGCCGTCGCGGACGGCGTCGACGGCGCGCTCGTCGGACAGCGACGTCGTGTCGCCCGGCGCCCGCCCCTCGAGCAGGTCCCCGAGGATGCGCCGCATGATCTTGCCGCTGCGGGTCTTGGGCAGGTCGCGGACCACCACGACGTGCTTGGGCTTGGCCACCGGCCCGATGACGGTGGCCACCTGCTGGCGCAGGGCGGCCTCGAGGCCGGCGTGCCCGTCGGCGTCCTCGAGCACCGACCGCCTCGACGGGATGACGAAGGCGGCCACCGCCTGGCCGGTCAGCTCGTCACCGACGCCCACCACGCCGGCCTCGGCGACGTCGGGGTGCGCCACCAGCGCCGACTCCACCTCCGTGGTCGACAGGCGGTGCCCGGAGACGTTGACGACGTCGTCCAGGCGGCCGAGCAGCCACAGGTACCTGTCGGCGTCGTAGCGGGCGCCGTCACCGGCGGCGTAGTAGCCCTGCACGGCGAACTGCCGCCAGTAGGCGTCGCGGTAGCGCTCGGGGTTCCCCCACACCGTGCGGGCCATGCCCGGCCACGGCGTGCGGACGACCAGCCAGCCGCCCTCCCCGGGCTGCACCTCGGCCCCCGTGTCGTCGACGACGGCGGCGTCCAGGCCCGGCAGCGGTCGGGTCGCCGAGCCCGGCTTGAGCGTGGTGGCGCCCGGCAGCGGCGCCACCACCGTGGCGCCCGTCTCGGACTGCCACCACGTGTCGACGACGGGCGCGCTGCCCCCGCCGACGTTCTCGCGGAACCACATCCACACCTCGGGGTTGATGGGCTCCCCGACGCTGCCCAGCAGCTTCAGCGAGGACAGGTCGTACCGGGCGGGCACGTCGTCGCCCCACGTCATGCAGGCCCGCACCAGGGTGGGTGCCGTGTAGTAGGTCGTCACCCGGTGCTTCTCGATGATCTCGAAGTGCCGGCCCGGGGCGGGGAAGTCCGGGACGCCCTCGTACATGACCTGCGTGACGCCGTTGAGCAGCGGCCCGTAGATGGCGAAGGAGTGCGCCGTCACCCAGGCGAGGTCGGCGGTGCACCAGTGGACGTCGGTCTCGGGGTGGGCGTCGAAGTGCGCCCAGTGCGCGTACCGCGCGTGGGTGAGGTAGCCGCCCGTGGTGTGCAGCAGGCCCTTCGGCTTCCCGGTGGAGCCGGAGGTGTAGATGATGAAGAGCGGGTGCTCGGCGGGGAACGCCACGGCCTCGTGGACCGGCTCCGCGACGTCGACGGTCTCGTGCCACCACACGTCGCGGCCCGGCGTCCACGGGATCGCCTCGCCGGCGTAGGCCTCCTCGCCGGTGCGGCGCACCACGAGCACGTGCTCGACGTGGTCGAGCCCGGCGACCGCCTCGTCGACGGCGGCCTTCACCGGCACCGCCCTGCCGCGGCGGAACTGCCCGTCGGTGGCCACGACGACCTTCGCCGTCGTGTCCGCCACCCGGAACCGCAGCGCCTCCGCGGAGAAGCCGCCGAAGACGAGGGAGTGCACCGCGCCGATGCGCGCGCACGCCAGCACCGTCACCAGCGTCTCGGGGATCACCGGCAGGTACAGGACCACGCGGTCACCGGGCTCGACGCCGAGCGCCGTGAGCGCGTTCGCAGCGCGGCTGACCTCGGCGAGCAGGTCGGCGTAGGTGACCGTGCGGGTGTCGCCCCGCTCGCCCTCGAAGTGCGTGGCCACCCGGTCGCCGTTCCCCGCAGCGACGTGCCGGTCCAGGCAGTTGACGGCCGCGTTGAGCGTGCCGCCGTCGAACCACCGCGCCGACGGCACGGACAGCTCCGCGAGCGGGTCCGTGACGTCGGCGCCGTCGGCGAACTCCGGCGGCGACCACTGGAGCACCGTGTGCCACGGCGTCTCCCAGTCCAGGTGCCCCGCCTGCTCCGCCCAGAAGCCCTCCGGGTCCTCCTCGCCCCGCTGGCGCCAGGTCTCCGCGGTCGCGGCGTCGAGGTTGGCCACCCGGGCGACGGCCTCCGGTGCGGGGAAGGTGCGCTCCTCGGCGAGCAGGGTGGTGAGGGTGGCGCTGGAGGGCTGCGCCGAGAGCGGGGCGGCGACGGGGCGGGACATCGGGCGGGTCCTCCGGGCGGGGTCGGGCTTCAGGGGCGAGGGTGGGGTGTGATCTCTGGTGCGCAGCCTGTCGGGCTCGTGCTGCTCGTGGTGGCCACGGCGCTGCACCTGGGCTTCCAGCTGGTGGTGACCGTGCTGGTCTACCCGGCGCTGCTGGCCCCCGAGGCGGCGCAGGACGACGGCGGCGAGGGGGCGGTGCGCGCCGAGGCGCGCTGGCGCCTGGCGCACGAGCGGCACCGCCGGCGGATCACGCCGGTGGTCGCCCTGGTGTACGGGCTGCTCGGGCTCGCTGACGGGTGGGTGCTCGTGGCGGGGCCGCACGACGGGTGGCGGGGCGCAGCAGCGCTGGTGTCGGTGGCCGCGGCCGCCGTCGTCGTCGTGGTGACGGCGACGACGGCCGGCCCGGCGCACGGGGTGCTCGCCAGCCGCGGCCGGTCCGAGGCGCTGGTGCGCCGTCTGCGGCGCGCAGACGCCGTCCGGCTGCTGTTCGCGGCGGTGGCGGCCGGCGCCGCGGTGGCGGCCGTGGTGGTGAGGACCGGCTGAGCGCTCACGCCCACCGCCGCAGCGCCCAGCGCTCGAACAGGCCGACCACGGCGTCGCTGAGCTTGCCCAGCACCGCGAGGGTGATGATCGCCAGGAAGATCCTGTCGGTGCGGCCGTTGTTGACGCTCTCGGTGAGCAGGTAGCCCAGGCCGATGGAGGAGGCGAGCAGCTCCGCGGCCACGAGGAACAGCCAGGACTGCGCCAGCGCCAGCCGCAGCCCCGCGATGACCGCCGGGACCGCTGCGGGCAGCTGCACCTGGGTGAGCAGCGAGACGCCGCGCAGCCCGTAGGCGCGGCCCGCCTCGACGAGCCCGGCGTCGACGTGGCGCAGCGCCGAGGCCGTGGTGGTGAAGACCGGGAAGAAGGCGCCGATGGCGACCAGCGTCAGCTTGGGCGGCTCGCCCAGGCCGATCCAGAGCAGGAGCAGCGGGACCCACGCCAGGGAGGGGACCGCGCGCAGCGCGCCGATCGTCGAGCCGAGCAGGGCGTCCGCCCAGCGCGAGAGCCCCACCAGCGAGCCCACCGCCAGGCCCGCCGCGGCGCCGAGCGCGAAGCCCACGAAGACGCGCTGGGCGGAGATGGCGATGTGCTGCTGCAGCAGGCCGCGCTCCCACAGGTCGCCGGCGGCCCGGACGACGGCGGCGGGGGAGGGCAGCTGGGAGGGCGGGTAGGCGCCGGAGCTCGCGGCCAGCTGCCACGCGGCGAGCAGCACGAGCGGCAGCACCGCGCCCCACCACGGCGAGAGCCGCGTGCGGGCGCCGGCCGCGCTGGCGGCAGCGGCCTTGCGCGGGCCGTGGCCGGCGCGCCGGCCGCGGGGCGACGACGGGTCGTCGGCACCGCCGAGGCCGGCCGCCTCGGCGCTCCGCCCGGTGAGCGCCACGGGGTCGACGGTCACGAGGGGTCGGCCTTCTGCGCGTAGGCCGGCTCGAACAGGCTCTCCAGCGCCGCGTCCACGGTGCCCTGGTCGGCGACGTCGCCGTTGGCCACGAACAGCGGGCCGATCTTCTCCAGCACCGCCGCCTGCGTCGCGCCGGGCACGGGGGAGATGTCGAGCTTGGTGCGCCCCAGCGTGGTGGTGGCCACCTGCGGGTCGATGCCGGCGACCTCCGCCAGCAGCGCGGTGGCGGCCTCGAGGTTGGCGGGGACCCAGGCGCGCGCCTTCTCGTAGGCGTTGACGACGGCCTGGGCGAGGTCGGGGTGCTCGGACAGGAAGTCCTCGCGGGCGTTGAGGACGCCGTAGGAGTTGAAGTCGATGTTGTCGTACACGATCTTCGCGCCGCTCTCGGCCTGCGCGGCCGCCATGATCGGGTCGAGCCCGGCCCAGGCGTCCACGTTGCCGGCGTCCAGCGCGGAGCGGCCGTCGGCGTGCTGGAGGTTCTCCAGGGTGATGTCCGACGTGGTCAGCCCGGCGGTGCCGAGCGCCTGCACGAGGAAGAAGTAGGGGTCGGTGCCGGTGGTGGCGGCCACGCGCTTGCCGCGCAGGTCGGCGACGCCGGTGATGGGGGAGTCCTTCCCGACCACCACGCCGGACCAGTTCGGCTGGCTGAAGACGTCGACCACCTTGATCGGCGATCCGTTCGACCGGGCCAGCAGCGCCGCGGCCCCGGCGGTGGAGCCGATCTGGATGTTGCCGTTGCGGAGGAACTCGTTGGCCTTGTTCGACCCGGCGGACTGCACCCACTCCACGGTGACGCCCTGGCCGCCGAGCTCGGACTCGAGCCAGCCCTGGTCCCGGATGACCAGGCTGAGCGGGTTGTAGGTGGCGAAGTCGAGCGTGAGCGTGCGCGCGGCCTGGGAGCCGGAGGCGGAGCCCTCGGCGGAGGCGGCGGGCGCGGCGCCGGAGGCGTCCTCCCCCTGGGCGCAGGCGGCGAGCCCGGCGGCGCCCAGCGGCGCGAGGGCGAGCAGGCCGAGCAGGGAGCGGCGGGAGGGCTGGCTGGGCAGGGCGGTGCTGGGCATCGGGAGCCTCCGGAGGTCCGTCGAGGTGCAGGCGGGCACGGGGTGGGTGGTCGGGGTGGTGCGTGGGGCGGCGCGGGGCGCCGGCGGGGGTGCGCTCAGGCGCGCGGGACGCCGAGGAGCTCGAGGAGCTCCGCGCGCAGCGAGGCCAGGTGGGCGTCGCCGCGGTCGCGCGGGTGCGCGACGTCCACGGCGGTGGTGCGCAGCACGCCCGCGCCGGCCTCGGGCGGGGCGCCGTCGGGGCGACCCAGGACGACGACGCGGTCGGCCAGGTGCAGCGCCTCGTCGACGTCGTGCGTGACGAGCAGCACGGTGGTCGGCGTGGCCGCCAGGACCTCGAGCAGCAGGTCCTGCATGGTCAGGCGGGTCAGGGCGTCCAGCGCGGCGAACGGCTCGTCGAGGACGAGCACCCCGGGGCGCCGGGCGAGGGCGCGGGCCAGCGCCGCGCGCTGCGCCATGCCCCCCGACACGCTGCGCGGCCGGTGCTCGGAGAAGCGCGCCAGCCCGACGACGTCGAGCAGGGCGGCGACGCGCTCGCGGCCCTCGGCCCTCGGCGTGCCGCGGGGCAGCCCGAGGGCGGTGTTGCCCGCGAGCGTGCGCCAGGGCAGCAGGCGGGGCTCCTGGAAGGCGACGGCGCAGCGCGGGTCGTGGTCTCGCACCGGGCCGCCGTCGAGCAGGACCGTGCCGGAGTCCGGGGAGTCCAGCCCGGCGACGGCGCGCAGCAGCGTCGACTTCCCGCAGCCGGAGGGCCCGAGCAGCGCCACCACCTCGCCGGCGGCGACGTCGAGGTCGACGCCCTCGAGCACGACGTGGTCGCCGAACCGGCGCCCCACGCCCTCGAGCCGGACGGGGACCGCGGCCCCGCCGCCGCGCGCTCCGGGCAGCGCGGTGCCGGTGGGGTGCTGAGCGGGTGCGCTGACGGCGCTGGACACGACGGCCTCCATCGGTCCTGGCGGTAGCACCGGTCCGCGGGGGCCCCACGGGTGGTTGCTGCGGCGTCGCTGAGCCAGGTCTCTCGGCCGCTCGGGATGGTCGTCCCCGATCCTACGGCGTCCGGGCGCGTGCGCTGGTGGGGGAGGTGCCGGCGGCCGCGCGGGCCGGCCCCCGGGGAACCCCGCCGGGTGACCGGGCCGTCGCCCGGGGGCGTCCGCTCGGGGGAGGACACCCCCCGCGCGGGGGGTGGCGTCGCCCGGTCGGAGTGCTCGCCGGTGGACATCCCCTCGGGAGCCCCTCGATGCTCGCCGACGTGGACACCGCGACGGAGCAGCTGATCGCCTCGCTCGAGGCGCTGCTCGACGCCGCCAGCCTCGACGGGCCGACCTCGGAGGTCGTCCCGCTGGAGGACTGGGCCGCTGAGCAGGCATGATGAGGCGGTGGTGACGGACGGCGCCCGGCGCGCCCGGGGCGACCTCGAGCGGGAGGTGCTCGCGGCGCTGACCTCCGCCGGCACCCCCTCCACGCCCGCCGAGGTGCGCGAGCGCCTCGGGACCGGCCTGGCGTACACCACCGTGATGACCACGCTGGTCCGCCTGCACGACAAGGGCCTCGTGGCGCGCGAGCGCGACGGGCGCGCCCACCGCTACTGGGTGGCGGACGCCGCGGACGTCGCCGCGGCCCGGATGCGCCAGGCCCTCGAGGCCAGCGACCGCCGGGACGCCGTGCTGGCCCGCTTCGTCGGGGACCTGTCCCCGGAGGACGTGCCCGTGCTCGAGCGCCTCCTGCGCGACGCCGAGCGGCGCGGCTGAGGGCGGCGGACGTGCTCTACGCGCTGCAGGCGCCTGTGGTCGCCAGCCTCCTGCTCGCGCTGGGCGCCCCCCTCGTGGCGCGCCGGTGCCCGCCCCGGGCGGCCACCGTGGTGCTCGCGGCCTGCGCCGTCGGCACCTCGCTCACCACCGCGGTGGTGCTGCTGCTCCACCTCGTCGTCCTCGTGGCGCGGGTCCCGGCCGTCGCCTCGCTGCTCGGCTACGACGCCCACCGGCTCGCCCACCACGTGCCGGTGCCGGCGGGTGCGTCGCTGCTGGCGGTCGGCGTGCTGGTCGCGGGGGTCGTGCGGGTGCTCGTCCTGCGGCGCCGCCGCGCGGCTGCGCTGCGGGCCGCTGACGACCTCTGCTCCCGCCTGGGCGGCCCGGTGGGCGGCGTCGTGGTGGTCGACGACGGCGCCGAGGCGTTCGCGCTGCCCGGTCGCGGCGGGCGCGTGGTCGTCTCGCGGGCCCTGATGGACGCGCTCCCGGCGCCCGAGCAGGCGGCGCTGCTGGCCCACGAGCGCGCCCACCTGCGCGACCACCACGACCTGCTGCGCTCCGCCACGGCCTGGGCCGCCGCCCTCGACCCGCTGCTGGTGGGCCTGCTGCCCGCGGTGCGCTACGCCAGCGAGCGCTGGGCCGACGAGTCCGCGGCGGCCGTCCTGGGGGACGACCGCCCGCTCGTGGCCCGGGCGGTGGCCCGTGCCGGGCTGCTGCGCAGCGCGGTGGGGGACCGGGGGCCGTGGCGGGGGGTCGCCCTCGCCGGAGGCGAGGGCGACGTGGTGCAGCGGGTGCGGGCCCTGCTCGGCCGCCGTCCCGGCAGCGGCCGGCCCCTCGCGGCTGCCGGTGCCCTGTGCCTGGCCCTGCTGCTCGTCGCCGGCGGGCACGCCGTCGAGGACACCGCGGAGGTGCTCCAGCACGTGCTCAGCGGCGGCCAGGACCTCGACGGCGGGCTGGCCGCCGTGCACCTCGTCCACGCCGCCGGCCACCGGGCGGTGGAGCAGCTGACCGGCTGACCGTCACCCGTCCGGCCCAGCGCTCGCAGGACCCCGGCTGGGAGTTCCCCCGAACTTCTACTACTTTCTCGGTAGTAGTCGATCGGGGGAGCGACGTGGCACGACCGCTGGCGCTGGAAGCGCCGTCCAGGGGCCGCAGGGCTGCTCGCCGGGCTCCCGACGGGGGGCGGCCAGCGCCGGCGGGCACCGGTGCCGCCTTCCGCCCCGACGTCGAGGGGCTGCGGGCCGTCGCACTGGGGCTCGTGCTGCTCTTCCACGTTGGCGTGCCGGGCTCCGGCGGTGGCCGCCTCGGTGTGGACGTGTTCTTCGTCATCTCGGGCTTCCTCATCACCGGGCTGCTCGTGCGCGAGGTGGAGCGGACCGGCCGGGTCGGCCTGGCCGCCTTCTACGCCCGGCGCGCCCGGCGGATCCTGCCCGCCGCCGTCGTCGTCCTGCTCGTGGCCCTCGCCACCACGGCGGCGCTCGCGCCGCAGCTGCTCGGCAGCACCGGGCGCGACGGGACCGCGGCGTCCCTGCAGGTCGCCAACTGGCGCTCGGCGCTGGCAGACCCGGTGCACCTGCACCCCGACGCCTCCGCCAGTCCCCTGCTGCACTACTGGTCGCTGGCGGTGGAGGAGCAGTTCTACCTGCTGTGGCCGCCCCTGGTGCTGCTCGCGGCGGCGGTGGCCCGGAGGCGCGGGACGTCGCTGCGGCGCTCGCTCGCGGTGGCGGCCGGGGCGGTGGCCGTGGTCTCGCTGGCGTGCTCGGTGGTGCTGACGCCGCTGCTGCCCACGCTCGCCTACCTGTCCTCGCCCACCCGCGCGTGGCAGCTCGCCGCCGGTGCGCTGCTCGCGCTCGGAGCGCCCCGGCTGGTCGCCCTCGCGCAGAGCGGCCGGCTCGGTGCCCTGCGGCGCTGGGTGCCCGCCCTGGGCTGGGTGGCGCTCGCCGTGGTGGTGAGCAGCTCGCTGTGGACCGACGACGTCCCCTACCCCGGCTCGGCGGCCCTGGTCCCGACGCTCGCGACCGTCGCGCTCATCGCCGCCGGCACGCCCGGGCTCGCCGAGGGCGCAGCCGCCCCGCGGGGCGCGGGGCGGCTGCTCTCAGCGGGCCCGGTGCGCTGGGCCGGGCGCGCCTCCTACTCCTGGTACCTGTGGCACGTGCCGGTGGTCTTCGCCGGGGAGCAGCTGGGACTGTCCGGCTGGCCGGTCCTGCTGGCCCTGGAGGTGCTGGTGGCGGGTCCCCTGGCCGCCCTCACCCTCGTGGCCGTCGAGCAGCCCTTCCGCAGCTCCCCGCGGTTCGCCGGGGCGCGCCGGGGACTGCTGCTGGGAGCAGCCGCCACCGCCGTGGGCCTGGCGGCGTCGCTGGCGGCGGTGCTGCTCGCGTCGTCCTGACCCCGGGGCCGGTGTGGCCCGCAGGGCCCCCGCGCGGGCCCGTCCTGCACCAGACTCCGGCCGCGTGGAGCACCCGAGCCCCGTCGGCGCCTCGCCGTGGCAGATCTCGACCCTCGGCGCCGCGCGCCTCGACTCACCGCTCGCGCCGCTGATCGAGGCGCGCGAGCGCAGCGAGAACTACGTCGACGAGAGCGACCTGGTCCTCGTCGACGACGTCCTCTCCACGGCGAGCGAGCGCGGCGTGCCCGTCGAGCAGCTGCCGGGCCTGGAGCCGGGCGGGCCCCGGCGCAAGATCTTCTTCGACCCCTCCAAGCTCCGCGTCGGCATCGTCACGTGCGGCGGCCTGTGCCCCGGCCTCAACAACGTGGTGCGCGGCCTCGTGCTCGAGCTGTGGCACCAGTACGGCGTGCGACGGGTCCACGGCTTCCGCAACGGCTACGAGGGCTTCGTGGCGTCCTACGGCCACGAGGTGGTCGACCTCACCCCGGAGTCGGTGCGCGGCATCGACGAGCAGGGCGGCACGGTGCTCGGCACCTCCCGCGGCCAGCAGGACCCGGAGGACGTCGTCGACTGCCTGGAGCGCCTGGGCATCGGGGTGCTCTTCGTGGTGGGCGGCGACGGCTCCATGCGCGGCGCCCTGGGCATCGCGGGGGTCGTGGCGCAGCGCGGCCTGAAGATCAGCGTGGTGGGCGTGCCGAAGACCATCGACAACGACATCCCCTTCATCGACCACAGCTTCGGCTTCCAGACCGCGTTCGCCCGCGCCGCGGAGACCATCCGCTCGGTGGTGGTGGAGGCCCGCTCCACCCCGCACGGCGTGGGGCTGGTGAAGCTCATGGGCCGGCACTCGGGCTTCATCGCCTCCTACGCCGCCCTGGCCCGCAACGACGCCGACTACGTGCTCGTCCCCGAGGTGCCCTTCGGGCTCGAGGACGACGACGGCCGCGAGGGGCTGCTGTCGCTGGTGCAGCGGCGCGTGGCCGAGCGCGGCAACGCCGTGGTGGTGGTGGCCGAGGGCGCCGGGCAGGACCTGGTGCCCGGCGACGGCGTGGACGCCTCCGGCAACGCGGTGCTGGGAGACGTGGGGCGCTACCTGCGGCGCCGCCTGCTCGACTCCTTCGCCGCGGCCGGGCGGCCGGTCAACCTGCGCTACGTCGACCCGAGCTACGCCATCCGCAGCGTGCCCGCCAACGGCTACGACGCCGTGTACTGCCTGCGGCTGGCCCACGCCGCCGTGCACGCGGCGATGGCGGGGCGGACGGCCATGGTGGTGGGCCGCTGGCACGGGCGCTTCGTGCACGTGCCGATCGAGCTGGCCATCAGCCGGCGCAACGTGGTGGACCCCCACGGCGACCTGTGGCTGTCCGTGCTGGAGGCGACGGGCCAGCCGACCCGCGTCGGCTGAGGGTCAGAGCCGCGGCGGGGTGTGTTGGCCCTTGATGACGAAGAACGAGCCGCGGATCGTGCCCGCGAGCTTGGAGCGCTGGCGGGCGAACCTGAAGCGGTCCGCCAGCTCCGCCGGCACCTCCATGCCGTCGGAGAGCTTGAAGCCGACGGCGCGCTTGGAGCCCTCCTCCAGGCCGTAGAGGACGTTGACGCTCAGCCCGCACTCGTAGAAGACGTACGTCCAGCTGGTGCCCTCGACCACGAAGGTGGTCGCCTCCAGCGCAGGTGAGGCGATGACGAGGTCGCGCTCGGCGGCGAGCAGGGACGCGACCCAGCCGGCGAGCTCCGCGCCCGGCCCGCCGGGTCCCGCGGGCTCGGTGGCGAACGCGTGGCCGTGCTTCGTGCGGAAGTAGCGGGCCTCGTTGGCGCGCAGGCCCGCGAGGGCCGGCGCGACGGGGGAGGGCTCCAGGCCCTCGGTGGAGACGGTCGTGAAGTCGACGACGTGCGCGGCGGGGACGGGCATGGCGCGCATCCTGCCGGGGGGTGACGGCCAGGTCATCGGCCGTGCGGGAGGACTGGAGCGGATGACGGGAATCGAACCCGCGTAATCAGTTTGGAAGACTGAGGCTCTACCATTGAGCTACATCCGCACCACCGTCAGTCACGACCCCGGAGACGGGGCCGAGGCGGACGGCGCGGGCACGAGCGTAGCGGCACGGCGCGCGGTCCCGGGCGCGTAGCCTTCATACCGCCCGCTGGGCACGGGGTGTGGCGCAGCCAGGTAGCGCGTCCGCTTTGGGAGCGGAAGGCCCCCGGTTCGAATCCGGGTACCCCGACGAGCGGCGATAAGGTGGCCGGCAGTGCCCGGCGCGGTTCGGTGCTGCCCGCGCGAGCCTGCACCACCACGCCGCCGGCGCGCTCCTCGCGCGCCGGACCTGAACGCCTGGCTGACCGACCGTCTCAAGACCTGGAGAACCCCTGCCGTGAAGAGCGACGTCGAGACCCTCAACCCGACGCGGGTCAAGCTCACCGTCGAGGTGTCCTTCGCCGAGCTGAAGCCGAGCCTCGACAAGGCCTACAAGTCGATCGCCGGCCAGGTCTCGGTGCCGGGCTTCCGCCGCGGCAAGGTGCCCGCGCGCGTGATCGACCAGCGCTTCGGCCGCGGCGTCGTGATCCAGGAGGCCGTCAACGAGGCGCTCCCGGGCTTCTACCAGCAGGCCGTCCAGGAGTCCTCGGTGCGGCCGCTGGGCCAGCCCGAGGTCGAGATCACCGAGGTGCCGGTCGGTGAGGGCGCCGACGCCGGCGAGCTGAAGTTCACCGCCGAGGTGGACGTCCGCCCGACCATCGACCTGCCCGACTTCTCCACCATCGCCGTCTCCGTGGACGACGTGGAGGTCACCGACGCCGACGTCGACGCCAAGCTCGAGGAGCTGCGCGTCCGCTTCGGCACCCTCGTGCCCGTCGAGCGCGCCGTGCAGACCGACGACACCGTCAGCCTCGACCTCAAGGCCGAGGTCGACGGCGAGGAGGTCGACACCGCCGAGGGCATCACCTACGTCGTGGGCCGCGGCACCATGCTCGAGGGCATGGACGACGCCCTCGAGGGCGCCGCCATCGACGAGGAGCGCTCCTTCACCACCACGCTGGCCGGCGGCGAGCGCGCCGGCGAGACCGCCGAGGTCACCGTGGTCGTGAAGTCCGTGAAGGTCCGCGAGCTGCCCGAGCTCGACGACGACTTCGCCCAGCTGGCCAGCGAGTTCGACACCGTCGACGAGCTGCGCGCCGACCTGCGCACCAAGGCGCAGGACGAGGCCGAGTTCCGCCAGGGCGTGCAGGCGCGCGACAAGGTGCTCGAGGCGCTGCTGGAGCAGGTCGAGATCCCCGTGCCGGACGGCGTCGTCGAGGACGAGGTGCACCGCCACCTCGAGAACGAGTCCCGCCTCGAGGACGACGAGCACCGCGCCGAGGTGACCGAGGAGACCCGCCGCGTGCTGCGCACGCAGTTCCTCCTCGACGCCGTGGCCGAGGCCGAGCAGGTGACCGTCGCCCAGCAGGAGCTGGTCGAGTACATCGTCGCCCAGGCCCCCGCCTACGGCATGGACCCGAACTCCTTCGCCCAGGCCATGGACCAGGCCGGCCAGGTGCCGGCGCTGGTGCAGGAGGTCGCCCGCCGCAAGGCGCTGGCCGCCGTCCTGGAGAAGGCGACCGTCACCGACGCCTCCGGCAACAAGGTCGACCTCGGTGACGAGGACGACGACGCCGAGGGCGCCGAGCCCGCGACGGACGAGACCGCCGAGGACGCTGCTGAGGCGCGCGCCGCCGAGGAGAAGCCCAAGCGCACCCGCGCCAAGAAGCCGGCCGCAGACGCCGAGGCCGCCGAGGGCTCCGAGGACGCTGCTGAGGCGCCCGCCGCCGAGGAGAAGCCCAAGCGCACCCGCGCCAAGAAGCCGGCCGCTGACGCCGAGGCCGCCGAGGGCTCCGAGGACGCTGCTGAGGCGCCCGCCGCCGAGGAGAAGCCCAAGCGCACCCGCAAGCCGAAGACCGAGGCCGCCGAGGCCGCAGGCACCGCGGAGGCCGCCGAGGGCGCTGAGGGCTCCGGCACCCAGAGCTGACCCGGCGCTCCGCGCACGCACCGCGGAGCCGCCGCCACCGCCGGACAGGTCAGACCTGACGGGCACGGGGTGGCCCTGTGCCAGCAGCACTGGCACAGGGCCACCCCGTTCTGTTCGCGGACTGGTGCGGAGCCCCCCAGCGGGTCGGCCGGCGCAGCCGGCGCGGGCTCCGGCGGCCGCGGTCGTCGTCGTCCTCCTGACCTGCGGGAGGGCCTCGGCGGCGTGCGCTCGCAGCGAACAGGGGCGCAGACCGGGACTGCCGCGCCTGCGCCCGGCGCTAGGGTCGACAGCGTCGCCAACCCGTCACCGGGGGCGACCACGACGGTGGCCGGAGCGTTCCGGCCTTGACGGATGGAGAGCGACTCCCGTGAGCGATTCCCGGCCGCGCGGACACGAGGCTGCCGACGTGACGGCCCGCAGCCAGCCCTCGTCCCCCATGGGGCTCGACGAGCACATCTACCAGCGCCTGCTGCGCGAGCGGATCATCTGGCTCGGCTCGGACGTCCGCGACGACAACGCCAACGCCATCTGCGCGCAGCTCATGCTGCTCGCCGCGGAGGACCCCGACCGCGACATCTGGCTGTACATCAACAGCCCCGGCGGCTCGGTCACCGCGGGCATGGCGATCTACGACACCATGCAGTACGTCAAGCCCGACGTCGCCACCGTCGCGATGGGCCTGGCGGCCTCCATGGGCCAGTTCCTGCTGGCCAGCGGCGCCAAGGGCAAGCGCTACGCCACCCCCCACGCGCGGATCATGATGCACCAGCCCTCCGGCGGCATCGGGGGCACGGCGAGTGACATCGCCATCCAGGCCGAGCTCATCCTCGACATGAAGCGCACGCTGTCCCAGCTCACCGCTGACCAGACCGGCCAGTCGATCGAGCAGATCAACAAGGACAACGACCGCGACCGCTGGTTCACGGCGGCGCAGGCCAAGGAGTACGGCTTCATCGACCACGTCATCACCAGCGCCGCCGACGTCCCCGAGGGCGGCGGCACCGGTGCGGCCGCGGCCTGAGCACGCGAGCAGAGTCAGGAGCCAGCAGATGAGCAACCCCACCTTCCCGCACGGCGCGCCGTCGTCCCGCTACGTCCTCCCGCAGTTCGAGGAGCGCACGGCGTACGGCTTCAAGCGCCAGGACCCCTACACGCGCCTCTTCGAGGACCGCGTGATCTTCCTGGGCGTCCAGGTCGACGACGCGTCCGCGGACGACGTCATGGCCCAGCTCCTCGTCCTGGAGGCGCAGGACCCCGACCGCGACATCACGCTGTACATCAACAGCCCCGGCGGCTCGATGACGGCGCTGACCGCGATCTACGACACCATGCAGTACATCCGCCCCGACATCCAGACCGTCTGCCTCGGGCAGGCGGCCTCGGCCGCGGCGGTGCTCCTGGCCGCCGGCAGCCCCGGCAAGCGCCTCGCGCTGCCGAACGCCCGCGTGCTCATCCACCAGCCGGCGAGCCCCGGCGGTGACTACGGCCAAGCCTCGGACATCGAGATCCAGGCGGCCGAGGTGCTGCGCATGCGCTCCTGGCTGGAGACCACGCTGGCCAAGCACACCGGCCGCACCGCGGAGCAGATCAAGGTCGACATCGAGCGCGACAAGATCCTCACCGCCGACCAGGCCAAGGACTACGGCCTCGTCGACCAGGTGCTCGAGAGCCGCAAGGCCTCTGCGCTGACCTCCGCGTGACGTGGCGGGCGGTGCCCGGCGGACACACCGCCGGGCACCGCCCGCAACTGCGCTCGTCCCGCTGACAGAGAGTCGTCAGTGGTGTTCCATGGACCTACCCGCGCGGGTGCGCGGGACGACTCGAGGAGGCCCCCCACGTGGCACGGATCGGCGATGGCGCGGACCTGCTCAAGTGCTCGTTCTGCGGCAAGAGCCAGAAGCAGGTCAAGAAGCTGATCGCGGGCCCCGGGGTCTACATCTGCGACGAGTGCATCGACCTGTGCAACGAGATCATCGAGGAGGAGCTCGCTGAGGCCAGCGAGCTCGGCCTGGTCGAGCTGCCCAAGCCGCGCGAGATCTTCAGCTTCCTCGAGCAGTACATCATCGGCCAGGACGACGCCAAGCGGGCGCTGAGCGTGGCCGTCTACAACCACTACAAGCGCATCCAGGCGTCCGACCCGGCCAAGAAGGTCGAGGAGCCGGTCGACATCGCGAAGTCGAACATCCTGCTCATCGGCCCCACCGGCTGCGGCAAGACGTACCTCGCGCAGACGCTGGCCAAGATGCTGAACGTGCCGTTCGCCATCGCCGACGCCACGGCCCTCACCGAGGCGGGCTACGTCGGCGAGGACGTCGAGAACATCCTGCTCAAGCTCATCCAGGCCGCTGACTACGACGTCAAGAAGGCCGAGACGGGCATCATCTACATCGACGAGGTCGACAAGATCGCCCGCAAGAGCGAGAACCCGTCGATCACGCGCGACGTCTCCGGTGAGGGCGTGCAGCAGGCGCTGCTGAAGATCCTCGAGGGGACGACGGCGTCGGTGCCCCCGCAGGGCGGGCGCAAGCACCCGCACCAGGAGTTCATCCAGATCGACACGACGAACGTGCTGTTCATCGTGGGCGGCGCCTTCGCCGGCCTGGAGGAGATGATCCAGGGCCGCATGGGCAAGAAGGGCATCGGCTTCGGCGCCCCGCTGCACGCGGCGTCGGACCTGCCGAGCATGTTCGGCAAGGTCATGCCGGAGGACCTGCTGAAGTTCGGGCTGATCCCGGAGTTCATCGGCCGCCTGCCGGTCATCACCACGGTGCGCGAGCTCGACGCCGACGCCCTGGTCCGCATCCTCACCGAGCCGCGCAACGCGCTGGTCAAGCAGTACCAGCGGATGTTCGAGATCGACGGTGTGGAGCTGGAGTTCTCCGACGAGGCGCTGGTCGCCGTCGCCGAGCAGGCCATCCTGCGCGGCACCGGGGCCCGCGGTCTGCGCGCGATCATGGAGGAGGTCCTCCTCCCGGTGATGTTCGACCTGCCCAGCCGCGACGACGTCGCGCGGGTCGTGGTCGACCGCGACGTCGTGCTGAAGAACGTCAACCCGACGCTGGTGCCCAAGGACAAGGCGTCCGAGGCCCGCAAGCGCGAGCGCCGCGACAAGTCCGCCTGACGGTTCGCCTGCAGGGTGACCGTGGACCCCGTGTCCCGGTCAGGCGCCCCTGACCGGGACCCCGCGTCCACGGTGGGGCCCAGGTCGCGCGTGTGCTGCGCCCACAGGCGCCCGGACGGCCCAGGCCGTCCACAGGTGGTCGACGGTGCGCGGCGGGACGAGACGGCCTGCGGCCAGCCTCGACCAGGTGCGCCCCTCGACCGTCCTGGCAGCCCTGCACGCGGTCGGCGGCGTGGCCACCTGGGAAGCGCTGACCAGCGCCACCAGCTCGAGCGCGGTCTCGCGTCGAGAGCTGGCCCCTGCTGAGCGGGTCGGACCAGCGCGCGCCCGCGGTCGTGGCCGTGCGGCGCTGGGTCACGACCGCCCTGCGCCTCCGTCAGGAGCTCTCACGGCACCCGCGACTGCGTGGGCGCCGAGACCTCGCGGTGCTGCTCGACAGGATCGACGCGGGCTGCCGTAGCGAGCTGGAGCTGTGGGGCTACGACCGGGTGTTCTCCGGACCGCAGTTCGCCGAGCTCGAGCGGCAGGTCCCCGTCCGGGTGGGCGGACGGTCCCACCTGCTCGACTGCTTCGACCGGCGGGCGCTGCTCGCCGTCGAGCTGGACGGGCGCCAGCACCACGACAGCCCTGCGCAGCGGGAGCGGGACCTCGCGCGGGACGCCGCGGTCGCCGAGCTGGGGATCCTCGCGGTGCGGTACGCGCACCGCCGGCTCACCACCGACCCGCGGGGGTGCCGGGAGCAGGTGCTGCGCCTCGCCGAGGTCCGTCGCCGGCAGCCCGGGGACCGCTCGCAGTGACCGTGGACGCTGTGTCCCNNGGGACACAGCGTCCACGGTCGGGCCCGATGAGGGGCCCGAGCGCGTCAGGCGGTGGGGGGAGCCAGCTCGACGTCGGAGACGGTGACCTCAGCGACGTCGGCGCTGGTGATGCGGAGGTCGCGGACGCGGCCGGCGGCGGCCAGGTCCGCGGCCCCGGCCTCGAGCAGCGGCACCAGCGCGGCGGGGGCTGACACCGTGGCGGTGACGACCTCCGTGCGCATCGACGCCTTCGCCTCGCTCTTCGCCTTGCGCACCCCGGCCAGGGCGCGCCCGACAGCGGGCAGCAGGGTCGGGTCGGCGTCGCCGGCGACCTCGGAGAGCGGCTCGGCCGTCGGCCACGGCGCGGTGTGCACCGAGCCCTCCTCGGCGCGCCACCAGCTCCAGACCTCCTCCGTGGCGAACGGCAGGAACGGCGCGAACAGCCGCAGCATCGTGTCGAGCGAGCGGGCCAGCGCGGCCCGGGCCGACGCGGCGGCCGTCTCGCCCTGCGCGCCGTACGCCCGGTCCTTGACGAGTTCGACGTAGTCGTCGCAGAACGCCCAGAAGAAGGCCTCGGCGGCCTGCAGCGCGGCGGTGTGCTCGTACCGCTCGAGCGCGTCCGTCGCCGTCCTCACCACGGAGGCCAGCCCCGCGAGCACCGACCTGTCGATCGGCTCGGTGACCGGTGCGGTGGGGTCGGTGGCGCCCATCGAGAGGGCGAACTTGGAGACGTTGAGCAGCTTGAGCGCCAGGCGGCGCCCGATCTTCATCTGCCCGACCTCGAAGGCGGCGTCGGTCCCCAGGCGCGCGGACGCCGCCCAGTACCGGACGCCGTCGGCGCCGTGCTCCTCCAGCAGTCCCAGCGGCGTGACGACGTTGCCCTTGGACTTGCTCATCTTCTTGCGGTCGGGGTCGAGGATCCAGCCGCTGATGGCGGCGTCCGACCACGGCAGCGACCCGTGCTCGTGGTGGGCGCGCACCACGGTGGAGAACAGCCAGGTCCTGATGATGTCCTGGCCCTGCGGGCGCAGGTCGTAGGGGAAGACCGCGGAGAACAGCTCCGGGTCGCGCTCCCAGCCGCCGGCGATCTGTGGGGTGAGCGAGGAGGTGGCCCAGGTGTCGAAGACGTCGGTCTCCCCGACGAACCCGCCGGCGACCCCGCGCTGGGACTCGCTGAAGCCCGGCGGCACGTCGGTGGAGGGATCCACCGGCAGCGACGCCTCGTCCGGCACGAGCACGTCCTCGTAGGAGACCTCGCCGGACTCGCCCACGCGGTACCAGACCGGGATCGGCACGCCGAAGAAGCGCTGGCGGGAGACCAGCCAGTCTCCGGTGAGCCCGCCGACCCAGTTCTCGTAGCGCACGCGCATGAAGTCGGGGTGGAACCCGAGCTCCTTGCCGCGCGCCAGGAGCTGGTCGCGCAGGTCCTCGAACCCGGCGGCCGAGCGGCCGCCGTTGCGCAGGTACCACTGGCGGGAGGTGACGATCTCGAGGGGCTTGTCGCCCTTCTCGAAGAAGTTGGCCTTGCGCTGCGTCGGCTTGGGGTCGGCCTTCAGCGCCCCGGAGGCCTTGAGGGCGTCGACGACGGCGATGCGCGCCGAGTGCGTGGTCTTGCCCGCGAGCTCGCCGTACGCCTCCGCGCCGGAGCCGCTCAGCCAGGACGGCACCTCCCGCACCAGCCGGCCGTCGCGGGCGACGACGGGGCGGGTCGGCAGGTCGAGGTCGCGCCACCAGGTGACGTCGGTCAGGTCGCCGAAGGTGCAGCACATGGCGATGCCCGCGCCCTTGTCGGGCTCGGCGGCGGGGTGCGCGAGCACCGGCAGCTCCACGCCGAAGACGGGGGAGACCACCGTGGTGCCGAACAGCGGCTGGTAGCGCTCGTCGTCGGGGTGGGCGATGAGCGCCACGCACGCCGGGAGCAGCTCGGGGCGGGTGGTCTCGATGACCACCTCGCCGCTGCCGTCAGCCCTGGTGAACGCCACCTCGTGGTAGGCGCCCGGGTAGTCGCGGGCCTCCAGCTCGGCCTGGGCGACGGCGGTCTGGAACGTGACGTCCCACAGGCCGGGGGCCTGCGCCTGGTACGCGGTGCCCCGGGCGAGGTCGCGCAGGAACATGCGCTGGGAGGCGGCCCGGGCGGGGCCACCGATGGTCGAGTACGTCAGCGACCAGTCGACCGACAGGCCGAGGCGGCGCCACAGCGCCTCGAACTCCTTCTCGTCCTCGGCGGTCAGCTGCTCGCACAGCGCCACGAAGGTGCGGCGCGAGACCGGCACCTGGTCGGCGGCCTTGACCGAGCCCGCGTCACCGGCGTGCGGCGGGGTGAAGCCCTCGCCCTCGTAGGGCAGGGACGGGTCGCAGCGGACGCCGTAGTAGTTCTGCACGCGGCGCTCGGTGGGCAGGCCGTTGTCGTCCCAGCCCATCGGGTAGAAGACGGTGCGCCCGCGCATCCGCTGGAAGCGCGCGACGACGTCGGTGTGCGTGTAGCTGAAGACGTGCCCGACGTGCAGCGAGCCCGACACCGTGGGGGGCGGGGTGTCGACGGCGTACACGCCGCCCGGCTCGGCCAGCGCGTCGGCGCGGTCGAAGGCGTACGTCCCGCGCTCGGTCCACGCGGCGTCCCACGCCGGCTCCAGGCCCTCCAGGGCCGGGCGGTCGGGGACGCCGGTCGAGCTGCCGGTCGGGGAGGTGGGGCGGTCGGTCACGGACACGCCGCCATCCTCCCAGACCTCACGGGAGCAGCGGCCCCACCAGCGACGTGACGGCTCCCGTGCTGGGGTCCTTGGCGTAGAGGTCGCGCACGCCGTTGGTGTCGGCGCTGTTCATCGGCTGGACGGTGATGAGGACGGCGGTGCCGCTTGCCAGGAGGACCACGCGGCCGTACTCGTCTCGGGCGGTGGCCGAGGTGGGGGTGGTCACGAACGCTCCGCTGGCGTCGGAGGTGAGGGGGACCAGGGGGTCGGTGGTGGGTGCTGTGAGGTCGCGGCGGTAGGCGTCGGTCTTGCCGTTGCCGTCGGTGGGGACGGCGCGGGCGGTGGTGAGGTAGGCGGCGTGGCGCCCGTCGGGGCTGAGGGTGACCTGGTGCTCCCAGCGGTTGGTCTGGCCCGAGCCGATGGCCAGGACGTCGCCGGTGGTGAGGTCCTTGCGGTAGGCCAGGGGCGTGGACCAGTTGTCCCCGGGCGCACTGGTGGTGATCTTGTTGACGGTGGAGAAGGCGACGTAGCGGCCGTCGTCGCTGATGGCGAGGTCGCCGGTGTCGGTGTCGACGCCGACGGAGTAGGAGCGGGTGGCGGGGGGTGAGGTGGAGGCGAGCTGTGCCGGCCCGCTGGCGCTGGCGGCTGTTCCGGAGGTGGTGGTGAGGTCCTTGCGGATGGCGGTGACGGGTCCGTCGGGGCCGGTGGCGGTGAACAGGACGTAGCGCCCGTCGGGGGTGAGGGCCAGGGCGGGGCCGACGGCGGTGCGGCCCAGGGAGGTGGCGTTCGCGGCGGTGGAGGCGCGGGTGATGGGGCCCTTGGCGGGGTCGGGGGTGGTGAGGTCCTTGACGTAGAGGTCCATCGCGGTGTCGGTGTCGCTGGTGACCAGGGGTGCCTTGGAGTAGAAGGCGATGCGGGTGCCGTCGGCGGACAGCGCGACGGAGGGGGCGGTGCTGTAGGTGGTGGGGCCGGTGCTGAGCGCGGTGCCGGCCACGCCGGAGCTGGCGGTGGTGGTGGCGCCGGAGGTGGTGGCTGAGACCAGGGTCCAGGTGGTGGGGGTGGTGGACAGGTCGGCGCGGTAGACGTCGGGCAGTCCGTTGGTGTCGGTGGGGGTCAGCTTGTCCTTGGTGGCCAGGGCCATGTAGCGGCCGTCGGCGCTGACGGCGACGTCGGAGGCCTGCAGGTCCGAGGTGGCGCCACCGCTGCCGGTGACGGCCAGGCGCCGCGGGGGCTCCGCCCCCGTCGTGTCGATCCGGTACAGGTCCGAGGCGCGGTTGGTGTCGGTGGTCTCGAGCTTGGCGGCGGTGGCCACCACCACCCAGCGGCCGTCCCGGCTCACCGCCAGGGCGCCGCTCTGCCCGGCGCCCGACGCCGGCACGGACGCGGCCGCGGGCGTCACCGAGACCGAGGCCGAGGCGGTGGAGGTGTTGCCGGACGTGTCGGTCACGACCACGCGGAAGGTGTACGTGGTGCCGTTCGTCAGGCCGCTCACCACCAGGCTCGTCGCCGGAGCGGAGACCGACCCCGCGGTGGTGCCGTCAGCGCGCAGCACGCGGTAGCCGGCCAGGTCGGTGTCGGCCGGAGCGGTCCAGCGGACGGTCGCGCTGCCGCTGCCCGGCGTCGCCGAGACCGCGGTCGGCGCAGCCGGGGCGACCGCGTCGCGCGGCGTCGTCGTCGTCGCACCCGAGGGGGCCGAGCGGTTGCCCGCCGCGTCCACCGCCACCACCGCGTAGGAGTAGGCGCGCCCGTTGGCCAGGCCGGTGTCGGTGTGCGAGGTGGCCGGCGCCGCGACGGTCGCGACCTCCACGCCGTCGCGCAGCACCCGGTAGGTCGCCACGTCGCCGTCCGGGCTCGCCGTCCACGTCAGCGCCACCTGCTGGTCCGCCGGAGCGGCCGTGAGCCCGCTCGCAGCACCGGGGGCGGTGGTGTCCACGGGGGTCGCGCCGGTGGTGGACGTCGTGGACTCGTTGCCGTGGGTGTCGACGGCGGTGACCGCGTAGGTGTGCGGCGCGCCGTTGGCCAGGCCGGTGTCGCGGTAGGAGCTCGGGGTGGTCCCCGGCGCGGCGACCACCGTGATGGTCGTCACCAGCTGGCCGTCGCGGTACACCCGGTAGGACGCGAGGTCGGGCTCGGTGTTCGCCTGCCAGGTCACCTCGACGGCGCCGTCGCCGGCGGTCGACGCGACGCCGCTCGGCGCGGCGGGCGGGGTGAGGTCGGTGGGGGTGGCGCTGACCTGCGGAGAAGAGGCCGCGGAGCCGTTGCCGGCGGCGTCGTAGGCCGCCACCGAGTACTGGTAGGCCGTGTCGTTGGTGAGGCCGGTGTCCGTGTACGTGGTGGCCGGTACCGTCACCGCGGCGACCTCCACCCCGTCGCGCAGCACGCGGTAGGAGGCGAGGTCGGACTCGCTGCCCGCCGTCCAGCTCAGCACGACCCGTCCGTCGCCGCGGGCTGCGCTGACGCCCGTGGGGACGGCGGGCGGGGTCAGGTCTCGGGGCGTCGCGCTGACCGCGGGCGAGCTGGCGGCGGAGGCGTTGCCGTGGGTGTCCACGGCCGCCAGCGCGTAGCCGTACGCGGTGCCGTTGGTGACCGACCTGTCGTCGTAGGTCGTAGTCGGCCGGGTGACGGTCGCGATGACGACGCCGTCGCGCAGCACCTGGTAGGACGCCAGGTCGCTCTCGCTGCTCGGGGTCCACGAGAGGCTGACGACGCCGTCGCCCGCCACCGCCGACGGCGGGGAGGGGACGGCGGGCGGGGTGAGGTCCGTCGGGGTGGCGCTGACGCCCGCCGACGACGGCGAGCTGTTCCCCGCGTGGTCGCGGGCGCGCAGCGTGTACGTGTACCGCGTGTCGTTGGTGAGGCCGGTGTCGGTGAAGGAGGTCGCACCCGCACCGAGGACGGCGCCCTGCACGCGGACCCCGTCGCGGAAGAGGTCGTAGCCGTCGAGGTCGGCCTCGGTGTTCGCGGTCCAGGTCAGGGAGACCTGGGTGTCACCGCGGACCGCGGCCAGGCCGGTCGGGACGGCGGGCGGCGTGGTGTCCGCCGGCGTGGCGGACGCGGCGGGGGAGGAGGCGGCCGAGGCGTTGCCGTGGGTGTCGACGGCCTGCAGCGCGTACTGGTACGTCCTGCCGTTGGTGAGCCCCGTGTCGCTCCAGGTGGTGGTGGGCGCGGTCACGGTGGCGACGGCGGTGCCGTCGCGCAGCACCCGGTAGGAGGCCAGGTCGCCCTCGGGGTTCGCCGTCCAGGCCAGCGCCACCGACCCGTCACCGCGGGTGGCCGTCAGCCCGGTGGGGACGGAGGGCGGTGTGAGGTCCGTGGGGGTGGCGGTGACGGCGGGGGAGGAGGCGGTCGAGGCGTTGCCGGAGGTGTCGAGGGCCTGCAGCGCGTAGCTGTAGGCGGTGTCGTTGGTCAGGCCCGTGTCGGTGAAGCTGCGCGTTCCGGCGGCCGTGGTGGCCACGGCCGTGCCGCCCCGCAGCACCCGGTAGCCGCTGAGGTCGTACTCGGAGTTCGCCGCCCAGCTCAGCGCCACCCGGCCGTCGCCGCGGGTGGCCACCAGGCCGGTGGGAGCCGCTGGCGCCACGGAGTCCCGCGGCACTCCCGAGGCGCTCGCCGAGTCCGCCGAGACGTGTCCCGAGGAGTAGGTGGCCCGCACCGCGGCGCTGTACGTCTGGCCGTTGACGAGCCCGGTCTGCGTGTAGCTGCGCGTCGAGGCGCTCGTGGTGGCGATCTGCCGGCCGCCGCTCCACACCTGGTAGCCGTTGACCGTCGGGTCTGCGGGTGCGCTCCAGCTCAGGGTCAGCTGGCGGTCCGCCGAGGTGATCGCCAGCCCCGTCGGGGACAGGGCGGCGGGCGTGGCGGTGGCGGTGCGGGCCTCGGTGCCGGTGAAGGGCCCCTGCGCTCCGATGCCGAGGAAGCCGCTGTCGTAGGTGACCGTGCGCACGCTGACGGTCCACGCCGTGCCGTTCGCCAGGCCGTCGAGGGTGTAGCCGCTCTGCTGCTCGCCGAAGTCACGTGTCGTGGAGCCGGCGGTGGCCGTCACGCTGTAGCCGCGGACCGAGCTCTCGGAGGAGGCCGGCCAGGAGGCGCTCAGCCGTCCGTCGAGCACCGTGAGGTCCACCCGGCTCGGCGGGGCCGGGTCCTGGAAGCTGGCCAGCACCACGTCCACCTGGGTGGCCGGAGCCCGGTGCGGCGCCGCCCCCAGGACGACGGCGAGGACGGCGCAGAGCGCCACGAGCGGGGTGGCCGAGCGCCTCAGCGCCCCCAGGGCACGGCTGCGGCGTGACCGTCGGGGTCGGTCCTCGCGGTGCGCGGCGACAGGCACGTGTGCTCACTCCTCGGGGGGCGCGGCGCTCGCCGTGCTCGCGAACGACCTCGGCAGCACGGGTCGCGTGCTGGAGGCCGTCCTGCGGTTCCACCCGCCCGCCGTACCCCGCGTCCGTCTCCCGGACCTGCGTGGTGGGATCGGCGCCATGAGCCAGGACGACACCGCCCGCGCCGCCACGCCCACCGCCGTCGTCACCGGGGCCAGCTCCGGCATCGGCGCTGCCACCGTGCGGCGCCTGCGCGCCGAGGGGTACGACGTGCTCGCCGTCGCCCGTCGCGCCGACCGCCTGGACGCCCTCGCGGCCGAGACGGGCTGCACCACCCTCACCGCCGACCTCACCGACCAGACCGACGTCGACCGCCTCCGCGGCGCCGTGGAGGAGCGCTTCGGCGGGGACCTCACCGCGCTGGTGAACAACGCCGGGGGCGCCTTCGGCACCGACACCGTCGAGACCGGCAGGGTGGAGGACTGGCAGCGCATGTTCGACGTCAACGTCCTGGCGACCCTGCGGGTGACGCAGGCCCTCCTGCCGTCGCTGCGCTCCGGACGCGGCGGGGACGTGCTCGTGATGAGCTCCACCGCCGCGCGCATCGCCTACGAGGGCGGGGGCGGGTACACCGCGGCCAAGCACGCCGAGTCGGTCATGGCCGAGACGCTGCGCCTGGAGCTCGCCGGCGACCCGGTGCGCGTGCTCGAGGTGGCGCCGGGCATGGTCAAGACCGAGGAGTTCTCCCTCAACCGCACCGGGGGTGACGCGGCGCGCGCGGAGGCGGTCTACGTCGGCGTGCGCGAGCCCCTGGTGGCCGAGGACGTCGCCGACTGCGTGGCGTGGATGCTCACGCGCCCGCGGCACGTCAACGTGGACCTGCTCGTGGTCCGCCCGCTGGCGCAGGCCGCGCAGCACAAGGTGGTGCGCGAGCGGGACTGAGGACGACGACGGCGGCGGGGGTCAGCGCCCGGGTGCGTCCCGCCGGTCGGCGAACGCCTCGAGCACGCGCCGGCCGGCGTCGAACGTCAGCCGGCACGCCTCTCCGGCGCCGTCGGCGACGACGGCGTCGGAGAGCACCTCGGTGGCCACCGTGGCCGCCGGCCTGGCCGAGGAGCCCTCCAGCGCGGGGGCCAGCGCCTCCAGCCACGCCTGCAGGTCGACCACGCCCTCACCGGGCAGCTGCCGGTGGTGGCGCCCCTCCTCGCGCAGGTCGGCCAGGGGCTCGGGCAGCGCGTCGCACAGCTGGACCGAGACCACCAGGCCGTCGTCCGCGGCCGCCGCCACCTCCTCCAGCGAGCCGCCGGAGCGGTGCCAGTGCCAGGCGTCGAGGATCAGCCCGGAGTTGGGGGCGCCGACGTCCTCGACCAGCGCCCGCGCCGCGGTGAGCGTGCGCAGCTCGGCGTAGGGCATGAACTCCACGCCGATCCGCAGCCCGTGCCGGGCCGCGCGGGTGCACAGCCGCTCGAAGCCGCGCCGCACCACGTCGTCGGGGACGACGTCGAACAGGCCGACGTTGATCTGCTGCGCGCCGGTGAGGTCCGCGAGGTGCAGGAGGATGTCCTCCTCCAGGCGGGTGCCCCGCACGTCGGCGTCGGTCCACCAGTCGCGCAGGAACTCCAGCTCCACCACCTCGAGCCCGGCGCGCGAGAGGTAGCCGCGGATGTCGTCCTCGGCGATGCCGCTGCGGCGCGCGCTGAGGTAGTCCGCGGCGCCCAGCCCGATCCCGGCGTACCCGGCGGAGGCGGCGGCCCGCACCCGCTGGGCGAACCCGGTGGTCTTGAGGGTGAGCGCGGACAGGTGCAGCGGTGGCACCCGGACGGGGGCGGTGGGCTGGCTCTGGATCATGGTGTGGTACTCCGAGCGGTCGACGAGACCTGGCGGGTTCTGCTCAGGACCGTAGGGTTGGGCGCTGATCGAGGGGGGCGCAGATGAGCAGGTCGGGGGCTGATGGGGTGAGCGACCAGGGGTTCGTCGCCCTGACGGCGCAAGGGGTCGCCCAGCACGTCGTGACGCGGGTCCGCAGCGTCGCCGCGGCGCTCCCGGGAGAGCTCGCCGTGGACGACGGGGCGGTGCGGCTCGACTACGCGGAGCTCGAGCGCCGCGCGGCCTCGCTGTCGTCGAGGATCGCCGCCGCAGCGCCCGCCGGCGAGCCGGTGGCGGTGCTGCTCGGCCACGGCGCACCCGCGGCGGTGGCCGTCCTCGCGGTGCTCGGGACGGGGTCCCCCGTCGTCGTCCTCGACCCCACCACGCCCGTCGCCCGCCTGCACCACTACGTCGAGCAGTCCGGAGCCACCACGGTGGTCACCGACGCCTCCCGCGCCGACGACGCCGCCGTGCTGTGCCCCCGCGTGGTCCGCACCGACCGCGCGCTCGTCGCCCTCGGTGACGACGGCGGCGCCGCCGGCGGGTCCTGGCCGCTCGCGCAGGACCGGCTCGACAGCCGCGCGCCGCTCGTCATCGTCTACACCTCCGGGTCCACGGGCCGCCCCAAGGGCGTGGTGGCGCACTCGGAGTCCGTCCTGCACGACGCCACCACCAACGGCAAGGACTGCTACGGCCCCGGCGCCGTCATCGCCAACCTCCTGCCGATGGCCTTCAGCGCCGGCATCGGGCTGCTGCTCGCGGGCATGGCCACGGGGTCTGCGCAGGTGCTCTTCGACCCCCGCACCCGCGCGGTCTCCGAGCTGCCGGCCTGGCTCCTGCGGACGGGTGCCACGGTGCTGGCCGCCAGCCCCGCCATCCTGCGCGGCGCGGTGGCCGCCCTGGCGCCGGGCGAGCAGCTCGGACGCCTGACCGCGGTGACCACCGCGGGGGAGACCATCCACGCCGCCGAGATGGAGCGGCTGCGCACCGCGCTCGGGCCGGGGTGCACGGTCCACAACCGCTACGGCTCCTCCGAGACCTGGCTCATCGCCGAGCACGTCATCGCCCCCGGGGCGCCCGGCCCCACCGGCGCGGTGCCGGTCGGGCTGCCGGTCGACGGCGTCTCGCTGCGCGTGGTCGACGAGGGCGGCCAGCGCCGCACCACCGGCACGGGCCGGCTCGAGGTGACCTCGCGCTGGCTCACCGACGGGTACTGGCGGGCGCCCGAGGCGACCGCTGCCGTGTTCACGCGCCACCCCGACGGGGCCACCTCCTACCTCACCAGCGACACCGCGACCATCGGCGCCGACGGCGTGGTCCGGCTGCTGGGCCGCGTCGACCACAGCGTCAAGATCCGCGGTCACCTCGTGGAGCCCGGCGAGGTCGACGCCGTCCTGCACGCGCTGCCGGACGTCCGGGAGGCCGTCGTCGTCGGCGTGCTGCCGGGCGAGGACGACGTCGACGGCCGCGCGCGGCTCGTCGCCTACGTGGTCCCCGAGGGGCCTGCGCTGCAGGTGCCCCAGCTCCGGCGCGCGGTGCGCTCGGCGCTGCCCGCGTTCATGGTGCCCGAGCAGGTGGTGCTCCTGGAGGCGCTGCCGCGCACGGAGCGCGGCAAGCTCGACAGGTCCGCGCTGCCCACCCCGCCCGCCGTGGTGGTGGGTTCGGTGCCGCCCCGCACCGACTGGGAGCGCGTGGTCGCCGCGTTCGTGGCCCGCGCGCTCGACCTCGACGGCGTCGGCGCGCACGACGACTTCTTCGAGCTCGGCGGCGACTCGCTGGCCGCCGAGGCGCTCCTGGCGTCGATGGCCGCCTCCCTCGACGTGCCCTCCGACGTCCTCACCACCGGGCTCATCGCCGAGAACCCGACCGTGGCCGAGCTGGCGGAGGCGCTGCGCCGCCGCCGCCGCGCCGGGCGCGACGCGGCCGTGGTGACGTTCAACGGCTCCGGCTCGCGCCGGCCGCTGTTCGTGGTGGCCGGGGCCGGCGGTGTCGCGCTGGCGTTCCGCCGCCTGGCGGAGCGGCTCGGCCACGACCAGCCGCTGGTGGCGCTGCAGGCCCGCGGCCTGGAGGGCGGTGGCCGCCCCGAGTGGTCGGTGCGCAGCCGCGCGCGCCACCACCTGGCGCAGCTGCGCCAGGTGCAGCCCCACGGCCCGTACCGCCTCGCGGGGCACTCCCTGGGCGCCCTGGTGGCGCTCGACCTGGCGCACCAGCTGCGCGAGGCCGGTGAGCAGGTGGAGTCCCTCGTGGTCATCGACTCCTTCCCGCCCGACCCGGAGGTGGCGCCGCCGGCGCTGGAGGGCACGCTGCCGCAGCGCGCCAAGACGCTCGCCTCGATCCTGCTCACCGGAGTGGTGCAGAGCCGCGGCCTGGGCCACTACGACAGGTTCCACCTGCAGGGGAAGCTGCTGCAGCGCCGGTACCGCACGCAGCCGTGGGACGGCCGGGCCCTCGTCCTCGTCGCCGCCGACGACCCCGACGCCGAGGCGCGCTCCCGCTGGGCGGACCACCTGCACGGGCCGTGGGCGCTGCACCGCACCGGTGGCGACCACACCGGCGTGCTGCAGGAGCCGCACGTCGGGCCCCTCGCCGAGCTCGTGCGCACGGAGCTGGACGACCTCGACGGCCGCGCCACCGGCGCCGGTCACCGCTCAGCAGGCGCCGCCTGACGTCGTCGTCCTCCTCTCCCGCGGCCGGGAGGAGGGCGACGACGTCAGCGGGGCGCGCGGAAGGTGGCCGCGAGGTCGGCGCCGCCCTGCCCTGCCTCGACCGCCGCGGCGAAGCGGCGCTGCACGGCTTCGGCGACGGCCAGCTCGACGCCCGCGGCCCGTGCCGCCTCGACGATGAGCCGGGTGTCCTTGGCGGCGCCGGCCAGCGGGAACGCCGGCTCGTCGAGCGCGTCCTCGAGCATCGCGGTGCCCTTGAGCTGGACGTACGGCGAGTCCATGGCGCCGCCGCGCACCGCGTCCAGCACGAGGTGCGGGTCCACCCCGAGCGCCCGGGCCAGCACGAGGGACTCCGCCACGGACTCCACGAGCGTGGCGACGAGGTTGTTGCACGCCAGCTTCAGCGCGCTGCCCGCGCCGACCTCGTCCTGCTCGACCGTCCGAGCACCGACCGCGTCGAGCACCGGCCGGGCAGCGTCCCGCGCGGCCGCCGGGCCGGAGGCGAGCACCACGAGCTCCCCCTGCTCGGCGGGTCCCCTGGTGCCCAGCACCGGGGCGTCGAGCAGGCGGGCGCCGTGCGCGTCGGCCCAGGCCGCGACGCGCCGGGTGCCCTCCGGCCCGATGGTGCTGGTCTGGACGACCACGGCGCCGTCCTGCAGGCCCGGCTCCGCCTGCGCCAGCACGTCGAGCACGGCGCCGGCGTCCATGAGCATGACCACCACCACGTCGGCGCCGCGCACGGCCTCGGCGGGGGTGCCGGCGACGGTCGCGACGTCGGCGAGGGGCTCGGCGCGCTCACGGGTGCGGTTCCACACGGTCAGCGGCAGCCCGGCGGCGGCGATGTTCCGCGCCATGCCGGTTCCCATGATGCCCGTCCCCAGCAGCGCGACGGTGGGGGTGGCCTTCGTGTCGGTCATGGTCGAGAGCCTCACCCGCCTCGTCCGGTCTCGCACTCGGGCGCGCGAGTGCGTGACCGGGACCCTCCCACCACGCACTCGGGTGCCCGAGTGCGTGGTGGAGACCCGCGGAAGGCGCACTCGGGCGCGCGAGTGCGGTGGAAGGGGGAGGCGGCCGGGAGGGCCGGCGGCGTAGACTGGCGCTCACAGGCACCGACCCGGCCATCACCGGTGAGCCTCCGGAAGAACAGGGCTCCCACCAGCAGGTGGGCGCCCCCAGTAGAACCGGACGGGAGCAGCCCGTCAGCGCTGCGCGACGAGCGGTCGTCGTCGTCGTCCCCGGCAGGGCCGGGGGAGGCGGTGGCGGCAAGCGGGGTGGTACCGCGGGGCCCGGCCAGCACGGCGGGCGTCGTCCTCGCACCGACCTGTGCATCGAGACGATGACGGATGGTGTGACGTGACCGAGCAGCGCAAGTCCTACCCCCTGGCCTCGGCGCTGGAGAGCGGCGCCGGCGTGCCGGCCTCCCCGAGCTTCCCCGACCTCGAGGCCGCGGTGCTCGCGCACTGGAAGGCCGACGACACCTTCGAGGCGTCCGTCGGCGCCCGCGCGGCCGGCGAGAAGGGGAGCAACGAGTACGTCTTCTACGACGGCCCGCCCTTCGCCAACGGCCTGCCGCACTACGGCCACCTGCTCACCGGGTACGTCAAGGACGTCGTGCCGCGGTACCAGACGATGCTCGGCAAGCGCGTCGAGCGGCGCTTCGGGTGGGACTGCCACGGCCTGCCCGCCGAGGTCGAGGCCGAGCGGCAGCTCGGCATCACGCACAAGAGCCAGATCGAGGAGCTCGGCGTCGCGGCGTTCAACGACGCGTGCCGCACCTCGGTGCTGAAGTACACCGACGAGTGGCGCGACTACGTCACCCGCCAGGCGCGCTGGGTCGACTTCGACCACGACTACAAGACCCTCGACACCGACTACATGGAGTCGGTGATGTGGGCCTTCAGGACCCTGTGGGACAAGGGCCTGGTCTACGAGGGCTTCCGCGTGCTCGCGTACTGCTGGCGCTGCGAGACCCCGCTGTCCAACACCGAGACCCGCATGGACGACGTCTACCGCCAGCGCCAGGACCCGGCCGTCACGGTCGGCATGACGCTGACCAGCGGCGACTGGGCGGGCGCGAAGGCGCTCATCTGGACGACGACGCCGTGGACGCTGCCGTCCAACCTCGCCATGGCCGTCGGGCCGGACGTGGAGTACGTCCTGGTCGAGCCCAGCGAGGGCTCCTTCGCCGGGCAGCGCCTCGTCGTGGCAGCGGCTCGCGTCGGCGCGTACGCCCGCGAGCTGGGCGAGTCGCCGACGGTGCTGGCCACCAAGGTCGGCCGCGAGCTGCTCGGCACCACGTACACCCCGGCCTTCCCGTACTTCACCGGCCGGGAGAACGCCCACCAGGTGCTCGGAGCCGACTACGTCACCACCGACGACGGCACCGGCCTGGTGCACATCGCGCCCGCCTTCGGCGAGGACGACAAGCTCGTCACCGACGCCGCCGGCATCGAGGCGGTCGTGCCCGTGGACGCCAAGGGCGAGTTCGACGCCCGCGTGGCCGACTACGAGGGCCAGCACGTGTTCGACGCCAACGCGGTGATCATCAAGGACCTCAAGGCCGCCACCCGGCGCGAGGGGGGCACGCCCGTCACCGACGGCACCGTGCTGGTCCGCCAGGAGACCTACGACCACCCCTACCCCCACTGCTGGCGCTGCGGCAACGCCCTCATCTACCGCGCCGTGAGCAGCTGGTTCGTCAAGGTGACGGCCATCCGCGACCGCATGGTCGAGCTGAACCAGCAGATCGACTGGGTGCCCGGGCACGTCAAGGACGGCTCGTTCGGCAAGTGGCTCGAGGGCGCCCGTGACTGGTCGATCAGCCGCAACCGGTTCTGGGGCAGCCCGATCCCGGTGTGGACCAGCGACGACCCCACCTACCCGCGGGTCGACGTCTACGGCTCCCTGGCCGAGCTCGAGCGCGACTTCGGCGTGGAGGTCACCGACCTGCACCGCCCCTTCGTCGACGAGCTGACCCGTCCCAACCCGGACGACCCCCGTCCTGAGGGGGAGCGCTCGACCATGCGCCGGGTCCCCGAGGTGCTCGACTGCTGGTTCGAGTCCGGCTCGATGCCGTTCGCCCAGGTCCACTACCCGTTCGAGAACGCCGAGTGGTTCGAGGACCACTACCCGGGCGACTTCATCGTCGAGTACGTCGGCCAGACCCGCGGCTGGTTCTACACGCTGCACGTGCTGGCCACCGCGCTGTTCGACAGGCCGGCGTTCCGCACCGCGCTCGTGCACGGCATCGTGCTCGGCGACGACGGCCGCAAGATGTCCAAGAGCCTGCGCAACTACCCGGACGTCTCGGAGGTCTTCGCCCGCGACGGGGCCGACGCCATGCGCTGGTTCCTCATGTCCAGCCCGATCCTGCGCGGTGGCAACCTCGTCACCACCGAGGCCGGCATCCGCGACGGCGTGCGCCAGGTGCTGCTGCCGCTGTGGAGCACCTGGTACTTCCTCGCCCTCTACGCCGGCGCGCTGCGTCCCGAGGGTGCCCAGGACGACGGCGAGGGCGCTGCCGGTGTGGTGGGCCGCTGGCGCACCGACTCGCCCCACGAGCTCGACAGGTACGTCCTCGCCAGCCTGCGCGACCTCGTCGGGCAGGTGCGCGCCCAGCTCGACGCGCTCGACGTCGCCGGGGCCTGCGAGAGCGTCCGCGTCTTCCTCGACCTGCTCACCAACTGGTACGTGCGGCGCTCGCGGGAGCGGTTCTGGGGCAACGGGCCGGACGCCGTCGACGCCGTCGACACCCTCCACACGGTGCTCGAGGTGCTCACCCGCGTGGTGGCGCCGCTGCTGCCGCTGACCGCGGAGGAGGTCTGGCGCGGCCTGACGGGCGGGCGCAGCGTGCACCTGGCCGACTACCCCTCGCCCGAGGACCTCCCGGCCGACCCCGACCTGGTCGAGGCCATGGACGCCGTCCGCGCCGCCTGCTCCGCCGCCCTCGGCCTGCGCAAGGCCGGCGGCCTGCGGGTGCGCCAGCCGCTGCCGCGCCTGACCGTCGCCGTCCCCGGCGGCCGGTCCGAGGGCGCGCTGGCGCGGCTGACGTCGCTGGTGGCCGACGAGGTCAACGTCAAGGACGTGGTGCTGCTCGACGCCGAGGACGCCTCCGCCGAGCGCTTCGGCGTGCGCCAGCAGCTCACCGTCAACGCGCGGGCGGCCGGCCCGCGCATCGGCAAGCAGGTCCAGCAGGCCATCCAGGCCTCCCGGGCCGGCTCTTTCGACGTCGTCACCGCCCCCGACGGCACCGAGACGGTGGTGGCGGGCGGCATCGAGCTGCTGCCCGGGGAGTACGAGCTGACCACGGTGGTGGCCCAGGACGGCGGCGACGCCGGTGGGGCCGCGCAGCGCGCCACGGCCACGCTGCCCGGCGGGGGCTTCGTCGTCCTGGAGACCGCGGTCGACGACGAGCTCGCAGCCGAGGGGTGGGCCAACGACGTGGTCCGCCTCGTCCAGGACGCCCGCAAGACCGCGGGCCTGCACGTCTCCGACCGGATCGAGCTGGTGCTGGACGTGCCGGACGAGCGGGAGGCTTGGGCCCGCGCCCACGCCGACCGGGTCGCGGCCGAGGTGCTCGCCACGAGCGTGCAGGTGAGGCCGGGCGCGGACGACGTGCTCGTGGGGGTCACGAAGGCGGCCGCGCGATGAGCCGGGTCGCCGGGGGGTCCCCCGAGCGCTCGGCCCAGGAGGCCGAGGAGCGCCGCGCGGCCGCCGAGCGGCTGCGCGCCGTGCACGCCGAGCTGCTCGCCCGCACGCCCGAGAGCGCCGTCCAGCCGCGGCTGGAGCCGGTCCGCGAGGTGCTCGAGCTTCTGGGGGACCCGCAGCGCAGCTACCCGGTCGTCCACCTCACCGGCACCAACGGCAAGACGTCCACCTCGCGGTTCGCCGAGCGGCTGCTGCGCGAGATGAACCTGCGCACCGGGCGCTTCACCAGCCCCCACCTGAGCAGCGTCACCGAGCGCATCAGCATCGACGGCGAGCCGATCTCCGACGAGGGGTTCGTGGCGGTCCACGAGGACGTCGCGCCCTACCTCGCGATCGTGGACGGCCGCCTGCGCCAGGCGGGGCAGGTGCCGCTGACGTACTTCGAGGTGCTGGCGGTGCTGGCGTTCGCGGCGTTCGCCGACGCGCCCGTCGACGTCGCCGTCGTGGAGGTCGGCGTGGGCGGGGAGTGGGACGCGACGAACACCGCCGACGCGACCGTCGCGGTGGTCACCCCGATCTCGCTGGACCACACCGACCTGCTCGGCGACACCGTGGAGGAGATCGCCGAGACCAAGGCCGGCATCTTCACCGAGGGCTGCGCCGTGGTGCTCGCGCAGCAGCCCGTCGAGGCCGCTCAGGTGCTCCTGCGGCGCGCCGTCGAGGTCGGCGCCACCGTGGCCCGCGAGGGCCTGGAGTTCGGCGTGCGCTCGCGGGTGGTCGCCGTCGGCGGGCAGGTGCTGGAGCTGCAGGGGATCGGCGGCACCGTCTACTCCGACGTGCTGCTGACCGCCTTCGGGGAGCACCAGGGCCACAACGCCGCCGTGGCGCTGGCCGCCGTGGAGGCCTTCCTCGGCGGGGAGGGCCTCGAGCCCGACCTCGTGCGCGCCGCCTACGCCGACGTCACCACCCCGGGGCGCCTGGAGGTGGTGCGCCGCTCGCCGGTGGTGCTGGTGGACGCCGCCCACAACACCGGCGGCGCGCAGTCGCTGGTGGCGGCGCTGGAGGACTCCTTCGAGTACACGCGCCTGGTGGGCGTGGTCGCGGTGCTCGAGGGCAAGGACGCGCTCGGCATGCTCGAGGTGCTGGAGCCCGTGCTCGACGAGGTGGTGGTCACCCGGTCCAGCTCGCCGCGGGCGATGCAGGTGGACGACCTCGCCGACATCGCCCTCGACGTCTTCGGGGGCGACCTCGGCGAGCGCGTGCACGTGGCCGAGCGGCTCGACGAGGCGCTGCAGGTGGCCGTGGACAGGTCCGAGTCCGAGGCGCCCGGCGGCCTCGGCGCCGGGGTGCTCGTCACCGGCTCGATCACCCTGGTCGGGGACGCCCGCACGCTCCTGCGGGCCCCGGCGGCCCGCTGAGGAGGAGGTCACCGGTGGAGGAGGACGGGGGATGACCGCTGCGGCCGACCTCCTGCTCGACCGCCTCCGGCGGGCCGGGATGACCGACGTGGTCGGCGTCGCGCCGACCACCGGCGGGCTCGCGGCCACCGCGGGGATCGCCCGGCGGGCCGACGGCTCGTCCGTGTTCGTGAAGACGTTCGCCGACCCCCCCTCGGCGGACGCGTTCCAGCGCGAGGCGGCCGGGCTCGAGGCGCTGCGCGGCCTCGGTGGCCTGCGGACCCCCGAGGTGCTCCTGGCCGACGAGCACGTCCTCGTGCTGGAGGTGCTCGCCCCCCGGCCCGCCGCGGCGTCCTTCTGGACGGACCTCGCCCACGACCTGGCCCGGCTGCACACCACGACCGTCCACCACCGCTTCGGCTGGGACCACGACAACTGGCTGGGGCGCCGGCGGCAGGTGAACACCTGGACCGACGACGGCTTCGCCTTCTTCGCCCAGCACCGCCTGCTGCGCTGGTTCGGGGAGCCGCGGGTCCGCGCGGCGCTCGGCCCGGCGGACCGCGCCGCGCTCGAGCGGCTGTGCGACCGGCTGCCCGAGCTCCTGCCGGACGCCCCGGCGTGCCTGACGCACGGCGACCTCTGGACCCAGAACGTGCTGTCCACCGCCGAGGGCCGCCCCGCGGTGATCGACCCCGCGGTCTCGTTCACCTGGGCGGAGGTGGACCTCGCGCACCTGTGGACCACGGCACCGCCGCCCGGGGCCAGCGCGTTCTTCGACCGGTACGCCGAGCTCACCGGGCTCGACCGCGGGTGGCGCGACCGGATGCCGGTCCTGCAGCTGCGCCAGCACCTGGCGGTCATCGCCCAGTTCGACGACGACTGGGGCGCCGCGGACACCGTGCGCGCCACCCTGGCGCCCTTCAGGTCGGGGCCGCGCGCGCAGCGTCCGTGATCGTCGCAGCGGGGGAGGGGCGACGTAGGCTGGAGCGGTGTCCGAGAGCTCCCAGCAGCCGAGCGCGCCGCAGGCCCGGGGGCCGGCGCAGCAGCGGGCCGAGCTCGGGGAGCTGTCGGTGCCACCGCCCACCATGACCGCCCGGCTCGCAGCGACCACCCTGCTGCTGGAGGCGTTCGCGGTCCTCTTCGGCACCATGGTGGCCGCCGCGTTCCTGCCCGAGCAGGGGGTGGGCCGCGGGCTGGTGTGGGGCGTCGGGCTGGGGCTCGTCGTCGTGTGCGTCCTCGCGTGCGGCGCCGCGCGGAGCCCGCGCGGCGTGGTGGTCGGCAACGCCGTGCAGGTGCTCCTGGTGGCGGTGGGAGCAGCGCTCTGCCTCGTCGTGCTGGAGGCGGGCATCGCCACCCTCGTGGTGGCGCTCGGCTTCGCCGCGCTGTGGTGGTGGCTGGTCTCCATCGGCCACCGCATCGACGCCGACCGGCGCCGCTGGGCCGCCCAGCTGGCCGCCCAGCAGTAGTCAGCGGCGCCAGGCCGGCAGCTGCCGGCCCAGGTCGGCGAACAGCTCCTCGTTGAGCCGGTAGCCGCGACGCGCCTCCTCGACCACCCGGTCGCGCTCGGCCTCGTCCCACGGCGCGGCGTCGAGGGCGGCGCGGTAGCGGTCCCGGTACCGCTTGGGGGAGGGGACCGCGGGGAAGTCCCAGGAGCGCAGCTGCTCCTCGGGCCAGCCGTAGGCGCGGGCCAGGAGCCTGCGCACGACCTGCCCTCCGGACAGGTCGCCGAGGTAGCGCAGGTAGTGGTGGGCCACCAGCCCCGCCGGCCACGCGGCGACCTGCCGCAGCCGCGCCGCGTACGCCTCCGTGGCCGGCAGCGGCACCAGGTGCTCGCGCCAGCCCGCGCCCAGGTGGGCCTGCAGGTCGGCGGAGACGGCCGGCAGCCGCCGCAGGTCGTCGTCGGCGAAGAGGGCGACGACGGCGTCGTGGCGCAGCGCGTCGACGGCCGGCTCGAGCACCGCGTACAGCTGGTGCACCTGCGCGAGGAAGGTGGTCAGCGCCTCCGGCGCCAGCTGCCCGGAGAGCAGCTCCGCCATGAACGGGGCCGACTCGGCCGCGCCGTGCGCCTCAGCCGTCTCCTGGCGCAGGCGGGCGGCGAAGCCCCCACCGGCGCTGCCGCGCTCGTCGTCGTCCACGTCCTCCATGCTCTCCCGGAGGGTCGCGGGTCACCCGCGAGGGGGCAGCCGGGTCGGCCGCGGGAGGGCGCGCCGCTAGGGTCCGGGCCGTGACCACTGAGCCGACCGCTGAGCGCAGCCTCGTCCTCGTCAAGCCCGACGGCGTCCGCCGGGGCCTCACCGGGGCCGTGCTGTCCCGCATCGAGGCGAAGGGGTACCGGGTGGTGGCGCTGCAGCAGCGCGACGCCACCGAGGCCGAGCTGAGCGCCCACTACGCCGAGCACGAGGGCAAGCCGTTCTACGCGCCGCTGCTGGAGTTCATGGCCTCAGGGCCGCTCGTGGCCGTGGTCGTCGAGGGCGAGCGCTGCATCGAGGGCTTCCGCTCCCTGGCCGGTGCCACCGACCCCACCACCGCTGCACCCGGCACCATCCGAGGCGACCTCGGCCGCGACTGGGGCCTGAAGGTCCAGCAGAACCTCGTGCACGGCTCGGACTCCCCGGAGTCGGCCGCCCGCGAGATCGGGATCTGGTTCCCGTCCCTGTGACCTAGGACGTGGTCGTCTGCGCCAGCCGGGCGTAGACGACCACGTTGTCGACGTAGTGGCCGGTGCTCTCGTCGAAGGCCCCGCCGCACGTGATGAGGCGCAGCTCGGGGCCGGCCACCGGGCCGTAGACGGCTCGGGTGGGGAAGGCGTCCTTGGCCACCTGCTGCACGCCGGTGACCTCGAAGACGGCGGTGGTGCCGTCGGCCCGGTCGACGTCCACCTGGGCGCCCACCGCCACCCGCGCCAGGTGGGCGAAGACGCCCGGGCCGCTGCGGGAGTCGACGTGACCGGCGATGACGGCCGGACCGGTGGCGCCCGGGGCCACGCCCTGCGAGAACCACCCGGCCCGCGCGGCGTCGGCCGGCACCTCGAGCGACCCGTCGGACGCGGTGCCCAGGTGCACCAGGTCCGAGGAGATCCCCAGCGACGGCACCCGGACCGCCGTCGGCGCGGCCACCGCGCTGGCGGCCAGCGGCACGACCGCCGGCGCGGGGACCGGCGCGGCGGCGTCCGACGACGCCGAGGACGCCGACGAGGACGCCGACGACGCACCGGCCGCGGCCACGATCGCGGTGCGCTCCTGACCGGTGGAGCCCGCCGGTGCTGGGGACAGGGCGGTGGCCCCCGCCGACGCGCCCACGGCGAGCAGCCCCAGGCAGACCGCCGCGGCGGCCGCGCGGCTGCCGGGGGAGGTGGAGCTCCGCCGCCTCGCGAGGCCGGCGATGCCGTCGGCGAGGCCGTCGAGGAGNNCGGCGTCGGTCGCCAGGCCCACCGCCGTGCCCGCCGCCGCGGAGCCGACCGCCTGCAGCGCCGCCCCTCCGCCGTGCTCGGCCAGGTAGCCGCCGCCGGTGGCGGCGCCGCCCCGCGGCACCACCCCGGAGCCGGTCGCGTCGGTGACCGGCTCGAGCTCCAGACCGCTGGCGCCGTCGGCGAGCACGAGCACGGTGTAGACGCTGCCGCCGGCGAGCGTCGTGGACTCCTGGGTCCTGCGCTGCCCCGTGAAGGCCTCGAAGGTCACCTGCCCGGCTGGCAGGTCGACGTAGCCGGTGGGCTCGGAGAAGGCCGCGTCGGTGGCGACGCTGCGACCGCCGGCGGTGACGTCGGTGGTCTGCCCGGGCTCAGCGGCGGGCAGCACCCTCACCCGCGCGGTGCCCGGGCCGGGAGGGGTGAGGTCGTCCTGGATGGCCGACAGGCGCGGCGCGGTGCTGTCGCCCAGCCCGGCGATCGTGTAGGCGTCCCCGGCCTGGGCGGTGAGCGTCTGCGTGAGCACGGGCGTGGTGCTCGGAGCGGCGCCGACGGGGCGCACCGCGACGGCGTAGGAGCCGGCCGGCAGCGGCTCGTACCCCGTGATGGCGCCGTAGGTGGCCTCCGGTGCCAGGGTCAGCTGGCGGGTGGCGCCGTCGAAGGCGGTGAGGGTGGCGGTCATGGTCACGCCGCCGAAGCCCGGGACGAGGTGGGCCACCCGGATGTACGCGTCGTCGGTGGTGGTCCCGCCCGCCGGCTGCTGGGCGGCGGAGGCCGCGGACGCCGGACCGAGGACCGACACCGCCACCAGGGCGCCGACGAGCAGTCCTCGCCTCGAGGCGCGGGGTGCTGCGCGCACGAGATCTCCTTCCCAGCCGAACGGCGGGCACCGTCTGTGGCGGTGTCGTTGCTCACCGTTGCGTCCGGCCGCGCCCATCATCCCTTCGGCCCACACGCCGCGCCAGACCGGGAGGGGGTCTCCGCCGGGCTCCTCCTGCCCCCGACCGCCGGCCGGGACCGCTGCCCGCGGCTGCTCGGCGGTGCCGTCCGGGTGGGCGTCAGACGCCGGCGGAGGGCAGGACGAGGCGCAGCACCTGCGCCGGGCCATCCCGCTCCTCCTGCGGGGTGGCCCGGTAGGAGGGGTCCTGGGCCGTCAGCTGCCGCTCCAGCTGGGCCAGCGCGTCCGGGTCGGCCCCCACCGGCTGACCCGCGATGCCGTCGATGACCACCGTGCGCAGCGGCTCGGTCCCTCCTCCCCCCGCGGGGAGGTCCGACACCGACAGGGGCTGCTGGGCTGCCAGCTGCGCGAGGAGCGCTGCCAGGCGCAGGTCCACCCGCTGGTCGCGCAGCGCCTCCCGGGCCCGGGGGGAGAAGTCGAGCCGCGGGTTGCGCTGCAGCTCGGCGAGGGCGGCCGCGTCGGCCGCGGTCGCCGTCGCTCGCGGGGGAGCGGAGGTCACCGGGGGCGAGGTGGTCCGGTCCGCACCTGCCGCCAGCGGCACCACCGGCTCGCCGCTGGCGGCGGTGCCGTCCAGCTCGCGCACCTCCACGCGGCCGTCGCCGTCGCCGAAGACGGCGACCGTCCTCGAGCCGGCGAGCGCCTGCGCGGTCCAGCTGCCCGGCGCCGCCTCGTCGCGCAGCGAGGGCCCGGCCACCACCCACTGCGCGGCGACGTCGCCGCTCCCGGCCGCGACGGGGGCCGGCACGAGGCGGGAGGCGAGCTGGGCGGAGCTGGCGAGGTCGTCGTACAGCTCGGGATCCACGGCGACGCCCCCCGGCTGCCCCGCTCGCCCCGGCTGCCCGGCGAGCCAGACTGCGGCGGCCTGCACCGCGCCCTCGGCCGACGACGGGTCCGCGCCCGAGCCCGCGGCACCGGTGCCCGTCCCGTCGGAGCCGGCCGAGGAGGCGCTCGACGGGGTGCTCGCGGAGGTGGCGGGGCCTGAGGTGGGAGGACCCGGCGGCTGGCGCGCGACGGCGACGGCGACCACGGCGGCGGCCACCACGACGAGGCCGAGCGCGAGGAGGGCTGTTCGCCGCCGCACGGCGGTGCCGCGCGGTGCGCGGTGGCGCGCGTGCTCGGGCGCCGGGGCCTGCGGCTCGCTCCGGTGGGCCCGGGGGTCGGGCATCTCGGGGCCTCCGGGGACGGGTGCCCCCATCATCACGCAGTGACCGTCCGGTGGCACGGTGTGGTCGGCGTGTTGCGGGCACGCCCGCCGTCGGTGTCGGGCGGGCGTCGGGCGGGCGTCGGGCGGGCGTCGGGCGGCCCTCGGGGGGCCGGCGGCACCCCTCCCGCCTCCGGTCCCCGGTGCTGGTTCGGCGCCGACGTCCGGGCGGATGGCTACGCTGCCTCGGTGGCAGCGAGCGAGTCCCCGGGTGCGGCGCAGCGGATGACGTACCTCCTGGTGGACGGCGAGAACATCGACGCCACCCTGGGGATGAGCGTGCTGGGACGCCGGCCGGCGCCGGGGGAGCGGCCTCGCTGGGACCGCGTGCGCGACTTCGCGGCCGAGGCGTGGGGCCAGCCCGTGCGGGCGCTGTTCTTCCTCAACGCCACGTCAGGCTCGATGCCGATGAGCTTCGTGCAGGCCCTGCTGGCCATGGACTACCGGCCGATCCCCCTGGCCGGCGGCCCCGGCGAGAAGGTGGTGGACCTGGGCATCCAGCGCACCCTGGACGCCATCGCCGACCGCCCCGGCGACGTGCTGCTGGCCAGCCACGACGGCGACTTCACCGCCCACCTGCGCCGGGTGCTCGAGACCGACGGCCGCCGGGTCGGGCTGCTCGGCTTCCGCGAGTTCGTCAGCTCCACCTTCGGTGACCTGGTGGGTCGCGGGCTGCAGGTCTTCGACCTCGAGGACCACGTCCACGCCTTCACCGAGGTGCTGCCGCGGGTCCGCGTGATCCCGCTGTCCGACTTCGACCCCGAGCGCTACCTCTGAGGCCCGGCTCCCCGGGCGCGCACCCCGTCCAGGGGGGCGCGCCGCGGAGGGGCTGGACGGGCTGTGGGAGGATGGCCGTGGACGGCCGGCACATCACACCTGACGGCAGTCCCGACGACGACCTCGCCGCTCGTGGTGGTGGCCCGACTCCGCGCCGCAGCCCCTCACCGGTGGCTCGCAGGCGCGCAGGCGCGCCGCGCGGGCGGCAGGGGCACCGGTCCCCCGGTGTCCTCAGGCCGCCGCCGACGCCGGGCAGGACCGCGCCGGGGCCACGAACCCAGCGGCGCTCCTTCCCGGCCACCAGACTTCCCCACCGCTCGCGGGCGGTGGGCCGAGCACCCGAGCACCGGTGGTGTGGCCGGTACCCGGGGTGGACGGAGCTCCCGTGAGCACCAGCAACGACGTCGACGACGACGGCACGACCGCCGACGCGGGGACACCGCGGCGCCGCCGCGGGCACCACCGCGCGGTCTCGCGCCCGGCCGGTCCGCCCGCCGTCGCCTTCACGTCCGAGGCCGCTGGCACCGACCAGCCGTCCCCGGACGCCCCGCCTGCGGCGGCCCCCGCCGCGCGCCCGGCGGCCAGCAGCGCCCTGCCGCTGTTCCAGGCGGCCGCCGCTGAGCCGGCCGCCGAGGCCGTCGCCACCGAGGCCCCCGCTGCGAGGACCTCCCGCCGGCGCGGCAGCGCCCCGGCGGCCGACGAGACCGGTGCGGTCGCGGCCGCCGCCCCCGCCGGCTCCGACCGCCCCGACGCCGCGGTCGGCTCGCCGGACGGCGAGCCGACCGCAGGGCGCCGGCCCCGGCGCCGCCGCGCGGCCAGCCGCCCCGCCGGGCCGCCGGTGGAGGCGCCGGAGCCCGCTGCGGGGACCGCCCCGCCGGAGCCCGCCCCCGCGGTGGCCGAGCCGGTCGCCGCTGACGAGCTCGCTGCGGTCGAGGACGTCGTCGAGGACGACGCCCTGGACGCCACCGCGCTCGACGGCGACGCGGCCGAGGCTCTGGACGCCGCGGCCGCCGAGCAGGCGGAGGACCGCGAGCCCGCCGCGAGCACGACCGACGACGCGGTGGACGACAGCGCCGACGAGGCCGGCGACAGCGCCGACGAGGCCGACGACAGCGCCGACGAGGCCGACGACAGCGCCGACGAGGCCGACGACAGCGCCGACGTCGATGACGACGCCGAGGACGGCGGCTCGCGCCCGCGCCGCGGACGCCGCCGCCGCGGTGGTCGGGGCCGCCGCCGCCGCACCGGTGAGGACTCCGACGAGACGACGTCGGAGACCGTCGCCCAGGACGCCGGTGAGGACGCCGAGGCGGTCTCCGGCGACGCCGCTGAGGCGTCCGAGGCCTCCGACGAGACCGACGACGCGGACGCGGCCGACGAGTCCGAGGACTCCGACGACACCGACGACACCGACGACGGCGACGCCGAGGGGGCCTCCTCCACGAGCCGTCGCCGCCGCCGTCGCCGGCGCCGCGGAGGGGGCGACGACGCCGACGAGGCGGGCGAGCCCGAGAGCGGCTCCACCAGCTCCCGGTCCAGGTCCCGCTCGCGCCGCTCGCGCGCGGAGTCCTCCGACAGCGGTGACGTCACCGCGGTGAAGGGCTCGACCCGCCTGGAGGCCAAGCGCCAGCGCCGCCGCGACGGCCGCGACGGGGGACGGCGTCCCCGCGTGCTGTCCGAGGCCGAGTTCCTGGCGCGGCGCGAGAGCGTCGAGCGGACCATGGTCGTGCGCACGCGCGGCGGGCGCTCCCAGGTCGCCGTCCTCGAGGACGGCGTGCTGGTGGAGCACTACTCGGCGCGCAAGCAGCAGACCTCGATGATCGGCAACGTCCACCTCGGCCGCGTGCAGAACGTGCTGCCGAGCATGGAGGCCGCCTTCGTCGACATCGGCCGCGGCCGCAACGCCGTGCTGTACGCCGGCGAGGTGGACTGGGAGGCCGCGGGCCTGTCCGGCCAGGCCAAGAAGATCGAGTCGGCGCTCAAGTCGGGCGACCCGGTGCTGGTGCAGGTCACCAAGGACCCGATCGGCCACAAGGGCGCCCGCCTCACCAGCCAGGTCTCCCTGCCCGGCCGCTACCTCGTGTACGTCCCCGGCGGCACCATGACCGGCATCTCCCGCAAGCTGCCCGACACCGAGCGCTCGCGGCTGAAGTCGATCCTCAAGGAGGTCGTGCCCGAGGACGCCGGCGTCATCGTGCGCACGGCGGCCGAGGGGGCCAGCGAGTCCGAGCTGCGCCGCGACGTCGAGCGCCTCACCGCGCAGTGGGAGGAGATCTCCGCGCGGGCCAAGCAGGTCACCCCGCCGACGCTCCTGCACGGCGAGCCCGACCTCGTCATCAAGGTGGTCCGCGACGTCTTCAACGAGGACTTCGCCCACCTGGTGGTGGAGGGCGAGGAGGCGTGGGGCTCGATCAAGCCCTACGTCGACGCGGTGGCCCCCGACCTCGCCGAGCGCGTCACGCGCTGGGACACCGAGGGCCAGGGCGGCAGCGCCTTCGCCCACCACCGCATCGACGAGCAGATCGCCAAGGCCCTCGAGCGCAAGGTGTGGCTGCCGTCGGGTGGCTCCCTGGTCATCGACAGGACCGAGGCCATGACCGTGGTCGACGTCAACACCGGCCGCTTCACCGGCTCGGGGGGCAACCTCGAGGAGACGGTCACGCGCAACAACCTCGAGGCCGCCGAGGAGATCGTGCGCCAGCTGAGGCTGCGCGACATCGGCGGCATCGTCGTCGTCGACTTCATCGACATGGTGCTCGAGTCCAACCGCGACCTCGTGCTGCGCCGCCTCGTGGAGTGCCTGGGCCGCGACAGGTCCAAGCACCAGGTGGCCGAGGTGACCTCCCTGGGCCTGGTGCAGATGACCCGCAAGCGCGTGGGCCAGGGCCTGCTGGAGACCTTCAGCGAGCCGTGCGAGCACTGCGCCGGGCGCGGGGTGGTGGTGCAGGACGACCTGTCCGGCCACGCCTCCCACAGCGGCGGCGGCAACGGGGGTGGCGGCAACGGGGGTGGCGGCAACGGCGGGCACCCGCCGGTGCCGGGTCCGCCCCGTGGCCGCGGCGAGCAGCGGGCCGGCGACCGGCAGGACAAGGGCGAGCGCCAGGAGCGCGGCGACCGGCAGTCCCGCGCCGAGTCCCGCCCCGAGCCCCGCCCGGAGTCCCGCCCGGAGCCCCGTGTCGAGTCCCGCCCCGAGCAGGACCGCGGCGCGGAGCGGGGTGCGCGCGGCGCGCGGACCGACCGGGCCGAGCGCGGGGACCGGCACGAGAGCGCCGCTGCCACCGACGCGGCCGACGGCGGGGCGCGCGGCGACGGCGAGGCCCGCAGCCGCGAGGAGGCCGCCCGCGACGCGGTCCGCGAGGCCATGAACGGCATCGCCCTCGCCACGCTGAGGCCCGGCCCGAGCGCTCCCGCGCCCCAGGGGCCCTCGCTGGAGGCCGCGGCCCTGCTCGCCGCCCTCGGGGGCGGCCAGCTGTCCCCCGAGGCGCCGCCCGCCGACGGTGCGGTGGAGTCCGAGGACCCCCTGCCCGCCGCGGAGCTCGCGGTGGAGCGCGAGGTGGTCGAGGTGGTCGACGTGGTCGAGGTCGCGACGGTCGAGGTGGAGCTCCCGCCCCCGGGCGACCAGCAGGCCGACCAGCAGGCCGACGACGCCGCGGGGTGGGTGGAGGAGCCGGGTGCCGAGGCCTCCGCCGTCGTCCCCGAGGAGGACGAGGAGGCCCGCGGCTGACGCCGCGCCAGCCGCTTTGACGCTCACGGGGAGCGATCCGTATCCTGGTGCGTCGGTGCGCCCCCGTGCGTCGGTGCCCGCCTGCGGCGAGCACCCCCGGGAGCACCACCGCTGCAGCACACGGCCCACCCCGCTCGGGGTGCAGCGGTGCGCCGAAGACCAGAAGTGACCAGCCAGTCCAGCAGTTCCAGCAGAGAGTGAGCGACACGTGTACGCCATCGTCCGCGCCGGCGGCCGCCAGGAGAAGGTCGCCGTCGGCGACGTGCTCGTCGTCGACCGGGTGGCGGGGGAGGCCGGCTCGTCCGTCTCGCTGACGCCGCTCCTGCTGGTCGACGGTGAGACCGTGACCAGCGCCGCCGACGCCCTGGCCAAGACGACCGTCACCGCCGAGGTCCTCCGGGCCGAGCGCGGCCCGAAGATCGTCATCCAGAAGTACAAGAACAAGACCGGCTACAAGAAGCGCCAGGGCCACCGCCAGGAGCTGACCCGCCTGCGCATCACGGCCATCGGCTGACGCCGACCCGAGCACAGACCGAGCACAGGAGAGCACTGAGATGGCACACAAGAAGGGCGCCAGCTCCAGCCGCAACGGCCGCGACTCGAACGCCCAGCGCCTCGGCGTGAAGCGCTTCGGCGGCCAGGTCGTCGGCGCCGGCGAGATCATCGTCCGCCAGCGCGGCACCCACTTCCACCCGGGCGACAACGTCGGCCGCGGCGGCGACGACACGCTGTTCGCCACGGCTGCGGGCTCGGTGCAGTTCGGCACGCGCGGCGGTCGCCGCGTCGTCGCCGTCGTGCCCGTGGCCGTCGAGGCCTGAGCACAGCGACAGCTTCACCGGGACGCCGCGCCTGACGCGGCGGACCACCGAGGGGGCGGCCGGACCACCGGCCGCCCCCTCGTGCGTACCGCACGCCGGTGCGCACGGACGTGCGACCAGCACGACCGGCTCGACCAGAGGAGATGGCCCGGTGGCGACGTTCGTCGACCGCGTCGTGGTGCACGTGGCAGCGGGCAGCGGCGGCAACGGGTGCGCGTCGGTGCACCGCGAGAAGTTCAAGCCGCTCGGCGGCCCCGACGGCGGCAACGGCGGGCGCGGCGGTGACGTGGTGCTGGAGGTCGACACCTCCACCACCACGCTGCTCGACTACCACCACGCCCCGCACCGCCGCGCCACCAACGGCAAGCAGGGCGCGGGCGGGCACCGCAACGGCGGTGACGGCGAGGACCTCGTGATGGCGGTGCCGGAGGGCACCACGGTCCGCAGCGCCGACGGCGAGATCATCGCCGACCTCGTCGGGCCCGGCACGCGCTTCGTGGTGGCTGCGGGCGGCCGCGGCGGGCTGGGCAACGCCGCGCTCGCCAGCGCCCGGCGCAAGGCGCCCGGGTTCGCCCTGCTGGGCGAGCCCGGCGAGGCCGAGGACGTGGTGCTGGAGCTGCGCAGCCTCGCCGACGTCGCCTTCATCGGCTACCCCAGCGCGGGCAAGTCGAGCCTGGTGGGTGCCCTGTCGGCCGCCAAGCCGAAGATCGCCGACTACCCCTTCACCACGCTCGTGCCCAACCTCGGTGTGGTCACCGCGGGCGACGAGCGCTTCACCGTGGCCGACGTGCCCGGGCTTATCCCCGGCGCCAGCCAGGGCAAGGGGCTCGGCCTGGAGTTCCTGCGCCACGTGGAGCGCTGCGCGGCCCTGGTCCACGTGCTCGACTGCGCCACCCTCGACCCCGGGCGCGACCCCATCACCGACTTCGACGTCATCGAGGCGGAGCTGGCGGCGTACCCGGTCGCGCCCGACGCCACGGGCCCCGCCTCGGTGCCGCTGCCCGACCGTCCTCGCCTCGTGGTGCTCCACAAGGTGGACGTCCCCGAGGCCAAGGAGCTCGCCGAGCTGGTGCGGCCGGAGCTCGAGGCCCGCGGTCTGTCGGTCCTGGAGGTCTCCTCCGCCAGCCACGAGGGGCTGCGCCAGCTGTCCTTCGCGATGGCCGCCCTGGTGAAGCGCGCCCGCGAGGAGGCGCCCGAGGCGCCCGTGGCGCGCACCATCCTGCGCCCGCGCGCGGTCGACGACGCGGGCTTCACGGTGCGGCGCGAGGGTGCGCCCGCGCACGCCGAGGCGCAGGACGACGTGGTGTTCCGCATCCGCGGCGCCAAGCCCGAGCGGTGGGTCCGCCAGACCGACTTCGCCAACGACGAGGCGGTCGGCTACCTCGCCGACAGGCTCGCGCGGCTCGGCGTGGAGGAGGAGCTCTTCAAGGCCGGTGCCGTGGCCGGCTCCACCGTGGTCATCGGCCCGGGGGACGACGCCGTCGTCTTCGACTGGGAGCCCACCCTCGTGGGCACCGACGCGGCCGTGGGCCCCCGGGGCACCGACCTGCGCCTGGAGGGGTCCGGCCGCGCCAGCCGCGAGGAGAAGCGCGAGCTGTACGAGGAGCGCCGCTCCGCCAAGCGCGAGGCCCGCGAGGAGCTGGCCGACGAGCGCCGCGCCGGCATCTGGACCGACGCCGGAGACGAGGGGTGAGCGCAGCCGGCCGCGACGGCGAGGACGGCCGTGAGGTCCCGCCGCGGCTGGCCGACAGGTCCGCCCTGGCCGCGGCCGGCCGCGTCGTCGTCAAGGTGGGCTCCTCGTCCCTGACGCAGCCCAGCGGGGGCATCGACGACGCGCGCCTCATCGCGCTGGTCAACGCGCTCGTCGAGCGCGTGCAGGCCGGGACGCAGGTGGTGCTCGTGTCCTCCGGCGCGATCGCCGCGGGCCTCGGGCCGCTCGGGCTCGCCCGCCGCCCCCGCGACCTGGCCACCCAGCAGGCGGCCGCCAGCGTGGGCCAGGGCCTGCTGGTGGCCCGGTACACCTCCGCCGCGGCCGCCCACGGCCTCACCGTGGGGCAGGTGCTGCTCACCGCCGACGACGTCATCCGGCGCACCCAGTACCGCAACGCCCAGCGCGCCCTGGAGCGGCTGCTCGGGATGGGCGTCCTCCCGGTCGTCAACGAGAACGACACCGTGGCCACCGCCGAGATCCGCTTCGGTGACAACGACCGGCTCGCCGCGCTGGTGGCCCACCTCGTCCACGCCGACGCCCTCGTGCTGCTGTCGGACGTGGACGCCCTCTACGACGGGCCGCCGAGCCGGCCCGGCTCCCGGCGCGTGCCGCTGGTCTCCGGCCCGGCGGACCTGGAGGCCGTCGTGGTGGGCGGCTCCAGCAGCGGCGTGGGCACCGGGGGCATGACCACCAAGCTCGACGCCGCGGCCATCGCGACCGGCGCCGGCATCGCCACCGTCCTGGCCTCGGCGGCGCAGGCCGGGGAGGCGCTGCGCGGCGAGGACGTCGGCACCTGGTTCACCCCCACGGGCAGCCGGCCCCGCACGCGCATGCTCTGGCTCGCGCACGCCGCCAGCCCGCAGGGGACCCTGGTGCTCGACCCGGGCGCCGTGGCCGCCGTGGTGCGCCGTGGCGCGTCGCTGCTGCCCGCGGGCGTGGTGGCCGTCGACGGCTCCTTCGAGGCGGGCGACCCGGTGGACCTGTGCGACGAAAGCGGCCACGCCGTGGCCCGCGGCCTGGTCAACTACTCATCGGCGGAGGTGCCCGACCTGCTCGGGCGCTCGACCCGGGAGCGGCTCGACGCCCTCGGGCCCGGGTACGACCGGGTGCTCGTGCACCGGGACGACCTGGTGCTGCTGCCGCGCCGGCGGCAGGGTGGGACCGGAGACGCGCCCGCCGCCTCGAGAGACCGCCAGCCCGCGGCCACGCCGTAGGACCCCCAGAACGGAGACACCCCCGTGGACGACGCCCCGAGCCAGCCGCAGCCGCCCCGGCTGGTGCTCGCGCCCGGTGGGGGCGAGGGCGGAGACGCGCCCCTGCCCGGCCTCGAGCAGCTGCCCGGCGGCGCCGGGGCGGACTGGGGGCGGTCGCCCCAGCAGCCCGTGCTCTGGCACGTGAGCGTGACCTTCGCCGGCCCTCGGGTGCCCCGCCAGCAGCTCCACGCCGCCCTGGTCCGCCTCGTCGAGGCGCAGCCGTTCCCGGCGACGGTGCGGTACAACGACGAGCGCGCGGAGATCAGCTACTGGGACGAGGCGGAGGACGTCGACGACGCCGCCGCGCTCGGGCTGCGGATGTGGGCGGAGAACCGCCGCACCGCCGACCTGCCGGGCTGGCGCGCGGTGGGCATCGAGGTGGTCGACAGGGAGACGCTGCGCGCCCGCGGCGAGCGGACACCCCCACCGGCCGCCCTGGGCGACGTCAGGCCCTGGTGACCTGGCAGACTGCTGCCGGTAGACGTCCCGCACCCGCCGGTCCCGGCGCCGGTGCCCTGGAACACCTCGTGGAGGCGCTGTGCTGGTCGCCCTGGTCATGAGCGCCACCGGCGCCAACACGCCCGCTGAGCACTCGGGGATGCCCCCGCTCCTGTGGGGCCTCATGGCGTTCGCGGTCTTCCTGCTGCTGCTGGCGATCCTGTGGGCGTTCCGCAGCGTCGGCAACCGCCACTGACCACGCCGCTGACCAGCTCACCGGCCCCGGCGCCGGAGCCCGCCTCCGGCAGGCCCCGGATCGGGGTGATGGGCGGGACGTTCGACCCCGTCCACAACGGCCACCTCGTGGCCGCCAGCGAGGTCGCCGCGCGCTTCGAGCTGGACGAGGTCGTCTTCGTCCCCACCGGCGAGCCGTGGCAGAAGAGCGCGCGGGCCGTGTCACCGGCCGAGCACCGCTACCTCATGACGGTCATCGCCACCGCCTCCAACCCGCGCTTCACCGTGAGCCGGGTGGACGTCGACAGGCCGGGTCCGACGTACACTGTGGACACCCTGTCGGACCTGCGCGCGCAGCGCCCCGACGCGGAGCTGTACTTCATCACGGGCGCTGACGCGCTGGCGCAGATGCTCACGTGGAAGGACGCCGAGCGCCTCGCCGAGCTGGCCAGCCTGGTCGGGGTCACCCGTCCCGGGCACGAGCTCGCGGTCCCCGCCTCCGGCTCGCTGCCCGCCGGGGCGGTGCACCTGCTCGAGGTGCCGGCGCTCGCGATCTCCTCCACGGACTGCCGCGAGCGCGTCCGCCAGGGCCTGCCCGTCTGGTACCTGGTGCCGGACGGGGTGGTCCAGCACATCGCCAAGCACGGCCTCTACCGCGGCTGATCGTCCCGTCGCGGCGACGGTTCGGGCGGCGGGCGCGGTCCGTGCCATCCTGGGTCGGTGACCGCCACCCCCCGAGCCGTGGAGCTGGCCGTCGCGGCCGCTCGCGCGGCCTCCGAGAAGGGCGCCACCGAGGTGCTCGCCCTGGACGTCAGCGAGCAGCTGGTGATCACGGACGTGTTCGTCCTGGCCGCCGCTGCGAACGACCGCCAGGTGCGCGCCGTGGTCGACGCCGTCGAGGACGCGCTGCACCAGCTCGGCGCCGACGTCGTCCGCCGCGAGGGCATGGCCGAGGCCCGCTGGGTGCTGCTCGACTTCTCCGACGTCGTCGTCCACGTCCAGCTCGCCGAGGACCGCCAGTACTACGCGCTCGAGCGGCTCTGGAAGGACGGTCCGGCCATCGAGCTGCCGGAGGACGTCACCGGCCCGAGGAGCGCCCACGACGCCGGAGCGGCGGGGCTCGCGCGGTGACCGCGGCCGGCGGTGGTGCCTCGCGGCTCGTGCTCTGGCGGCACGGACGCACGACCTCCAACGCCGAGGGCCGCTTCCAGGGCCAGCTCGACACCCCCCTCGACGAGGTGGGCCACGCGCAGGCCCGCGCCGCCGCCGTGCAGATCGCGGCGATGCGCCCCGACCGCCTCGTCAGCTCCGACCTGTCCCGGGCCCGTGCCACCGCGGCCCGCCTGGAGGAGCTGACGGACCTGCGCGCCGTGGAGGACCCGGGCCTGCGCGAGCTCGACGCCGGTGCCTGGCAGGGGCTGCTGCACCAGCAGATCGCCGACCACTGGCCCGACGGGCACCGCGCCTGGCGCTCGGGCGAGGACCTGCGCATCGGCGGCGGGGAGAAGCGCAGCGAGCTCGGCGCCCGCGTCGCGGCGTCCCTGGAGCGGCACGCCGCCGCGACCCCAGACGGCGGGCTGCTCGTGGCGGCCTCGCACAGCGGGGCGCTCAGGGCGGGCGTCCTGGCCCTCCTGGGCCTGCCGGCGGAGGCGTGGGCCCAGTTCGCCTCGCTCGGCAACGGCCGCTGGGCCGTGGTGGAGCGCCGGTTCGGCCGGTGGGTGCTGCGCGGCTACGACCTGGGCCCGCGCGGTGTGGGGGAGGAGCGCGAGGGCCGCACGAACGCCGACGGCGCCCACGGCCTCTCCAGCGCGGAGCGGTCGGCGGGCGCCGTCGTCTGACGCGCCGGGCGCGCGGGCGGGGACCCCTGCCCGGGGCACCTCGCAGGAGGCGCTACAGTTGTCGTCACGTCCTGAACGGGGGCTCCTGAGAAGGGGTCGTGATCGGGCGGACGGGGCTGTGGCGCAGCTGGTAGCGCACCTCCATGGCATGGAGGGGGTCAGGGGTTCGAATCCCCTCAGCTCCACCAGGTGGAGAGGGCGGCACCCGCAGGGGTGCCGCCCTCTCGCGTCTCCCGATCAGCCCTCGTACTCGGCGACCAGCTCGCGCTTGAGGACCTTGCCGGAAGGCCCCTGGGGGAGGGCCGGGCGCACGTGCACCACGCGCGGGTACTTGTAGGCGGCCAGGTGCTGGCGCGCCTCGGCCACCATGGCGTCGGGGTCGAAGGAGCGACCGGCCTCAGAGTCCTCCACCACGACGGCGGCGTGCACCTCCTGGCCGTGCTCGTCGTCGGCCACGCCGAAGACCGCCACCGACGCGACGCCGGGGTAGCGGACCAGCACCTCCTCCACCTCGCGGCAGTACACGTTGTACCCGTTGCGGATGATCATGTCCTTGGCGCGGTCGACGATGCGGATGCGCCCCTCGTCGTCCTTCGTCGCGATGTCCCCGGTGCGCAGCCACCCGTCGACCACGGCGTCCTCGGTGGCGTCGGGGTCGCCGAGGTAGCCCTTGAAGAGGTTGTGCCCGCGGACGACCAGCTCGCCGCGCTCCCCGGCGGGCAGCACGGCGATGGTCTCGGGGTGCGCCGGGTCGGTGACCTCCGCCTCGACCCCCCACACCGGGAAGCCCACCGACCCCGCGACCGCGGGCTCGCCGACCCGGTTGAAGGAGGCCACCGGGGAGGTCTCGGTGAGGCCGTACCCCTCGTGCACCGGAGCCCCGAACACCTGCTGGAACCTGTCGAGCACGGCCTCGGGCAGCGCCGCCCCACCGGAGATGGCGTACCTGAGCGGCGGCAGCTGGCCACCGCCCTCACCGTGCGGTCCAGCGGCCTGCAGCAGGGCGCCGTACATGGTGGGAACGCCGATGAAGATGCTCGCGCCCTCGCGCTCCATGATCCCCAGGGCGGTCGCCGGGTCGAACTTCGGCAGGAGCAGCACCGTGGCGCCGACGCGGAAGGCGGTGTTCATGACGCACACCTGCCCGAAGGTGTGGAAGAGCGGCAGGCCGCCGAAGACGACGTCCCCGGTCCTCATGTCGAAGCAGTCGATGAGCACCACGTTGACGTTCTCGACGATCGCCAGGTGGCTGCCGACCGCGCCCTTCGGCCGTCCGGTGGTGCCGGAGGTGTACAGCACCGTGGCCGGCGCCAGCGGCGGCGTCGGCACGAGGCGCTCCAGGGGCTCCGCCGCGCGCGCCTCGTCCTCGAGCCGCGGGGCCGGGACCTTGTCGCGCTGCTCGTCCGGCACCAGCACGGTCACCACCGGCACCCCTGCGGCTGCGGCGGCGGGCAGCGCCGCCGCCAGCACCGGTGCGGCGGCCACGACGAGGGTGGCTCCGGAGTCGCGCACCACGTGCTCGACCTCGTCGGCGGTGAAGAGCAGGTGGACGGGGACGACGACGGCGCCCAGCGCGAGCAGCCCGAAGTAGACGCGGGGGAAGTCCGGCACGTTGGGCACGAGCACGGCCACGCGGTCACCGGGCCCGACGCCCCGGGCGCGGAAGGCGCCGGCGTACGCGCGGGCCTGGTCCCACAGCTGCGCGTACGTGACGCGCTGGTCACCGCAGACGACAGCCGTGCGGTCGGCGTGGCGCACCGCGGAGGCCGCGAGCAGCGAGGCCACCGAGAGCGACCCGAGCCCCGGTCCGGACAGGGCGTCAGCGCGGGGGTCGGGCCACCTGGGCCCGCTCTCGGCGCTGGTGGCGCCCGTGGACGGCGCGGCGGCGGTGGTGGTCACGGGGGTCCTCCCTCCGGCGCCGTCAGCGGTGGCGGCGCCTGGCGCCATGGTGTCCGGTCGGTCGCGACGGGTCCACCCGTACCCCTGCCGGTGGACCCCTCCCGCTGCCATGCTTCGGTGCGCTCCGGCGACGACGGACGCTCATGCACCCGAGGAGGAGCTGTGAAGGGCTTCCGCGAGTTCATCCTGCGCGGCAACGTGGTCGACCTGGCCATCGCCGTGCTCATCGGCGCAGCCTTCGGCGCCCTGGTGAAGTCCTTCACCGAGAACCTGCTCACCCCGCTCCTCGGCGTCTTCGGCGGGGTCAGGGACTTCTCGGCGCTGTCCTTCAGCATCAACGGCAGCGAGTTCGGCATCGGGGCGTTCATCAACGCGGTCATCGCGTTCCTCATCACCGCGGCGGTCCTGTACTTCCTCGTGGTCAAGCCGGTGAACACGCTCATGGCGCGCTACCGCACGCAGCCGGAGCCGAAGGCGCCCGTCCGGGAGTGCCCCGAGTGCCTGTCGAAGATCCCGGTGCAGGCCACGCGCTGCGCCTTCTGCACCGCCCAGGTCGCTCCCGCCGCCTGACGGGTGACCCGGGAGCGGGGCGGGTTCGCCGGGCCCGCGCGCGGGTAGGGGACGGCCATGGCGATGACCACGGAGTCCGGGAAGGTCCGCGAGGGCGAGCTGCCGAGCACGCTGCAGCGCTCGGACGAGAAGGCGCAGGCGACGTTCGCGAAGGCGCACGACTCCGCGGAGGAGACCTACGCGGACGCGCCGAACACGGAGGAGCGGGCGCGGCGCACGGCCTTCTCGGCGCTGAAGCACACCCACGAGAAGGTCGGCGACCACTGGGAGCCCAAGGAGGGCGGCCGCAAGGGCCCCTCCGACGCCCAGGCCGCCGGCGGTGCGGACACCGACCGGCCCACCGCCGGCGGCGTGGACGCGAACGCCACCAAGGAGCACCTGCTCGACCTGGCGCGTCGCCTCGACGTGCCCGGCCGGTCGTCGATGACCAAGGACGAGCTCGTCGCAGCTCTGCAGAAGGCCAACGACAGGAAGACCGCCAGGGCCCGCGAGGGCTCCTGACGGTCTTCGTGTCGCTGCCCGGGGGCAGCGCGGCTCAGCGAGCCGTCACTGGCACGCCTCGCAGTCCTCGCCGTTCTCGATGGAGCAGGCGGTGGCCCCGGTGAGCCAGTCGTCGTCCTCGGCGGCGGCCTGCGGCTCGGCGGGGGCGGTGGTGGCGGTGGTCTGCGTCATGGGGTCCTCCAGGTGATCGGCTGGTCTTCGGCGCGGGCGGGGCCTGCAGCAGGGTCAACGCCCGACGGGCGCCGGGTCGTCCAGGGTAGACGCGCGGGCAGCCCGCCGGCCGGTCAGGCACGCCAGCGCGGCGAGGCCCACGGCGACGCCGTCCTCCACCAGCGCCGCCTGCCAGTCCGGCACCCGCGCCGACGCCCAGCGCCGCCAGGCCAGACCGCCCCACGCCCCACCGGCGGCACCGGCGGCGGCGGCCACGGAGGGCACCACGGCGTTGGCGTGCTCGCGCGCCGCCAGCGCCGCCGCCCCACCGGTCGCGGAGACGAACCGGGCAGGCAGGCCCTGCGCTGACGTGCGGGCCGGGGTCCCGGGGGCCTTGTCCGCCACGAGCTCGCCGACCACCGGCAGCACCGCCAGCGCCTTGGCGCCCGCGGACGCCGACGAGGTCAGGGCCGGGGCCAGCAGGCCCAGGCTGCTGCGGCTGCCGGCGGCCACCCCGAGCAGCGCCGACCGCAGCACCAGGCCGGCTGGGGCGCGGCGCCGCTGCGGGCCGGTCGGCTCGAGGGCGCGCAGCGTGGCGTGCGCGGCCACCCCGAACGCCAGGTGGGGCACCGCGTCGGCCACCCAGTCCTGCCGGGACCAGGTCCGCGGGTCGGAGACCCCGAGCGCACCCATGGGCAGGTCGGTGGCGGCCATGGCCACCGCGCCGGTCACCGCGGCCCCCACGGGACCGGAGAAGCGCAGGCCGGCCGCCCGGGCAGCGCTCACCAGCACGCCCGTCGCCAGGCCGGCGGCGGTGCCCGACAGCGCACCGAGCGCGGTGAGGCGGTTGCCGCGCTCGCTGCCGGAGCCCGGCACGTCCCTGCCGGCCGCGCGGACCGCAGCCTCCACGGTGTCCTCGGGTGCGGTGCTGGCGGGCCGGCCGCGCCAGGCCATGTCGGCGTACGTCACGGCGTTGAGCACCGTGGTCCCGACGGCTCCGGCCGCCAGGCCGCGGGCGAGGGCTGAACCGCGCGGGCGTGAGGTGGTTGCCATGCCGGCCACCGTCCGGTGGCCGGGCGCGGTCGGCAACTCGGGGGTGCCTGCCGACCGGAGGACGCGGCCCCTGCGGGTACGGGCGGTTCGGGCGTTTCGTGTGGCACTCTCGTCCCGTGCGGAGCTGCACCGGTGCTCACCCTCACGGGTGGTCGTCGCTGCTGCGCGCTCACCCCGGGCGCCCTCCGCGCCGAGGGGACGTGTGTGGAGGTGGCTGAGACGGCGCAGCGGCGCACGAGCACGCGGGTGACCGCGGGGTTCGTGGTGGGCACGTGGGGAGGTTCGGCGGCTGCCGCCGGGACCGGCCTCGCGGTCTGCGCTGCCACCGGGTCCCCGTGGCCGGCGGCCGTGCTGCCCGTGCTGGGCGGTGCCCTGGCCGTCGTCCCGCTGAGCGGGGTCGCCACGGCCGTGGCCGCCGCCCCGCTCGCCGCCGCGACGATCGCCGTGGCCCTGGCCGCGGTCGGGCGCGGAGACCTGGAGTCCGCCGCGGGCCTGGGCGTCGCCCTGGTGGTCGGTGCGCTCGTCGCGCTCGCCGTCCTGGTCACCCGGCGCCGGGCCGCCGGTGAGCTGGAGGCTGCGCTGCAGCTGGCCGACGCGGTGTCCGTGGTGGACGAGTCCACCGGCTGCTACAACGCCAACGGCCTGGACCTGCTCGCCCGCCACGTGCTGGGCGCGGCCCGCCGCACCAGCGGGGCCATGCACGCCTCGCTCGTCCAGCTCGGAGACCTCGAGCCGGTGCGCGAGCTGGGCGGTCCCGAGGCGGTCGCGGAGGTGGTCGGCGGGGTCGCCGACGCGCTGCGCTCCAGCACGCGCGGCGCCGACGTGGTGGGCCGCTGGGGCGAGGACCTCTTCGTGGTGCTCGGCCCGGGCACCGGCACCACCCCCGCCGAGCTGGAGCGCCGCCTGCGCGTGCGCCTGCTCGGCAGCCCCGACGCACCCCTGGTCCGCTGGGCCTGCTCGCTGACGGTGGGCTCCGGGCTGCTCGAGCCGTGGGACTCCGGCGGTCTGGCCGAGCTGGTCGGCCGCGCCGAGCAGGACCTCGCGCTGCGCCGCGCCCTGCGCGCCCCCAGCGCCGCGGAGCCGGCGCGCTCGCGGCCCTCGCGCCGGTCCGAGGACCAGCCCGGCTCCATCGGCTGACGCCCCTCCCGCCTCCTCGCTGACGGCCACGGGGGCGCCCTGCGCCAGGGGGCGTGGCGCGGACCCCCCGTGGCTCCGGACGTCGCTCAGGACGACGGCGCCAGCGGCGGGGGGCGCCCGTGACGCCCGGCCCCTAGCCTCGACCGGGTGGGACGCGGCGTGCAGCAGGGGCCCGTGCGCGCCGTCGCCGTCGTCGTCGACCTGGTCCGCGCCTGCCACCCCGCGCCGACCGCTGCCGTCACCTCCTTCGCCGCCGCCCTGGCGGCCGCCGCCGCCGCGCCGGGGCACCGCGCCACCACCGCCGGGCGCGTCGCCGCCGCCGTGGGGCTGGGCCAGGTGGCGGTCGGCTGGGCCAACGACGCCCTGGACGCCCCGCTCGACGCCGCCGCCGGCCGCACCGAGAAGCCCGTGGCCGCCGGCCGCCTGCCGCGCGCGGGCCTGGGGGCCGGTGCCGTCCTGGCCGCCGCGGCGGCGGTGCCGGCCTCGCTGGCCCTGGACAGCGGCCTCAGGGGTACGGGCCGCCTGCACCTGGTGGGGCTGGCCGGCGCCCTGGGCTACGACCTCGGCCTCAAGGGCACCGCCGTCAGCCCGCTGCCCTACCTGCTGTTCTTCGGGTCCTTGCCGGCCGTGGCCGCCGGCGCCGCCGGTCGCCGCGCACCACGCCTCCTGTGCGCCGCCGCCGGCCTGCTCGGACTCGCGGCGCACCTGGCCAACACGGTGCCCGACGCCGAGGCGGACGCCGCCACCGGCGTCCGCGGCCTGCCGCAGCGGCTCGGGCCGCGCACCAGCCGCACCGGCGCCGCGCTCGGGGTGGCGGCCGCGGACGCGGTGCTGCTGGTCCGCCGCCGCCGGGAGCTCGGTCCCGCCGCGGTGGCGCTGCTGCTGTGCGCGGGAGCGGCGGGAGCGGTCGGCGCGGCCGCCGACGGGCGCACCGGGTTCCGCGCCGTGATGGGCGCGGCGGCGCTGAGCGTGGCCGGGGTGCTGGCCGACGTCGCGGGCGGCCGGGGCGCGCTCCTGCGCTGAGGCGGCGGCGCCGGGACGCCGGAAAGGGGGTGCGTCCCGCGACTACCCTGGTGGGGCCGCCCGGGACGACCGCCCGGGCACCGAGAGGAGCTCCCAGCGTGACCACCACGGACCAGCCGGCACCCGCGCACAGCGACGCACCGCCCCAGCGGTACACCGCTCAGCTCGCGGCGGAGCTGGAGCTCGCGTGGCAGCAGCGCTGGGCCGACGAGGGCACCTTCGAGGCGCCCAACCCCAGCGGCCCCTGGGGTGACGCCGAGGCGGTGGCCGGCCGCGAGCCGCTGTTCGTCATGGACATGTTCCCGTACCCCTCGGGCGCTGGGCTGCACGTCGGGCACCCGCTGGGCTACATCGCCACCGACGTGTGGGCCCGCTACCAGCGCATGAGCGGCCGCAACGTGCTGCACACGCTGGGCTACGACGCGTTCGGCCTGCCCGCCGAGCAGTACGCCGTGCAGACCGGCCAGCACCCGCGGGTCACCACCGAGGCGAACATCGCCACGATGCGCCGCCAGCTGCGCCGCCTGGGCCTGGCCCACGACGCGCGCCGCTCCGTCTCCACCATCGACCCGGACTACTACCGCTGGACCCAGTGGATCTTCCGCGAGGTCTTCGAGAGCTGGTACGACCCGCACGCCGTCCGCCCCGACGGCGGCCGCGGCGCGGCCCGCCCGATCAGCGAGCTGCGCGAGGCGTACGAGTCCGGCCGACGCCAGCCCGAGGACGGCTCGTCCTGGGCCGACCTCGACGACGTCGCCCGCCGGCGACTGGTGGACGACCAGCGCCTGGCGTACGTCTCCGAGGCGCCGGTGAACTGGTGCCCCGGCCTGGGCACGGTGCTGGCCAACGAGGAGGTCACCGCCGACGGGCGCAGCGAGCGCGGCAACTTCCCCGTGGTGAAGCGCCCGCTGCGGCAGTGGATGATGCGGATCACCGCCTACGCCGACCGCCTCGTCGACGACCTGGACCGCCTGGACTGGCCCGAGGCGGTCAAGGCGATGCAGCGGCACTGGATCGGCAGGTCCACCGGAGCGCAGGTCAGCTTCGCCCTGGCCGGCGACGGCGTCGAGGGCGGTCGGCTGGAGGTCTTCACCACGCGCCCGGACACGCTGTTCGGCGTCACCTTCATGGTGGTCGCGCCCGAGCACGCCGCCCTGGACGACCTGCCCGCCGCCTGGCCCGCCAGCACGCCCGAGAGCTGGACCGGTGGCGCGGCCACCCCGGCGCAGGCCGTGGAGGCCTACCGGACGCAGGCCGCCGCCCGCACCGAGGCCGAGCGCACCGACGAGGGCCGCACCAAGACCGGCGTCTTCACCGGCCTGCACGCGGTCAACCCCGTCACCGGCACGGCCGTGCCCGTCTTCACCGCGGACTACGTGCTGGCCGGCTACGGCACCGGAGCGATCATGGCGGTCCCCGGGCAGGACGAGCGCGACTTCGCCTTCGCCGAGCGCTTCGAGCTGCCGGTCGTCCGCACGGTCCAGCCGCCGGAGGGCTTCGAGGGCGGCGCGTACACCGGCGCCGGCCCGGCGATCAACTCCTCCAACGACGACGTCGACCTGGACGGCCTCGAGGTCGCCGAGGCCAAGGAGCGCATCACCGCGCACCTCGAGCGCACCGGCGCAGGCCGCCCCGTCACCACCTACCGCCTGCGCGACTGGCTGTTCAGCCGCCAGCGCTACTGGGGCGAGCCGTTCCCGGTGGTCTACGACGAGCACGGCCTGCCCGTCGCCGTCCCCGCCGACCAGCTGCCCGTGCTGCTGCCCGACGTGCCCGACTACTCCCCGCGCACCTTCGAGCCGGACGACGTCACCAGCGAGCCCTCCCCGCCGCTGTCGCGCGTGCCCGAGTGGGTCGACGTCACCCTGGACCTGGGCGACGGGCCGAAGCAGTACCGCCGCGAGACCAACACCATGCCCAACTGGGCGGGCTCGTGCTGGTACGAGCTGCGCTACCTGGACCCGCAGAACTCGCAAGCCCTGGTCGACCCGGAGGTCGAGGCGTACTGGATGGGGCCGCGCGCCGACCGTGCCGCGGGGGTCCCCGGCACCCGCGACACCGGCGGGGTGGACCTGTACGTCGGCGGCGTGGAGCACGCCGTGCTGCACCTGCTGTACGCCCGGTTCTGGCACAAGGTGCTCTTCGACCTGGGCCACGTCTCCTCCGAGGAGCCCTTCCGCCGCCTGTTCAACCAGGGCTACATCCAGGCCGACGCGTTCACCGACGTCCGCGGCAGCTACGTGCCCGCCGCCGAGGTCGTGGAGACGACGTCCGCCACCGGGGCGCGCGAGTTCACCTGGCACGACGAGCCCGTGACCCGCGAGTACGGGAAGATGGGCAAGTCGCTGAAGAACGTCGTCACGCCCGACGACATGTACGAGGCGTACGGCGCCGACACCTTCCGCGTGTACGAGATGTCGATGGGCCCGCTGGACGACTCCCGACCCTGGGAGACCCGCGCGGTGGTGGGCTCGCAGCGGTTCCTGCAGCGGCTGTGGCGCAACGTCGTCGACGAGGCGACCGGTGGGCTGACGGTGGTGGACACCCCCGCGGACCCCGCCACCCGCGCGCTGGTGCACCGCACCGCGGCGGGCGTCGCCGCGGACTACGAGGGCCTGCGCTTCAACACCGCCGTCTCCAAGCTCATCGAGCTGAACAACGAGCTGACCAAGCTGTCCTCCGTCCCGCGCGAGGCCGCGGAGGCGGTGGTGCTCATGGTGGCGCCGCTGGCGCCGCACATCGCCGAGGAGCTGTGGTCGCGGCTGGGTCACGAGGGCTCGCTGGCCTTCGAGACCTTCCCCCAGGCCGACCCGGCGCTGCTCGTGCAGCAGACGGTGACGTGCGTGGTGCAGGTGCAGGGCAAGGTGCGCGACCGCCTCGAGGTGCCGGCCGACATCACCGAGGACGCCCTGCGCGAGCAGGCGCTGGCGTCCCCGGCGCTGCAGCGGGCGCTGGACGGCCGCGGGGTGCGCACGGTCATCGTGCGCGCGCCGAAGCTCGTCAACGTGGTGCCCGCCTGACCCCGCGCTGACGACCGCCGCCGCACGGGGCCCGTCGTCCGCCCACAGGGCGGGCGGCGGGCCCCGCCCGTGGGGCTGCGTCCACAGGGCCCGGTGACGGCCGCCCCGCCGGTGGGGGCGCGGGGCAGCCTGGTGGGGTGCTGGAGGGGGCGCCCGGCTCGGGCTGGCAGGAGGACGCCGACGGCGGCCTCCCCGCGCGCAGCGCCGCTGCGCCGGGCCCCGGTCCCGTCCTGCGCGACCGGGCGTCCCTTCGCTCAGCCGCGCGCCGGGACGCTCGCGAGACCGAGCAGCTGTGGCGGCCCTCGCTGGCGGAGCGGCTGCGGGAGGCCCGCTGGTCCCTGGCACCGCCGGCGGCGGTGGGGGCCCTGCTGGTCGTGGCCGCGGTGGTGGTGCTGCTGGTGCTGTCGGCCGCCGCTCCGGGCGGGGCCTCGGTGCCCACGCCGACGCCCGGTGTGGCGGTGCCGGCGCGCACGCCGGCGGCGCTCGCGTCGTCCTCGTCGGCGAGCGAGAGCCCGCTCCCCGGCCCCTCCACCTCGGGGACCGGGGAGGTGGTGGTCGACGTGGTCGGCCAGGTGGAGGTGCCCGGCCTCGTCCGCCTGCCGGCCGGGTCGCGCGCCGACGACGCGGTCCGCGCGGCCGGAGGGGCGCGCCCGGGCGCGGACCTGCGGCGCGTGAACCTGGCCAGGCCGCTCGTGGACGGCGAGCAGCTGGTGGTCCCCGCACCGGGGGAGCAGCTGCCGAGCGCTCCGCCGGCTCCCCCGGCGGCGCGCTCCACCTCCACCGCGGGCGGCGCTGCCGCGGGCGGCGGGGCGGCGGCTGCCACCGGGCCGGTGGACCTCAACAGCGCCACCCTCGCCGAGCTCGACGCCCTGCCGGGAGTCGGTCCGGTGCTCGCCCAGCGGATCCTCGACTGGCGCGACGAGCACGGGCGCTTCACGTCCGTGGAGGAGCTCGGCGAGGTGCCCGGCTTCGGACCGGCGGCCCTGGGCCGGCTGACCCCGCTGCTGGTCGTGTGACGCCGGTGGACAGGCACCCCGCGCTGCGCCTGCTGCTGCCCGCGGCCCACGACCCGGCGCAGGGCGCGGACGGGCCGGCCGGTGCCCGGCCGCTGGACGCGCGCCTCGTCCCCGCCGCCGCGGTCGCCTGGGCGTGGGCCGCGGTCGCGCTCGTCCTCCCGGTCGGCGTGCTGGCAGCGGTGGCCCTGGCCGCCGTCGCGGCGGCCGCCGGGTGCGCGGTGCGACGCCGCGCCGGCGGTGCGGCCCTGGCGGCGGTCCTGGTCGCGGGGGTCGCGGTGTCGGTGGGGGCCGGGCAGGTGGAGCGGTCCTCCGGCCTCCTGCAGCCGCTCGCGGCCCAGCAGGCCACCGCGGCCGTGGACGGCGTGGCCACCTCGGACGCCGTGCGCGTCAGGGCCGACCCCGTCCGCTCCTGGGCGTCGGCCAGCCCCCGCTGGGTGGTCCGGCTCGACGCGCGCTCGGTCAGCGGCCGCGGCAGCACGTCGGCGGCGCACGCCGAGGTGCTCGTGGTCGGGGGAGCGGGCTGGGACGCCGTGCGGCGCGGCGACCGCGTGCACGCCGTCGGGCGCCTGCAGCCGACGGACCGCGCCGACCCGGCCGCCGCCGTCCTGCTCGCGGTCCGCGCGCCGCTGGCCCGGCCGGCGACCGGACTGCTCGCGGCCGCCGGACAGCGGCTGCGCGCGGGGCTGGTGGACGTCTGCGCACCGCTGCCCGCCGATGCCCGCGGCCTGCTGCCGGGCCTCGTGGTGGGTGACACCACCGCCGTCCCGGAGGACCTGTCGGCGGCCATGCGCAGCACGGGCCTGACGCACCTGACGTCGGTCTCCGGGGGCAACACGGCGCTCGTGGCGGGAGGGGCGCTCGTGCTGCTGACGGCCGTCGGGGTCCGCCGGCGGGTCCGCTTCGTGCTCGCCGGGCTCGCCCTGCTCGCCTACGCCGCACTGGCCGGTGGGGAGCCCAGCGTGCTGAGGGCTGCCGCCATGGGGCTGGTGGTGCTGCTCGGCAGCCTCCTGGCGCGCGGCGGTGGCGGCCTGCCGGCCCTGTGCCTGGCCGTGGTGGTGCTCGTGGTGGCCGACCCCTGGCTGGCGCGCCAGGCCGGCTTCGCCCTGTCGGTGCTGGCCACCGGTGCGCTCCTGCTCCTCGCCCCGGCGTGGGCGGCAGCGCTGGCGCGCCCGCTGCTGCGGGGGAGGGTCCCGGGGCGCCGCCCGGCGCCCGTGCGCGACGCGCTGGTCACCGCGACGGCCGCGACCGTGGCCGTACCGCTCGCGGCCCAGGTGGTGTGCGCCCCGGTGGTGCTGCTGCTCGCGCCCGGCGTGCCGCTGCTGGCGGTCCCCGCCAACGCCCTGGCCGGACCTGCGGTGGCACCGGCCACGCTGCTCGGGCTGCTCGCCGCCCTGCTGGAGCCCCTGGGGCCGGTGGGGAGCGCGGTGGCCGAGCTCGCGGCCCGCGGCGGTGGGCTGGCGGCCCAGTGGGTCGCGCAGGTGGCGCGGGCCGGGGCCGCCTCGCCCGTCGCCGTCCTCGCGTGGCCGCAGGGACCCGGACCCGCGGCGGCTCTCGCCGTGGTGTCCGCTGCGGTGCTCACCGCCGTGGAGCAGCTGGCCCGGGCGGCGGTGCGGGCCCGGGGACGCGCGGGAGGAACGAGCGCGCGGCGGCGTGCGTGATCACCGTCCCAGGGGCGTGGCAGGGTGTGGCCGTGCCAGCAGCCCGTCCCTCCGCCCGCGCCCGCACGACCGGGGCCCGCGGCCAGGGCGGGGCGCACGCGCTGCCCTGGCACCAGGCGGAGCCGGGACCCGTCGTGCTGGTCACCGGGCCCGAGCAGCTGCTCGCCGAGCGCGCCGTCGAGCGGGTGCGCGACGCCTGCCGCGAGCGCTCCCCGGACCTGGAGGTGGTGACCGTCGACGCCTCGGTCTACCGCTCGGGGGAGCTGTCGCAGTGGACCAGCCCCTCGCTGTTCGAGGAGGCCCGGCTGGTGGTGGTGTCGGGGCTGGAGTCCGCCGCTGACGCGCTCGTCACGGACGTGGGCGCCGCCCTGGGCACCCTCCCCGACGACGTCGTCCTGGTGCTGCGCCACGCCGGCGGCGCCCGCGCTGGCGCGCTGCTCAAGGCGGCCCGGGAGGTGCCGGGCGCGGTGCTCGTCGAGTGCCCGGCGGTGAAGACCCCGGCCGAGCAGCGCGCCTTCGCCCAGACCGAGCTGCGCTCGCACGGGCGCACCATCGACGACGACGCCCTCGACGCCCTGCTGCTGGCCATCGGCTCGGACCTGCGCTCGCTGGCGGCGGCGTGCTCGCAGCTGGCGGTGGACGTGCCCCGCGGCGCCGGGCAGGGCGGCCGGTCGGCGCGCCTCACCGCTGACGACGTGGAGCGCTACTACGGCGGGCGCGCCGAGGTGACGGGCTTCAAGGTGGCCGACGCCGCGGTGGCGGGCCAGCGCGCCGAGGCGCTGCGGCTGCTGCGGCAGGCCCTCGACTCCGGGCTCGACCCGGTGCCCCTCGTCGCCGCGCTCGCCCTCAAGCTGCGGGGCATGGCGAAGGTCGCCTCCGCCGGCCGCGGCTCTCCCGACGCCCTGGCCAAGGGCCTGGGCATGGCGCCCTGGCAGGTCCGCACCACCCGGGACGCGCTGCGCGGCTGGACCCCGGACGGCATCGCCGCGGGCATCACGGCGCTGGCCGAGGCGGACGAGGCGGTCAAGGGCGGTGGCCGCGACCCGCGCTACGCGGTGGAGCGGGCCGTCATCGCCATCACCGCCGCCCGCGCCGGCTGACTCCAGCCGACTCGCGACCACCCGCGGCCCCCCCCCCGCGACCCCGCCCCCGACCCGGGGCTCGGCCTCCCGCTCAGCCGTGCTTCCGTCCCGCACTCGCGCACCCGAGTGCTGCTTCGAGGGGCCCTGATGGCGGACTCGCGCACCCGAGTGCTGGTTCGAGGGGCCCTGATGGCGGACTCGCGCACCCGAGTGCTGCTGCGAGGAGTGTCGAAGGCGGACTCGCGTGCGCGAGTGCGCGCCTGGTGGGCGCACCGCGCGGGCGGGGACGACGGAGGGCGGGGACGGACCTGGTCCGTCCCCGCCCTCCGGGGTGCTGCGGTGCTGGTCGAGCCGTTGCCTCAGGAGGCGGCGGACACGGCCTTCGCCAGGGCCGACTTGCGGTTGGCGGCCTGGTTGGAGTGGATGACGCCCTTGGAGACGGCCTTGTCGAGCTTGCGGCCGGCCACGCGCAGCGCGGTGGTGGCCTTCTCGGCGTCACCGGCGGCGACGGCCTCGCGGACGTGGCGCACCGCGGTGCGCAGCTCGGACTTCACGGCCTTGTTGCGCAGGCGCGCAGCCTCGTTGGTGCGGATGCGCTTGATCTGGGACTTGATGTTGGCCACGGGCCGGTCTCTCCGTCGCGTCTGGGGTGTCTGATCGGTGCTGGTGGCGGGCGGTGGCAGCTGGTGCCCCGACCGCCGAAGCCTTCGTGCGGCCCCGTCCGCAGGTGGGCGGTGCGCGCGCAGCCACCCAGGTTACCAGCGCCCGGAAGCCTCCTGCGACGGCGCTGCCGCAGCGAGCGGCGCGCCCCGCGGCGCGACCACCGACTTCGCGGTCGGCGCGCCCGCGGAGCCCTCGCCTCGATACGGTCGCGACCATGGACCTGGGGTCGTCGGCCAGCAGCGCTGGTGGTGGTGTGGACGAGCTCTCCGGGGGCCTCTTCGACGGGTACGGAGCGGCCTCGACGGCGAGCGGTGCGTGGGACGAGATGTTCACCGCGGACGGCGCGGTGCGCGAGGCCAGCGCGCCCGTCCACGCCGCCCTGGCGAGCACGGCGGTGCGCGACCTGCGCGGCCGCGCCGACGCCCTGGCCACCTCCTACACCGACAAGGGCATCACCTTCGCCGTGGGCGGCGAGGAGCGCCCGTTCCCCCTCGACGTCGTCCCCCGCGTGGTCAGCGCGCAGGAGTGGGCGGTGGTGGAGGCCGGGGTCGCCCAGCGCGTCCGGGCCCTGGAGGCCTTCCTCGCCGACGCCTACGGCCCGATGCGGGCTGTGGAGGACGGCGTGGTGCCCCGCGGCGTCATCACCTCCTCCTCGCACTTCCACCGCGTGGTCGCCGGGATCGAGCCGCCCAACGGCGTGCGGGTGCACGTGGCGGGGGTGGACCTCGTCCGCGACGCCGAGGGCGTCTTCCGGGTCCTGGAGGACAACGTCCGCGTGCCCTCCGGCGTCAGCTACGTGCTCACCAACCGCACCGCCATGGCCGGGGCGATGCCCGAGGCGTTCAGCGACCAGCGGATCCGGCCGGTGTCCGCCTACCCCCGGCGCCTGCTGGCCGCGCTGCGCGCCGCGGCGCCGGTGGGCATCGAGGACCCGACCGTCGTCGTCCTGACCCCGGGGGTCTACAACAGCGCCTACTTCGAGCACGCCCTGCTCGCCCGCAGCATGGGCATCGAGCTGGTGGAGGGCCGCGACCTCGTCTGCCGCGGCGGCCGGCTGCACATGCGCACCACCGGCGGCCTGCGGCCGGTGCACGTGGTCTACCGGCGCGTGGACGACGAGTACCTCGACCCGGTGCACTTCCGCTCCGACTCGATGCTCGGCTGCCCCGGGCTGCTCAACGCCGCCCGCGCCGGCAACGTCACCATCGCCAACGGCATCGGCAACGGCGTCGCCGACGACAAGCTGCTCTACACCTACGTGCCCGACCTGGTCCGCTACTACCTCGACGAGGAGCCGAAGCTCCCCAACGTCCCCACGTGGCGCCTGGAGGAGCCCGAGGCCCGCGAGGAGGTCTTCGACAGGCTCGCCGAGCTCGTGGTGAAGCCGGTCGACGGCTCCGGGGGCAAGGGCATCGTCATCGGCCCGGCCGCCAGCCCTGCCGAGCTCGACCGGCTGAGGGCCCGCGTCAGCGCCGACCCGCGCGGGTGGATCGCCCAGCCGGTGGTGCGGCTGTCCACCGTGCCGACCCTGGTGGGGGACCGGGTGGCACCGCGCCACGTGGACCTGCGTCCCTTCGCCGTCAACGACGGCTCGAACGTCTGGGTGCTGCCCGGCGGCCTGACCCGCGTGGCGCTTCCCGAGGGCGAGCTGGTGGTCAACTCCTCCCAGGGCGGCGGCAGCAAGGACACCTGGGTGCTGGCCGACGACCGCCCCGAGGAGGCCGCCCCCTCCCGCTCCCGCTCGACGACCGTCCCGACGCTGCCCGGGGCTCCGCCGGACCGCGGCCCGGGCGTCGCCGGAGCGGCCGACGTCCGCGACCAGCAGCAGCAGCAGCAGCAGCAGGCGCGCGAGGCCCTGGTGGAGCGGACGGAGGGGGGACGGTCGTGCTGAGCCGCATCGCCGAGGCGCTGTTCTGGATCGGCCGCTACGTGGAGCGCGCCGAGGACACCGCCCGCCTGCTCGACGTGCAGCTGCAGCTGCTCGTGGAGGACCCCTGGCTGGACGAGCCCACCGCCTGCGCCAACCTCCTCGCGGTGATGGGAGCGCCGATGGAGGTCGCCGAGGACGGGAGCGCGCCCGCGGCGGACCGCCGCACCGTGCTCGACAGGCTCGGGTACGACCCGTTCTCGTCCGCCTCGATCGTCGCCTCCATCGGCGGGGCGCGGGAGAACGCCCGGCGCGCCCGCGAGACGGTCTCCACCGAGATGTGGGAGGTGCTGAACACCGCCTACAACGCCGTGCCCTCCGGGCGCTGGCGCGCGGTCAGCCCCCACACGTTCTTCGCGTGGGTGCGCGACCGCACCTCCACCGTGACCGGCATCGCCGACTCCACCATGAGCCGGGACGACGGCTGGCTGTTCCTCGTGCTCGGGCGGAGCATCGAGCGCGCCGACATGACCGCCCGGCTCATCACCTCCACCGCCAGCCTGGGCGGCCCGGCGAGCCGCTGGCCGTCGCTGCTGCGGGCGTGCGGTGCGCACGAGACCTTCCTGCGCACCTACCGGGGCCTGGAGGACGAGACCGAGGCCGCGGAGTTCCTCCTCCTCGACCGGCTCTTCCCGCGCTCGATCGTCCACGCCCTGGCGCAGGCCGAGCGGTGCCTGGCCGAGCTCGAGTCGAGCGGGCAGCGCGCCGGGGTCTTCGACGAGGCGCAGCGGCGCCTCGGACGGGCGCGCGCGGAGCTGGAGTACCGCCCGCTCACCGACGTCCTGGCGCACCTACCCGACGAGATGGAGCGGGTGCAGCGCACCTGCTCCGCCGCCTCCGACGCGGTGGCCCGTCGGTACTTCTCCAGCGCCGAGGCGCTGACCTGGGTGGGAGGGACGTCATGAGCGCGAGGCTGCGCATCGCGCACCACACCGGCTACCGGTACGGCGCGCCGGTCACCAGCTCCTACAACGAGGTGCGGGTCACGCCGATGACCACGCCGGAGCAGACGGCGCTGCGGACGAGGCTTGAGGTGCGCCCGGCCCCCTGGCAGCACGTCTACCACGACTACTGGGGGTCCCAGGTGACCGTCTTCGAGGTGCACGAGCCGCACTCGGAGCTGGCCGTCACCGCCACCTCCACGGTGGAGGTGGACCGTCCTGGGACGGCCGCTCCCGGCGGGGGCTGGGACGTGCTGCGCGACCCTCGCGCCGCCGACGAGATGGTCGAGCTGCTCGCCACCTCCCCGGCGACCGCGCCGCCGGCCGAGCTGAGCGAGCGGGTCCGCTCCCTGGCCGCCTCCGGCGCCAGCCCCGACGACCTCGCGGCCGAGGTCTGCTCGCTGCTGCACCGGGAGGTCCGCTACGTGCCCGGGGCCACGGGCGTGCACTCCCACGCCGCCGACGCCTGGGGCGAGCGCGCCGGCGTCTGCCAGGACATGGCCCACCTCGCCCTCGGCGCGCTGCGCACGGCGGGCATCCCCGCCCGGTACGTCTCCGGCTACCTGCACCCCGACCCCTCGGCGCCCGTGGGCACCACGGTGACGGGCGAGTCGCACGCCTGGGTGGAGTGGTGGACCGGCGAGTGGTTCGGCTGGGACCCCACCAACGACGTCCCCCCGGGCGACCGGCACGTCATCGTCACCCGCGGCCGTGAGTACTCCGACGTGCCGCCGCTCAAGGGCGTCTACGCGGGCAGCGCGCCCTCGGAGATGGTCGTGAAGGTGGACATCACCCGCCTCGCCTGACGGTCCCGGCGCCGTCGTCGTCCTCCCCGGTGCACCGAGGAGGACGACGACGGCGGAGCGCGGTCAGCCGGCGGTGGGGAGCAGGCGCGGAGCCCTCCGGGCGTCGACGGCGGCCTCGAAGGCGGCGGCGTAGCCGAGGACCTCGACGTCGTCCCACTGCGCGCCCGTGAAGGTGATGCCCACCGGCAGCACGTCGGCGGGGCCGGCGAAGCCCGCCGGCACGGTGACCGCCGGGTACCCGGCGACGGCGGCCGGGGTCGAGCTGGCGTAGACGAACGCCGGCGGCTCGCCGTCGGTGTTCTGGTAGCTGATCAGGTCCGGCGGCGTGCCCGTCAGCGAGACGACCGCCGCGAGGTCGTCGTCGTCCCCCGGACCCTGGGCGAGGGTGGTGTCGATGGAGGCGCGCGCCAGCCGCCGCGCGTCCGCACGGGCCGTGGCGATCTGGGGGGAGCCGGCGGCCGGCCCGGAGGCGGCGTCGGTGAAGGTCTCCTGGCCGAACAGCGACAGCTCGACGGGGTCCGCGGCGTTGAACGCGATGAGGTCGTCGAGGGTCTTCGGCAGCCCCGGGGCGAGCCCGCCGAGGTAGGCGTTGACGTCGCGCTCGAACTCTGGCCCCAGCGCCAGGCCCTCGCCGGCGCCGACGGCGTCCTGGTCGGGCAGCTGCACCGGCACGAGCACGGCGCCCGCCGCCTGCATCGCGGCCACGGCGGAGGCGTAGACGGCCTCGGTGCGGTCGTCGACGGCGGCGGACTGCTCCGCCGTGAGGGTCCAGTAGCCGAACCGGGCACCCGCCAGCGACGGGCCGTTGCCCTCCGCCACGCGGCCGAAGGAGGTGTCGACGTCGGCGGGGCGCTCCAGGGTGGCGGGGTCGGCAGCGTCCGTGCTGTCCAGGGCCTCCATGGCCAGCGCTGCGTCGACGGCGTGCCGCGCCAGCGGGCCTGCGGTGTCCTGCTCGAGCGAGAGCGGCACCACCCCGGTGCGGCTGACCATGCCCAGGGTCGGCTTGACGCCCACCACGCCGTTGGTGGCGGCCGGGCAGACGATCGACCCGTCCGTCTCGGTGCCGATGGCCAGCTGCGCCAGCGAGGCCGCCACCCCGGCTCCCGAGCCCGAGGAGGAGCCGCACGGGTCCCGGTCGAGCGCGTACGGGTTGCGGGTCTGCCCGCCGACGCCGCTCCACCCGCTGGTGGACGACGTCGAGCGGAAGTTGGCCCACTCCGACAGGTTCGCCTTGCCGATCACCACGGCGCCCGCCGCGCGCAGCTGCGCGACCAGCGAGGCGTCCGGGGCGAGGTTGCCGGCCAGCGCGCGCGAGCCCGCCGTCGTCGGGAGCCCCGCGGAGCCGATGTTGTCCTTGAGGAGCACCGGGACGCCCTCGAGCGGGCCGCGCGCGCCGTGCGCCGCGCGGTGGGCGTCGCTGGCCCTGGCCTGCTCCAGCGCCGTCGGGTCGAGGGCGAGGACGGCACCGACCTCCGGGTCGACGTCGCGGATGCGCTGCAGGTAGGCCGCCGTGAGGCCCTCGGCGGTGAGGTCACCGGCCTCGATGCGGTGCTGCAGCTCGGGGACGGTCAGCGGGTCGAGGTCGACGTCCGAGACCACCAGGCCCGCGGCCTGCGCCGCGGCGAGCAGCTCCCCGGCGCGCGCGGGCGCGGCGGCGCCGGTCTTCGCGGGCTCGGACGCCGTGGGGCCGCCCGCCGCGTCGGCCGCCCCGGCGCCGGGGGGACCGGCGGCCTCGACGTCGGCGGCGGGCGGGGCGGTCGGGTCGAGGTCGGCGGCGGAGGCGGACAGCGCCCCCGCGGGCAGGACCAGCGCGGCGGCGAGGACGGACGCGGCGGCGCGCGGCGACCGGCGCGGAGGACGGCGGGCAGGACGTGTCACGGGAGCCTCCCGGGGTGCTGTGCGCCGGCTCGTCGACGGATGGACCGGCTGGGCGTTCGGGTGGTTGGTCACCGTACGGGTGTTTCGTCCCGGTGGCGTCCCCGCACCCCCGGCTGCTGCCGCGCGCCGGCGGCCCGGGCGCCGGGCGTCGAGCCCGGCGGGGCTCCACTGCATGGGAGCATGGGCCGGTGCCAGCGTCCCCCACGTCGTCGTCCGCCGGGCTGGCGGGCATCCAGCCCGCGTCCACGGCGCCGGAGCGCCTCCGCAACTTCTGCATCATCGCCCACATCGACCACGGCAAGTCGACCCTGGCCGACCGCATGCTGCAGATCACCGGCATCGTCGACGACCGCGCGATGCGCGCCCAGTACCTCGACCGCATGGACATCGAGCGCGAGCGCGGCATCACCATCAAGAGCCAGGCCGTGCGCATGCCGTGGGCGCCCCGCACGGGCGCGCTCGAGGGGCAGGCCCACGCGCTCAACATGATCGACACCCCGGGCCACGTGGACTTCACCTACGAGGTGTCCCGCTCCCTGGCCGCCTGCGAGGGCGCGGTGCTGCTGGTCGACGCCGCCCAGGGGATCGAGGCCCAGACCCTGGCCAACCTCTACCTGGCGATGGAGAACGACCTCGCCATCGTCCCGGTCCTCAACAAGATCGACCTGCCCGCTGCGCAGCCCGAGCGCTACGCGGAGGAGCTGGCAGGTCTCGTGGGCGGCGACCCCGCCGACGTCCTGCGGGTCTCCGGCAAGACCGGCGTGGGCGTGGAGGCGCTGCTCGACAGGATCGTCGACGTCGTCCCCGCCCCCGTGGGGGACCCGGACGCCCCGGCCCGCGCGATGATCTTCGACTCCGTCTACGACACCTACCGCGGCGTGGTCACCTACGTGCGCGTGGTGGACGGGGTGCTGCGCCCCCGCGAGCGGATCGCCATGATGTCGACCCGCGCCCAGCACGACCTGCTCGAGATCGGCGTCTCCAGCCCCGAGCCGACCCCGTCCGAGGGCCTCGGCGTGGGCGAGGTGGGCTACCTCATCACCGGCGTGAAGGACGTGCGCCAGAGCCGCGTCGGTGACACCGTCACCTCCGCCGCCCGCCAGGCCGCCGAGCCGGTGGGCGCCTACGAGGACCCCAAGCCCATGGTGTTCTCGGGCCTGTTCCCCATCGACGGGTCCGACTACCCCCTGCTGCGCGACGCGCTCGACAAGCTCAAGCTCAACGACGCCGCCCTGGCGTACGAGCCGGAGACGTCGGTGGCGCTCGGGTTCGGGTTCCGCTGCGGCTTCCTCGGGCTGCTGCACCTGGAGATCACCCGCGACCGCCTGGAGCGGGAGTTCGGGCTGGACCTCATCTCCACCGCGCCGTCGGTGGTCTACGAGGTCACCCTCGACGACGGCCGCGAGGTCACCGTCACCAACCCCAGCGAGTACCCCGCGGGCAAGGTCTCCGGGGTCCGCGAGCCCGTGGTCAAGGCCACCGTGCTGACGCCGTCCGACTACATCGGCACGGTCATGGAGCTGTGCCAGCAGCGCCGCGGCGAGCTGCAGGGCATGGACTACCTCTCCGAGGACCGCGTGGAGATGCGCTACCGCCTGCCCATGGCGGAGATCGTCTTCGACTTCTTCGACGCCCTGAAGTCGCGCACCCGCGGCTACGCGTCCTTCGACTACGACGTCGACGGCGACCAGGCCGCCGACCTCGTCAAGGTCGACATCCTCTTGCAGGGCGAGCAGGTCGACGCCTTCAGCGCCATCGTCCACAAGGACAAGGCCTACTCCTACGGCGTGATGATGGCGAGCAAGCTGCGCGAGCTCATCCCGCGCCAGCAGTTCGAGGTGCCCGTGCAGGCCGCGATCGGCGCCCGGGTCATCGCCCGCGAGACCGTGCGCGCCATCCGCAAGGACGTCCTCGCCAAGTGCTACGGCGGTGACATCACCCGCAAGCGCAAGCTGCTGGAGAAGCAGAAGGAGGGCAAGAAGCGCATGAAGATGGTCGGCCGCGTGGAGGTCCCCCAGGAGGCGTTCATCGCCGCGCTCTCCACCGACGCGCCCACCGGCAAGGACGCCGCCGCCAAGAAGTGAGTCAGCGGGTGGCCGGACCGCAGCGGGCCGTCATCGCGCGCTGCGGTCCGGCGTCGCCCCCGAGGTACCGCCCGACGTCGGCGAACCCCGCTCGCCCGTAGGCCCGCAGGCCCGGGGCGTTCCGCTCGTTGACCGTCAGGACGACGACGCGCGCCGCCGGCGCGACCACCGGTGCGAGCGCCACCGCCGCGCGGGCGGCCGCGGTGCCGTGGCCCCGGCCCTGGTGGTCGGCGCCGACGACGAAGGAGCGCAGCAGCACCGCGGTGGCCGGGTCCTCGCCGGAGGCCGCGAGCAGCTCGGCCAGCTCGGGGTCCTGGTCGGAGGCTGCCGCGCCGGCGTGCAGGACGCCGGCGCCGACCACCCCGCCGTCGTCGTCGTCCTCGCCGCTGAGGACGACGAACGGCGTGCGCGCGGGGTCGGCGAGGGCGAGCGGGAAGGACTCCGCGGGAGCCTTGGCGAAGCGCTGCTGCTCCTCGCCGGTCCGCAGCTGCAGCGCCGCGGCGAGCAGCGCGTCGTCGTCGGGCCCGACCACGACGAGGCGCACCACCACGCCGCCATCCTGCTCGGTCCCGACGGGGCGTGCCCCGGGAGCCGTCGCCCCGGCATGATCGGGCGCCGTGGGAACCCTGATCGCCGTCTGCCGCGTCCACCAGCTGCTGCCCGACGCCGGGACGGTCGGCACCACGGCCATCGACAAGCGACCCGTCGAGGGGCCGGTGAGGGTGCGGGCGCTCGGTGCCTACGGCGACGTCCAGGCGGACCGGTACGACCACGGCGGCCGCGACAAGGCGCTGTACGCGTACGCGCAGGAGGCCGCCGACCGGTGGGTGGCCGAGCTGGAGCGCGAGGTCCCGCCGGGGCTGTTCGGGGAGAACCTGCGCACGGCCGGCGTCGACGTGGACGGCGCGGAGGTCGGGGAGCGCTGGCGCATCGGCACCGGTGACGACGCCCTCGAGGTGGAGGTCACGATGCCCCGCACGCCGTGCGCGACCTTCGCCCGGCGGATGGGGGAGGAGCGCTGGGTGAGGCGCTTCACCCGGTCCGGCGCACCGGGCGCCTACCTGCGGGTGCTGCGGCCGGGGACGGTCAGCGCCGGGGACCCCGTGGAGGTCCTGTCGCGGCCGGGACACGGCGTGGGGGTCGGGCGGTGGCTGGTGCACGCCGACCCCGTCGACGCGCGGACGCTGCTCGCGTGCGCCGTCGACGGCGGCGTGGACCTGGCACCCGACATGCGCGAGGTGGTGGAGGCGGTCGCCCGCCGCTGAGGCTCAGCGGGGCTGCAGCGCCGCCACCATGACCACCTGCGGGTCGGCGGCCTGCGCCATCCACCGCGCGCCGCTGTCGGCGAAGCCCGCCCGGGCGTACGCCGTCCGCGCGGCGGTGTTCGACTCGTGCACGCACAGCACCAGCAGCTGCGCCTCCGGCTCCAGCGCGTGGGCCAGCGCCCTCGCGCGGCGCGCAGCCGCCGTGCCGTAGCCGCGGCCCTGGTGGGGACGTCCGACGTAGAAGGCGCGCAGCAGCAGACCGCGCGCGGGCTCGTCGAGGAGGTGCTCGAGCTGCCCGTGCCGGTCGAGCGTGCCGAACCCGACCACCCGCTCACCCCCGCTGGCTCCCTCGGGGCCGTCGAGCGCGGCCATCACGGCGAACGGCACCCGCAGCGGGTCGGCGCTGGCCGGCGGGTACGTCATCGACGCCGGCAGGCAGTAGCGGTCCTGCCCGTGCCCGGGCTTGAGGGCGAGCACGGAGGCGAGCAGCCGCGGGTCGCTGGCCTCGGACAGGACCTCGAGCCGCACGGCAGGCAGGGGCCGCCTCGCGCCCGCAGCTGCTGCACCCACGCCCCCATCCCAGCACCCGCCCGCCGCGCGCACTCAGGCACCCGAGTGCGACACCGGGGGCTCCGGAGCAGCACTGGGGCGCCCGAGTGCGACGGGAGGAGCTGGTCCGGGCGGGTGCGACGATGGACGGCGATGAGCCCCGCCCTGCCCGACGGCGACCCCGCCCCGCCCGACGGGCTGCTCCCCGCCTCCGCCGCCGCCGGTGCGGCTGCCCGTGACCTCGGCGTCTACCTGCACGTGCCGTTCTGCCGGGTGCGCTGCGGCTACTGCGACTTCAACACCTACACCGCCGCCGAGCTCGGCCCGCCCGAGCTGCCCGGCGCGTCCCAGGCCGGCTACGCCGGCGCGCTGGTGGAGGAGGTGGCGCTCGCGGCCCGCGTGCTGGACGCCTCGGGCCTGCCCCGCCGCGAGGTCTCCACCGTCTTCGTCGGCGGCGGCACGCCCACGCTGCTGCCCGCCGCCGACCTCGCCCGCGGCCTGGACGCCGTGCGCGAGCACCTCGGGCTGGCCGCCGGCGCCGAGGTGACGACCGAGGCCAACCCCGACTCCGTCACGCCCGCCTCGCTCGCCGAGCTGGCAGCGGCCGGCTACACGCGCGTCAGCTTCGGCATGCAGTCGGCGGTGCCGCACGTCCTCGCCGTCCTCGAGCGCACCCACGACCCGGCCCGGGTCCCGCAGGCCGTCCGCTGGGCGCGCGAGGCGGGCCTGGCCGTCAGCCTCGACCTCATCTACGGCGCGCCGGGGGAGTCCCTCGACGACTGGCGCGCCAGCCTCGACGCCGCGCTCGCCTGCGAGCCCGACCACCTCTCCGCCTACGCCCTCGTGGTGGAGGACGGCACGGCCATGGCCGCCCGCGTGCGCCGCGGCGAGCTGCCCGCCCCCGACCCCGACGACGAGGCCGCCCAGTACGAGCTGGCCGACGCTGTCCTGCGCGACGCCGGCTACAGCTGGTACGAGGTGAGCAACTGGGCGCGCACCCCCGCCGACGCCTGCCGCCACAACGTCGCCTACTGGCGCGGCCAGGACTGGTGGGGCGCCGGCCCGGGCGCGCACAGCCACGTCGGCGGCGTGCGCTGGTGGAACGCCAAGCACCCCGCGGCGTGGGCCCGCCGGCTCGCGGCCGGGACCAGCCCCGCGGTCGGCCGGGAGGTCCTCGACGACGACGCGCGTGCCGTCGAGGCCGTGCTCCTCGGCGTCCGCCTGGCCGAGGGGCTGCCGACCTCGCTCGTGCCGGGCGCCGGGCTCGCGCAGGTGTCGCGCCTCGTGGCCGACGGCCTGCTGGAACCCCCCGCAGCCGACGCCGCACGCAGCGGCGCCCCCGACACCGACCAGCCGCGGCTGCGGCTGACGCTGCGGGGGCGCCTGCTGGCCGACGCCGTCGTCCGCGCCCTCCTGGGGTGGGAGGGGCAGGACGACGCCACCGGCGTCACCTCACGAGCCGCCAGTTGACCGGGTACCGGTAGTCGACGCCCTGGTTGGCCTTGACCGCGGCGATGATCACGAAGACCAGGGCGACGACGCCGAGGGGCAGGTAGAGCAGCGCCCCCAGGCCGAAGGTGATCAGCGTGACGACGCCGAGCGCGAGGGCGACGACGTTCACGAGGATCTGGAAGTCGAGGGCCTCGGCGGACTGGCTCCGGACGAACTGGCCGCGGTCCTTGAGCACCAGGTAGATGACCAGCGGGCCGACGAAGGTCAGCCCGATGAGCGAGCTCGCGATCGAGGAGACGTGCGCCAGGCACGCCCACAGGCGCTGGTCCTGCGGCGACATCTCGCCGCGGGGCTGGCCGTAGCTCTGCTGGTAGCCCTGCTGGTAGCCCTGCTGGTAGCCCTGCTGGTAGCCCTGCTGCCCGTACGGCTGCTGCTGGCCGTAGGGGGGCTGCTGCCCGTACGGCTGCTGGCCGTAGGAGGGCTGCTGGCCGTACGACGGCGCCTGCTGCCCGGGGCCGGGCTGCTCCCCCGAGGACTGCTGGCCGTAGCCGGCCCCGTACTGCCCGTACTGCGGCGGCTGGGCCCCTCCGGGCTGCTGGTCGGGCTGGTCGGACGGCCGGCCGTGCTGCTCGGACACTTCTCCTCCTCAGGGCCCGGGGCTGTCCGCGGTCCCGCCCCCAGCGTCTCGGAAACGCGGGCGCGGCACCAGCGCCACACGCCTGGACGGCGGTCCTCGTCGTCGTCCCCGGCAGAGGGCCGAGAGGACGTCAGCGGTCGAGCTGGTCCCCGGTGACGAAGTCGATGAGCTCCTCCACCCGCCCGGACAGCGTCGGCTCCAGGTCGGCGATGGTCCGCACGGTCCCCAGCACCCGCTGCCACCCGCGGGCGACGTCGGCGGGCGTGTCCCGCGGCCAGCCCAGGGCCTCGAGCACGCCCTCCTTCCACGGGCGCCCGCGCGGCACCACGGGCCACGCGTCCAGCCCGAGCCGCGCCGGGCGCACCGCCTGCCACACGTCCACGTAGGGGTGGCCCACCACCAGCACGTGGTCGGCGGCGCCCGGCGCTGCGCGCAGCGCGTCGGCCACCAGCCGGGTCTCCTTCGACCCGGTCACCAGGTGGTCGACGAGCACCCCGACGCGCCGGCCGGGACCGGGTCGGAACTCCGCCACGGCCGCCGCGAGGTGGTCCACGCCCTGCAGGCCCTCGACCACCACGCCCTCGACGCGCAGGTCGTCGCCCCAGACCTTCTCCACGAGCTCGGCGTCGTGCTTGCCCTCCACCCAGATGCGGGACCCGCGGGCCACGCGGGCGCGGGCGCCCTCCACGGCGAAGGAGCCGCTGGCGGTGCGGCCCGGCCGCAGCGGCGCGGCTCCCGACGCGGTGCGCGCGGCCGGCGGCGGGGCCACCGGCGGCACCAGCCTGACCGGCTGGCCCTCCTCGAGGAACCCGGGGCCGAGGGGGAAGCTGCGGGTGCGGCCCTTCCAGTCCTCCAGGACCACCACGTGCACGCCGCCGGCCTTCTCCACGCGCACCACGGCGCCGCTCCAGCCGGTCTCGACGTCCTCCACGACCAGACCGACGGCCGCGGGCACCTCGCGGCTGGCGGTGCGGGCGCGGCGGCGGCCGGTGGTGGGGTCGGTGACGGTGTCGCCGCGGCGCAGCGGCTCGCGGGCGCCCCAGCCGCCGTACAGCCCGGAGGAGGACGACGGCGCCGGCGGCGCGGACCGCGGTGCGGAGGAGGGCCGCCGCGGGGGTGTCGGGGGAGTCGGCACCCGATCGACGCTACCTGCGGCTCCGGCCGGACGGCGTAGGATTGGCACTCCGCGCTGCTGAGTGCCAGAGGCCGTGCCGGCCCCCGCAGCGCCCGGACCAGAGCGTCGTCGACAGCAGGGAGGGACGCACCGTGACCGAGCCCCGGCGCCTCGCCGTCCTGCGGGCCATCGTCGAGGACTACGTGGCCACCCAGGAGCCCGTCGGCTCGAAGGCGCTGGTGGAGCGGCACGCCCTCGGCGTCTCCCCGGCCACCATCCGCAACGACATGGCCGCGCTGGAGGAGGAGGGGCTCATCGCCCAGCCCCACACCAGCGCCGGGCGGGTCCCCACCGACAAGGGCTACCGCGCCTTCGTCGACGGGCTGCCGGCCGTCCGCCCGCTGTCCCCGGCGGAGCGGCGCGCCATCGACAGGCTGCTCGGCGAGGGCGGCCAGCCGGTCGACCTCGACGACGTGCTCGAGCGCACGGTCCGGGCGCTCGCGCAGCTGACGCACCAGGTCGCCGTCATCCAGTACCCGTCCCTGGCCCGCGCCCGGGTGCGGCACGTGGAGCTGGTGCAGCTGGCCCCGCGGCGCCTCGTGCTGGTGCTCATCACCGACAGCGGCCGCGTGGAGCAGCGCTCGGTGGAGGTGCCCCCGGAGGCCCCCGAGGTGGCCGCCGACCTCGTCACCGAGCTGCGGGGGCGCCTCAACGCCGCCACCGCCAGCCGCCGCTCCGACGAGGCCGTGACGGCGCTCGACGGCGTGGTCTCCACCGTCTCGGCGGCCCGCCCGGAGGACGCCGCCGCGGCGGTCGCCGTGGTCGCTGCGCTCCGCTCCGCGCTGGACGCCACCCGCGAGGAGCGGATGGTGCTGGCCGGCACCGCCAACCTCGTGCGCAGCGCGGGCGGGTTCTCCGCGTCCGTCGCCCCCGTCCTCGAGGCCATCGAGGAGCAGGTGGTGGTGCTGCGCCTGCTCGCGGAGATGGCGGACGACCCGGCCAGCGGCGTCTCGGTGCGCATCGGCCGGGAGATCGTGCACAGCGGCCTGTCCGACGCCGCCGTCGTCGCCTCCGGCTACGGCTCGGGCGGCGAGGTGGTGGCCCGCCTGGGCATCCTGGGTCCGACGCGCATGGACTACCCCACCTCGATCGCCGCGGTCCGCGCCGTGGCCCGCTACCTCAGCAAGGTCCTGGCGCGGTGACCCGCCCCGTCACGCCTGCCGCGCCCGCCCTGCTGCACCGACCCACCTGCCCACTCCCCAGGAGCGTCTGACCCGTGCCGACCGACCACTACGCCGCCCTGGGCGTGCCGCGCGACGCGAGCACCGAGGACGTCAAGAAGGCCTACCGCAAGCTGGCGCGCCAGCTGCACCCCGACGTCAACCCCGACGCCGGGGAGCGCTTCAAGGAGGTCTCGGCCGCCTACGAGGTGCTGAGCAACCCCGACAAGCGCCGCGTCTACGACGCGACCGGCAGCTCCGGCGGCGGGTTCGGCGGCGGCGGCTTCCCGGGCGGCGCGCAGGCCTTCGACCTGGGCGACCTGTTCGGCACCTTCTTCGGAGGAGGGGGCGGCGCCTCCCGCGGCCCGGTGCCCCGCGCGCAGCCGGGCCAGGACGCGCTGATCCGCCTGGAGGTGGACCTCGCCGAGGCCGTCTTCGGCGCCGAGCGCGAGATCACGGTCGACACCGCCGTGGTCTGCCCGACCTGCGGCGGCAACTGCGCCCAGCCGGGCACCCAGGTCCGCACCTGCGACGTCTGCCACGGCCAGGGGCAGGTGCAGCGCGCCGCCCGGTCGCTGCTGGGACAGGTGCTCACCACCTCCCCGTGCCCCGCCTGCGGCGGCTACGGCACCACCATCCCCGACCCCTGCAACGAGTGCGCCGGTGACGGCCGCGTGCGCCGCCGCCGCACGCTGACCATCCGCGTGCCCGCCGGCGTCGACACCGGCACGCGCATCCAGCTGTCCGGCCAGGGCGAGGTGGGCCCCGGAGGCGGCCCCGCCGGCGACCTCTACGTGGAGGTGGTCCAGCGCCCGCACGACCTGTTCACCCGCCGCGGCGAGGACCTCCACGCCACCCTGCCGGTCCCGATGACCGCCGCGGCGCTCGGCACGGTGCTCGAGATGGAGACCCTCGACGGCCTGCGCGAGGTGGAGGTCCGCCCCGGCACCCAGCCCGCCGAGGTGGTCACCCTGCGCGGCCTGGGCGCGGCGCGCCTGCGCTCCGGCGGCCGCGGCGACCTGCACGTCCACGTGGACGTGCAGGTGCCCAAGGGCCTCGACGACGAGCAGGCCGAGCTGCTGCGCCAGCTGGCGAAGCTGCGCGGCGAGGAGCGCCCCGAGGGGCGGCTCTCACCCGCCTCCGGCGGGGTGTTCTCCCGCCTCAAGCGCGGCTTCTCCGGCCGCTGAGCCGCCGGACGCTGTTGACGGCTGACCGCGGTCACCTCCGGAGGTGACCGCGGTCACCCGCGGGGGAGGGGGGACGGACCGGCAGCCGGCCTCAGCGGACGGTGAAGGTGACCTTCGCGGCGGTGGACGGGACGCCGCCCTCGCCGGCGGACTCGTCCGGGACCCAGACCTCTGCGGTGCACGGCGTGCACGTGCCCGCCTGCACCGTCTGCGGGATGGAGAAGTCGCCGACCTCGCCGTTGGCGCCGGCGTCCGCGTAGCCGTCCGACAGCACCGTGCCGTCGGCCTGCGTGATCCGGTACAGCAGGGTGCCCTCGGGGGCCGACCCCTGGCCGACGACCCCCATCGGTCCGGCCGGGAGGGTCTCGCCCTCGACGGGCGCGGTGATGACCACGGACTGCGACGCCCCCGTCCCGGTGGCCGCGGGGCCGGGGGCGGTGGCGGCGGTCCCGCTCGCCGTCGAGCTGGCGCTCGCGGTGGCGGAGGAGGACGACGACGAGGCGCCCGCGCTGGCCCCGCTGCTGCTGGTGCCGGCGCTGACCGGGTCCGTGGCCGGCTGGGGGCCTCCGCACCCGGACAGGAGCAGGACCACGAGGGCGGCGACCGGCGCGGCCGCGCCGACGGTCAGGCGGGCTGCCGCCCGGGCGGGCGTGCGGAGCGCGTGCTGGGGCCGGGGCTCGTCTGCCATGCCCCGTTCCTACCCCGCCGGGTGCCGCGCCCGGGCCCGAACGCGCCGACCGCCCTCACCGGGTGGCCCGGTCGTCGTCCACGGGTCGGTACGGTCGGCCGGTGGCCCAGGACCCCGACTGCATCTTCTGCCGGATCGCCTCCGGCGACGTGCCGGCCGACGTGGTGGCGCGCACCGAGCGCGTCGTCGCCTTCCGCGACCTCGACCCGCAGGCCCCGCTGCACGTCCTGGTGGTGCCGGTCGACCACCACCGCGACGTCCCGGCGCTCGCCGCCGCCGCCCCGGAGGTGCTCGCCGAGCTGACCGCGACCGCCGCGGGCGTCGCCGCCGAGCTCGGCGACGGCCAGTTCCGCTTCGTCTTCAACACCGGCGCCGGGGTCGGCCAGAGCGTCTTCCACGTCCACGGCCACGTCCTCGGCGGACGGCCCATGGGCTGGCCGCCCGGCTGAGGTCAGCGCCCCTGGTGCTCGTGGACGGTGATGGCGGCGTTGACGAGCGCGAGGTGGCTCAGCGCCTGCGGCAGGTTGCCCAGCCAGGCGCCGGTGGCCGGGTCGACCATCTCCGCCAGCACCCCCACGTCGTTGAGCACCGGCGTCGGCCCGTCGACCAGCTGCTCCATGAGCGCGCGGGCCTCCTCGCCCCGGCCGCACAGCTGCAGCGCGGAGACCATCCAGAACGAGCACGCGACGAAGGAGCCCTCCTCGGCCGCGGCGCCCGTGTACCGGTACAGGTGCGGCCCGTGGCCCAGCTCGCGGCGCAGAGCGTCCAGGGTGGAGCTCATGCGCTCCCCGCGGTCGAAGCCGCTGACCGCGTGCAGCAGCACCGAGGCGTCGAGCCTGTCCGTGCCGGGGTACCAGGTGTAGGCGCCCAGCTCCGGCGACCAGCAGTGCTCGGCCACCCACTCCCGGACCAGCTCGGCCTCCGACCGCCAGCGGGCGGGGTCGCCGGGCACCTGCCCCAGCTCGGCGAGGTGGACGGCGTGGGTCAGCGCCTGCCAGCACCCCATCTTGCTGCTCGTGTAGTGGCGGGCCGTGTGCAGCTCCCACATGCCGGCGTCGGGCTGGCGCCACCGGTCGCAGGCGACGTCGGCGGTGGAGGCGAGCAGCCGGCCGGTCTCCGCGTCGAGCGCCCCTCCGCCGTCCACGTAGAGCCGCAGGATGCTGAAGAGGTCGCCGTAGACGCCCAGCTGCAGCTGCGACGAGGCGGCGTTGCCGCGCACCACCGGACCCGCGCCGCGCCACCCGGGCGCCTGCACCTCCTCGACGTCCCCGCGGGGGACCTCGCCCGAGAGGGCGTAGAAGACGTCCGGGGCGGTGCCGCGCTCGCGGATGGTGCGCAGCAGCCAGCTCACGGCCGCGTGCGGCTCCTCGCGCAGCCCGAAGCGCATCATGGCCTCGAGGGCGTAGGTGGAGTCGCGCACCCAGGCGAACCGGTAGTCCCAGCACTTCCCGCCGGCCGGGTCCTCGGGCAGCGACGTGGTCGCCGCGGCGGCCATCGCCCCGCTGGGCGCGTGCAGCAGCAGCTTGAGCACCATGACGCTGCGCCGCACCGCGGCCTCCCAGGGCCCGTCCCAGGAGACGGTCCGCGAGTACGCGCGCCAGTTGTCCGCCGTCCTGTCGATCCCCGCGTCCACCGCCGCGCCCGAGGGCATCCACAGCGGCTCGGCGGCGGTCGCCACGAGCCCGAGCACCGACCGCGAGCCGGCGGTGACCTCCAGGTCGACGCGCACCTCCCGCTCGGTGTCGGTGCGGTGCAGCTCCGCCGGCCGCCGCGGGTCCGGGCCGGGGTCGAGCACCTCGGCCACCACGGCCATGGTCAGCCCGTCCACCCGCAGCAGCGCCCCGGCGGAGGACTGCTGGACCCACGGCCCGGCGGTCCCCAGGCACGTGCCGGGGCGCACCACGGCCCTCATCCGCACCCGCCCCTCGAGACCCTCGACCCGCCGGCCCAGCTCGGCCCACGGCAGCCGGCCCGCCACGCCCGTGCTGAGCGCGTCGGTCACCCGGACGCTCCCGCTGGCCGTGGTGTACGTCGAGGCCAGCACGTTGGTGTGCGGCACGTGCTCGCGCGAGGCCGTGAAGGGCTCCACGGGGCTCAGCTCCACGCAGCCGCCGTCGCCCGGGTCGAGCAGGGCGGCGAAGGGAGGGGTGGCGTCCAGGTCGGGCAGGGGCAGCCAGTCGACCTGCCCGTCGCGCGCCACGAGGGCCACGGTCCTGCCGTCGCCCACGGCCGCGTAGGTGCGCAGGTCGGCCCAGCCGTGGTCGTCCCGCTCCAGCACCGGGGAGGGGTCGGGCGCGCCGCCGCCGGTCCACACCACCGGAGGGACGCCCCGGTGCGAGCCGGGGACGGGAGCGCGCAGGGCCTCGTCGGCGCGCAGGCGGTCGGACGCGGCGCCGGCGGGGTGGTCCGCAGCGGAGCCGGTCGGGGAGGACGCGTCGGTGGTGGTGTCGGTGGTTTCGATGACGACGACGCTAGGTGGGTCGCACCCGACGCGCCTCGTGGAGCGCCCCGCCGCGCTCACGACCGGCCGGCTGTCGCCGCGCGGCGCTACCCTTGACCTCGATCGGCCCCGGTCAGGGGCCCGGCCAGCAGGAGACCGGGGCGGCCCGCCCCTCCCATGCCCGACTCCACACCGCCCGCCGGCCCCGCGTCCGCTCCGGGAGCGCGCCCCGCAGGCAGCCAGTCCGCCGTCGTCCACACCATCGTCGTGCCGCCCGAGGTGCCCATGGTGGCCCTGCTCGGCACCCGAGACGAGCTGCTGCGCACCGTCGAGCGGGCCTTCCCCCGCGCCGACGTCCACGTCCGCGGCAACGAGGTGACCGTCACCGGCAACCCGGCCGACGTCGCCCTCGTCGAGCGCCTCCTCGACGAGATGACCGCCGTCGTGCGCACCGGGCAGCAGCTCACCGCCGACGCCGTCGAGCGCTCGCTGGGGATGCTGCGCGCCCAGACCGCAGAGCGCCCCGCCGACGTGCTCACCATGAACATCCTGTCCGGCCGCGGGCGCTCCATCCGGCCCAAGACGCTCGGGCAGAAGCGCTACGTCGACGCCATCGACAGCCACACCATCGTCTTCGGCATCGGCCCGGCCGGCACCGGCAAGACCTACCTCGCCATGGCCAAGGCCGTGCAGGCGCTGCAGGCCAAGCAGGTCAACCGCATCATCCTCACCCGCCCCGCCGTCGAGGCGGGGGAGCGGCTGGGGTTCCTGCCCGGGTCGCTCACGGACAAGATCGACCCGTACCTGCGCCCCCTGTACGACGCCCTGCACGACATGCTCGACCCCGACTCCATCCCGCGGCTCATGGCCGCCGGGACCATCGAGGTGGCGCCGCTGGCCTTCATGCGCGGGCGGAGCCTGAACGACTCCTTCGTCGTCCTCGACGAGGCGCAGAACACCAGCCCCGAGCAGATGAAGATGTTCCTCACCCGCCTCGGGTTCGACTCCAAGATGGTCATCACCGGTGACTCCACCCAGGTCGACCTGCCCGCGGGCACCCAGTCGGGCCTGCGCGTGGTCGAGTCGATCCTGTCGGGCATCGAGGACATCCACTTCTCGCGGCTCACCAGCCTCGACGTGGTCAGGCACCGCCTCGTCGGGGAGATCGTCGACGCCTACGGGCGCTGGGACGAGGAGCACCAGCAGCCGGCGCCCGCGGCGCGCGGCCAGCAGGGCCGCCGCACCGGGGGACCCCGGTGACCGCCCGATGAGCGTCGAGGTGGTCGACGAGTCGGGGTTCACCGACCCGTCCGGCACCGGCGGTCCCGGCGTCTCGGTGGACGAGGTCTCCGAGCTCGCGCGCTTCGTGCTGTCCGAGATGCACGTGCACCCCGCCGCCGACCTGTCGGTGATCCTCGTGGACACCACGGCGATGACGGCCCTGCACGAGCAGTGGATGGACGAGCCCGGGCCCACCGACGTCCTCAGCTTCCCCATGGACGAGCTGCGCCCCGGCAGCGAGGACGAGCCCAGCCCGCCCGGGCTCCTCGGCGACGTGGTGGTCTGCCCCGAGGTGGCCGCGCGCCAGGCGCGCGAGTCCGGCCACTCCACCGCCGAGGAGGTGCTGCTGCTCGTCACCCACGGCTGCCTGCACCTGCTCGGGTTCGACCACGCCGAGCCCGACGAGGAGCGCGAGATGTTCGCGCTCCAGCGCCGGCTGCTGCTGACGTTCCTGTCACGCCGCACCCAGCCTTCGTGACGCCGTCGTGACACCCGTCCCCGACGCCTCGCTGCCGTGGCTGGCGGTCGCCGCGGTGCTCGGGCTGGTGCTGGCCGGCTACCTCGCCGCGGCCGAGGCGGCGCTGTCGCGCCTGACCCGCGCGGAGGCCCAGCGCCTGGCCGCCGACGGGCGCCGCGGCGCCCCCGCGGTGCTGGCGCTCGTGGCCGACCCGGTGCCGGCGCTGTCGGTGGCCACGCTCGTGCGCGTCACCTTCGAGGCCCTCGCCACCGTGTGCGCCGCGCTGGCCTCCGCCGCGCTGTTCTCGCAGTGGTGGGCCGGCCTGCTCACGGCCGTCGTCATGGGCGGGGTGGTCTTCACGCTGCTCGGCGTGAGCCCCCGCACGGTGGGGCGCCAGAACCCGGAGCGGATGGCGCTGCGCTCGGCGGGGCAGCTGCGCGCGCTCACCGCGGCCCTCGGCCCGCTGGCCCGCGGCCTGGTGGCGCTGGCCAACGCCGTCACCCCGGGGCGCGGCTACCGCGACGGCCCGTTCTCCACCGAGGGCGAGCTGCGCGAGCTGGTCGACCGGGCCAGCGAGTCGGCCATCATCGAGGCCGGCGAGCGCGAGATGATCCACTCCGTCTTCGAGCTGGGCGACACCATCGTGCGCGAGGTGATGAGCCCGCGCACCGACATGGTGACCGTCGGGGAGGACGCCGGGCCCGGTGAGGCGCTCGACCTCTTCCTGGCCTCGGGCCACTCCCGCCTGCCCGTGGTGGGGTCCACGGTCGACGACGTGCTCGGCGTGCTGCACCTCAAGGACGTGGTCCGGGTGCTGCACGACAGGCCCGTGCGCCGCCGGGGCGCCACGACCCGCGCCCGAGACCTGGCGCGCCGGCCGGTCTTCGTCCCCGAGACCAAGCAGGTCGACGCGCTGCTGCGGGAGATGCAGGGCGCCTCGCTGCACCTGGCGCTCGTCATCGACGAGTACGGGGGCGTGGCGGGGCTGGTGACCCTGGAGGACCTCCTGGAGGAGATCGTCGGGGAGATCACCGACGAGACCGACACCGAGACCCCCGACGTGGTGCCCCTGGGGGACGGCGGCTTCCGGGTCAGCGCCCGCCTCCACGTGGAGGACCTGGGCGACCTGTTCGGCCTCGAGATCGACGAGGACGAGGTCGACTCCACCGGCGGCCTGCTGGCCAAGGCCCTCGGCACCGTCCCGGCGGAGGGCGACCAGGCCGAGGTGGCGGGGCTGCACCTGCTCGCCGACGAGGTGGACGGGCACCGCATCACCACCGTGGTGGTCCACCGCGCCGAGGAGCCCGACCCGGGCGAGGACGACGACGACGGCGAGCGCGACCGGGAGCGCGAGCGCGAGCGCGACGAGAAGGCAGAGCGCAAGCGGGAGAAGCGCGAGCGCAAGGAGCGCGAGCGCCGCCAGGCCGAGGAGGAGCGCGAGCGCGCTCCGGAGCAGCAGCAGGAGCAGGAGCTGGTCAGCGGTGAGTCCTGAGAGCGGACCGACGGGCGCGGCGGAGGTCGGGGACGAGCACCGCTCGGGCTTCGCCTGCCTGGTGGGCCGGCCCAACGCCGGCAAGTCGACGCTGACCAACGCGCTGGTGGGCGAGAAGGTGGCCATCACCTCCTCGCGCCCGCAGACCACGCGGCACACCGTGCGCGGCGTGGTCCACCGGCCCGACGCCCAGCTGGTGCTGGTGGACACGCCGGGCCTGCACCGCCCCCGCACCCTCCTGGGGCAGCGCCTCAACGACCTCGTGCTCGGCACGCTGGCCGAGGTCGACGTCATCGCCCTCTGCCTGCCCGCTGACGAGCGCACCGGTCCCGGCGACCGCTGGATCGCCGCGCAGCTGGCCGAGGTGCGCCGCACACCCGTCGTCGCCGTCGTCACCAAGACCGACAAGGTCGACCGGGCGCGGCTGGCGGAGCGGCTGGTCGAGGTGGCCGCCCTCGGCGACGAGGTGAGCAGGGCGGGGAGCTCCCTGTTCGCCGACGTGGTGCCCGTCTCGGCCACCGGCGACTTCCAGGTGGACGCCGTGACCGGCGTCCTGTGCTCGCACCTGCCCCCTGGCCCGCCGCTGTACCCCGAGGGCGAGCTCACCGACGAGCCGGAGGCGGTCATGGTGGCCGAGCTGGTCCGCGAGGCCGCGCTGGAGGGCGTGCGCGACGAGCTGCCGCACAGCCTGGCCGTGGTGGTCGACGAGATGGCCCCGCGCCTGGACGAGGACGGGCAGCCGACCGGCCTGGTCGAGGTGCACGTCCTCCTCTACGTGGAGCGCGACAGCCAGAAGGGCATCGTCATCGGCCGGGGCGGGGCCCGCCTGAAGGAGGTCGGGACCAGCGCCCGCCAGGGCATCGAGGCGCTGCTCGGCACGCGGGTGCACCTCGACCTGCGGGTCAAGGTGGCCAAGGACTGGCAGCGCGACCCCCGCCAGCTGGCGCGCCTCGGGTTCTGAGCGAGGTCCCGGCCGCGCTAGGGTGGTCGCGATGTTCGCGGTGAGCCTCCTCCTCGGCTGCCGCGACGAGGTCTCGCAGCCCTAGGTCGGCTCCCTCGTCGCGGAGTCCCGTCCTGCCGGCCGCCCCCACGGGGCTGCTCGTCGCAGCCCGGACCCCAGGAGCACTGACATGCGCAACACCCAGCAGCCGTCGCCGATGGCCGCACACCGCTACCCGCCGTTCGCCTTCGGCGTGGACCTGCCCGACCGCACCTGGCCGGGCCGCCGCATCGAGACCGCGCCCCGCTGGTGCGCCGTGGACCTGCGCGACGGCAACCAGGCCCTCATCGACCCGATGGGCCACGACCGCAAGCTGCGGATGTGGGACCTGCTGGTCTCGATCGGCTACAAGGAGATCGAGGTCGGGTTCCCCTCGGCCTCCCAGACCGACTTCGACTTCGTGCGGTTCCTCATCGAGACCGGCCGCATCCCCGACGACGTCACCATCCAGGTGCTGACCCAGGCGCGCGAGCACCTCATCGAGCGCACCTACGAGGCCATCCGCGGCGCGAAGACCGCGATCGTCCACCTGTACAACTCCACCTCGGCGCTGCAGCGCGACGTGGTCTTCGGCATGGACCGCGACGGCATCGTCGACCTGGCGCTGCAGGGCGCCCGGCTGTGCAAGAAGTTCGAGGAGGGCCTGGGCGACGGGCCGGACGCCACGCGGGTGTTCTACGAGTACTCCCCGGAGAGCTACACCGGCACCGAGCTCGACTTCGCCGCGCGCATCTGCAACGAGGTCATCGACGTCTTCGACCCCACCCCCGAGCGCAAGGTGATCATCAACCTGCCCTCCACGGTGGAGATGAGCACGCCGGACCTGTACGCCGACTCGATCGAGTGGATGATCCGCAACATCCGCCGCCGCGACGAGGTCATCATCTCCCTGCACCCCCACAACGACCGCGGCACGGCCGTGGCCGCCGCGGAGCTGGGCCTCAAGGCCGGGGCGGACCGCGTGGAGGGCTGCCTGTTCGGCAACGGCGAGCGCACCGGCAACGTCGACCTGGTCACCCTGGCGCTGAACCTGGTCGTGCAGGGCGTGGACCCGCAGGTCGACTACCGCGACGTCGACGGCGTGCGCCGCGCCGCCGAGCACTGCAACCAGATCGCGGTGCACGAGCGCCACCCCTACGCGGGTGACCTCGTCTACACCGCCTTCTCCGGCTCCCACCAGGACGCCATCAAGAAGGGCTTCGACAAGATGGCCTCCCGCGCGGCAGCGGCCGGCCTCGCCGTCGACGAGGCCGAGTGGGCCGTGCCGTACCTGCCGATCGACCCCCGCGACGTGGGCCGCTCCTACGAGGCCGTCATCCGGGTCAACAGCCAGTCCGGCAAGGGCGGCGTGGCCTACCTCATGCGCACCGAGCACTCCCTGGACCTGCCGCGCCGCCTGCAGGTGGAGTTCTCCCAGGTGGTGCAGGCCCGCACCGACGCCGAGGGCGGCGAGGTGACCGCCGCCCAGCTGTGGGAGGCCTTCGCCGACGAGTACCTGCCGGCCGCCGAGAGCGGGGCGTCGAGCCCGGCGTGGGGCAGGTTCGCGCTGCGTGGCCTGCGCACCGACTCCTCCGCCTCCCGCGAGGGCGGCGCCGGCGGCGTCGACAGCATCGAGGTCGACCTCCTCGTCGACGGCGAGCAGCGCACCGCCACCGGCGCGGGCAACGGCCCGATCTCCGCCTTCGTCGCGGCGCTGGCCCAGCAGGGCACCGCGGTGGCCGTGCGCGACTACGTCGAGCACGCCCTGGGCGCCGGCGGTGACGCCACTGCCGCCGCGTACGTGGAGTGCGAGGTGGGCGGGCGCGTGCTGTGGGGCGTCGGCATCGACGCCAACACCACGGTCGCCTCGCTCAAGGCGGTCGTCTCCGCGGTCAACCGCGCCGCGCGGGGCTGACGCCGAGCACCGGGACGCAGGCGGGCGGCCGCCGGGGCTCAAGTCCCGGAGGCCGCCTGCCGAGACCCAGGGCACGGGGGAGTGCGGGGGCGCTCGGCCGGGGGAGGTCGACGTGGCTGCTGGAGCGCTCGTGGTGCACGGGCTGCCCGGTCCCTTCCACGCCGTGGTCGAGGACGCCGGAGACCTCCTGGACGCGTGCGACTTCGCCGCCTGCACGGCACGCTGCGAGGCGGCGCTCCCCTGGGTCGAGGCGCTGGGGGACCGCAGCACCGGTCGCTACCTGCGCTACGTCGCGGCGCTCGCGCTGGTCGAGCTCGCCGAGCTGGGACGCGCCGGCGACCTGCTCGAGGACCTGCTCGGGGTCCCCGCCGGCCAGGACCCGCTGTGGCGCGCCAAGGCGCTGGCCCTGGCTGCGGAGGTGGCCTTCACCGGCGGGCGCCCGGGGCGCGGCGTCGAGCACCTCGCCGAGGCCCTCGACCTGCTGGACGCCACCGGGTCGCGGCACGTCAACCGGCTCTCGGCCACCATGGCCTGCGGCCTGGCCCTGCAGGCGGCCGGTGCCCACCCCGAGGCCGAGGTGCTGCTGCGCCGGGTGCTGGCCGACGTCCCGGGCACCCCCGGCGTCAGCGAGCTCAACGTGCTGCCCGAGCTGGTGCTGCTCGTGGCCGAGCGGGCCGCCGGCGCCGAGCTGCGCGGGGAGCGGGCCGAGGCCGACCGCCAGTGGCGCGGGGTGCTGGAGCTGTCCCTGCGCTGGCGCCGCTGCGGCGCCGCGCAGGACGAGCCCTCGCACGTCCTGCGCTCGACGGCGGCAGAGGCGCTGGCCTGGCAGCGGCTGGGGGACCACGCCGCGGCGAGCGCCGCGGCCGCGGGCACCGGGCTGCTGGGTGAGGCCCGCTCCGGGGCGCTCACGGGTCGTGTGGAGGGCGTCATGGCGCGCCTGCACCTGGCCGGTGAGGCCAGGTACCGCGGTGACGCCGTGATCGCGCGCACCCACCTCGACGAGGCGCTCGCCGAGACCCGCCGCACCGAGCCGGGCGTGTGGGCCTTCACCGCCCTGGCGGCCCTGGCGGAGCTGGACGCCGAGGAGCGGCGCGGCCGCCACGGCGGTGGCGCGCGCCCTGACCGCTGGCAGGAGCTGGCGCAGGCGCTGCTGGTGCGCACGGCGGCGAGCAGCCGCGCCCTGGTCTCGGAGCTGGAGGCCCGCCGCCGCGCCCGTCGCGCCGCCGCCGCCCACGACGCCGCCGCCCTGGCCGTCCTCACCGACGCCCTGACCGGGGTGGCCAACCGGCGCGGCCTGGACGAGGCGCTGGCGGCGGCCGCCGCGGAGGGCGCGCAGGTCGCCGCGTGCTTCGTGGACGTGGACAGGTTCAAGGACGTCAACGACGGCTTCTCGCACGAGGTGGGTGACGAGGTGCTGCGCCGGGTCGCCGCGCTGCTGGTGGAGGTGACCCGGGGCCAGGACCTCGTGGCCCGCTACGGCGGGGACGAGTTCGTCGTGCTCAGCGCCCACCCCCGCGACCTGGCGGCGCTGGGGCAGCGGGTGGTCGACGAGGTGGGCTCCCTGCCGTGGGCGCAGGTCGCCCCGGGCCTGCGGGTGACCGTGTCGGTGGGCGTGACGGGCCCGATGCCCGCCCGCGCGGTCCTCTCGTCCGCCGACGCGGCGATGCTCGACGCCAAGCGGCGGGGCCGATCGCGCGCCGTGGTGCGCCGCGCCTCCTGACCCGGCCCGTCAGGCGGCGGTGGGCCGCACCCCGCGGGCGCGGACCACGAGCGGCGCGGCCAGCACGAGCACGGCGGCGACGACGGCGACCACCGACACCACGGGCGCCTCCGGCTGACCGGACCAGCGGCCCACGGCGATCCACGCCAGGCCCCACGCCAGCGACAGGGCGGGTGCCACCCGGCCCTGCCCGCCCGCGGCGAGCAGCCAGCCGACCCCCGCCGCCACCAGGAGGACGACGACGGCGAGCGAGGTCGCGAGCGCACCCGTGACCGGCAGGCCGTTCGCGGCCAGCGCGGCGGCGGCGTTGGCCACCGTGGCGATGCTGACCCACCCGAGGTAGAGCCCGACCACGCCGTCGAGGAGCACCAGCTGCAGCGGTGGCGCCGACCGGGCGTCGCCGCGGCGCGTCGAGGCCGTGGGGCGCAGCCGCACGAATGCCACGACCAGCACGGCCAGCAGGGCGAGGATCGCGACCAGCGAGCCGAGCACCGACCCCGCCTGGACCACGAGGACCCAGGCGGCGTTGAGCAGCAGCGACGCGACCACCCACCACCCGGTGGCCCGCTGGCGCGCGTCGTGGCGCTGGGAGGGCAGCAGCTGGTGCACGGCCAGCGCGAGGAGCCCGGCGTAGATGACCGACCAGATGCCGAACGCGGGGCCGGCGGGCGCCACCAGCGTGGCGCTGGCCGACAGCGCGCCGCCCGCGGCCTCGGCGATGGGGGTGCCCACGACGGCGCCCGAGCCGAGGAAGCCACCCACGAGGGCGACGACCGCGCTCAGGGCCACCGCGGTCGTCCGCGCGGTGTCGGAGGAGTGCTGGCGGTCGCTGACGAGGTGGCCCGCGCTGCTGGACATGCGATCACGCTAGGTCTGTCGGAGCCGTGCGGCACGATGAGCGCGTGCGCACGTACCGGGACGAGGCCGTGGTCCTGCGCACCCACAAGCTGGGCGAGGCGGACCGGATCGTCACGCTGCTGACGCGCCACCACGGGCGCGTGCGGGCCGTCGGCAAGGGCGTGCGCCGCACGTCGAGCCGCTTCGGGGCCCGCCTGGAGCCGTACATGCTGCTCGACGTGCAGCTGCACGTGGGCCGCTCCCTCGACGTCGTCACCCAGGTGGAGACGCTCGCGCCGTACGGCAGGTTCCTCGCGGAGGACTACGCCCGCTGGACCGCCGCGGCGGCCATCGCCGAGACCGCCGAGCGGATGACGAGCGAGGAGCGCGAGCCGGCCACGCAGCAGTTCCTGCTCGTGGTGGGGGCGCTGCGGACCCTCGCCGGCGGCCAGCACGACGCCTCGCTCGTCCTGGACGCCTACCTGCTGCGGGCCATGGCCGTGGCCGGCTGGGGCGCGAGCCTCGCCGCGTGTGCGGTGTGCGGAGACCCGAGCGCCGCCACCGTCGACCACCCCGCCTTCGCCGTGGCCTCCGGCGGCGTGGTGTGCCGCGAGTGCCGCCCCCCGGGCGCCGCTGCCCCCGACGTGCGGACCCTGGCGCTGCTGCAGCAGCTGCTCTCGGGAGACTGGGACCGTGCCGACGCCTCCGAGGTGCGCCAGCGCCGGGAGGGCAGCGGCCTGGTGGCCGCCTACCTGCAGTGGCACCTGGAGCGGGCGGTGCGGTCGCTGCCCCTGGTCGAGAGGGCGTGAGCGCGTGGCCCGGGCAGTGGTGTCCAGAGCACAGGCCGTGAGGGGCGTCGAGGGGAGCAGCCGGTGAGGGGCCGCCGTCCGTCGTCGCCCTCGTCGGCGGGGGTGCCCCGGCGCACCGCGCCCGTCGTCGCCCCGCCTCCGCACCCCTCGGGCGCACGGCCCCCGGCCGTGCCGGCGGAGCTCGTGCCGAAGCACGTGGCCATCGTCATGGACGGCAACGGCCGCTGGGCCAACGCCCGGGGGCTGCCGCGCGTCGAGGGCCACAAGATGGGCGAGGCGTCGCTGCTCGACGTGGTGGCCGGTGCCATCGAGGTCGGCGTGACGCACGTCTCGGCGTACGCGTTCTCCACGGAGAACTGGAAGCGCTCCCCGGAGGAGGTGCGCTTCCTCATGGGCTTCAACCGCGACGTCATCCGCCGCCGTCGCGACACCATGCACGAGTGGGGCGTGCGCGTGCGCTGGGCCGGACGGCGCCCCCGGCTGTGGCGCAGCGTCATCAAGGAGCTGGAGGAGGCCGAGCGGCTCACCGCCGGCAACTCCACCTGCACCCTGACCATGTGCGTCAACTACGGCGGCCGGGCGGAGATCGCCGACGCCGCGAGGGCGCTGGCCCGCGAGGTGGCGGCAGGGCGCCTCGACCCGGAGCGGATCGACGAGCGCGCCCTGGCCCGCCACCTCGACGAGCCGGACCTACCTGACGTCGACCTCTTCCTGCGCACCAGCGGGGAGCAGCGGACGTCCAACTTCATGCTCTGGCAGTCGGCCTACGCCGAGCTGATGTTCGTGGACACGCCCTGGCCGGACGTCGACCGCCGCGTCCTGTGGCGGGCCGTCGAGGACTACGCCCGCCGCGACCGCCGCTACGGCGGTGCTCTCGACAGGCCCGCCGAGGCCGCGGGTGCGGACCCGGCTGGCGGTCAGACCGGCTGAGCGCAGCTGCGCTGCAGCGGCGGAGCCGGCGGCCCGGGAGGTCCCGGGCCGCCGGCTGCCGCTCAGCGACCAGCGGTTCACGCGCCGCCCTGCGTGCGCTGGCGCAGCTCCTCGAGCTGCTCGCCCATCTGCGCCGGGAGGCGGTCGCCGAACTTCGCGAAGAGCTCCGCCACGCCGTCGGCCTCGCGGTCGTAGTCGGCGGCGTCAGCGGTGAGCAGCTCGGTGACGACGTCGGCGGGCAGGTCCAGCCCGGCGGTGTCGAGGTCCTCGGTCAGCGGCACGAGGCCGGCGGGGGTGTCGACGGCGTCGACGCGGCCCTCCAGGCGGGCCACGACCCACTCGAGCACGCGGCTGTTCTCGCCGAACCCGGGCCAGAGGAAGCTGCCGTCGGCCCCCTTGCGGAACCAGTTCACCGAGAACAGGGCGGGGGCCTGGTCGCCGAGCAGCTCGCCCTGCTCCAGCCAGTGGCTCCAGTGGTCGGCGGCGTTGTAGCCGGTGAAGGGGAGCATCGCGAACGGGTCGCGGCGGACCTCACCGACCACGCCCTCGGCCGCTGCCGTCTTCTCCGAGGCCATGGTGGCCCCGAGGAACACGCCGTGCGCCCAGTCGCGGGCCTGCGCCACCAGCGGCACCGTCGTGGCGCGCCGACCGCCGAAGAGAATCGCGTCGACGACCACGCCCTCCGGGTCGTCCCAGCTGTCCGCCAGGGTCGGGCACTGCTCGGCGGCCACGGTGAAGCGGGCGTTCGGGTGGGCGGCGGGCTTGCCGGACTCCGGCGACCACGGCTGGCCGGTCCAGTCCAGGAGGCCCTGCGGCGGGGTGGGGGTCAGACCCTCCCACCAGACGTCCCCGTCAGCGGTCTGGGCGCAGTTGGTGAAGATCGTGTTGCCCCACAGCATCTGGTGCGCGGCGGGGTTGGTGGCCTCGCTGGTGCCCGGGGCCACGCCGAAGAAGCCGGCCTCGGGGTTGATGGCGCGCAGGCGGCCCTGGGAGTCGCGGCGCATCCAGACGATGTCGTCGCCGAGGGTCTCGACCTTCCAGCCGGGCAGGCTGGGGGTCATCATCGCGAAGTTGGTCTTGCCGCACGCCGAGGGGAAGGCGCCGGCCACGTGGTACTGCTTCCCCTGCGGCGTGGTGACGCGCACGAGGAGCATGTGCTCGGCCAGCCAGCCCTCCTCGCGGCCCATCGCGGAGGCGATGCGCAGCGCGAAGCACTTCTTGCCCAGGAGGGCGTTGCCGCCGTAGCCGGAGCCGAAGCTCCAGATCTGCCGGCTCTCGGGGAAGTGGGCGATGAGCTTGGTCTCGTTGGAGGGCCAGGCCACGTCCTCGCGGACCTGCTGGCCGAACTCGTCGTTCAGCGGGTAGCCGACCGAGTGGACGGCGGGCACCCAGGGGGCACCGGCCTCGATGAGCTCGCGGGCGGCGGTGCCCACCCGGGTCATGGTGCCCATGGACAGCACCGCGTACAGCGAGTCGGTGACCTGCACGCCGAGCTGGGAGATGGGGCCGCCGACCGGGCCCATCGAGAAGGGCACCACCCACATCGTGCGGCCGCGCATGCTGCCCTCGAAGAGCTCGATGAGCTCGGCCTCGAGGTCCACCGGGTCGCGCCAGTTGTTGGTGGGGCCGGCGTCCTCGGGGTCGGTGGTGGCGATGACGGTGCGGTCCTCGACGCGGGCGACGTCGTCGGGGGCCGAGCGCACGAGGTAGCTGCCGTAGTGGGGCTCGGGCAGCGGCTCAAGGGTGCCCTTGCGCACGCCCATGGCGATGAGGCGGTGGCGCTCGGCGCCGGACCCGTCGCACCAGACCACGCGGGCCGGCTGGGTGAGCTCGGCGATGCGCGCGACCCAGGCGTGGACGTCGGGGACCTGCGAGCCGGTGGCGGTGGGGATGTCGTCGATCAGGGTCATGGCGGCGCTCCTCGCTCGGTGGGGCTGCGGTGCTCTGCCTCTAGGTTTCCCCGGCCGGAAGGGGTCTTAAAGGGTTGATGTGTGTCAAGAACCGCAGTTCTTGCGTTAACGTCAAGCCCGTGACCGCCGACGGCGCCGCTGCCGACCCGCTGACCCTCGGGCGACGGGTCCGCTACCTGCGGACCCAGCGCGGCCTCACCCTCGACCAGCTGGCCGCGGACACCGGTGTCTCCGCGAGCCAGCTGTCGCTGGTGGAGAACGGGCACCGCGAGCCCAAGCTGGGCCTGCTCTCGGCCCTCGCCACCGCGCTCGGCGTGCCGCCGGGGTCCCTGCTGGACCCAGAGCCGCCCACCCGCCGCGCCGCCCTCGAGATCGCCCTGGAGCGGGCCCAGTCGAGCCCGGCCTACGCCCGGCTCGGCCTCCCCTCCGTGCGGCCGTCCAAGACCCTGCCCACGGACGCCCTGGAGGTGCTGGTCGGGCTCCACGGCGAGCTGCGGCGCCGCGACGAGGCGGCCTCCGCCACCCCGGAGGAGGCCCGCCGCGCCAACACCGAGCTGCGGCAGACCATGCGGGCGGTCCACAACCACCTGCCCGAGATCGAGGAGCTGGCGGAGCGGCAGCTGCGCGCCGCCAGGCACGCGGGCGGCCCGCTGACGCACCGCACCGTGGCGCGCATGGCGGCCGACCTCGGCCTGACGATCATCCACGTCGACGACCTGCCGCACTCCACGCGGACCGTCACCGACCTGGAGAACGGCCGCATCTACCTGCCGCCGGTGTCGATCCCCGGCGGGCACGGGCTGCGCTCGCTGGCCCTGCAGGCCATGGCCCACCAGCTGCTCAAGCACTCCGCCCCGGTGGACTACGCCGACTTCCTCCGCCAGCGCATGGAGATCAACTACTACGCGTCGGCGTGCCTGGTGCCCCGCACGCCCGCCTTGGAGCTGCTGTCCGCCGCGAAGGCCGCCAAGGACCTGGCCGTGGAGGACCTGCGCGACGCCTTCGGCATCACCCACGAGACCGCGGCCTGGCGCCTCACCAACCTCGCCATGCACGACCTCGGCATCCCCGTGCACTTCCTGCGCGTCACCGAGGACGGCTCCCTCACCAAGGGCTACGAGGACGACGGGGTCGGCTTCCCCGCCGACGCCGGCGGCGCCGTGGAGGGCCAGTACGTGTGCCGCCGCTGGGCCGCGCGGGCCGTCTTCGGCCAGCGCGACCGCACCACGGAGTTCCACCAGTACACCGACACCCCGGCAGGCACCTTCTGGTGCAGCGCGCAGACCGGCCGCGACGCCTCCGGCAGGCGCTTCTCCATCACGGTGGGCGTGCCCTACGTCCACGCCAAGTGGTTCCGCGGCCGCGACACCCAGGTCCGGGCGCGCTCCACGTGCCCGGAGGAGGGCTGCTGCCGCCGGCCCCCCGCGGACCTGGCGGACCGCTGGTCCGGGCGCAGCTGGCCGTCGGCCACCATGCACGCCCACGTGCTGGCGCCGCTGCCCACCGGGTCCTTCCCCGGCGTCGACGACGCCGAGGTCTACGCCTTCCTCGAGCGCCACGCCACCTGACCGGCCGCCGCTCCGCCACCGACCCTGCGAGAGACCTGGGAAGATCCTCCGATGCCCACCGCCAGCCCGCTCGACCAGCAGCCGACGCCGCTCATGGTGATGACGGAGGACCGCCGTCGCATCGCGACCTACGACCTCGGCGCCTCCGACGGCCCGCCCGACGCGCCGGTGGTGCTCGCCGTCCACGGCTTCGCCTCCAGCTTCGTGGCCAACTACGTGCGCACCGGCTGGGCGCGCGACCTGCAGCGCGCCGGCGTGCGCGTGCTCGGCGTGGACCAGCGCGGCCACGGAGCCTCGGAGAAGCCGCACACCCGCGACGCCTACTCCCTGGACCACCTCGTCGAGGACCTGCGCGTGGTGCTGGACACCTACGGCGTGACCGAGGTGGCCTACGTCGGCTACTCGCTGGGCGCCCGCGTCGGCTGGCGCGCCGCCCTCGACATGCCCGAGCGCATCACCCGCGCCGTGCTCGGCGGCATCCCCGACGGCGCACCGCTGACCCGCTTCCGCGTGGAGGAGGCCCGCCACGCCCTCGCGACCGGCGAGACCCCGTCGGACCGGGTCACCGCCGGTTACCTGACCATGGCCAGCGCCGTGCCCGGCAACGACGTCAACGCGCTGGTCGCCCTCGTCGAGGGCCTGCGCCGCGGCGGGCCCGACGACGACCCCGACCCGCACGACCCGCCGCACATGCCGGTGCTCTTCGCCACCGGCAGCGAGGACGGCATCATCGAGGGCTCCAAGCGCCTGGCCGAGGCCACCCCCGGCGGCCGGTTCTACGAGATCCCCGGGCGCCACCACTTCAACGCCCCCACCTCCCGGCAGTTCCGGGAGACGGCCATCGACTTCGTGCTCGGGCGCTGACCCGGGGTCGCACCGGCGGTCAGGCGCACGGGACGGCGTCGAGCACCACGACCGCCGCGGGCGGGCGGCCGTTGAACCGGCTGGCCGTGACCGAGGTGTACGCGCCCATCGTGGGGCTCACCACGACGTCGCCCACCTGCAGCCGCGGCATGGGCCAGCCGCGGGCGATGACGTCCAGGCCGCAGCACGTGGGGCCGGCGATGGTGACCGGCCCGGCCAGCGGGGCTCCGGCGAGCTCGGCCGCACCCAGCACCAGCGGCTGGACGTGCTCGGTCAGGACGTTCGACCAGCTGCCGTAGAGGCCGTCGTCGAGGTAGGCCCAGAGACCGTCGGGGCGCTCGGCCGTGCTGACCACCCGCGTGACCGCCGTGCCCGCCTCGGCCACCACCGCGCGCCCCGGCTCGGCGATCACCGTCATCCGGCCGTCCAGCGCTGCGAGCACCGGGCGCAGCGCTGCGGTGATCCGGGCGAGCGGGGTGGCGGGGGAGCCGTAGGAGACGGGGAAGCCGCCGCCGACGTCGAGGACGTCCATCCGGATGCCGTGGCGCGCCTCCACCTCCTCGACCAGCGCCAGCGCCGAGGCCAGCGCCTCGACGAACGGCTCGACGGCGTCCATCTGGCTGCCCACGTGGTAGCTGACGCCGGCCACCCGCACGCCGCGGTCGACGGCGGTGGCGACGAGCCGCCGCGCCGTGGTCGCGTCGGCGCCGAACTTCCCCGACAGGTCCACGGCCGCCCGCCGGTCGCTGTGCGCCAGGCGCACGAGCGCCCGGCAGCCCTCGGGCAGGTCCAGCAGCTTGAGCAGCTCCACCTCGTTGTCGACGACGAAGAGCCGCACGCCCTGCGCCGCGGCCGCTGCCCGCTCGGCGCGGGTGGCGACCGGGTTGGTCCACACCAGCCGGTCACCGGCGACGCCCAGGCCCTCCAGCAGCTCGGCCTCGGCGGTGCTGGCCACGTCGAAGCGCGCCCCGGCGCCGGCCAGCGCCGCCAGCACCCGGGGGTGGTCGAGGGCCTTGACCGCGTAGTGGAGCTGCACGCCGGGCAGCTGGGCCTGGAGCTCTCGGTAGCTGGCGACGGCGACCGCCGGGTCCAGGACCAGCAGCGGGCTGCCGTGGCGGGCCACCAGCTCCTGCAGGCCGTCGGCTCCCCAGCGCGCCGCCAGCTCGCGGCACCGCACGGAGCGCAGCCCCCGGCCGCGCCCGCCGTCGTCGTCCTGCTCCGCCGCCGTGAGGTCCACGAGGCGTCCGACCGGTCCGGCCGCCTGCGGGGCCCGCTGCCGCCACCCGAGCGCCACCGTGGCCCGGTGGGCGAGCGCGGCGATGCCGTAGAAGGAGGCGTCGGAGACCACCTTGCCGACCAGGAGCGCCACGGCGGCCTGCGGGACGGCGAGCGCCGCCAGCCACAGGAGCGTCGGGCGCACGACGGCGTCGACCGCCTCGGCCGGCCCGTACTCGGCGGCCGCCAGCCGCAGCGACCTCCGCGCGAGCGCCCACCCGCGCACCCCGGCCCGGCGCTGCTCCGCCACCACCTGGCCGACGGCGACGCCGTAGAAGCCGACGTTCTCCGCCGCGGTCGCCGCCAGCGCCGCGCGCAGCGGAGAGCCGGTCGCGCGCAGGACCGCGGTGCCGGCCAGGAGGAGCAGCGCGGTGCCCGCCAGCTCGCTCGGCAGGTAGCGGCGCACCCAGAAGCCCAGCGGACCGAGGCGCGCGGCCAGGCGCGCGGCCAGGCGGGCGGCCAGGGGCTGGAGCGGCAGGACGGCCCACCGGGTGGCCGGGGGCGCTGGGGTCGCCGAGCGGTGCATGCGGGGCTCCTCGCGGGGGCGGCTGGAGCGCCCAACCTGGCCCGGGCGCGGCTCCCGGCGCATCCGTGTCAGCACCTACCCGCCCAGGAGGTCCTCCCGGGTCCGGTGGGGGCCGGCGTCGGCGTCCTCCTCCCGGCGGCGGTCCTAGGCTGGAGCGTCCACCGACACGCCAGCCGGAGAGGGTCCCCGCCGTGAGCGCCCCCAGCACCAGTGCGAGCAGCAAGCCCGCCAAGAAGAAGTCCAGCCTCGACGACGTCGTCAGCCTCGCCAAGCGGCGCGGCTTCGTCTTCCCCTCGGGGGAGATCTACGGCGGCACGCGCTCGGCGTGGGACTACGGGCCGCTGGGCGTGGAGCTGAAGGAGAACATCAAGCGCCAGTGGTGGCGCTCGGTGGTCACCAGCCGCGACGACGTCGTCGGCCTGGACTCCTCCGTCATCCTGCCGCGGCAGACGTGGGTGGCCTCCGGCCACGTCGGCGTCTTCACCGACCCGCTCACCGAGTGCCAGCAGTGCCACAAGCGCTACCGGGCCGACCACCTCGCCGAGGAGTTTGAGGAGAAGAAGGGCCGCGCTCCGCAGGGCGCGAACGGCGGCCTGGAGGAGATCACCTGCCCCAACTGCGGCACCCGCGGCCGCTGGACCGAGCCCCGCGACTTCAACATGATGCTGAAGACCCACCTCGGCCCCGTCGAGGACGAGTCCGGGCTGCACTACCTGCGCCCCGAGACCGCGCAGGGCATCTTCGTGAACTTCGCCAACGTCATGGGCTCGGCGCGCAAGAAGCCGCCGTTCGGCATCGGCCAGATCGGCAAGTCCTTCCGCAACGAGATCACGCCCGGCAACTTCATCTTCCGCACCCGCGAGTTCGAGCAGATGGAGATGGAGTTCTTCGTCGAGCCCGGCACCGACGAGACCTGGCACCAGTACTGGATCGACAACCGCACCGACTGGTACGTCGACCTCGGCATCGCCCGCGAGAACCTGCGCCACTACGAGCACCCGAAGGAGAAGCTGAGCCACTACTCGACGCGCACCGTCGACATCGAGTACCGCTTCGGCTTCTCCGGTTCAGAGTGGGGCGAGCTCGAGGGCATCGCCAACCGCACCGACTTCGACCTCAAGACGCACTCGGAGCACTCCGGCACGGACCTGTCCTACTTCGACCAGGGCAAGGGCGAGCGCTGGGTGCCCTACGTCATCGAGCCCGCCGCCGGCCTGACCCGCTCGCTCATGGCGTTCCTCGTGGAGGCGTACGCCGAGGACGAGGCGCCGAACGCCAAGGGCGGGGTCGACAAGCGCACGGTGCTGCGCCTGGACCACCGGCTCGCGCCGGTCAAGGCCGCGGTGCTGCCGCTGTCGCGCTCGGAGGACCTCTCGCCCAAGGCCCGCGACCTCGCGGCCCAGCTGCGGAAGGCCTGGAACGTCGACTTCGACGACGCCGGCGCCATCGGCCGCCGCTACCGCCGCCAGGACGAGATCGGCACGCCGTTCTGCCTCACCGTCGACTTCGACACCCTCGAGGACCAGGCCGTCACCGTCCGCTCGCGCGACACGATGACGCAGGAGCGGGTGGCGCTCGACAAGGTGCAGGGCTACCTCGCCAGCCACCTCGTCGGCTGCTGACCGCCCCTGCGGCAGTCCCCGCCCGAGCGGTCCGCAGGCCGTCTGCCCATGACGGCCTGCGGACCGCTCCTGCGGAAACGCTGACCGCGACACGCCGACAGCCCTAGTGTGGCCAGCGTGTTCGTGACCCCCGACCAGGTGCCGCCGGTGGGCGGCCCCGTGCGCCTCCTGCCGATCTCCGGGGGGCCCGAGCAGCGCGGCACGCTGTCCGACTGGAGCACGAGCCCCGCCGGGCTCGTCGCCACCGCCGTCGTCACCCTCGACGACGCCGCGGCCGCCTCCCTGGCCGACGAGCCGGTGTGGGCGCACCTGCAGGGTGCCGGCGGAGCCGCCGTGGTCCTGGAGGCCGTCGCCGAGGGCACCGCCGTCGACGGCGAGCTGCTGCTGACCGGCGTCCTGGCGCTGGCCACCGAGCAGCAGCGCGCCGAGCCGCGCGCCGACATCGCCCGCAGGGCGCAGCTGCGCGGCCGGGTGGCCGCCGCCGCCCGCACCATCGACCTGTCGCGCACCGGCGCCCGCGTGGTGCTCGCCACCGACGCCGCCATGGCCAACTTCGGCGCCTCCGCTGACGACCAGGTGGAGCTCGTGGTGGAGGTCGACGCCGAGGAGACCGTGGTCGCCTCCGCCCGCGTGGTCCGCGTCGACGCCCAGCGCTCCGAGGTGGCGCTCACCTTCATCGACCTGTCCGATGCCGACGCCACGCGCATCGAGCGCGCCGTGCTCGGGCAGATCAGCAGCGAGCGCGAGCAGGCCGGAGCCTCCGCCGGCTGACCCGCGCCCCCAAGTCCGCGCCGCCTGGGAGGCGCCCGGGCCGCCGCTCCTCGATGGCACGGGGTGGCCCCGTGCCAGTCCTACTGGCACGGGGCCACCCCGTGCCAGTCAGGGAGTGGTGCCGATCCACCCAGCCAGGGCTGGACGAGCGTCCTGTGCTCAGGACGCTGCGCGGCCCTGCTCGGCCGCGCACATCCGCAGGAACTGCAGCACCTCGCGGCAGACCGCCTCGAGGTCGTCCTCGACCTCGCTCGGCAGCACCGAGATGGTGCGCAGCCCCGACAGCACCACGCTGCGCTGGCGCCGCGTCGTCTCCCGGAAGTCACCGGGCGCGAGGTGCCACTCGACGGAGTTGATCTCCAGTTCCGCGTGGAGGTCTTCCCAGTAGGCGTCGTAGACCACCAGCAGCTGACCGCCCTCGTCTCGCACCTCGGCGTTCCACCGCGGCTGCGGCACGCCGTACCTGTCGAACCCTGCGCGCAGCCGTGCCTCGGCCACGGACCTGATCCCCGCGGCGACCTCGGCGAGCACCTCCCTGGACAGGGCCGTGCGCTGCCTCTGGGCCAGGCGCACCTCCGTCCAGACCTCGGCGGCGGTGCAGAACCGCTGCTGCACCACCGCTGCCACGAGCTCGCGCACCTCGTCCAGGTCGTCGAGGCGCCGACAGGCGTCGATGACAGCGCGTGCCGGTGGCACCACCCGCAGGCCGTCGCGCACCCGGTCCCCGACGTCGCGCCGGGTCCTGGTCACCAGCGCGAACCCGTGCGAGGTCTTCTGGCTCGCATGCGGGACGAGGACGTGGACGCGGTCGGAGCGGCGCAGCCCCCGTGCCCGGACGCCGAGCAGGTCCAGGGCGTCGAGCCCGGTCAGCGCGCTGCCTCCGCCCGCGTACTTGAGCGCGGCGAGCCGCCGTTCGTGCAGGGTCAGCACCCCTCGGTGACCGACGACGACTCCGGGCAGGGCGCGCTGCCACGGCCCCTCGCGCCTGATCCGCAGCGTGATCGTCGAGCTCGGCACGCCGACCTGGCGCAGCTCGGAGTGCGTGGCCACCGATGCCCCGGGGCGCAGGAGCTCTGACAGGGCGATCTGGTCGACGGGGACGCGGCGGGGCACGGGCGCCAGCGTGGCCGCGTGGGGTGCTCTCGGCCGTCGTCGTCCTGGTCCCTGTGGACGACGACGGTGGCGGCGGCCCCTGTGGGCACGCGGCCTGCGGCGGAGCTTGCGGGTCTGCGGCGCACGGACGCAGCCGGCCAGCGGGCGCTGGGGGGATCCGCGCCACTGCCTGACTGGCACGGGGTGGCCCTGTGCCAGTAGGACCGGCACAGGGCCACCCCGTGCCAGTCAGGACCGCGGGGTGGACGCACCGAGCGCCGGCCTCCTCGGGGGAGACCGGCGCTCGGGCGTCGGGGGGCGGCGTCAGCGCTGGGCGCTGCCCACCAGCGTGCGGTCGCCGCCACGGGCGGTCGCGTCCGCCTCGGACGGGGCGTCCGGGCCAGCGGTGGGGGTGCCGTGGCCGCCGTCAGCCGCGAGGGAGCTCTCGTCGAAGGGCAGGTCGCCCTTCAGGACGGAGCGGACGCGGTCCTTGTCGATCTGCTGGGTCCAGGTGCCCACCAGGACGGTGGCCACCGCGTTGCCGGCGAAGTTGGTGACGGCCCGGGCCTCGGACATGAACCGGTCGATGCCCACGATGAAGCCGACGCCGGGGACCAGGGCCGGGGCGTGAGCCTGCAGACCGCCGGCCAGGGTGGCCAGGCCAGCGCCGGTGACGCCGGCAGCACCCTTGGAGGCGAGGATCATGAACGCCAGCAGCCCGATCTGGGCGGGGATCGACAGCGGGGTGCCCATGGCGTCGGCGATGAAGATCGAGGCCATGGTCAGGTAGATCGCGGTGCCGTCGAGGTTGAAGGAGTAGCCGGTCGGGACGACGATCCCGACGACCGGGCGGTTGACACCGAGGTGCTCCATCTTGGCGATGAGGCGGGGGAGGGCGGTCTCGGAGGAGGACGTCGAGACGATGAGCAGGAACTCCCGGCCCAGGTACTTGAAGAGGCTGAAGATGTTCAGGCCGGTGACGACCCGCAGGATCGTGCCCAGGATGACGAAGACGAAGACCGCGCAGGTCAGGTAGAAGGCGCCCATGAGGATGGCGAGCGCCTTGAGGGCCTCGACGCCGGTCTCGCCGACCACGCCGGCGATCGCGCCGAACGCGCCGATCGGCGCCAGCCACATCACCCAGGCCAGGACCTTGAAGACGAGCTTCTGCAGGTTGCCGACGAAGTCGAGCAGCGGCTTGCCGGACTCGCCCATGGTCTGCAGCGCGAAGCCGACGACCAGCGCGATGACCAGCACCTGCAGCACCTGCTCCTGCACCAGGGCGGAGAAGAGGGTGGTCGGGATGAGGCTGGTGATGAAGCCGATGACCCCACCGCCCTCGGCGCTGGCCTCAGCGGCCTTGTCGGCGGCGGCCTGCGCGGCAGCGGCGTTCGACTCGGAGATGGTCAGCCCGTCACCCGGGTGGATGATGTTGCCCACCACCAGGCCGATGACGAGCGCGAAGGTCGACATCGCCAGGAAGTAGCCGAGGGCGATGCCACCGACCTTGCCGACGGTGGCGGCCTTCCGGATGGAGCCGATGCCCAGGACGATGGTGCAGAAGATCACCGGGCCGATCATCATCTTCACCAGGGAGATGAAGGCCGCGCCGATCGGCTTCATCTCCTTGGCGGTGTCCGGGGCCACCAGACCCAGGACGATGCCGGCCGTCACGGCGACGATCACGCCGATGTAGAGCCAGTGCGACTTGTCCTTGTGCTTGCGCGGCGTCTCGCCGCCAGCGACCGCTGCTGCAGAAGAGCTCATGGTCTCCGCACCTCCACGTCGTCGTGATCGGGGCCACCTCGCCCCTGGTGTGTGTGCCGCGGGTCACAGCCCGCCTGGTGGAAGAGGTTGCGCTGACGCCGCCCGGGTGTCGCGCTTGTGGTCGTTGTGTTCATGGACGCGTCGGACCTGCATGCTGTGCGACGTGCGCGTGACGGGGCCGTGGGGCCGTTCGACGTCCCTCGCCCGGCAGCTGCTCGTCCTGCAGGTGGTGCTGCTGGTCGTGGTGATGCTCGGCGTCGCCGTCGTCGACGCCGTCCTCGACGTCCGGCGCGACGAGGACGCCGCCGCCCAGCGCGTCCTCGGGGTCGCGGAGTCCTTGGCGCTGAGCCCCACGGTGGAGGAGGTCGCCACCAACGCCGGCACCGTGCAGAGCCGCTCGGCGGTGCTGCAGCCGTTCGCCGAGGCGGTCCGGGCCGAGACCCGCCTGTCCTTCATCACGATCATGGCGCCGGACGGCACCCGCTGGACCCACCCCGACCCGGCCCAGATCGGCCGCACCTTCCTGGGCTCGCGCCAGGTCGCGCTGGCGGGGCGGCCGTTCACCGAGACGTACACGGGCACCCTCGGCCCGTCCGTGCGCGCGGTGGTCCCGGTCTTCGCCCCGGGCCAGGGGGACGACGACGGCGACCGCGGCCGGGTGGTCGGGCTCGTGGCCGTGGGCGTGACCACGGCGCAGCTCAACGAGGAGTTCGTGCGCAGCCTCCCGCTGCCGATGGCGCTGCTGGCGGCGCTGCTGGGCGTGTCGCTGGCGGGCAGCGCCCTGGTGTCCCGGCGGCTGCGGCGCCAGACGCACGGCATGGGCAGCGACGACATCGAGAGGCTCCGCTCCTCCCACGAGGCGGTGCTGCACTCGGTGCGCGAGGGGCTGCTCGTGGTGGACCCCGACGGGCGCGTGGGCGTGGCCAACGACGAGGCGCGCCGCCTGCTGGGCCTGGACGCCGACCCGGTGGGGCTGCCCGTGGCCCAGCTGCCGATCGCCACGTCGGTGCGCGACGTCCTCGAGGAGGGCCGCGCGGCCACCGACGAGACCCACCTCACCGACGACCGGGTGCTCGTGGTGAGCCAGTCGCAGGTGGAGTGGACCGGCCGCCGCCACGGCGCGGTGGTCACGCTGCGCGACAGGACCGAGCTGGAGGCGCTCACCGGAGAGCTCGACTCCACGCGCGCCCTGTCGGAGGCGCTGCGCTCCCAGGCGCACGAGGCCGCCAACCGGCTGCACACCGTGGTGGTGCTCGTGGAGACCGGTCACCCCGAGCGGGCGGTGGAGTACGCGGTGGAGCAGCTGGAGCTGTCCCAGCGCCTCACCGACCGGGTGCTGGAGAGCGTGGAGGAGCCGGTGGTCGCCGCGCTGCTGCTGGGCAAGACCGCGCAGGCCGCGGAGCGCGCCGTGACGGTGCGGGTGGACGAGCGAACCCAGCTGCCGGCCGAGCTCACCCGGTCGCCGGGCACCTCGCGCGACCTCGTCACGGTGCTGGGCAACCTGCTCGACAACGCCGTCGACGCCAGCGCCGGCCCCGACCTCGTCTCCAGCCCTCGGGAGGTGGTGGTGCTGCTGCGGCCGGACGGCACCGACCTGCTGGTCCGCGTGGACGACACCGGTCCGGGCCTGCCCGCCGAGCTGGTGACCACGGCCTTCACCCGCGGCTGGTCCACCAAGGTCTCGACCTCGGTCGCGGGCCGCGGCCTCGGCCTGTCGCTGGTCGACCAGGTGGTCCGGCGCCGGGGAGGCACCGTGGAGGTGCTCTCGCGCAGGGACGCGGAGCCCGCTGCCGGCCACGACGACGCGGCCCCCGGCACCCGCTTCGAGGTCCGCCTCCCGCTGGCTGGCCTGCGGTGACCGCTCCGGCAGGGGGCGCGGGCCGCAGCCCCCGCGACGTGCGGGTGCTGGTGGTGGAGGACGAGCCGCTGGTGGCCTCGGCCCACGCGCAGTACGTGCGCGAGCTGGCCCGGTTCGAGCTGGCGGGTGCCGCCGGCACGGTCCGCGAGGCGGTCGCCCAGCTCAAGGCGGCAGCCGCGGCCGGGCGTCCCGTCGACCTGGTCCTGCTCGACCTCGACCTGCCCGACGGCCACGGCCTCGACCTCGTCCGCTCGCTGCGCGCCGCCCGGTGGACCGGTGACGTCATCGCCGTCACGTCCACGCGGGACCTGGCCGCGGTCCGGTCGGCGGTGTCGCTGGGCGTGGTCCAGTACCTGCTCAAGCCCTTCGCGCGGCGCTCCTTCGAGGACAAGCTGACCCGCTACCTCGACTACCGCGCGCAGCTCGCGGCCGACGGCGGGGGACCCCTGGGCCAGGACGACGTCGACAGGGCCTTCGCGGCGCTGCGCACCCCCGGGGAGGCGTCCACCGCGCTGCCCTCGGGCCTGGTCGCGGAGACGGTCGACGCGGTGCGGCGCGCGGTGGCCGCCGCGCCGTCGTCCGCCTCGGAGGTGGCCGCCTCCTGCGGCACCTCACGGGTCACCGCCCGCCGCTACCTGGAGCACCTCACCGAGGTCGGTGAGCTGGAGCGCCACCAGCGCTACGGCGGCACCGGCCGCCCCGAGGTGGAGTACCGCCCCGCGCGGCGCGGCCGCTGACCCTCCGACCGACGCCGCCGGCGGCTCCCCGGGTGGTGATTGCTGCCGGCACCTAGCCTGGAGGCCGTGAGCGTGACGAGCGGGGGCGTCGGGCTGCGGTCCGAGCGCGGGCCGGTGCTGCTGGGTGTGATGCTGTCGACGGCGCTGGTGGCCATCGACGCCACCGTCATCGCCACCGCCGTGCCGTCGGTGGTGGCCGAGCTGGGCGGCTTCTCGCAGTTCCCGTGGCTGTTCAGCGCCTACCTGCTGGCCCAGGCCGTGAGCGTGCCGGTGTTCGGCAAGCTCGCCGACGTCTTCGGGCGCAAGCCGGTGATGCTCGTGGGCATCGGCGTGTTCCTGCTCGGGTCGGTGCTGTGCGGGGCGGCGTGGAGCATGGAGTCGCTGATCGTCTTCCGGGCGGTGCAGGGACTCGGGGCCGGGGCCGTGCAGCCGATGTCCATGACGATCGTCGGCGACGTCTACTCGGTGGCGGAGCGCGCGAAGGTCCAGGGCTACATCGCCGGCGTCTGGGGCGTCTCGTCCGTGGTGGGCCCGACCCTCGGCGGCGTCTTCTCGGAGTACACCAGCTGGCGCTGGATCTTCTTCGTCAACGTCCCCCTGTGCCTGGTGGCGGCCGCCGCCATCGGCTGGCGCTTCCACGAGCGCCGCGAGCGCCGCCGCGCCCGGGTCGACGTGCTCGGCGCCTCCGTCCTGACCGCGGCGCTCACCCTGCTCGTGCTGGGCGTGCTCGAGGGCGGCCAGGCGTGGGCGTGGGCGTCGGTCCCGGGGGTGGGGGTGCTCGCTGCGGGGGGCGTCCTGCTGGGGCTCTTCGTGCTCGTCGAGCGGCGCGCGGCGGACCCGGTGGTGCCGCTGCACCTGCTGCGCCGCCGCCTGCTCGTCACCACCAGCGCCGCGTCGGCGTGCATCGGCGCGGTGCTGCTCGCCCTGACCTCCTACGTGCCGACCTTCGTGCAGGTGTCGCTGGGCACCGGCCCGCTGGTGGCCGGGTTCGCGCTGGCCGCGCTGACCCTGGGGTGGCCTGTCTCGGCGTCCCAGTCCGGGCGGGTCTACCTGCGGGTCGGGATGCGCACCACCGCCGTCGTCGGAGCCGTGGTGGTGCTGGGCGGGTGCCTGCTCCTGCTGCCGCTGGGCACCTCCTCGCCCGTGGCGGCGGTGGCGGGCGCCTCGTTCGTCATCGGACTGGGGATGGGCCTGACGGCCGCGCCCACGCTCATCGCGGCGCAGTCCGCCGTGGGGTGGGGCGAGCGCGGCGTGGTGACGGGACTGAACATGTTCGCGCGGTCCGCCGGCAGCGCTGTCGGCATCGCCGTCTTCGGTGCCGTGGTCAACGCCAGCCTCGGCGGTCGCTCGGTCGAGAGCGGGTCGGCCGGTGGGTCGGTGGCCCCGGGGGAGCTGTCCGACGCCGTCCACCTGGTCTTCCTCGGGGTGGTGGCGCTCGCCGCGGTGCTGCTGCTCGCCGTCGTCCTCATGCCGAAGGACCGCCCGCCGGCTCCCGCCCGGCAGGAGCCCGACCCCGACGAGGCGGCCGTCACCGCCTGAGCCCCGGCGCGCTTCCAGCGCCGGGGAGGGGGCCGCGGGTGAGACTGGTCGTGTGGACCAGGACGAGGACGGCGGCCGGACGGCCACCGAGGCGCCGCTGCTGCGCCCGCGGCGTCCGCACCGGCGGCGGCGGCGGACCCTGGCGGCGCTGGGCGAGGCCGGGGTGGTCGTCGTCTCGGCGCTCGTGCTGTCGCTGCTGGTCACCACCTTCCTGGCGCGCCCCTTCTCCATCCCCAGCGCGTCGATGGAGCCGGCTCTGCTCGAGGGCGACCGCGTCCTCGCCACCCCGCTCGTGCCCGGACCGCTGCCGCTGCAGCGCGGCGACGTGGTGGTCTTCGCCGACCGGCGCGGGTGGCTCGGTGACGACGGGGACGGGGCCGGACCGGCCGCGGGGGAGGTGGGGGCGGCGCAGCGGGGGCCTGCGGGGCGCGCCGCCGTCGTCGTCCTGACCTGGCTGCGGGTGCTGCCCGACCCGGCGCAGGGACACCTGGTGAAGCGGGTCATCGGGCTGCCGGGGGACCGCGTGGTCTGCTGCGACGCGCAGGGGCGGGTCTCGGTGGACGGTGCGTCGCTGGACGAGCGGCCCTACCTGCCCCCGGGCGCGGTGACCACCCAGGTGCCCTTCGACGTGTCGGTGCCCGCGGGGGAGCTGTGGGTCATGGGCGACAACCGCGGTGACTCCCGTGACTCCCGCTACCACCAGGACGTGGCTAGCGGCCTCGTCGCGCAGGACGCGGTGGTGGGCCGTGCGGTGCTGCGGGTCTGGCCCCTGGACCGGGTCGGGTGGCTACCACGGCACGGCGAGGTCTTCGCCGCCGTGCCCGACCCGCCGCCCGCGGGCTGAGGGGGCGATGATCGCCGTCGTGGACGACGACCCTCCGCAGCTTCCGCCCACTCCCCGGCCGCCTCTGGACGCGCTGGACTTCCCCGTCGCGGTGCCCGCTGACCTGCCGCTCGCGGCCGTCGCGGTGGTGGGGTGGGGGCGGTCGGGCGGGCAGGACGGCGCGGTGCTGTGGGGGGACGTCGAGGTGGCCCCGCAGCTCCGCACGGACCAGGCGGAGGACGGCGAGCCGCAGTGGCGGCTGCAGACCAGGCCGCGGCGCGGGGTCCGCCCCGCCGGCCCGCCGGGAGCGGGGCTGCTCGTGGACCCGGACATCGCCACGCTCGCCGCAGACGCCGTGCACCGCCTGCTGAGCAGCCGCATCCCGCCGGGACTCGAAGCCCCGGAGGCGCAGCGACGGGTCCGCGCCTGCTGGCAGCGCTCCCAGGAGCTGCGCGTGGCCTTCCACCCGCTGCCGGCGGCCGGGGCCGAGTGGCAGCGCCGCGACGTCCTCGTCGACGGGCAGCGGTACGCGATGTGGGTGCACGAGGACGAGACCGGCTGGGCGGGGGCCGCTGACCTCGGTGCCGTCTACGCGGTGGCGACCGGTCTCGGTGGGGCGCCGGTCAGCTGGTCCTCCGGCTGCTGCCCCACCCGGAGGCCGTGGAGCTGCTCTCCCGGACCTGAGCGCGCGCGCTGGTCGCGGGGCGGCCGGCCTCAGGAGCCGCGGACCACGACGTCGGTGCTCCACGCACCGGCGGGCTCGGTGTGCAGCGCCCAGTAGCGCTCGGCGAGCAGGTCGGGGTCGAGGTCGGTCCCGGGCGCGATGACGCCGACCACCGTGACGCTGGCCACGTGCACGCCCTCGGGCGCCAGCTGGTCGTGCAGCACGGTGACGGCGGAGCGCAGCGCCGACTTGCCCAGCGTCAGCGAGGCGTGCTCCGGGTCGGGCACCAGCCCCGGGCCGCCGCCGGTGACCAGCAGCGTGCCCGCGCCCGCCCCCCGCATGGCGGGGGTGAAGACCTGGGCGGCGCTCACCGCGCCGACCACGTCCACGGCGAGGGCGTCGAGCAGGTACCGCGGGCTGCTGGCGAGCAGCTGGTCGGCCGCCACCAGGCCGACGTTGTAGACCACGACTCCCGCCGGCGTCCGTCGGGCGACGGCCTCCAGCGCCGCGCGGAAGCCGTCCGCGTCGGCCGCGTCGGCGACGGCCACCTCGACCTCGGCACCGGCGCTGCGCAGCTGGGCGGCCAGCTCCTCCAGGGCCTCGGCGCGCCGGGCGACCAGCACCACCGAGAAGCCCTCCCGTGCGAAGCGCCGGGCCACTGCCGCGCCCAGGCCCGGTCCAGCCCCGATGACGACGACGCGGCGGGGGTCCGGCTCGGTGGTCACCGCAGCAGTCTCGCCGTGCTGCTGCGACCGGGCGAGGCGTGCGGCCCCGGGGTGCTGAGCGGCGCCGGCGCTGGGATGATCGCAGCGGTCGACGGCCTGACCCACCACCACGAGGGCGGTCGGCCGCCGGGGGGTTGCGATGAGCATCACGACGAGCACCGCGAGCGAGACGGGCGACCTGCCCGGCGCCGACGACGTCGTCGTGGTGCGGGTCGAGGGCGACCTCGACATCCGCACCGCTCCTGAGCTGCGCGAGGTCCTGCGGCGCCTGCTGCGGCCCACCGGCACCGCGGGAGCGCAGCACGTGGTGGTCGACCTGCGCGCCGCGACGTTCATGGACTCCTACGCCCTCGGCGTGCTGGTCCAGGGGTACAAGCTGTCCCGCGCGCACCGCCGCACCTTCGAGCTGGTCTCCACCGGGCCGGGGGTGGCCACCCTCTTCCGCGTCACCGGGATGCAGCACGTGATGCCCCTGCACCCCGACGTCGCGTCCGCGCTCCACGAGCGGCGCACCGCCCGCGTCGGCTGAGCCGCGGGTGGGCCCCGTCCCGCGTCCCGGTGCGGGAGGATGGGGGCGTGAGCACCGCACTCGACGCACCCCGGCTGGCCGGTGAGCCGGCCGCGTCCCTGCTGCCGCCGCTGCGCTTCGGGCAGCACGTCGTCGACGTCCCCGTGGTCCTCGCGCCGATGGCCGGGGTGACCAACGCCCCCTTCCGCAGCCTGTGCCGCGAGCACGGCGCGGGCGTCTACGTCTCGGAGATGGTGACCAGCCGGGCGCTGGTGGAGCGCACCCCCGAGAGCCTGCGGCTGGTGCAGCACGAGCCGGGCGCCTCGCCCCGCAGCGTGCAGCTGTACGGCGTCGACCCCACGACCGTGGGGGCTGCGGTGCGGATGCTCGTCGCCGAGGACCTCGCCGACCACGTCGACCTCAACTTCGGCTGCCCGGTGCCCAAGGTGACGCGGCGCGGCGGCGGCTCGGCGCTGCCGTGGAAGAGCGACCTGTTCCGCGACGTGGTGAGGGCCGCGGTGCGCGCCGCGCAGACCTCCGCCGGCCCGGACGTGCCGGTCACGGTCAAGATGCGCAAGGGCATCGACCACGACCACCTGACGTACCTCGACGCCGGCCGCACCGCCGAGGCCGAGGGGGCTGCGTGGGTGGCGCTGCACGGCCGCACCGCCGCCGACGGGTACGCCGGCACCGCGGACTGGGAGGCGATCGCCAGGCTCAAGGAGGCGGTGAGGACCGTCCCGGTGCTGGGCAACGGCGACGTCTGGTCCGCCGAGGACGCCGTGCGCATGGTCGAGCGCAGCGGCTGCGACGGCGTGGTGGTGGGCCGCGGCTGCCTGGGACGGCCCTGGCTCTTCGCCGACCTCGCCGCCGCGATGCGCGGAGAGCCCCAGCGGGTGCGCCCCGGCCTGCGCTTCGTGGCCGAGACGCTGCGCCGCCACGCCGAGCTGCTCGTGGAGCACTTCGGCGACGAGCTGCGCGGCTGCCGCGAGATCCGCAAGCACGTCGCGTGGTACCTCAAGGGGTACGTGGTGGGCGGCCACCTGCGGGCGCAGCTGGGCCTGGTCGACTCCCTCGCCGCGCTCGACGCGCTCATCGACACCCTCGACCTCGACCAGCCGCACCCCGGCGAGGCCGCCGAGGGCTCCCGTGGACGCACCTCCCCGGCCCCGCGGGTGGTGCTCCCCGAGGGCTGGCTGGACTCCCGCGAGCTGGACGGGGCCGCCCTCGACGTGGTGCGCGCCGGAGAGCTCGACCCCGCCGCGACGGCGGGCGGGTAGGCGTGAGCAGCTCCCGGGGCAGGGGTGCGGACCCGCGGCAGGTGCAGCGGGGGGCGCACTGCGAGGTCGACGGCGAGGCCAGCGGCTACGGGGAGCACGCCCGCGCCCGCTGGGCCCCCGAGGCGCCGAAGAGCTACAAGCGCAGCGCCTTCGCCCGCGACCGCGCCCGCGTGCTGCACTCCTCGGCGCTGCGCCGCCTGGGCGCGAAGACGCAGGTGGTGGGCCCGGGCTCGGACGACTTCGCCCGCACCCGCCTGACGCACTCCCTCGAGGTGGCGCAGGTCGGGCGCGAGCTGGGCGGGGCCCTGGGCTGCGACCCCGACGTCGTCGACACCGCCTGCCTGTCCCACGACCTGGGCCACCCGCCGTTCGGCCACAACGGGGAGTCGGCGCTGGCGCAGCTCACCGCGGCCATCGGCGGCTTCGAGGGCAACGCGCAGACGCTGAGGCTGCTGACCCGGCTGGAGCCCAAGACCCGCTTCCCGGACGCCGAGGGCGGCGGGCCCGCCGGGCTCAACCTCACCCGCGCCAGCCTCGACGCGACCACCAAGTACCCCTGGCACTCGGGGGACGACCCGCGCGGGGTGACCCGCAAGTTCGGCGTCTACGCCGGCAGCTCCGCCGCCGGTGGCGACGGCGACGACGACGTGTTCGCGTGGCTGCGCGAGGGCGCGCCCGACCGCCGCCGCTGCATCGAGGCGCAGGTCATGGACCTGTCCGACGACGTCGCCTACTGCGTGCACGACATGGAGGACGCGGTCGTCGCCGGCCGCCTCGACCTGCGCGCGCTGGCCTCCCGCGACGAGCGCGGCCACATCGCCGACGCCGTGCGCGCCTGGCACCTGCCCGACGCCGCCGACGTCGAGGTGGACGCCGCCCTCGACAGGCTGCTGGCCACGCCGTACTGGGTGGACGGCTACGACGGCTCGTGGGCGGCGCTCGCGGCGCTGAAGGACACCACGAGCCAGCTCATCGGCAGGTTCTGCGCGGCCGCCGAGCACGCCACCCGCGAGGTCGCGGGACCCGGCCCGCTGACCCGCTACGCCGCGGACCTCGTGGTGCCCCGCGCCACCGAGGTGGAGATCGCCGTCCTCAAGGGCGTCGCCGCGGCGTACGTCCTCACCAACCGCGACAAGGCCTCCACCTACGCCGAGGAGCGCCAGGTGGTCACCGACCTGGTCCGCGCGCTGCTCGAGACCCCGCACGTCATGGAGCCGCCGTTCGCCGCCTGGCACGCGCAGGCCGACGACGACGCCGGCCGCCTGCGCGCCGTCGTCGACCAGGTCGCCTCGCTGACCGACACGAGCGCCCTGGCCTGGCACGCCCGCCTGGTGATGACCTACCCCTGACCCGGGCACCGCGGGGGACGGTCCCGGCGGAGGAGGAGTCGCCCGGCGGAGCGGTGCGGCGTCGTCGACGATCAAGGACGCGAGCGCCGCGTCCCGGCTCCCGAACCAGGTCGACACGTCCTGCCGAGGACGCCGCCGGTGGAGCTCCCGGATCGGCGTTCGACCGGCCGGTGAGGCGTGCGGACCCGGCGGGCCGCCGAGCTGGGCCTCCTCGCCGATGACGCCTCGCCCCGGGCGCTCTCGGGTGCCGGGTGCCGGGTGCCCGGTGGACACCGCGCCGGTGCAAGACCGCTACTGCAGGGCGGAGGTCAGGCGGCAGACGTTGTCGAAGAGCTTGCTGCGCCACGGCCGCTGCAGCCAGTCGCTGAGCAGCAGCTCGCGGCTGACGGCGCGGTAGCCGTCCTCCACCTCGCGCAGGTCGTCCACGAAGGAGCGGCCGCGCACCATGACGGAGATCTCCAGGTTGAGGCTGAAGGACCGGATGTCCATGTTGGACGAGCCGACCACGGCGACGTCGTCGTCGATCGTGACGTGCTTGGCGTGGAGGATGTACGGCGCCGGGTACAGGAAGATGCGCACCCCGGCCCGCAGCAGCGCCTCGTAGTAGGAGCGCTGCGCGTGGAAGACCAGCCACTGGTCGCCCACCTCGGAGACGAACAGGTCCACCTGCAGGCCGCGCTCGGCGGCGGTGGTCACCGCGTACAGCAGCGAGTCGTCAGGGACGAAGTACGGGCTGGTGATGATGACGCGCTCCTGGGCGTAGTACATGAGCGCGTTGAAGAGCTTGAGGTTGTTCTCGCCGTCGAACCCGGGGCCGGAGGGCACCACCTGGCAGTCGAGCAGGCCCGGCCGCCCGGCCGCCACCACGGGGGCCGCGTCGGCGGTGCCGCCCTCCAGGGGGGCGGGGACCGCCGCCTCGGCCTCCGCCTCCAGCAGCTCGTCGGTCTCGGAGTACCAGTCGGTGATGAACAGGGCGTTGATCTCGGCGACCACGGGCCCCTCGAAGCGGACCATGACGTCCTGCCAGGCGAGGTTCCGGCGGCCGTAGCGCTTCTTGTGGTAGCCGCGGTCCACGGCGTTCTGGCTGCCGGTGAAGGCGACCAGGCCGTCGACCACGAGGATCTTGCGGTGGTTGCGCAGGTCGGGCCGCTGGAGCTTCCCCCGCAGCGGCTGCACCGGGAGCATCTCGTGCCACAGGGCGCCGAGGTCGTCGAGGGCGCGCAGCGTGCGGTGGTAGCCGGGCGTACGCAGCGAGGCGACGTGGTCGAGCAGCACCCGCACGGTGACCCCGCGCTGCACGGCCCGCTCCATGGCGTCGAAGAGCGGGCGCGTCGCGTCGTCGAGGTTGAGGATGTAGAACTCCACGTGCACGAAGCGCTGCGCGGCGTCGACCTCCTCGGCCAGCTGCAGCAGCACCTTGTCGTAGTCGGTGGAGACGGTCGCGGCGTTGCGGGTGACCAGCGGCATGGCGCCCGCGTGGCGGTTGAGGCGCACCAGGGAGGCCAGCCACGGGGGCCAGGGGTCGTCCTCGCGCATGAGGTCCATGCCCTCGGTGCGCGTCATGATCATCTTGTTGATGGTCCGCTGCTTCTGCCGCCGGGTCCGCGGCAGCTTGGGGGAGCCGATCAGCAGGAACGCCGCGATGCCCAGGTAGGGCAGGAAGAAGATCGCCAGCAGCCACGCCATCGCCGAGGAGGGGCGCCGGTTGGTGGGGACGACGGCGACGGCGACCACGCGGATGACGGCGTCGACGGCGATGAGGGCCACGCTGAGCCAGATCGGCAGGGTGGGGACGAGCGACGGCAGGTCGCCCAGCCACTCCAGCAGGTCCGTCACCTGCCGAGCGTAGGTCTCCGGGGTCCCGGGTGACCGCTGTGCACAGGGCGGCGTCGCCCGACCGGCGGCGCGGGCGGAGCCACCTAGACTCCTGGGGTGGCGGGGAAGATCCGGCGCGAGGACGTCGACGCCGTCCGCGAGCGGGTGCGGATCGATGAGGTGGTCGGCGAGCAGGTCGTGCTCAAGTCCGCCGGTGTCGGCTCCCTCAAGGGCCTGTGCCCCTTCCACGACGAGCGCACGCCGTCCTTCACCGTCCGCCTCTCGACCGGCAGGTACCGGTGCTTCGGGTGCCAGGAGAGCGGCGACGTCTTCGACTTCCTCGTCAAGACCACCGGTGTCACCTTCGTCGAGGCCGTCGAGACGATGGCCGGCCGCGCCGGGATCACCCTGCGCTACGAGGACGGCGGCGGCGCCCGTCCCATCCAGGACGTCGGCAAGCGCCAGCGCCTCCTCGACGCCCACCGGGTGGCGGCGGAGTTCTACGCCGAGCGCCTCTTCTCGCCCGAGGCGCAGGTGGGCCGGCAGTTCCTCTCCGAGCGCGGCTTCGACAGGGCCGCCGCCGAGCAGTTCGGCGTCGGCTACGCCCCCACCGGCTGGGGAGCCCTGACCGACCACCTGCGGGGGAAGGGCTTCACCACCGAGGAGCTCGTGACCGGCGGCCTGGCGGCCCAGGGCCAGCGCGGCCCGTACGACAGGTTCCGCGGCCGGCTGGTCTGGCCCATCCGCGACGTCACCGGCGCCCCCATCGGCTTCGGCGCCCGGCGCCTCACCGAGGACGACTCCGGCCCCAAGTACCTCAACACCCCCGAGACCCCGCTGTACCGCAAGTCGCACGTGCTCTACGGCCTCGACCTGGCCAAGAAGGAGATCGGCCGGCGCAAGCAGGTGGTGGTGGTCGAGGGGTACACCGACGTCATGGCCTGCCACCTCGCGGGGGTGCCGACGGCGGTGGCCACGTGCGGCACGGCCTTCGGCTCGGACCACGTGGGGATCGTCCGGCGCATGCTCGGAGACGACGACGGCGCCGGCCAGGTGGTCTTCACCTTCGACGGCGACGCCGCCGGCCAGAAGGCGGCGCTCAAGGCGTTCGAGCACGACCAGGAGTTCGTCGCCGCCACCTACGTGGCGGTGGAGCCGCGCGGCATGGACCCGTGCGACCTGCGCATCGCCGACGGTGACGAGGCGGTGGTGGCCCTCGTCGAGGCCAAGCGGCCGATGTTCGAGTTCGCCATCCGCTCGGTGCTCGCCGGGTGGGACCTCGAGACCGCCGAGGGACGCGTCAAGGCGCTCGCAGCTGCCGCCCCGGTGGTGGCCGGCATCAAGGACCGCCAGCTGCGCGACGAGCACACCCGCCAGCTGGCGCGGATGCTCGGCATGGACCTGGGGGCGGTGCAGCGGGCGGTGGGCAGCGAGGTGCCGCGCGTGGCCCGCGGCGCCTCGGGGCGACCGGGCCAGGGCGGCGGCACCCAGCACGGCCAGCGCGGCGGTCAGCGCGGCGCCGGCAGGCCGGGGGAGCGCGACGCCGTCGCCGACGCCGAGCGGCAGCTGCTGGCGCTCGTGGTGCAGGCGCCCTCGTCCGTGCCCGACGCCTTCGACGCCCTCCCCGACGACGCCTTCGTGCTCGCCCCCTCCCGCGCCGTCCACGAGGCCGTGCGCAAGGCCGGCGGGGTGGCGGCTGGCCGTGCCGCCGGGGTGTCCTGGGTCGACCACGTCATGGATGCCTGCGCGGACGGCACGGCCGACCAGGTCCGCCCGCTGCTGGGGGCGCTCGCCGTGGTGCCGCTCCCGGTGGACTCCGAGGAGGGCCTCGCGCGCCTGGCGGCGGGCCTGCTGGGCGGCGTGCGCCTGCGCGAGCTGGCCCGCCGCGAGGCCGACCTCAAGGGCCGGGCGCAGCGGCTGGAGTCGGCGGGGGAGCACGAGGCCGCGGCCGAGGCCTACGCCCAGCTCTTCGCCCTCGCCTCGGAGCGCCAGAGGATGCGGGCCGAGGCCTCCGAGGGCGGCGCCTGACACCGCCGCAGCGCGGTGACGCGCCCAGTGGCCACCCTGGGTCGTCTCCCCGTGACGCCGTGTGGTTGGATGATCTCGACTGGACGTCACGCTACGCACCTGACGAGTGGCGCAGCGTGTCGTTGCCCGGTTCGTCGGTGCCTCGCGCGTACCGTTCACGAGGTGATCGCAGCGCCGCGCCCCACACCCGGTCCCCTCCCCGGCGACCTGTACCTCGACCCTGCGGTCCCCGATTGCGAGCGGGTCACCATCAGCCGCAACGGCTGGTCGGCGCAGGCGTCGCACGTGTGGACCGGCGTGGGGTGGACCCGCCTGGTGCCGGGCGTCGTCCACGACGTGCCCGCGCACCCCGAGGTGACCCTGCCCGGTGCCCGCTCCGTGCCCGCGCCCAGGTCGGTGGCGGCCGCCGAGGGTCTCGACCGCTGGCGTCGCCGCCGCGCCTCCCTCCCGCAGGGCGCCCCCGCCCCGGCGGCGTCACGCAGCGTCGCCGACGCCAGCTGAGGCACCACCGGATCGAACACCCGTTCGCTGGCGAGCGGTCCGTGGTGCCATCCTGGTGGGGTGGCAGGCGGCAGCAACCGGGCGAGCACCGGCCTCCCCGCCTGGCTCGTCGCCGCCAACGAGAGCACCCGCCTGGCCGCTGAGGAGGCGCTCGCCCAGCGCCGCCCGCAGCGCCGCGTGCACTGCTGGGTCCACGCGACCGGGGCCGACCACCCTGGCCTGGTGCTGGAGTGGCGCCGCGAGGGCGCGGGGTGGATGGCCCGCGTCGTGTGGACCACCGGCGGCGGCGACCTCGTCTGCACCTGGCTCGACGCCGAGCAGATCGAGCCCGTCTGAGTCCCGCACCGCCGCAGCGGGCGTGGGGGACCGCCGCAGCGGGTACGGGCGGGCCGTGGACGCGACGCAGGTGCTGCAGGACGGGCTCGACCAGGTGCGCGACGTCGTCGCGGCGGCGCTGGACGGCCTCACCGACGAGGAGCTGGTGACGCCGCTGGAGCCGGGCACCAACACGGTCGCCTGGCTGGTCTGGCACCTGGCGCGGGTCCAGGACGACCACGTGGCCCACGTCGCCGGCACCGACCAGGTCTGGACGACGCCCGCGGGCGGTGACAGCGGCACCACCTGGGCCCGCCGCTTCGACCTGCCGCTGGACGACGCGGAGATCGGCTACGGCTTCGACGAGCAGCAGGTGCTCGCCGTCCGGGCACCGGCGCACCTGCTGCGCGGCTACCTCGACGCGGTGCACGAGCGCAGCACCGCCTACCTGTCGGGGCTGTCACCGGCCGACCTCGACCGCGTCGTCGACACCTCGTGGGACCCGCCGGTGACGCTCGGCGTCCGCCTGACCAGCGTCCTTGGGGACGACCTCATGCACGCCGGCCAGGCCGCCTACGCCGCTGGCGTGCTCAGCCGCCGGTAGGGACGACCCACTCCCTGCCGTGATCATGGACTTCCCGAACAGTGCTCGAGGCACTGTTCGGCAGGTCCGTGATCACGACCGGAAGGCGCTTCGGAAGTCCATGACCACGGTGGGGTGGAGGATCAGCCCTTGGTGAAGACCCAGGTCTGGGGGTGTCCCTCGGAGTCGAACCCGACCGAGTGCAGGTGGTAGCCGGTGCGGCGGCAGAAGTGCGTCACCCCGGTGCCCTGCGGGTCGAGGGCGCCGGAGTGCGCAGCGTCGCGCAGGGCGTCCTCGGTCTCCGCCGCCATCTGCTGGCGGTTCTTCACCACGATCTGCTGGGCCATGGTCGGACATCGGCGCGACGCCGTGCCGGCTTGAGCTCAGGCGTGGCAGTGCCCCCCGTCTGCACCAGCGCCGTGCCCCCTCGGCGGTGCGACGTCGAGGGTGGGGTTCCTGTCGAAGAAGCCCGACGGCGTCAGGGAGAAGCCCACCGGGTCGCAGGGCATGACCGGCCAGTCCTCGGGGCGCGGCACGTGGTGGATCCCGAACACGTGCCACAGCACCACGTCGGTGGACTCCAGCGGCTCGTCGTCGGACACCCACCGGGACATGCCGGTGTCCTCGGCGGACTGCGTGGGGTTGTCGCCCGCGGGCCACAGCTCGTCGTCGTGGTGGCGGGTCACCCACACCGGGTTCCCGATGACGGGCGCTCGCCGGAACTGCGGCGCCTCGGGGTCGAAGAGGGCCGGGATCGCCGACGGCGTGTGGAGCGCGTACGCCACCGGGGCCCCGTGGGCGTTGCGGCGCTGGGGGTTGGTGACCTTCCACGTGCGGGCCGCGGCGGCGTTCGTGCTGCGGGCGGACTCGGCCTCGGAGCGCACCGGCGTCGTCCGGGTCGTCACGGCGAGTCCGTAGGGGTTGCCGGGGCCGACGGGCTCGGCCACCGAGTCGACCTCCACCACGGTGTTGGTGGGCGCAGCGCCGGGCGTCGACAGGTCCCTGTCGACGTCGAGGTCGAGCCTCGCCACGATGAAGTGCTGGTGGTTGGGCGCGTAGGTGCGCTCGTCCACGAGCACCCCGGTCGCCGGCGTCGCCTCACCGGGCGGAAGGGGGGTGGTGACCATGATGCCCGTGGCGCGCACCTCGCAGCTGACCGCGCCGTCCTGGTGGAGGCGCCAGTAGACGAGGTACTCGTAGTTGGCCACCGTCGCGTGGAACGAGATGACCATCACCCGCGCGCGGCGCACCGCGGCGCGGCCGCTGGCGTCGACGTGCTTCCACAGCACGCCGTCGTCCTCCTCGTGCAGGCAGATCGCGTTGGTCACCGTGTACGGCTCGCCGCGGGAGTCGGTGAGCACCGCGTCGAGGTAGCGGATCTCGCCCAGGCAGTCGCACCCCAGCTCCAGCGAGGTGGTCATGTAGCCCAGGCCCCACTCGCCGATGTCGTAGGCGGTGCGGCGGTAGTGGTCGAACGAGGGGTCGCGGTAGGGGACGACCATCTCGGCGAAGGAGAGCCGGTGGCCGACCGTGCGCCGCTGCTCGCCGTCCACCCAGTCGAGCTGGTGCAGGACGAGGCCCTCACGCGGGGTGAAGCCCAGGCGCACCTGCCAGCGGTCCCAGGTCAGCAGCCCGTCGACCACGGAGAAGCCGGGCCCGTCGGGCTGGGTGATGTCGAGCGGCGCCAGGGGCTCGCGGACGGTGAAGCCCGGCAGGACCGCCGGCAGCAGGTCCGCCTCGTACTCGCCGACGACGGCGGGTGAGGCGTCCACCGCACCGACCGCACGACGCGCCTCGTCGTCGTCCTCGTCGACCGCGAGCAGCTCGAAGGTGTTCATGTCGAGCACGAACTTCAGCCCGCTCACCGGGTGCGCGTAGGGCGAGCCGCTCGGCGTCTCGCGGCGCCACACGTCGGCCCACCCCAGGCGCCGGTCGCGCCACTGCTCGGGCATCACCTCGCGCCCGTAGGTCCAGGTGTCGAGGAGCACGAGGTCGAGGTCGGTGAGCCCGCGGGCCGCGAGCGCCTCGCGCACGCGGGGGTGGGCCTTGAGCGCCTCCTCGGCCTCGTGCCACTCGTCCACGGTGAAGTTGGGGACCTCGTCGGGCAGGTGCCGCCACTCGACCACGGCCTCGGCGCCGTCGCGGGCCAGGTCGGATACGGCCGTGTACGTGCGGTTGTCGGCGCGGTCCCACAGCACCGATCGGGTGCGGCGCGGCACCGGGTCGCCCTCGCGCCAGGCCAGCAGCTCCGCCTTGGGCGGCTCGGCGAGCGCGACCGACGCGAAGCGCATCGTCTCGGCCAGGTGGCCGCTGGCGGCGAGCAGCTCGCGGCTGCGGGTCAGCTCCGCAGCGCTCAGGGGCACCAGGGGGTGGCTCGGCGGCGGCGGAGTGCTCACGGGCGCACCCTAGGACGCCCCGGCAGCGGCTCCCAGCCCCGGGAGGTGGACGGGGAACACCCAGCGCCGTCCCGGGTGCTCGCTCGCGCCCCACAGCACCGAGCGGGGGTCGGTGGGATCGGCGGGGTCCAGGTCCTCGCAGCCCGGGGGCAGTGCGCCCCGGTGGGTGGCCCAGGCGCCGGGAGCGCCCACGTGCAGGTCGCCGCACCGGTCGTGGCCGGCGCTCGCGGACAGCACCCACGTCGGCCCGGGCTGCCCGGGCTGCCCGGGCTGCCCGGGCTGCCCGGGCACCAGCGCCACGCCCTGCATCCGCGGCGGCTGTCCCGGGTGCACGGCCAGGGGCTCGCCCAGGGGCAGTCCGGTGGCCTCGTCGAGGCGGTGCACCAGCAGGCGCGGCGCCCCGCCGGGGCCTCGCTGGCCGGCGCGCCGGTACTCCCCGCTGACCAGCACCGCGGTGCCGTCCGCCAGGGCGCCCGCGCCGGTGAAGGAGAAGCGGAAGCGCGCCGCCCCCAGGCCGGCCCCGAGCAGCGGCGTGCGCACCGCGCGCCGCTGGGGCAGCACCCACGGTGCCGCGGCCCGGGCGGGGGAGCGGTGGAGGTCGTCGAGGGCGAAGACCCGCAGCCCCAGCAGGGTGTCCGCCACCAGCAGGAGCCGGCCCTCGGACGGGGAGGTGACCACGGCCAGGCCCCCGGCGTGCACGGGCACCGCTCCGAGCGGTCGCCACCACGCCAGCGGCCGCCGGTGGCCGACCACCAGCTCGACGTGCGCGTAGCGGGGCGCTCCGGGGTCGGACCTGTCGACCACGCTCAGGCGCGACCGCGGCACACGACGGCGCCACCAGGGCCCGCTGGCCCGCTCGTACCAGCCGACCAGCAGCACCCGGCCCCCGTCGACCGCCGCGACGCCCTGGGGCCACCAGGCCGGGTCGTGCGCGTCGGCCTGCGTCCAGGTGAGGCCGTCGCCGGTGAGGTCGCCGGGCAGCTCGTCCCCCGGGACGGTGCGCGCGGCGGCGCCGCCGCCGGAGCGCAGGTGCCCCAGCAGGCCGTCCAGCCCCTCGGCGTCCGCGGGGGAGCGGGGGCGGCGGGGCCGGGTGGCGCGCAGCGCCGCGCGGGCGGCGTGCGCCGGGGTCGGGCCGGCGGCGCCGGTGTCGTCGGTGTCGTCGGCAGCGGGGACCACGGCCTCCAGCCTGCTCGCCGTGGACGAGGGTCGCCCGCCCGGACGCCCGGACGCCCGGGCCACCCGGCAGGGCGGTGGAGTCGTCTGCCGATCGGGGGCCACGACGGCGTGGCCGCCGTGGCGGCGGCGCGGGGACGGTCAGGCTCCTCCCGTGCCGACGGTCGAGCAGGGGTCTTCGGGGCGCGGTGACCGCGCCTGGTGGACCCTGCCCGCCGGGCTGGTGCTGCTCGCCGTGGCGGCCTTCCTGGGGCGCGACGCCGTGGCGCACGCGTGGCACTGGCTGGGCTGGTGGCACTGGGTGGTGCTCCCGATGCTCCTGGCGCTGGTGGGGGTCTGCGCCGCCCTCCTGCGGCCGCCGCCCACGCCCGCCGAGCTCGACGCCGAGGCCAGGCGGCAGCTGGAGGAGGCCCGGGCCGCCGTGCGGACCGAGGCCGAGGCGCTCCCGGACCTGACACCGCAGCAGTTCGTGCTCCTGGTCAGCCGCACGCTGCGCCGGGACGGGTGGACCGACGCGCACGTCGACCCGCGCGACCCGTCCGGGATGCTCGTGGTGGCCCGCCGCGGCGGGTCGAGCCTGCTGGTCCGGTGCCACCACGACCCGGTCAAGCGGGTGGTGCCCGTGGAGGTGGCCGAGCTGGTCGGTGCCCGGGCGTCCTACCCGGGCGCCATCACCGTCATCGCCACCAGCACGGACTTCGCCGTGAACGCGCTCGTCTCCGCCCGTGACTTCGGTGTGGTGCCCATGGACGGCGAGGACGTCAGCCGCTGGCTCGCGCTGGGCGCGTCCGCCTGGCCCGCGACGGCCTCGGCCGACTGACCCCTCGGAGTGTGACGCTGAGCGACGTCGCTCTGCGTCCTGCTCGCTTCCACCGGGTTTTCAACGGCACCAGCTGGACCGTCCGCACCGGGGTCGCCTCGGCCGACGGGGTCTCCTTCGAGTCCGTGGACTGGCCCGGCCACTACCTGTCGGCGCCGGCCGGCGGTGGCGCCGTGACCATGGCGCGGGACGACCGAGGTGCTCCGGCACGCCGGCTTCCAGTTCTACGCGCAGCAGGCCGACGCCAGCGACCTCGGCAAGGCCGACTCCACCTCCACGGTCAGCACGGGGCTCCCGCCCGCGCCGCGCCAGTGACCTCCCGGCGCTGACGCTCCACCGACGCCCGCCCCGATCTCCGGACCCGGGCGGGCGTCACTGGGTCCGGAGCACCAGCACCGCGTAGCCGTCGCCACCGGTCAGCGGGTCGCCGCCCCACGTCGACCACTGCTGCCGCGGCTCCAGCCCCGCCACCCCGAAGACCTCCAGGACGACGGCGAGGGGCACGGCGTCGCAGCCCTCGGGCAGGTGGTCGGCGTCCAGCCCGAAGCCGGCCACGAGCAGCCCGCCCGGCCGCAGCAGCTGCGCGCACCGCTGCGCGGCGCTGGCCAGCGAGCCCGCCAGGAACGGCACGACGTTCCCGGCCAGCAGCACCGCGTCGAAGCACCCACCGGTCTCCCGGGGCTCGAGCTCGGCCAGGTCCGCCACCAGCCACGGGAGGTCGGGGTGCTCGCGGCGCGCGACCTCCACCATCGCCGCGTCGGCGTCGCAGCCGACCACGTCGTAGCCAGCTTCCGACAGCCGCGCGGCCACGCGCCCGGTGCCGCAGCCGGCGTCGAGCACCCGCGCGGGGGGCAGCAGGAGGCGCTGCACGCACCGCGCCTCGCCGTCGACGTCCTGCCCGTCCGCCGCCAGCGCCCGGAAGCGCTCGGCGTAGGCGTCGGCGTAGCCCGGTCCGTGCTGCGCCGTGGCGACCCGCCGCCACAGCGCCGCGGCGTCCGCCGCTGTCATCGAGCTCCCTCCGGCCGCGGCGACGGCCGCCCGCGCTGGTGCGGGGCCAGGGCCAGCTGGCCGGTCTCTTCGCCGCACCGGTGCTGGGAGAGCAGCGCGAGCCTCACCGCGCCAGCCTCCCAGCCGAGGGGCTTGCTGCGGGAGCGGGACGAGCGGATGATCACGCTGGTGCGCTCGACGGGCTTCCACGGGACCGGCAGCGGCGACGAGCCGACCCGCGAGCAGCGCGAGCGCACCGAGCGCTGGGTCCGGCGACGCCAGGAGCCGGAGAACGAGGTGCCGGTGCCGGTGGCTCTGCCGCCCGCGGTGGTCCGGACCGACGAGGTCGCGGTGGTGCTCAGCGGCTTCCAGGCGTCCAGCAGCGGCTTCGCCTTCGTGCTGACGGTGCTCCTGCGCCACGACCCCGGCCACCGCAGCGACGTCTTCGGCCAGATCACCGGTCACGCACCGTGGGGCGAGGCGCTCCTGCTGGGCTTGGAGGTGGCGGGCGCCGCTACGACCAGCGCTACTGGGTGGCGCCGCTGCCGCCGCCGGGCCCGGTGCGCTTCGTGGTCCGGTGGGACGCGCAGGGCGTGCCCGAGGCCACCGCTGAGGTGGACGGTGCCGCCATCGCCCGTGCGGGCGCCGGGGCCGAGGAGCTCTGGCCGTGGGAGCCGGCGCCCGAGCAGCCCTGGGACCCGCCCGCGCCCGACCTCCCCGACGACGGGTGGTTCTCCCGGGGCTGACCTGGCGCGGCCATGACGCGACCCCCCCGGCCGCCTGGCTCCTGGAGAGCAGGTGCGCGGCACGGCGGCACGGGGCGAGGGTGCCGGGGTGCTGGCCGTGCACGACGCCGACGAGCGGGGGTGCCCAGCGGCGCCGCGGGGGCCGCCGGCTCCGCGGCGTCGTCGGGGCGCTGCTCGCCACCTGCGGGATGACGGCCCGCTGACGAACACCCGTCTCAAGCCTGGGAGCCACCTGGCACAATGGGCGAGCATCGAAACCAGGTGGCTCCGTCCGTCGGAGGGCGATCCCTGGTGTCCGCGCAGTCCTCATCCACCCCGTCGTCGTCCGCGTCGCCGGTCGAGCTCCTCGAGCTGCGCGTGCAGCGGCTCACCGAGGAGCTGGCGGCCGCCGACCGGGAGCTCGCCGCCCAGCAGCGCGACGTCGAGGTGATGGCCGCGCGGCGCGAGGCGGCTCGTGAGGCGGCCCGGCAGCTCGTGCACGCGCTGCCCGCTCCGGTCATCACCACCGACGCCGACGGCGGCATCGAGCACTCCAACCCCGCGGCCTCGGCGCTCCTCGCGGTGCCGTCCGCCGCTCTGGTGAGCACGCCCGTGCAGGCGTTCGTGGCCACCGAGGACCGGCCGCTGGTCCGCTCGCTGCTCTCGCGCGCCGGGCGGGAGGGCACGGTGACCGCGCGGCTGCGGCTGCAGCCGCGGGAGGGCCAGGTGCGCGAGGTGCACGCCGTCGTGTCCTCCTGCACCGAGGTCCTGCAGCGGCGGCTGGTGGTGCTCCTGCCGGTGGCCGGGCCCGTCCAGGCGGGTGTCCGGCCCGAGGGACCCGGCAGCGCCACCCCCGCGCCGGACGGCGCTCCGCCCGCGCCCGCGCGCCGAGGGGCGGCAGGGCCCGAGGTCCTGCGGTCCCTGGGGAACCTCGTCGAGCTCGCGGTCAGCGGTGCCCCGGGGCACCAGCTCCTCGCCGCGGTGGCGGCGGCGGCCGTGGCGGCGGTGCCGGGCGCGACCTCGGGCAGCGCCAGCACCGGCGACCCCGCCCAGCCCACCGACAGCGCGGCGGACTCCGCCGAGGCCCAGGCCGTGGACGGCGCGCAGTGGGCGGCCGACGAGGGGCCGGCCCTCCTGGCGCACAGCACCGGTGAGGCGGTGTGGACCTCCGACGTCTCCGCTGACGAGCGCTGGCCCCGGCTGGCGATGCGCACCGCCGGCGGAGGGGTGCGGTCTGCGGTGTCCGTGCCCCTGCGCGACGGCGACCGCGTCACGGGGGTGGTGAGCGCCTACAGCAGCTCCGGCGCCGAGCTGGACGCCCAGCGGGCCGAGGCCTACGCCGCCGCGGCGTCCGCCGTCCTGTCCGCGGCCCGGCGCACCGCCGACCTCGTGGCGGAGGTGGAGAACCTCAAGCTCGCCATGCAGTCCCGGGCGGCCATCGAGCAGGCCAAGGGGGCGGTGGCCAGCCGACTCGACTGCACGGTGGAGGAGGCGTTCGCGGCGATGGTCGTCATGAGCCAGGACCGGAACGTCAAGGTGCGCGACATCGGGCTGCTGGTCGCGGCGTCCCCGGGTGACAGGTCGCTGGACGAGCCGCTGCGCGTGGCGCTCGAGCGGGCGCGCCAGCGCTCCACCGGTCGCCCGAGGGCGTGAGGCGGGGGGCTCAGCCGACGCGGCGCGGTCGCAGCACCGCTGCGGCGGCGGCGGCCGCCACGTCGGTGGTCTCCAGGGCCAGGGTGAAGTCGAGGACGTCGTCCCAGCTGATGGTGGAGCCGGTGTGCTCCTCCAGGGCCTCGGCCGGCACCGACCAGTGCTCGGCGGGCACCCCGCCGGTGGTCAGCAGGCGGACGACGTCGTCGGTGGCGTGCTTGCGCACCTCGTCGGTGCAGTCCGGGCAGCCGAACGCGTAGAAGCTCCACGCCGAGACCGTGCAGACGACCAGTCGCACCTGGGGCGGGGTCAGCTCGACGTCGCCGCAGGTGGGGCAGGAGGCCTTGATGGTCGTCATGTGAGGGTGGGTCCTTCCGGCGCGGTGCACACCCCGTCTCCTCGGGGGTACTCACTGCGTCGGGACGTCCGCGACCGACCTTGAGCCCGCGGACCCGCCGTCCTCGCCGGGTTTGAGCGTCACCCTCCGTCCGGCCCGCGCCGGCCGCCCTCAGATGACCGAGCGGACCGCCACCTCGAAGCTCTTGACGTGCTCCGCCGCCCGCGACGCGGCATCCTCCCCGTGGCCCGCCGCGATCGCGCGCAGCAGGTCGACGTGCTCGTGCACGTGACCGTCCACGGCCGGCAGCCGGTCCAGGAAGAGGCAGAAGATCCTCGTGGCGAGGTTGTGGTGCCTGACGAGAGCGTCCTCGAGGTGGGGGTTGCCGCCGACGCGGTAGATCGTGCGGTGCACCTGGGCGTCGTAGTGCATCAGGTCGTGGTTGCTCGTGGTCGCCAGGTCGAGCTGCTCGAGCCGGTCGGCGAGGTGCAGCAGCTCCTGGCGCTCGGCGGCGCTGGCGCGCTCGGCGGCGCGCTGCGCGGCGAGCGGCTCCAGGAGCGAGCGGACCTCGGAGATGTGGGCGAGGTCGGTGATGTCCACACCGGTCGCGAACGTGCCGCGGCGGGGGTAGGTGACGATGAGCCGGTCGACCTCGAGCCGCTTGATGGCCTCGCGCACAGGCGTCTTGCCCATCTGGAGCTCCTCGGCGAGCGCGTCGTCGTCGAGGGGTTCGTTCGGGCGGATGTCGAGCATGATGAGCCGGTCCCGGATCTCGGCGTACGCGCGCTCGGCGAGTGACGAGTAGCGCTCCTCCTTGAGGCCGGTGACCTGCTGCACCCCCCAACTGTAGGGGCGGTGGAGCCTCGCACCCCCGGCGGCGCCCGGGCGCCGGTCGCGGTGGCGGGTCCGACCGGTGGCCGCGGTCACGCCCGGCTCCGGCGCGCGAGGTCCAGGAACTCGGCCCGCGTGCGGGCGTCGCTGCGGACGCGACCGCGCAGGGCGGACGTCCTGGTGAGCGCGCCGACGGCCCGGACCCCGCGCAGCGACATGCAGCTGTGCTCCGCCTCGAGCACCACCCCGACGCCGCCGGGGTCCAGCGCGCCCTGGAGGAGGTCGGCCACCTGGCAGGTCAGGCGCTCCTGGACCTGGGGGCGCCGGGAGAGCGCCTCCACGGCGCGGGCCAGCTTGGACAGCCCCACGACGCGCGCGCCCGGCAGGTACCCGACGTGCGCCACGCCCGCGAAGGGCAGGAGGTGGTGCTCGCACAGCGACGTGAACGGGATGTCGCTCACCACCACCAGCTCGTCGTACCCCTCCTCGTTCGGGAACGTCGTGAGGGTGAAGGGCTCGGGGGTCAGCAGGTCGGCGTAGGCCCGGGCCACCCGCCGGGGGGTCTCGCGCAGCCCGGGGGCACCGGCGTCCAGGCCGAGCGCCGCCAGGAGGTCCACCACGGCGCGCTCGGCGGCGGCGGGGTCGGGCGCACCCCCCGCGACGGGGACCACGCCGTCGTGCGCAGCCCCGGCCCGCTCCTGCAGCGCCGCTGTCCTCATGCCGTCCTCGCTCCACCGATCCGGATCCGACGCGCCCCCCTTGACCACCGGGGGCGCGGTGCCTACGTTACAGACAACTGATACATCAGTCTTCTGTCCACAGGGCTGCTCCGCCCGGCGGAGCCGTGCGACAGCAGGGCGCCAGCGACCGCACCGCCGACCCGACAGACCACGGAGACGAGCCGATGACCACCGTCGACGCCTTCTCGACCGATCCCGCCGACGCCGTCCCCCACACCCCGGCCGCTGCCGCCGCCGACCGGCTGAACGGCACCCCGCCGCGGACGCCGGGCGCGGAGCTGCCCGAGCACCCCGACCTCCTCTGGAAGAACCCGGAGCCGAGGAAGGCCTACGACGTCGTCATCGTCGGCGGTGGCGGCCACGGCCTGGCCACGGCGCACTACCTCGTGAAGAACCACGGCATCACGAACATCGCCGTGCTGGAGAAGGGGTGGCTCGCCGGCGGCAACACGGCCCGCAACACCACGCTGATCCGCTCCAACTACCTGTGGGACGAGTCCGCGGCCATCTACGAGCACTCCCTCAAGCTGTGGGAGGGCCTGGAGGAGGACCTCGGCTACCCGATCCTGTTCAGCCAGCGCGGCGTGCTCAACCTCGCCCACACCCTGCAGGACGTGCGCGACAGCGTGCGCCGCGTGGAGGCCAACGTCCTCAACGGCGTCGACGCCGAGTGGGTGGAGCCCGACGAGGTCCGCAAGATCTGCCCGATCGTCAACACCTCGACCGACATCCGCTACCCGGTGCTGGGCGCCACCTACCAGCCGCGCGCGGGCATCGCCAAGCACGACTACGTGGCCTGGGGCTTCGCACGGCGCCTCGACGAGGCCGGCGTCGACATCATCCAGGACTGCGAGGTCACCGGCTTCGTGCGCGACGGGGACCGCGTCACCGGTGTGCGCACCACCCGCGGCGACATCGCCTGCGGCAAGGTCGCCCTCGCGGCGGCGGGCAGCACCTCGGTGCTCACCGACATGCTGGGCCTGCGGGTGCCGATCCAGTCCCACCCGCTGCAGGCGCTGGTCTCCGAGCTGCTCGAGCCCGTGCACCCCACGATCGTCATGTCCAACGCCGTGCACGTGTACGTGTCCCAGGCGCACAAGGGCGAGCTGGTCATGGGCGCCGGCGTCGACGCCTACAACGGCTACGGCCAGCGCGGCGCGTTCCACATCATCGAGCGGCAGATGGCGGCTGCCGTCGAGCTCTTCCCCGTCTTCGCGCGCGCGCACCTGCTGCGCACCTGGGGAGGCATCGTCGACACCACCCCGGACGCCTCCCCGATCGTGGGCCGCACCCCGTACGAGAACGTCTTCCTCAACTGCGGCTGGGGCACCGGCGGCTTCAAGGCCACCCCGGGCGTGGGGTGGGTCTTCGCCGACACCGTCGCCAACGACGAGCCGCACCCCTACGCGGCGCCCTTCTCCCTGGACCGCTTCGTCACCGGCCGCCTCGTGGACGAGCACGGCGCCGCGGCCGTGGCCCACTGACGCGCTGACGGCGACCCCCCCGACACCAGACCCGCCAGACCAGGAGACCCGACGTGCAGATGATCCGGTGCCCGTGGTGCGGCCCCCGCGAGGAGGTCGAGTTCCACTACGGCGGCCAGGCCCACGTGCCCTACCCCGAGCAGCCCGCCGCCCTGTCGGACGAGGAGTGGGCGCACTACCTGTTCTTCCGCGACAACACCCGCGGCCTGTTCGCCGAGCGCTGGTCGCACAGCGCCGGCTGCCGGAAGTGGTTCAACGCCGTGCGCGACACCGTGACGTACCGCTTCCACGCCACCTACCGCCCCGACGAGCCCCGGCCGGTGACCGCATGAGCGAGACGACCTCCACCTCCACCGCCGTCACGGGCGAGCTCCGCGGGGCCTTCCGGACCCCCAGCGGCGGTCGCGTCGACCGCAGCGCCCCGGTGAGCTACACCTTCGCCGGCGTCGAGCGCACCGGCCTGCGCGGCGACACGCTCTCCTCGGCCCTCCTGGCCGACGGCGTGCACCAGGTCGGCACGAGCATCAAGCTGGGCCGGCCCCGGGGGATCGGCGCGGCGTGGGCGGAGGACCCCAGCAGCCTGGTCCAGGTGGAGGAGCCGTTCCCGGACCCGATGCTCCTCGCCAGCACCACCGAGGTCTTCGACGGCCTCGTGGCCGACGGCGTCCCCGGGCAGGGGCGCCTGGCCGACATCGCCGACTCCGCCCGCTACGACTCCCGCCACCTCCACGTCGACCTGCTCGTGGTCGGCGCCGGCCCGGCGGGGCTGCAGGCCGCGCTGACCGGCGCCCGCTCGGGCGCCCGCGTCGCGCTGCTCGACGAGCAGTCCGAGGCCGGGGGCTCCCTGCTCGGCTCGGACGACGTCGTGGACGGCCGCCCCGCGCTGGAGTGGGTGGCGGACGCCGTCGCCGAGCTCGACGCCGCCCCCGAGGTGGTGCACCTGCAGCGGACCACGGTCTTCGGGGTCTACGACGACGGGTTCGCCCTCGCCGTGGAGCGCCGCACCGACCACCTCGGCGGTGCCGCCCCCGAGGGGACCTCCCGGCAGCGCGTCTGGCGGGTCCGCGCCCGCCGCACGGTGGTCGCGGCCGGCGCCCACGAGCGCCCCGTGGTCTTCACCGACAACGACCGGCCCGGCACCATGCTCGCCGGCTCGGCCCGGACGTACCTGCACCGCTACGGGGTGCTCGCCGGCACTCGCGCCGTCGTGTTCACCACGAACGACAGCGCCTACCGGGTGGCCGCCGACCTCGCCGACGCCGGTGTGCAGGTGGCGGCGGTCGTGGACACCCGCGAGGCAGCGCCCGCGCACTGGGCGGCCGAGCTGGAGCGCCGCGGCGTGCCGGTGCGCACGGGCAGCGCCGTGGTCGGCACCCGCGGCGTCGAGCGGGTCTCGGCCGCCCTGGTGGCCCCGTTCGACCGCGCTGGCCTGGCGGCCGGCACCCGCTCCTCCTCCGGCCACGGGCCGGAGGAGCTCGCCTGCGACCTGCTGCTCGTCAGCGGCGGCTGGAACCCCGCGGTGCACCTGCACAGCCAGGCCCGCGGCAAGCTGGCCTTCGACGCCGCGCTGGGCGCCTTCCTGCCCGCCGAGCGGCTGGAGGACCTCCTGGTGGTGGGCTCGGCCGCGGGCACCTTCGAGCTGCAGGCCTGCCTGCGCCAGGGCGGCGCGGCGGCCGCGACCGCGCTGTCCGAGCTGGACCTGGCCGTCACCGCCGTCCCGGTCCCCTCCGCCGGCCAGCAGCCCCCGGGCGGCTCGTCGAGCGCCCCCGACCTCGTCTGGGTGGTCCCGGACCCCTCCGGTGACACCAGCCGCCAGTTCGTCGACGTGCAGCGCGACGCCACCGTCGCCGACGTCCAGCGCGCCCTCGGCGCCGGCCTGCGCTCCCCGGAGCACGTCAAGCGGTACACGACCATCGGCACCGCCCACGACCAGGGCAAGACCTCCGGCGTCGTCACCTCGGGGATCATCGCGGAGCTCCTGGGCGCCGGGCCGGACGCCGTCGGCACCACCACCTTCCGCCCCCCGTACACCCCGGTCGCCTTCGCCACCCTCGCCGGGCGCGACCGCGGCCAGCTCTTCGACCCGGTCCGCACCACCTCCGTGCACGACTGGCACGTCCAGGCCGGTGCGGTCTGGGAGGACGTCGGGCAGTGGAAGCGCCCCCGCTACTACCCGCTGGCGGGGGAGGACCTGGAGACCGCGGTGCTGCGCGAGTGCGCAGCGGCCCGGACCTCCGTGGGGATCCTCGACGGTTCCACCCTGGGCAAGATCGACGTCCAGGGCCCCGACGCCGGGGAGCTGCTGGACCGGCTCTACACCAACCTCATGAGCAGCCTCACCGTCGGCAGGGTCCGCTACGGGGTGATGTGCGCCGCCGACGGCATGGTCCTGGACGACGGCACCGTGCTGCGCGTCGCCGAGGACCGCTTCCTGGTCATGACGACGACGGGTGGTGCCGCCAAGGTCCTCGACTGGATGGAGGAGTGGCACCAGACCGAGTGGCCCGACCTGCGGGTGCACCTCGCCTCCGTGACCGAGCAGTGGGCCGCCTTCCCCGTGGTGGGCCCGCGCTCGCGCGACGTCATCGGCGCCGTCTTCGGCCCTGCCGCCGGTGGGGACGTGGACGTCAGCAACGACGCCTTCGGCTTCATGACCTGGCAGGACACCACCCTCGACGGCGTGCCCGTGCGCCTGGCGCGCATCAGCTTCTCCGGCGAGCTGGCCTGGGAGGTCCACGTCGACTCCCGCTACGGCCTGGCCGTCTGGGAGCGGCTGGTCGAGGCCGGTCGCCCGTACGGCATCACGCCGTACGGCACCGAGGCCATGCACGTGCTGCGCGCCGAGAAGGGCTACCCGATCATCGGGCAGGACACCGACGGCACGGTCACCCCGCAGGACCTCGGCATGGCCTGGGTGGTCTCCAAGAAGAAGCCCGACTTCGTGGGCAAGCGCTCCTTCGCGCGCGCCGACAACCAGCGCGAGGACCGCAAGCACCTCGTCGGCCTGCTCCCCGTCGACCGCACCACGGTGCTGCCGGAGGGTTCGCAGATCGTCGAGCACGCCGAGGACGGGGTGCTGCCGCCCCCGCCCGTGCCGATGCTCGGGCACGTCACGTCCAGCTACCGCAGCGCGCACCTCGAGCGGCCGTTCGCCCTCGCCCTGCTCAAGGGCGGCCGCGCCCGCGCCGGCCAGCTGGTGCACGTGCCCGTCGGGGGCCGCCTCGTCGCCGCCGAGGTGACCGGCCCCGTCCTGGTCGACCCCGAAGGAGCTCGCCGCGATGGCTGACCGGTCCGCTGCCACCCTGGTGCCGCTGCCCCGCACCCTCTCGAGCAGCCACCCCCTCGACGCCCGGCCGGACCTGGCCGAGGCCACCGCGGGCGCGGTGCGCGTCGAGCAGCTCTCCGCGATGGCCCAGGTCCGCGCCGCCCTGCCCGGGCCTGCCGCCGACGCCCTCGCCCAGGTGCTCGGTGTGCCGCTGCCCGCCCGTCCGGGCACCTGGGTGGCCACCCCCGCCGGGGGCCGCGTGGTGTGGCTCGGCCCCGACGAGTGGCTGGTGACGGTCCCCGCGGCGCCGTCGGAGGACCTGGAGGCGCGGCTGCGCGCGGCGGCGGCCCCGGCCGGCGGGGCGGCCGTCGACGTCTCCGCCCAGCGCGTGGCCCTGCGGCTGGAGGGCCCCCACGCCCGCGACCTGCTGGCCGCGGGCTGCGCGATCGACACGCACCCCTCGGTGTTCAGCACCGGGACCGCGGCCCAGACGCTGCTGGGGCAGGCCGGGGTCATCCTCCTCGCGCTGTCCGACGACGGCCGCTCCTACGAGGTGCTCGTCCGCTCGTCCTTCGCCCGGTACCTCGCGGACTGGCTGGCCGACGCGGCCACCGAGCACCGCGCTCACGGCGCCTGACACCGGGCGCCCGGCGCCACCACCCACCCGAAGACCACGCCCAGCAGCTCCCGACAGCAGGAGACGGACATGACCTCCTCACCCCGAGTGGTGATCATCGGCGCCGGCATCGTCGGGGCCAACCTCGCCGACGAGCTCACCGAGCGCGGCTGGACGGACATCACCGTGCTCGACCAGGGGCCGCTGCCCCTGGCGGGCGGGTCCACGTCGCACGCCCCCGGGCTGGTCTTCCAGACCAACTCCTCCCAGACCATGGCCCGCCTGGCGTCGTACACCGTCGAGAAGCTGAAGTCCCTGGACGTCGACGGCGCCTGGTGCTTCAACCAGGTCGGGGGCCTGGAGGTGGCCACCACCCCCGAGCGCCTGGCCGAGCTGGAGCGCCGCCGCGGCTGGACCCGCTCCTGGGGCATCCCGGACGCGCGGATCCTCAGCCCCGCGGAGTGCGCCGCGATCCACCCCCTGGTCGACCCCGAGCAGGTGCTCGGCGGCCTGCACGTCCCCAGCGACGGCCTGGCCAAGGCGCACCGCGCGGTCGTCGCGCTGATGGCCCGCGCCTCGGCGCGCGGCGCCGTCTTCCGCGGGCAGACCGAGGTCCTCGGCGTCGAGCAGTCCGGCGGCCGGGTCACCGGCGTCACCACGGCGGACGGCGTGGTGCCCGCGGACGTCGTCGTCTCCTGCGCCGGGTTCTGGGGCCCGAAGGTCGGCGCCATGGTCGGCATGGCGGTGCCGCTGCTGCCGCTGGCGCACCAGTACGCCAAGACCGGCCAGGTGCGCGAGCTCGTGGGCCGCAACACCGAGCTCGCCGAGGCGGGCCTGCCGATCCTGCGCCACCAGGACGCCGACCTGTACTTCCGCGAGCACGGCGACCGGATCGGCATCGGCTCCTACGCCCACCGCCCGATGCCGGTGCGCCTGGACTCCCTCGACTCCTCCGACGACGTCTCGGCGTCGTCCATGCCGTCCATGCTGCCCTTCACCGAGGAGGACTTCGCCCCGGCCTTCGAGGACGCGCAGCGGCTGCTGCCGGCGCTGGCCGAGGCCAAGGTCGAGGAGGGCTTCAACGGCGTCTTCTCCTTCACCCCCGACGGCGGCTCGCTGGTGGGGGAGAGCAAGGAGGTCGCCGGCTTCTTCGTGGCCGAGGCCGTGTGGGTCACCCACTCCGCGGGCGTGGCCAGGGCCGTGGCCCAGCTGCTCGTGGACGGGCACAGCGAGTACGACCTGCACGCGCTCGACGTCCACCGCTTCGAGGAGGTGCAGCTGGACGAGGCCTACGTCAGCGAGACCTCCCAGCAGAACTTCCGCGAGATCTACGATGTCCTCCACCCGCTGCAGCCCAAGGAGTCTCCGCGGAACCTGCGGGTCAGCCCCTTCCACACCCGCCAGGTGGAGCTGGGGGCGTTCTTCCTGGAGCACGGCGGGTGGGAGCGCCCGCACTGGTACGAGGCCAACGCCGCGCTCGTGGACGAGCTGCCCGCCGAGTGGACCCCGCCGGCGCGCGACGACTGGGCCGGCAGGTTCCACTCGCCGATCGCCGCCGCCGAGGCGTGGAAGACCCGCACCGCCGTGGCCATGTACGACATGACCGCGCTCAAGCGCATCGAGGTCTCCGGGCCCGGTGCCCTTGAGCTCCTCGAGCGCATGAGCACGGGGAAGATGGACAAGTCCGTCGGTGCGGTCACCTACACGTTGTGGCTCGACGAGGCGGGCGGGGTCCGCAGCGACGTCACCGTGGCGCGCCTGGGCGAGCAGCTCTTCCAGGTGGGCGCCAACGGCAACCAGGACGTCGCCCACCTGCTCGACGAGGTGCGCACGGCAGGCCTGGCCGACCGGGTCCAGGTCCGCGACACCACGGGGGAGACCTGCTGCATCGGCCTGTGGGGCCCGAACGCCCGCACGCTGGTGGAGCGCCTGTCCACGGACGACTTCAGCAACGAGGGCCTGAAGTACTTCCGCGGCACCCGCGCCCGCATCGCCGGCGTGCCGGTGACGGCGCTGCGCCTGTCGTACGTCGGCGAGCTCGGCTGGGAGCTCTACACCACGGCCGACAACGGCCAGCGCCTGTGGGACGCCCTGTTCGCCGCCGGTGAGGACCTCGGCGTCATCGCCGCGGGCCGCGCGGCCTTCAACAGCCTCCGGCTGGAGAAGGGCTACCGCTCCTGGGGCAGCGACATGACCACCGAGCACGACCCGTACGAGGCCGGCCTCGGCTTCGCGGTGCGCTCGGCCACGGGCACCTTCACCGGCAGCGAGGCGATCGCCGGGCGCAGCGAGGCCACGGCCGCGCGCAGGCTCGCGTGCCTGACCGTCGACGACGGCACCTCCGTGGTGCTGGGCCACGAGCCGGTGCTCGTCGACGGCGAGCCCGCCGGCTACGTCACCAGCGCCGCCTTCGGCCACACCGTGGGCAGGCCCATCGCGTACGCCTGGCTGCCCGCGGCGGCGGCGACCGTCGGCAGCAAGGTCGAGATCGAGTACTTCGGGAAGCCGGTCGCCGCGACCGTGGCGGCCGAGCCCCTGGTCGACCCCGAGATGGCGCGGATCCGGCGGTGAGCCTGTCGGTCTTCGACCTCTTCAAGATCGGCATCGGACCCTCCAGCTCCCACACGGTGGGCCCGATGAAGGCTGCCTGGACCTTCGTCGAGCGGCTGCGCGCCGAGGACCTGCTGCCGCGCACCGCCAGGGTCCGCTGCGAGCTGTTCGGCTCGCTCGGCGCCACCGGCCACGGCCACGGCAGCGTGGGCGCGGTGGTGCTGGGCCTGTCGGGGGAGCAGCCCCACCTCGTCGACCCGGTGGCCGCCGCCCCCCTCGTGGCGCGCGCCCGCGGAGCCCGCCTCCTGCACCTGGGGGGAGGCCCCGAGGCGGGCGGCACGGTCATCGGCTTCTCCGTGGACGACGACGTGGTGCTGCACCGCCGCCGGCGGCTGGACTTCCACAGCAACGGGATGGTCTTCCAGGCGCTCGACCTCGAGGGCGAACTGCTGGCCGAGCGCCACTACTACTCCGTGGGCGGCGGCTTCGTGCTCGACGAGGACGAAGCCGGCCAGCCGCAGCTGGTCCCGGACACCACTCCGGTGGCCCACCCCTTCAGCACCGGGGCCGAGCTGCTCGCGATCACCGAGCGGACCGGGCTGCGCATCAGCGACGTGATGATGGCCAACGAGCTCTCGTGGCGCACCGAGGACGAGGTCCGCGAGGGCCTGCTGCACATCTGGTCGGTGATGCAGGAGTGCGTGGCGCACGGCACCAAGACCACCGGCGTGCTGCCGGGCGGCCTGAAGGTGCGCCGGCGCGCAGCAGCGCTCAAGCAGCGCCTGGAGACCGACGCCGACGAGCGCGACCCGCTGCGCGCCATGGAGTGGGTCACGCTCTACGCGCTCGCGGTCAACGAGGAGAACGCCGCCGGTGGCCGCGTGGTCACGGCCCCGACCAACGGCGCCGCCGGGATCATCCCGTCGGTCCTGCACTACTACGAGCGGTTCGTCGAGGGCGCCGACGACGACGGCGTGGTGCGCTTCCTGCTCACCGCCGGCGCCATCGGCATGCTCTTCAAGCTCAACGCGTCCATCTCCGGTGCCGAGGTCGGCTGCCAGGGCGAGGTCGGCTCGGCGTGCTCGATGGCCGCCGCGGGCCTGGCGGAGGTGATCGGCGGCAACCCGCTGCAGGTGGAGAACGCCGCCGAGATCGGCATCGAGCACAACCTCGGGCTGACCTGCGACCCCGTGGGCGGGCTGGTGCAGATCCCCTGCATCGAGCGCAACGCCGTCGGGTCGGTCAAGGCCATCACCGCGGCGCGCATGGCCGTGCGCGGTGACGGAGCGCACCACGTGCCGCTCGACAAGGCCATCAAGACGATGCGCGAGACCGGCGCGGACATGAAGGACAAGTACAAGGAGACCGCCCGCGGCGGTCTCGCGCTCAACATCGTCGAGTGCTGAGGAGGCACCCCATGACCACGACGGCCAGCCCGGTCACCAGTCCCGCCCCCGCCGCGCCCGCGCCGAGCACGGCGGCTCCCGCCGTCCTGTCGCTGAGCTGCCCCCAGCAGCCCGGCATCGTCAACGCGGTGACGTCGTTCCTGTACCAGCAGGGCCACGACATCGTGGAGCACCAGCAGTTCGACGACGCCCTCTCGGGCCGGCTGTTCTCGCGCACGGCCTTCACCAGCCTCGGCGGCGCCACCGACGTGGCGCAGCTGCAGGCGGCCTTCGCGCCCATCGCGGCGAAGTACGGGATGGACGTGCGCTTCAGCGGGGGTGAGCGCCCGCGGGTGCTCGTGATGGTCTCGAAGATGGGCCACTGCCTCAACGACCTCGTCTTCCGGTGGCGCTCGGACACCCTCGGCGCCGAGCTGGTGGCCGTCGTCTCCAACCACGAGGACCTGCGGCCCATGGCCGAGGCGGCCGGCCTGCCGTTCCACCACGTGCCGATCACCGCGGCCACCAAGCCCGAGGCGGAGGCCAGGCTGCTGGAGCTGGTGGAGGAGACCGAGTCCGAGCTGGTGGTGCTGGCCCGCTACATGCAGGTGCTCTCCGACGAGACCTGCCGCAGGCTCCGGGGCCGCGCCATCAACATCCACCACTCCTTCCTGCCGGGGTTCAAGGGCGCCCGGCCCTACCACCAGGCCTTCGACCGCGGCGTGAAGCAGGTCGGCGCCACGGCGCACTACGTCACCCCCGACCTCGACGAGGGGCCGATCATCGAGCAGGAGGTGATCCGGATCGACCACACCCACGACCCGGCCTCCCTCGCCACGGTGGGTCGCGACGCCGAGGCCCTGGCCCTGTCCCGTGCCGTGAGGTGGCACTGCCAGCAGCGCGTGATGCTCAACGGCCACCGCACCGTCGTCTTCCGCTGACGGCGGGGAGGCCCAGCCGCGCAGCAGCCGCGCCGCCACCGACGAGCACCCGGCCCGGGGGGCCGGGTGCTCGTCGTCGTGACGGGGCCGGGGAGACGGGTCTCGCGGGGTGGTGGCGAGGGACGGTGAGAGGACCGTCATGAGCCCTTGACCGCGACGAGACGCCCGTGAAACATTCGGATTCGAAACTTCGAGGAAGAAGTTATCGACGTGGGCCCGCGCTCGGCGCGGTGCGCCGCGACCCGAAGGCCCCGACCGGAGGTGCCCATGGACCGCGAGGAGGTCACCGACCTGCTGCGGCGCACAGGCGAGCAGCTGGGGCGTGCTGTCGACGACGCGTTCGGCTCCGTCGAGCTGGTCAGGCAGCGGGCCGCCGTGGTGCTCTCCGCCGACGGGGGAGCGTCGCCGGCGTCGTCCCTGGCAGCGCTGCACCCGCTCTTCCGGCGGCTCCTCGCCGCCGAGCCCAACCCCCTGGAGGGCATCGGCGTCGCCGTGTGCGCGGGGGTGCTCGCCGACACCGACCGGTGGATGGAGTGGTGGCGCCGCGGACCGTCCGGCGAGGTCGCCTTCGCCAAGCACGTGCTGGACCCGAGCGCCCTGGGCTTCTACGACTACCAGTCGCGCCCGTGGTTCCGCTCCCCCCTCGAGGCGGGAGGACAGGTCGTCGTGGGTCCCTACCTGGACGCCGGGGGCTGCGACGTCTACACCACCACCCTGGCCGCGCCCCTGGCCCTGCCCGGGGGCAGGGAGGTCGTGGTCGGAGGCGACCTCGACATGGCGTGGCTGGAGGCGGCCTTCCTGCGCGGCGTGGGGCGGCGCACCCCGGCCATGGCGCTCGTGGCCGGCAACGACCGCGTGGTGGTGTCCAACACCGCCCTGCTCACCTCGGGCTCCCGCATGCCCCAGCGGCTCAAGGACGACCTCCAGGTGGACGTGCCGGTGCCGTCCGGTGTGCCGGGCCTGTCGTCCTGGCGCCTGGTGGCCCTGGAGCGGCGATGAGCAGCGACACGCTCGTGCCGGCGCCGCTGGCGCTCGTCACGGGCCTGGCCGACGCGGCGCCCAGCTCCGGTGGGCGCGCCGAGCAGGTGGCGGCGCAGCTGGAGACCGCCGTCTGCGTGGGCCTCGTCAGCGCGGGCACGCGCCTGCCGCCCGAGCGGGAGCTCGCCGAGCAGCTCGGGGTCACCGTGCTCCAGCTCCGCCAGGCGCTGGCGCTGCTGCGCGAGCGCGGCATCGTCACCACCCGTCGGGGCAACGGAGGCGGCAGCTTCGTCACGGACGCCTCGGCCGTCCAGCCCCACGAGGTCGCTCAGCGCCTGCGGGGCCTGAGCACCGAGTGGCTGCGCGACCTCGGCGACCTGTCCGGCAGCATCAGCGCATCTGCCTGCCGGCTGGCCGCAGAGCGGGCCGACCCGAGCGACGTCGACCGCCTGCGGGAGCTCGCCGGCGCCTTCGCCGCGGCCACCGGCCTCGAGCAGCTGCGCCTCGCGGACAGCCGCCTGCACATCGCCGTGGCCGGGGCCGCCCAGTCCCGCCGCCTCACCGCGGCGAGCGTGCAGGTGCGCGGGGAGGTCGCCCCGCTGCTCTGGTACGCCGTCGACGGCGAGCTCCCCACCCGCGCCGCGGTCGAGCACCACGCGGCGATCGTCGACGCGATCGCCCGCGGTGACGCCGACGGGGCGCACCGCGCCGGCCTCCTCCACAGCGAGCAGGAGTGCCGGCACCTCATCGAGGCGCACCTCGCCGAGGTCCTCACCGAGGCGACCACCGCCCGGAGCTGACGCCCCGAGCACCACCCCCGAACCACCCGAGCGCCACCCGAGCACCACCCGAGCACGAGCGCCCCGCCACCCGGGGCGTCCCCACGCCACCCGGAGGCTGCTGTGAGCAAGCACTACGACTACGTCATCGTCGGCGGCGGGTCCGCCGGCTGCGCGCTGGCCAACCGCCTCAGCGCCGATCCCTCGACCTCGGTGCTGGTGCTCGAGGCGGGCCGCAGCGACTTCTCGCTGGACCCGCTGGTGCACATGCCGGCGGCGCTGCCCTTCCCCATCGGCAACCGCTTCTACGACTGGAAGTACTCCAGCGAGCCGGAGCCGTTCATGGGCGGCCGGCGGGTCTACCACGCCCGCGGCAAGGTGCTCGGCGGCTCCAGCAGCATCAACGGGATGATCTTCCAGCGGGGCAACCCGCTGGACTACGAGCGCTGGGGCGCCGACCCGGGCATGGAGACGTGGGACTACGCCCACGTGCTGCCCTACTTCAAGCGCATGGAGAACTGCCTCGCCGGAGCGGACGCCTGGCGCGGCGGCTCCGGTCCGCTCGAGCTGGAGCGCGGTCCCGCCAACACCCCGCTGTTCGGTGCCTTCTTCGAGGCCGTCCAGCAGGCCGGTCACCCGCTCACCGACGATGTCAACGGCTACCGCCAGGAGGGCTTCGCCCCCTTCGACAGGAACGTGCGCCACGGCAAGCGCCTCAGCGCCGCCCGCGCCTACCTGCACCCGGTCATGGACCGCAAGAACCTCACGGTGCACACGCTGTCCACGGTCACCGGCATCCGCATGCAGGGCACGCGCGCGGTGGGCGTCGACTACCTGCGCGGCGGCAAGCTCAGGCGCTCCGTCGGCGCCGGTGAGGTGGTCCTGTGCGGCGGGGCCTTCGGCTCGCCGCAGCTGCTGCAGCTCGCGGGCATCGGCAACGCCTCAGAGCTCGGCGCGCTCGGCATCCGCAGCGCCGTCGACCTGCCCGGCGTGGGCCAGAACCTCCAGGACCACCTCGAGGTCTACGTCCAGCACGCCTGCAAGCAGCCCGTGTCGCTCGGTCCGTGGCTGAACAAGGCGCGCGCGCCCCGCATCGGTGCGGAGTGGCTGTTCTTCAAGAGCGGCGTGGGCGCTTCCAACCACTTCGAGGCCGGTGGCTTCATCCGCAGCAACGACCGCGTCGACTACCCCAACCTCATGTTCCACTTCCTGCCGGTCGCGGTGCGCTACGACGGCTCCAAGCCCGCGTCGGTGCACGGCTACCAGGTGCACATCGGGCCGATGTACTCCGACGTCCGCGGCAGCCTGAAGATCAGGAGCACGGACCCGCTGGAGCACCCGGCGATCCAGTTCAACTACCTGAGCACCGAGAACGACCGCCGCGAGTGGATCGAGATGGTCCGCGCCGCCCGCACCATCCTCGAGCAGCCGGCCTTCGCGGCCTTCAGCGACGGCGAGATCTCCCCCGGACCGTCGGTGGAGACCGACCAGGAGATCCTCGACTGGGTCGCCGAGGACGCCGAGACGGCGCTGCACCCCTCGTGCACCGCCAAGATGGGCACCGGCCCCGACAGCGTGGTCGACCCGCTGACCATGAAGGTCCACGGCACCGAGGGCCTGCGGGTGGTCGACGCCTCGGCGATGCCCTACGTCACCAACGGCAACATCTACGCGCCGATCATGATGATGGCCGAGAAGGCCGCCGACCTCATCGCCGGCAACACGCCGCTGCCCGCGCTGCACGTGCCGTTCTACCGCCACCGCGACGGCATGCCGCTCTACCCCGAGGGCGACCCGCGCAACAGCACCCCCACCGCCCAGCACACCTCCCTGCAGACGTCGCTGGAGGTCTGAGCCGTGCCCGACCTCTTCATCGACGGCTCCTGGAGAGCCGCTGCGGACGGCGGGACGCGCCCCGTCGTCGACCCCTTCATGGGGCGGGCCTTCACCGAGGTCGACGAGGCGACCGCGGACGACGCCGCCGCGGCGGTCGCGGCGGCCAGGCGCGCCTTCGACGAGGGCTCCTGGCCCTCGACGCCCGTGGACGACCGCTCCAAGGTGCTGCGCCGCACCGCCGAGCTGCTCGAGCGCGACAGGGAGGAGATCGCACGCACCGAGACCCTCGACACCGGCAAGACGCTCGCGGAGAGCCGGATCGACGTCGACGACGTCGCCGCGGTGTTCCGCTACTACGCCGACGAGGTGCTCGTCGGCGTCGACAGGACGGTCGACGTCGGCCGGGACGACGTCGTCAGCCGCGTGGTGCACGCCCCCGTCGGCGTCTGCTCCCTCATCGCCCCGTGGAACTACCCGCTGCTGCAGATCGCCTGGAAGGTGGCCCCGGCGCTCGGAGCCGGCAACACCACCGTGCTCAAGCCGAGCGAGGTCACGCCGCTGACCACGGTCCACCTCGTGCGCCTGCTCACCGAGGCCGGCGTCCCGGACGGCGTGGTCAACCTCGTCCTCGGCGGCGGTCCGACCGTCGGGCCGGCGCTGACCGAGCACGAGGACGTCGACCTGGTCTCCTTCACCGGTGGCCTGGCCACCGGGCAGCGGATCCTGCGGGCCGGGGCGGAGTCGGTCAAGCGGGTCACGGTGGAGCTGGGGGGCAAGAACCCCCACGTCGTCTTCGCCGACGCCGACCTGGAGACCGCGGTCGACCTCGTGCTCACCGGCGCCTTCCTGCACTCCGGCCAGGTGTGCTCTGCCGGCACCCGGCTCATCGTCGAGGAGCCCATCGCCGACGCGCTCGTCGAGGGCGTCGTCGACCGGGCCCGGCGCATCCGGCAGGGGAGCGGCCTGGAGCCCGGCACCGAGTCGGGACCGCTGGTCTCGGCGGCCCACCGGGAGAAGGTCGAGGGGTACGTGGCGCTCGGCCTGAGCGAGGGGGCCCGCCTCCTGACGGGTGGGCGCCGACCGACCGCCGAGCACCTGCAGGCCGGCTTCTTCTACGAGCCGACCGTCTTCGACGGCTGCCGCAGGTCGATGCGCCTCGTCCAGGAGGAGACCTTCGGCCCCATCCTCACCGTGGAGCGCTTCCGCACCGAGGCCGAGGCGGTCGCGCTGGCCAACGACACCGCGTACGGCCTGGCCGGCGGTGTCCAGACGGCTGACGTCGAGCGCGGCGAGCGCGTGGCCGCCGCGATGCGGCACGGCACGGTCTGGGTCAACGACTTCGGCCCTTACGTCCCCCAGGCCGAGTGGGGCGGGTGGGGCAGGTCCGGCAACGGCCGCGAGCTCGGCCCCGAGGGCCTGGCCGAGTACCGCCAGAGCAAGCACGTCTGGCGGAGCACCGCACCGCGGCCGGCCCGCTGGTTCGCCGGCTGAGCCGCCCTCCCCGGCTCTTCCTCGCACCACACCACCCACCCACC
>NZ_VDMJ01000150.1 GCF_006335115.1 Streptomyces sp. NP160
ATCCATCAGATTCGTATTTTGAAACATCTTTCCATAATTTTTCAAAATTATCAGATTGAGCGTTAGAAAAGTTAGCGAAACATAGGATCATTAAAATGTTGGTAATTAATTTCATGAATAAAATTTTAATTATCGTGCAATTTAAACTCAAAACTTCGTCTAATAAATAACAAATGAGTCATTGAATCGTTTGATTTAGTGAAGTTATTAATTTTAAGTGTAAACACGTTATCTTTGCATTATCAAAATCAAAAATAATACCAAGAAACCCTAGGCATGAAATTTGTTTAGTTATATGATATGAAG
>NZ_VDMJ01000151.1 GCF_006335115.1 Streptomyces sp. NP160
ATGTACAGCAAACCTCATTGTTCATTATAAACATCTTAGGGTCAGCTACTTTTATAATGTCTAAATTTTGGTGAAAATATTCAGATAAATTTATTTTTGTAATTGTATTCTCATCTTCCCATACATAGATAATCGCTAAAATGGTTTGAGATGTCTCATCAAACATTCGTAAAGCCATATAGCTCACATTACGATAAATCACAAAACTAGAATTAAAAACAAATTTTATGTTTAAAAGTGTTTTCTGAAGCTCATCTGGTATTGGGAAGGGC
>NZ_VDMJ01000152.1 GCF_006335115.1 Streptomyces sp. NP160
TTAGGGTTCTTCTCTCCCATTTTCTTAATAGATCCAATAACGGCATTCCGAACACGATGGTGATCATCAAATAATCCTGAATTCATAAAATCTTCGATCTTATCAAAATGAAATTTCCCGATTTCGCCAGATGCATTAATTACACTCTGTCGAATTAACTCGTCATCAGATTGCATTAAAGTTTTTAAAACTGAAAAAATAGAGGTTTGTAACTGCGTCTGTGAATAGAAGATTTTACCGATTGCTAAATATCCC
>NZ_VDMJ01000153.1 GCF_006335115.1 Streptomyces sp. NP160
CCTCAAACTCCCACAGGGAAATGCCATACTTTGTTTCATTGATGGGGGTGCGCTCAATGCCTTGCATGCGCACGTACTGGTACGCGTTGGCGGCAACACTGGCTTTGAGTTTCTGTACGTCGCGCGTGTTACACGTTGGTGCGATTACGTCGGTGGCATCCACAAAAGTGATGCCGTCAGTGGAGACCTGCAGCTTGTACTTTGCCGCGCAAGCCTTTTCCCACACGAT
>NZ_VDMJ01000154.1 GCF_006335115.1 Streptomyces sp. NP160
GCACATAGAGCACATGCTTCTACAACTATTATTGCTCAGTTTTTTCCAGAGCACAAATGTTTTGGTCATTTATTGGCTCAAGAAATCGATAGTATTAAAAAAGTAATGAAACTGGAGAGAAACCTATTTTAGCTATTCTTGGCGGTGCAAAAGTGTCGTCTAAAATTACAATTATTGAAAATATTTTAGACAAGGTTGATCATTTGATAATTGGTGGAGGAATGACGTTTACATTTATAAAAGCTCAAGGAGGTTCTGTTGGAGACTCAATATGTGAAGACGAC
>NZ_VDMJ01000155.1 GCF_006335115.1 Streptomyces sp. NP160
CCATAAAGAAAGGAGCTATTGGAGCACCTAACTTGGCAATGGTTGTCATACATGTATACAAAGTTTGATAAGCCGAAATTTTATCAGATTGATAATCGCCTTTCCAGAAACGCCTTCTACTTAAACGTACATACCAATTACTAACGTAATCTTGTGTAAAGTCTGAAATTGCTCTAGCCGCTTTTGTTGGCTCGTACTCTTCATAGAAATTGTCTACCTTTTGAATTAAGG
>NZ_VDMJ01000156.1 GCF_006335115.1 Streptomyces sp. NP160
GATTTATGTTTTCCTAGCATTTACATATGGAGACAAAACAACAAAAATAGAAAGTTTAAAAGATGGATATTGGATTGAAAATGAGTTTCTTCAAGATTTAGGATTTAAAACAGGAGACAAAATATTAGCTGTTAACGATATCAAAGTTATAAATGATTATGATGTACGTTCAAACATTATTGGAGCCGAAGAAATAACTATTTTTAGAAACGGTAAAGAGAAAGTTATCGATTTACCAGAAGACTTTCTTGGCCAGTTTACTTC
>NZ_VDMJ01000157.1 GCF_006335115.1 Streptomyces sp. NP160
TATCAATATTTGGAAAAAATGTGTCTGCATGTGGGAAATTATGGTGCACACGTGTGATTTCAATTTTGTCAGCTATACCCATAGACTGTTTGTAAATTTCGCCACCTCCAATTATGAATGGTTGTTTATCACGTTTTGCAGCGTCAAGAGCATCTTCCATATTGTGAACAACAATCACACCATCAGGAACTTTGTAATCATGTTGACGCGTAATTACAATGTGAGTTCGATTAGGTAATGGTTTTGGGAAACTTTCAAACGTTTTACGTCCCATAATAATATGATGACCATTTGTTAGAGATTTAAAACGTTTAAGG
>NZ_VDMJ01000158.1 GCF_006335115.1 Streptomyces sp. NP160
ATAACATAAACATGAAGAATGTGCCTTCATGGGGTTGAACAGCCGCATTTCTTCATTTCCATATTCCGTCTGCAATCATCTTGAATTGTACCTTAAAACATGCCCAAAAATCATTATATTATTGTAAATTTTCCATGAAAGCCGAGGACGTGAACGGCTTGCCGCAGGTTCCTAACCGCATGCTATTTGGTCTCCCGGAATGCCGGAAAACGATCGAGAACTATTTCTTCAGTTCTTTTCAATGGAAATATGAAATAGGCGGTAAAGTTCCTTTGCGCCGGCGGGCGTGACTGCAACGGCCCGTGT
>NZ_VDMJ01000159.1 GCF_006335115.1 Streptomyces sp. NP160
TCATTACAAAGTTTACTTCATTGCCCAAACGTTGTTTTACTTCTTCGAAGTATGGAAATTCTTTATGACAAGGAGCACACCAAGTTGCCCAATAATTAACAACAAGAGGCTTTCCTTGATATTTGGCTAGTTCTATTTTATTTCCTTTTAAATCTTGTACTTCTAGCTGGTCTATTGATATATTTGGTGTTACAATAAACTTACTATAAAGAATTACAACTGTTATAATTAAAATAACACAACCTATTGC
>NZ_VDMJ01000016.1 GCF_006335115.1 Streptomyces sp. NP160
GGTCGCGGTGGACGGCCGACGGTGGACACCGCGGCGCGCGGCGGCGGGTGTCGGCGGGGCGACCTACCCTGGGTGCTCGTGCCGCTGACTGGGATCGTCTCCGCCCTGCTGCCCGACCGCGGGTTCTCGCTCGCCGTGGCGAACGCGCGCGCCGGCGACGTCCCGCTGCTCGAGGCGGCCGTCCCGCCGGGTGCCCGTCCCGCGCTGCTCGCCGCGCTCGCGTCGCCGCAGGAGGACGGCGGCGCGGACCGCACCGTGCTCGCGGTGACCGCGACGGGCCGCCAGTGCGAGGACCTCGCGGCCGCGCTGCGCTGCTACCTCGACCCGGCCTCGGTGGTGGAGTTCCCGAGCTGGGAGACGCTGCCGCACGAGCGCCTCTCCCCGCGCTCGGACACGGTGGGCCGCCGCCTCGCCGTCCTGCGCCGCCTGGCGCACCCCGGTGAGCTGGGGGCCGAGGACGGGCCCGTGAAGGTGGTCGTGGCGCCCGTCCGGGCGGTGCTGCAGCCGCTCGTGGCCGGTCTGGGAGACCTGCGACCGGTGCAGCTGCGCGCCGGGGACGTGGTCGACCTCGAGCAGGTGGTGGCCGACCTCGCCGCCGCCGCCTACACGCGCACCGAGATGGTCGAGCGCCGCGGCGACGTCGCCGTGCGCGGCGGCATCCTCGACGTCTTCCCGCCCACCTCCGACCACCCGCTGCGGGTGGAGTTCTTCGGTGACGAGGTGGAGGAGGTCCGCGCCTTCTCCGTGGCCGACCAGCGCTCCCTCGAGGTGGTCCCCGAGGGGCTGTGGGCGCCGCCCTGCCGCGAGCTGCTGCTCACCGAGCAGGTGAGGCAGCGCGCCGCCGCGCTCAAGGAGCAGCTGCCGGGCGCCGCCGAGATGCTCGACAAGATCGCGGGTGGCATCGCGGTGGAGGGCATGGAGTCCCTCGCGCCCGCGCTCGTCGACGGCATGCAGCCGCTGCTCGACGTGCTCCCCGCGGGCACGCACGTCGTCGTCCTGGACCCCGAGCGCGTCCGCAGCCGCGCGCACGACCTCGTGGCCACCTCCGAGGAGTTCCTCGCCGCCGCGTGGGCCAACGCCGCCTCCGGCGGGCAGGTGCCGGTCGACCTCGGGCTCGACAGGGCCAGCTACACGACGTTCGCGGCCACCCGCGCGCACGCGCTCACCACGCGGCGGCCGTGGTGGTCGCTGAGCTCCTTCACCGCCGACGAGGAGACCGCCAGCTTCGACGGCGAGGACGGCGCCGTGGTCGTCACGGTCGGCGCGCGCGAGGTCGAGGGCTACGCCGGTGACGTGCCGCGGGCCCTGGCCGACCTGCGCGCCCTGGTCAGCGACGGCTGGCGCCTGGTGGCCACCGCCGCGGGCCACGGCTCGGCCGACCGCCTCGCCGAGGTGCTGCGGGACGCCGACGTCCCCGCCGCCCGCGCCGACGGCGTGGACGAGGTGCCCGAGCCGAGCGTGGTCCGGGTGACCACCGCGAGCCTCGGCCACGGGTTCGTCGCGCCCGCCCTGAAGCTCGCGCTGCTCACCGAGGCCGACGTGCTGGGCACCTCCGGCCCGATGTCGGCGAAGGACGCCAAGCGGATGCCGAGCCGGCAGCGCCGCAACGCCGTCGACCCGCTGCAGCTCAAGACCGGAGACTTCGTGGTGCACGAGCAGCACGGCGTGGGCCGGTACGTGGAGATGGTGCAGCGCACGCTGCAGGGCGCCACCCGCGAGTACCTCGTCATCGAGTACGCGCCTTCCAAGCGCGGCCAGCCGGGGGACCGGCTGTTCGTCCCCACCGACACCCTCGACCAGGTCACCCGGTACGTGGGCGGGGAGGCGCCGACCCTCAACAAGATGGGCGGCGCCGACTGGGCCAAGACCAAGGGCCGGGCGCGCAAGGCGGTCAAGGAGATCGCCGGGGACCTCATCAAGCTCTACAGCGCCCGCATGGCCACGAAGGGCCACTCCTTCGCCGCCGACACCCCGTGGCAGCGCGAGCTGGAGGACGCCTTCCCCTTCGTGGAGACGCCCGACCAGCTGGTCACCATCGACGAGGTCAAGGCGGACATGGAGCGCGTCGTGCCCATGGACCGCCTGATCTGCGGCGACGTCGGCTACGGCAAGACCGAGATCGCCGTGCGCGCGGCCTTCAAGGCCGTGCAGGACGGCAAGCAGGTCATGGTGCTCGTGCCGACCACGCTGCTGGTGCAGCAGCACCTGGAGACCTTCTCCGAGCGCTTCGCCCCGTTCCCCGTCACCGTGCGGGCCCTGAGCCGCTTCGTGACGGCCAAGGAGTCCGAGGCGGTCAAGGCCGGCCTGGCCGACGGCACGGTCGACGTGGTGATCGGCACCCACCGCCTCCTCGGCGGGGAGTACCGCGCCAAGGACCTGGGCCTGGTGATCATCGACGAGGAGCAGCGCTTCGGGGTGGAGCACAAGGAGCTCCTCAAGACGCTGCGCACCAACGTCGACGTGCTGGCGATGAGCGCCACGCCCATCCCGCGCACGCTGGAGATGGCCGTCACCGGCATCCGCGAGATGTCCACGCTGGCCACCCCGCCGGAGGAGCGCCACCCGGTGCTCACGTACGTGGGGCCCTACGAGGAGAAGCAGGTGGCCGCGGCCATCAGGCGCGAGCTGCTGCGCGAGGGCCAGGTCTTCTACGTGCACAACAAGGTCGAGTCGATCGACAGGGCCGCCGCGCGCCTGGCCGAGCTGGTGCCCGAGGCCCGCATCGCCACCGCGCACGGCAAGATGCCCGAGCACCGCCTGGAAGAGGTCATCGTCGACTTCTGGGAGAAGCGCTTCGACGTGCTGGTGTGCACGACCATCGTCGAGACCGGGCTGGACATCTCCAACGCCAACACGCTGATCCTCGAGCGGGCCGACCTGCTGGGCCTGTCCCAGCTGCACCAGCTGCGCGGCCGCGTGGGCCGCGGTCGCGAGCGCGCCTACGCGTACTTCATGTACCCGGGGGAGAAGCCGCTGACGGAGACCGCGCACGACAGGCTGGCCACCATCGCCTCCCACACCGACCTCGGCGCCGGCATGCAGGTGGCCATGAAGGACCTCGAGATCCGCGGCGCCGGCAACCTGCTGGGCGGAGAGCAGTCGGGGCACATCGCCGGCGTGGGCTTCGACCTGTACGTGCGCCTCGTGGGGGAGGCGGTGGCGGAGTACCGCGACGGACCGAAGGAGGAGGGCCTGCCGGGGGCGAAGATCGAGCTCCCGGTCGACGGCCTGCTGCCGCACGACTACGTGCCGCACGAGCGGCTGCGCCTGGAGGCCTACCGCAAGCTGGCGGCGGCGACCTCGGACGACGACGTCGCGGCCGTGCGCGCCGAGCTGGTGGACCGCTACGGCGAGCCGACCGAGCAGGTCGAGAACCTCCTCGCGGTGGCCCGCTTCCGCGTCCGGGCGCGCGCCTCGGGGGTCAGCGAGGTGTCGCTGCAGGGGCGGAACATCAGGTTCGCGCCCGTGGAGCTGCGCGAGAGCCAGGAGCTGCGGGTGCGGCGCCTGTACCCGGGCACCCTCGTGAAGCCGGCCCTGCGCACGGTCCTCGTGCCGCAGCCGATGACCGCGCGCGTGGGCGGGCAGCCGCTGCGCGACCGCGCCGTGCTCGAGTGGGCCACGGCCCTGCTCGACGCGGTGCTGCCGGTGGAGCAGCCGGCGATGGCGAGCGCCGCGAGCTGATCACGGGCTGATCACGGTCCGGCGGGCGGGTGCGTGATCGCCACCCGTTCGCCGGTCCGCTGGCCTGGACGTTTGCCGGATCTGCGCGCCGGGCCCCCAGGATGGTCGTGTGGATCACCTCGTGTACATCAGCTTCGGAGAGGGGCGCCACGTCGACGAAGTGCGCTTCTCGGTGCAGACGGCCGCCCGCCACCTGGGCGCTCCCCGGGGTGACTGGCGGATCGACGTGTGGACCGACAGCCCCCAGGCGTGGAAGGACCTCCCGGTGGAGGTGGTCGAGGTGGCCCCGGAGCAGGTGGACACCTGGATGGGACCGCACCGCTACGTGTGGCGCTCCAAGATCGAGGTGCTGCGCGCGGCGCTCGAGCGGTCCGGGGGTGGGCGCTGCCTGTACGTCGACGGCGACACGTGGTGGCGCCGCTCTCCGACGGTGGTCTTCGACCGCATCGGGCCCGGTCGCAGCGTCATGCACCTGCGCGAGGGGCGTCCCCCGGCTCCGGAGGTCGCCGCCCTGGACCACGTGCTCCAGCGGTACCAGCCCGTCGACACCTCGGGCCGGCCGTGGGTCTTCCCGGCCGACCGCGACTCCTGGAACGCGGGCGTCATCGGGCTCGACCCCGCCGACGCGGCGGTCTGCGCTGATGTCGCGCTCCTGACCGACCAGCTGCTCGAGCACGGCTTCGGCGACCACTCGCACACGTCGGAGCAGCTGGCCTTCGCGGTGGGCCTGGCCGCGCGGACCTCGGTGGCCGAGGCGCGCGACGCGGTGGTCCACTACTGGCCGACCGAGATGCGCGCCCCCTTCAGCGCGGCGCTCGCCGGGGCGAGGTCCGCCGACGGGGTGCCCGCGGGGGAGCTCTTCGACCGCCTGTGGGCTCAGCGTCCGCGCGTGACGGCCGAGCGCGCCGCGAAGGACGCCGCCAAGCGGCTCCTGCGGCGCGTGGGCGTGCGCCGCTGAGGCTGCCGCCGCTGACGCCACCGTCGTCCAGCGGCGCCTGACCCCGGGTGAGCGGAGGGTCGCTCAACGTGCGCGGGTGCCGCTCACCCGGGTGCCAGCCACCCGCAAGGGGCCGCCCCCGACAGCCTGCTGTTCACCTGCGGGCCGTCCACCGGACACCATGGCCGGTGCGGGGGGTCCAGAGGGGCGCCCTCCGCCGAGGCGAGGGGGGCGGTTCACGTGGCCGCACGGTCCAGGACGTCGAGCACGCCGGAGGCGGTGGACACCGCGGCCCGGGAGGCGGGGCGCGAGGGCGCGGGGAGCGTCGTGCAGACGCACCCGCCCAGGTGGCGGGAGCCCGCGCGGCTGGTGAGGCCGCTGGCTGTGGTCCTCGCCGTCCTCCTGGTCGTGGGGCCGGTGGTCCGGCTGGCCGTGGACGCCGTGACCGGTGACCCGTCCCTGCCGCAGGCCTGGCTCACCGAGGCGGCCCGCCTGGTCGACCTCGACGCGGAGGGCAACCTGCCCACGTACTTCTCGTCGGCGCTGCTGGCCGCCACCGCCGCGGGCCTGGCGGCGGCCGCGGTGCTCGCGAGGGCGCGCGGCTGGCGCGCCTGGCCGCTGGCGGCCCCGGCTGCCGTCGCGGCGCTGCTGTCGGTGGACGAGCTGGCCTCCCTGCACGAGCAGATGGCGCTGCTGGCCGACCTCCTCGGCGTCGACGCGGGCCTGCGCTTCTCCTGGGTGGTGCCGGGCGTCGTCGTCGCCGCGGTGGTGGGCACCGGGCTGCTGCTGGTGGCGCGCGGGATGGCTCCGCGGCTGCGGTGGCGCCTCGTGGTGGCCGGCGCGGTGTACCTGCTGGGCGCCCTGGTGGTGGAGACCGTGACCGGCGGCATGTTCCGCCCTGCGCCGCCCGGCGGGCTCGAGCCGGTGCAGAGCACCGCCTACGTGCTGCTCAACGCCGTCGAGGAGGGGCTGGAGATGGTCGGGGCGCTGCTCGCCCTCCGGGCGGTCCTGCTGGCGCTGCGCGTGGCCGCGACCCCGGGCGGCGTCGTCGTCGACCTCGACCCCGACCGTCCGGTGCTGTCCCAGCGGGCCCGCGCCGCCGCCTGACCAGGATGCGCCGCACGGGCGATCTCGCTGCTCGGGTGGACCTGCGCCGCGTCGGGGGACTGTGCGGATCCGTTGCCGAGGGGCATGATCCTCCGATCGCCCCACCGGACCCGTCCGGCGGGGCGGTGCGGTGCGGCGCAGAGGCCGGGGCGCGAGGGAGCAGCGGTGCGGGACGCGTGCCCGCCGGGGGGTGGTGGCCGTGGTCCTCACGAGGAGCGGCGGACGTGCGGGAGCGGTGCGGAAGGGCTCGCGGAGGTGGTCCGAGGGCGACCTGCTGCGCCTGACCCCGCTGGTGGGGGTGCTGGCCGTGGTCGCGCTCGTGCTCGTGCTCGTCGGCCCGTCGGTGCGGATCGCCGTCGAGGCGGTGCAGGGCGACGCGGCCCTGCCGCTGGCCTGGCTCGACGAGGCCAAGCGCCAGACGGACCTGGACGGCGAGGCGAACCTGCCCGCCACCTTCAGCGCCGCCCTGCTGGCCCTCGTCGGCCTCGGGTTCGTCTTCCTGGCCGGCGTGCGGCGCTCGCGCGGCGAGAGGGCCTGGCCCGTGGTGGTCCTCGCGGCCGGCGCCGGCTACCTGGGCCTCGACGAGGCGTCCGAGCTGCACGAGTCCCTCGCGCTCTTCGCAGACCGCCTCCACGCGACGCTGGGGCTGCACAACTTCGCGTGGCTGGTGCCCGGGGTGCTGCTCGCCGTGGCCGGTGGCGTGGTCGCCCTGCGGCTGGCGCGGGCGCTGCCCCCGCGGCTGCGCCGCCGGCTCGTCCTCGCCGGAGTCGTCTACCTCTTCGGCGCGGTCCTCATGGAGTACGTCACGAGCTTCTTCCTGGTGGACCTGCCCGGCAGCGCCGAGCTGACCGCCCCCCAGCCGGTCTCCTACATCCTCCTCAACGCCGTGGAGGAGGGCTCGGAGATGGCCGGCGCGCTGCTGGCGCTCGCGGCGGTGCTCGCGGAGCTCCGGCTGCGCGTGGTCACCGGAGGTGTCGCCGTCGTGGGGGCCCCGGACGCGGTCCTGGAGGCTGCGGGGGGCGCGAGCGTGCGCCAGACGGGGGGTGGTGAGCACCGTGCGTCCCTCGGACGGACGGCCGCCGCCTCCCACCACCCAGGTGCCGTGACTACCGTCAGCGATCAGCAGCAGGGGAGCCTGCGCGGGGGAGAAGGAGACCGATGAGCACCGACACCAGCCTCGACAGCAGCCTGGACCAGACCCTGGGCGCCGACCAGGACGCTGCGTCGGGCCTCGGCGTCGCCACCCTCAACGACCTGCGCTACCCAGCGCTCGGCTCCGACGAGCCGGTGCCGGTCTACCGCCCCTACCTCGGCGCCGAGGTGCAGGAGGCCGCGCGGTCCGCGCTCGAGGTCGGCTGGCTCGGCATGGGCAAGCTCAGCCAGGACTTCGAGCTGGGCCTGGAGTCCTTCCTGCACCTGGGCGAGAGCGGGCGCCGCGCCGTCTCCACCAACTCCTGCACCGAGGCGCTGCACCTGGCCGGTCAGCTCATCGGCCTGGGCCCGGGTGACGAGGTCATCGCGCCGTCCTTCACGTACGTGGCGGGCCACCAGGCCATGAGCCGCACCGGGGCGTCCGTGGTCTTCGCCGACGTCGAGGACCGCCGGCTCTGCCTGGACCCGCAGCGGGTCCGCGAGGCGATCACCGAGAACACCAAGGCGATCCTCGCCGTCGACTACCTCGGCCTGCCGGCGCAGCTCGACGAGCTGCTCGAGATCGCCGACGAGCACGGCCTGCGGGTCATCGAGGACGCCGCGCACGCCTTCGGGTCGGTGTCGGACGGTCGTCCCGTCGGCTCCTTCGGCGACATCACCTGCTTCAGCTTCGGCCCGGTGAAGACCATCACCACGCTCGAGGGCGGCGCGATCATCACCCGCGACCCGGCCGACGTGCAGGCCCTGCACGAGCTTCGCCACCTGGGCATCGACGCCGACACCGACGCGCGGTACAAGAACCAGCGCAACTGGGAGTTCGACGTGGTGCGGCAGGGCTTCCGCTGCCACCTCGGCTCGGTGCCCGCCTCCATCGGGCTGGCCCAGCTGGCGCTGGTGGACGAGTTCATCGCCAACCGCCGCAGCTACTGCCAGGCCTTCGACGCCGCGTTCGCCGACCTCGCCGAGGCCGGTCACCTGCAGCTGTTCGACACGGACTGGGAGGGCGTGGCGCCCTACATCTACGTCATCCGCCTGCGCGACGGCTCGCGCCGCGCCGAGCTCATCGCCCACCTGAAGGCGCGCGGCATCGGCTCGGGCATCCACTTCCTGGGCGCCCACGAGTTCTCGTTCTACGCCGACTCCCGCCGGGGCCCGCTGCCGGTGACGGACCTGGCCACGAGCCAGGTGCTCACCCTGCCGCTGCACCCCTACATGGACCCGGCCACCATCGACCGCGTGGTCGACGGCGTGCGGTCGTTCTTCGCATGAGCGTGGCGGAGGGCGGCTGGGAGCACACCGCGACCCTGGCGCAGGTCAGCGGCGGCAGCACGGGCCGCCTGCGGGTGGTGTACCGCTCCTACGGCGGCGACAACCTCAAGAACCGCCCCGCCTACTACTCCAAGACGACGTCGCTGCTGTCCTTCCTGCGCGCGCTCGACCAGGTCGACGCCGACGTCGTGTTCATGAACAACGGCCCGATCCCCGAGGAGCGCCTGGCGCTCATGCGCGGCCGCGGCGAGGTCGTGAGCATCGGCCCCACGAACATGCAGGGCTCGTGGATGACCATGCTCCAGCTGGCCGCCACCTGGGGAGACGACCTGGTCTGGCTCGCCGAGGACGACTACCTCTACACCGAGGAGTCCCTCGCGGCCCTCGTGGAGGCCGGCAGGGCGCTCCCGGACGTCGACTACTTCGCCCTCTACGGCGTCACCGAGAACTCCTGGTACCTGCCGCCGGGCCTGGACCAGCCCCGTCCGAAGGGGTGGACCGACCGGGAGGAGTTCGTCGGAGGCCGCCGCTGGCAGCGCATCGACTCGACCGCGAGCACCTTCGCGGTGCGGGCGGACGCCCTGGCGCAGGACGTCGGCATCTTCCGGCTGGCGATGGTCCCGCACCGGAGCATGTACCGCGACCACGACATGTTCCACAACGTGCAGGGCTACGAGACGCACCTGTGGAGCGACCTGGGCCGCACCCTGCTGCTCCGCGGGGAGGGCGGCCTGTTCCGCAAGCTGCGGCGCGTGTACCTGGCGCCGTTCCTCGCGGCGAGCAACCTGCGCTCCCACCGGCGCCCGGAGAACCGCCGGACGCTCATGGCGGTGGACCTCAACCTCGTCGCGCACATGGAGGTGGAGCTGCTGCCGCCCAACCACGACTGGGCCGCCGAGGCCGCGTCGGTGCTCGGGTGGGCCGAGCAGCGCCACCTCGTCGCGCACTGACGGCACCGGGTCCACGACTCTCACGACGACGCCCGGCCACCCCGCGAGGGGCGGCCGGGCGTCGTCGTCGGTGCTGCCGGGTGTGTCGGGCGGTGGCGCTGGACGGCCGGCTCAGGCGCCGAAGCAGCGGCGGTACGCCTCCGAGGCGTGCGGCAGCCGGTCCGACGGCAGGAGCGTGAAGGCGCCCCCGAAGCCGGAGCTCACGTTGAACTGGCAGGCGTAGAGCACCTGTCCCGCTCCCGCCCCGGCGTGGGCGAGCAGCCAGGAGTGCAGGGCCGTGACGAAGTCCGGGGCGTCACCACCGGACCCGTCAGCGCAGAGAGACCACTCCGGCACCGCCAGCGGCAGCCCCCACGCGGCGGCCAGCGCCCGGAAGGCGTCGAGCCCGGCGGGGCCGCCCCAGCGGTCGCGGGCCGGCAGCCAGCCGGCGAAGTCGGCGGCGGTGGCCAGGTAGGGGTAGCGGTTGTAGTAGCCGACGCCCAGGACGTCGGCCTGCCCGGCGCCCGGGTGCAGCACGGAGCTGTCGGCGTCCAGGCCCACGGTGTTGTGGTTGAGCGAGAAGACCAGACGCGCCGAGGGGAAGACGCGCTGCTGCAGCGCGCGGTAGCGCTGCCAGCCGCGCTGGAAGTCCGCGACCTCGCTGGCGCGCACGCTCCACGGGTACCAGTTGCCGTTCATCTCGTGCGCGAAGCGGATGTAGGTCGTGCCGGGCCTGCCGGCCCGCAGACCGGCCAGCGCGGTCAGCGAGGCCGTCCACGCCTCGTCACACGCACCGGCTGCGGCCTGCGCCCACGTCGTGCCCGCCTCGAAGGCGCCCACGGAGACGTCGAGGGCGCGGTCCCAGCCCGCGAGCTCGCCCCCGGGCTGCAGCACCGGCAGGTGCGTGCTGGCCCAGGTGCTGTCGGCCCAGGTGGCGGTGAGGTCGAGCCGGCGGCCCAGCTGGCGCTCGTACTCGCCCGAGGCGACGCCGTCCCCCGCCGCCCCGAGCATGAAGGGCAGCCCGCTCGACGCGGTCTGCAGCACCGGGGGAGCCGCGGCGGCCGCGGGGGCCGCGACCACCCGAGCGCCCACGAGCGCCCCGCCCACCGCCGCCGCGGCTCCCGCGATCACCGTCCGGCGACCCGCGAGCGGGCCCGCGCTGGCGGGACCGGCTCCCGGGCCGGGGCGGCGGGAGACGGGGGAGAGCTGCTGGCCGACCACCCTGAGATCATGCCCCAGGTGGGACGAAAGGGGCAGACGGGATGCCCGAGGCGCCCTCCGCCCGCCGGTGGGTGCCGCGGCGCCGTCCGCGGCCGTCCACCGCCGCGTGCAGGGCTGCCGCCCAGCCGGCGGCCATGGCCGAGACGTCGAACTGCTCCACGTGCCGCAGCCCGGCGGCGGCCTTCGCGCGCAGCGGGTGGGGGTCGACCAGGTGCGCCTCGAGCGCGGCGGCCAGCGCTGCGACGTCCCCGACGGGCACCAGCTGCCCGGTGCGGCCCCCGTCGAGCACCTCGCGCACCCCCTCGCTGCTCTCCGAGATCAGGCACGGCACGCCCAGGGCCACGGCCTCGATCAGCGCCAGCGGCAGCCCCTCGTGCCGCGAGGGGAGGCAGAAGAGGTCGGCGCGGGCGACCTCGGGCAGCGGCGCCTCCACCGCTCCGGCGACGTCGACGCTGGCGGTCACCCCGAGCTCGGCCGCCAGCGCCTGCAGGGCCGCCAGCTCCGGGCCGTCGTTGAGCACGCGCAGGCGGTGGGGGACCCGGCGGACCACTGCCGCGTGGGCGCGCAGGAGCAGGTCGTAGCCCTTCTGCGGCGCCAGGCGGCCGGTGGCCACGACGACGGGGAGCGGTTCCTCGCCGTCGCCGTCCTGGTGGGTGCCGGTCCGGGGCGGTGCCGCGGCCGCGGCGCGCACCGCGGCCAGGTCCACCCCGTTGCGGACCACGTGCAGCCGGTGCGGCGGCAGGCCGTTGGCGAGCACCGGGCCCGCGACCCCGGCGTCGACGCAGACCGCGGCGTCGGCACGGCGGTGCACCAGCCTCAGCAGCGGGCGAGCCGGTGCCGGCACCCACTCGGCGAGGGCGTCGTCGAGGTCGGCGTGGACGGAGACGACGAACGGCCGCCGCGCCAGGCGCGCGGCCAGCCAGGCCAGCACCACGCCGGGGCCGATCTCGGAGGTGGCCAGCACCACCTCGTGCCGGCGCGCGAGCGCCACGAGCCGCAGCAGCGAGGGGACGGCGGTGGCCCGCAGCCGCTGCCCCGGGCCGGACAGCAGCTGCACCGGAGCTCCTGGCGGGGCGCTGAGCAGCGAGGGGCCCGGGGGCTCGCCGAGCACGGCGAGCCGGCCGCTGCCGGGGCCCCAGCGCTCCAGCAGCGACAGCACCACCCGCGTGGCCCCGGTGCGGAACAGGGCGTCGGCCACGAGCAGCGTGCGAGGGGGACGGGGCGCTGCCCCGGCGGCGTCGCTCACGAGGTCGACTGTGGCGCACGCCGCGGCCCCCTGGCCGCACCGGGGTGCGGTCAGGGGGCCGGAGGGAGGACGATCTTCAGGAGAGGGGGGCGAGGCGGGCGTCCTGAGCCGCGCGCAGCTCGTCCACCAGGCGCCCGGAGGGCACCTCGACCATGTCGTAGGTGATGACCGCGTCCTTCGGGACGTCGACCGTGAGCGTGCAGCCCGGCGCGAGGCCCAGCGGCAGCAGGCGCTGCGCGCGGGCGGTGCCGGCGTCCTCGGCCTGGCCGTAGACGTGGTACCCGCCGAGGCCGTCGATCGTGGTGCCCGCCGCCAGGTCCGTCTTGGCGGTGGTGAGCACCTCGACCTTCAGGTCGCCGGCGGCCACGAGGGCGGCGTCGTCGAAGTCGACGGCGCGGACCACCGTGGTGGGCACCTCGAAGTGGCACAGGTGGTACGGCGTGTAGAAGGAGTACAGCGGCCCCTCGCCCAGCTTGTAGAGGTTGAGGTAGTGCTGCTGCTTCGGGTCGTCGTGGGTGGCCAGCACGTAGACGCCCGGACCCGGCTTGGAGCCGACGACGTAGTCGACGACACCGCCCTTGGCCTTGAGCTCCTCCACGTCGTAGCGGCTCGTGAGCTCGTCGACGTGGCCGCGGTGGTCCCAGCCGTTCATGCCGCGCTGCGGCACGGTCATGCCCCACGCGTTGGCCACGATCGCCTGCTCGAAGGAGATCTTCGTGCCGTCGGCGAAGCTCGTGACCATCCACGGGTCCTGGCCCCACTTCTCGGCGAAGCCCTGCTGCGTGGTGGGGGTGCGGTACGGGTCCTGCAGGCCCTTGATGTTGCCCGCCACCAGCGGGGTCAGGCCGATGCCGCGCACGAAGCGCAGCAGGTTGACCGTCACGCCGGGCTGGTCGCCGTCGGCGCCGGTGAACATGACGCCGGCCGCGGCGAAGCGGCGGGCGATCTCGGGTCCGACGGTCGCGTCGAGCTCGGCGTTCATCGTCACGACGGGCGTGCCGGCCTCCAGCGCGGCCATCGTCACCCGGGCGCCGTGCTCGACAGCGCCGGTCACGTCCACCACGCAGTCCACGCCGTCGGCAGCGACCAGCTCGAGGGCGTCGGCGACGACCGCCGGGGTGCCCTCGCGGATGCTGCGCTCGAGATCGGCGCGGGAGTCGACGACCTTCGCCGCGGTGCCGGCCTCCTCGTAGGCGCGCAGGCCCTTGGCCTCGGTGCGGTTGGCGATCGCCACCAGCTCCATGCCGGGGGTGCTGTTGATGATCTGGTTGGCCAGACCGCGCCCCTGGAAGCCGGCGCCGACCATGCCGACCCGGATGGGCCGTCCCTCGCGCTGCCGCTTCGCCAGGGCGCTGTCAGTGATGATCACGAGGGGGCCTTTCCGCCGTTCTCGGCCAGCAGCGGCCAGGAGGCGTCCTTGTCGGAGATGACGGCCACCGGCACCGGCCAGGACAGGCCGAGGTCGGGGTCGTCGTGGCGCAGGCCGCGCTCCACGCCCGGGGTGTAGGGCGCGGAGACGTTGTAGGTGGCCTCGGTGTCGTCGACCAGGGTGATGAACCCGTGCGCGAACATCGGGGGCACGTACAGCGCCACGTGGTTGTCCGCCGTCAGCTCGACGGACACGTGCTGCAGGTACGTGGGGGAGTCCGGGCGGACGTCCACGATCTGGTCCAGCAGGGCGCCGCGGGTGCAGCGGACCAGCTTGGCCTCCGGGGCCACGGGCAGCTGGTAGTGCATGCCGCGCAGCGTCCCGGCCCTCCTGTTGTAGGAGATGTTCGCCTGCACGAGCTCCGTGTCGAGCCCGGCCTCGGCGAACGCCGCCTTGTCGAAGGACCTGGCGAAGAACCCGCGCTCGTCGGTGTGCGGCTCGATGCGCACGATGGCGACGCCGTCGATGGGCGTCGTTTCTATCCTCACTTGCTGGTCCAGAACAGCTCTGCGTCGATCTGTCCGGTGCTCAGCAGGTGCTCGAGCTGCTTGAGGCGGGTGTGGCCGCGGCCGTTGAAGGTGGCCTCGTCGAGCTGGATCGCCTCGAAGACGTCGTGCAGCTGCTGGGCGCCGCGGGCGGCGTCCCACTGGCACTCGAAGTCCGGCAGGACCTTCTTGATCTTGTCGAAGTTCACCTTGTACGAGCGGTTGTCGGCGCTCGGCGGCCCGAAGCTCAGCTCGCAGCCCGGGAAGGCCGCGGCGACCTTCTCGGCGATGTCGCGCACCTGGTAGTTCTGCTCCTCCGAGCCCACGTTGAGCACCTCGCCGCGGACGGCCTCGACCGGGGCGGTGAGCACCCGGCGGATCGCCTGGGCGATGTCGAGGCCGTGCACCAGCGGGCGCCACGGGGTGCCGTCGCTGTTCATGGCGATCTTGCCGGTGGTCCACGCCAGGCCGGCCAGGTTGTTCAGCACGATGTCGAAGCGCATGCGCGGGCTGGCCCCGAAGGCGGTGGCGTTGCGCAGGAACGTCGGCGCGAAGGTCTCGTCGGCCAGCGGGGCGACGTCGCGCTCGACGCGGGCCTTGCAGATCGCGTAGGCGGTCTGCGGGTTGACCGGGCTGGTCTCGTCGACGGTGCCCTCGGCGACGCCGTACACCGAGCAGCTCGACATGTAGACGAAGCGGCCGACGCCGGCCTCCTTGGCCACCGTGGCCAGGCGCACCGAGCCCTTGTGGTTGACGTCGTAGGTGACCTCGCCCAGCAGGTCGCCCAGGGGGTCGTTGCTCAGCTCGGCCATGTGGACCACCGCGTCGAAGCCGCGCAGGTCCTCGACCTGCACGTCGCGGATGTCCTTGGCGATCGTGGCGACCGTGCTCGTCACGCCGTTGTAGAGCCAGCCGTGCTTGTAGTAGCCGGTGTCCAGGCCCGTCACGTCGTGGCCGTCCTCGACCAGCAGGGGTGCCAGGAGGCAGCCCAGGTAGCCCTCGGTGCCCGTCACAAGGATCTTCATGGTGGAGCGGCCCCCGCCTGTCGTCGTTTCTCGGCCCGTGCAAGGAATCGGCGCCCACGCTAACGGGCCGTGACGGGAGCTCCGCCTCTCGCGTCCGGCGGACGGGTGAGGCGCCCGCGGCCCGTCACACGTCTGCCGGAGCGCCCGGCGTCCGTGACCTGCGGGTCAGCCGCGGGTGACGACGCGCCCGCCGACCGTCGCCGTCGTCGTCGCCGCACCGACCGCGTAGGCCCAGTGCTCGCGGGCGCGCCTGCGGTCACCCCTGGCCACCTGCTCCGCGGCGCGCACGGCGTAGCCGGCCGCCGTGAGCGCGCGCATCACCAGCGCCGGCAGGAGGGCGTGGTGCTTGCGGACGTAGCGGGCCATGGACGCCCCGCGCAGGCGCATCATCTCCAGGCTGGGGGCGCCGGAGCCGCCGCTGGAGCCGGGGACGAGCACGTCGGTGCGCAGCACCTCGTGCAGCCCGGCGGCGCGGGCGGCGCGCCCGAAGGCCATGTCCTCGTTGTAGACGTAGAAGTCGGTGTCGAACCCGCCCAGGCGCTCGAACACCTCGCGGCGCACCGCCATGCAGCCACCGCTGACCCAGTCGACGCGCAGCGGCTGGTTGGCGCGCGGTTTGGCGTACACACCCGCGGTGGGCAGGCGCTTGTGCAGGCCGGCGGCGTGCACGGCGACGCGGCGCACCGTCGGCTCCCATCCGCCGCAGCCGATCTGCGGCTGCCCCGCCTCGGGGCCGTCCGCGTCCACGATGCACGCGCCGCTGGCTGCGACGTCCTCGTGCCGGCGGACGTCCGCCACGACGGCTGCCAGGTGCGCGGGGGTGGGACGGACGTCGGGGTTGACGAAGAGCACCACCTCGGCGCAGGAGCTCAGGGCGCCCCGCGTGGCGGCGCGGGCGAAGCCGACGCCGCCACCGGCCAGGTAGCGCCCGTTCGGCCGGGCCTCCACCACGCCGCGCAGGCCGTCGGAGCCGTCGGAGTTGTCGACGACGACGATGGGCAGGTCGCCGGGGAGCCCGGCCAGCATCTGCTCGACCTGGGCGCGGCTGCGGTAGGCGACCACCACCAGCTCGACGTCCTCGAGGGCGTGCTGCGGGGTTTGAGGGGGCACCGGTCCTCCAGGTGGGCCTGTGATCTGCGCGAGCTCACGGGGGCGCTGCGTGGTGGGCGCCACCCGAACGGGTGAGCGGTGGTGTCGTCCGCGCCTCGGCGGGAAACCCTCACCCCGCGGGAACGTTACGCGAGTCGGGCGGTCAGCACCCTCGTCCGGCCGCGACGGGTCCCCCGCTCGGCCCCCGGGTGCGAGACCATGGGAGCAGTCCGGCACCACGCTCGGGGCCGGTCCGCGACGAACCCAGCGCAGCACACGCGCGCAGGGGCTCGCGCACCGCCCGTCCCGCCGCAGGCCCCGACCCGCGGCCGGGGGCTCCCGCGGCCCAGCGCCGCACCAGCACCCAGCACCTGCAGACCAGCCGCCCAGCACGCGCACACCAGGGGGAGAGCACCGATGGCCGCCACGCCGCCGTCCACGTCCGAGAGGCCCGCGGCCCCGACGCCGCCCGAGCCGCACCACCCCTCGCGCCGCCGCGCGATCGGCATCGGCGCCGGCGCCCTGGCCTCGGCCGGCCTGGCCGCCTGGGCCGGCGTGCGCGTGTTCGGCGCCGGCGAGGAGGCCCCGGCCCCCGCTCCCGTGGAGTCCCCCACCCCCACCGAGACGCCGTTCGTGCCCGCGGAGTGGATGTCCGGCGCCGCCGGCGAGGGGGTCCGCGACGGCTCCTACGCCGCCGCGCGCGGCAGCGAGCTGGACATCTCCGCCACGTGGTTCGACAACAACGAGGCGATGGTCAAGCTCTACACGCTGCAGCCCGGCGAGGAGTACGCGGACTGGACCAAGCCCCTCGACGTGGCCGTCGGCGCCATCGACGACGACGAGGGCGAGTCGTGGGCCGAAGCGGCCACCGGGGCCTACGAGGACCGCTGGCGCGAGTCCCTGACGCTGCTGCGCGACACCTGGGGCGCCCGCACCGCGACGATGTACATCCGCTTCGCGCACGAGCTGAACGGCAACTGGTACGGCTGGCGCGTCCGCTCCGACGAGGTCGAGGACTTCAAGACCTCCTGGCGGCGGTACCGCGCGCTGCAGCAGGAGATCTTCCCCGCGGCCAAGCTCGTGCTCTGCATGAACCGCGAGTCCGTGCGGGACACCGAGGCCGGCGACCCCGGCCTGGACTGGCGCACCCTGTACCCGGGCGAGGGCCAGGTCGACGTCATGAGCGTCGACTACTACAACCAGTTCCCCTCGGTGGAGACCGACGAGGGCTGGGACGCCGCGATGACGCAGGTGGACCAGTGGGGCGCGCCCAAGGGCCTGCAGGGGCACCTCGACTTCGCGAAGAGCGTCGGGCTGCCGCTGGCGGTCTCGGAGTGGTCCGGCAACGCCGAGGAGGGCGACATGCCCGTCTTCGTGCGCCGGATGAACGACTTCTTCGCCCGCAACGGCGGCACCGGCGCGGGTCAGGTCCTCTACGAGGTGCAGTTCAACGTCATCATGCAGGGCGAGGAGGTCCCCGACCAGTGGCTGCTCGTCAGCCCGGCCACGCGGATGCCCGAGTCCCAGGCGATGTACACCAGCCTCGACTGGTAGCCGGCAGCCGCTGGCGCAGCGCACACGAGGGCCCCCGGACCAAGCAGGTCCGGGGGCCCTCGTGCGCGTCGGCCGGTCTGCTCAGGCCTTCGCGCCGTCGGAGAGCAGGCCCTGCTGCGCGCCCCAGGCCAGGGACTCGGCCGAGACGCGCTCCCAGTCGGTGCCGGTGGCGATGCGCATCTGCTCCATGTGCGTGGCCAGGTTCGGCTCCACCGCCAGGAACGTGCGCCGGCGGCTGGGACGCCGGCTCAGCGCCCGCGCCACCGTGACCAGCAGGAAGGGCAGGATCAGTGCGTCGCGCACCCTCATCTTGAGGCTGCGTCCCCGCTCGTAGAGCGGGTGCAGCAGGTCGTACGGGCGGTACGGGCTGAAGCCCTGCACGGCCACGCACGTGTCGTGGTCCCGCAGCATGTTCTTGTGGGGGAGCATGCAGAGCCGGAAGATCCCCTTGTCCTCGCGCAGCGCGCGCAGGCGCACACCGAGGCTCGACGTGGTGCTCTGGATGCGCACCCAGTCGCGGCCCTCGGAGCGGTACGGCCCCAGCTGCACCCAGCCCGGCGGCGGCTCCGACGGCGGCTCGTCGGGGCCGTGGACGGTGCGGTCCGGGGTGGACCCGTACAGCCCGAAGTACTGCGCCGGCACGGCCTCCGGCCCGTCCGCAGCGGCGACCAGGGCCGTGAAGGCCTCCGGGTGGTAGAGGTAGTCGTCCTCGCTGAACCACACGACGTCGTCGTCGGACCAGTCGGAGTCGACGGCGAGGCTGATGGCGCCCCAGTAGGAGCCGCGCATGCCGGCGCCGGACAGCTCCACCACGCGGCCCGCGCCGTCCATCAGGCGCCGCAGCTCCGGCGCCACCGGGCCGTCGTTGAGGAAGACGACGTCGGCCTCGACGGCCTGCGCGGCGCGCAGGAAGGAGACCAGGCAGGTCAGCTTGCTGTAGCCCTCGGGCCTGTCCTTCTCGTTCTCACCGCCCCACGAGCGGTACACCACCCTCAGTGCCACGTGCAGTCCTTCCTCGGGCCTTCTCGGTGAGGCCGGTGCGTGTGGACCCGGCCACGGGTCAGTCCGAGCACCCCTGCGTGCCCCACCGCCGACGGTACCGTCCCTCGGCCGAGAGGTTGACGTTGCGGAAGGGGGGCGTCACCCGACCGGGTCGCTGGGCGCAGACGGCGCGCCCGCCACCCGCGTAGATTCGCGGGAGACCCGTCTTCCCTGAGGAGGTGCGCGTGAGCGCCCTGACCGACGCCGCCCGCCCGGGCAGCCCGGCGCACGACGCGCGAGCCGCCGGCACTCGAGAGCACGGTGCAGCCGCCCCCGCCGTCGTCGAGGTGACGGTGCTGGTGCCCGCTCGGAACGAGCTCGGCTCCATCGAGCGCTGCCTGGGGTCGGTGCTGTCCCAGCGGGGCGTCGACTTCGAGGTCGTCGTCGTCGACAACGGCTCCACCGACGGCACCACCGAGCTGCTCGAGGCCATCGCTGAGCGCGACCCGCGGGTGGTCGTCGTGCACCAGCCGGTGCCGTCCATCCCCGTCAGCCTCAACGCCGGGCTCGACCGCGCCCGCGGTCGCTGGCTGGTCCGCGTCGACGCGCACTCCACCATCAGCGAGGGCTACCTCGCCCACGCCGTGGAGCGCCTGCGCGAGGGCCGGTGGGCTGCCGTCGGCGGCCGCAAGACGGCCGTGGGCCGCACGCCGGTGGGGCGCGCCGTGGCCGCCGTCCTCAACTCCAAGCTCGCGGTGGGCGGCTCGACCTACCACTGGGGGACCGAGGAGCAGGTGGTCGACCACGTGCCCTTCGGCTGCTACCCGACGGAGCTGGTGCGCCAGCTGGGCGGGTGGGACACCGAGATCGCCAACAACGAGGACTTCGAGTTCGACCAGCGGCTGCGCAGCCGCGGCGAGATCCTCTTCGACCCGGCGCTGACCATCGACTGGGACTCCCGCGAGACCGTCGGCGCGCTGTACCGGCAGTACCGCCGCTACGGGACCGGCAAGCCGGGGGTCGCACTGCGCCACCCCGGGAGCATGAAGCCGCGCCACCTCGCGCCGCCGCTGCTCGTGGCCTACCTCGCCGGCGCCGCGGTGCTGGGCCTGCGCCGGCCGGGCCTGGCGCTCGCCGCCGTCGCCCCGTACGCCGCGGGCGTGGCGGTGCTCGGGTCGCGCATCGGGAGGTCTGCGCCGGCCGGCGCCGACAAGGCAGCGATCCCGCTCGCGCTGGCCGCCATGCAGGTCGGCTGGGGGGTCGGGTTCTGGCGCGGCGTCAGCACCCTGCTGCGCCGTTCCGGCGCGCGGCGCGGCGCGTGAGCGCCACCGCAGCGGCCCTGGCGCGCATCGCCCGCGGCCCCGCCGCGCGGCACGAGGAGGTGCCGCACCTGCACCCTGTCGACGAGGTGCGACCCAGCCGCACCGACCTGCGCATCGTCAGCGTCTTCACGGTGCTGCTCGTCCTGACCAACCGCATCGGCGTGCCTGCGGGCGAGACAGCGATCTCCGTGGGCATCCCGCTGGCCTACGCGTTCTCCGCCGTCATGCTCTACCGCGGGGTGCTGCGCGTGGACCGCCTGCGCGGTGAGCTGTACCTGCTGGCCGTGGGCGCCACGCTGGCCACCACCGCGTACGTCGCCATCTCCGGGCGCGACTTCTCCATGACGTCGTACCTGCTGCTGGTGGTGGTGTACCTGCCGTGGATCCTCAGCAGCGGCGGCCGGGCGGGGCGTGACGTGGTGGTCGCGGCGGGACGCGCCTTCGTCGGCACGATGCTCGTGCTGTCCGTGGTCGGCGTGCTGCAGTTCACCAGCCAGGTCGTGGGCGTCTGGAGCTTCACCGACTACCTGTCGGACTGGGTGCCCACCGGCTGGATCGTGCCGTTCTACAACTTCGACAACCCGCTCGGGTACGACAACCCCGTCCGCAAGGCCAACGCGTTCGTGCTCCTGGAGCCGTCGTTCCTGTCGCAGTACGCCGCGCTCGCCGTGCTCGTGGGGCTCGTCATCGGCGTGCGCGCCTGGAAGCAGGCGGTGCTGCTCGCGGGCGTGGCCTCCGCGGTCTCGGGCACCGGTGTGCTGCTGCTGGCCGTCGGGGGGCTGCTGGTGGTGGCGCGCGCCCCCAAGCTCGTGCGTCCCAGCCACCTGGTGGCCGGAGCGGTCGGCGTGCTGGTGGTCTTCGCGACGCCCGTGGCCGACACCCTGCTGAGCCGCCGCGGCGAGCTGTCGGAGCCCGGCTCCAGCGGCTACGCGCGCTTCGTCTCGCCCTACCAGGAGGTGCTGAAGGGCCTGGCCGAGGAGACCCAGCGCAACATCGTGGGCGCCGGCGCGGGCATGACCGAGCGCCTGCTGGCCTCCAACCGCTACGGCGGCGGTGACGACGTCCTCTACGGCGTCATCCCCAAGCTCTTCTTCGAGTACGGGCTCGTCGCGGGTGGTCTCGTGCTGCTCTTCCTCGTGCTCGCGGTCCTCGACAGGGCCCCGCTGCCCGTGGTGCCCGTCGCGATGCTCTTCATGGTGCTGGTGCTCTCCGGGGCGCTGCTGCAGCCCCAGACGGCCTACCTCGTGTGGCTGCTGTCCAGCATCGGCGGTGGTGACGTGGTGCGCCGGGTGGTGCTGAGGCGCCAGGAGGCCCGCAGCGCCCCACCGGCCGAGCTGGCGTCGTCGTCCTGACCCGCTGAGGGTCTCCTGGCCCCGGCCCGCAGACGCACCTGGCCGCGGTCACCTCCGCAGGTGACCTCGGTCGGGTGTGTCGGCGTCTGCCCTGCAGCGGTGCACCGCAGGTGACCGCGGTCAGCTGCGTCGGCGCCCGACCTGTGGGGGGCGCGGAAAGTGACCGCGGTCTGCCGTGGACCCGCTCGGGCTCTCCGGGACGGCTCCGTCCGTGCGTCCAGCACGCGGGACCGCGGCAGGCGCCCCGGGCCCCGCTGGGCCGCTGAGGGCGACTCCCGCGCACTCGACCGGACCCCCCTCCCGGGCGCGGACGCCGCCTGGCCGCAGCCGACGTCGGCGGCGGTCAGGCGGTGCGGTCGGAGGCCTCGGCGGCGGCGAGGTCGTCGCCGGTGCCGTGGCGGCGCATCAGGCGGACGACCATGACCCACTGGATGGGCGTCACCACGCACTGCGCCAGCGACAGGCCCAGCGCCGCGCCGTAGGCGCCGCCCAGCTGCAGGCCCACCAGGCTGAAGGCGATGAGCGCCGGCCCGAGCACGAGGTTGGTCCAGAAGGTCTGCTTGGCGAAACCGAGGGCGATGAGCAGGGTGCTGGCGCCGAAGCCGGCGCCGATCGCCACCAGGCCCACGAGCGAGGCGCCGAGCACCGAGCGCGCGCCGTCCCAGGAGTCGCTGAAGGCGAGCTCACCCCAGCGGTCGGGCACCGCGAGGACCACCAGGCCGTAGGCCAGCTGGACGGCGACCATCACCGCCGACAGGCCCAGCCCGACCAACAGCGCCCTGCGCCCGCGCAGTCCGCGGCGGGCGATCTCCGGGGTGGCGAAGGCGGCCAGGGCGTAGCCGATGAGGTTCAGAGGCCCCAGCACCACCTGGGCGGCCCGCAGGGAGCCGACGATGACGGCGGAGCCGATGCCGGCGATGAGGAGGATGGCGAGCTGGTTGGCGCCCAGCACCGACAGGAAGCTCGCCAGGTAGTACTTGACCAGGTCGCGCTGCTGCAGCACCCACGGCCACGCCGAGCGCAGCCGGGGCCCGCCGCCGAAGAGCCGACCCCCGACCAGCCCGGAGGCGAGGGCCACCAGGCCCCAGGCCAGCAGGAGGGTGCTGGCGGTGGCGTGCCCGGTGCCCCAGATGGCGGCGACGGCGACCAGCTGCCCGACCGCCCAGATCGCGTCGATGGTGACCGCGCGCTGCGGCTTCCCCTCCGCGATGAACGCCAGGCGCCACAGGTCCTGCAGGAGCAGCCCGGGCATGAGCAGCCCGATGACGATGAGCGCCGGGCCGGAGCCGTCGGTGGTGAAGAGGCCGACGACAGCGGTCACCAGGCCAGCGCCGATGCCCAGCAGGATGCCCGCGCCGGTGCTGGAGCGGGCCGCTTCGTGGAACCGCTCGTCGCCGTCGCCGGTGTACCGGACCACCAGCGGCTGGTTGATCAGCGCCCGGCTGCCGCCGACGATCAGGGAGTACACGGCGAAGGCGACGGCGAAGGTGCCGAACCCCTCCTTCGAGAGCGCGTTGGCCACCAGCACGTTGAGCGCCATGTTGGTGAGGCTGACCAGCACCTGGTCGCCGGTGGTCCAGCCGGCGCGGCCGAGCAGCTTGACCACCTGCTGTCGGCGCGTGGGGGGCACCACGAGCGGAGGGGTGGGGGAGGTCACCGCAGGACGGTACCTGCGGCACCCGGGTGCTCGCGGCGCCGCGCACGGCGACGCCCCCCGACCGGGTGGTCCGGTCGGGGGGCGTCGCTCGGGCGGCCCAGCCGCTCCTCAGCGGCTGGCCAGCGGCAGGGCCGAGAGGCTCAGAAGAGCTTCTGGTACATGTCCGCCGACTTCGGCATCTTGCCCTTGTAGAGCATGAACTTGCCGCCGCCCATGTCGCAGTTGAACTGCACGTCGTAGAGGATCTGCCCCGGTCCGGAGCCCGCGTTCTTGGAGAAGAACTCGTGCATGCCCTGGATGAAGCCGGGGGAGTCGGCGTTCTCGGAGATGCCCGACCACTCGTTGACCGACAGCGGCAGCCCGACGCTCTTCGCGAAGTCGGAGTGCGCCTGCAGGCCCTTCGGGGCGCCGTACCCGTCCTTGGCGCCGAGGGCGCCGCGGAAGTCCTCCACGGAGTTCGCCGTGGGGTACTGGTTGTAGTAGTCGACGCCCATCACGTCGACGTACTGCTTGCCCGGGAACGACTCGGTCCAGTTGAAGCCGGAGTTCACCGACTCGCGGTTCACGGAGAAGACCAGCTTGGACTTGGGGAAGATCTCCTGCTGCAGCGCGCGGTAGCGCTTCCAGCTGGCGACGAAGGCGTCCTTGTTGCCCTTGTTGACGCTCCAGTCGTACCAGTTGCCGTTCATCTCGTGCGCGAACCGGATGTACACGGTGCCGGGCTTGTTGCCCCACAGCGTCTTCATCTTGGTCAGCGACTGGCGCCAGCGGGCGTCGTAGGCGCCGGTGGAGGCGGCCTGCCAGCTCTCGCCGCCGCCGATGGCGCCGACGGCGATGTCGATGTTGCCCTGCCAGGAGCCGAACTCCTGGCCCGGCTGCATGGCCCACGCCTCGACCATCGCGGAGTTGTTGTCCGACCAGGTGCCGACGATGCCGAGCTCGCTGCCTCGCCACTTGGCGAAGCTGCCGTCGCTGACGCCGGTGCCGGAGGCGCCGGAGAACCACTTGCCCGCGCCCGCGCCGGTGATCGCACCGCCGCCACCGGTGCCGGCGGCCGCAGCGCTCGAGGAGGGGCTGGCCGACGCGCTCTTCGACGGGCTGCTCGAGGAGCTGGCCGGAGCGGTGGCCGGAGCGCTGGCCGAGGCGCTGGCGCTCGCGGACGGCGCGGCGGACGGGCGCTTGGCCCTCACGTCGGCCGGCGCGACGCCGGAGGCGATCTGCGCGGCGTCGTCGGCGGCGCCGTCGGACACCGCGCGCTCACCGCCCACCACGAGCACGCCGTGCACGTCGCCGGAGGCGGCGTGGATGGCGTCGGCCACCGGGCCGGGCAGCGTGCTGGCCTCGGTGAGCAGCACCGGGCGGTGGTACGTGCCGCCGACCAGGGCGTCCGCGTAGTCGGAGCCGCTGGCGAGCACCACGGGGCCGGAGCTGGCCTCGGAGCGCACCGAGGGGGCGTACTGCGCGTCCTGCTGGCCCGGGTCCGACGCCGACGCCGACGCCGACGCCGACGCGGAGGGGGACGAGGACGACGACGGCGACGCGGTGGAGGCGGGCGCCGGAGCGCTGTCCGCCCCGCCGTCGTCGGCGAGCTCCGAGGCGTCACCGGTCCCGGCGTCGCGCACCGCCTCGACCTGCGCGGCCGCGGTCTCCTCACCGGAGACGGCCAGCTGCATGAGCTTGGCGGAGGTCTCGTAGCGGTCCTTGCCGACCACGGTCTCCAGCTCCACGCCCGCGGGCAGGTCGGCGGCCTGGGCGGCCTTCGCGGCGGGGCCGCCGACGGCGGTCGCGGTGCTGCCGGCGGTGGTGCAGGCGGCCAGCGCGGCTCGGGTCGCGAACGGCATGGAGTCGCCCGCCGTGTAGAGCAGCGGGCGGTGCGCGGTGACCACGCCGGAGGCGGCGGCGCCGTCGGCGAAGCCCTGGCCGGTCACGAGCAGCGCGTCGCACCGCCCGCTGGGGCTCGCCTCGGCCACCTGGGAGGCGATGACGGCGGCGGTGGCGTAGCGGTCCTTGCCGGCCAGGCGCACGGGCTCGCCGCCGGCGGCGGTGACGGCGTCGTCGGTGGAGGGCGCCAGCGCGCGGGGGCCGCCCAGGACGTAGACCTGGCCGCCCCGGGTGAGGTGGGCGCGCAGCTCGTCGGCGACCCGCGGGTCGAGCCCGCCGCGCCCGCTGAGCAGGAGCGGGGCGCCCACGGCGTCGGCGAGGGCGGAGCCGGCGAGCGCGTCGGCGAAGTCGTCGGCGCTGGCCAGCACGGCGCTGGGGTAGCCGGAGGGGAACCTGTCCCCGGAGACGGCGATGGCGGTGGCCACGCGGTCGTCACCGGTCACGCGCTTGACGCCGTTGTCGGTGGTCACGACGGCCACCTGCTCGGTCGCACCCAGCGTCCCGACGGCGGGCAGGCCGCTGGCGGCGTCGGAGTTCACCGAGCCCGCCGCGGTGCCGGCCGGGGCGCCGCCCACGGGGACGTCGCCGCTGCCGTGCGTGACCAGGGTGGCGACCACGGCCGTGGCGACGGTCAGCGACACCGCGGAGGCCCACGCGAGGCGCCGGCGACGGCGCGGGGGTCGGGCGCGGTGGCCGGTTGCTCCATCAGCGCGGTGGGTGGACATGCGGTCTCCAGGTGCTTCGGTGGCAGGAGCGGCCCGTGGGCCGTTCCGGGCGCGCCGTCCGAGCTGCCCGGTCTCGTGCTGGACGTCGGCGGACCGGCGACAGCACTTGTGCGACCACGTCGTCGATCACCCGGACGGTGGAGCCCGACCCAGTGGCGCACCGCCATCGTGGAGGCACGGAGGGTGCTCGCGGGTGAAAACGGACCAACGCGCACGAAATCCGTCACGACCACCCGGCGCGCCGTCCGCGTCCGTGCTCCGTCCGTGGTGTAGGGGAGCGCCTCCCCGGGGGAGTGCGCCACCCTGGGACGGGGCCCCGCGGGTCCCGCACGCCCTCGACCGAGGAGAGACCCTGCGCAGCACCGTCGTCGCCAAGTTCCTGCCGTGGCCGCCCAACAGCGGTGACAAGCGCCGCACCCTCGGCGTCTGCCGCGCGCTCCTCGAGCGCGGTCCGGTCACCGTGGTGGCGTTCAGCGGCGCCGACGAGGACGCCGAGGGTCTGCGCGCCCAGGGCTTCGAGGTGGTCACCGCTCCCTGGCGGCGCCACCCGGTGGACCTGGCGCTGGGGCTGCTGCGCAGCGGGTCGCTCAGCTCCGCGCGCTTCTACGACCGCGCCCTGGAGCGCCTGGCGCTGGCGCTGCCCGCCGCCGACCTCCTCGTGGTCGAGCACGTCCAGCTGCTGCCGCTCGCGAAGCGCCTGCGCGGCGCTGTGCGCGTGCTCGACATGCACAACGTCGAGTCGGTCCTGGCCCAGCGCGTCGCAGCGACGACGACCGGCCTGAAGAAGGTCGTCTGGGCGGTCGAGGCGCGGGCGCTGCGCCGCGTCGAGTCCGGGCGCCACGCGGACGTCGTCGCCGTCACCAGCGCGGTGGACGAGCAGGCGCTCGCCCGCGTCGCCCGCCACGACCGCGTCGTCGTCGTCCCCAACGCGTGGGACGAGCCCGCGCCGCTGCCGCCGTCGGCCGAGCCCGTGGTGAGCTTCGTGGCGCTCATGAGCTGGACGCCCAACGTCGAGGCCGCGGTCTGGTTCGCCCGGGAGGTCTGGCCGCTGGTGCTGCAGCGCGTGCCCGCCGCGCGCCTGCAGCTGGTGGGGCGCAACCCCACCCCGGCGGTGCAGGCGCTCGCGGGGGAGTCCGTGGTGGTCACGGGCACCGTCGACAGCCTGGAGCCCTGGTACGCGGCCACGCGGGTGGCCGTCGCGCCGCTGCTCGCCGGCGGCGGCTCGCGGCTGAAGATCCTCGAGGCGCTCGCGGCGGCCCGGCCGCTGGTCGCCACGACGGTCGGGGCCGAGGGCCTGGAGGACCTCGTCGGGCGCGGCGTCGTGGTGGCCGACGCCCCGGCCGACCTCGCCCGCGAGGTGGCCGACCTGCTCGAGGAGCCCGAGCGCGCCGCCGCGCTCGGGGCCGCCGGGGCGCGCGCCGTGGGCACCGACCACAGCTGGCGGGCGGCCGTGGCGCCGCTCACGGCGGCGGTCGACGCGCTGGGTCGGGGCGCCGCGCGGGAGTAGGGTCGGGTCAGAGCCGCTCCCGACCCGTCACTGCGTCCCCTGCGGACCCGCAGGAGCCCTTCAGCTGGCGTGGAGGCGGCTCGCAGGTCGGGGCAGTCCGCTGACCTGCGCTGCCGGAGGGCGGCCGCGGGCACACGGGTGGCCGTGGCGGGCCCGTTCACCCTGCTGGATCAACTGCACCTGTGGCACCGGAAGCCCCTCCGGCACCGTTGCTGCCATGTCCGCGTCGTCGATGGGTAGGAGAGGTATGTCGGAGCTGGAGCCGAGGGCCGACGAGCCGGCGGGTCGTTCCGTGGTCTTCTCCGCCCTGCGGCGGTCGTGGATGTGGATCGCCGTCGCGTCGATCGTGGTGGGGGTGGCCGCCTACGAGGTGAGCCTGTTCACCCCGGAGCGCTACGAGGCCGAGTCCACCGTGGTGCTCGCGAGCACGCAGCCCTTCAGCGCGCTGGGCGACCAGCAGGGCGGCGGCGACCCGGAGCGCTTCCTGGCCAACCAGGTGGCGGTGGCCACCTCCACCGACGTGCTGACCGCCGCCATCGCGGCGGACGGGGTGGGCGCGACCGAGGAGCAGCTGCGCGACGCGGTCACGGTCGCCCCCAGCACCGCCAGCGACGCCTTCACCGTCACCGCCACCGGCACCACCGGCGCCCAGGCCGCCGCGCGCGCCAACGCCGTGGTGGCGGCCTACCAGGCCGAGGTCCTCCGGCGGGTGACCGACGCGGCCGCCCTCGCCACCCAGAACAACGCGGACGCCACGCGCAACGCCGCGCAGGCCGCCGGCGCCGGCGCTCCCGCGGGCGACGCCGACGCCGCCGCCGCCGTCCGCAACGCCAACTCCGAGGGGGCGCTGCAGGCGGGCCAGATCGCCATCCGCGCCGCCGCCTACGGCGACAACGTCACCTCGGTCGACGCCGCGGTGGCCCCCACCTCCCCGACCGAGCCCAAGCCCTGGCGCAACGCCTTCATCGGCTTCGTGCTCGCGGCGCTCATCGCCAGCGCCGTGGCCATCTGGCGCCGAGGCCGCTCCCGCGAGGACGTCGAGGGCCTGGTCCGCGGGTCCGGCGTGCCGCTGCTGGGCGTGGTCCCCGTCACGGGCCGCCGCGACCAGCCGGTCGCCGAGGCGCTGGCGCCCCTCGTGTCCCTGCGCTACCTAGCCGCCGGCCGCCCGAAGGGCCCGGTGCTCGTCACCGGCCTGCAGTCCGGGGACGCGACCGCGGAGGTCTCGCTCGCGCTCGCCGCCGCGGCCGCCCGCGACGGCCGCTCGGTGCTCGTCCTGGCTCCGGCCGAGGACGAGGCCGGCCTGGTGCACGCCAGCGGCCTGCCCGTCGCCCCGGCCCCGCTGACGGCGCGCGCCGCCGGCGGGTCGCTGCCCCCGGGCGCGCTCGCCCCGGTCCCGGCGCTGTCCCACCTGCCCGGACGGGCGTCGCTGGGCGTGCTCGACGCCGCGCTGCTGCACGGCGACTCCCTGGAGGAGGTCCTCGCGGGCCTGTCCGCCCAGCACGACCTCGTCGTGGTGGCGGCTGGACCGCTGGCCCGCAGCCCCCGCGCCTTCGCCGTCCTCGGCGCGTCGGCCACCTCGGTGGCCGTGGTCCGCTCGGACCGCCCCGCCGCGCAGCTGTCCGCGTCCTGGGACGAGCTGCAGGACCGCCTGTCCGTGGCCGGTCGCACGCTCGACGGCGTCGTGGTGACGCAGAAGGGCCGCAAGGCGCGCGCACCCCGCAGCGGCGGCGGCAGCAGCTCGGCGGCGGGCGCTCCCGCCGGAGAGGGGCCTGCCCCAGCGGCGGGCCGCCCGTTGCCCGCGGCTCCCCGGCCGGCGTCCGCGCCGGCCCCGGCGAAGGCCGCCCAGGGCGCTGCGACGCCGCAGGGAACTGGCGGCTCCGCCGGCCTGGCACCCGCCGAGCCGCGCAAGTCGTGAGCCACGGGGTGGGACGGGCGCCGTTCGCCCGTTCCACCCTCTTGGCCCTGTTCCTCCTCGATCGGCTGGACGCGGGCCGGTGCGGGCGTCCAGACTCTCCGAGGGCCACAGCGGGTCGGCGAAGGAGCCTGGCGCGACAGACACATCGACCATGGGGGGCGACGAGTGACGATCAGCGGGCGCAGGGAGCCGGCTGCGGGGAACGTCGGGACGGGTGACGCGGACGTGTTCCGCAACCACCGGGCGGACCTCGTCGGCTCCCGGAGCGACCTCCCGGAGCGCCGCCGCGGCTGGCAGGGCGTCTTCCTGTCGATGTCGGCGATCCTCCTGGTCGCTGACGTCGCCGCCTGGGCGCTGTCGTGGATGGTCAGCTACCACGGCGACACCCTCGAGGTCTGCATGACCCTGATGGTCGCCCTCTCGCTCGCCGCCCAGCGGCTCTACCAGTCGCACCTGACGGCCTCGGTGCTCGACCAGCTGCCCGGGATCCTCGTCGCCTGCTCCAGCGCCTTCGTGCTCACCCTCGTGGTGGTGAAGCTGCGCTGGCCCGACGTCCTCGCGCTGGACGTCTTCCGCCGCGCCGTGGTGTTCGCCCTCGCCATCATCGTCTTCCGCGCGATCGCCCTGGCGCTCGTGCGCTACGCGCGCCGCAAGCGGATCATCGCCCACCGCACGCTGGTGCTCGGCGCCGGCACCGTCGGCGCCGCCCTGCTCGACCGGCTGCACAACCACCCCGAGGCCGGCCTGCTGCCGGTCGCGGTGCTCGACCCGTTCCCCATCCACACCGACAAGACCATGGGCCTGACCTGGCTCGGCAGCGTCGACGACCTCGCGGCGGTCATCGAGGAGCAGCGCATCAACGTGGTCGTGGTCGCGTTCAGCAGCGTCCGCGAGGCCGACCTCGTGGAGGTCCTGCGCACCTGCGACCGCCTCGAGTGCGAGTTCTTCTTCGTGCCCCGGCTCTTCGAGCTGCAGCACGTCAACGGGGACATGGAGCAGGTCCACGGGATGCCGCTGGTCCGCGTGCGCCGCGCGGCGTTCCGCACCCCGGCGTGGAAGGTCAAGCGCCTGTTCGACATCGTCTTCTCCAGCGCCCTGCTGCTGCTCTCGGCCCCGGTCATGGCCGCCATCGCCCTGGCCGTCCGCTGGGAGGGCGGACCCGGCGTCCTGTTCAAGCAGGTGCGCGTCGGCCTCGACGGCCGCCCCTTCACGATGCTGAAGTTCCGCTCGATGAAGCCGGTGAACGACGCCGAGCAGCAGACGCAGTGGAACATCAGCAACGACAAGCGCGTGGGCCCGGTGGGCAAGGTCCTGCGGGTGACCTCGCTGGACGAGCTGCCGCAGATCTGGAACGTGCTGCGCGGCGACATGAGCATCGTGGGCCCGCGTCCGGAGCGGCCCCACTTCGTGGACGAGTTCTCCTCGCACATCCCGCGCTACACCGGCCGCCACCGCGTGCCGGCGGGCCTGACCGGCCTGGCCGCGGTGCACGGCCTGCGCGGGGACACGTCGATCTCCGAGCGGATCATGCTGGACAACCACTACATCGAGAACTGGTCCCTCTGGCTCGACGCGAAGATCCTCCTCCGCACGGTCGGTGCGCTCTTCCGCCACCCGGGCTCCTGAGCCCCACCGGACCCCAGAGCGCCGCAGCCGCACGACAGCGCCCCGCCACCCGAGAGGGTGGCGGGGCGCTGTGCGTCGCGGGCGGGTGCCCTCAGGCGTCGACCTCGGGACGGGCGTAGTCGTCGTGGAGGCGCTCGATGTCGGCCTCGTCGAAGCTGCCGAAGGCGATCTCGAGGATGCGGCCGGTCTGGGTGCCGGAGTTGCCCAGGCGGTGCAGGGACCCGGCGGGGGTGTAGACGATCTCCCCGACCTGGGCGGTCCAGGACTTCTCGCCCACCTGCACGTCGAGGGGGACGTCGAGGACCTGCCACATCTCGTCGCGCTCGCCGTGCTTCTGCAGGGACAGGCGGTGGCCGGGCTCGACGGTGATGACCTTGACGGTGCAGGTCTGGTTGAGCACGAACTGCTGGAACTGGCCCCAGGGGCGCTCAGCGGTGAAGACGGCGCCGCGGCGCTCCGCCTCGAGGGACTCGGCGGTGGGCGTGCTCATGTGGCCTCCTGCTGGTGGTCGGGGACGAGCCTGGACAGAAGTGTGCAGGCTCGCGCCGGGCGGATGAACCCCGTGCGGAGGATCCGCCCCGATCGGGGGTCGCCCGTTCCGGCTAGGGTCAGGCCGACCGGTGCGCTGAGCGCAGCACGTCCCACCCCTTTCAGGAGGCACGCCCGTGGCCAGCATCGAGGCCGTCGGCGCCCGCGAGATCCTCGACTCGCGCGGCAACCCCACCGTCGAGGTCGAGGTCGCCCTCGACGACGGCACCATCGGCCGCGCCGCGGTGCCCTCGGGCGCCTCGACCGGCGCGTTCGAGGCCGTCGAGAAGCGCGACGGCGGCAGCCGCTACGGCGGCAAGGGCGTCGAGGGCGCGGTCTCCGCCGTCCTCGACACCATCGGCCCGGAGGTCGTCGGGTTCGAGGCCTCCGAGCAGCGCCTGCTCGACCAGGCGATGATCGACCTGGACGGCACCGACAACAAGGGCGCGCTCGGCGCGAACGCCATCCTCGGCGTCTCCCTGGCCGTCGCCCGCGCCGCTGCCGAGTCGGCGTCCCTGCCGCTGTTCCGCTACGTCGGCGGCCCCAACGCCCACACCCTGCCCGTGCCGATGATGAACATCATCAACGGCGGTGCGCACGCCACCACCGGCGTCGACGTGCAGGAGTTCATGATCGCCCCGATCGGGGCGCCGACGTTCCGCGAGGCGCTGCGCCAGGGCGCGGAGGTCTACGCCTCCCTGAAGTCCGTGCTGAAGAAGCAGGGCCTGCCCACCGGCCTGGGTGACGAGGGCGGCTTCGCCCCCGACCTGCCGGGCACCGCGGCCGCGCTCGACCTCATCGCCCAGGCCGTCGAGGCCACGGGCCTGTCCCTGGGCACCGACGTGGCCCTGGCGCTGGACGTCGCGGCCACCGAGTTCCACGAGGGCGGCACCTACACCTTCGAGAAGCAGGGCCGCACCAGCGAGCAGATGATCGACTTCTACTCGAAGCTCGTCCAGGACTACCCGCTGGTGAGCATCGAGGACCCGCTCGACGAGTCCGACTGGGAGGGGTGGACCGCCATCACCTCCGCCCTCGGCTCGCGCGTGCAGCTGGTCGGCGACGACCTGTTCGTCACCAACCCGGCCCGCCTGCAGCGCGGCATCGAGAGCGGCGCCGCCAACGCGCTGCTGGTGAAGGTCAACCAGATCGGGACCCTCACCGAGACCCTCGACGCCGTCGCCCTGGCCCACCGCAACGGCTACCGCTGCATGATGAGCCACCGCTCCGGCGAGACCGAGGACACCACCATCGCCGACCTGGCCGTCGCCACCGACTGCGGCCAGATCAAGACCGGTGCCCCGGCGCGTTCGGAGCGCGTCGCCAAGTACAACCAGCTGCTCCGCATCGAGGAGGAGCTGGACGACGCCGCGCGCTACGCCGGGCGCAGCGCCTTCCCGCGCTTCAGCGCCTGACGCCCAGCAGCACCACGGCCAGGGCCCCCGGGAGCGCACCGCGCGCCCGGGGGCCCTGGCCGTGCGGGCCACGGCCGGCGCGCGCCGACGCCCCGACCTGCCGCGGGCACGCCCGCGCGGCTGAGAGACTGGGGCGCGTGGCCCCTGCGAGACCCTCCTCACGGAGCGCGGCCGCCGGCGCGCGTCCCGGTGTCCGGCTGCGCCGTCGTCCTGGTCGTGCCCCCGGCGAACCGGTCAGCAGCCGCCCTGCGCCGGCGGCCCGGCCCCGCACGACGGACCCCGAGACCGCCGGGCGCGCGCGCGGCCTGACGGCGCGCGGCGCCGCACTGCTCGCGGTGGGCCTGGTGGCCGCCGCGTCGCTGCTGGGCCCGGTGCGCGCCTACGCCGAGCAGCGCTCGGAGCTGAGCGCCCTGCAGGACGACATCAGCGCCCGCCAGGAGCGGGTGGCTGCGCTGCAGGCCGAGTCCGCCCGCTGGGACGACCCGGCCTACGCCGCCGCGCAGGCCCGCGCCCGCCTCGGCTACGTGCTGCCGGGGGAGACCGGCTACACCGTCCTGGGCGCCCCGGCGCCAGCGTCGGCCGCACCGAGCGCGGGGGCCGCGGCCCCGACCGCCACCGCCACCCCGGGGCCCACGTCGCTGCTCGACAGGGTGCGCTCGGGGGTGGGGCTGGGCGGCGGCGGTGCCGCCCCGACGCCGTCCGTCACGCCCGCCGACATCGCCACCTCGGTGGCGCCGTGAGCGAGGACCGAGAGACGGCCCTGCCCCCCGGGCTGTCGCAGGAGGACCGGGAGGCGGTGCGGCGCCAGCTCGGCAGGCCTCCGCGCGGCGCCGCGAGCACCGCCCACCGCTGCCCCTGCGGGCGTCCCGACGTGGTCGCCACCGCGCCCCGGCTGGAGGACGGCACGCCCTTCCCCACCACCTTCTACCTGACCTGCCCGCGGGCGGCGTCGCTGGTGGGCACCCTCGAGGCCTCCGGCCTGATGCGGGAGATGGCGGCGCGACTGGAGGACGACGACGAGCTCGCGGCGTCCTACCGCGCCGCCCACGACGACTACCTCGCGCGGCGCGCGCAGCTCGAGTCCGAGCTGGGAGAGGTCCCCGAGATCGCGGGCGTCTCCGCCGGCGGGATGCCCGCGCGCGTGAAGTGCCTGCACGCCCTGCTGGGCCACGCCCTGGCGGCCGGGCCGGGCACCAACCCCCTCGGCGACGAGGTGCGCGAGGCGCTCGGGCCGTGGTGGGCCGAGGGGCCCTGCGCCTGAGGGCGGTCGTCACGGACGGGGGAGGCGCACCCTCACGGTGAGGCCGCCGCCGGGGGTCTCGTCCAGCGCGATCCGGCCTCCGTGGCGGTCGACGATCCGCTGCGCGGTCGCCAGCCCCAGTCCGTGCCCGGCCACGAGACCGTCCGCCGCGGCGCCGGGACCGCCCGGGCCGCGGTGCGATCCGCGCTCGAAGGCCCTGAACACGGCGGTGCGCTGCTCGGGAGGCACCCCCGGCCCGTGGTCGGCCACCACCAGCTCCCAGGCACCGGGCAGCTCGTGCAGCGCGCACGCGACGTCCGCGGGCGCGCCGGGGCGGGTGAACTTCAGCGCGTTGCCCACGAGGTTGGTCAGCAGCTGGTGCAGCTGCACGGGGTCGCCCACGAGCGCCGTCGAGCCCTGCGGCAGCGTGACGACGGCGTCCGCGGGCACCGCCAGGTCGGCGAGCACGGCCTCGAGCAGCGGCCGCAGGGGCACCTGCTGCCGCCGTGCCTGGTCGGGGGCCCCGGCGGTCGCGTAGGCCAGCAGCGCCTGCAGCAGGGACGCCATGCGGCCCGCGCTGCGCCGCGCGGTGGAGGCCCAGCCGGCGGCGCGGTCGTCGCCGCGGTCGGCGGCGTCGTCCTGCAGGACCTCGAGGTAGCCGTCCACCACGGTGAGCGGCGACCGCAGGTCGTGTGCGGCGATCCCGGCGAACGCCTCCAGCTCGGCGTTGGAGCGCTCGAGCTCGGCGCGGGCAGCCCGCCCCGCCGTGACGTCGGTGAGGGAGGCGACCACGCCCGTCAGCGCCCCGGACGCGGTGGCCAGCGCCCGCGTCCGGCACACGCACGTGACCACCCGGCCGGTGGCGCTGGCGAAGACGACCTCCGACTCCGCCTCCCCGCCGGCGGCGAGGGTGGTCAGCAGGGGGCCGCGGACGGCGGACAGCACCGTGCCGGCGGCGTCCGCGCACAGGGCGGTGGTGGCGGCGCTGGTCGCGGCGGCGGCGTCCAGGTGGTCGGGCAGCCCCGCCCAGGCGCGCACGACGGGGCTCAGCACGCTGACCCGGCCGCTGGCGTCGAGGGCCACCACGCCCACGTCGGCGGTCTCCAGCACTGCCTCGAGCAGGTCGTGGCGGTCGGCGAGACCCGCCTGCGCGAGCGCCACGCGCTGGTCGGCCGCGGCGACCGCCGCCGCCAGCCCGCCCAGCGCCCGCGAGCGCCGGTCGGCCAGCACCGAGCCGGCCGCCAGCTCGGCGAGGTCCGCCAGGGCCGCCTCCCGCTCCGGGCTGGCGGGGTGCGGCACCTCGTCCCGGGCCACGAGCACGGCGAGCAGACCGCCACCCTCGGCCGTCACGGGCACCGCGGCGAAGGCCCGCGTGCGCGCGATGCGACCGTCCACCCAGGGGTTGCCGGCCAGGGCGCCGGCCTGCGCGGCGTCGGCCAGGTGCACGGCGGCGCCGCGCTCGGCGGCGACCGCGCCGAGCGACGTCGGCAGGAGGTGCTCGGCCAGCTCCAGGGATGCCCACGGCCATCCCGTCGCGGCGCGCACGCGGCGCAGCAGCGCCGCGTGGGGCTGGGGGCGGGCGGGGGCGTCGTGACCACCGGCAGCCGCGCGCGGTGCGGGCGGGAGGGTCGACGAGGCGACCTCCGGCTCGACCGGGCTGCTGGGCACGCGGACCTCCCTGCACGGGCCGCGGGCGCGGCCGTCTCCCTCTGGCGTCGGCGCGCGGTCCGCCGTCCTTGAGCCGATCGGGGCACCGAGCGTCTCCCGCGGTCGTCCCCCCGTGCCGGCGGCGCGCCGCAGCGCCCCTGCCCGCCGCCGTCACCCGATCGGCTCAAGGAGCGGGTGCGGGCTGCCGATGCCGCAGCAGACGCGCAGCGCCCCGCGCTGACCGACCCGCAGGCCCGCCCCAGACCGGAGGCACCATGACCACCGTCCTCGTCGCAGACGACGACCTCGACATCCGCGAGCTCGTCGCCTTCAAGCTCACGCAGGCCGGCTTCGAGGTGCGCTCCGTGCCCGACGGGGCCGCTGCCCTCGACGCCGCGCGCGCCGGCGGGGTGGACATCGCGGTGCTCGACCTCATGATGCCGGGGCTGTCGGGCCTGGACGTCTGCGCCGAGCTGCGCCGCACGCCCGCCACCGCCGAGCTGCCGGTCATCATGCTGACCGCCCGCGCGCAGGACCAGGACGTCGCCAGCGGCTTCGCCGCCGGTGCCGACGACTACGTGGTCAAGCCGTTCAGCCCCCGCGAGCTCGTCAGCCGCGTCCAGGCCGTGCTGGGGCGGTCGCGGCCGTGACCTTCCTCGCCGTCGTCGTCGCGGGGCTGGTGCTCGTCTCGGCGCTGGTGCTGGCGCTGGCCCTGGCGATCGCCGCCGTCCGGGGCCTGAGGGCCCGCCGCGACGCGCGCCGCCGCGCGGTCGCGGAGCCGCTGCGCCCGCTGATCCTCGAGGTGGCCGTGGGGGAGGGGGAGGAGTCCGCCGCCGCCGCGGACGCCCTCACCGCGCTGGACCCCGCCGCGTGGCGCACCGTCGAGCCCGCGGTCCTCGCCGTGCTCGGCAAGGTCCGCGGTGACGGTCAGCGGCTGCTCGTGGAGCTGCTCGCCGTGCGCGGCGTCATCACGCGGGAGCGGGCGCGCCTGCACGCCCGCAGCGCGGTGCGCCGCGCCGCCGCCGCCGAGCTGCTGGGGGCGGCCGCGTACGCCCCGGCGGTGCCGGAGCTGGCAGCGCTGCTGCACGACCGCGACGCCGAGGTGCGCCTGGTGGCGGCGCGCGCCCTGGGGCGCGCAGGCGCCCCCGGCGCCGTCGGGGTGCTGGACGACGACGCCACCGGACGCGCCGCCCGGGCGCTGCTGGCGGCCCTGGCGGGCGAGCGCCCCGCCGCGCCGCCGGACGTCGCTGCCCGCTCGCTGCTGCTGCTGGGTGCGCCCGCCACCGGCGCGCTGCGCGCCGCGCTCGCGGCGCCGACCCCGCTGGTGCGCCTGACCGCGGCCGAGGTCCTCGGCCGCCTCGGCGCCAGCTCCGCCACCCGCGACCTGGAGGACCTCGTGCTGCGCGACGCCACCGACGCGGTGCGCGCCCGCGCGGCCACGGCGCTCGGCCGCATCGGCGCCCCGACCGCGGCCTCCGCGCTGCGCGCCGCGACCAGCCCCTCCAGCGCGCCCGCGGTGCGCCGCGCCGCGGTGGTGGCCCTCGGGGAGGTGGGGGACCCCGCGGCCCTGCGCTGCCTGTGGGGCCTGCTCGACGACCGCGACGCCCACCTCGCCGACGCCGCCGCCAGCGCCCTGCTCGCCCTGGGGGCGCCCGGGGCGCGGGTGCTGGCGCAGGTCGCGTCCCACGCCGAGGGCGGGTCGCCGGAGGCGGTGGCGCGCGCCCACGAGGTGCTCGCCTGCGCCGTGCTGGCCGAGGTGCTGCCGCAGGCCTCGCTCGCCGAGGTCGAGTCCGTCCGGGCGGCCCAGGCCGCTCGGGCCGCAGCGGCGTCCACCGCGCGGGGTGCGCTCGTGGGGGCCGGCGCGTGAGCGGGGCCTGGCCGGAGGCGCTCGGCGCCCTGCTGGACGCCGTCGGCGCGTGGGGGACGCACGCCCACGCCCAGCTGCTCGGCGGCACGGTGCGCGGCACCGTCGTGGTGCTCGTGCAGGTGCTCGCGCTGCCGGTGCTCCTTTACGTGCTGGCCATCAACTCCAGCTACCTCGTGCTGATCGGCCTGGCCGGCGCGGACATGGGCCGCTACCTGCGGCGCGGGCGGTTCCGCGGTGTGGAGGACGCCAGCGCCTCGCCGCTGACGCAGTCGGTGTCCGTGGTGATGCCGGCCTTCGACGAGGAGGCCTCCGTGGTGGGCTCGGTGAGCGCCATGCTGGCGCTGCGCCACCCGCGCCACGAGGTCGTCGTCGTCGACGACGGCTCCACCGACGCGACCTTCGCCCTGCTGCAGGAGGCGTTCGACCTCGTCGAGGTGCCCCGCAGGTCCGCGCAGGACGTGCCCGTGCGCGGCGCGGTCCGCAGCGTGCACGTGCCCCGCGGCGGCCGCTCGCCGCTCGTGGTGGTGCGCAAGGACAACGGCGGTCGTGCGGACGCGGTCAACGCCGGCATCAACGCCGCCCGCCACGAGCTCGTCTGCATCACCGACGCCGACTCCGTCCTCGACCCCGACGCGCTGCTCACCGTCTCGCGCCCGTTCGCCGACGACCCGGTGCGCGTGGTGGCCACCGGCGGCGCGGTGCGCGCTGTCAACGGCTCCACCCTCGTCGGTGGCCGTGTCACGGACGTGCGGATGCCGCGCGGCTGGATCGCGAGGTTCCAGGTGGTCGAGTACCTGCGGGCCTTCTGCGTGGGACGCGCCGGGTGGTCCCGGCTGCAGTCCCTGGTGCTCATCTCCGGGGCCTTCGGCATGTACCGCCGCGACGTCCTCGTGGAGGTCGGCGGGCTCGACCCCACGTGCATAGGGGAGGACTTCGAGCTGACGGTGCGCCTTCACCGCCACCTGCGCGACGCCGGCCGCGACCACCGGGTGGTCTTCGTGCCCGAGCCCGCCAGCTGGACCGAGGTGCCCGCCACCCGCGCCGTGCTGGCCCGCCAGCGCCGCCGCTGGCAGCGCGGCCTCGCGGAGACGCTGTGGCGCCACCGCGGCATGCTCGGCAACCCCCGCTACGGGCGCATCGGCCTGCTCGCGCTGCCCTACTACGTGGTCTTCGAGCTGGTGGCCCCGGTCGTCGAGCTGGTGGGTGTGGTGCTCACCCCGCTGGCGGTGGCCTTCGGGCTGGTGCCGTGGAAGGCGGCGCTGCTGCTCATGGCGCTCTGCTACGGCTACGCCATCATGGTCACCGTGGCGGCGCTGCTCGTGGAGGAGCTGTCCTTCCACCGCTCCCAGCGGTGGCGCGACCTCGTCCGGGGCCTGGCCGCCGCGGTGCTCGAGAACGTGGGGCACCGCCAGCTCACCGCCCTGTGGCGCGTACAGGGGCTGTGGTCGCTGCTGCGCGGCCAGCAGCAGGTCTGGGGCGCCATGGACCGCCAGGGCCTGGCCGCCGGCGGTGGCCCCACCGACGCCGGCCGCGCCGTGGTCGAGCTGCCGGACACCAGCGCCTCCGGCCGCCCGCTCGCCGGAGCCGGCCGGTGAGGGGCGCCCAGCCGCTCGCGGTGGGCCTGCGCGGCTGGCTGGCGCTGCTCGTCGTCCTGCTGGTGGCGCTCGCGGGGGCGGGTGCGGCGGCGCTGCTGCTCGGCGACGCCCGCCACACCGCCGCCGAGCGCCTGGACGAGCTCAACCACACCAGCAGCGCCCTGGTGGTGGCGGCGTCCGACGCCGGGGCCGCGCAGGGGGCGCAGGCGCAGGAGGCGGAGGTCTCGGACCTCGCCCGCCGGCTGCGCGCCCTGGCGAGCACCGAGACCGAGGTGCGCGCCGTCGAGCGGGAGGTCCTGGCGGCCGAGGCGTGGATCCGCCGCGGTCCGCCGTCGCCGCCGACCGGGCCCGCCGCCTCGGCGGCGAGCGACCTCCCGGAGGCGCACCGGGCGCTGGTCGAGGGCGTCGCCGTCGAGCAGGCCCGCCTGCGCGAGCAGCAGACCGGCCTCAGGGACACCTCCCTCGTGCTCGTCGGCCTGGTCCTCGCCGGGGCCCTCGCCCTCACGCTGCTGCTGGCCGTCCGCGTCCGCCGCGGACTGGTGGCGCCGCTGGCCGAGGTCGCCTCCGTGCTCGGCGCCCTCACCTCCGGCGACCACGCGCGGCGCGCCGACGCCGGCCGCGGCCCGGCCGAGGTGCGCGCGGTGGCCCGCTGGGTCAACGCCCTGGCCGACGAGGGCACGCGCGCCCGCGCCGCCGCGGAGCGCTCGGCCGAGCTGCGCCGCCTCGCCAGCGAGGTGGGCCGCCTGGCTCGCGACCCGATCGACCCCCAGCGCTCCCTGGCCCAGGCGCTGCGCGTGCTCGGCGAGGGGCTCGGCGTGGACCGGGCCTGGGTGCGCCTCGTCGGGTCCGCCCCCGGCGACCCCTGGGACCGCCGCGGCCGCGCGGCGCCCGTCACCCCCGTGGCGACGCTGCAGGGGAGCTGGGCCCGCGAGGGGGCGCCGCCCGTGGTCGAGGACGTCGGCCAGGCCGCCGAGGGGCTCCCGGACTGGCTCCAGCGGGTCTGGGAGGAGGACGGGCACTTCGCCGTCGCCGACCTGCCCTCCCTGGTGGCCTCCGGCTCCGCCGAGCCGGCCACGGTCGACTTCGCCGAGCGCACCGGCGCCACGGCGGTGCTGGTGGTGCCGGTCGGCGCCGGTGAGGCCGCGGTCGGTGCGCTCACCGCCTTCACCCACGACGGCCCCCGGGCGTGGACCGACGAGGAGGTGGCCCTGCTGCGCTCGGTGGCCGCCGACCTGGGCCGCGCCGTGGTGGTCACCCAGCTGCTGGCGGGTTCGGAGGCGCTCGTGGAGCAGCTGCGCGAGCTGGACGTCCGCAAGTCGACGTTCCTCGCCACCGTCTCCCACGAGCTGCGCACCCCGCTGACGAGCATCGCCGGCTACGTGGAGATGCTCCGCGAGGGCGGCGCCGGGGAGCTGGACGCCGGCGTCGACCGCATGCTCGCCGTGGTCGAGCGCAACACCGTGCGCCTCAGGGTGCTCATCGAGGACCTCCTCGCGCTGTCCCACATCGAGGACGGCGCGCCCCGCGGCGTCCACGAGCCGGTCGCGGTGGCCGACGTGGTCCGCGAGGTGGTCGACGAGCACCGCGGGCCCGCCGCCGCCTCCGGGGTGCACCTCGACGTCGACGTCGACCTCGACGCCGAGCTGCTGGGCGCGCTCCGCGTGGCCGGGGACCCCGCCTCGCTGGCGCGCGCCCTGGCCGGCCTGGTCTCCAACGCCGTGAAGTTCACCCCGGCCGGCGGCTCCGTGCTGGTGCGAGCGCTCCGCGAGGGCCCGCACTGCCTCGTGGAGGTGGTCGACACCGGCATCGGCATCCCCCTGGCCGAGCAGGGCGGCCTCTTCACGCGGTTCTTCCGCGCCAGCAACGCCACCGCGCTCGCGGTGCCCGGCGCGGGCCTGGGCCTGACCATCGCCCGGTCCCTGGTGGAGCACCACGGGGGTCAGCTGGTCATCGCGTCCGCCCCGGAGACGGGGACGACGGCGCGGGTGCTGCTGCCCTGCGCCGCCACCGCCGAGGCGGTCCCCACCACCGCCTGACCTCCTCCACCGTGATCATGGGCGGTCGGCCGCCGCGAGGTGGCCGACCGCCCATGATCACGGACGGGAGGGGGTGGCCCTGGCGGTCCGGACCAGCTCGAGGGGGTCGCGGTGGTCGCCGAAGCGCTGCCGCAGGACCCGCCGCGCGGCGTGCACGCCGTTCATGCCATGCACGGCGGGTCCCGGCGGGGTCGCCGCCCCGCACAGGTAGGCGCCGTCGAGCCCCGGCACCCGGTACGGGTCCCAGCGGGGGAGCGGGCGCATCACCAGCTGCCACGGCGTGACCGCCCCGGCCGCGACGTCGCCGCCGGGGATGCTCGGGTTCTCCGCGCCCAGCTCGGCGGCCGTCGTCGTCGTGCTGGCCAGCACCAGGTCGCGGAAGCCCGGCGCGAAGCGCTCCACCTGGGCGGTGACGTCCGGCTCGAGGTCGCGGCGGGAGCCGCGCGGCGCGTGCGCGTAGGTCCACAGGGTGTGCTTCCCGGCGGGCGCGCGGGTGGGGTCGACCACGCCCGGCTGGACGACGATGCAGAAGGGCCGGCGCGGGTGGCGCCCGGCGCGCACCTCCCGCTCCGCCGCGCGCACCTCCGCCCGGGTGCCGCCCAGGTGCAGCGTGCCCGCCGCCTCCAGGCCCGGCGCGGTCCAGGGCACCGGGCCCGAGAGCGCGTAGTCGACCTTGCAGACCGCGCCGCCGTAGCGGTAGCGCCGCAGCTGGGCCGCGACGCCGGCGGGCAGCCGGTCGCCGGCGACGTCGAGGAGCCCGCTGGGCGTGAGGTCCAGGAGGAGCGCTCTCGCCCGCGGGAGCTCGGACAGGTCGTGCACGCGGTGGCCGAGCACCACGCTGCCGCCGAGGCGCTCCAGCTCGGCGACCATCGCGTCGGCCAGGGCCTGGCTGCCGCCGCGCGCCACCGGCCAGCCGCCGGCGTGCGCCATGGCCGCCAGGTAGAGCCCCGCGCCCGCGGAGGACAGGTCGCGGGGGTCGCCGATGTTGTGCGCCGAGGCGCCCGTGAGCAGCGCGGGAGCCTCCTCGGTGCGGAACCGCGCGTCCCACGCCGGGGTGCCCTGCTCCAGGGCCCGCAGCCCCAGCCGCACCGCCGTGGTGGCGGTGCGCGCGACGCCGCCCGGCGTGCGCGGCACGCCGGGGAAGGTGCGCAGGTCGGACTGGGTCAGCGAGACCACCTCGGCCGTGCGCTCCACGAGCGGCCCGAGCAGCGAGCGCCACGCCGGGCCGTCGGGGCCCAGGCCCTCCGCCGTCCGCTCCAGGTCGCGGTGGGCCAGCGCGGCGCGGCCCCCGTCGAGCGGGTGGCCGAACGGGACCTCGGGCTGCAGCCACTCCACGCCGGAGGCGCCGAGGTCGAAGGCGTCGAAGAAGGGGCTCACCGCGCCGGCGGGGTGCGCGATGGAGCAGTGGTCGTGCCGGAAGCCCGGCAGCGTGTTCTCCACCGTCCGGGTGCCGCCGCCGGACTGCGCCGCCTGCTCGTGCACCTGCACCCGCAGGCCCGCGCTGGCCAGGACGACCGCCGCTGACAGGCCGTTCGGCCCGGCTCCGACGACGACGACGTCGAGGTCGTCGTCGGTCCTGCTGGGCCGGGCCGGTGGGGTGCTCACCTGCTCGAGGCTAGGCAGGTCCGGGAGGATGGGCGCGTGGAAGAGACCCGGGTCCGCGTGGCAGCGATCGACTGCGGCACCAACTCCCTGCGCCTGCTCGCGGCTGACGCGGTGGTCGACGCCGACGGTGCGCCGCGGTCGCTGGTCGACCTCGCGCGGACCATGGAGGTGGTGCGGCTCGGCCAGGGGGTCGACAGGACGGGCGAGCTCGCGCCGGAGGCGCTGGAGCGCACCCTCGCGGAGACGCTGCGGGTGAGGGACCGGCTCCTGGAGCTGGGCGTCCCGCTCGACGCCGACCACGTGAGGTTCGTGGCGACGTCCGCCAGCCGCGACGCGCGCAACGCCCACCTGCTCGTCGACGGGGTGCGCGACCTGCTGGGCGTGGCCCCCGAGGTCATCACCGGGGCCGAGGAGGCGTCGCTGAGCTTCCTCGGTGCCACCGGAGAGCTGTCCGGCGCCGGCGTGGCGGGCCCGCACCTCGTCTGCGACCTGGGCGGCGGCTCCACCGAGCTGGTGCTGGGGGAGCACGACGTGCGGGCGGCCCGCTCCGTGGACGTCGGCTGCGTGCGCCTGACCGAGCGGCACGCGCTGTCCGACCCGCCGACGCCGGCGCAGGTCGAGGCGCTGGTGGGCGACGTGCACTCGGCGCTCGGGGTGGCCGCGGCCGCGGTGCCGCTGGAGGAGGCGCGCACGCTGGTGGGCGTGGCCGGCACCGTGACGACGGTGACCGCGCACGCGCTGCGCCTGCCCGCCTACGACCCGGCGCGCATCCACGGGGCGGTGCTGCCGGTCGCCGACGTGGTCGCCGCCTGCGACGAGCTGGTGGCGATGACGCGCGAGCAGCGCGCGGCGCTGCCGTTCATGCACCCCGGGCGCGTGGACGTCATCGGCGCGGGAGCCCTCGTGTGGCGGGAGGTGGTGCGCCGGGTGGCCGAGTGCGCCGGCGTGGGCGAGGTGCGCACCAGCGAGCACGACATCCTCGACGGCACAGCCCTCGCCCTGGCGCGCCGGGCCGCGGGCACGAGGACCTCCCCGTGAGCGCGGCCGCGGTCCCCGCAGCCGACGCCGCGACCGCGCCGCCCGACCCGGCGCGGCCGGGCGGCGCGCTGCGGCTGCTGCCGTCGGCGCTGCTCGCGGCCTCCGGCGTGCTGCTCTTCGCGCTGGAGGCGCGCCCCGAGGGCTGGGCGGTGCTCGTGGCCGGCGTCGTCGTCGCGGCCCTGGTGGGACGGCGGGAGCGGTCCTCCTACGGGCGTGACCACCTGCTGGCGGCGCTCGGCCTGTGCGTCATGAGCCTCGTGCCCGTCACCACGGACATCTCGTGGGCGCACATGACCACCATGGGCGCGGCCATGGTGGCCGCGGTGGGTCTGCCGTACGCGCTGTCGCGCTGGGGCTTCCGCGACCACGCCATCACCTTCCCCGTGGCGACGGGCCGGCGGTGGAACCGCTTCGAGTGGTGGTGGCTGGCCGCCGTCGTCGTGCTGGGGTGGACCGCGCTCCCGTTCTACCTCATCACCAGCGGGGTCTACGAGAACTGGCCGGCGGCGAGGACCCCGGACGAGCTGGGGCGGCTGTTCCTGGGGACGAACGCCCTGGGCATCTGGGACGAGCTCTTCTTCATCTGCACGGTCTTCACGCTGCTGCGCCGCCACCACCCGGTGTGGCTCGCCAACCTGCTGCAGGCGGTGCTCTTCACGGCGTTCCTCCACGAGCTGGGGTTCCGCGAGTGGGGGCCTCTGCTGGTGTTCCCGTTCGCCCTCATCCAGGGCCTGACGTTCGCCGTGACCCGCTCGCTGAGCTACGTGGTGGCGGTGCACCTGACCTTCGACGCGATCCTCTTCATGGTGCTGGTGCACGCCCACACCCGGGAGTGGTTCCCGCTGTTCCTCTACTGACGGGGGCCGGCCGGCACGTCGGCCGAGCACGTCGGCCGGCGCCTCGGCCGCAGCTGACCGCGGTCAGGCCCGGGACTGACCCGGTCTCCTGGCGGAACCCCCGTGGAGGACACCGGTGTGGCGCTCTGGAAGGTAGTGCGCTTCGCGCAGTAGTGTGCGGTGCGTGGACACCACGCAGCTCCTCAAGGGGGTGCTCGACGCGGCCGTGCTCGCCGTCGTCGAGGACGACGACGGCTACGGCTACGACGTCGTGCGGCGCCTGCGCAGCGCCGGTCTGGAGGACGTCGGCGACGCCTCCGTCTACGGCACGCTGCGGCGCCTCTACGCCGCCGGCGCGCTGAGCAGCTACGTGGTGCCCTCCGAGGAGGGGCCGCACCGCAAGTACTACGGCATCAACCCCCGCGGACGGGAGCTGCTCGAGGCCCAGCGCAAGAGCTGGCGCGCCTTCAGCGAGACCGTCGACCACCTGCTCGCGCCCGAGGGAGAACCCCGATGAGCACCACGCTGCCCGTGCCCGCCCCCGGCCCCTCCCTCGACCCCGCCGCCGAGGCGCGCGGGTACGCCGCCGCGGTGCGCGCGGAGCTGGCCGACCTGCCCGCCGAGGTGGTCGAGGAGCTCACCGGGGGCCTCGAGGCCGACCTCGCCGAGCTGGCCGCGGAGTCCTCCACGCCGCTGCTGGACCGGCTCGGCAGCCCCCGCGCCTACGCCGCCGAGCTGCGCTCCAGCGCAGGGCTGGCGGACCGCAGCGGTGCGGCGCCGGCGCCCGAGCGGCGCGGCCTGTGGGAGCGGACCGCCGACGCGGTGCGCGAGGACCGCGAGCGGCTGCTCGGGGCCCTGCGCGCCAGGCCCTGGTGGCCGGGGGCGGTCGAGCGCGGAGTGCAGCTGCGCCCCGCGTGGTGGGTGCTGCGCGGAGCCGTCGGCGGGTGGCTCCTGGCCTCGGTCCTGGACGGGCGCGGCGTGCTGGGGCTGCTGGTGGTGGTCGCCGCGGTGGCGGCCAGCGTGGAAGCGGGACGCCGGACGTGGACCGAGGAGTGGCAGCGCAACCTGCTCGTGGCGGGGAACGTGCTCGCCGTCGTCGTCCTGCCGTTCGCGCTCGCCGCGGTGGTGGCAGGGCCGAGGGAGGTCTACGTGTACCCGAGCTCCACCACTCCCGACGGGTCGCTGGAGATGTCGCAGGGCGTCTGGTCCGACGGGCAGGTGGTGACGAACATCTACCCCTACGACGCGCAGGGCCGGCCCCTGACCGGTGTCCAGCTGCTCGACGACTACGGCCGCCCCCTCGTCACGTCGACGGGCGACAAGGCCGACTGGTCCGGCGGTGGGGCGTCTCCGCTGGTGCCCACCGTCTCGACCGACGGCGCCCTGCGCTGGAACGCCTACCCGCTGCGCGCCCAGGCGGGTGCGGCCGGAGCGGCTCCGACCACGCCGCCGCTGCCCGAGCCGACGCTGCCGCCGCTGGTCGGGTACACCGCCGACGGGGGGAGCGCCGCCGCCCCCGTCCCGTCGGCCACTGCGACGGCGACCGCACCGGCCAGCGGGGCGCCCGCCCCGCTGCCGGCCACCGGGACCGCACCGGCCGGGACCGCACCGGCCGACGGGGAGACCGCGGTGGAGCCCGTCGTCGTCGCGACGGCTGCGCCGACCAGCTGAGCCCGGGCGCCGGGAACGCTCCCGTCCCCAGTCCTGGGGGTGGCGGCGCCCGGCTCGTGGCGGTTTGGGTGGATCTCGGGCGGGGTACCGTTGCCCTCGGACGTCAGCGGCACAGGTGCCGCTGCCAGCACTCGCGTCGGGGGGCGGAGGGTGACGGCGACCAGGGTCGTGCGCACGGTGGTCACCACCGCCCTTCTCTCCTGCGCGATCGCCGCCCTGTGGCTGCTCCTCGCGGCGCCCACCGCCTCGGCGTCCGGACGTGACGACGCTGCTCCGTCCCTGGTCGCGGGCGCCGTGGAGGACCTGGACGACGTCGTCGGCGGCCTCTCGGGTGGCGGCTCCGGCGCGGCCGGCGCCGACCCAGCGGTCGAGGAGCCGGCGCCCGCGGCCGAGCAGCCGGCGGAGCCCGCTGACCAGGTGGAGCCCGCCGAGCAGGCGGAGCCCGCTGACCAGGCGGAGCCCGCTGAGCAGGCGGAGCCTGCTGACGAGGCTCGTCCTGCGGGCGGCGGAGCCGACCGCGGCTCCGCGGAGCCCGTCCAGGAGGACCCGGTGGTGCGCGTCCTCGACGCCGTCGACGAAGCGGTGCCGGCGGTGGAGCCCGTGACCGAGGCGGCGCAGCCGGTCGTGTCCGCTGCGGAGCCCGTCGCCGCGTCTGCAGCCCCGGTCACCGAGCCCGTCGTCGAGGCCGCCGAGCCGGCGCTGGAGCCGGCGCTCTCCGAGGTGGTCGAGCCGGTCGCGGCTCCCGTCTCGCGCGCCGTGGAGCCCGCCGCGCAGGTCGTCGAGGCGGTCGTCGAGCCGGTCGTGCAGGCCGTCGACGTGCCTGCGGTCGCTCCTGTCGCAGAGGCCGTCAGCCCAGTGGTCGAGGACGTCGCCGCCGCCGTCGTCGCCCCGGCGGCGGAGGTCGCCGCCCCGCTCACCGAGCAGGTCGCCGCGCCCGTCGTCCAGGCCGCGTCGACCGCCGCCCGCCCGGTCGTCGAGGACGTCGCAGCCCCTGCCGCAGCCCCGGTCGCAGCGGTCGTCAGCGCTGCCTCGGACGGCGCGGTGGCGCCCGTGGTCCAGCCCGCCGCCCAGGTCGCCGCTCCCGTGGTGAGCGGTGTGGTGGTGCCCGTGGTCGAACCCGTGGCCCGGTCCGCGGGCGCTGCCGTCGACGGGACCGCCAGCACCGCGGTGCCAGCCGTCGGCGCTGCAGCCGCTCCCGTCGTGAGGTCGGTCGCCGCTGCCGCGGTGGAGCCGGTGGTCGCCCGCGCGGTGGCCCCCGTCCTCGCCGCGGTCCCAGCGGCCCCGGCTGCGGCCGGGGTGCCGGCGACCGCCGACGTCGTCCGCACCCCCTCGGCGGAGGTGCCGTCGCTCGTGCGCCCCGCGCTGCCGGCCCGAGCGCTCGTGGTGGGGCCGCCCGCTGACGCGCCCGTCCCTGCGCCGGCAGCGGCGTCCTCCGCGCCTGCGGTGGTCGAGCCCCTCGGCCCCCCGGTGCCCGCGCCGTCCGCGGCCGCCACCCCGGCGCCGCTGGCCCTGACCTCCGCCGCCTCCAGCGACGCCGCCGCGCCCCGGACCTCACCCGCATCCCACGCCGCCGCGGCCACCAGCGCCGACCGCGGCGGGGCCACGGGCGGCACCGTCCCGGGTGACGGCGCACCCGCGTCACCGGTGGGTCCGCGCGCGGCGGTCGCCGCCAGCGCCAGCGCGTCCCTGACCGCCTCCAGCGCTGGTCACGACGGCCCGAGCGCGGTCCTGCCGGCCTTCCTCGTCCTCGCCGCGGCCGGTCTCACCGTCCGCGGCCTGGCCCGCTCCGCGCGGCCCTCGCAGCGCGCGTCGCTGCCCCTCGTCCGACCCGCCTGACCCCTCTCCCTCCCGACGGCTGCGGCCGCCGCTGCCCAGCAGCGCGTCCGCTGCGGACCTCGCCGCTCCGCGCCCCGGTCGAACCTCGGAAGAGAGAAGCCCCGCCATGCTCGTGCGCACCTGCCTGCGCGCGCTGGCCGCCCTGCTCGTGTCGACGGTGGTCCTGGTCCCAGGACCACCCGCGACCGCGCACCCGGTCCCCGCCGCAGCCGCACCACCCGCAGCGACCTCCACCAGCACCACCGCCACCACCACCGCGCCGTCGACCGCCCCGGTCGGCCTTCCGGCAGCTCCGCCCAGCGGCGCGGCCCCCTACGTCGTGCGCTCCGGCGACACGCTCACCGGCATCGCCCGCGCCACGGGCACACCCGGAGGGTGGCCCGAGCTCTTCGCCGCCAACCGCGACGTGCTCGGCCCCTCACCGGACCTCCTCCGCGTCGGCACGGTGCTCGTCCTGCCCGGGACCTCCCCCGCGGGCGCGCCGGCCGCGCAGCCGTCAGCGCAGCCCGCCGCGGTCACCACCTACGAGGTCGCCCCGGGCGACTCGCTGCGCTCAGTGGCGTCCCGCCTCGGCGTCGACGGCGGGTGGCCCGCCCTCTACGCGGCCAACCGGTCAGCGGTCGGGCCCGACCCCGACCGCCTCGCCGTCGGCGCGCGGCTCGTCGTGCCCGCCGCGGTGGCGTCTGCGCCCGCAGGGCCCGCGCCCGGGACGTCGGCCGCTCCCGGTGCCGGAGCGGGCACCCGCCTCGGTGCTGCGCCCGAGACCCCCCGGTCCGCACCCGGAGCGGCACCTCCGGCCTCCAGCGGTGCGGGTGCGGACGGCGCCGTGTCGAGCGCCGTGCCCGCCTGGGTGACGTGGCCGATGGGTCTGGTCGCGGCCCTGGCCGCGCTCGTGCTCGTCGGCGACCCGCTCCTGGCGCTGGTCCGCCGCCGCACCGCTGCCCGCAGCGCCCGCACGGCGGCCGCCGCGCCCGCAGGTGCGACGGCAGCGGCGAGCGCCGTCCAGCGGCCCGGTCTCAGCCTGCTGCAGCGGGTCGACGACGTCGGCCGGCCCGAGGAGGGGGAGGCGACCGGCCCGTGCGTCCACGTGGAGCGGCACCCGACCCTCCTGGTCAGCTACAGCCCCGCCGACGACCTGGTGCTCCTCCTGCTCCCGGAGGAGCACCGCGTGGACGACGTGCTGCAGGTGGCGCGCGTCGCGCTGCCCGAGCGCGCCTACCGAGCCGTGGAGCGCCGCCTCCCCACGCCGCTGCGCCGCCCGGCGCCCGGACCGGTCAGCGCTCGGTGGGCGGGGTGACGCGGCGGGCGCTCGCGGCGCGCAGCGACTCCACCAGGGCCGCCACGTGACGGCGGTCGTCCGGGCTGAGGTCAGCCAGGCCGGCGACGATCACCGCGGTGTCCGGCTCGACGCCGACCGTGCCCCGCGACAGCCCCGTGGCCTCGGCCACGGCTGCCTGCAGCACGGACAGCGGCAGCTCCAGCGCTGCGGCGAGCGCCTCCAGCCGGCTGGGGCGTGGTGCGCGCTGGATCGGCGTGGTGGCCAGGTGGTGGACCGTCGAGCGGGGCAGGCCGCTGCGGCGGGCGACGTCCCCGTAGGACCAGCCGCGCTCGCGCATCCGCTCCTGCAGGAGGCGCTGCACCGCGCCCGGTGGTCCCTCGAGGGGGCCCGTCGGCCCGTCGGCCCGGGACGCGGCGTCCTGCTCGGCGGCGGGTCGAGCCGCCGGCTGCGTCGGGGGCTCCGGATGCGTGCTCACCACCACTGGTCCGCCGTCCTCCCGCTCGCTGCCCGCCCCCCGATCCCGGAAGTCCACCACAACCCGGGGCGGTGCCGGGGGTTGTGCTCCCGAGGAACGCCGCCTACTGTACAAGTTACTTGGACAGTTCGTTCAAGGGTTTCGGTCGATCGGTCGAGTCGGACGCTCAGCAAGGGGGGGTGTCTCGAAGGACCGGCCGGAGCCTGGAGCACCACAGAGGCACAAGGAGACGTGCGATGACTGTTCTCACTGCAGCCGACCTGGCTCTCGAGTCCGTCGAGATGCTCCCGACCCGCGAGACGCTCAACGCGTACAGCGGGGGCCACGGGTCGCTGATCTCCGTCGGCGACGTCCTCAGCGGCAACGACGTGCTGAGCGACAACGACGGCAACTTCAGCGGCAACCTCAACGGCAACTTCAGCGGCAACGAGTACACGGACAACTCCGACAACTCCGTCGACAACTCCGACAGCTCCACCAACGACTCGTACAACGACTACGGCCACGGCGGCTGGGGCGGCGGCCACGGCGACTGGCACGACGACTGCACGTGGTGACCCGTCGCGCCTGAGCGGTCGGAAGGGCCGCCCCCGGTGCCCGGGGGCGGCCCTTCCGCACGTCGGGGGTCGACGACGACGAGTGAGCAGGAGGCGGCATGACCGCGCAGCTGGAGCACCCCGACCTCGCCGGGCCGTCCGCGACCCGCCGGCCGCCGGCCCGGGCCGCCGGGCTGGAGCTGCTCGGCGAGCTCCGCGGCTCCGGCTCGCAGCGGCCGCCGGGCCTGGTGCGCCGCGACGACGGGCAGGTGCTGCAGCTGACGCCGCTGGCCTACCGGGTGCTCGCGGCGCTGGACGGCGTCCGCACGTCCGCCGACGTCGCCGCGGAGGTCTCGCAGGGCGGCGGCGACGAGGTCGACGCAGCGGGCGTCCGCTTCCTCGTGGCGAGGAAGCTGGCGCCGCTCGGCCTGCTCGACGACGAGCGGTCGACCCCGCCGCCGCGCGCCGACCCCCTGCTGGCGCTGCGGGCCCGCACGCCGCTGCTGGGCCCGCGAGCCGTGGGGGCGGTGGCGCGGGTCCTGCAGCCGCTGTTCCGCCTGCCGGTGGTGCTCGCCGCCGTGGCGGCCCTGGCGCTGCTCGACGTGTGGCTGCTGGCGGTGCACGGGCTCGGCGGGGCGCTCGGGGCCGTGGTGCGCGACCCAGCGCTCGCGCTGGCGGTGGTCGGCACGGCGGTGGCCGCGGCGCTCTTCCACGAGTGCGGGCACGCGGCCGGCTGCCGGTTCAGCGGCGCGCGGCCCGGTGCGGTCGGCCTGGGGCTCTACCTCGTCTACCCGGCCTTCTACACCGACGTCAACGACGCCTACCGCCTCGGGCGGGCCGGGCGGCTGCGCACCGACCTCGGCGGGCTGTACTTCCACACCCTCGCTGTGCTGGCCCTCGGCGGGGCCCACGCGGTCACCGGCGCCGAGTGGTTGCTGCTCGCGGTGCTGGTCATCCAGCTGGGCATGCTGGAGCAGCTGCTGCCGCTGGTGCGCTACGACGGCTACCACGTGCTGGCCGACCTCGTCGGCGTGCCCGACCTCTTCGCCCGCATCGGCCCTGTGCTGCGCCACGCGGCCGGGCGGGGGTCGGGCCGCGACCCCCGCGTGGTGGGCCTCAAGCGCTGGGTCCGGGTGGTGGTGACCGGGTGGGTCGCCGTCGTCGTCCCCTTCCTCGTGGTGGCCCTCTCGCTGCTGCTGTGGCACCTGCCCCGGCTGGTCGCAGCCCTCGGGGGAGCGGGGCTGGCGGAGGCGGGAGCGGCTGCGCGCGCCTTCGAGGCCGGCCAGGCGGCCGCCGGCACCGCCGCCGCCCTGAACGCGGGCCTCCTGCTGCTCGTGGTCGGGGGTGTCCTCTGCGTGCTCGGGCGCGTCCTGCGGGCGGCATCCCGGGCGGCGCGGCGCTGGTCCGCGGGGCACCGCCGCCGCCGCACCTGCCTGGTCGCCGCCGCGGTGGCGCTCACCGCCGCGCTGCTCACCGGGTGGCTGGCCTCCGGGCAGCTCGTCGTCTGAGGAGCGCCCACACTGGCGGGGTGCCGCCCCCGCGCCCGGAGCTCCTGCGCCACCCGCTGCCGGGCGACCTCCACCGCTCGCCGGTCGAGCCCGGGTCGGGGTGGCCGGAGGACCCCGCCGAGCCGGGCACCCGCGTCGCGCGGACGCCGGCGGGGGTGGTGCGGTCCGCGGCGGCCTCGCGGACCACCGAGCAGCTCGACGCGCGGGTCTCGGTCTGCCGCGCCTGTCCCCGCCTCGTCGCCTGGCGGGAGGAGGTGGCCGCCACCGGCCGGCGGGCCTACCGCGACCAGCCCTACTGGGGCCGCCCGATCTCCGGCTGGGGGGACGCGCACGCCCCGCTGCTGGTGGTGGGGCTGGCCCCCGCCGCCCACGGCGGCAACCGCACGGGACGCGTCTTCACCGGTGACAGGTCCGGTGACTGGATCTTCGCCGCGCTGCACCGCGCCGGCCTCGCCGCGCAGGAGCGCAGCGACCACGCCGGTGACGGGCAGCACCTCACCGGCGTCCGCATCGCCGCGGCCGTGCGCTGCGCCCCGCCGGACAACCTGCCCACCCCCGACGAGCGCGCGGCCTGCGCGCCCTGGCTCGACCGCGAGGTGCAGCTGGTCCGGCCGCGGGTGCTCCTGGCCCTGGGCGGCATCGCCTGGGACGCCTCGCTGGCCTGCGCCCGCCGCCTCGGGTGGGCGGTGCCGCGACCGGCGCCGCGCTTCGGGCACGGCGCCCGCGCCGTCCTGGCCCTCCCGGGGCAGGACGGCGGCGGAGCCGTGCACCTGGTGGGCAGCTACCACGTCAGCCAGCAGAACACCTCCACCGGCCGGCTCACGGAGGCGATGCTCGACGACGCCGTCGCCCTGGCCGCGGCGCTCGCCGGGCTGCCCGGTGCGGGGGCCCCTGGGCCGCGCGGGTGATCGGGCGCCCCCTGCGGTGTGCTTCGGGTCGCGCGCGACGCGACTGGAGGAGACGATCACGGGCTCACCCCCGCGGGTGCCTCCTGACGGCGGAGTCTGGCGGCCCCGTTAGCACGCGTGCCCGGGCGAACCCTAGATTTGGGGCATGACCGCCCCCTCCTCCCTGGAGTCCCCTGTGCCCGCCGCGGCGGGACGCCCCCGGATCCTGCTGCTCGGCGGGGGCTTCGTGGGCCTGCTCACGGCGCGCCACCTGCTCAAGCAGCTCAAGCCCGGCGAGGCGCAGGTCGTCGTCGTCGACCCGCGCCCCTACATGACGTACGCGCCGTTCCTGCCCGAGGTGGCCGGCGGCTCGATCGAGTCCCGCCACGTGGTGGTCTCCCTGCGCCAGGCGCTCAAGGGCGCCGACGTCGTCACGGGCACCGTGACCGGCATGGACCCGGCCCGCAAGGTCGCCTTCGTGCAGCCGCAGGAGGGCGAGCAGGTCGAGATCTCCTACGACCAGGTCGTCGTCGGCCTCGGCGCGGTCTCCCGCACCTTCCCGATCCCCGGGCTCATGGAGCAGGCGATCGGCTTCAAGTCCGTCGAGGAGGCCACGGCCTGCCGCGACCACATCCTCGACCGCCTCGACGCCGCCGCGGTCATGACCGACCCCGCCGCCAAGGCGCGCGCGCTGACCTTCGTCTTCGTCGGCGGCGGATACGCCGGCATCGAGGCCATGGCCGAGCTCGAGGACCTCGTCCGCGCCTCCGTGAAGGACCACTCCGGCATCAGCCAGGACGAGGTCAAGTTCATCGTCGTGGAGGCGCTCGGGCGGATCCTGCCCGAGGTCGGCCCCGAGATGAGCCTGTGGTCGCTGCACCAGCTCCGCGAGCGCGGCATCGACATCCGCCTCGACACCCAGCTGAAGTCCATCGAGGGCGGTCACGCCGTGCTCTCGGACGGCACCGAGTTCGACACCGACACCGTCGTGTGGACCGCCGGCATCAAGTCCAACCCGGTGCTGGCCAACACCGGCCTCCCGCTGGACAAGCTCGGCCGCCTCACGGTCCGCGCCGACCTGCGGGTGGCCGGCGAGGACGGCGTGGTCGAGGGCGCCTGGGGCGCCGGCGACGCCTGCGCCGTGCCGGACCTCACCAAGGAGCCGGGCCAGTTCTGCGCTCCCAACGCCCAGCACGCCGTGCGCGAGTCCAAGGTGCTGGCCGCCAACCTCGTGGCCACGCTGCGCGGCGAGGGCCTGACCGAGTACCGCCACAAGTACATCGGCACGGTCGCCTCGTTCGGCATCGGCAAGGGCGTCGCCAACACCTTCGGCGTGAAGGTCAAGGGCTTCCCGGCGTGGGTCATGCACCGCGCGTACCACCTCTACGCGATGCCCACCCTCGACCGGAAGGTCCGCATCGCCCTCGGCTGGGCGGCCTCCGGCATGGGCGTCACCCGCGACATGGTGGCCATCGGCCGCCAGGCGCGTCCCCGCGAGGACTTCGTGGCCGCCGGCGCCAAGCCGCCGGCGCCGCGCCCCGTGGGCGACCCGGCTCCCTCCAAGAGCTGAGGACCTGACGACGACGGCGGGGCCGGTGCACGTGCGCCGGCCCCGCCGTCGTCGTGACGGCCGACCGCGCGGGCCCGGCCCGCCCCCGTAGCCCAACCGGCAGAGGCAGGCGCCTTAAAAGCGCCTCAGTGCGGGTTCGAACCCCGCCGGGGGCACCAGCACCCGTCCGCCCGCTCTCACGCCTGGGCGGCCAGGCGCACGTGCGTGGAGGCGCCGCCGTACCCCGCGTACCCGCCGCGCCGCTCGAGCAGCTCGACGTGGAAGCCCGTGGAGAGCACCGCCGTGTAGAGGTGCAGCAGCTCGCCGCCGTCGGCGTCGCGGTCGTAGAGCAGGCCGTGGGAGCGCAGGTCGTCCAGCTGCTCGTCCGGCAGCGCGAAGCGGGCGCCGAGGTCGGCGTAGTAGTTGTCGGGCACCGGCATGAGCGGCACGCCGGCCTCCCGCAGCCGCACCGCCTCGGCGCGCACGTCGGGCACCGCGCACGCCAGCTGCGTCACTCCGCGCCGTCGCGGGGCCCCCGCCGCGGTCTCGGGGGCGTTGAGGACCAGGCGCAGGTCACCCCGGGCCGGGCGCAGCGCGCGCGAGCGCATGCGGCCGTGCGGCTCCACGAACTCCTCCACCGGCCCCGGCTCGAGCCCGAGGAGCGTGCGGTGGAAGGAGACCTCCTGCAGCAGCAGGTCCGGCGGCACGGCCACGGTCACGTGGTCCAGGCAGGTCCAGCCCGCTCCCGCCGCGCCGCCGGCCTCGAGCCCGCCGGTCGAGCCGGCCGGGAGCGCCTCGAAGTCGCCGCGCCAGTGGTCGGCCTGCCCGGGCTCGGCGGACAGGAGCACCTGCAGGCCCGAGGGGGTGGCCAGGCCCGGCAGGACCGCCTCGCCCCCGGACCTCACGACGTCGACGGCGGGCCACAGCAGGGCGGCGGCGCGCGCTGCGACGTCGGTCACCGGGGGAGCGACCAGGCCCAGAGCGGTGGCTCCTCCGGTGGCCATCGCCTCGGCGGGGGCCTGCGAGACCACCACGTGGGCGCCGCCGTTGCGCCACAGCGCCACGGGCTTGCTGCGGTGGCGGCCGGCCGCGACGAAGCCGAGCGCCTCCAGCAGGCGCTCGACGTCCGAGCCGGGGCTGGCCGCCAGCTCCACGAAGGCCGGGTCGACCCTCGCGGCCGCCGGGGGAGAGGCCGCCACCACCTCGCGGGCGGGGGAGGACGCCGGCAGGCGGGCGGCGAGCTGGTCCTCGAGGAAGACCAGGGAGCGCTTCGCGTCGCGCGCGGTGACGGACGGCGCGGCCTCGCGCACGAGGTCGCTGAAGACCTCCAGCGACAGCGGTCCGCGGTAGCCGGCCTCCAGCACCGCCGCGACCACCCCGGCGACGTCGAGCGCGCCCTGCCCCGGGAAGCACCGGTGGTGGCGGCTCCACTCCAGCAGCCCCATCTGGAGCACCGGGGCGTCGGCCACCTGCAGGAAGCCGATCCGGTCACCCGGCACCCCGGCGAGCGCTGCGGGCCCGTCACCGCGGGAGAGCAGGTGGAAGGTGTCGACGGCGAGCGTCACCGCCGGGTGGTCGGCCCGCCGGACGACGTCCCAGGCCCGCCCCACCCGGTGCACGTGGCGGCCCCACGCCAGCGCCTCGTAGGCGATGGTCACCCCGGCCTCGGCGGCCAGGTCCCCCAGGCGGTGGAGCTGCTCGGCGGACAGGTCGACGTCGTCGACGGCGTCGGGCAGGGCGTTGGAGCAGCACAGCACCGTGGTGGCGCCCAGCTCGGCCATCACCGCCAGCTTGGCCCGGAAGCGGTGCTCCACCGCCGCGAAGCGCCCCGGGGCGACGCCCTCGACGTCGCGCACCGGCTGGAACAGGTCGATGCTCAGCCCCAGGTCCGCGCACCGGGCGGCCACCTCCCGCGGCGTCAGCGCGGAGGCCACGAGGTCGTTGTCGAACAGCTCCAGCCCGTCGAAGCCCGCCGCGGCGATGGCGGGCAGCTTGTCGACGAGGCGCCCGCTGAGCGAGACGGTGGCGATGCCCTGGTGCACGGGGCTCCCTCAGGACGCGGCGGGGGCCGCGGTCGGCGTGGCGGTCGAGGTGGGACGGCGGGCGCCCGTCAGCTCCAGGAAGTGCTGCTCCACCCGGCCCGCGTCGGCAGCGAGCCCGGTGAACAGCTCGAACGCGCCCACGGCCTGGTGCACGGCCATGCCGCCGCCGGGCAGCACCCGGCAGCCGCGGGCGCGGGCCGCGGCCACCAGCTCGGTCTCGAGGGGGAAGTAGACGACGTCGCAGACCCACAGGTCCTCGCGCAGCAGGTCCACCGGCACGGAGGCGCCGGGGTGGCCGTGCATCCCGAGCGGGGTGGCGTTGACCACCCCCGACGCCCCCGCGAGCGCACCGCGCAGGTCGGTGGTGGCGCTGACGCGGCCGGACCCGAAGCGGTCCGCGAGGCGCGCCGCGCAGGCGGCGGCGCGCTCGCGGTCGCTGTCGACGACGGCGACGTGCTCGGAGCCGCCGTGCAGCAGCGCGTACCCCACCGCCGAGCCGGCCCCTCCGGCGCCGACGAGCACCGCGCGGTCGTGCACCGCGTCCGGCAGGGCCGCGGAGAAGGCCCGGCCGTAGCCGGACCAGTCGGTGTTGTGGCCCAGCGCGCGACCGTCGCGGAAGACGACGGTGTTGACCGCACCCAGGTCCGCGGCGTCGGGGGAGACCTCGTCGAGCAGCGGCACCACGGCCTGCTTGAAGGGGTGGGTGACGTTGAGGCCGGCGTAGCCGAGGCGCCGCGCCCACAGCAGCAGCTGGGGCAGGTCGGCCGCGGTGACGCCGAGCTGCTCGGCGTCCAGGAGCCGGTAGTGCAGGTCGAGGCCGTTCCAGCGGCCCTCCCGCTCCTGCATCGCAGGGGTGAGGGAGGCGCCGATGCCCTGGCCGACCAGGCCCAGCTGGACCACCGGCCGTCCCGGAGAGGGCGGCTGCGGCCCGCTCACGCGGCGCTCGCGGTGGTGCGGGCGGTGGTGGGCGCCGGGGTGCGGGCCAGGCCGACCTGGGGGGTGGGCACCAGGTGCGTGGCCCGGGGGCCGGTGAGCACCGCGATGCTGGAGACGAGGCAGGCCGCGAGGGCGAACAGCGCCACCCGCCACCAGCCGCTGGCGTCGCCGCCGACGAGCGCCCCGGCGATGCTCGGGGTGAAGCCGGCCAGCGCGAACCCGAACTGGGTCCCCACGGCGGTGCCCGACAGGCGCACCGAGGTGGGGAAGTACTCGGCGTAGGTGGCGGGCCACACCGCGTTGGGCATCGAGTAGACGACGCCCGCCAGGGCGATGCCGAGCACGAAGACGAGCGGCACGGAGCCCTGGGAGATCGCCCACAGGAACGCCGCCGTGAGGACGCCGCTGCCGAGGGCTCCCGTGACGAAGACCTGCTTGCGCCCGACGCGGTCCGACAGCGCCGCCCAGAGCGGGATCGTCGCGATGGCCACGAGGTTGGAGACGATCGCCAGCCACAGCATGGTGTTGCGGTCGATGCCGATGCCGTAGTCCTCCGAGGTGGCGAAGTTCAGGGCGAACACCTGGAACGTCGTGTTGACCATGGCGATGAAGGCGGCGAAGAAGACGCGGAGCACGCCCGCGCGGTGGTCGCGGAAGAGCTCGGCGAGGGGGGTGCGCGCCGGGCGGGGCGCGGCGGCCCGGGCGGTGAACTCCGGCGTCTCGTGCAGGGAGCGGCGGATGAGGAAGCCGACCACCAGCAGGACGGCGCTGAGCCAGAACGGCACCCGCCAGCCCCAGCTGAGCAGCTGCTCCTCGGGCATCAGGGCCGCCACCGGCAGGAAGACGGCCGGGGCCAGCACCTGGCCCGCCTGGGTGCCGCTGAGGGTGAAGCTGGTGAAGAAGCCGCGCCGGCGGTCGGGGGCGTGCTCGAAGCTCATGGCGTTGGCGCCGGCCTGCTCGCCGGCCGCCGACAGGCCCTGGAGCAGGCGCAGCAGCACCAGCAGGGCCGGCGCCAGGAGGCCCACCTGGGAGTACGTGGGCAGGCACCCGATGAGGAAGGTCGAGAAGCCCATCAGCAGCAGCGTGCCGATGAGGACGGTCTTGCGGCCGAGCCGGTCTCCGACGTGCCCCATGAGGAAGGAGCCGAACGGGCGGGCCACGTAGGCCACGCCGAACGTGGCCAGCGAGGCGATCGTGGCCGCGTGCCCCTCGGGGAAGAAGATCTTCGGGAAGACGAGCGCGGCGGCCGTCCCGTAGATCGCGAGGTCGTAGTACTCCAGGGCGCTGCCGCTCCAGGCGGCCACGGCGGCCTTGCGCGGCGTGCGCTGGGTGCGCTCCGCCTCGGGGGTGGTGCTGCTGGTACCGGCCATCGTCGGCTCCTCCAGTGGGGGACGCCCGCGGGCGTCAGGCTCGTCGTCGAGGTGTGGTGACGCTAGGAGCCGCCTCCGGGCCGTGACAATCGTTTGTCGTTTTTTGCCACGCGGCGGCTAGCCTGCCGCCGTGGAGCGCCGTCGCCGTCCGACGATCACCGACGTCGCCGCCGAGGCGGGCGTGGCGGCCTCCACCGTGTCGCGCTCCTTCACCCACCCCGGCCGGGTCAACGAGCACACCCGCGCCCACGTCCTCGCGGTGGCCGCGCGGCTCGGGTACGCGCCCAGCCCCCTGGCGCAGGCGCTGGAGTCCGGGCGCACCAACACCGTGGCCCTGGTCGTCCCCGACATCGCCAACCCCCTCTTCGTGGGCTTCGTCAAGGGCGCCGAGCGCGCCCTGGCCAGCTCGCAGCGCACCCTCGTGCTGGCCGACGGCAGGGAGAGCGCGGCCGCCGAGGAGGCCGTGGTGCAGCGGCTGCACCGCGGCGTGGACGGCTTCGTCCTGGTGGCCTCCCGCCTGGGCGACGAGGCCCTGCGCCGCGCTGCCGCCCTCGCCCCCGTCGTCCTCGTGAACCGGGTGACCACGGGGCTGCCCAGTGTCGTCGCCGACTACGTCGGCGGGGCCGAGCAGATCGTCAGCCACCTCGCCTCGATGGGGCACCGCCGGCTCGTGGTGCTGGGCGGTCCCGCCGGGTCCTGGTCGGGGGCGCGCCGCTGGACGGGGCTGCAGGTCGCCGCTGGGCGCCACGACGTGGCGGTCGAGCGCCTGGGACCGTTCTCCCCGACCTTCGAGGCCGGTGCTGCAGCGGCGGACGCCGTGCTGGGCCTGCGGCCGGCCGCCGGTGGCGGTGGCCGCGCCACCGCCGTCGTCGCCCACAACGACCTGCTCGCGATGGGGGTCCTGGCGCGCCTGGCGGAGCGCGGTGCGACCGTGCCCGCCGACCTCAGCGTGGTCGGCTTCGACGACGTGTTCGGCGCTGCCCTGTGCTCCCCGCCCCTGACCACGCTCGCGGAGCGCTCGGAGCGGGCCGGTGAGCTCGCCGTCGACGCGCTGCTGGGCGGTGGCAGCGCCGTGGGCCCCGGGCGGCCCCCGCAGGTGGTGCCGACGCACCTCGTGGTGCGCCGCTCGACGGGCCCCGCGCCGTCGTCGTGAGGCGCGCGCTGCCGGTGCGCCCGTCCGGGCGCGTCCGCTGCGCACACCTCTTTACCAATCCATTACCATTGGTGGTACGAGACCGGCGCCCGCCGGTGTCGAGTCCTCGGGAGGACGCGCATGGAGAGCAACAACCCGGCGCTGCGCAACGCGCCGCAGTTCAAGCGCGGCGGCTACGCGGGCTTCGACGCCACCCCTCGCGGTGGTGCGAGCACCGCCTCGTACGGCCAGCCGACGCTGGAGGAGATGTACTCCGCACCCTCGGCGGGACCCGCCGAGACCGGGCGGATGACCTATGACGACGTCGTGATGCGCGCGGGCATGACGCTCGGCACCGTCGTCCTGCTCGGCGCCTTCAACTACTTCCTCTTCAGCCCGCTGCTGATGATCGTCGGCGTGCTCGGCGGTCTGGTGCTGGGCCTGGTCAACTCGTTCAAGCGCGAGCCCAGCCCCGTGCTGATCCTCCTCTACGCCGCGCTGCAGGGCCTGTTCATCGGTGGCCTCAGCCGCGTCATCGACATGCAGCTCGAAGCTCGCAACCTCGGTGCGGTGTCCATCCAGGCGGTCATCGCCACCGTCGCGGTGTTCGCCGTGATGCTCGTCCTGTACCGCAGCGGGGCCGTGCGGGCCACGCCGAAGTTCCGCCGGATCCTCATCGGCGCGGTGCTCGGCTACGCCGTCTTCTGCCTCGTCAACTTCGTGTTCGCGATGTTCGGCAACGGCCTGAACCTCTGGGCCGGTGCTCTGGGCCTCGCGGTCGGCGCCATCGGCGCGGTCCTCGCGTCGCTCTCGCTCGTGCTCGACTTCGACTTCATCGAGACGGGCGTCAAGAACGGCATCCCGCAGCGCTACGCCTGGACCGCCGCGTTCGGCCTCACGGTCACGCTGGTCTGGCTGTACATCGAGCTGCTGCGCATCCTGTCGATCATCCGCTCCATGGCGGGCGACTGACCGGCGGCCGGCTGGCTGACTGACAGCATGGTGCGGTGACCGGATCACCGCGCGAACGGGCCGAGCGCGAGCTCGGGCGGGTCCTGACCCGCCTGGCGGCGCTCGGCCCGACTCGTCTGTCCCGGCCCGCGGACGACACCGGGCCCTCCCCGGCGGACCGCGTGCGCCCGGTGCTGCAGGAGCTGGCCGACGCGGCCGCCACTGCCGAGGCGCGGGCGCCCGTCGTCGTCCCCGTCCTCGCCGACCGCGCCCTGGGCGACCAGCTGTCCGTCCTGGGGCGGGACCTGCTCGACGCCACTCGGACCGGCGACGACGCCGCGCTCCTCGAGCGCGCCGCCGACCGGCTGGAGGCCCTGCGCCGCGCCCTCTGACACCCCAGCGGGGTGGGAGGATGCTGGCGTGCAGTACGCCGAGAGCATCGTCGACCTGATCGGCGGCACCCCGCTGGTCAAGCTGAACCGCGTCACCGAGGGGATCGCCGCCACCGTGCTGGCGAAGGTCGAGTACCTCAACCCCGGCGGCTCCGTGAAGGACCGCATCGCCGAGCGCATGATCGAGGCCGCGGAGCGCTCCGGTGAGCTCAGGCCCGGTGGCACCATCGTCGAGCCGACCAGCGGCAACACCGGGGTCGGCCTGGCCCTGGTCGCCCAGCGCAAGGGCTACCGCTGCGTCTTCGTGTGCCCCGACAAGGTCGGCGTGGAGAAGCGCGACGTGCTGCGCGCCTACGGCGCCGAGGTGGTCGTCACCCCGACCGCCGTCGCCCCGGAGAGCCCGGAGAGCTACTACTCCGTCTCCGACCGCATCGCCCGCGAGACCCCCGGCGGCTGGAAGCCCAACCAGTACGCCAACCCCGAGGGCCCTGCCAGCCACTACGCGTCCACCGGCCCGGAGATCTGGAAGGACACCGACGGCCGCATCACGCACTTCGTGGCGGGTGTGGGCACCGGTGGCACCATCACCGGCACCGGCCGCTACCTCAAGGACGCCTCGCGCGACCGGCTCGCGGAGGACGGCTCCGCGCGCCCGGTGCACGTGGTCGGCGTCGACCCGGAGGGGTCGGTCTACTCCGGCGGCACCGGGCGCCCGTACCTCGTCGAGGGCGTCGGTGAGGACATCTGGCCCCCGGCCTACGACCCGTCCGTGCCCGACACGATCGTCGCCGTCAGCGACGCCGAGGCCTTCGCGATGACGCGGCGCCTCGCCCGCGAGGAGGGGCTGCTCGTGGGCGGCTCGTGCGGCATGGCCGTGGTGGGCGCGCTGCGCGTGGCGAAGGACCTCCCCGCCGACGCCGTCGTCGTCGTCCTCCTGCCCGACTCGGGGCGCGGCTACCTCGGCAAGATCTACAACGACGCCTGGATGCGCTCCTACGGCTTCGACGTCGACGCGCCCGGCACCGCCGCCGTCGGCGGGGCGACGGTCGGTGACGTGCTGCGCGGCAAGTCCGGGCGTCTGCCCGACCTCGTGCACACCCACCCCACCGAGACCGTGCACGACGCCATCGAGATCCTGCGCGAGTACCAGGTGTCGCAGATGCCCGTGGTCGGTGCGGAGCCGCCGGTGATGGCCGGTGAGGTGGCGGGCTCGGTGACCGAGGAGGGTCTGCTGGAGGCGGTGTTCTCCGGGGCGGCGTCGCTGTCCGACGCGGTGAGCAAGCACATGGCCGAGCCGCTGCCGCTGGTCGGGGCCGGGGAGCCCGTCGCCGACCTGCGCGAGAAGCTCCGCGGCGCCCGCGCGGTGCTCGTGGCGGTGGACGGCAAGCCCGCGGGCGTGGTGACCCGCGCCGACCTGCTCGCCTTCCTCGCCCAGCGCCGCTGACGCTCGTCGGCGTGCGCCGCTCAGCGGCGGCGCACGCCGAAGATGCTGCGGGTGATCTCCCGGCCCAGGCTGGAGGCCGCTGACCGCGCGAAGCTGCGGAAGGCCGAGGAGCCGAGCACCTGCTCGACCACGGAGCGCTCCTCCGGCTCGGTCCTGCGCCGCTCGGGGGCAGGGGCCCGGGTGGGCTGGGACGACGACGACGGCGCGCGGCCGTCGGAGCCGCGCGGCGGCGCAGCCGTCCTGCGCGTCAGGCGCTCGTAGGCGGAGTCCCTGTCGACGGGCGCGCCGTACTCCGCCTGCAGCGGTGAGGCGGCCACGATCCGCTGCTGCTCGGCCGGTGGCGCCGGCGCCATGAGCGACTGGGGCGCACGCAGGCGCGTCCACGCCACCGGCGTCGGCACGCCGCTCTCGGACAGCACCGTCACCACGGCCTCGCCGGTGCCGACGCTGGTCAGCAGGGTCTCGGTGTCGTACTGGTCGCTCTTCGGGTAGGTCGAGGCGGTGGCGCGCAGGGCCTTCGCATCGTCCGGGGTGAAGGCCCGCAGCGCGTGCTGCACCCGTGAGCCGAGCTGGGCCAGGACCTCCTTGGGCAGGTCCGTGGGGCTCTGCGTCACGAACACCACGCCGACGCCCTTGGAGCGCACCAGGCGGACCGTCTGGGCGACCTGCGCCACGAAGTCCCTGCTGGCGCCGGTGAAGAGCAGGTGCGCCTCGTCGAAGAAGAACACCAGCTTCGGCTTGTCGAGGTCGCCGACCTCGGGCAGCTCCTCGAAGAGCTCCGCGAGCAGCCACAGCAGGAACGTGGAGAACAGCGCCGGGCGGCCCTGGACGGCGGGCAGCTCCAGGCAGGAGACCACGCCGCGCTCCTCGCCCTGGACGGTGGTCGTGCGCAGGAGGTCGTGGACGTCGAGCTCGGGCTCGCCGAAGAAGGCGTCGGCGCCGCCGTCGGCGAAGGCGAGCAGCTCGCGCAGCAGCACCCCGGCGGTCTGCTTGCTCAGGCCGCCCAGGCCCTCCAGGTCGGCCCTGCCCTCGGGGGAGACGAGGTGGGTGATGACGGCGCGCAGGTCCGCCAGGTCGAGCAGCGGCAGTCCCGCCCTGTCGGCCCAGTGGAACACCAGCGCCAGCGAGGAGGACTGCACCTCGGACAGGTCCAGCACCCGCGCCAGCAGGGCCGGGCCGAAGCCCGTGATGGTGGCCCGCACGGGCACCCCGGTGCCGATCCCGCCAAGCGCGAGCAGCTCGGTGGGGCAGCCGGCCGGCACCCACTGCTGGCCGACGTCGGCGGCGCGCGACGTCACCCGGTCGGACGCGGCGCCGGGCAGGGCGATGCCCGACAGGTCTCCCTTGACGTCGGTGAGGAAGGTCGGCACGCCGTGGGCGCTGAGCTGCTCGGCGACCAGCTGCAGCGTCTTGGTCTTGCCGGTGCCGGTGGCGCCGGCCACGAGCCCGTGGCGGTTGAGCACGGACAGCGGCAGCTGGACGGGCGCCTCCGGGTGGGCGGCGCCGTCCACCACCAGAGCGCCGAGCTGCACGGCCGGCCCGGTGGTGGAGTACGCGTCGCGGACCGCGGTGACGAACGCCGCTGTGTCGGGGTGGCTGCTCACGGCGCGGACGCTAGTGCCGGGGCGCTCCTCAGACCAGGTGGCGGCGAGGGGCGGCGGGGGAGCGGCCTGCGCTGGCGCCGGTGGCCTCGACGAGCAGCTCCACCGCCCGCTCGAGGTCGGCGACGGGGGCGGTGAAGGGCAGCCGCAGCCTGTCGTCGAAGGCGTGCCCGGCGCCGAAGCGCGAGCCGGTGGCGAGCCGCAGGCCCAGCTCCTCGGCGGTGTCGACCAGCACGGACGACGACACCCCCGGCGGCAGGTGGCACCACAGCGACTGCCCGCCCGGCGGCACGGGCACCTCCCAGTCGGGGAGGTGGGTGCGCAGCGCCGCGACGAGGGCGTCGCGCTGGGCGCGCAGCTGGACCCGGCGGCGTGCGGCGATGCCGTCGTAGGAGTCGAGCAGCGCGCACGCGGCCAGCTGGTCGACCAGGGAGAAGGAGCCGTGGTCCCGCGACGCCGCGGCGGCGGCCCGGGCGATGACGTCGGGTTCGGCGCGCAGCCACCCGACCCGCACGCCCGCCCACACGGCCTTGCTGATCGAGCCGGCGCTCAGCACGGTGCCGGGGCGGCCGTGCGCGGCCAGCGGCGCGAGCGGCTCCTGGCCGTCCAGGGCGAGGTCGGCCAGCGCCTCGTCCGCGACCACGGCCACCTCCTGCTGCTGCATGGAGATGACCAGCGACCGGCGGTCGCCCTCGGACAGGGTGGCGCCGGTGGGGTTGGAGAAGTCGGGGACGACGTAGAGCGCGCGCGCCGAGGTCTGGCGCGCCGCTCGGTGCGCGGCGGTCACGAAGCCGCTGCCGGACGCGAGGTCTCGCGGCACCGGCACGAGGCGCGCCCGCAGCTCCCGGGCGACGTCGAGGGCGTTCGGCCAGACCGGGTGCTCCACCACGAGGCGGTCCCCGGCGCCCAGCACGGCGCGCAGGGCCGAGCTCACCGCGCCTCCGGCCCCGCAGGTGACGAGCACCTGCTCGGGGGTGGTCGGCAGTCCGCGCGCGGTGTACCGCTCGGCGATGCGGACGCGCAGGTCGTTCAGGCCCAGCGGCGTGTAGCCGTGGCCGCCGAGGTGGCGGGGGAGCTCGGTCAGCGCCTGGGCGTAGGCGTCGGCGACCTCCGGCGGACCGGGCGGGGCGGCGTAGGACAGGTCGAGCACGCCCTCGCGCGCACCGCCGGGCACCCACGCGGCGACGACGCCGCTGGTGGCGGGCAGCTGCGTCCACGTGCCCGAGCCCTGGCGGGCGTCGGCCCAGCCCGCCTCGCGCAGGCGGCCGTAGGCGGCGGAGACGGTGACGCGGCTGACGCCGAGGGCGGAGGCCAGCTCGCGCTCGGCGGGCAGCCGCACGCCGACGCCGAGGCGCCCGTCGCTCACCAGGCCCTGGATGCCGCTGGCCAGGCTGGCGTACATCGGCGGGTGCAGAGTGCCCGGGCCGATGAGCTCGGCGAGGCGGTCCGCGGACGTGGTGCCGGCGGTCGGGCCGACGGCGCTGAGCGATCCGGTGTTCATCGACACCAGGCCACCCTGCCACGATTGGCCTGGTTCCGGGAGCCTCCGGAGTGGTGCGACTCACTGCGAACAGAGTGGTCTGACACCGAACGGCCCAGTTCAGGCCACTGTTCCGCGATTGGCATGGTGCCTTCATGCCAATAGTGACTGATCATTGATGCATGACGGTCTTCGTGCTCCTCCTGGCCCTGTCCCTGCTCTCCCTCGGTGCGCTGTACGCCCTCGCCCGCGTCATCGACGGCGACGGCTACGGCGAGCGTCCCGCCCCGCGCAGCCACGACGGCTGGGGCGTCATGCTCCCCTCCGTCCCGCCGGCCGCGGTCAACCGCTGACCCTGCGCGGCGAGACCCCGGTCACCGGGGCCGCCGACCTCGACGCACGGCGAAGGCCCTGCACCCGCTGAGGTGCAGGGCCTTCGTCGCGTCCAGGGTCAGGCCGGGCGGTCGGCCACGAGGACGGCGTCCACCTGGACCCGGCGCTCGCCGTCGTCCCAGACCACCGGGCGCTCCACCTCCGCCGCCAGGCGCACCCGCAGCCCGGCCGCCCGCGCGCCCCGGCGCAGGGCGGCGGCGTCGTGGAGGAGCCGCGGGTCGCGCGGTCCGCCGACCCCGCGGGAGGCGTTGGCCAGGGCGTGCCCGACGACGACGACGCGACCGCCGGGCACCAGCCACTGCGCCGCGCGCTCCACCAGGCGGGGCAGGGCGACGAACGCGACCACCACCAGCGCCACCGGTGCCTCCGGCTGCCAGGTGCGGGCGTCAGCGGCCACCCACCGGCAGCGCTGCCCGACGCCCTGCTCGCGCGCCGCGCGGGCGGCGACCTCCAGCCCGCCGGGGGAGGAGTCGACGCCGACCACGTCCCAGCCCCGCTGCGCCAGCCAGCGCGCGTGGCGCCCGGTGCCGCAGGCCAGGTCGACCGCGCCTCCCGGTCTCGCTGCGGCGGCCAGCGGCAGGCACGCGGCGCGCACGGACGGGTCGACGTCGTCGTGGACCGGACGGTCGCGGTGCTTCGCGTCCCACCAGGCGACGTCGTGCCCGGGCTGGTCGGTCCGCTCAGCGCTCACGCGTGCACCCTGCCGCGCCGGCCCGGGGGGATCCACGCCACTCCCTGACCGGCACGGGGTGGCCCCGTGCCAGTAGGTCTGGCACAGGGCCACCCCGTGCTGGTGAGGCGGGAGCGGTCAGGCGCCGACGACGCCCACCGGGCAGGTCACGCCCGTGCCGCCCAGGCCGCAGTAGCCGTTCGGCACCTTGTGCAGGTACTGCTGGTGGTAGTCCTCGGCGAGGTAGTACTCACCGGCGTCGGCCGCCGAGCGCAGCTCCGTGGCGATCGGGCCGTACCCGGCCTCGCGCAGCTTCGGCTCGAAGGCGGCCTTCGTGCGCTCCACGGCCTCGCGCTGCTCCTCGGTGGTCCAGTAGACCGCCGAGCGGTAGCCGGTGCCGACGTCGTTGCCCTGGCGGTTGACCTGCGTCGGGTCGTGCGACTCCCAGAACACGCGCAGCAGCGCGTCCGCGGACGTCTGCGACGGGTCGTAGGCCACCATGACGGCCTCGGTGTGGCCGGTGCGGCCGGTCACCGTCTCCTCGTACCAGGGGTTGGGCGTGAAGCCGCCCATGTAGCCGACCGAGGTGGTCACCACGCCCGGCTGGCGCCAGAACGTGCGCTCCGCGCCCCAGAAGCAGCCCATCGCCACGTAGAGCACCTGCGTGCCCTCGGGCCACGGGCCCTCCAGCGGCGTGCCGAGCACGGCGTGGTGGGTCGGGACGGGGTAGGGGCGGACGTCGCGGCCGGGCAGCGCCTCCTCGCGGGTCACCATGCGGGACTTCAGCGAGCTGCCGAACAGGGCCATGGGCGGTTCCTCCAGGGGTTCAGGCGACGGCGCGGTCTGCTGGTGACAACGCCTCGTCGCGCGCGATCCATCCCGCTGCGCTGGTCCTCGGCCGTGGTCCTGCGCACGGGGGCCGTAGCCTTCCCGCTGTGAGCGAGCAGCAGGTCCCCGGCAGCCACGGCGTCCCCGGCAGCCCCGCGCCCTCGGACTGGTCCGGCGCCGGCTTCTCCACGCGCGCGATCCACGCCGGGTCCGAGCCCGACCCGCGCACCGGCGCGGTGATCCCGTCGATCAGCGTCTCCACCACCTACAAGCAGGACGGCGTCGGCGGCCTTCGCTCCGGCTACGAGTACTCCCGCTCCGCCAGCCCCACCCGCGACGCCCTGCAGGAGTGCCTGGCCTCCCTCGAGGGCGGCCGATCCGCGTACGCCTTCGCCTCCGGCCTGGCCGCCGAGGACACGCTGCTGCGCGCCGTGCTGACCCCGGGCGACCACGTCGTCGTCCCGGACGACGCCTACGGCGGCACCTACCGGCTCATCGCCCGCGTGCTGGGCCGCTGGGGCGTGGAGCACACCCCCGCGGACATCTCCGACGCCGACGCCGTGGCCGCCGCCGTGCAGCCCGGCCGCACCAAGCTCGTGTGGGCGGAGACGCCCACCAACCCGCTGCTCACCGTCGGCGACATCGGCGCGCTCGCGGCCGTCGCGCACGACGCCGGCGCGCTGCTCGCCGTCGACAACACCTTCGCCACCCCCTACCTGCAGCAGCCGCTGGCGCTGGGCGCCGACGTGGTGGTGCACTCCACCACCAAGTACTGCGGCGGCCACTCCGACGTCGTCGGCGGCGCGCTCGTCGTCGGCCAGGGCGACCACCTGGCGGAGGTGGCCGAGGCCGTCGGCTTCCACCAGAACGCCATGGGCGCCGTCGCCGGGCCGTTCGACGCGTGGCTGGTGCTGCGCGGCCTCAAGACCCTGGCGGTCCGGATGGAGCGCCACTGCGACTCCGCCGAGGCGGTCGCGACGTGGCTGTCCGAGCACCCCGGCGTCACCACCGTGCTCCACCCTGGCCTGGACGGGCACCCCGGCCACGACGTCGCGGCCAAGCAGATGCGCCGCGGCGGCGGCATGGTCAGCTTCCGCGTGGGCTCGCGCGAGAAGGCCCTGGAGGTCTGCGAGCGCGCGCAGGTCTTCACCCTCGCCGAGTCCCTCGGGGGCGTGGAGTCGCTCATCGAGCACCCGGCCGCCATGACGCACGCCTCGGTGGCGGGCTCCGCGCTGGAGGTCCCGGACGACCTGGTGCGCCTGTCCGTGGGGCTCGAGGACCTGGACGACCTGATCGGGGACCTCGACCGCGCACTCGGGTGACGCCCCCGCCACACTGGCGGGCGTGCCCCCCACCCAGAGCCGACTGACCCGCACGCCGCGCCCCGACCGCACGGCTGCCGACGCCGTGCCGTTCCCGGTGCGCGTCGCGGCGGCCTGGGCGTGGCGCGTGGTCGTCGTCGCGGTCGTCCTCTACGGCCTGGGCCAGGTGCTGGCCTACTTCTCCGAGCTCACCGTCTCGCTGTTCGTGGCGCTCCTCTTCGTGGCCCTGCTCGTGCCCTCGGTCGACTTCCTGGACCGCCACGGCTGGCCCCGGGTGGTGGCCACGCTCGTCTGCATGCTGCTGGGCATCGCCCTCATCGTCGGGCTGTTCACGCTGGTGGTCACGCAGATCGTCTACGGGTTCGACGACCTCGCCGACCAGGCGTCCGCGGGCATCACCCAGCTGCAGACCTGGCTGTCGAACGGCCCGCTGGGCCTGTCGAACAGCCAGATCAACGACTACATCACCCAGGCCCGCACGGCGCTGCAGGCCAACAGCGACTCGATCGTCAGCGGTGCGGTCGCCGTCGGCGGCACGGCGGCCACCCTGCTCACCGGCAGCTTCCTGGTGCTCTTCTTCACGATCTTCCTCACCTGGGACGGCCGCCGCGTCTGGTCGTGGCTCGTGCGCCTGCTGCCCGCTCCCGCCGAGGCCCCCTTCGACGCCGCGATGCACCGCGGCTGGGTCACCCTGACGTCCTACGTGCGAGCGACGATCATCGTGGCCGCGGTCGACGCCATCGGCATCGGCCTGGGCGCCTTCGTCCTCGGCATCCCGCTGGCCGTGCCGCTCGCAGTGCTCGTGTTCCTCGGCGCCTTCGTGCCGATCGTCGGCGCCGTGGTCACCGGCGCCGTGGCCGTGCTCGTCGGGCTGGTGGCGGTCGGCCCTGTCAAGGCGCTGATCATGCTCGCCGTGGTGCTGCTCGTGCAGCAGCTGGAGAGCCACGTGCTGCAGCCGTTCCTGCTCGGCAAGGCCGTCTCGGTGCACCCGCTCGCGGTGTTCATCGCCATCACCGCGGGGGCCACGCTGGCGGGCATCCCCGGCGTGCTGTTCGCCGTCCCGGTCATCGCGGTGGCCAACACGGTGGTCGTGCACCTGGTGCGCGGCGACGCGGCCCTGCCCCCTGGCCTCGTGAAGCACTTCAAGGACGACGGCGAGGACGACGACGAGCGCACGTCCGACGAGGAGCGGCGCGACGCTGACGAGGCCGCCGCCCGCCGGGCCCGCGAGGACGGCGAGCCCCCCGCGCCCGGCCGTCTGGACGAGCGCGCCCCGGCGGACGACCAGCGGTGACGCCCGGGGACGCGCCACCGGTGGGGCCCGAGGACGTGCTGGCGGCGCGCCCGGTGCTGGAGGGCGTCGTGCGGCGCACCCCGGTGGTGCGCAGCCGCGCGCTGTCCGACCTCGTCGGCGGCCCGGTGCACCTCAAGTGCGAGAACCTCCAGCGGGGCGGCTCCTTCAAGGTCCGCGGCGCGTACGTGCGCGCCGCGCGGCTCACCGACGCCGAGCGCCGGCGGGGTCTGGTGGCGGCCAGCGCCGGCAACCACGCGCAGGGCGTGGCCATCGCCGCCCGCGAGCTGGACGCCCCCGCCACCGTGTTCATGCCCGTCGGTGCGTCGCTGCCCAAGCTGGAGGCGACCGGCCGCTACGGCGCCCGCGTCGAGCTGGCGGGCACCACGGTCGACGAGGCCCTGGTGGCCGCTCGCGAGCACGTCGAGAAGACCGGCGCCGTGCTCGTGCACCCCTTCGACCACCCCGACGTCGTCGCCGGTCAGGGGACCGTGGGGCTGGAGCTGACCGAGCAGGTGGCGGGGCTGCGCACCGTCCTCGTCTGCCTGGGGGGAGGAGGGCTGCTGGCCGGCGTGGCCGCGGCCCTCTCGGGCGTGGCGCCGGGGGTCCGCGTGGTGGGCGTGCAGGCAGCCCAGGCGGCGGCGTGGCCGGGCTCGCTGGCGGCCGGGCGTCCCGTGCCGCTGGCGCGGATGTCCACCATGGCGGACGGCATCGCCGTCGCCCGTCCCGGTGACGTGCCCTTCGGCGTGGTCAGCGCCCTCCTCCCGCCGTCGGACGTGGTCACGGTCTCCGAGGAGGACGTCTCGCGCGCCCTGCTCCTCCTGCTGGAGCGCGCCAAGCTCGTCGTGGAGCCCGGGGGAGCGGTGGGTGTGGCGGCGCTCCTGGCCGACCCGACCGCCTACGAGCCGCCGGTGGGCGTGGTGGTCTCCGGGGGCAACGTCGACCCGCTGCTCCTCATGCGCGTCATCCGCCACGGCATGGCCGCCGCCGGGCGGTTCCTCACGCTGTCCGTGCGGCGCGTGCCCGACCGGCCCGGCGCGCTCGCGGGGCTGCTCTCGCTCGTGGCCGACGTCGGCGCCGACGTCATCGACGTCGGCCACGGGCGCACGTCCGAGCGCGCCGCCGTGGACGAGGTCGAGGTGGACCTGCGCCTGCAGACGCAGGGGCCCGCGCACGCCGAGGGCGTGGTCGCCGCGCTGCGCCGCGCCGGCTACGAGGTGCACGTCGGCTGAACGGGCGCGTCCGGGACGCCCTCTGTCGGTGGGCGGCTCTAGCGTGCCTGTCGTGATGGGGACACGGACGTGACGGGCGGCCAGGGGCTCGCGGTGCGGGCCAGGGGACTGGTGAAGACCTACGGGAGACCGGGCAGGGGCGGCGGGGTGACGCGCGCCCTCGACGGCGTCGACCTCGACGTGCCCGAGGGCACGGTGCTGGGCCTGCTCGGGCCCAACGGCGCCGGCAAGACCACCACGGTGCGGATCCTCACCACGCTCCTGGTCCCCGACGCCGGCGAGGCGCACGTGGCCGGGGTCGACGTGCTGCGCGACCCGCAGGAGGTGCGCCGGCGCATCGGGGTCTCCGGGCAGTACGCCGCGGTGGACGAGTACCTCACCGGCTTCGAGAACCTGCGGATGATCGGCAAGCTCTACCACCAGGGCTCGCGCCGGGCCGCGGAGCGGGCGCGCGAGCTGCTGGAGCTCTTCAGCCTCACCGACGCCGCCGACCGGCCGGTGAAGGGCTACTCCGGTGGCATGCGCCGCCGCCTCGACCTCGCCGGCGCCCTGGTGAACGACCCGCCGGTGCTCTTCCTCGACGAGCCCACCACCGGCCTGGACCCGCGCAGCCGTGCCGACATGTGGGAGCTCCTGCAGGGCATGGTGCGGGGCGGCACCACGGTGGTGCTGACCACTCAGTACCTCGAGGAGGCCGACCTCCTCGCCGACGACATCGTCGTCATCGACCACGGCCGCGCCATCGCCCGCGGCACCTCCGACCAGCTGAAGGCCCAGGTCGGCGGGGAGCGCATCGAGCTGGTGGTCGACGACCCGGCCCACCTCGACGAGGTCCGCTCCCTGCTCGCCGAGGCGGCCGTGGGCGAGGTCGAGGTCGAGAGCCACACCCGGCGCCTCACCGCGCCGGTCGAGGGCGGGGCCGCGGTGCTGGTGCGGGTGCTGGCGCAGCTGGAGGCGCGCGGCGTGCACCTGTCCGACGCCGGCACCCGCCGGCCCACCATGGACGACGTGTTCCTGACCCTCACCGGCAAGCGCACCGACGAGGCCGGCAGCACCGGCCAGGCGGACCAGCAGAAGGTGGAGGTGCGCTCGTGAGCGCGCTCGGGTCGGCCATCAGCGACGGGGCGAGCATCGCCCAGCGCAACCTCATCAAGGTCAGGCGGGTCCCCGACCTGCTGGTCGGCACGCTCATCTCGCCGATCATGTTCATCCTGCTGTTCGTCTTCGTCTTCGGCAGCGCCATCCCGGTGCCCGCGGGGACCAGCTACGCGGAGTTCCTCGTGCCGGGCATCTTCGCCCAGACGGTGATCTTCGGGGCCACCGTCACCGGGAGCGGGCTGGCCGACGACATGCAGAAGGGGATCATCGACAGGTTCCGGTCGCTGCCCATCGCCCCGTCGGCGGTGCTCGTCGGGCGCACCACCTCCGACGTCGTCACCAACGTGCTGGTGATCATCATCATGACGGCGACGGGCCTGGCGGTGGGCTGGCGCATCACGACGTCGCCGCTGCAGGCCCTGGCGGGGTTCGCGCTGCTGCTGCTCTTCGCCTACGCCTGCTCGTGGGTGATGGCGCTGGTGGGCCTGCTGGTGCGCAGCCCGGAGGTGTTCAACAACGTCAGCTTCATCGTGATCTTCCCGATCACCTTCATCGCCAACACGTTCGTGCCCACGCAGAACTTCCCGACCGTCCTGCGGGTCATCGCCGACTGGAACCCGGTCTCGGCGGTCACCCAGGCCAGCCGCGACCTCTTCGGCAACCCCTCGCTGGCCGGAGGGTCCGGTGCGTGGCCGCTGGAGAACGCGGCGCTCTACACGCTGATCTGGTCCGTGGTGCTGGTCGCGGTGTTCCTGCCGCTCGCCACCCGCCAGTTCAAGCGCTCCGCCGCCCGCTGAGGCAGCCGCGACGCGAGAGGCGCCCCACCCCGGCGGGGGTGGGGCGCCTCTGCGCGTCGCGGGCGTGCGTCAGCCGGCGTACGCCTCGACGTCGTCGACCACCACGGACAGCTCCTTGCCGTTCGGCGCGGTGTAGCTCGCCGAGTCGCCCTTCTTCTTGCCCAGCACCGCCGAGCCGATGGGCGACTTCTCGCTGTACACGTCGAGGTCGGTGGTGCCGACGGCCTCGCGGCTGCCCAGCAGGAAGCGCATCTTCATGCTGCCGTTGACGGTCGCGGAGACCACGGTCCCCGGAGCGACGACACCGTTGGCGGCGGCGGGGGCCTGGCCGACCTGCGCCTCGCGCAGCAGCTGCTCCAGCTGCCGGATGCGGGCCTCCATCTTCCCCTGCTCGTCCTTGGCGGCGTGGTAGCCGCCGTTCTCCTTGAGGTCGCCCTCCTGGCGGGCGGCGTCGATGCGCTGGGTGATCTCGGTCCGGCCCGGCCCGGTCAGGTGGGCGTGCTCGGCCTGGAGGCGGTCGTAGGCCTCCTGCGTCAGCCAGGTGGTGGCGGGCGTGGTGTCGGACACCGGTCCTCCTCGGTCGGTCTCAGGGCTGTGCTCCGCGACCAGGACGACGCTGGCCTGCACGAGGCGCGGAAACGGCGAGGCTACCAGCGCTGGGCGGACCGGCCCGCGCAGCGGGCCGCTGCCGCTCAGGCGGGGACGCAGTCGTCCACGACGCCGGTGACGGCCCGCTGCTGCGTCTTGACGGTGACCGTGTGCACGCTCGCGGCGCCGTCCTCGGGGCCGACCGGCACTTCCTGCAGCCCCACGACGGCGGCGGTGGAGCTCAGCGCCTGCACCCGGCACACGACCGCCACGTCGGCGGGCTTGGCCACGCTGAAGACGACGACGGTGGTGGCGTCGTCCACCACCCGGTAGCTCTGCTCGGACGCCTGCACGTGCGAGGACGCGCTGCCCAGGCCGGCCCAGACCGCCCACGCGGCCAGCGCCAGCCCCAGCACCACCGAGACCACCAGCCGGACCCGCCGGCGCAGCGGGCCGCGCGTCCCGTACCGGCCCGCGGGACGGGTCGGGGCGGAGTGCGGGGCGCTGCTCACGGGAGGGTGCTCCAGCTGGTCGTCGGGCGGCCGTCGGCCGCGCTCGCCCCCGTCGGGCGGTGCGCGATGATTGTCCCCCACCCGTGCACCCGGAGGTCACCTCCCGTGAGCAGTCCCCTGCCCCGCCCCACCGAGCCGCTGCGGCTCATGGCCGTCCACGCCCACCCCGACGACGAGTCGAGCAAGGGCGCGGCCACCTGCGCCCGCTACGTCAGCGAGGGCGTCGAGGTGCTGGTGGTCAGCTGCACCGGCGGCGAGCGCGGCTCGATCCTCAACCCCAAGCTCGCCGACGACCCGCGCGTCCTGCGCGACATCTCCCAGGTCCGCCGCGAGGAGATGGCCGCCGCGGCCGCCGCCCTGGGGGTGCAGCACGAGTGGCTGGGCTTCGTCGACTCCGGCCTGCCCGAGGGCGACCCGCTGCCGCCGCTGCCGGAGGGCTGCTTCGCCCTGGAGCCGGTGCACGTGGCCGCCGAGGCCCTGGTCCGCGTGGTCCGCCGCTTCAAGCCGCACGTCATGACGACGTACGACGAGAACGGCGGCTACCCCCACCCCGACCACATCATGTGCCACAAGGTCTCGGTGGCGGCCTTCGACGCCGCGGGCGACCCCGACGCCTACCCCGGCGAGGGCGAGCCGTGGACCCCGCTGAAGCTCTACTACAACACCATGTCGCGGGGTCGGATCCTCGCCATCCACGAGCACCTGCTGCGCGAGCGCGGCGAGTCCCCCTACACGGAGTGGATGAAGCGCTGGGAGGAGCGCGAGGAGCGCCCCGTCACCACCCGGGTGCCGGTGGCGGACTTCTTCGCCCAGCGCGACGAGGCCCTGCTCGCCCACGCCACCCAGATCGACCCCGACGGGTTCTGGTTCGCCGCCGGACGCGACCTCGAGGCCCGGCTGTGGCCCACGGAGGACTTCGAGCTGGCCCGCTCGCGCGTCCGCCTGCCCGCCCTCGCCGAGGGCGAGGTCGAGGACGACCTGTTCACCGGCGTCCGCGAGCACCTGGCAGCAGGCAGCGCCGCGTGAGCCCGCTGCTGGGCGCGCTGACGAGTGCGGGCGTGATCCTGGGCGGGCTGGGTCCCAACCCGGTGCCGGAGCCGACGGGCGGACCCCGAGAGCTCGACCCGAACACGGTGACCCCCGGCGTCCTGGGCTTCCTCGCCACGGCCGCCGTGGTGCTCGTCTCGATCTTCCTCATCGTCAACCTGGTGCACCGCATGCGCCGCCTCCGCCACCGCGCCGCGGCGGAGGAGGCCGCGGAGCTGGCCCGGCGTGAGCAGCTGCGCGAGCGGTCCCTCGACCGCGGCACCGCTGGCGACGACGGTCGCGGCGGCCCGGAGCTGCCCCCGGGGGCCGACGTGGTCCAGGGCGAGGTGCGGGGCGAACCCCGCGACCACGACCGCCACGAAGCGCACGAGCCGGACGAACCCGGCACCTCGGACTCCCCGCGCACCTAGAGTGACGACTCGCCGGGCTCCGCCCGGCAGGTCGGAGGACGCCGTCGGGCGCCGAGCACGGGGGTGGCGTGGACGCACGGGCATGGCGCATCGCCGGCGGTGCGGCGGTGGCGCTGCTCGTGCTCGTCGCGCTGGTCGCGTGGAGGGCCGACGCGCTCAGCGGCGGCTGGCTCCTCGCGCTGCGGCTGACCGGCCTGCTGGCCGTGGTGGGGCTGCTCGTCGCGGTGGTCCTGGCGAGCCTCGCCGCCCTGCGGCCCCCGACGCCGCCGCAGGTGCTCGTGCGGGTCCCGGTCTCCGGGGCGCCGCGCACCACCGCGGCGCCCGGGCGCGCGGCCCTCGTGCCCCTGGCCGCCCTGGTGCTGCTGGCCGTGGCCTCGGCCGCTCCCGTGCTGGTGGTCCTCGTGCTGGCCCGCGGGGACGGCGCCGCCGACCCCGCCGACGCCACGGCGACGGGTGCCGGTCCCACGGCGACCGCGACGTCCAGCGAACCGCTCTCGTCGTCGCCGTCGCCGTCGCCGTCGCCCTCGCCCTCGCCCTCGGCGTCGTCGGCCCCGGCACCGCCTCCCCCCTCGGGGGCGGCCTCCGAGGCGCCCGCTGGCACCTCGAGCGGGGTGCCGCCGGCCTCCCCGGCGCAGCTCCCGAGCGAGCAGGCCTCCGGCGTCGTCTGCGAGCTGGTGGTCGCTCCCGGTGACTCGCTGTGGGCGCTGGCGGCGTCCCAGCTGGGACCGGCGGCCGGTGACGCGGACGTCGACGCCCGCTGGCGCGCCCTGTATGCGCAGAACGCCGCTGCTGTGGGCCCTGACCCCGACCGCGTGCGGCCCGGTCTGGTGCTGCGCAGCTGCGCCTGACACGAGCGCCCGGGCGTCACCGCCAGCAGCAGATGCCCGGTTCGCCCGTGCCGCCGGCGCGCCTGGCCCACGATGGTGCCGTGACCGGCCGCACCCCCACCGCCCGCCGCACGAGAGCAGCGGCTGCGCTCGCCGGCGTCCTGCTGCTGGGCGGGCTGCTGGCGGGCTGCAGCGGGTCGGAGGAGCCGGAGGACGGGGGTGCCGCGTCCGGCGCGAGCGCCGCACCGCCGCCGTCGTCCTCGGCGGGACCGGCGGGACCGGCGGCGAGCGGGTCGCCCTCCGCCGCGGTCGTCACGTCGATGACGACCTTCCGGTCGCCCACCGGCAACATCTCGTGCTACCTCGCCCCGGTGCAGGGCGCCGACCCCTACGCGCGGTGCGACCTGGCCGAGCAGAGGTGGGACGTGCGGGAGCCGGAGGGCGGCTGCGACGACACGTGGGGCGGTGGCGGCGGCAGCTACGGCAGCGTGGGCGTCGGCGGCGGCGACGCCGAGCCGCTGTGCGTGGGCGACACCATCGCCGACCCGAGCGCCCCGACGCTGGCCTACGGCTCGTCGATCACCATGGAACCGCTGACGTGCACGAGCGTGAGCGACAAGGTCGGGATGACCTGCGAGAACTCCACGACCGGCCACGGGTTCACCGTCCGCAAGGAGAAGGTCGAGCTCTTCTGAGCGCGCCCGGGGCGCACGCTCCGTGAGCGGTCCGCGGCGGACCACCTAGGCTCGTGCGCGGCGGACAGGAGGCGGTCGTGGTCGCAGCGGACGACGGGGTGCGCAGCCGCGCGGCCCTGCGGGTTCGGCGCGCCCGGGAGTGGGTCGCCCCTCGCCTGCGGGGCCTGCGGGCCCCCCTGCGGGCTGCGCTCGAGCGGGGCTACGAGCGGCGGCTGGCCACCTCCGTGGACCCGGCCCGCGCGCCGCGCCACGTGGGCGTGATCCTCGACGGCAACCGGCGCTGGGCGAAGGCCTCTGGCTTCGAGACCCGCTCCGGCCACCAGGCCGGCGGCGACAAGGTGCTCGAGCTCACCGAGTGGTGCGAGCAGGTCGGCGTGGAGGTGGTCACGCTGTGGATGCTGTCCACCGACAACCTCACCCGGCCCCCGGCCGAGCTGGAGCCGCTGCTGGCGATCATCGAGGACACCGTCGACAGGCTCGCCCGCGACGGCCGCTGGCGCGTCCACCCCGTCGGCGCGCTGGACCTGCTGCCGCCCAGCACCCGCTGCGCCGTGGAGGAGGCCGCCAAGGCCACCGCGAGCCACACCGGGCTGCACGTCAACGTGGCCGTCGGCTACGGCGGCCGGCGGGAGATCGCCGACGCCGTGCGCTCCCTGCTGTCCGAGCACGCGGCCCGCGGCACCACCCTGGAGGAGCTGGTGGAGGTGCTCGACGTCGAGCACATCGCCGAGCACCTCTACACGGCTGGCCAGCCCGACCCGGACCTGGTCATCCGCACCTCGGGGGAGCAGCGGCTGTCGGGCTTCCTGCTGTGGCAGAGCGCGCACAGCGAGTACTACTTCTGCGAGGCCTACTGGCCCGACTTCCGCCGGGTCGACTTCCTGCGGGCGCTGCGCTCCTACGAGCAGCGCGAGCGCCGCTACGGCAGCTGAGCCGCGCACCCGAGGCGGTGACCCACCGTCACCCGTGCGGGCGTTCCTGGCGTTCCTCCCGCGCGCTGTCGGTCATCGGGGCTAGCGTCGGTCTCGTGAGCGACGCTTCGGCCGTCCAGCAGTCCGTCTCCTCGCCGGTGCCCCCGACGGCGCCGACCGTGCGGACCTTCGTGCTCGACACCTCCGTGCTCCTGGCCGATCCGAAGGCGCTGCTGCGCTTCGCCGAGCACCAGGTGGTGCTGCCGGTGGTGGTCATCACCGAGCTCGAGGGCAAGCGCCACCACAGCGAGCTGGGCTACTTCGCCCGTGCGGCCCTGCGCCTCCTGGACGACCTGCGCGTGGAGCACGGCCGCCTCGACGCGCCGGTGCCGGTCGGGGAGGACGGCGGCACGCTGGTGGTGGAGCTCAACCACACCGACCCCGCGGGCCTGCCCGACGGCTTCCGGCTGGGTGACGCCGACACCCGCATCCTCTCGGTGGCCGCCAACCTCGCCGCTGAGGGCCACCGCGTCACCGTGGTCAGCAAGGACCTCCCCATGCGCGTCAAGGCCTCCGCGGTGGGCCTGGACGCCGAGGAGTACGTGGCCTCCGGGCCCGTCGACACCGGCTGGACCGGCGTGGTGGAGGTGGACGCCAGCACCGAGCAGGTGCAGGAGCTCTACGACGGCGGCGCGCTCGACCTCGAGCCCGCCCGCGACCTGCCCTGCCACACCGGCCTGGTGCTCCTGTCCCCGCGCGGTTCGGCGCTGGGCCGTGTGGGCGCGGACAAGCAGGTGCACCTGGTCAAGGGGGACCGCGAGGTCTTCGGGGTGCACGGCCGCAGCGCCGAGCAGCGGATCGCCATCGACCTCCTGCTCGACCCCTCCGTGGGCATCGTCTCCCTCGGCGGGCGCGCCGGCACCGGCAAGTCGGCGCTGGCGCTGTGCGCCGGTCTGGAGGCGGTCATGGAGCGCCGCCAGCACCGCAAGGTCATGGTCTTCCGGCCCCTGTACGCCGTCGGCGGGCAGGAGCTCGGCTACCTGCCGGGCTCGGAGGCCGAGAAGATGAACCCCTGGGCGCAGGCCGTCTTCGACACCCTCGGGGCGCTGGTGAGCCCCGCCGTGGTGGAGGAGGTCATGGCGCGCGGGCTGCTCGAGGTCCTCCCGCTGACGCACATCCGCGGCCGCAGCCTCCACGACGCCTTCGTGGTGGTCGACGAGGCCCAGTCCCTCGAGCGCAACGTGCTGCTGACGGTGCTCTCGCGCATCGGGCAGAACTCGCGGGTGGTGCTCACGCACGACGTCGCCCAGCGCGACAACCTGCGCGTGGGCCGCCACGACGGCGTCGCCGCCGTCATCGAGGCGCTCAAGGGCCACCCGCTGTTCGGGCACGTCACGCTGACCCGCTCGGAGCGGTCTCCGGTGGCGGCCCTGGTCACCGAGATGATGGACGTCCTCGAGGTGTGACGCACCGCTCACGTCCCCGTCACGTGTCGGGGTGACCAGGTCACCCTCTGTGGAGACAGAGGTCACCCGGACGGACGAGGGTGGTTGAACCTGGACAGACCGGGCAGCCGGATGGCACTGTCGGTCCACGACAGCGCTCCGGGTCACCCGGGGAGCCCACCTGCCACGGTGCAGGTGCCGGCGCCCTGACCCTGCGTCCTCGCACCAGGCCCGCCCTTCCCCCGGGTCCCAGCGGACCACCCGGGGCACTCCTGCGCGCCGCGTGCGAGGTGCGCCGCCCGGAAGGTCCTGAGTGCTCCGTCCCCGTCGTCGTCGTGCCCACCCAGCCGAGGGGGCGCGCGGTCCGGTATTCGTGCCGCTGCGCGCCGCCGCGGGGGTGGTCGCAGCTGGCGCCGTGGTGCTCACCGCCACCGGTGGCACCCTCGTGGGCCCCGCCAAGCAGGAGGCCGCGACCTCCGCGCAGGAGGACCTGACGGCGCAGCGGGTGGCCCAGGTGTGGCGCTCGGCCGGGTCGTCGGGCGCCGCCGGGGCGGAGCAGCAGGCGGCGGCCGCCCCGCCCGAGGCCGCCGCCCTCCAGGCGGAGCTGGTCAGCGAGCGGGGGAGCGCCGCGAGCCGCAGCGAGGACCGCCTCAGCGCCGACCAGCCCTCGGCGCCCCCCGGTCAGCCGGCGGACCAGCCGGGTGACCAGCCGGGTGACCAGCCGGCTGGGGCGCCCGCCGACCCGGCAGACCCCGTGGCCCGTGCCCAGCAGCAGGTGCAGGAGCTGCTGTCCCAGGCCGACGCTGACGCCGCTGACGCCTCCCTCGCCGCCGCCGCGTCCCAGCGCTCCGCGGCGCAGGCCCGGGACGCCGTGGCCGCCGCCCAGGCGCAGCGCGCCGCCGAGCGGGCCGCAGCGGAGCTCGCGGCCGCCCAGGCGGATCCGCGCTCCGTCGCCCGGCCGCTCGCGGCCGAGCGCGGGTGGGGGGCCGAGCAGTTCTCCTGCCTGGACCGGCTGTGGACCAAGGAGTCGGGCTGGAAGTGGTCCGCCGACAACCCCACCTCCAGCGCCTACGGCATCCCCCAGGCGCTGCCCGGGGCCAAGATGGCCTCCCACGGCGAGGGCTGGGAGTCCGACCCGCGCGTGCAGATCGCCTGGGGCCTCGACTACATCGCCAGCTCCTACGGCGCCCCCTGCCGGGCGTGGGCCCACAGCCAGGCCGTCAACTGGTACTGAGCCGTCGACGAGCCGCCGACGAGCCGCCGACGAGCCGCCGACGAGCCGCTGACCAGCGTGCTGGCGCGCGGCGGTGCTCACCGCCGCGCGTGGTCGCCGCCCGGCGGGGTGCCGCTGCCGTAGGTTGCAGCGGTGAGCGACGCCCGCACGACCGCCCCCTGCGCGCGCTGCGGGCACCAGCGCGAGGCCCACGAGCACTACCGGCGCGGCGCAGACTGCGGCCTGTGCGGCTGCGAGGCGTTCGTCGACCGCCGCGCCACCGGCTACGCGCGCGAGTCCGGCAAGGTCGCCCGGCTGGTGGACGGGCTCGTGCGCCTCTTGCGCCGATCGGGTCGATGATGCGCTGAGCGGGCTCCCGTCCCCGGCGCGGTGTTCAGGTGATCTCCGCTCCTGCCGCAGTACCGGGGGAGGGGCGGTCCTGACGACGCCGGTGCTCGACCGGCGCGGCCTCCTCGACGAACCGAGGAGTCCTCGTGCACGACGCCCCCGCCGTCGCCGTGGTCGTCTGCGCGTACACCCCGCAGCGCACCGCGTCCGTGCTGGCCGCCGTCGCAGAGGCCCGCCGCCAGTGCGACGGTCCCCTCGACGAGGTGGTCCTCGTGGTCGACCACGCCCCCCAGCTGGCCGCGGCCCTCGCCGCCGCGGTGCCCGACGGGGTGGTCGTGGTGGAGAGCACCGGCCCCCGCGGGCTGTCCGGGGCGCGCAACACCGGTGTCTGCGCGACGACCGCGGAGCTGCTGGTCTTCCTCGACGACGACGCGCTGCCGCGCCCGGGCTGGATCGCGGGCCTGCGCACCGCGGCCGCCGACCCCGACGTCGCCGTGGTGGCCGGGGCCGTGCACGCCGACTGGGAGGGAGGGCGAGCGCCGCGCTGGTTCCCCGCCGAGTTCGGCTGGGTGGTCGGCTGCGACTACGAGGGCCTGCCCGCGGACGGCGAGGCCGTCCGCAACCCCATCGGGGCCTGCATGGCCGTGCGGCGCACGGCGCTGGCCGCCGCCGGCGGCTTCTCCACGGAGCTGGGGCGCGTCGGCACGCTGCCCGTGGGCTGCGAGGAGACCCTCATGGGCATCCGGGTGCGGGCCGAGCTCCCCGGGGCGCGCACGCCGCGCGCCACGGCCTTCGCCGTCGACCACACCGTGCCCGCCGCGCGCCAGCGCGTGCGCTACCTGCTCTCCCGCTGCTGGCACGAGGGCCGGTCCAAGGCGCAGGTGGCCCGGGCCGCCGGAGCCGGCGCGGCGCTGAGCAGCGAGCGCGGCTACGTGGCCCGCGTCCTGCCCCGAGCCCTGGCCCGGGAGGCCCGCGCCGCCTTACGCGGCGACGCCAGCGGTCTGGCGCGCGCCGCCGTCCTGGTGGCGGGCCTCGCCGTCACGGCCTCCGGGTACCTCGCGGGCCGCGCCACCACCCACCCGGCGGTCCCCTCGGGACCCTCCGCCCCGTCCGCCGGCGCGGCGGGCGCCGCGCTGCCGCGGCCCGCCTCCCCGCCCGACGCCCGGGTGGCCCGCGACGAGCTGGTGACCGTGGTCGTCTGCACCCTCGGCCGCGACCCCCGCCTGGTCGGCACGGTGGCCGCCGTCCTCGGGCAGACCCACCCGCACCTGGAGCTGGTGCTGGTGGACAACGACCCGGCGTCCGGACGCGTCGCCGCGCTGCTCGCGCAGCCCTCGTCGTCGGCGCTCGTCGAGGACCCGCGGCTGCGCCTGCTCGCCCAGCCGGTGCGCGGCCTGTCCGCCGCCCGCAACGCCGGGCTGGCCGCCGCCCGCGGGACGCTGGTCGCCTACACCGACGACGACGCCGTGCCCGACCCCACCTGGCTGGCCGAGCTCCTCGCCGTCCTGCGCCGCGACACCACCGGCGCCGTGGCCCTGGTGACGGGCCGGGTGCTCGCCGCCGAGGTCGCCACGGTCGAGCAGGAGTGGTTCGAGCAGGCCGGTGTCTTCGACAAGGGCCTCGTGCAGACCACCTGGGCGCTGGAGGGCGTGGCCGTGCCGGGTGGGCTGGGGGAGCCCGGGCACCGCTCGGCGTTCTTCCCCTACACCTCCGGCGAGGTGGGCAGCGGCAACAACATGGTCTTCAGGACCGCCGCGCTGCGGGCCCTGGGCGGCTTCGACGAGGCGCTCGGCGCAGGCAGCCCGGCCCAGGGCGGGGAGGACCTCGACGTCTTCCGCCGCGTGCTGCTCGACGGCCGGGTGGCCGTCTACAGCCCCACCGCCGTCGTGCGCCACTTCCACCGCGACACCTACGAGGCGCTGCGCGCCCAGATGCGCGGCTACGGGGTGGGCATGTCCGCCGTGCTCACGAAGATCGTGCTCGGCGGCGGCCGACCCGCGCGCGACGTGCTGCTCTGCGTGCCGCGCGGCGTGTGGACGCTGCTGGCCCCGTCCTCCACCAAGAACGCCAAGAAGCCGGCGGAGATGCCGCTGGCCCTGGTCGGCCACGAGCTGGTCGGCTACCTCCAGGGACCGGGGCTGTACCTGCGGTCGCGACGGGTGGCGGTGCAGCGGCGCGCGGCCGTGGGGGCGGCCGCCCCCGACGCGGGCGCTGCCCCCCACCAGCGCCGGGGGCGCTCCGCGGCGCCCTCGACGGCGTGAGCGCCGCCACCGGGGCCCGCCCGGTCGCGGCCGGGTCCACCGGCGCCGCCCGCGGTGGCGCCGCAGCCGCTCCGTCGCTCCCCAGGCCGCGGGCCGGGCTCGTGAGACCGCGCCGTCCAGTCACCCGCGGACTGCTCGAGCGGTGCCTGGTGCTGGCGACCCTTGCGCTGTGCCTGGTCACGGCCCTGGTGGCCTGGTCCGGCGCCCCGTCCGCCCCGGGGTGGGCGGCCGGGCTGGTGCCGCTGCCGGTCCGCGGGACCGTCGCGGCGCTGGCCGCGCTGTGCCTGCCCGGCACACCCCTCGTGCTCCTGCTGCGCCCCCAGAGCCGGGCGCTCGGTGCGGCGCTGGCCACCAGCACCTCGCTGGCGGTGACCGTGCTCCTCGCGCTGGGCACGCTCCTCGCCGGTGCGTGGGCCCCCCTGGCCACCGAGGCCGGGGTGCTCGCCGCCTCCGCCGCCCTGGCCGTCCTCGCCGCGCTGCGGTCGCCGAGCCCGCCCCCCGGGGCGCTGCGCGCTCTGCTGGCGCGGGCGCGTCCCGCTGTGCGCGCAGCGCTCCCCGTGCCGTCGAGCACCGCCGGCAGCCGGGTCCGGCGACGGCTGGTCGGCTGGGCCGGGACGGCCGTGGCCGCCGGCCTCTTCGTCCTGCAGGCCACGACCCTCGACACCTCCGCGATCGGTGACCTCGGGCTCGTCCAGGCCGTCGGCTGGCCGCTGCTCGCGTGCTTCGCGCTGACCGGCGTCGTCGTCGCCGTCGGGCTGCTCGGGCGCCGCCCCGACCCCGCGGTGCTGCTCCCGGCGCTGCTCCTCGTGGTGGTCTCGCAGACGTCGCTGCTCAGCGCCGCCACCGGCGAGGTCTCCACCCCCACGGCCTGGGTGCACCGCGGCTTCGCGGACCTCATCAGCGCCACCGGCGTGCTCCCACCGCCGTTCGACGCGCGCATGAGCTGGGCGGGCTTCTTCGCGGCCACCTCCCACGTCGTCGCCGTGGGCGGGCTGCCCGACGCGACGGTGCTGCTCGCGCCGGCCCCCGTCGTCCTGGACGTCCTCGTGCTGGCGCCCCTGTTCGTCATCGCCCGCGCCGTGACGGGTCGCGCCGCCAGCGCCTGGCTGGCGCTGTTCCTCGTGGTGCTCACCGACTGGTACCAGCAGGACTACTTCGCCCCCCAGGCGGTGGCGGTGCTCTGGCTCACCACCGCGCTCGCGGTGCTCCTGTGGTGGTGGCGGGCCGTCGCGCCCGCTCCGGCCACCGGGACCCCGGTGCAGCGCCTGCGGGCCCTCGCGGGGGCGTGGCGCACCACGCCCGCCGTGCCGGCGGGCACCCGCCGCGCCGCGGTCTGGGGCACCGAGGCCCTCCTGTGGCTGGTGCTGCTGGCCATGGTGGTCACCCACCAGCTGACGCCGCTGGTGGCCATCGGCGCGCTCGTCGTCATCACCGCGCTGGGGGCCACCCGCTTCCGCACCCTGTGGCTGGTGGCGGGCCTGGCCTTCACCGCGTGGTTCAGCTTCGGCGCCGAGGGCTACTGGTCCGGCCACCTGGCCGCCCTGCTCGGCGACGTCGGGCAGGTCTCCGCCGCCGTCGAGGGCGGCGTGGCGGCCCGCGTGGGTGACGTGCCCCTGCACCAGGTCGGGCAGGTCGTCCGCCTGGCCACCTCCGGCGCCCTGGCCCTGACGGCGGTGGCCGGCTGGTGGCTGCGCCGCGGACGCCGCGGCGCGCTGCTGGTGGGGGCGCTCGCCGCCCTGCCGTTCGGCCTGGTGGCCGTGCAGAGCTACGGCGGGGAGGTGGTCATCCGGTGCTTCCTGCTGGCCACCCCGCTGCTGGCGCCCCTGGCCGCCGAGGCGCTGGTGCGGCTGGTGGTGGCGCTGCGAGCCAGAGCCACGGCCAGAGCCCCCCGGACCGTGGGCGTCGGACGCCGCCCGCGCCGGACCCCGCTGCGCACGCCCCCGAGCCGCGCCCGCCACGCCGAGCGCCGGGGCACCACGGCCAGCTCGGGGCGCAGCGGGGCCACGCGGCGGCGCAGCCCGGTGACCACCGGCGTGCTCGTGACCGCCGTCGTGGTGTGCGGCGTCGCGGCCACCACCACCCGGGGCCTGAACGCCTCCTTCGAGCGCACCAGCACCGCTGAGCTGGCCGTGGCCGACCACCTGCTGGCCACCGTCCCCTCCGGCACCTGGGTGGCCTCGCTCGGCAACGCCCCCTACCTCATGACGGCCCGCACCCTCAGCGGTGACGTCGAGGTGGGCGTGCCCACCGACAGCACGGGAGCGTGCGACGAGGCGCCCGCGGCCTGCGTGCTCGACCAGCGGCCCGACTACCTGCTGCTCACCCCCACCCAGCAGGCCCAGGGCGTCTACGCCGACGGTCGCGCACCCGGCTGGCTCGACGCGGTCGAGCGCGAGCTGCTCGCGTCCGGGCAGTACACGGCCCAGGTGGACGACGGCGACGTCGTGCTGCTGCGCCGCTCCGACCTGCCGGGAGGCGCCTCGTGATCGGTTCTGCAGCCCTCGGTCCCGCCACCGCTCTCAGCGCAGCCGCGCTCGTCCTGGCCGCCGTGCTGGTGGTCGCGACGTCGGTGCTGCGCGAGCTGCGCGTCCCGCGCGGCGGCGCCAGCGCCCGCCCGGGGCCGGTGGCGCTGGCGCTGGGGGCCGCGGCCGCGGTGGCGGTGGCCGCGACGCTGGTGCGCCTGCTGTCGGCGGTCTCCTCGTGAGCGCCGTCCTCGAGCCCGCCGCCCCCGCGGCGGAGCTGGCGGGTCCTGCAGCTCCTGCGGGTCCAGCGGCCGCGGCCCGGGCCGACCTGTTCGGCCGGGGCGCCGTCTACGCGCTGGTCTCGGCCCTGCCCCTGGTGACCGCGGCGCTGGTCTCCCCGCTGCTGGCGCACCTGCTCGGGCCGGCGGGACTGGGCCTCATGGCCAGCGCCCTCGCCGTCCACCAGGTGCTCGTGGTCCTCTCCACCGCCGGGCTCGAGCAGTCCCTGGTGGTGCAGCGCGCCGAGGACGGCCACGACGCCGGGGCCCGGCGCCTGGTGGGCGTCGGCCTGGTGCTGTCCACGGCCACCGCCGTCCTGAGCGGGCTGACCGGGCCCCTCTGGGCGCCGGCGCTGGGCTTCGGCGGCTTCACCCCGCTGGTGCTGGCCACCGTGCTCTGGACCGCGCCCGCCGCCGCGACCGCCCTCGTGCTCGCGCTGCTCACCGCGCAGGACCGGCTCGTGGCCTTCACCGCTGCCAGCGCCACGGCCTCGGTGGGCAGCCAGGTGCTGGGGCTGGCGGCGGTGCTGCTGGTGGAGCGCAGCGCCCAGGCGTACGCGTGGGGCGTGGTGGCCGGGCAGGTGCTGGCCGTGGGGGTCGGCCTGGTGGCGGTGCGCCCGGACCTGCGCGGCGTGGCCGACCACCGCCTCGTGCGGCGGTCGGTGGCGCTGGGCCTGCCGCTGATGCTCAGCGGCCTGTCGGTCTTCGTGCTGAACGCCGGTGACCGCCTCGTGGTGCAGCGGCTGCTGGGGTCGGCCGAGGCCGGCCGGTACCAGGTGGCGTACACCGTGGGCTTCCTGTCGGTGACCCTCGCCGTCCTGCTCGGCCAGGCGTGGGCGGCGCGGATCGCCGACGTCCGCGACGAGCGCCGCCGGTGGGCGCTGATCAGCGCCAGCCGCGACCACCTCCTGCTGCTCTTCGCCCCGGTGGTGCTCGGGGTGGTGCTCGGGGCTCCGCTGGCGCTGCGCGTGCTGGCGCCACCCAGCTTCGCGCCCGAGGGGCTGCTGCTCGTGGTGGCGCTGGTGGTGCTCTCGGGGCTGCCGGTGGTGACCTCGCTGGCCACCACCCGCGCGCTCATCACGGTGCGCCGGAGCCGGCCGCTGGCGGTGGCCGCGGCGCTGGCGGCGGTGGTCAACACCGTGCTCAACGTCGTGCTGGTGCCGCACTGGGGGCTGGCGGGCGCGGCGGCGTCCACGGTGGTGGCCTTCTGGGTGCAGGCGGTGGTGCAGCGCGCGCTGCTGCCGCGCGCCGTCCGGCTGCCCGCGACCCCGGCGCGGACGTGGCTGCTCGTGGGGTCGGCCACGGCGGTGGCCCTCGCCACGGTGGCCCTCCCGCAGGACCCCGCCTGGGTCGCGGCGCGCACCGCGGCGGCGCTGGCGTGCCTGCCGTGGCTGTGGGTGGCCCTGCGCCGGGCGCAGCGCGCCCCGGAGCCCGCTGAGGACCTGGACGACGACGCGCAGTGACGTCCCATCGGGTGCGCGCCACGGCGAACGGGTGGCTCCGACGCCTGGTCCTCACGCTGAGCAACCTCCGTTCCTTACCGTGAGTGACGATCCGCGGATCACCGCGGGCCAGACCCTGGAGGCGACGTGCTGGCAGTGACGACGGGCCGCGGTGCGCTGGTGCGCCTGCTGGCAGCGGGCGCCGCCGCGCTGGCGCTGGTGGGCGGCGCGCCCGCCGGAGCCGGTGCACCGCCGGCCGCGGCCGCCCCGGCGGCGTCGTGCACGGGCGGGACGGTGGCCGTGGTCGCCCACCCCGACGACGACCTCTTCTTCCTCAACCCGGTGCTGTCCTCCGAGCTGGCCGCGGGGACCTGCACGACCATCGTCTACGCCACGTCCGGAGACGCTGGGCGCGACAGCAGCTACCCGCGCAGCCGGGAGGCGGGCGTGCGCGCCGCGTGGTCCACGGCCACCCGGTCCGCGGGCACCTGGACCACCGGCACCACGACGCTCGCCGGCACCGCTGTCGCCACCGCCAGCCTGTCCGACCGGCCCCTGACGATGGTCTACCTGCGGCTGCCCGACGGCGGCCTGGACGCCCAGGGCTCCTCGCGCTACGGCTGGTCGAGCATCCCCGCGCTCCTGCAGGGCGGCCGCACCACCATCTCCACCACCGGGACGCCCAGCGCCATCTACACCGCGGACTCCCTCGTGGCGACCGTCGCCGCCGTCATCCGCGCGCAGGCCCCGTCAGCGGTGCGCACGCAGGACTTCTCCCACGCCGGGGACGTCGACCACCCCGACCACCACGCGGTCGCGAAGGTCGCCGTGCTGGCCCGCGACGCCGCCGCCAGCCAGGCGCCCGTGGTCGGCTACTACGGCTACCCGGTCAACGACCTGCCGGCCAACGTCACCGGCGCGGCGCTCGCCGCCAAGCAGGACGCCCTGTACGCCTACGCGCCCTACGACGACCAGATGTGCGGCAGCACCTCCGCGTGCTCCGGGAAGTACGAGGCCGGCTGGCTCGCCCGCCAGCACGTCTCCGGGACCTCGCTGCCCTCGGCAGCGCCGACCCCGACGGCCAGCAGCGACGCGGCGCGCACCGCGACGGCCACCGCCTCCTCGCAGAACGCCGGCACCGGGCAGACCGCGGCGAAGGCGGTGGACGGCGTGGTGGACGGCTACCCCGGCGACCACACCGCCGAGTGGGCCACGCAGCGCGGGGGTGCGGGCAGCACCCTCACGCTGACCTGGGCGTCGCCGGTGGTGCTGTCCTCGGTGGTCCTCTTCGACAGGCCCAACGCCGACGACCGCGTCACGAGCGGCACCCTCGCCTTCTCCGACGGCACGACCGTCGCCGTGGGAGCCCTCGACGACGCCGGGGCGGCCACCCCCGTCACCTTCAGCGCCCGCTCCACCACCTCGCTCACGTTCAGGGTCGGATCCGTCAGCGCCACCACCGCCAACGCCGGTCTCGCCGAGCTGCAGGCCTGGACCCCGGCCGGCACCGGCATCCCGACGACCACGCCGACGACCACGCCGACCCCCGCCCCGGCGGTCGACCTGGCGCGCTCCGCCACCGCCACCGCGAGCTCGCAGAGCAGCGCGACCGGCCAGACGGCCGCGAAGGCCGTCGACGGGGTGCTCGGCGGCTACCCGGGCGACCACACCGCCGAGTGGGCCAGCGCGGGCGGCGGCGCCGGCGCGACCCTGTCCCTGGCGTGGTCCGCGCCGGTCACCCTCGGCCGGGTGGTGCTGCACGACAGGCCGAACACCGACGACCGCATCACGGGTGCTGTGCTGACCTTCTCCGACGGTTCCCGGGTCGCCGTGCCGGCCCTCGCCGACGACGGCAGCGCCACCACCGTGGCCTTCGCACCCCGCGCCACCACGTCGCTGCGGCTGACCACCACCTCGGTCAGCGCCACCACCCGCAACGCGGGTCTGTCCGAGCTGCTCGCCTACGCCTCCTGACCCGGGCCTGGAGGCGGCTGGCCGGCGGCCGAGGCCAGCTCGGCCTCCAGCGCGTCCCAGCGCCGTTCGGCGTCGAAGCGGCGCGCCAGCGCGGCGAGGCGGTCGCCGAGCCCGTCGTCGTCGTCGCGCCACCGCAGCAGGGAGCGCACGGCCGCGACGAGCGCGGCCGGGTCACCCGGCGGCACGAGGAGGCCCTCGGGGGCTCCCGCCAGCACCTCCGGCACCGCGCCGGTGCGCGAGGCGACCACGGGTCTGGCGGTGCTCAGCGCCTCCAGCGGCACCCTGCCGAACGACTCCGCCATGAGCGATGGGAAGAGCACGACGTCCGCCGCGTGCAGCAGCGGGACGACGTCGCGCTGGACGCCCAGCCGCGTGGCCCGGCCCGCCGCCACGGCGGCCTCGAGCACGCCCGGCAGCCCGCCGTCCGGGTGCCCCTGCGGGACGTCACCGGCCACGAGCAGGTGGGCTGACGGCTCCGCGGCCTGCAGCTCCTGCCACGCCCGGGCCACCACGCCGGCGCCCTTGCCCTCCACGAGCAGGCCGTACAGCAGCACCACGCGGGCCTCGGCCGGCAGGCCCAGCTGCTCGCGGGCCGTCCGGAGCTCCTGCGCCCCGCCCGGCGGGTAGCCGCCCGCGGGCAGCGCGTTGTGCAGCACGCCGACCCTGTCCACCGGGAGGCCGGCGTCCACCCACTGCCGGCGGGTGAACTCGGAGACCGCCAGGTGGCGACCCACGCCGGCGGCCAGCAGCCGCTGGACGGGCCGGCGGTACATGGGCGCGTGGTGCAGGTGGCACACCAGCGGTGTCCGGGTGGCCGAGCGGGCGGCGTGGGCCCAGGCGAGGTGCTCGAAGCGCTGCACCCACAGGACATCGGGTCGCAGCCGTCGCAGCAGCCGAGCGCTGGCCGCGTAGGCGGCCAGGTCCGAGGGGGTGCGTCCCGGGGACCAGGCCACGCGGTGCGGGCCGTGCAGGTGCGCGCCCGCCGCCAGCAGGTCGTCGTGGAGGTCCCCGGGCGCGGGCCGGTAGCGCGCCGGGCCGTGGACCACGTGCAGGTCGTGGCCCCGCGCGGACAGGCCGCGCACGTCCTCCAGGAGCGTGACCTCGATGCCGCCGAGGCGGCTGGGCTCCAGGACGTCGAGCACGATCCGCACACGGCGGACCCTACGCAGCCGGGGGCGAGCACGGAGCGTGATCACCACTGCTGGGTCGGTGTCCCCAGGGCGGGATACGCACGACGCCTGGTGGCCCGCGGTGATCAGCTCGTCGACGTGTCGTCACCCCGTGCGCTGACCGGGTGACAGTGCTCATCACGCATTGTGACGGCGGCGAGGTGACTGAGAGTGTTCACCCGTGGCCGACGAGGCCACCGGGAGACGCGAGGATCCCGATCCGCGGACTGGTCGCCGCGTGCGGATCGGGGGAGCGAGTGGCGAAACCGGAACCCGAGGAGCACAGCACGTCCCGGGGGAGCACCGATGACCAGCACCAGCGCCGCCACCGTCAGCGTCGTCATCCCGACCAAGAACGAGGCGCGCAACGTCGGCTGGGTGCTCGAGCGCCTGCCCGAGCAGGTCACCGAGGTGGTCCTCGTGGACGCGAACAGCGTCGACGGCACGGTCGAGGCCGCGCTCGCCGTCCGCCCCGACTGCGTGGTGGTCCGCCAGACCCGCAAGGGCAAGGGCAACGCGCTCGCGGCGGGCTTCGAGGCCGCCACCGGCGACTACATCGTCATGATCGACGCCGACGGGTCGATGGACCCGGCCGAGATCGCCGACTTCACCGCCGCGCTCGACGCCGGCGCCGACTACGCCAAGGGCTCCCGCTTCGCCCCCGGCGGCGGCAGCGACGACATCACGCGCCTGCGCCGCGCGGGCAACTGGGGCCTCAACGCGCTCACCAACGCGCTGTTCCGCTCGCGCTACAGCGACCTCTGCTACGGCTACAACGCCTTCCGCCGCGACTGCGTGGCCGCGTTCGCGCTGCCCACCGCGCACGGCACCACCGCCGCGCAGTGGGGCGACGGCTTCGAGATCGAGACGATGATCAACGTCCGCGTGGCCGTCGCCGGCAAGAAGATCACCGAGGTCGCCAGCTTCGAGGCCGAGCGCCGCTACGGCGTGAGCAACCTCAACACCTTCCGCGACGGGTTCCGGGTGCTCGGCACGATCTTCGACGAGCGCCGCCGCGCCACCCGCTCCGGCCGCACCTCCGGCAGCGCTGCCTCCAGCGCCCTGCCCGCGGCGATCCCCGCCCAGCGCGCCGAGCTGGACCTCACCGCCGCCGACCTGAGCGGCGAGCTGACCCACGCCTGAGCCGACCCGGCTCCCGCACGGGGGTCACCCGAAGGGCGCAGGGCGCCCTCCGGTCGTCCCGGCCGGCGGCCGAAGCACTGCTGTGACCTCACCGCCGGACCGCGGCGCCCCCCGGCGGCTCCGCCGCGCGCCGCGCCCCTCGCGCGCCGCGCGCCGGTGGACCGCGGTCACCGCCGGGGTGCTCGCGCTCAGCGCTGCGGGCGCCCTCGTCCACGTCACCACGAGCTGGGGCGTGCAGGCCCCCGGCAGCGCGGCGGCCGGCGGCACCGCGGCCGCGGCCTCCGCCCCCGCCGCAGGGGCGGGTCGGTCGTCGTCGGCGCAGAGCCCGGGCGGTGGTCCCGCGCCCTCCGCGCCGGCGCCGTCCGCGCCGGCGTCGCAGGCCCCTGCGGGGTCCGGGGGAGCGAGCTCGCCGTGGAGCGCCGCGGTGCAGACGTCCGCCTCGGGCGGGGTGCGGAGCAGCGCCCCGGACTCGGCGCAGGCCGCGGGCGCCGCCCTGCCCGTGGGCGACCTGGCCGGGTGGCACCAGGTGTTCACCGACGGCTTCGACACCGACGTGCCCGAGGGCTCGTTCAGCTCCAGCGCCTACGGGGACCGCTGGCACGCCTACGACGGCTTCCCCGACACCTTCGAGGTCGGGGCGTACAGCGACGACGTGCTCTCCGTCTCCGGCGGCGCGCTGCGGATGCGCTGGCGCACCGAGGGCGGCGTCCCCCTGGTCTCCGGGATCGTCCCCCTCGTCGACGGCCGCTGGGGCGGGCACGTCGGGGGCCGCTACTCGGTGCGCTTCCGCAGCGAGGCGGCCTCGCGCGGCTACCACGCCGCCTTCCTCGCCTGGCCCGACTCCAACGTCTGGGACGAGGGCGAGATCGACTTCGCCGAGGGGGCCCTGGACGGCGGCGTGCGCGCCTACCACCACTGCCCGGGCGACCCGGAGGCCCACTGCGGCAGCGCCGAGACCACCGCCCCGTGGAGCGAGTGGCACGTGGCGACGGTCGAGTGGACCCCGTCCGGCGTCACCTACTTCCTCGACGGGGTGCGGCTCATGCGCTCCTCCGACGTCCCGGTCGACCCGATGCACCTCGTCCTGCAGGGCTACGTGCGCCCCGGGTGGGACGCCACCCGCGACGCCGTGGTGCAGGTCGACTGGGTCTCCATCTGGTACCCGGACGGCACCTGAGCCCGGCGCACCCCACCGCAGCACCGCAGAGAGCACAGGACCACGCGCGCGCACCGCGCCACCCGGGAGGAGCAGGACATGGGGGACACCACGACGGCGGGCGCGACCGAGCGCCTGGGCACCAGGGACCTGCTGTGGAGCGGCACCCGGACGAGCATCGTGCTGGGGCCGCTCGACCTGCCGCCGCACGAGGACCTCGTGGCCGCGGCGGGGGCCCTGGCCGAGGCGTTCCCCGCCGCGCGCCTGGGCCAGGCGCTGGACGCCTCCCGCGGGCGCTGGGTGGCCGCGGGGCTGCCGGTCGCCCAGCTGGCACGGCGGGCGGTGCTCGTCCACGACGGGCCCGGCCCCGACGAGGTCGGCCTCTCGGCCTTCGCCCGCGCTCTGGAGGCCCACCGCACCGACGACGTGCCGGTGCGCTGGGTGGTCGCGGGGCGCCACCTGGCGCTGCTCATCTGCCACGCCGCCGGTGACGGCGGCCTCATGCTCGGCCTGCCCGCGGCGCTGCTCGAGGTGGCGCGCACCGGGCGGCCGCCGGCCTGGACGCAGCAGCCCGACCTGACGTCGCCGCTGCTGCGCGCGCTGGCGCACCACTACGGCCGCCACCCGCGCCGGGTGGCCCTGACGCTCGCCGCGGTCCGCGCCGCCGCCGCTGCCTCGTCCGCCACCTCCACCGGCGCGGGCGGCGGTGGCGAGCAGGACGACGACGCCGGCCGCGCGCTCCTGCGCCCGTCCACGACCGCCGTGCACGCCGTCATGGGCGAGGCGCAGCTGGCCGAGCTCACCGCCTGGCGCAGGGCGCAGGGGAAGGGCACCTCCGGCGTCGCCGTCCAGACGGTGCTCGTCGGCGCTGCGCTCGCCGCGGTCGGCCTGCCGCCGCAGGGACCGCCCACCGTGCTGGTCGACGCCCGCCGCTACCTGCCGCCGGGCGCCGCGGTGCACGGGAACTTCGTGGCCGGTCTCCAGCTGCCGGTCGGTGAGCGCTGGGACGCCCGGGAGATCACCACCGCGCTGCGCTCAGCCGTGGAGGCGGCCCGCCCCCTCAGCGCCATGACGCTCGGCGCGGCGCGCCAGCTGCTGCCGCGGACGCGCGCCGCCCGCACGGCCACCGGCGAGCGGGTGCCCGCCCGTCCCCGCCCGGTGCTGGCGGTGACGAGCATGCAGCACCCCGCGCTCGCCGACCTGCCGTGGGACGGGCCCGCAGCGCGGGCCACGGCCACGTCCGTGTCCACGCCCGCACCCGCCGAGGGCGTCACGGCCTCGCTCACCGAGCTGCGCGGCCACCTCAACCTCTCCCTGTCCTTCCACGGCGCCGTCTACGACACCGCTCGCATGGCGGAAGCCGTGCGGCTGGCCACGGGCGACCCGGTGGCGGTGCTCGAGCGGGCCGCGTCCCGTCGCGCGGAGGTCCTGGCATGAGCGGCGGCACGGGCGTCGGGGTGCTCGGCACGGGCAGCTACCTGCCGCCCGTCGTCGTCCCCAACGGCCCGGTGGCCGAGGCCGCCGGGGTGACCCCGGAGTGGATCGAGGCCAAGACGCTCATCCGCGAGCGCCGGCACGCGCTGCCCGGGCAGGCGACCTCCGACCTGGCGGTCGAGGCCGCTCGCCGGGCCCTGGCCGACGCCGGGGTGGCGGCGGCGGACCTCGCCGTCGTCGTGGTGTCCACCTCCACGCCGGACTCCCCGCAGCCGCCCACGGCGAGCCTGGTGCAGGCGGCGCTCGGCGCCGACGGCGCCGCAGCCTTCGACGTCAACGCGGTCTGCAGCGGCTTCGTCTACGCCCTGGAGGTGGCGCGGGCGCTGCTCGTGGCCGCCGGGGACGGGCGCCCGGCGCTCGTGGTGGGCGCCGACGTGTACTCGCGCATCCTGGACCGCTCCGACCGGCGCACCGCCGTGCTCTTCGGCGACGGTGCCGGGGCCGTGGTGCTGGGCGCTGCGCCGGCCGGCCGCGAGGTAGGCCGGGCGGTGCTGCACGGCGTCGGCAGCAGCGCGCACCTCATCGGGGTGCCCGCGGGCGGCAGCCGCCTGCCGGCGAGCGAGCAGACCCTCGCCGAGGGCCAGCACTGGTTCCGCATGGACGGGCGCGGCGTGCGGGAGTTCGTCGAGGAGCGCGTGCCGGGCCTGGTCGCCGAGGTGCTCGCCGGGGCCGGGTGGGACCCGGCGGCCGTGGACCACGTGGTGCCGCACCAGGGCAACGGCGTGATGCTCGCCGGCCTGGCGGCCTCCCTCGGCCTGCCGCGGGCGCGGATGCACACGACCGTGGAGGAGCTCGGGAACACCGGCAGCGCCTCGGTGCCGGTCACCCTCGACGCCGCCCGCCGAGCGGGGGCGCTGCTCCCGGGGGACCGGGTGCTGCTGCTCGCCTTCGGCGGCGGCATGAACCTCGCCGGCACCGCCCTGACGTGGCTCGGCTCGCCCGCTGAGCGCGCCGAGCGGGTGCCCCTGCCGAGGCGGGCGCACCGGCCCCGGCAGGAGCGACCCGTCACGCCTTCGAGGGCGGCCGCGTCATCGACATGACGTCGAGCGCGGTGTCGAGCTGGGCCTCGGTGACCTCGCCGCGCTCCACGAAGCCGAGGTCGAGCACCGCCTGGCGCACGGTGACGCCCTGGGCGACGGCGTGCTTGGCCACCTTGGCCGCCGCCTCGTAGCCGATGACCCGGTTGAGCGGGGTGACGATCGACGGCGAGGCCTCCGCGTAGTGGCGGGCCTGCTCGACGTCGGCCTCGAGCCCGTCCACCACCTTGGTGGCCAGCACGCGGGAGCCGTTGGCCAGCAGGCGGGTGCTCTCCAGCACGCCGAGCGCCATGACGGGGATCTGCACGTTGAGCTCGAAGGCGCCCGAGGCGCCCGCCCACGCGACGGTGGCGTCGTTGCCGATGACGCGGGCGCAGACCATGAGCACGGCCTCGTTGATGACCGGGTTCACCTTGCCCGGCATGATCGAGGAGCCCGGCTGCAGGTCGGGGATGCGCAGCTCGCCCAGGCCGGTGTTGGGCCCGGAGCCCATCCAGCGGATGTCGTTGTTGACCTTGGTCAGCGACACCGCGATGGTCTTCAGCTGGCCGGACAGCTCCACCAGCCCGTCGCGCGCGGACTGCGCCTCGAAGTGGTCGCGCGCCTCCGTCAGCGGCAGCCCGGTGTCCTGCGCGAGCAGCTCGATGACCCGCTGCGGGAACCCCGCGGGGGTGTTGATGCCGGTGCCGACGGCCGTGCCGCCCAGGGGCACCTCGGCCACGCGCGGGAGCACCGCGCGCAGGCGCTCGACGCCGTAGCGGACCGCGGCGGCGTACCCGCCGAACTCCTGGCCGAGCGTCACGGGCGTCGCGTCCATGAGGTGCGTGCGGCCGGACTTGACCACCTCGGCGAACTCGGAGGCCTTGGCCCCCAGCGAGGCGGCCAGCTGCTCCAGGGCCGGCACCAGGTCGTTGACGACGGCGGAGGTCGCGGCCACGTGCACCGAGGTCGGGAAGACGTCGTTGCTGGACTGGGAGGCGTTGACGTGGTCGTTGGGGTGCACCGCCTCGCCGAGGGAGCGGCTGGCGAGGGTGGCGATGACCTCGTTGGCGTTCATGTTGGAGCTGGTGCCCGAGCCGGTCTGGAAGACGTCCACGGGGAAGTGCTCGTCGTGAGCGCCGGAGGCCACCTCGTCCGCGGCGGCGGCGATCGCGTCCGCCACGGGCTGCGGCAGCACGCCCAGCTCGGCGTTGGCCAGCGCAGCAGCCTTCTTCACCCGCGCGAGGGCCTCGATGTGGCTGCGCTCCAGCGGGGTGCCGCTGATGGGGAAGTTCTCCACCGCGCGCTGCGTCTGCGCCCGCCACAGGGCGGCCGCGGGCACGCGGACCTCGCCCATGGTGTCGTGCTCGATGCGGTACTCCGCGCCGTCTCCTGCGCCCACCGTCGGGCCCTTCGCGTCAGCCATGGTCCCGATCGTCGCAGAGCCGGCACGTGCGCCGACACGGGCTCCCGGTCAGCTGCCGGTCAACGGTCTGCGGGGGCGCGCCGGCCCACCACCAGCCAGTACTCCAGCTCGCGGCCCTCCCGCTCCACGACGCGGCGCAGCACGCGCACGTCCGTGATCCCCGCCACAGCGCGCGCGGTGTCCGCCAGCGCAGCCGGGTCGTGGGAGCACCACACCGCGAGGACCCCGCCCGGGGCCAGCACCGCCGCGGCGGCCGCCAGGCCGTCGTCGTCGTACAGGCGCGCGTTGGCGGGGGCCACGAGGAAGCCGGGCCCGTTGTCGACGTCCAGCAGCACCGCGTCCAGTGACGCGGGCGGGGCCGCGCGCAGCGCGTCCGCCACGTCGCCCACCACGGTGCTGGCGCGCGGGTCCGCCAGCACCCCCGCGGTGGCGGGCACCAGGCCCTGGCGCACCCACGCGACGACGCTCGGCTCCAGCTCCGCCACCACGGCCTCGGCCACCCGCGGGTCGGCGAGCACCTGCGCGAGGGTGAACCCCAGCCCGAGGCCGCCCACCAGCACCCGCCACCCGCCGGGGGCGGCGCGGCCGTCGGCGCCCAGGAGCTCGAGCGCAGCGCTGGCCAGGAGGCGCTCGGTGGACGCGTCGCCGTCGTCCATGACGAGCACCCCGCCCACCACCAGCTCCACGAGGTCGGACCCCGACGCGGGGTCCGGGCGGCGGCGGAGCACCACCTCGCCGGTGGCGCCGGTGGCGCGGCCGAGCTCGGTCCAGGTGTCCACGGCGCGCTCAGGCGGAGACGGCGTCAGCGCCCTCGAGCAGCGTCACGCGGCCGGTGGCCAGCTCGTAGGCGGCGCCCACCACCGCGGCGCGGCCCTCGGAGACGGCGCGCGCGAGCACCGTCGACCGCTCGGCCAGCAGGTTGGCCGTCGCCCTGACGTGCGAGGAGCCGACGATGGCGGCCTCGGCCGCCGGGTCGTCGTCGCGGCCGCGGCCCTGGCGGGCCACGAGGATGCTCGGCGCGACGCGCTCCACGATGTCGCGGACGTACCCGCCCGGCACCGACCCGCCGTCGAGGGCGTCCAGCGCCGCGGCCACCGCACCGCACCGCTCGTGGCCGAGGACGACGACGAGCGGCACGCCGAGCACCTCCACGCCGTACTCCACCGAGCCCAGCACGGCGGCGTCCACGACGTGGCCGGCGGTGCGGACCACGAAGAGGTCGCCCAGGTCGGCGTCGAAGACGAACTCCGCGGGGACCCGGGAGTCCGAGCACCCCACCACCAGCGCGAACGGGCGCTGCTCGGTGACCAGCTCCGCGCGGCGCGAGGCGCTGCCCGCGCCGGAGCTGCGCTCCACCGCGAAGCGCTCGTTGCCCTCGGCGAGGGCCGCCCACGCCTGCGCGGGGGTCGAGGGCCGCCCCGCGGAGGGCGGCGGGCTGTCAGGGCGCACGGAGGGGGGCAGCACGGGCACGGCCGCATGATGCACCAGGAACGCGCAGGGGCGCCCGCTGCCGTCGACGGACGCCCCTGGTGCGCCGGCTCAGACGCCGAGCAGCTCCCGGCGCCACGGCGGGTCCGCGCCCGGGCGCGAGACGGTGATGGCGCCCACGCGCGCGGCGTGGGCCAGCAGCGTCTGGACGTCGTCGTTGCTGATGTCGCGCAGCGCGTCGCGGCGGTCGGCGCCCAGCAGGTCGTGCTCGGCCAGCCCGTCGACCAGGGCCGCCATGACGGAGTCGCCCGCACCCACCGTGTCCGCCACCTGCACCTTCGGAGCGCGGACCTCCGCGCGGCCGCTGCGGGCCAGGGCCACGAGGCCCTTCTCGCCCCGGGTCAGGACGGCGAGGGACGCACCCCGCTCCAGCCAGGCCGCCAGCAGCGCCTCGTGGTCGCCGTCGGGCTGGAGCCAGTCGGCGTCCTCGTCGGACAGCTTCACCACGTCGCAGTGCTCCACGAGGGCGTCGATGCGCCTCCGCACCAGCGACGGGTCGCCCATGAGGTCGGGGCGGAGGTTGGGGTCGAAGGTGGTGGTGGCGGTGGCGCGGTAGCGCTGCACGAGCCGGCTCACCGCCCCGGCGCCCGGTTCGAACCACGACCCGATCGAGCCCGTGTGCACCGCCAGCACGCTCTCGGGGAGGGCGGCGTCCAGCGCCGGGCCCTCCGGGAGCTCCCACGTGAGGTCGAACACGTACGTGGCCGAGCCGTCCGCGCCCAGGGTCGCCTGCGCGGTGGAGGTGGCACCGGGCCGCACGGTGCCCTCGACCACCTCGACGCCGGAGGCGCGCAGGTGCGCCAGGACGCCCTCGCCGCGCTCGTCGTCACCGAGGTGCGCCAGCAGCTGCGTGGGCCGGCCGAGCCTGGCCAGGCCGATGGCCACGTTCATCGGGCTGCCGCCCGGGTACTCCCGGACGCCGCCGTCCGAGGCGTGGACGACGTCGACCAGCGCCTCGCCGATCACGAGCACCGAGCTCACGGGGTGACCTCCTCCTCCGGCGCCCACACCCGCGAGCGCTGGGAGCGGACTGTAGCGGGCGAGCGCGAGGGCCCCCGCCCGCCGAGTGCGAGCATGGAGGGGTGAGCGAGCCCGCGGCAGCACCCAGCCCCGCGCCGTCGTCGCCGTCGTCGCCGCCCGCCGCGCCGGTGCCGTCGGGCAAGCGCCCCCGCGGGTTCGAGACCCCCGGCGACATGCTGCGCACGATGCTGTTCGTGCTGGCGCTCGTCCTCGTGGTCTTCTTCCTCACCGCCAGGCCCCAGGGCGACCAGCGGCCCCCCGCCGACGTCGCCGCCACCTCCGCCTCGGCCACCGCCGCCGGCGTGCCGGTGGGGGTGCCCGTGCTGCCCGAGGGCTGGAAGGCGTCCAACAGCCGCTTCGGGCCGGACGCCGCCGAGGGACTGCCCACCTTCCACGTCGGCTACCTCGACCCCGCCGGTGCGTACGGCGGCATCACCGCCACCGCCGCCGCCACCCCCGGGTGGGTGGAGGGCGTGGCCGGCGAGGACGCCACCGCCGACGGGACCCGGGAGCTCGCCGGGCGCACGTGGGAGGTCTGGACCAGGGCCGACCCCCGCAGCACCACGCTCGTCAGCGACCCCTCGAGCAGCGGCGGCGGCCCCGCCCTGGCGGTCACCAGCCGCGGCGACGACGCGGACCTGCAGACGCTGGCGCAGGCCGCCGTGGCCGCCGTCAGCAGCGCCACCGGTGCGAGCAGCCCCGCCAGCAGCCCCGCGACCGCCCAGGGCTGACCCTCAGCCCTGGACGCGCGCCGCCTCCAGGCGCTCGCGGGCTCCGTCCAGCCACTGCTGGCAGCGCGTGGCCAGCGCCTCGCCGCGCTCCCACAGGCGCAGCGACTCCTCCAGGCTCGCGCCCCCGGTCTCCAGGCGGCGCACCACCTCGACCAGCTGGTCGCGGGCCTGCTCGTAGCCGAGCTGCGCGACATCCTCGGGCAGTGCCGGTGCGTCAGCCATCGCCGTCCTCTCCGAAGCCCTCGTCGTCGTCCTCTGGATCGTCTTCCGAGTCGACCACCTCGACGACGATCGACCCGCGCGCCAACCGCGCCCGCAGCCACTCCCCGGTCGGGGCGTCCTCGGGGGAGCGGACCACCTGGCCCTCGTCGGTCTGCAGCACCGCGTAGCCGCGCTCCAGCACCGCGGCCGGGCTCAGCGCCCGCACGCTCGCCGTCAGGCCCGCCAGGACCCCCGCCTGCTCGCGCAGCCGGCCCTCGAGCGCCCGGCGACCGCGCTCGCGGGCCTCGGCGACCGTGCGGGTGGGCTCGGCGAGCAGGGCGCGCGGGTCGGCCAGCACCGGGCGGGAGCGCAGCTGCGCCAGCGCGGTGCTCTCGGAGTCGACCAGGCGCAGCACCGTGCGCCGCAGCCGCGAGCGGGCGGCCTCCAGCCCCGACAGCTCCTCGGCCACCGCCGGCACCACGCGGCGGCCGGCGTCGGTGGGGGTGGAGGCGCGCACGTCCGCCACGAGGTCCAGCAGGACGTTGTCGACCTCGTGGCCGATCGCGCTCACCACGGGCGTCGTGCACGCGGCGACCGCGCGGCAGAGGGCCTCGTTGCTGAAGGGCAGCAGGTCCTCCAGGGACCCGCCGCCGCGGGCCACCACGATGACGTCGACGTCGGGGTGGCCGTCCAGCTCGGCCACGGCGGCGCTGACCTCGGAGACCGCTCCGGTGCCCTGCACGGCGACCTGCCGGACCTCGAAGCGGACGCCCGGCCAGCGGTCGCTGGCGGTGCGCACGACGTCGCGCTCGGCGGCGCTGGCGCGCCCGCACACCAGGCCCACGCAGCGCGGCAGGAAGGGCAGCGGCTTCTTGCGGTGCTCGTCGAGCAGGCCCTCGGAGGCGAGGACGCGCTTGAGGTGCTCGATGCGGGCCAGCAGCTCGCCGACGCCCACGGGGCGGATGTCGGTGGCCTGCAGCTGCAGCACGCCGCGCTTGGTCCAGAACTCGGGGCTGGCCCGCACCACCACGCGGGCGCCCTCGGCCAGCCCGCCGGGCAGCGCGTCGAGCAGGCGCACGTGCGCGCTGACGGGCAGCGACATGTCGACGTCGGTGTCGCGCAGCGTCAGGTACGCCGTCGTCGTGCCGGGCCGCCGGGTGGCCTGGACCACCTGCCCCTCGACCCAGACCTGCGGCATCTTCGCGACGTAGTCGCTGATCTTCATGGTCAGCAGCCGCACCGGCCAGGGGTGCTCGGCGCTGGTCTGCGCGGCGGTCGGCGGGAGCGACTGGGCCGGGGCCGGCTGCTGGGCCGACGGGGACTGGCCGGACCCCCGCTCGGCCGTCTGCGCTCCGGCTTCCACCACGCTGCGACCTTACGATGGAGGGGTGACAGCGCTGGAGACGAACGCCGCCCCTGTGGACGGCGCGCAGACCGCCGACGCCGCTGACCTGCGGCCCCGCCGCAAGCAGGTGCTGCTCGCGGCGCCGCGCGGCTACTGCGCCGGAGTCGACAGGGCCGTCGAGACGGTGGAGAAGGCCCTGGAGCACTACGGGGCCCCCGTCTACGTGCGCAAGGAGATCGTCCACAACAAGCACGTCGTCGAGGTGCTCAGCCGCCGGGGCGCCGTCTTCGTGGACGAGACCGACCAGGTGCCCGAGGGCGCCCGCGTCGTCTTCTCCGCCCACGGCGTCTCCCCGGCGGTGCGCGAGGCCGCGGCCGCCCGCTCGCTGCACACCCTCGACGCCACCTGCCCGCTGGTCACCAAGGTGCACCGCGAGGCCGTGCGCTTCGCCCGTGACGGGTACTCGATCCTCCTCGTCGGCCACGAGGGCCACGAGGAGGTCGAGGGGACCGCGGGAGAGGCCCCCGACCACGTGACGCTGGTCGACGGACCGGACTCGGTCGACGCTGTCGAGGTGCCCGACCCGTCCAAGGTGGTCTGGCTCTCCCAGACCACGCTCAGCGTGGACGAGACGATGGAGACCGTCGCGCGGCTGCGCGAGAAGTTCCCGCAGCTGGCCGACCCGCCCTCGGACGACATCTGCTACGCCACCCAGAACCGCCAGGTGGCGGTGAAGAAGGTCGCCGCGCGCGCCGAGCTGGTCATCGTCGTCGGCTCGGCCAACTCCTCCAACTCCGTGCGCCTCGTCGAGGTGGCGCTGCAGAACGGCGCCACGTCGTCCTACCGGGTCGACTCCGCCACCGAGCTGCGCGACGAGTGGTTCGACGGCGTCGACGTGGTGGGCGTGACCTCGGGTGCGTCGGTCCCGGAGGTCCTGGTCGACGACGTGCTGCGCTCCCTGGCCGAGCGCGGCTACGGAGAGCCGGAGGAGGTCCGCACGGCCACCGAGGACCTCGTGTTCTCGCTGCCGCGCGAGCTGCGCACCAACCTCGGCCTGACGCCCAAGGGCGGCTCCGGGCGCGGGGGCGCGGCGGCGTCGTCCTGCTCGACCAGCTGACCGCCGTGCCTGCTGGTGGCGGCCCGCTGGGCGGCGACTGGGTCTCGGGGGAGCGGGTCTTCGGACCGCCGGCCGGCACCTTCGACGCCGACTGGCTGGTGCCCGTGGTCCGCGAGGCCGTCCCGGACGCCTCCCACGAGCGGGCCCGCGAGGCCGTGGCGCGGGTCTGGGCGGTGCTGCGCGAGGAGGCCGCGCACCGCGGCTGCGCTCCGGCCGAGGTGCCGGAGGACGTGGTCGGCTCGCGCCTGGGCTCCTCCGACCAGCCGGCCGACCGCGTCGACGAGGCGGCCCTGACCGCCGTCCGCGCCGCCGTGCGCGCCTACGGCGCCCGCTGACCCCGCCCCCGCTGTCCCCGCGCCACCCCCCATCTCGCACTCGCGCACCCCAGT
>NZ_VDMJ01000160.1 GCF_006335115.1 Streptomyces sp. NP160
CGCCGCGCAGGTCCGCCACCAGCTCGCAGTCGCCGGTGGCGGGCACGGCGACCTCGGCGACCTGGTCGCCCTGGGCGGTCAGCACCGCACGGCCGTCGCGCACCTCCCACAGCAGCGACTCCTGCGTGGCGCGGGCCACGTCGGGGCGCTGCGTGGAGAACAGGACCCCTCCGCCCCGGTGAGCAGCAGCCTGGTGCTGGCCGCGCAGACGCCCGCCGCGATGCGCATCGCCGCGAACTGCGCGGCCGCCCGCGCGGCGG
>NZ_VDMJ01000161.1 GCF_006335115.1 Streptomyces sp. NP160
TTGATGTTGGGTCACTAATTTACGCAAAGGCGAAAAGTCTATTACACCCTCTACAGCACCATTTTTTGGACTAATAATAGCGACACCATTTTTCTGATAACGATTGGCATAGATTTTACCGTTGATCCATTCCATTTCATTAATGCCTATAATTTTACCTCTATTAGTGTAAACTTGAAGTTTTGAATCTTCAGTAAGAGTTTCAGGATTTAGTAACCAGATGCTTTCTGTTCCGTCAGATTTGTAAAGCGTTATTCCGTCATTACAAATTCCCCATCCTTCTTTACTTTGACCATATTTAAAACTACTAGTTCTTTCAAAAGTATCAACATCATATACAAGTCCAGTATTTTCTCTCCACGTCAATTGGTAAATATTGTTATTTAATATACTTAGCCC
>NZ_VDMJ01000162.1 GCF_006335115.1 Streptomyces sp. NP160
AATAAATGCAATAAAGTCTCCTGATTCAATGTCTACGGTCATATTATCTACAGCTTTTTTACCACCTGCATAGACCTTTGATAAGTTTTTAATACTTAACATATGTCCATTCCTTTCTATAGGTAATTCAATTTGTTAAAAAATAAGGACTCATTGTGATGTTATACAAAGTAAACTAAGTAAGAACAAGGCACAAAAGAGTCCTTAAATCATATTCATCTAAATTCTAAGTTGTATTACTCTTTGCTTTTTGACTTTTTCTTGATGCCGATACGATGACCTATATATTGAGATGTCGTCTCCACATTTTCTAT
>NZ_VDMJ01000163.1 GCF_006335115.1 Streptomyces sp. NP160
GTCCAGTACGGCTTCCAGCCGTTCTCGCCGTACTTGCCGACCGTCGCGAGGAAGAACGCCATGCCGGGCGAACTCGACGAGGCACCCGGCGCCACCATGAGGTTCTTGTACTCCGGCTTCGTCAGGTCGTCGAGGCCCGCCGGCTTCTTCTTGTTGTTCTTCGTGAACCACGCGTCGTCGACGTTGACGCACACCGACGCCGTGTCGATGGGCGACAGCACGCCCTTGCC
>NZ_VDMJ01000164.1 GCF_006335115.1 Streptomyces sp. NP160
GTTCTATAATAGCAACGTATCCTGTTTGTACTGTCCATTCTGCAAAAATCACTGTGCCATCTGCTGTAGCTTTTACAGGCGTATCTTCGGCAACCACTACATCAACAGCATAGTGTTTTTCTTCAACATTATAGGGCTCAGATATAGTTCCATTAACTGGTGGAAATAGCACAAAGTTAGTATTAGGCAATCCTGATTCAAAAACGTTATACTTATCTTCTTTATCTATAACATCTCTTAAAAGGGAATCTTCTTTTGTTGGTGCTAAATTTAATTGTCCTGCATCAATG
>NZ_VDMJ01000165.1 GCF_006335115.1 Streptomyces sp. NP160
GTCGTTGATAGATTTACCTAATTCAATATCTGGAAACCGCTCAGCGATAATGATGTCCAAATCTTGCTTATCTAATTGATGTAAGGCGTCATATAGTTTTGATGCAGCTTCTTGTAAATCTGTAGATTCTGAAAGGACAATTTGAAATGCAACGGCATCATGGTCTGAAGATTTACTAAATGCTAAAACACCAATACGTTTTTCTGAATACTTCTGAATGGTTTCTGAAATAT
>NZ_VDMJ01000166.1 GCF_006335115.1 Streptomyces sp. NP160
GTACAGACCGTTTTTTCAGATGCAGCTGTGGCCTTGAGCAGCACCAAACACAAAACGGGACATTGTCTGGGGGCAGCGGGTGCAATCGAAGCCTTTATTTGCCAGCAGGTTTTATTGGATCAATCCTGGTTGCCGCTGCATCATGCAGGCGAATTGGACGAGGCTTTGGTTGGGCAAAATTATGTGCGTGTTCCACATTTGGCTGCACCGATTCGCTATGTAATGCT
>NZ_VDMJ01000167.1 GCF_006335115.1 Streptomyces sp. NP160
CCCTTTCAGTGACAGATGGTCACCTTTACTTTTTATTTGGCGTAAGGCTTGCTTCTGTTTAAAACCTTTAGGGTGTTTAAATTTAAAAAAGTAATATTTAACGTTGTAGGGTAGTCTCCAAATTAAATTGTTGTAAAATATTTTTTTTATTTGTTCCATACGCCATGTGCTCTTAAATTGATGATCTTGTTGTACTGAATTGTTTTAATTACCGCGCTCAACAACATGGG
>NZ_VDMJ01000168.1 GCF_006335115.1 Streptomyces sp. NP160
GTCCAGCATTTACTGTCACTTCTTTTAGCATTACAGATTCTGAAGAGTCAAATATTAAATAACGGTCTGTTGTTCCTCCAGCAAATTGACCTCCACTTGCAGAGTGGTTTGTTGATCCTACATTTCCTTTTGTAATTACATCTTCAACAAAATAAGAGGTCGTTATTGTTAAATTTGGTGTATCATAACTAGTACCTGAAGCTAATGGAG
>NZ_VDMJ01000169.1 GCF_006335115.1 Streptomyces sp. NP160
ATTTAGTGGTTATGAATTCTACCCTAAAAACCCTGATACAGTTATCGTAGATTCTGAAATTGTTGCACAAGCACCTGTACGTTTATTTGCATCAGGTATGAGTGATGGTTTAGCAACATTAATCGAAGTTGAATCTACACTTCGTAGACAAGGGCAAAACATGTTCCACGGCAAACCTACATTAGCAAGTTTAGCAATCGCTCAAAAATGTGAAGAAGTTATTTTTGAATATGGTTATAGTG
>NZ_VDMJ01000017.1 GCF_006335115.1 Streptomyces sp. NP160
CGTTCGGCCTGCAGGACGGGGTCGGGGGGCGGGGGCAGGGGGTCGGTGTCCGAGCGCGCCACGAGCCGAGGACGCTACCGCGCCCGGCGGGGTGGCGGGCGGGCTCAGCCCACTCCCTGCCGGTCCTCGCCCTGCGGGTCCTCGACGTGCTGGACGTCATCGTGGCGGTCCTCGCCGTGCACGACCGCGACGGCGCCGTGCGCGTGGTGGATGACGGCCCGGCTCACCGACCCGAGCATCAGCCCCCGGAACCCGCCCGAGCCGCGCGACCCCACCACCAGCAGCTCCGCGCCTCGCGCCGCGTGCAGCAGCNNCCGCCGCGGGGTGCTCGCGCACCAGGCGCCGGTGCACCACGACGCTCGAGCAGTCGCCCCGGGCGGCGCCCTGCGCCTCGCGCACCACCTGGTCCAACAGCTCCGCCTGGGTCCGCTCGAGGGTCACCAGCTGGGCGTGGGCCGGCCCGTGCTGGGTGGAGCCCCACAGCGACGGCGGCTGCCAGGCGCGCACCGCGGTGACCTCCGCGCCGCGCGCCGCCGCCGCCTCGAGGGCGAAGCGCAGGGCGCCCCGGGCCGCCGGTGAGCTGTCGGCTCCCACGACGACCCCGCGTCCCGGCGTCGTCGTCCCCCGCTGCGCGGGCCGGACCACCACCACGGGGCAGCGGGCGTGCACCGCCACCTGCGCGCTCGTGGAGCCCAGCAGCAGGTCCGCGAAGGCGCCGTGACCGCGGGAGCCGAGCACCACCAGCCGGGCCGCGCCGCTCTCCTCCAGGAGCACCGGGACGGCGGAGGCCCAGTCGTGGACGGCGCGCGCCACCTCGAGCCCGGGGTGGTCGCTGAGAGCGCGCGCCACGGCCTGGTCCGCCAGCTGCTCACCGAGCCGGCGCAGGTCCGGCGGCGCGAGCAGCGCCCCGGCGGCCTCCGGGCTGGCCACCGGGTGCCAGTCGACGCAGACCACCACGCGCAGGGGCGCTCGCAGCCGCTGCGCCTCCTCGCCGGCCCAGGCCAGCGCGCGCACCGCGCCCTCGGAGCCGTCGTAGCCCACCACCACGTGGTGCCTGCCGGGCGGTGGTGGGTCCGGCCGCCGGCGGACGTCGCTGCCGTGCTCCGAGGTGGGCACGTCTGGCCTCCCTCCTGCGCCGACCGGGCTCCGTCGCCCGGTCAGGGGACCCGCAGGATACGGCTGCGCCAGGGGCCTGCGGAAGGGGTGGGGCAAGGGGTCTGCCTATGACGCGGCCACTCCGTGCGGGTGACCGCGGGGGCGGCGCCGCGCCCTGCGGCCCACTGCTCGAGCGACAGCGCCGGCTGACGGCCCACGTTGTCAGCAGCCTCGCAGGTCAGGTCCAGTTGCGGACGGTGATCAATCGTCACCTCTGGTACCTGTTGACGGGTGGTCCAAGACCGGGCGGCGCAGCTGGGCGCCATCACCTCTGCCCTGGCGAGCGCCGCAGCCCGGCGCGGGACGACCGTGGTGGTGGCGGGTCCCCCCGGTGCCGGCTTCACCGCCGTGCTCGAGGCCTCCGCAGGCGTCGCGCGAGCGCAGCCGCGCTGGTGCGTGGTGCGCGGGCGCGCCGTCCTGGAGGAGGCCGGCATCGGCAACGCCCTCCTGCAGCAGCTGGTGAGCCCGCTCGTCGAGGAGCTGGACCGCCTCGCGGCCGCCGGGGAGGACCTGGCGCCGGCGCCGCGCGCCGCGCTGAACACCGTGACCGGCTGGGCGGTGCCGTCACCGGGGCAGGTACCGCTGTCGATGGCTGTGCTCTGGGCGCTGGAGACGGTGTCGCGGCGCCGTCCCGTGCTCGTGGCCGTGGACGACGTCCCCTGGGCCGACGAGGCCTCGCTGGAGGTGCTGCGCTTCCTGTGCCGGCGCCTGTCGGGGACCTCCGTGTGCCTGCTCCTGGCGGCACCGGGATCCGAGCCCGCCCTGGACTGGCCCGACGCCGACCGCGTGGTGGAGCTGGCCCCCCTGGACCCCGTCGCGGCGGAGGTGCTCCTGGCCCAGGTGGCTCCGGACTCCGGGCCGATCGCGCGTGAGCGCGTGCTGCGGCTGGCGGCGGGCCGCCCGCGGCGCCTGGTGGACCTGGGCCGCCTCGCGCAGGCGTCCGCGCCGGCCGGCACGACGACGGCCCTGCGCAGCGCGGCGCTGCCGTGGGTGCAGCGGGCCGTGCTCGACCTGGAGGCCCGGCCGGCCGCCGAGCGCCGCAGGCTGCTGGTCGCGGGGCTCCTCGACGACCCCTCCGGCGCACCGCTGGCGCGCCGCGTGGAGCGCCTGCTCACCGACGGTGGGCGTGCCGCCGGCGTGCACCTCTTCGAGGACCTGCCCGAGCCGGCGCCCGACCCCCTCCTGGCCGAGCTCGCCGCCGAGGGGGTGGAGCCCGGCGAGCGGGCCACGGCGCACCGGGCCTGGGCGGCCGTGCTGGAGCCGGTCGCGGCCTCGGCGCGCGCGGAGGGCCGCGCGGAGCTGGCGGCGCGCCTGTCCGGCGAGGCGCTGCGCCAGCAGGCGCTGTCGACGCCGGACGACGCCGGCGAGCGCGCCGGCGCCGCGGCACGGCTGCGCTCCGGCGCGGAGGAGCTGCTGCGCCACGACCCGCGCCGCGCTGGTGACCTGCTCGCCCTCGCGGCGCAGCTGGAGGACGACGACGACGCTCGCCGGGACGACCTGCTGCGCGCCGCGGAGACCGCCTCCGCGCTGGGACGCACCCTGCTCGCCGCCGCGCTCTCCGAGCGGGCCGGCGGGCCTCGCACCGCCCTGGACGCCGCGCTGGTGGCGCGCACCCGTGCCGCGCGAGCGCTGGTGGTGGGGGAGCGCGAGCGGGCCGTGGTGGAGCTCGTCGAGGCGCTGGGGCGGTGCGCGGACGCCGCGGCGGAGGACGGCCCCGGTGCTGTCGCTGCCGGTGGTGCGGGCCGGGCGGCGGACGAGGCGCTGCTGACGGCGGCCGTGCTGTCGGTGGTGGCGCTGCGCGGCACCGGCAGCCCGGCCGCCGAGGCGATCCTGGCCGCGGCGGAGAGGCTGCCCGAGCCCGTCGCCGGGCAGGTCCGTGCCGTGTCGGCGCTGCTGGTGCCCTGGCAGGACGCCGTCCCGGGCGAGCAGCAGGAGGCGCTCGTGGAGGTCCTCGAGGCGCTGGACCGCAGCTCCCTGCCGGTGCTGCGGTGGGCGGCGGACGCAGCGCGGGCCCTGGGCCGGGGTGACCTCGTCGGGGCCGTGGGACGGAGCCGGGCGCCCCACCTGACCGGTCCGGCAGCGGTGGACCTGCACCTGGCGCGCTACGCGGCCCACCTCGACACCTCGATCTCCCGAGCGGAGGAGCACATCGCCCTGGCGCGTGGCCACCTGCAGCACGCCCCGGAGCTGGCGGCGGCTGTGGCCCAGGCGCAGGCCGTCATCGACGTGGTCCGCTGCTACAGCGCCGCCGACCTCGTCACGCCCCTACCAGCCCTGGACGTCCGCACCACGGAGACCGACGGCGCCCGCTGGGCCCACGCGCAGAGCCACCGCCTGCGCGGCGAGGTGCAGCTGGCGGTGGAGGTCCTGCGCCCGATGTGGCCGGCGGGCCAGGTGCCCAGCACCGGGGCGCTGGTCAGCTCCATCCCGTACGCCACCTCGCTCAAGGAGGCCGGCGCCGACCCGGCCGAGCTGCGGGCCGTCCTCTCCGAGGTGGCGGCCTGGGCGCAGGGGAGTGCCACACCGCTGGCGCGTGTGAGCCGCCTGCTCTGCTCGGCGCTGACCAGCGACGACGTGGCCGAGCAGGAGGCGCTCCTGGCGGCTGCCGCGGGCGAGGGCGGCCCGCCGCTCGTCACGGGCACCGCCGAGCTCACGCTCGGGATGCTGCTGCGCCGGGCGCGACGCGCCGTGGACGCCCGTGGTCCGCTGCAGCGCGCCGTCGACGCGTTCGAGGAGGCCGGGATGCCCGGCTTCGCGCGGCAGGCGCAGCGCGAGCTCGCGGCCACGGCGCCGCAGCGGCCGCTGCGGCGCGTCGGGTCGCGCGAGCTGACCAGCCAGGAGCGCGAGGTCGCCCACCTCGCCGCGCAGGGCGCGAGCAACGCCGAGGTGGCCCTCAGCCTGGGCATCAGCTCCCGCACGGTCGCGCACCACCTGCAGAAGGTCTACGCCAAGCTCGAGATCCCCGGCCGCCAGCAGCTGGCTGGCCGTCTGGACCGGGTCTGAGGCTGCTCGCGTCGGTGACGCCCCGCCGCACCGGGGGAGGGGGCCCGAGGCCCGGCCGCCCGGGTGCTAATCTCGTCCACGCACTCGTCCGGGTGGCGGAATAGGCAGACGCGCTAGCTTGAGGTGCTAGTGCCCGTATAGGGCGTGGGGGTTCAAGTCCCCCCTCGGACACCATCTGATCATGCTCTGACCAGCGAGTTCTGCGCTGGGCGCTCCTCGAAACCGGCACTGTGTGCATCTCGTGTGCAGTTGTGCTCCGGAAGCCTCCGGGCAGCTGCCTCGGGGTGTGCTCGCGCCGTCGTCGTCTCTGGAGCCCGTGGCCTGATCGCCGCCGGCCGAGGCCGGCGGCGGAAGGAGCCCCCATGGCCCGCCGGTCGACCACCCCGATCACCACCCCGCGCACTGCACCTGGCAGGCGGTCGACCGCCAGGACCGCACCTTCCCGTTGACTTCCGCCCACGGGGCGCGGAGGGTCTCGACATGGCTGACAACGTGTCGTCCGGCGAGCCACGTTGGTCGGACGACACGTTCGACCTCCTCCTCGATGAGGCCCGTGAGGGTGCCGCCGAGCGCGAGCGCCGACGTGACCTCCCGCACGACCTGGTCCGCCGACTCACCGCGGCCGGGTTCAGCAGTGCGCGCGTCCCCGCCGAGGCAGGGGGAGAGGGCGTCACCCTCGAGGAGCTCTTCGACAGGCTGGTGCGCTTGGCCGCGGCCGACTCCAGCGTGGCGCACCTGTTCCGAGGCCACCTCGCGTTCGTGGAGCAGCAGCACCTCGACGTCGACGTCGATCGCCGGTCGCGGTGGTACGCCCGGGTGCTGCAGGGCGACCTGGTCGGCAACGCGCAGTCCGAGGTCTCGGGTACCTCCGACCTGTCCACCACCCTCACCGGCTGCCTGGCCCCGGACGGTTCAGGCGACCTGCGGCTCGACGGCCGCAAGTACTACACGACGGGCACCCTCTACGCGGATTGGATCGACCTGTCAGCGGTCTCCTCCGCCCACGGCGACCGACCGGTGCAGCTCTTCGTGCGCACCGACGCCGAGGGCGTCGAGGTGGTCGACGACTGGGCCGGCTTCGGCCAGCAGCTCACCGGCAGCGGCACCACCACCTTCACGCACGTGGCCGTCGACCCGGCCGACGTGAGGTCCGACCCCGAGGAGGCCGGCCGACACGCCTACCTCATGGGCTTCTTCCAGCTGGTGCTCCTAGCCGTCGTGGCCGGCATCGGGCGCGCCGCCGTCGACGATGCCGTCGCCTTCGTCCGGCCGCGCTCGCGGATCTTCGGGCACGCCGGGGTGTCGCTGCCCCGCGAGGACCCTCTCGTGCAGTCGGTGGTCGGCGGTCTGTCGGCCACCGCTTCGGCCGCCCGCGCCGTCGTGCTGCAGTGTGCGCGGGAGCTGGACGCCGGACTCGCCCTGCACCTGCGCACGCGCGCCTCCGACGGCACCAGCAGCCCGAAGGCGCTGGAGGCGCTCGTCGCGGCGCAGCTGGAGGTCTACAAGGCCCAGCAGGTGGTGCTGCCGATGGTGGTGGGTGCCACGAGCGAGCTGTTCGAGGTGGGCGGCGCCTCTTCGGTCGACCTCGGCCGGGCGCTCGACCGCCACTGGCGCAACGCCCGCACCGTCGCCACCCACAACCCCGCTGTCCAGCGCCGCCGCGCCATCGGCGACTTTGAGCTGAACGGCACCGCCCCGGTCTTCAGCCCGAGCCCGGACGCCCCGGGCAGCCAGCACGGAGGACGCGCCACGTGAGCGAGCCCAAGCAGCTGCTCCTCAACCTCTTCGAGATGGGCGCCCCCGGGCACATCACCCACGGCATGTGGCGCCAGGAGGGCAACCAGCGACAGCGCTACGCGGATCTGTCCTACTGGACGGAACTGGCGCAGCTGCTCGAGCACGGCGGCTTCGACGCCGTCTTCCTCGCAGACGTCCTCGGCGGCTACGACGTGCACACCGGGTCTCTCGCGCCCGCGCTGCGCATGGGGCTGCAGATCCCCCAGGTCGACCCCTCGGTGCTGGTCCCGGCGATGGCGGTGGTCACCGACCACCTCGGCTTCGGGCTGACGGCATCCACGACGTACGAGCCGCCCTTCTCCTTCGCCCGCCGCATCAGCAGCCTCGACCTGCTCACCCGCGGCAGGGTCGCCTGGAACGTCGTCACGAGCTACCTGCCCGGGGCCGCGCGGAACTTCGGGCTGGCCGACCAGATCGACCACGACACCCGGTACGCCATCGCCGAGGAGTTCCTCCAGGTCACCTACGCGCTGTGGGAGGGCTCGTGGGACGACGACGCCGTGCTCGCCGATGCCGAGGCCGGTGTCTACACCCGTCCGGACGGAGTGAGGCCGATCGACCACGTCGGACAGCACTTCCGCGTGGCCGGCCCCCACCTCGTCGAGCCCACTCCTCAGCGCACGCCGCTGCTGTACCAGGCCACGGCGTCGTCGGCGGGCATCGCGCTCGCCGGTCGGCACGCCGAAGTGGTCTTCACCGGCGGCCCGAACCCCGGTGTCGTGCGCCGCACCGCTGAGGGCGCGCGCGCGGCGGCCGAGCGCGAGGGGCGCCGCCGCGAGGACGTCCGCTTCGTGGTGCAGGCCGCGATCATCACTGGCCGGAACGACGACCAGGTGGCGGAGAAGCTGGCGCGCTACCGCGCCACCACCGACCCGCAGGGCAAGTTCGTGCACATGAGCGTGCCGTTCGACGCGCCCTCGCACCCGGTGGACCGCACGGTGAGGGAGGCCCTGCTCGCCGAGGGCCGCGACGACCTCGTGGCTGCCGGTGGTCTGCCGATGGACATCACCGTCGGCCAGCTGGCCACCGGCATCGACGAGGCCTGGCAGCAGCACTTCTTCGTGGCCGGCACGCCGGACGTGGTGGCCGACGAGGTGGAGCGGTGGCTGGACGAGGAGGGGATCGACGGCATCAACCTGCGCCAGTACCACTCCACGGAGACCGCCCGGGACTTCGTGGAGCTCGTCGCCCCCGAGCTGCGGCGGCGCGGGCGGCTGCGGGAGGAGTACGAGCCCGGGCAGACGCTGCGGGAGCGGACCACCGGCGGGGGCCCCCGCCTGCCGGACACGCACCCGGCGGCGCGGTACCGGAGCGGGCGCTGAGCCCCCGCGGGGTCAGCGCACGGCACCCAGCGTCAGCCCGTTGACCAGCCTCCGCTGCGCCAGGGCGAAGACCACGAGCAGCGGCAAGGACGTCAGCACCGCCAGCGCCATCAGCGTGTTCCAGCTGGTGGAGTACGTGGAGTTCTGCTGCGCAAGCAGGCCGCTCACCGGCTGCACCACGCCCTGCGGCAGGAAGTTGATGGCGTACACGAACTCGCCCCACGTGGTGATGAAGACGACGAGGGCCACGGTGGCGACGCCGTTGCCCATCATCGGGAGGGTGATCCGCCGGAAGCTCTGCCAGGCGCTGGCGCCGTCGATGGCGGCTGCCTCGTAGAGGACCACGGGCACGGACAGGGCGAACGGCCGCAGGATCATCACCGCGAACGGCAGCAGCAGGGCGACGTCGGCGAGGATGAGGCCGCCCAGAGAGCCGAGCAGCCCCCACCGCGCCAGCACGCTGTACAACGGGATGACGGTCATGGGCTGCGGCACCATCTGCAGCACGAGCAGCGCGGCGAGCACCACCGCGGCGACCTTGACCCAGCGCGGCGTGGTGCGCCGGGCCAGGGCGAACGCGGCCGGTACCCCCAGCGCGAGGATCACGGCGGTGACCACCGCGGCGATCTGCAGCGAGGTGAGCACCGCGCCCCACGCGTCGCTCAGAAGGTCCGCGTACGTGGTGAGCGTAGGCGTGAACACCAGCGAGTTCGGCTCGCGCAGCACCTGCCCGTTCGTCTTCAACGAGGTGAGCACCACCCACAGGAGCGGCAGCAGGTAGGCCAGCCCGAGCAGCACACGCAGCGCCGCGTTCACAGGCGTGGGCCGCGTCCCCACGGCGCCGGTGCTCCGAGCCGGCCGGCGTCGGCTCACGACTCCTCCTCGGCGCGCACGCTGCGGACGTAGGGCACGGCGAGCAGCGCCACGAAGAGCATCGAGACCACGGCGAGGGTGGCGCCCGTGCTCATGTCGAAGGTGGTGAAGGCCTCCTCGTAGGAGGCCACCGGGAGCGTCCTCGTGCTGGTGCCGGGACCACCGCGCGTCATGACGTAGAAGAAGTCGAAGCTCTTGAACGCGTAGACCGCGGTGAGGATGGCGAGGATCCACAGCGTGGGGCGCAGCAGCGGCAGGACCACCTGGAAGCGGGTGCGCCACGGGCCTGCGCCGTCGAGCGCGGCGGCCTCGAGGAGCTCGGTCGGGATGGCGAGCAGCCCCCCGCGCAGGACGAGGGCGGAGAAGGGGAGCGCGGCCCAGGCCACCACGCCGGACACCGACCAGAGCGCCATCGCCGGGGAGCTCAGCCACCCGACCGGTCCGAGGCCGACCAGGCCGAGCAGGCCGTTGAGGGCACCGGTGTCGGTGAGCAGGAACTTCCAGGTGCTGCCCGAGACGATCGGGGGCAGGGCCCACACGAAGACCATGACGGACAGGACGACGCTGCTCAGGCGCCCTCTGACCTGCAGCAGCGAGGCGGCCCAGAAGCCGAGCACCAGGTTGGAGGCCAGCAGCACCCCCGTGACGATGGCGGTGCGCCCGACCGCCTCCCACAGCGCGGCCCCACCGAGCGCCTCGGCGTAGTTGGCCAGCCCCACGAACGGCCAGTCGCCGACGATGTTGGTGGGGCCGACGTCCGACAGGGACATCCGGACCAGCACCACGAGCGGCCACACCGCCAGCGCCGCGAGGAGCAGCACGGCGGGCACCAGGAAGACCGCCGGGGGCCGACGCACCGGCCCCCGGCGGTGGACCTCGGGCGAGGTCACCGGCAGGTGCCGCCGCCCTCGGCGAGGGCCTTGGCGATCCCGTCGGTGGCGGACGCTGCGGCGTCGGCGGGGGTGGCCTGGCCGGAGATGACGCTGCTCACCGCTGTGCCGAGCGCGGTCTGCGCGGTCGCGGTCTCCGGGTTGTTGGGCCACTGGCCCGTCGACTGGGCAGCGGTCGCGAAGGGCAGCGCGTTCGCGTCGTCCTGGATGGCGGAGGACTGGGCCGCGTCCGAGCGGACCGGGATGGAGCCGGCGGTGGTGAAGATCTGCTCGCCGGCCTCGGGACTGAGGATGGCCTCTTGGAGGAACTTCCAGGCGAGGTCCTTGTTCTTGGAGGTCTCTCCGATCCCGAAGCCCTCGCCTCCGGGGTAGACCACGCTGGAGCCGCCGGTGGGGGCGGGGTACTGCGCGGTGCCCCACTGGAAGGCGGCGTCGCCGCCGTTGCCGAGCTGCCAGTTGCCGTTGAAGGCGAAGGCGTACCGGCCGGTCACGAACTGCTGCCAGGAGTCGTTCTGGTCCCAGGTCGCCGCGGCCTGGGGGATGTAGCCGGCGGAGGTCCAGCTGCCGAGCCTGTCGAAGGCGGCCGAGACCTTGGGTCCGCTGTCGGCCCAGGTGCAGTAGTCGACCTGCTCCCCGAGCAGCTGCGGCGCGAAGAGCCACGCGCCCTCGACCGTGGGTGCGCCTGACAGCGCGAGCCCCTCGTACTTGCCGCCAGCCTTGACGGTGGCCAGGTCCTCCTGGAGCTCGTCGAGGGTCTTCGGGGGCTCGGTGATCCCAGACTCAGCAAGGACGTCCTTGTTGTAGTACATGCCGAGCAGGTTGGTGAACGGCAGCAGGTTGTAGACCTTGCCGTCGTTCTTCCAGGCGGCCTGCTCGGGCCACTGCCCGGCGTCGGCGTACTTCTCCCAGTAGGGCGTGAGGTCGGCGGTGACGCCGCCGGCCACGAGGGTGGGGAAGTCCACCACGATGTTGTTGATGAACAGGTCCGGGGTGGTCTTCGTAGCCACGGAGGCGAGCAGGCGCTGGTCCTGCTGGTCTCCCACGGTCTCGACCACCTGCACGTCGATGTCGGGGTTGGCCTTCTCGAACGCGGCCACCCGGCCGTCGAGCCAGGTCTTCTGCGCGCCGACGTAGTAGCTCCAGAACGTCAGGACGGTCTTGTCGCCGTCACCTCCTCCGCCGCCACCTCCGTCGCTGGAGATGGCGCAGCCGCTGGCCGCGACCACGGCGGCGAGCGAGGCGGCCACGAGGGGCAGGCGGAACGAGGGGACGCGGGGACGACGCACGAGGGCCTCCATCGGTCCTGGCGGTAGCACCTTCCACGTCCGCGGGGCGGGGTGGTGGTTGCTGCGGCGTCGTCGAGCCAGGTCTCTCAGCCGCTCTGGATGGGCCCTGTGAAAGTAGGTGGCCAGCGGCGTCAGCGTCAACAGGCGGATGTGCGACGTGATGCGACCGTGACACGGGTCGGTGCACGGTGCAGGGTGGGGCGATGGGGCTCCGCGTCGCCGTGGTCGGTCTGTCCTTCGGGGCCGAGTTCGTCCCGATCCACCAGCGCCACCCGGACGTGGCGTCCGTCGTCGTCTGCGACAGCGACCCGGTGGCTCTGCAGCAGGTGGGGGACCGGTTCTCGGTGCCGCTGCCAGCGCGGACGCCGTCGTTCGAGGCGGTGCTGGCCGACGACGACGTCGACCTGGTCCACCTCGTGACGCCGTTCACGCTGCACGCGGAGCAGTCCGTCGCCGCTCTGGAGGCCGGCAAGCACGTCGCCTGCACCGTGCCGATGGGCATGTCGACGGAGGAGGTCCGCCGCGTGGTGGACGCGGCCAGGGCCAGCGGTCGCGTCTTCGCGATGATGGAGACGGCCGTCTTCACCCGTGAGTTCCTGCTGGCCCGCGCCCTGTTGGAGGCCGGCGAGCTCGGCGAGGTGTCCCTCGTGCGGGGAGCCCACTACCAGGACATGACCGGGTGGCCCCCGTACTGGCGCGGCCTCCCGCCCATGCACTACGCCACGCACGCGGTGGCCCCGGCGCTGGCCCTGCTGAGGACCCGCGCGACGTCGGTGCGCTGCCTGGGATCGGGGCGCAACCCCGCCGACGAGGACGCCTACGGCAACCCCTTCCCCGCCGAGGTCGCCGTCTTCACCCTCGAGGGCACCGACGCGGTGCTGGAGGTGACGCGCAGCCTGCAGCGCACCGCCCGCCCCTACACCGAGTCCTTCTCAGTCCTGGGCGACCGCGGCGGCTTCGAGTGGCCCCAGCTGGAGGGGGAGCCCCCGCTGGTGTTCCGGATGGGACAGCCCGAGCCCAGTCGCGGTCGCCCGGTCACCTCTGAGCGCATGGAGGCCCTGGACCGCGCGGACCTGCTGCCGCCGTCCATCGCACCCTTCACCCGGGAGCACGTGCACTCCGGGGGCGAGCACCTGTCGTTCCTCCAGGGCGGTGGGCACGGCGGCTCCCACCCGCACCTCGTCCACGACGTCGTCCGCGCCGTGGTCGAGAGACGCCCTCCCGCGGCTGGCCCTGAGGTCGCCGCCGACTGGACTCTCGCGGGGCTCTGCGCCCACGCCTCGGCGATGGCCGGTGGCATCGAGGTGACCATTCCGTCCATTGGTTGATCCCGGACCACTCCGAGGAGCTGTCAGCGCTTGCGCCAGAGCACGCGGCGCTCCCCTGCTCGCACGGGTGCCTGGATGCGGTTCTCGGCCGGTGGCAGCGGACAGGAGTACCAGTCCGAGAAGCCGCAGGGCGGCACGAAGGCGCGGTTGAAGTCGAGAACCGCCTCGCTCCCCGTAGGACGCTCGAGGCTCAAGAACCTGCCCGGCGCGTAGGATTCCGCGCCGGTCGTGCCGTCCGCGAAGACGAGCACGAGCGCCTCACCGTTGAGGAAGGCGAGCAGGTCGAGGTGCTGGCCCTCGACGTCCGCCGACAGCGTGCCAGGGACCTTCTTGGCGTGGCCGCTGTCGCTGGCGCGGCTGAAGCCCCACGGCACGGCACTGACCGCAGGCAGCGGCGACCAGCGCGCGGGGAGCACCCACTCCGGGTCGTAGGGGTACGTCTCGATGCCCGAGAAGCGGTCGAGCGCTGGCGCCTGCGTGTCGTAGATGCGCAGCTCGGCGTCGGAGCCGTCCAGGCTGAAGACGTCGACGGCGTAGCGCCCGAGCCGCAGCACCGGGGCCCCGTCTGCGCCGAGCAGCGCGACGTCGACCTCACCTGAGACGGGCCGGCCGTCCAGCTCCGCGACGCCCTCGGGCAGAAAGAACCGCGCTCCGCCCTCGGACCGCCTCACCACGACGTCCGCCGCCGGCCCGCCGGCCAGGACGTCGACGTGCGCGTCGTCCGCTGCCAGCGGCTGGTAGGCGACCAGAGCGAGGTTTCCGGGGACGGACCTGACGGACGCCTCGCGACCGGCGCGCCACCGCTCCCAGTCGGCTGCGCGCGCGTCGACGTGGCTCATCGAACAGGCTCCAGGGCAGCCACGCGCACCGGGTCGGTGTCGTACCCGAAGTAGCGGGGACCTACGAGCTCCACCCCTGCGGGGGAGTGCCAGCGGGGGTCAGCGGGCACGGCGATGACGCGCACCCGCTGGCCGTAGCGCAGCTTCTCGGTGGTGACGGCCTGACCGGTGTCGGCCTCCAGGACGCAGATGAGGTCCGGCACCGTGACGAGCAGGCGCTCGTCCTCACCAGCGGTGTCAGTGGTCTCGCGCACCGCGACCAGCAGGTGCTCGTTCTGGAACTCCAGCCGAGCGGTGTGGGTGCGCGCCGCGGCATCCCCGCCGGTCGGCGCCCCCGCGACCGTGGCCGTGCCACGGGCGAAGCCCGTCTCGGTGCGCCGTGCGACGTCGACGACGGTGCCGGAGAAGAGCTCTCGGCCTCCGAGCTCGTCGACCACCTCGGCGACGGGGTCCAGGTGCTCGGCGCGGGCGGTCCGCAGCCGGCGACCGACGCGGGCGCACAGGGACACGGTCCCGGGCACGAGCGACGCGCGGGCCTGCGTCCCGCTCATCGGGTACAGGGAGATCGTGGCCGAACAGCCCATCTCCACCGTCGCCGTGCGGGCGAGCCGCTCCGCCCACAGGGGGGTGGACGTGTCGAAGATGCCGCCGTTGCCCTTCTCGTCGGTGATGGACATCGGTGTGGTCAGGACGCCGTACGTGGTCGGCAGCACCATCTGCAGCTCGGGGAAGGCCCGGCCCATGCCGTCGCCGTCGAGCACGGGCAGTCCCAGCTGCGCAGCGGCGACGAACGGCAAGAGCGCGTTCAGCCCTCCGATCTCGAGGCACGCGACGTGCGTCGGACGCTCACCGCGGTACTGCGCCAGCAGACGCACCGCCTGCGCGGGCTGCTCGGCTGGGGGCAGCTTCTCGACCATGACGGTCGGGGCGCCCATCATGCCGACCGGGTAGACGGCTGCGTCGTCGGCCAGCGGGCCCTGTTCGAGGGAGACGACCGGTACCGGGCCGTGCTCCTGCAGCGCGGCTCGGGCCAGCAGCGCCGCGATGTACGGGTCGCCCCCGCCGCCGGTGCCGAGCACCGCAGCGCCGGCGGCCACGTCAGGGACGTCCTGCGCACCGAGCTCGGTGATGGTCTGCGAGGTGGTGGCGCTCACCGGGCACCCGCCAGGGCGTCGAGCACCAGGTCTCCCACGGCGCGCACACGGATGCGCGTGGCCCCTCCGGGCAGGTAGGCCATGGGCACCTCGTCGACGTCGACCACCTGGACGCTGCTGCGGTCCGCTCCCGCCGCCACGGCCCGGTCGACGGCTTCTGACTTCGCTGCGTCCAGCACGACGTCGCGCTGGCCCGGTGCCACGGTGAACACGCGGTCCACCTCTCCTCCCACCTGGGCGATCGCGGCGCCGATGGCGTTGGCGACGGCGTGGTTCTCGGGCCGCTCGACGGGGCCGACGCCGGCCAGCTCGTCCGGTAGGAGGATCGATCCGCCTCCGACGGCGACGACGCGCACCGGCTCCGCGCTCAGCCGCATCCTGTCCACCACCTCGGCGACGTCGGCGCCGATGCGCGCCAGCGCCGCAGCGACGAACGAAGCGTCAAGGTGAGCCACCAGGGAGGCGTCCCCCACGTCCGCGAGTCCCGCGGCGACGGCCACGTCGGTGGCGGTGAGCACGTCACCACCGAAGACGAGGGCGCGCTGGGTCAAGCGGAAGCCCACGGAGTCAGGCCCCACGGTGACAGGGCCCCCATGGCCCCCGCTGTCGTGGCCACCACCGCGCACCAGTGAGCCGCCGCCGATGCCGATGCTCAGCACGTCCGGCATGCGGAAGTTGGTGCGGATGCCCGCCACCTCCACCTCCGTGGACGCTTCTCGTGGGAACCCGCGGGTGAGCATCCCGATGTCGGCGGTGGTACCCCCGACGTCGACCACGGCGCAGTCGGTGTGACCGGACAGGAAGGCAGCGCCGCGCATGGAGTTCGTCGGACCGGAGGCGAAGGTGGCCACCGGGTAGGCCCGGGCCCTCTCGACGTCCATGAGGGTGCCGTCGTTCTGCGACAGGTACAGGGGCGCGGTGATTCCCGCCCGCCGCACGGACTCGTCCAGACCGGCCACCACGCCGTCGGCGAGGAGCCGCAGAGCGGCGTTGATGACCGTCGCGTTCTCGCGCTCGAGAAGCCCCACCCTCCCGATCTGGCTGGACAGGGAGATCGGAACCCCTGGCAGCTCACGGGCGAGGATGTCCGCCGCCTGCTCCTCGAACTCCGCGCTGACGGGGGAGAAGACGCTGCTGACGGCGATGCTGGCGACGCCGCGCTCGGCCATGTCCCGGGCGGCGGCGACCACCTCCGCCTCGCGCAGGTCAGCGATGCGGCGCCCGTCGAACTCGTGACCGCCGTGCACCAGGTACGGCCTGCCCGAGCAGGCCTGGACCAGGCGATCGGGCCAGTCCACGAGGGGAGGCAGCGACGCTGTCGCCGGCAGACCCAGCCGCAGCGCCGCCGTGGGCGCGAGGCGCCGACCCTCCACGAGGGCGTTGATGAAGTGCGTGGTGCCGATCATGACGGCACGCACATGACCGGCCTCGAAGGGATGGGCGTCGGCCAGTGCGGCCAGTGCTGCGTCGATCCCCGAAGAGACGTCCTCGGTGGTGGACGTCTTCACGCCCGCGAGCACGCGCGAGCCCTCCACCAGGACGGCGTCGGTGTTCGTCCCGCCGACGTCGATGCCGATGTGCACCTCAGGCGCCGACGGTCTGGCGCTCGCCACCGGAGACGTCACCGGAGCCGGTGCTGTGGGCGACGGCGTCGTCGTAGGTCTCCGTACGGCCCACGCCGTAGCCGCGAACGAGGCCCGCCTTGCCGGCGACCACGTACAGCACGAAGGCGACGACGAGGCTGTTGATGCTGGGCAGCCCCCAGGTCACGAAGTAGCCGACGACGGCGGAGACCAGCCAGATGACCAGCGTCGCGGGCACCCACTGCGGGGCCACCGGAGGCACGTCCGTCCCGTGCCGGGTGGCCTCCAGGTCCGCCCGCCAGCGCTTCACCACGAAGTACTCGGCCACGAAGATGCCCGCGATCGGCGGGAAGACCGACCCGAGGATGATGAGGAAGGGAACGAACACGTCGAGGATGCCGACGGCGGCGAGGACGCTGCCCACCACGCCGATGGCGGCGGTGACGACGGCGCGGTTGACCCGACGACCGAAGACCGTGCCGGCGAAGTTCACGACGCCCAGGCCCGAGGAGTACAGGTTCCAGTCGTTGATCTTCAGAACGCCGACGATCGTCACGAGGATGCCGACCCAGCCGACGCTGGAGGTGACGATGGTGATGATGTCTGCAGAGCGCACCGCGTGCGCCAGCAGCACACCGATGAGGCCGATGAGGTACTCACCGAGGGTGACCGAGATGACGGTCTGCTTGATCACGTCGGCGGTGGAGCGGTTGTAGCGGGTCAGGTCCGGGCTGATGATCGCGCCGACGATGAAGCCGCCGGCCACCAGCGTGGTGCCCTGCAGCAGCGTCAGCTCGGGACCGGCGGGCGCGGACGCGACGAGCTCGCTGATGCTGTGCCGCTGCAGCTCGGCCACGATCGCCCAGCCGACGAGGGCGAGGAAGACCGGGACGGTGATGTAGGCCGTCCACGCCATCGACTTGAAGCCGTAGACGCAGATGGCGGTGACGCCGAGACCGGCCACGATGGACCACACCCACACCGGCAGAGCTGGCACCAGGGCGCCCAGGCCCGCCGCCGCCACGCCGGACTGCACGCCGAACCAGCCGATGAGGCTGACGCCGATGGCCAGGCCGATGATCGCTGAGCCCGCGCGACCGAAGCCGCACCAGCGCGACAGCATCGAGGTCTGCATGCCCTCTCGCATGCCCATGATCCCCAGGAAGATGGAGACGACTTCCAGGATCACGGCGCCGAGGGTGATGGACCAGAAGGCCGTCCAGAAGCTCTGCCCGAACCCCAAGGTGGCGCCGAGGAGGAACTGGCCGAAGGCGGACAGCATGCCGAAGCGCTGGGTGGCCACCGACAACCAGGGGTAGCGCGCCTCGGTGGGGACGCGCACCTGCGCGTAGTCGTCGTGCGCCGTGGCAGCACTCATGGTCGTCTCCTGTGGCTGTGCTCGATGGAAGATCGGGGTCGTGTCGCAGGGGATGGGAAGTATGTCCATTTGATGGACGATCGAGGCAGGCGTCGCCGCGCCCGGACCTCCTGAGGACTCGCGCTGACGACGGCCCGATCGAGTCGTCGCCCGGTCTTCACCTGGAGCACCCCGCCGCGAGAGGGGGTTGCTGGGCAGCGAGCCAGGGCTCAGTGCTGCCACTCATGACCGTCGGGCAGAAAGTAGAGACGCCTGATCTGCCTGTCAACACCCTCCGGCGACTCGCAGGTCGTCCCGCCGCCGTGGAGTCACCCTCGGGCGTCTACCTCTCGGAGGCTGCCGTCGTTGACGTCGTAGATGAAGCCGCGCACCGACTCCTTGTGCGGGATCGACACCTCTGCGCGGATGCGGGAGATGCTGGCGCGCACGTCCTCGTCCAGATCGCCGAAGGCGCGGGCCGTGCCCCAGCCCGGGCGCGAGCCCGTGTCGTCCGCGATGGCCTTCGCGAAGTCCTCGTCGGTGAAGGTGAGCATTCCGCAGTCCGTGTGGTGGATGAGGATGATCTCGGTGGTGCCCAGGAGGCGCTGGCTGATCGCCAGGGAGCGGAGCTCGTCGTCGGTCACGACGCCGCCGGCGTCGCGGATGACGTGGGCGTCCCCGAGGTCCAGGCCGAGCAGGGCTGGGGGTCCAGCCTGGCGTCCAGGCACGCCAGCACGGCGACGTGCTGGGCGGGCGGTAGCGGCAGAGAGCCTTCGGTGAAGCGGTCGGCGTAGGCGCGAGCGTTCTGCAACAGCTGGTCGGTAGTGGACACGGGGGCCTCCGGTGGGACGCGAGACAAGGGTGAGGAGAGCTCGAGCGCTCGGGTGGACCCAGCGCCGTCGTCGTCGATCGGGGCGCCTCGTCAGCGACAGTGCTGCGCTGCGGTGCTCAGGAGGTCCACGTGCAGGCGCCTGCGCAGGCGCACCGCCGATGCTGTCGTGGGCGTCCCCAGGTCTGAGGAGTGCATGGGGCTGCTCCCGGACGTGCGCGCTGACGAGACGCGGTTGCGCCTCGTCCGGTCCTCACCCGGAGCACCCCGCCGCGAGGGGGTTGCTGGGCAGCGAGCCAGGGCTCGTCGCTGCCATTCATGACGGACCCGGCGAACCTGAGGAGCCGTGCGCCGGGTGTCAACGGGGCATGTGCACCGGCAGGTGACCGCGCACCGCGGTGGAGCGTGAGTCTCTGGGGGTGCGCGATCTTCTCCGTGACGGCGTCTTCACAGATCGTCGTGTGCTGAGGTGGCGGGGTGACGACACCGTCCCTCGGGCCGCACGGCCGCCGCGGCGCGCTGGCCTTCAACGCCTCGCAGCGGCCCACGCTGGGCGTGGAGTGGGAGGTGGCCCTCGTGGACGCCGCCACCGGGGACCTGGCCCCGCGCGCCTCGGAGGTGCTCGAGGCGGTCGGCCGGCGTCCCGCGCACCCCGACGGGCGCCAGCGCGTCACCCACGAGCTGCTCACCAACACCGTGGAGCTGGTCACCGGCGTCCACGACACCGTCACCGAGGCCGTGGCCGACCTGCACGAGGTCATGGCCCAGGTGCGCGCCGCGGCGCAGCCGCTGGGCCTGGAGCTGGCCTGCAGCGGCACCCACCCCTTCGCCCAGTGGTCGGCGCAGACCATGACCGAGGGGCCCCGGTACGCCGAGCTCATCGAGCGCACCCAGTGGTGGGGCCGCCAGATGCTCATCTGGGGCGTCCACGTGCACGTGGGCATGTCCAGCGTGCACAAGGTGCTGCCCGTGCTGGACGCGATGCTCACCTACGCCCCGCACCTGCAGGCCCTGTCGGCCTCCTCCCCGTTCTGGGGCGGCGTCGACACCGGCTACGCCAGCAACCGGGCGCTGATGTTCCAGCAGCTGCCCACCGCTGGGCTGCCGTTCCAGTTCGCCCGCTGGGAGGAGCTGGAGGCCTACGTCGGGGACCTGCTGCACACCGGCGTCATCGACTCCTTCAAGGACGTCCGCTGGGACGTGCGGCCCTCACCGAGCATCGGGACGCTGGAGGTCCGCGTCTGCGACGGCGTGCCCACCGAGGCCGAGCTGGCCGCGCTGACGGCGCTGACGCACTGCCTGGTCGTGGACCTGGACGCGCGCCTGGAGGCCGGTGAGCTGCCCGCGGTGCTGCCGCCCTGGCACGTGCAGGAGAACAAGTGGCGCGCCGCCCGGTACGGGCTGGACGCGATCATCATCACCAGCGCGGTCGGTGACGAGCGCCTGGTCACCGACGACCTGGCCGACGTGCTCACGCGGCTGGAGCCGGTGGCCCGCCGCCTGGGGTGCAGCGAGGAGCTGGCGGCGGTCGCGCAGATCCCCGCGTGGGGAGCGAGCTACCAGCGCCAGCGCGCGGTGGCGGCAGCTGCCGGGGGTGACTTGAAGGCCGTGATGGACTCCCTGGTCAGGGAGCTGCGGGAGGGTCGGCCGGAGCCGATCCCCTGAGGCGGCCTCGACGAAGCGTCCGCAGGCCCGGTGGCCGTCAGCCTGTGGACGCTCACTGCGACAGCGGCGTCTTGGCCCACTCGCTGGTGTAGGTCAGGCCGCTGCGCTTGAACATCTGGGTGACGGGACAGCGCCGCTCGGTCTCGGTGTGGAAGGTCTCGAAGACGTCCTCGGCGGCGTCGGTCTCGACGGTGACCTTGACGGCGACCCTGTCGAAGTTGGCGTTGCCCTCGGCGCCGCCGGCGATGACGGAGGGGTCGAGGTCGCCCTGGATGTGGAAGGACCAGCGGCCCAGGGCGATGCCCAGGCTGGAGGCGACCAGGCTGCCGGTGACCTGGTTGCAGCTGGTGAGCGCGCCGAGCAGGTAGCTGAGCGGGCTCGGCGCGGCGTCGTCGCCCCCGAAGGAGGGGTAGGTGTCGGCGGAGAACACGTGCTCGTGGTCGCCGGCGACCACGAGGCGCTGGGCGACACCGGTGCCCTCGGCGTCGACGACGAAGGGGACGGTCTGCTTGATCGGGGCCATGCCGCGGACCCTACTGATCGCGTGCGACCCTCCGTCAAGCCTCTCGTCGTGGCAGCGCCGATGGATCTGACGACGGGCGTCGCACGTGTCGCTCGATCGAGCACCAGGCTGACGACGGCGCGGGCACCTCTGGTCTCCGTGTCCGGCTGCCGCGAGGCGTCACGACCGGGTCCCTGGCCGTCGCAGGGCCGAGCCGGACGTCCCTCCACGAAGACCACCCACGTCCGCGGGGTGCAGAGCGCAGCTGGAGCTCCGCTGCTGTCGGGACGAGCACCGCAGTCCAGGGGTGTTCGCGCGTCCGGTGGAGGTCACAGGTCGATCACGGGGCCCGCGCTGGTTTGACGCTCGTCCACCGCGCTTCGTACCGTGACGGCCAGGTCATGAGTGACAGCTCTGAGCCCTGGCTTGCTGTCCGGCAACCCTCCTCCGCGGCGGGGTGCTCCAGGTGACGACCGGGCCGCGCGCACCGCGCGGCAAGTGCGGATCTGCAGGACTCGTCCTGCGATCCACGACGTTCGAGGAGTGCCATGTCCACGTCCGGTCCTGTCTTGCCCGAGAAGCCGAAGCGGAAGGCGCCGGTCGCAGCGATCGCTGTGGCCGTCGTCGTCCTGCTCGTCCTCGTGGGCGGGGGAGTCTGGCTCGCCAACCGCGGCGGTGACGACGCGCCTGCCGCTGCTGCCGGTGGCGGCGCCAGCCCGTCGGGGGAGTACCGCAGCAGCGTGAAGATCGGTGTGTCCGACAGCGCCCTGCCGTACTGGGAGACCTACACCGAGCTGGCGAAGAGTGAGCTGGGGGTCGACGTCGAGCTGGTGAACTTCGCCGACTACAGCCTGCCGAACCCGGCGCTGAGCCAGAGCCAGGTCGACCTGAACCAGTTCCAGCACATCCAGTACCTGGCCAACTACAACGTCACGGCCGGCGACGACATCCAGCCCATCGGCGCGACCGCGGTCTACCCGCTGCCGCTGTACTCCACCACCGTCACCGACGTCGCGGCGCTGCCGCAGGGCGCGGTCATCGCCATCCCCGACGACGCCATCAACGAGGCCCGCGCCCTGCTCCTCCTGCAGTCGGCGGGCCTGGTGCAGCTGGACGGCGGTGGCACCGCCTTCTCCTCCGTCGACGACATCACCAGCGCGAAGGTCGAGGTCACGCCGATCTCCGCCGACCAGACCGCCCGTGCCCTGCAGAGCGGCTCAGCCGTCGGCGCCGTCGTCAACAACAACTACGCGACCGCCGCACGCCTGACCGCCGACCAGGTGATCGTCGCCGACGACCCGGCCGCCCCTGCCGCTGCGCCCTACGTGAACGTCTTCGCCGCCCGCGCCGCCGACGTGCAGGACCCGACCTACCTAGCCCTGGCGAAGCTCTGGCACGACCCGCGCGTGCAGGAGGTCTTCGCGGCGGACTACAAGAGCGCCGTCGTGGTCGACAAGAGCGCCGAGGAGCTGCAGGCCGACCTGGCGAAGGTCGAGCAGGACGCCACCGCAGCCGCCTGACGTGACGACCTCTTCCACCACTGCGCCGGGTGGCGCCCTCGTCGAGATCGAGGGCGTCACCAAGCGCTTCCAGCGCGGTGGCAGCTCCGTCACCGCCGTCGACGACGTCACCCTCTCCGTCCGCCGCGGTGAGGTGCTCGCCGTCATCGGGTACTCCGGTGCCGGCAAGTCCACCCTTGTGCGCCTGGTCAACGCCCTCGAGCTGCCCACCTCGGGCAGCGTCCGGGTGGGCGGTCAGGACGTCACCCGGCTCGGCGAGAAGGAGCTGCGCGCCGCCCGCACGGGCATCGGGATGATCTTCCAGCAGTTCAACCTTCTGAGCTCGCGCACCGTGGCCGAGAACGTGGCGTACCCGCTGCGGGTCGCGGGGGTCGGCAAGGTCGAGCGCGAGCGGCGCACTGCTGAGCTCCTCGACTTCGTCGGCCTCCTGGAACGGGCGCACGCCCACCCCGAGCAGCTCTCCGGCGGGCAGAAGCAGCGCGTGGGCATCGCTCGCGCCCTGGCCACCAGCCCGCCTCTCCTGCTGGCTGACGAGGCCACCAGCGCCCTGGACCCGGAGACCACCGAGGAGGTGCTGACCCTCCTGCGGCGGGTCAACACCGAGCTCGGCGTCACCGTCATGCTCATCACCCACGAGATGGAGGCCGTCCGCCGGGTCGCCGACCGGGTCGCCGTCATGGAACGGGGCCGCGTCGTCGAGGTCGGCGACGTCTACGACGTCTTCACCGACCCGCAGACCCCGGCGGCCCAGCGCTTCGTGCGCTCCGCCACCCACGACCGCCCGTCGGCCGAGGCCCTGGCCCGGCTGCGCGAGCACCACCCCGGGCGCCTGGTCACGGTGCGCGTGGACGACCGGCCTCGGCTGCAGCAGGTCATCGACGGCGCCTTCCGCGACGCCGGGGTGACCGCCGAGCTGGTCTTCGGCGGGGTGGGGGAGATCAAGGAGCGGCGCGCCGGTTCACTCACGTACGAGCTGAGCGGGGACGCCGCCGGCGTCGAGCGCGCCCTGACGGCGCTGCGGGCGCAGGACGTCGTCGTGGAGGAGGAGGTCTGATGGAGTTCTTCGACGGGGTCACCTCCCGGCCCGACGTCTTCGTCGAGGCCATCGGGCAGACGCTGTTCATCGTGCTCGTCTCGATGGCGGTCTCCGGTGTCATCGGGCTGGGCCTGGGCGTCGCCCTCTACGCCACCCGGCCGGGCAACCTCTTCGCCAACCGGCTCGTCTTCGAGGTCCTCGGCCTGGTCATCAACGTCATCCGGCCCATCCCATTCGTCATCTTCCTGCTCGCCGTCGGGCCGCTGCAGATCCTCGTGCTCGGGACCTTCCTCGGCACCGAGGCCGTGACCTTCGCCATCGCCATCGCGGCGGGCTTCGCGGTGGCGCGCATCGTGGAGCAGTCGCTGGTGGGCGTCGACCCTGGCGTCGTGGAGGCGGCGCGCGCCATGGGGGCCTCCCGCAGCGCGATCCTCTTCGGCGTCGTCGTCCGCGAAGGACTGGGCCCCCTGGTGCTGGGCTACACCTTCATCTTCGTCGGCATCGTCGACATGTCGGCCCAGGCCGGTCTGGTGGGCGGCGGCGGCCTCGGCAACTACGCCATCACCTACGGGTCGCAGCAGTACGACTGGGGCGTCGTGTACGCAGCGCTCGTCGTGATCGTCGCCATCGTCATCATCGGCCAGGCCCTGGGCAACCGGCTCGCGCGGGCGGTCATGCGCCGCTGAAGGCCGCCTGGCGGCCCGAGGGCAGGTTGGCGATGACGGCCACGACGTGCAGGCCAGCGAGCTCGCCGTCGGGTCCCCGTCACTCCAGACAGCACCTGTGTCGCCTGGCGCGCCAGAACGGGTCCGCGCACCGTGCGGGTTCGACGCGACCCCGCCCCCGCGTGTGGTCTCCACGCGCCGGTCGGGCCACGCGCGACCACTCGCGGGGTGCGCGGTCAGCCGCGGCCTCCAGCAGCCGCGAGCAAGGGGCTCCGCTCCCCGGAGAAGGCGCCGCGCCACGCCGCGGCGGGGTGGCGGTCGGACAGCCGGGGTGATCCGAACAGCTTCTGGCGCAGCGGACCGGGGGCGTACTCGCTCTGGGCGAGGCCGCGACGTCGCAGCTCTGGCATGACGTGGTCGGCGAACTCGGCGAAGGAGCCGGGGATGACCCAGTTGACGACGTTGATGCCGTCGACGCCCGCGTCTCGCCACAGCCCCAGCTCGTCGGCGATCTGCTCGGGAGTCCCGACGATCCGGCCGGACTGCGCCCGCTGGCGGACGAGGTCGGCCACGACCGGTTCGCGGTCGGTGATGTGGCGCTGCAGCCACTCCGCGAAGCCTCGGGCCGAGTTCGTCCGCAGCTCCCGCAACGGCGTCTCGGGCGGGTAGACCCGGCCGTCGGGGTCCACCAGCGCTGCGTGAGCCGCGTAGCCCTCGATGCTGATGTACTCGTCGTACTGCGCGGCCTTTGCCTTCGCCTCGGCCTCGGAGGAGCCGATGACGAAGCTGAGTCCCTGGTAGAAGGTGATGTCCTCGCGGCGGCGACCAGCGGCTTCTGCCTGGTCACGAGTCTCGCGGACCTGGGTGGCGGCCAGCTCCCGCGAGGGCGCGATGATGAACACCGCCTCGGCGTGCCGAGCGGCGAACGAGCGCCCGGCTCCGGAGGATCCGGCCTGGAAGAGCACCGGCGTCCGTTGCGGCGACGGCGAGGGCAGGTGCGGCCCTTCGACGCTGTACCGCTGACCCCGGTGGTGGATCTTGTGGATCTTCCGCGGGTCCGCGTGGCGCCCCTCGCGGTCCTGCTCGAGGGCGTCCTCCTCCCACGAGCCCTCCCACAGCTTGTAGGCCACCTCCACGTACTCCTCGGCCCACCGGTAGCGCTCGTCGTGGTCGGTGAGGCGGTCCAGCCCGAAGTTGCGGGCGCCGTTGTCCTGCATGCCCGTGACAACGTTCCACGCGACCCTGCCGCGGGAGATGTGGTCGAGGGTGGAGACCTGCCGGGCGAAGTTGAACGGGTGGTTCTGCATGACGTTGCTCGTCAGCGCCAGCCCGATGTCCCGGGTGCTGACGGCCAGCGCCGACAGCAGGACAGAGGGGTCGTTGCTGGGGATCTGCAGCCCCTCTTCCACGTAGACGTCGTAGTCGGCGTCGGCGTCGCCGTAAAGCCCGGTGACGTCGGCGAAGAACATCGCGTCGAACTTCGCGGCTTCGAGCAGCTGGGCGAGGTCGACCCAGGTCTGCACGTCGTTGAAGTCGGTCTGGTGGGCGTCCGGGCGTCGCCACTGGCCGTGGTGGATGTGGGAGGTGGTGTTCATGACGAAGGCGTTGAAGCGCAGTGGTCGCTGGTCGGTCATGTCGGCTCCTCGGGATCGTGTGCCGGCTCAGGCGCTGAGGCGGGGCAGAGCGCTGACGAGCTGTCGGGTGTAGGGCTGCTGGGGGCGCTCGAAGACCTCCTCGGCCGTCCCTCGCTCCACGACGCGGCCGTCCTTCATCACCAGCACCTCGTCGCTGACGTGGTAGACCACGCCCAGGTCGTGGGAGATGAACAGGTAGCTCAGCCCGAAGCGCTGTTGCAGGTCGTCGAGCAGGTCCAGGACCTGGGCCTGCACCGAGACGTCCAGGGCCGAGACCGCCTCGTCCAGCACCAGGACGCTCGGTTCGCTGGCCAGGGCCCTGGCGATCGCCACGCGCTGGCGCTGCCCCCCGGACAGGCGCAGTGGAGCGCGGCGGGCCGTGCCCTCCGGCAGCCCGACCGCCTGCAGCAGGTCGGCCACCCGCTGTCGCCGCTCGGTGCGGTTGCGCCGTCCTGTGCCACCGTCGCGGGGCAGGGCGTCCTCGACGATCCGTTCCACCGTCCAGCGGGGGTCGAAGGAGCTCAGCGGGTCCTGGTAGACGACCGAGATGTCACCTCGGCGCGGCCGGCGCTGTGCTTCGCTCAGCACCGACCAGGGCCGGCCTAGGAGCTCGACCTCTCCCGCATCAGGTGCGCTCAGGCCCAGCACGAGCCGAGCGGTGGTGCTCTTGCCCGATCCAGACTCCCCGACGATGCCGAGCGTCCGTCCTCGAGCGAGCGTGAAGGAGACGTCGTCGACGGCGGTCAGCGTCGTAGAACCACCCAGGGAGAAGCGCTTGGCCAGGCCGGTGGCCTCCAGCACCACCTCGACCTCACCCGAGCCATCCGGTACCGGGCGCACGCTGCCGCGCGGTGCTGGGGCGGTCGGTGCGCCGTCCTCGTCGGGCGGCGAGAGGCGCTGGCCCCGGGTGTGCTCGCCGGGGACTGCGGCCAGCAGCGCCTTGGTGTAGGCGTGCTGGGGGTCGGTCAGCACCTGGTGCGTGGTCCCGCTCTCCACCACACGCCCTGCGCGCATGACGAGGATCCGGTCGGCGAGGCGAGCGACGACGGACAGGTCGTGGCTGATGAGGACGAGTGAGACGCCGCGCTGCTTGGTCTGGTCCAGCAGCGCCAGCACCTGCTCCTGCACGGTGACGTCGAGCGCGGTGGTGGGCTCGTCGGCGATCACCAGGTCGGGGTCCAGGGCGATCGCCGAGGCGATGAGGGCGCGCTGGCGCAGGCCGCCGGAGAGCTGGTCGGGGCGCTGGCGGGCGCGCACGTCGGCGGCCGGCACCCCGACCTGCTCGAGCAGCTCGACGGCCTTGGCGCGGCGGGCGCGCCGGTCACGCCACCCGTGGAGCCGCAGGGACTCCTCGACCTCCTTGCCCACCGGGCGCAGCGGGTCCAGTGAGACCAGGGCGTCCTGCAGGACGAAGCCCACCCGGAGCCCACGGGTGCGCCGCCAGTCCGCCTCGGAGAAGCCGCGCACGTCCACGCCGTCCAGCTCGACGGCGTCGGCCTCGACGACGGCTCCGTGTCCGGTCAGCCCGACGAGCGTGCGGGCGGTGACGCTCTTGCCAGATCCGGACTCCCCGACGATGGCGACGCACTCGCCGCGGCCCAGGTCGAAGGAGACGTCGTGCACCACGGGGCGCACCACGCCGTCGCGCTCGAAGCTGACCGACAGGCCCGCTACGCGCACCCGTCCGCTCGCCTCGGAACCACCGGCCTCTCCGCGCTCGGAGCCGACGCGCGTGGCAGTCCCGCCGGCGGCCTGACCGAGCGCTGACCGCCTGCTCTCCTCCTGGGTCTCGACCCCCGCGTCACGACCGTTCTTCTGCCCGGGCACCGGGACGATCTCCGTGCTCATGCCTCGCTCCTTTCCAGGGCTGCCTGCAGGTGGTTGCCGACGGTGGTGGCCGCCAGCGCCAGCGCGACCACCACTACGCCGGGGACGACGGTGAGCCACCACGCGTGGGTGACGTACGCGCGGCCGGCGTCCAGCAGCGCGCCCCACTCCGGTGACGGCGGGGCCACACCCAGCCCCAGGAAGCTCAAGCTGGAGGCCCACACGATCGACTGCCCCACCGAGAGCGCAGCGATGGCCACCAGCGGACGCAGGGCGTTGGGGAGCACGTGCTGGCGCAGGATCCGGGCCCGGGTGTGGCCCAGTGCGACGGCGGCCTCGACGTACGGGGCGCTCCGGACGGCGCGGACCTGACCGCGGATGATCCGGGCGTAGCCCGGCGCGGTGCCGATCCCGACCGCCAGCGCCTGCGTCCAGGCGGAAGGACCCAGCAGCGCCACCAGGAGCAGTGCCAGCAGGAGGCTGGGGAAGGAGAAGAGCACCTCGATGACGCGGTCCACCGCCCCGGCGACCAGACGCGGGCCGAGCGCCGCCAACACGCCTAGGACCACGGCCAGGACGAGCGACGTCGCAGCAGCGCCCACTCCGATCGCGAGTGCGGGCCGTGCACCCCAGACGACGCGGCTCCACAGGTCACGCCCGGCGACGTCGGTGCCGAGCAGGTGCTCCCCTCCGGGTGGCTGCAGGCTCGCACCCAGGTCCAGGGCGTAGGGGTCGTGGGTGGCCAGAGCGGCCGGGGCCACGAGCGCGATGCCGACGACGGTGAGCACCGCGCCAGCTGCCCACAGCCCCCACGGCTGCCGTGCCCACGTACGGGGTCGGCGCGGGAGGTGTTCAGCGGAGGGCGCGACGGTCGCTGCGCCAGCGCCCCCGGCGCCCCTCAGAGGCGTGGTGGTCATGACTGCTCCAGGCGGGGGTCGACGAGGGAGTGCAGGAGGTCGACCAGGAGGTTGGCGACCACGTAGAGCGCAGCGACGAGGACCACGACGCCGGTGACGATGGGCAGGTCCTGGTTGTTGACGGCCGTGACCAGCACGCTGCCGATGCCGGAGCGGGTGAAGACCGCCTCGACCACCACTGCGCCGGAGATGATCGCGCCCAGCGCCCAGCCCGACAGGGTGATGGCTGGCAGCAGGGAGTGGCGCAGGACGTGACGCACCCGAACCTGCAGGTCACTGGCCCCACGCGTCCGGGCGGTGAGCACGAACGGCTGCTGCAGCGCGGTCTCGAAGGCTGAGCGCGTCGACTGGCCCAGGAAACCGGCCAGGGGGACGGCGAGGGTGAGTGCGGGGAGCACCAGCGCCGCCGGCGTCCCGGCGCCTACCACGGGGAACCACCCCAGCTGCAAGGCGAAGACGACGAGCAGGACGATGCCCAGCCAGTAGTGGGGCGTGCTCGCGGCCGCCACCTCCACGGCGCTGGCCAGCCGCCCGGCGCGAGGTCGACCGGCGGTCAGCACGACCGTGACCAGCATGATCGCCCAGGCGAGGGCGATCGCGGTCAGCGTCAGCGTCAGGGTGGGCGCGAGCTGCTCGACGATGATCGCCGCCACAGAGCGGTGCTGCTGGTAGGAGTCGCCGAGGTCGCCGCGCAGCAGACCCGACAGGTAGTGCCAGTACTGCACCAGGACGGGGTCCTGCAGGCCGTACGCCGCGTTGATGTCGGCGAGCTCCTCGGGGGTCCTGGCGATCGGCTGTCCTGCCCGGATGTTGAGGATGATCGTCGCTCGGTCGCCAGGAAGGAGCACCTGGGCGAAGAAGGCTGCGGTGGCGGCTCCCCACAGCGCGACGAGGGCCCACACCAGCCGCACTCCGAGGCGGCGCCCGTGTCCACCCACCCGACGAGACCAGTGCGGTCTGCCAGTGGTGGTGAAAGCGGGTCCCGGCGCGGTCACGGAGGGGTCAGCGGGTGAAGTGAGCGTCATAGAAGACCGGTCCTCCCTGGGCGTTCTCCTGCCAGACGCCCTTCAGGCGCGGGGAGACGGCGAGCGTGCTGATGCGGTCGTAGACCCCGATCGAGAGCGCGTGGTCGGCGATGTACTCCTGCGCCTGCGCGTACAGCGCGTTCTGCGCTGCGACATCTGAGGTGGAGTTCGCGCGCGTGATCAGGTCCGCCAGGACGGGGTCGTCGTAGAAGGCGGAGTTGTTGTGGTTCGGTGCGTCCGCGGTGGTGGGACGCCAGTTGATCCACAGGATCCCCGCCGTGACCGACGTCCAGTAGCCCGCGGACAGGTCGCGCTCCTCGGCCGTGCTGTACAGGCCCGACCAGAAGCCGCTGGGAGGGACCGGGATCAGCTGGACGTCGAACCCGGCGGCGCGGGCCTGCTCGGCGACGCCCTGCAGGATCGTCGCCCCGTCCGCGGCGATGATCGTGCCGGTGGCGTAGGGGAAGCGGACGGTGAGGCGCTGACCGTCCTTCGTGCGCACGCCGTCGGGGTCGGTCCCCGTCCAACCGGCCTGCTGGAGCAGCTCCTCGGCCTTCGGCAGGTCGAAGGAGTAAGCGTCAGCTACCTCCTGGCTGTAGCCGGGTGTGGTCTGGCTGACCCCGCCGTTGCCCTCGTAGGGGATCAAGCCGCGACCAATCGTGTCCACGAGCGACTTGCGGTCGAGGCTGTAGGCGAACGCCTTGCGGACGCGCTCGTCGGTGAAGGGGCCCGTCGTGGTCGTGAAGGAGATCTGCTGCGGTCGGCCGGGAGTGACGTACTTCAGCTGCTGGTAGCCGCCCTCGCCGAGCCCCTTCCAGTCGATCGCAGGGACGTCGTAGATGGCGTCGACCTCGCCGGCCTGGAGCGAGGAGACCCGGGTGGTCCCATCAGGGACGAAGCGCCACTCGAGCGTCTTCACGTACGCGGGGCCGGTGTGCTGGGCGTTGGCGGGAGGAGACGTGTACTCCTCGTTGCGGGTGAGCACGATCTCCTGGCCGCGGGTCCAGTGGTCGACGACGAAGGCGCCGGTGCCGATGGGAGCGGCGCAGTTCTCCTCTGCGGTGCGCTCGGTCAGCGCCTTCTGCGACTGGATGCCGAAGTAGCCCTGCGTCAGGGTCTCGGCGAGCCGCGGATAGGGCCGGGAGAGGTGGATCCGCAGGGTCTGGGAGTCCACGGCCTCGGCGGAGTCGTAGTAGCCCGCCAGCCACACGGCTGCGGTGCTGTTGCCGCCCTGGACCCAGTAGTCGAAGTTGTACGCCACCGCCTGCGCGGTCAACGGCGAACCGTCGGTGAAGGACACCCCGTCCTTGAGGTGGAAGGTCCAGGTCAGGCCGTCAGCGGAGGACTCCCAGGAGTCGGCGAGCCAGGGCACGACGCGGTGGTCCGCGTCGAGGGAGACCAGGGCGTCGAGCACCTGGGTGGACAGGTACGCCTGCTCGATCCAACCGCCGAAGACGCAGGGCGGCTCCTGCTGGTGCGCGTAGACGATGTGGTCGTCCGACCCCGAGGCTCCGCCAGCTGTAGAGGGAGTGGCGCCGCCGGCGTTGCTGCCGCCGCAGGCGGTGAGGGCGACCAGGGCGGCTGACAGGACGGGAAGGGCAGAGGCTCTTCGCCAGGTGAGGAACACGGGGGACTCCTGGTGTCATCGCACAGAGCAGTGCGGCGTCGTGGGGGCAGGGCGCATCGCTCCCGCGCCCCACTGAGACCCGTGGGGTGGGAGGACGTGCGGAGTGTTCAGCGGCGGAGCGGCCGTCGACAGCAGGACGCCGCCCCGCCCGCCCCGCCGTGATGGCGTCGGGGCGGAGGGGGCGGCGTCATCGCCGGGGTGTAGCTCCTGCTGGTGGCGGGGGGTGTCAGGCCGCGCGACAGACGGCGCTAGCGGTGCGGCGCAGGTCGACGTGGCGCCGCCGCGATGCGGTCAGGGTCTGGCAGTGGCTCACCGGCGACAGGTGCACGTCGGCCCTTCACGTCTGGGCTCCGGAGAGCCGCGCTTGCTGAACCGTTCGTCCAGCCGGGTCGTCACCTGGGGCACCCCACCGCGGAGGAGGGTTGCCGTGCAGCGAGCCAGGGCTTTCCGCTGCAACTCTTGACCTGAGAAGAACCTAGGAGGCACCGGCGAAGCGCGTCAACCCCCGTGGCGCGTCAGTTGCCCGAGGCGTCGATGGGACTCTTCGCGCTCAGCTGACGGCGGTAGACCGCGGCGGGGTGGTCCTCCCGCACGCGGGTCTGGCCCGGGCCGTACAGCTTCTCGCGCGCGGTGGTGCTTTCGTCGTAGTCGTTCCAGTACCGACCCCGGCGCTGCAGCTCGGGGACCACGAGCTCGATGAAGTCCACGAAGGTGCCTGGGGTGGTGGCGACTGGCAGCCGCAGGGGCGGTGCGTCAGTGGTGTCCGACGGGCAGCCCCGTTCGTGCGGGTGGCCGGCTCGGAAGCGGACTGCCCGAGGATCGTCGGCCGGCGCCGCGTCGGTGCCGGTTGGAAGATCTGCATCGCCGACACCCCACTGCGGCACGAGCTGCTGCACCAGCAGCTGAATGCGGAAGGGCTTCTGCCCGACAAGTATCCGTCAGCGGGTACCGCGGCGACGTGACGAGCCTGCCCAGATGGCGCCGATCCCACGTGGGGGTCGTGCGCCATGCACTCAGCCGGTCGCGTCCGTGCGCGGGTCGCCGCACGACGACTGCGGCCTCGGTGTTCAGGAACCACGGCGAGGAGCAGCGGCTGGCCGGTGGTGACGGCTCACTGCTCCTGGCGAGGCGTCGGGACCGTCAAGGCGACGCTTGTCCCCGCGGCCTGCGCCACGAACGGCCTCTTCGGATGACGACCGCTCGCGGGTGACCTGCCTCGCAGACCGCTGTTCAGCTTCTCAGCGGTGCCGGTGATGACCACGCTCCCACAAGGAGCGCCCACGGCGTCGCAGCGGGCTCAGCGGGCCTTCTCCCAGTCAGCGATGAAGTCGTCCACGATCCTGGACCTGCGGGCCGCCTCGGAGACGTCCTCGCCGACGATCTTGCTGGCCAGGTCGACCGAGAGGGCGCCCAGCTCAAGGTGGAGGGTCTCCCTGGCAGCAGCTCGCTGGGCGGCGATCCGGTCCGAGGAGTCCTGGATGATGCGGTCTGCGTCGGCAGCTGCGTCCTCTCGTGCCTCCGCGATCATCTTGGCGCCCTCAGTGCGGGCCTCCTCACGGATGCGCGCTGCCTCCTCGCGCGCAGATGCAAGCTGGTCTCGGTACTCCTCGAGAGCTGCTCGTGCCTCTGCCTGGACCCGCTCGGCCTTCTCCATGCCTCCCTCGGTGGCTGCCTGTCGCTGCGCGAGCATCGCCTCGAGGCGAGGCGCCACGATCTTGTGAGAGACGATCAGGAGGACGGCGAAGCAGATCAAGCCGGTGATGAACTCGGCCGGGTGAGGGATGATCACGCTCGTCTCGGCGGCCCAGTCGAAGGCGGTGATCACGGGACTCATCGCGTCACCGCCACGGGCTCAGCACCGACGCTCGTCGCGCAGGCGGCGCTCAGGCCGGCGTCTGCGGAGGAGACCGGCGTCGTGCCAGCACGGCCAGGGTGTTCCAGCGCGCTCATGGCGCGCATGATATGAGGTGATCGTCGCGCGCCGGGCGATCAGGAGCCACTGCTCGGTCGGGCGGTGCTCTCGGGGGCCCTGACGTCGTGGCTCAGCATCCGAGCGCAGTGACTCTGGCCCGCTGACTCGGTGATGGCCTGCTAGGGCCGAACGCCAGAGTGCAACCGGCGCGGCCTGTCACTGCACCCCCATCTCCACGTTAGACGCGCAGGCCTGAGCGCGAGGTATCGCCTCGCGACCCCCTGCGGGACGCCTTCAGCGACTGCGCCGTGTCGGGCAGGAGCGGTGGTGTTCGTCACGCTTGGGCACCGTGCCGGCGGCTGGGGGACCCGCACGACTGCGATCCCGGGCTGGTACCCGGGCACCGCGTGGATGGTGGAGGCGGGTAAGCCGGTGCGGGAGGCGATCGCCAGCGGTGACAGGCGCTGCTTCCAGCGCAGGTGCACCACCTTCTTCACCGCGTGCTGAGGGGTGCGATGTGGGCAGCGGTGGGGCCGGCTGGAGCGGTCGGCCATGCCGTCTTCGCCCATGGCGGCATACCGCTGAGCCCAGCGCTTGGCGGTGGGCCAGGCGACGTGGAAGTGCTCCGCGGCGCGGGCGATCGGCCAGCCGTCGTCGATGACCAGGCGGGCCAGCTGCAGGCGGGCCTTTGGGGTCAGGGCGGCGTTAGCGTGGGTCACGAGGACCTCCTGGTGAGTGTGGTGCGGAACCTTCAGCAGTCCCACTCCACACCCGGGAGGTCCTCGTTGTGTCAGCTGGGGTCAGCTCTCACCGCGGCAGGGGCTCGACCAACGTGTCTGGGCAGTACAGCTAGGCCTGGGGAGCGACGGGTGACGGGTGAGCAGGTGCGGCCCAGCTCGCGAGGGTGCGGAGCGCCTGCTCGGCCTGGCTGCCCGGGGCGCTGGAGTAGATGAAGAGGGTCTGGTCCGGGTCTCCGGGGAGCGTGAGGGTCTCGTAGTCCAGGGCGAGGTCGCCCACGATCCGGTGCCGGAAGCGCTTGGTGCCGGAGGTGCGCTGGTGGACGCGGTGCTCGGCCCACCAGGTGCGGAACTCGGGACTGCGGTGGCCCAGGTCGGTGACGAGCTCCTGCGCTGCACGGTCGTGGGGGTCGCGGCCCACGTCGAGCCGGAGGTTCTCCACCACGGCGCGCGCCTGGACGTCCCAGTCGAGCAGGAGGTCTCGGGCGTCATCGCCCAGCAGGACCCAGCGGGCGTAGTTCCGCTCACGGGCCGGCAGCGCCTCCCAGTCCACCAGCAGGGCGCGGGCCAAGCGGTTGGCCGCGAGCACGTCGGTCCGGCGGCCCAGGACCATCGCCGGGTGGTCTGCGAGGGACTCCAGGAGGCGGTGCAGACCTGGACGTGCTCGTTGGACCGCTGGGGCCCGGGTGGGGCGCGTCGTGGTCCCGGCGCCGATGAGGTCCCCGAGGTGGGCGCGTCCAGCAGCGCTGAGCTCGAGGGCTCCGGCCAGGGCGTCGACGACTCCCGGTGACGGAGTGATCCGTCGGCCCTGCTCCAGGCGGGTGTAGTAGTCGGTGGAGACCCCTGCCAGCCGAGCGACCTCTTCGCGCCGAAGGCCCGGCACGCGTCGGACGCGGTCATCACCGGGCAGACCGGCGCGCGTGGGGTCGACACCAGCACGCGCCCGGCGCAGGAAGTCCGCCAGCTCGCGGTTGACCCCGTCCACCCTCGGATGCTCGCACGCCGACAGGCGAGGCGGCGTGGGTCGCTGAGTCCTAGGTCGGCCGTGACCAGCCCTCGCCGGGCGAGGAGAGGACCGCTGGAGCCGCGGGGACGGCTCCAGGCTGGAAGGGCGCCGAGCAGCGCGCGCCGACGACGCTCCGGAGGAGTCCAGCATGACCACCACCCCCTCGACCTGGTTCGTCACCGGGACCTCCCGCGGGCTGGGCCTGCAGCTGGTCCGCCAGCTGCTCGACCGCGGAGAGCACGTCGCCGCGACGACCCGCTCCGCCCAGCGCCTCCTGGACGGTCTGGAGGGCGCGGACACCACCCGGCTCCTGCCCCTGGAGGTCGACCTGGCCGACGAGCAGGCGGTCAGGGCCGCCGTCGGCAGGACGGTCGACCGCTTCGGTGGCCTTGACGTCGTCGTCAACAACGCCGGCTACGGCCACCTCGCCGCGGTGGAGGAGGTCTCCGACCGCGAGGCGCGGGACATGTTCGACGTGCAGGTCTTCGGCGTCTGGAACGTCCTGCGCGCCGCGCTGCCGCTCATGCGCGAGGCGGGAGGCGGCCACGTCGTCAACGTCTCCTCGGTCCTCGGGCTCACCGCCTTCCCCGGGTGGGGGCTGTACTGCGCTGCCAAGCACGCGCTGGAGGGTCTCACCGAGTCCCTCGCGGCCGAGGTGAGCGACATGGGCATCCGCGTGCACCTCATCGAGCCCGGCTACATGCGCACCGACTTCCTCACCCCCGCGTCGTTGGCGCTGCCGGAGCAGACCGTTCCCGGCTACGAGCCGGTCCGGGAGATGACCGCTGCACACCAGGCCATGCCCGGCACGCAGCTCGGCGACCCCACCCGTGCGGCCGAGGCCGTCATCGCGGTCGTGGAGTCGTCGGCCGCCCCGCTGCACCAGGTCCTGGGCTCCGACTCCCGGGAGCTGGTGACGGCACGCCTGGCAGCTCTCAAGGCCGACGTCGACGCCGGCGCCCCGCTGACCCCCACCACCGACATCGTCAGCGTCTGAGCGGTTCGGGCCCGACCCCGTCCGCGGGCCCGTCCCGGGGCTGTCCGCCGGAGCGGCTCGCGCAGGGTCCTCAAGCCCCCAGCAGTCCCTCCGGGGACGGGCCCGGCGCGGGCGTGAGCGTCGTGAGGGCGGTGTCGACGAAGTCCTGGACGTGGGCGGCCAGCCGTCGGTCCGAGGTGGCGAGGCTGGTGGTCACAGGTCCGAGGTGCGGAGCGGGGCGGGTGACCACGTCGGCGCGGGCGTAGTAGGCGGCCACGCTGACCGGCAGCACGGCGAGTCCCACGCCGGAGGCGACCAGCTCGAGCTTCTCCTCCACCGTCGAGGTCCGCCGAGCGCGAGCGTCCAGCACCTCGTGGCCGAGGAGGTCGTCCGAGGCCAGCACCGGCTTGGCCGCCAGCGGGTGGCCTGCGGGGAGGCACACCACCTTCTCCTCGGTCCCGACGGCCCGCAGCCTCAGGTGCTCGGAGCCCGCGGGCAGGCGCACGAGGGCGACGTCGACGAGGCCGTCGCGGACGGCCTGCGCCTGCTCCCACCAGGTCAGGTGCACGAGGGCCACCTCGACGGCCGGCCGGGCCGCGCTGTAGGCGCGCACCGCCTGCGAGACGGACAGCCCGGAGCCGAAGCCCACGACGAGGCGGGTGACGCCGCGGGCGCTCTCCCGCGTCCGGCGCACCGCGGACTCCGCTGCGGAGAGCAGCTCGACGGCGTCCTCGAGCAGCTGGCGGCCGGCCGCGGTGAGGCGGACGCCGCGAGCAGCGCGGGTGAACAGCTCCACCCCGAGGTCGCGCTCCAGGGCGCGCAGCTGCCGGCTCAGCACCGGTTGGGTGATGAAGAGCTCCTCCGCTGCGCGTCCGACGTGCTCCAGGCGCGCTGCGGCGACGAAGTAGCGCAGCTTGCGCAGGTCCACGTCCATGCCCGGAGGGTATCGATCGCGACCGCCAGAGCCTTGGACGGCGAGGGGCCGGCAGACGCACCCTCGACGTCGTGATCCTCGTGACCGGCGCGACCGGCGGCATCGGCCGCGTCCTGCTCGACCACCTCCTGACGGCAGACCGGGAGCCCGTGCGCGTCGTCGCCCGCGACCCCGACAAGGTGCCCCGGGCGGTCCGCGACCGCGTGGAGGTCGTCGTGGGCTCTCACGCCGACCCGGACGTCGTCGACGCAGCCCTCGACGGCGTGCGCTCGGTCTTCTGGCTCGTCGCCGGCGACCCGACCGCGGCGAGCCCGTTCCACGCCTACGTGGGCTTCAGCCTGGCCTTCGCCGCGGCCCTGCCCGGGTCGGGGGTCGAGCGCGTCGTCACCGTCTCGGCGCTCGGCCGCCGGGTGCAGGGCTACGCCGGTCACGCGTCCGCCTCACAGGCCATGGACGACCTCCTGCGCGCCACGGGCGTGCACCTGCGAGCGCTCGTCGCGCCCACGCTGATGGACAACCTCCTGCGCGACGTCGACGGCCTGCGCTCCGACGGCGTGGTCCGCGCCGCCGCGCAGCAGGACCGGCGGGCGCCGATGGTGGCGCGCAGCGACGTCGCCGCCGTGGCCGCGCGGCTGCTCCTGGACGGGTCGTGGACCGGTCAGGAGGAGCTGCCCGTGCTGGGCCCCGAGGACCTGTCGGCGGACGACGTCGACCGGGTGCTCGCCGAGGTGCTCGGCCGCCCGGTCCGCCACGGAGCGCCGGACCCGCAGCAGCAGCTGACCGCCCTGGTCACCGCCGGCTCCTCGCCCCGGATGGCGCGCGGCCTGACCGCCATGCTCGCTGCCAAGGCGCGGGGTCTCGATGACGCGGACCGGCCCACCCGGGCGGCTGACACGCCGACGACGCTGCGGCAGTTCGCCGAGCGCGTCCTCGCACCGGCCGTCCAGGGGCGTTGAGCACAGCCGAGGACGGTGCCCCCGCCGGCTCAGGCCTCGCGGACGGCCTCCAGGTCGATGGTGATGCGCAGGGTGGTCCCGAAGACGGCGACCCCCAGCCCGAAGGCCTGGTTCCACTTCATCGCGAAGTCGTCGCGGCTCAGCTGCGCGCTGGCCTGGAAGGCGACCCGGGCGCCGCCCCAGGGGTCGGTGCCGGTCCCGGTGCACCGCAGCCGCAGGGGCACCGCGCGGACGGTGCCGTTCAGCGTCAGCTGCCCGTCCAGCTGCCACCCCCCAGCGCCGTCGGGCAGCAGGCCGCGGCCCTCGTAGGTGATCCACGGGTGGTGCTCCACGTCGAGGAAGTCGGCGCTGCGCAGGTGCTCGTCACGGCGCGCGACGCCGGAGTCGACGCTGGCGGCGTCGATGCGCACCTGCACCGAGGACCCGGTGAACACCTCCGCCACCTCGATGGCCCCCTCCACCACGGACAGGCGCCCGGTGACCGCGGACAGGCCCAGGTGGTGGGCGGTGGCCACCAGCGAGGTGTGGTCGGGGTCGATGACCCAGCGCCCGGGGGCGGGCAGCTCGGCGGCGCCGACCCGCGTCAGGCGCACCTCGCCGAGGTCGACGACCACCTCCTCGGGCCTGCTGGCGCGCGGGTCGTGGACCACGACCGAGCGGGCCTGGGGCTCGTGCCCGGCGCAGGCGACCAGCAGGGTCGCCGGGCCGAGCTCCAGCGGGGTGAGGACGAACCGCCCGTCCGAGCCGCTGGTGCTCCGTGCGCTCCCCGTGCCGTCGGTCGCCAGGAGCGTGACCGAGGCCCCGGGCAGCGGCCAGCCGTCACGGGTCAGCACCGACCCGTGGGCGCGCGCCCCTCCGGAACCACCCTCCCGGAAGGGTGCCCGGGCCCCGCCGTCCTGGGGGGCGGGTGACAGCTGGAGGTCCGAGCCCGAGGTGGGCGCGCCGAGCGGGTCAGCCGTCGACAGCTCCGCGGCCTCGCCGCGCCGTGCCCTGTGGCGGCCTAACCTCACCGCCGCCCGCCCAGCGGCACCCGCGCGGACGTCGTCCGCTCGTCCCCGACAGCGCCCACGACGCCACCGGCCCCCGTCTCGGTGCGGGTGCCGGTCACGACCGCGACCCTGGTGCTCACCGGCTTCACGGTAGCCGCAGCCCGGCTGCACGTCTCGGGCTGCCGCCGCCGGCGCCTCGGCGCTCGCGCCGCTGTGACCTGGGTCTCGTCTGGAGCGGAGCTGCTAGAGGGCCTGTCCCCGCGGGGTGGCCCGTCGAGCCGCGTCGAGCCCCTCCGGCACGTGGTTCGGCCCGGCCTCGGGCGGTCGGGGCCGGTCCTCGGGGTGGGCCCGCAGCGCCAGCAGCGCCACGTCGTCGTCCAGGTGGTCCCCGACCAGCTCGATAAGCCCGTCGCACAGCTCCTCCAGGCCCAGCGCCTGCTCGCCGGCGGACCTCACCATCTCGGCGGCGGCCTCGGCGAGCCACGCCATCCCGCGGTCCAGGCTCGCGCCGCGGCGCTCGACGAGCCCGTCGGTGTACAGCAGCACCGTCGAGCCCGGCTGCAGCACCACCTCGTGGTCGTGGCGCTGCACCGCCGGGTCCCAGCCCAGCACCAGGTCGGTCTCGTAGCCGGTCTCGCCGCTCGCGTCGCTGCCGAGGTAGGACGCCCGGCCGTCGGCGGTGATGAGCAGCGGGGGGAGGTGCCCGGCGTTGGACCAGCGCAGCAGCCGGGTCCCGGCGGCGCGGTGCTCGGGGGTCTGCTCGACCTGGGCGACGACGGCGGTGGCCACGGTGGTGATCCCGAGGCCGGCGGCGGCGCGGTCCACCGCCGCCAGCAGTCGCGCCGGGGGCTCGCCGAGGGTGAAGGCGATGCCGCGGACCAGGTTGCGCAGCTGGCCCATCACCGCGGCGGCGGCCATGTCGTGCCCGGTGACGTCCCCGATGACCAGGCTGGTCAGTCCCTCGGAGGTGATGAAGGCGTCGTACCAGTCCCCGCCGACCTCGGCGTGGGTGGCCGAGGCCGCGTAGCGGACCGCGATCTCCAGGTGGTCCGGTTCGGGCGGGGCGGTGAGCATGGAGCGCTGCAGCGTCTCGGCGATCCCCGACGCCGCGGCCAGGGCTGCCCGCTCGGCGGAGTGGGCGGCGATGCGGTCCAGCGCCTGGGCGGTGAGCGCGGCGAAGGCGCGCAGCAGGTCCCGCTCCTCGACGGTCCAGGCGCGGGCCTCGGCGAAGCCGACCGTGAGGCACCCCAGCAGCTGACCCCGTCCGCGCAGCGGCACCGCGGCGGAGGCCTCCACGCCGGCGTCGGCGTACAGCGCCGCCGCCCCCGGGAGGACCGCGTCGGTCTCCTGCCGGTCGGCCAGGAAGAAGGCCTGACCGGTGGCGGCGGAGCGGATGGCGGGCAGGGGGAAGTCGGCCGGCACCCGCTGGAACCGGGCGCCGACCTCGGCGTAGGAGTCGGTGACGGAGGTGACCACGTGCGTGGCGCCGGTCTCGAGGAGGCACAGCCCGCACCCGCTGGCGCCCAGCAGCGAGGCCCCCCACCCCGACAGCACCGTCAGCACGTCGGCCTGGGTGTCGGCGTCGGCCAGGGCCTGGGCGATGGCGACCAGGGTGGCCTGGCGCTGGGCGGAGGTGCGCGCGAGCTCGCCGGCGCGGCGTTCGGCCTCGGCGGCGCGGCGCTCGGCGTCACGGGACTGCAGGTGCTGCAGCGCCTGGGCGCACTGGGCGGCGAAGGCCTCCAGCAGCTCCACCTGCACGGGCGGGAAGTCCTGCGGGCGGTTCCACCCCGCGGTGAGGACGGCGATGACCCGCCCCTCGGCGCGCAGCGGCAGGCTGGCGAAGGCCTGCGAGCCGGTGGAGGTCACCACGTCCGCCATCGCCGGGGAGTAGGCCAGGCAGGCGTCGCGGTCGCCCACCAGCACCCGGGTGCCGGTGCGGGCGGCCTCGCACACCGGCAGCGCGGCCTCCAGCGGGAGGCGGGCGTAGTCGGCCTGGACGCCGGGGCCGTAGCTGGCCGTCACGTAGGACAGCAGCGCGCCGGGGTCGGCCAGGTCGTGCACCGCGACGGAGCCGCCGTCGGCGCCGAGAGCGGCCAGGCCGCGCTCGGCGATGACGGTGACCAGGTCGGTGACGTCGTCGAGGTCGACCATGGCCAGGGCGACCTCGGCCAGGCCGCGGACCTGCTCCGCCGCTGCCTGGGCGGCCTGCACGGCGTCGTGGCGGGCGGTGATGTCCAGGAAGTACAGCGCCACGCCGCCGGCCTCGGGGACCGCGCGCACCTCGTACCAGGCGTTCAGGGGGTCGGGGTAGTGGGCGTCGAAGGTGACCGTCTCGCCGGTGCTGGCGGCGCGGCGGTAGCCCGCTTCGAAGTCCGTGCCGACCGTGTCCGGGAAGAGCTCCCGGACGACCCCGCCCACCAGCTCCTCGCGCGGCCGTCCCAGGGCGTGCACTGCTTCGGCGTTGACGTAGGTGATGACCCAGTCGGCGTCCATGGACAGGTAGCCCACGGCCATCGACTCGGTGATCTGGGCGTTGCGGGCGGCGGCGGCGCGCTCAGCGCGGGTGGCCTCCTGCTCGCGCGCGGCCGCCTGCTCCGCGCGGGCGGTGGCCCGGGCGAGGTCGGTCACGGCCCGCTCCAGCTCGCGGGTGCGGGTGAACAGGTCGGCCTCGACCCGGTCGGCGCGCTCGCGCAGGACCTCGTTCTGCTCTGCCGAGGCGCGCACCTGCTCGCGGGTGTGCACGTAGTCGGTGATGTCGTCCGATCGGTGCAGCAGCCACACCACGCGTCCGCCGTCGTCGAGGACCGGCACGTTGCGCGGGCTCCAGTAGCGCTCGGCCCAGGTGCCGTCGGGCAGGGGGATGTCGTACTTCTGGATCGCCATCGTCACCGGGCGCCGGGTCTCGCGGGCCTCGGTCAGGGAGTCGCGCAGGTTGACCAGGCCGTCGGCGGCGGGGTCGTCGGGGTTCATCGAGAAGACCTCGAAGAGGTTCCTCCCGACGGTGGCCTCCAGCGTGGTGGCGGTGGCCTCCAGCCGTGCGCGGTTGGCGTGCACGATGGTGAAGTCCGGGGTCAGCAGCAGCAGCGGGGCCGGCGTCTCGTCGAAGACCCGCCGGAAGTCCGGCTGAGGCACCTGGTCCACCGATCCGCCTTCCCCCCTGGAGCGCCGGCCTGCGTCGAACGGCCGGGAGAGCCTAGACGGCTGCGGTGCGCCCGGTGCGCCGGTCCGGGAGGACCAGCCAGGGCGCTGCGTGGAGCCCACCGCTGCGGGCGCGGTCTCACGCCGCGGTCTGCCCCTCCGCCCGCGGCTGCTGGGTCGTGGCCGCCGCGGAGGTGCGCTTCTCCGCGTTCCAGGTGACGACCGCGGCCCACGCGACGGCGGCGAGCGGCACCGACAGCACCGCCCCGACCACCCCGCCCAGCACCGTCCCCGCCGTCAGCGCCAGCAGGATGGCCAGCGGGTGCAGCGAGAGGGCGCGGCCCAGGAGCACCGGCTGCAGGAGGTTGCCCTCCACCTGGTTGACCACCACCACGATGCCCACGACGACCAGCGCGGCGACCGGTCCCACGGTGACCAGGGCGACGAGGGCGGCCACCACCCCCGCCGCGACGGCCCCCACGATCGGGACGAACGCGGCGACGAAGGTCAGCAGCGCGATCGGCAGGGCCAGCGGCACCCCGACGACCGCCACCCCGACGCCGATGAGGACGGCGTCGACCAGCGCGACGGTCGCGGTGCCGCGCACGTACCCGCCCAGCACCACCGCCGACCGCTCACCGACCCGCTCCAGGCGGCGGTGGCGCGGCCCGTGGACCCCGCTGATGAGGAAGGACCAGATGCGCGGGCCGTCCTTGAGGAAGTAGAAGAGCAGGAACAGCGCCAGCACCGTGCCGGTGGCGATCTGGGTGACGACGCCCAGCCCCGCCAGCGCTCCCGAGCGGAAGCCGGCACCGGTCAGGACCCCGACGGCCGCGTCGCGGGCCTGGGCGACCTGCGCGTCGCTGACCGGCAGCCCGCCCTGGACGACGAAGCGCTGGACCTCGGCGAAGCCCTCCTGCGCACTGGCCTGCAGCTGCGGCCACTGCCCGCGGACGCCGCCGACCACGGCCCAGCCCACCGCGGCGAGCACGGCCGCTCCGGCGAGCAGCACCACCCCCGTGGCGAGGCCGCGCCCCAGGCCGCGGGAGACCAGCCACCGCACCAGCGGGGCCGCCGCCGCGGCGACCAGGGCGGACAGCAGCAGGGGCACGACCACCAGCCGCAGCTGCAGGCACGCGTAGACCACGACGACGCCCGCCACCACGACGAGCAGCAGCTGCAGGCACCGCGTGGCGGTCCGGCCGAGCCCGTCCGCCCACGGCGAGGTCGGAGGGGGCGCGAGGACGGGAGGCTCGACGACCTCGCGCTCGCTCGCGCCCTCGCGTGCCGGTGCCTCCTCCTCGGGACGGGGAGGTGGCTCCTGCGCGCGCCGGGAGCCCCGCCCCCTGCCAGGCCGACGCTCCGGCCCCTCGCCGTCGACGGACGCCGCCACGGTCAGCTGGCCAGGGTGGCTCGGTCGACGCGGCGGTGGAAGCGCATGCCGGCCAGACCGCCGAGCAGCGCGCCCACCAGCGCGACCAGCGCGGCGGCCACGACCGTGATGACGGCTCCCGTGGACAGCGTCCCCTCGTCGACCGGGATGCGGGGGAAGCTGTTCAGCTGGCCGAGGATGTTGAACTGCGACCCGGCGACCAGGCCCAGCACCGCCACGAGGACGGCGATGACCACGGCCCACAGCCACACGGCCAGGCCCTGCTTCATCCCGTTGAACCGGGCCATGCGGCCGGCGACGTACCCGCCGCAGAAGTAGGCCACCAGCAGGACGACGAGCACGGCGACGCCCCCCACGACCCCGATGGTGCCGGGGTCGGCGGCCGCGCCGCTGGTGAGCTGGCCCGGGTCGGCGTCGGTCGCCAGGCCCACCGCCGTGCCCGCCGCCGCGAGGAGCGCGGTCAGGAGCACCGCGGTGCCGGTCGCCGTCAGCCACCCGAAGAAGGCGCTGCCGAGCTTCATGCCGCCGAACTGCTGCTTCTGGGCCTCCACCACGCGCTCGCGCTGGGAGCGCGGGTCGACCTGGGAGGCACCGCTGTGCGGCGCCGGGGCCGCGGCAGCGTGGGCGTGGTGCGAGCGGTCGTCAGCGGAGGTGCTCATGGGGTCCTCGACCTTCGGGGGGCGGTTCGGAGGGCGTCCCTGCGGGACGCCGGGCGGAGTGCTCGAGGTGGGCGGGCTCGGTGGTCACGTCCACCACCTCGCGCCGGGTCGTGGTGTCCACGCGCGACGTGAGCGGGACGGCGTCGACGGCGATCCGGACCCGCTCGTACGGCACCGCCTCCACGGCGACCACCGGCCGCTCCTCGTGGAGCGTGATCTCCAGCGGTGCGTCGTGGGCGGGACCGGCGGGACCGTCCGGGCCACCGTCCTCGACGGGCAGGCGCTCGATGCGCAGCACCTCGCGCCGGACCGTCACGGTCACCTCCACCTGGCGGGTGTGGATCTCGCGGCGGAGCCGGACGCGCTCGCGGGGCAGCCGGTGCACCGCGACGTCGACCTGCTCGGCCGACAGGGTGACCACCGTCCCCTGGGGCGCCCCAGCGGCCTCCGCGGAGGTGCTGGGGCGCCCGGCCGGGGGCGGCGCCGTGGAGCCGTCGCCCGTCGTGGTGCTCACGGGTGCGCTTCCGCGGGTGCTTCAGGCGTGACGACTGTGGTGACGGTCGCCCTCACCGCTCCCGGTGGTCACCGCGCTGTCCGCGTCGAGGTCGATCTCCTCCTTGCGCACGTCGGCGCTCACCGTCTGGGTGTCCTGCTCCGTGCGGGTGCCGAGGCGCACGCGCTCGACGGCCTCGACGTGCTTGGAGACCACGGGGACCTCCTCGTGCAGGACCACCTCGTGCTCCTCCTCGGACAGCTCCGGCCCGGCGGTGGCGGCGCCCCGGTTCGCCTCGGTGATCGGCTCGCGGGTGACGACCAGCTCCTCGTGGGAGGTGGCCACCTGGCGGGTCTGCTCCTCGGTGACCACGTGCTTGCGCAGCCGGGCGCGGCCGCTCTCGCGGACCTGCGTCCCCACGTGCAGGCGCTCCTCCGAGCGGGTCATCGCGTCGTCGGTGGTGGGCCCGGAGGTGTCGTGCCCCACCGTGCCCCGAGTGCCCTGGGTGTCCCGGCCGCCGGCCCGCCCCGACGCGTCGTCGTCGCGGCTGTCCGACCACTCACCCAGGCGACCGGTCGCGGTGGTCGTGGTGGTCCCGGCCTGCAGGTCCTGCGCCCCGGAACCGCCCAGCGAGTAGTGCTCGTACAGGCGCTCCTCCTCCTGCGGGCTCAGGGTGCCGTCGGCGTCGGTGCGAGGAGCGTCCTTGACCTGCTCCTTGGTGTAGGGGACGCGGATCTCGTCCCCGAGGTAGGAGGCCGTGGACAGCGGCACGAAGGTCTCGGAGCTGCCGAACAGGCCCGTCTTGACGGTGACCCACTCGGGCTGGTCGCTGTGGTCGTCGAGGTAGACCTCGGCCACCTTGCCGATCTTCGAACCGTCCGCGGAGGTGACGGTCGCGGCGCGGAGGGCGTCGATGGAGGTGCTGGAGTCGATGGGCATGGTTCTCCCCGTCGAAGGCCGCGGTCCCGGTGGTGCGGGTCCCTGCGGCGGTGGCGGGCCGGCGCGCTGCAGCCCTGCGGGAGTCGACGTACCCGTTCACTTACCTCGTAAACACCCTGGGTCGAGGAGAGCGGCGCCGACCGGGCCCCTGCGGCGCGTCCCCTCCGCCAGCGCGCGTCACCCGCGCGGCGCGCCTACTGTCAGCAGGCTCCCGCAGGCTGCAGAGGCACGGCCGGTCCCGGGCCGCTTGCCACGAGGGCGCACCAGTGACTTCCCCGTCGACGACGACTTCCCCACGCCCGTCTTCCGCAGGCCCGGCGGGCCAGCGGTGACCGCCTTCGTCATCTTCCTGCTCGCCGGGGCCAGCGCGCTGCTGGCCGCGGTCCTCCCGCGCGTGCTCGAGGGCAGGGCCTTCAGCCTCCCCATGGCCTTCCTCGGCCTCGGCGTGCTCATCGGCTTTCTCCCGGGGCTGCCCCCGGTGGACCCCCTGGAGCACGAGGCGGTGACCGAGCACCTCACCGAGGTCGTCGTGATCATCTCCCTCATGGGCGCCGGCCTGGCCATCGACCGTCCCGTCGGCTGGCGCCGCTGGCGCACCACGTGGCGCCTGCTGGCGGTGGCGATGCCGCTGACGATCCTCCTGGTCGCCGTCAGCGGCAGCCTCCTGGCGGGGCTGCCCCTGGCCGCCGCCGTGCTGCTCGGGTCCGCGCTGGCACCCACGGACCCGGTGCTCGCCGGGGACGTGCAGGTCGCCGAGCCGAGCGAGGACTCCGACGAGGACGAGGTCAGGTTCGCCCTGACCAGCGAGGCCGGCCTCAACGACGGGGCTGCCTTCCCCGGGGTCTACCTCGCCATCGCCCTCGCCGCGCACGGCGGTGCGCTGGGCGCCTGGGTGTGGGGCTGGGCGCTGGGCGACCTCCTCCTGCGCCTGGCCGTCGGAGTGGCCGTGGGCCTGGGGGTCGGGTGGGTGCTGGGCAGGATCTTCTTCCGCTCCCGCTTCGACGCGCTGCGCCTGTCCCAGCAGGTGGAGGGCTTCACCGCGCTGGCGGTGACCTTCCTGGCCTACGGGGCCGCACAGGTGCTGCACGGCTACGGCTTCGTGGCCGTCTTCGTCGCCGCCCTCGCCCTGCGCGCCGCGGAGCGCTCCCACGGCGCCCACCAGGTGGCGCACAGCTTCGTGGAGCAGACCGAGCGGATGCTCACCGCGTGGCTGCTGCTGCTCCTGGGGGCGGCGATCAGCGACGGCCTGCTCGGAGCCCTGACCTGGCAGCTGGCGCTGGTCGCCGTCCTCCTGGTCGCCGTGGTGCGCCCGGTGGTCGGCATGGTCTCCACCGTGCACACCGCAGGGGGCTGGCGCGAGCGCGCGGTCATCGCCTTCTTCGGCGTGCGGGGCATCGGCTCGCTGTACTACCTGGCGTACGCGCTCTCGCACGGGGACTTCCCCGGTGAGTCGCTGTGGGCGGTGGTGGCCCTCACCGTGGCGACGTCGGTGGTCGTGCACGGGGTGCTGGCCACACCGGTGGTCGGGTGGCTGGACCGCCGCCGCAGCGAGCACGCCCAGCGCGCCCACGGCCGCGCCGAGGAGGACCCCGCGGTCGACGTGCACCTGTGAGGGGCCGCCTCCCCGGCCGCCACCAGCGCGCCGCACCGGGTGCCGGCGGCCCGGCCGGCACCCGGTGCGTGCTGCGCCGCAGGCGTCAGGAACCGCTGCGCGGGTCCTCCAGCACGTCGCGCCAGGAGTGCTGCGGGGAGTAGCCGAGCAGCTCGCGGGCCTTGTCGATGCTGTAGAAGGTCTCGTCGCGGCCCATCTCGCGGCGCACCTCGACGCCGGCGTAGAAGCGGTCGAGGACCTCCTGCGTGGTCGCGGCGACCGACATGTCGGCGTTGGCGACGTTGAACACCTGGTAGCCGAGCCCGTCGACCTCCAGCGCCCGCAGCGTCATCTGCCCCAGGTCGCGGGTGTCGATGTAGGCGAAGACGTTGCGCCGCCGCAGCGACGGGTCCTCCAGGAATGCGGGGAACTTCTCCGCGTACTCGTGCGGCTCGATGACGTTGTTGATGCGCAGGCCGTACACGTCCGCCCCGGTGCGCGCCTGGAAGGAGCGGGAGACCACCTCGCCGGCCACCTTGGACATGGCGTAGGAGTCCTCCGGGACCACGGGGTGCTCCTCGTCGACCGGCACGTACAGCGGCTTGCGCTCGCCGTGCGCGAAGCAGATGCCGTAGGTGGTCTCGGAGGAGGCGAACACCACCTTGCGGATGCCCAGGCGGGTGGCCGCCTCGAGCACGTTGTAGTGGGCCGTGGTGTTGGTCGCGAACGTGGTGGCGTCCGGGGCGATGAACTCGCTGGGGATGGCGGCGTAGTGCACGACGGCGTCGTAGGACGACGCGGTGCCCGCGGGGCGGGCGGGGGAGTCGAGCTCGGCGCCGCTGGGGGTCCCCGCCATCGCGGAGTAGACCTGGCCGGCGTCGGTGAGGTCCACGCGGAGGTCGGTGACGTCGGGGTGGCGCAGCGGGGTCAGGTCGGCGTTGGTGACCTGGTGGCCCTGCGAGGCCAGGAAGGGCGCCACGTGGTGCCCGGCCTTGCCGCTGCCGCCGGTGAAGAAGATGCGCATGCCCCGACCCAACCACCGGCCCGCGGTCCGCGCTCCGCGAGCCCCTCCGCCACGGGGCGGCGGCGGTCGGCGGGGTCAGCGCCAGGTCAGCGGGGGCAGCTGCGCGGGTGCGCCGCTGGGCGCGACGCCCTGCTGCGCGAGGGCGAACCCCATGACGTCGGAGAACACCGGGGCCGCGGCCACCCCGCCGTAGTGGTGCGCCCGGTCGGGGTGCTGCACGATCACGGCGACGACGACCTGCGGGTCCTCCGCCGGCGCCATCCCGATGAACGAGGCCGTGTACTTCCCCTCACCGGCGGCGCGGTCCTCCGCCGTCCCGGTCTTGCCCGCCACGCGGAACCCGGGGACGGCGGCGTTCATGCCGGTGCCCTCCGACGACACCACGCCCTCGAGCATCGAGGTGACCTGCGCGGCGGTCCTCTCGCTGACCACCCGCGTCCCCGTGGGCACGGGCGCCGGGGTGAACGCCCCTGACGCGTCGGTGGTGCCGGCGACGATGCGCGGCTGCACGCGCACCCCGCCGTTGGCGATGGTCGCGTAGACCTGCGCGGCCTGCAGGGCGTTGACGGCGTAGCCCTGGCCGAAGAGCACCACGTAGGGGTCGCGGGAGTTGGTCGACCACTGCTCGGGGGTGGTGAGGATGCCGCGGGTCTCCCCGGGCAGCCCGAGCTGCTCCTCGCCGAGGCCGAAGGCGCGCAGGTAGTCGTAGCGCTGCTGGAGGGTCAGCTGCTGCCCGACCATGATCGTGCCGACGTTGGAGGACTCCGCCAGCACTCCGGCGAAGGTGAGCTTCTGCGGTGCGTGCTCGTGGGAGTCCCTCACGACGCCACCGCGGCGCGGGAGGACCATCGAGTCCGGCACCACCAGCTGCGTCTCCGGCGTGGCCAGACCCTGCTCGACGGCGGCCGCCGCGGTGATGACCTTGCCGGTGGACCCGGGCTCGAAGACGTCCTCCAGGGAGCGGTTGTGCCGCTGGGCCTCCGGGGTCGCGCCGGGGCGGGCCGGGTCGATGGAGCCGGACTCCGCCAGCGCGAGCACCTGCCCGTCGGGCGTCATGGCCACCACCGACACCCACGCGGCGCGCGTGGCCGCGGCCTGCGCGGTCGCGGCGCGCTGGGCGTAGAACTGCAGGTCGGCGTCGATGGTGAGGCGCACGTCGCGCCCGTCCACGGCAGCGACGTCGAGGGAGTCCGCCAGCGGGATCCGCTGCCCGTTCCTGCCCTTCTCGTACACCCGGCGCCCGTCGGTGCCGCGCAGCACGTCGTCCAGGGCCCGCTCGACGCCGGCGAGCGCCTCGCCGTCGGTGCTGACGTAGCCGACGAGGTTGCCGGCCGTGGTGCCGGCCGGGTAGGTGCGCAGCTCCTGCCGGGTGCTGCTCAGCCCGGGGATGGCCAGCTGCTGCACCTGCCGCCGCACCGCGGGGGTCACCCCCCGGGCCAGCACGGTCCAGCGCACCTGCTCGCCGTCGGCGCCGGTGCGGGGCGCGAGCAGCTCCGCCAGCTCCGCCTCGGGCCTCCCGAGCACCGGGGCCAGCCGGGCGGCGGCCTCCGCGGCGGTGAGCAGATGCGGCTCGCGGGGCGTGGGGCCGCCGAACAGCTTCGGGTCCGCGGTGATGTCGCGCCGCTCGACGTCCTGCGCCAGCACCGCACCGTCCCGGTCGGTGATGGTGCCGCGGGCGGCGGGCACGGGGTCCTCCGCGAGGCGCCGGCCGAGCGCCTCCTCGGCGAGCGGACCCGCGTCCGTCACCTGCAGCTGCACCAGCCGGCCGGTGAACACGGCCGCCAGGAGGAGCAGGACGACGACGAGCGCCGCCGTCCGCCGCTGCGTCGAGCCCGCTCGAGGCCCCCACCGCGAGCTCGGGCGCCGCGCAGGACGGGGCGGACGCTGCTGCGCCGGGCGGACCTCCCGCGCCGAGCGGCCCGGAGGTGCGGCTCGCACCGGCCGTCGCGCGGGCGGCTGCGCGGCCGGGCGAGGCCGCGGGACCGTCGACGGCGCAGGGCGCGCCGCGTCCGGGCGAGGGCGTGCGGGGCCGCCGGGTCGCCGGGTCTGGGGTGCGCCGGACGGGCTCACGATCTCGAGCATGCAGGAGCCGACCGCCGGGACGCGGCATTTGCGCAGGTCGGCGTGGTGTCCCGGCCGGCTTACGCGGGGTGGGCGCGGTCCCGGGAGGAGCAGCCCGGCTGGGCCGGACGGGCGGACGCTCGCGGAACCCCTCAAGGATCCCGGCACCACGCGCCGACAGCGGGGTCGTGATCACCGGACCGACGCAGAACTACGACGACCCGGGCGTGGTCGCGCGCCGCGCCCGGCCCGTGCTCGCGCTCGCGGTGCGCGCCGTCCTCGTCGTCGGTCCCTTCGTGCTGGCCCTGGTCGTCGGCCTGGCCGCCGCGCTGTGGTTCCCGCCCGCGCGGCTGGGGCTGCCCGGGTGGCTGTGGCTGACCGGCCTGGTGCTCGTGACGTCCGCGGCGCTGCTCGCCTGCTCGCGCGGGCTGCGCCGGGTCGCGCCGCTGCCCGCGCTGCTCAGGCTGAGCCTCGTGCTGCCCGACGACGTGCCGCACCGCTTCAGCCTCGCCCGCCGCCGCTGGTCCCCGGCGGCGCTCGAGGAGGCCGGTGCGGGGACCGGTCCCGGCCAGCGGCTGCTGGCGCTGGTGGGCGCGCTCGCCGCCCACGACGACAGGACCCGTGCCCACGGCGAGCGGGTGCAGGCCTACGCCGCGCTCATCGGCCGGGAGATGGGCCTGTCGGCGGCCGACGTCGACAGGCTCAGCTGGGTGGCCCTGCTGCACGACGTCGGCAAGGTGCACGTGCCGGTGGAGGTCATCAACAAGGACGGCCGCCCCAGCGACGAGGAGTGGGCGCAGCTGCAGAGCCACCCCCACCACGGCGGGGAGCTGGTCGAGCCCCTGCGCGACTGGCTGGGCGACTGGCTGGACGGGGTGGAGCAGCACCACGAGCGCTGGGACGGGCGCGGATACCCCCGCTCCCTGGCCGGTCCGGAGATCTCCCTGGCCGCCCGGGTCATCGCCGTGGCCGACACCTACGACGTCATCACCTCGGCCCGCGCCTACAAGAAGCCCATGACGGCGGAGCAGGCCCGCGCGGAGATCACCCGCTGCGCCGGGGAGCAGTTCGACCCCGCCGTCGTGAGGGCCCTGCTCAGCGTGGGCATCGGCAAGCTGCGGCGCGTCGCCGGGCCGGCGACGCTGCTCGCCGCCCTCCCGTTCGCAGCCGCCGCTCCCGCCCAGGCCGCCTCGGCCGCCACCGCGGCGGGCGGCTCTGCGGGCGCCGCGGCCTCCTCGGCCGGGTCCCTCGTGGCCTCCGTGGCCGCCTCCGTGGCCTCGGCCGTCGCCACCCCCGCGCTCACCGCGGTCGCGGTGGCCGTGGCGGGCGTCGGTGGGGCCGTCACGGCGTCCGCTGCGCTCGACCTGCCCGCGGCCGCGGCCTCCGCCCGCATCCAGGCGGTGGGCGCGGTGGGCGCGCTGACCGGCGACCGCGGCCCCGGCACGGGGACCGAGCACGGAGGCGGGGGTGAGCACACCGGGGCCGGGGGGCAGCCGGCAGCCGCGTCAGCCGCGGCGTCTGCGACGGGCGCCGGTCCCGGCGCTGCCGGCGAGGCGGGCGCCCCGCAGCTCAACACCGGCGCCGGTCCCGGCGCCGGTCCCGGTGCGGAGCCCGGTGCAGAGCCCGCTGCGGAGCCCGGTGCGGAACCCGGTGCAGCTCCGCTCCCGACCTCGGCCGCCGAGACCTCCGCCGCCGCTGCTGCCGCCGGGGGCGGTTCCTCGACGGCGTCCTCGTCCCCACCGGGGTCGCGGCTGCCGCTCACCCCGTCGTCGTCCGCCGTCAGCGTCCCGCCGGTGACGGTCGTGCCGGGCCGGCCCGCGGTGACCCTCCCGCCGGTCTCGGTGCCGTCGGTCTCGGTGCCGTCGGTCTCGGTGCCGCCGGTGTCAGTGCCGTCGGTGTCGGTGCCCCGGACCACCGCGCCCACGTCGGTCCCCACGTCGCTGCCGACGTCGCTGCCGACGTCGCTGCCGACGTCGCTGCCGACCTCGCTGCCCTCGTCGCTCGCGACGGCGCTGCCGAGGCTGACCGTGACCTCGCCGGCCCCGCAGCCGGCGACGTCCCCGCCCTCCTCGCTGCCGACCTCCTTCGGCCTGCCGAGCAGCTCCTCCCGGCGCTGACCGGTGCCGGGCGCCCACTCGGGCGCCCGGCCGCGCGCCTCGTTCGAACACGTGATGCAGACTGCCCGACGTGATCGGCGAGCCCGCCCCGACGGTGGTCACCGTGCTCCACGTCCCCGGTGACCACGACTACGTGGCGCACCTCGTGGACGACCGCGACCCCGGTGTCGTCGTCCTCGACGACCCGCGGGCCCCCGGCGCCGGGTGGGCGCCGTTGCCGGCGCTGGACGCCGCCTGGGTGGCCGCGAACGCGCACCGCTTCGACGTGCTGCACCTGCACTTCGGCTTCGAGGGGCGCACGCCGGAGCAGCTGCGCGGGCTCGTCGCCGCGCTGCGCGACGCGGGCCGCCCGCTCGTCCTCACCGCCCACGACCTGCAGAACCCGCACCTGACCGACCAGGGCCCGTACGCCGCGCTGCTCGACGTGCTCGTGCCCGCCGCGGACGCCGTCGTCACGCTGACGCCTGGCGCTGCGCAGGAGCTGCGGCGCGGGTGGGGCGTCGACGCCCTCGTGGTGCCCCACCCGCACATCGCGCCGCTGGAGGAGGTCGGCGCGGCGCGCGTGCCCCGCCCCGACGGCACCGACCGCGTGGTCGGGCTGCACCTGAAGAGCCTGCGCGCCAACCTCGTGGCCCTGCCGGCGCTGCGGAGCCTCGCCGCCGCGGTCGGCACGCTGCCCGGTGCGCGGCTGCGGGTGGACGTGCACGACGAAGCACTCACCAGCGCCTTCGGGCGCCACGACGCCGCGCTCGTCGCCTGGCTGCGCCGGGCCCACGACGACGGCGACGTCGACCTGCGCGTCCACGGCCGCTTCGACGACGCCGAGCTGCGCGACTACCTGCGCGCCCTCGACGTCTCCGTGCTGGCCTACGGCCACGGCACCCACTCCGGGTGGCTGGAGCTCTGCCACGACCTCGGCACGCCCGTGCTCGCCGGCCGGGTGGGTCACCTGAGCGAGCAGCAGCCGCTGGTGGAGGTGGACCTGCTCGACCCCGTCGACGTCGCGCGCGGCCTGCGCAGCGCGCTCGACGGCGTTCCGGGCGCCGCCGCGACCGCGGCAGAGCGTCACCAGCAGCGCCTCGAGGTGGCCCGGGCCCACCGCGAGCTGTACCGCCGCCTCGTCGGGGCCGGCGCGTGATCGGCTGGTACGTCCACCACCACGGGGTGGGGCACCTGCAGCGGCTGGTCGCCGTCACGCAGCACCTGCGCACGCCCGTCACGGCGTTCAGCTCGGCTGCGCGGCCCGCGGGCTTCGCCGGGGAGTGGGTCCAGCTGGACCGCGACGACGACGAGCCCGTCGACCGCTCCTCGGCCACGGCCGGCGGCGCCCTGCACTGGGTGCCGCTGCACCACGCGGGCCTGCGCTCGCGCAGCGCGGCCGTGGTGGAGTGGGTGGCGCGGGAGCGGCCGCGGCTCTTCGTCACCGACGTCTCGGTGGAGATGACCGCCCTGGTCCGCCTGTGCGGGGTGCCCGTGGTGGTGGCGGCGATGCTCGGGGACCGCCACGACCCCGCCCACCGGCTGGGCCGCGCGGTCGCCCAGGCCCTGCTCGCCCCCTGGCCGGCGCCCCGGCGCAGCGCTCAGGACGACGACGGCGCGCCCGTGCTCCACGTCGGGGCGTTCTCCCGCTTCGACGGGCGCGACGCCCCGGCCGCGGCGTCCGAGCCGGGCCGCGTCCTCGTGCTGTGGGGCAGCGGCGGGCGCGACGTGACCGACGCCGACCTGCTCGCCGCGGCCGAGGCCGCACCCGGGTGGCGCTGGGAGCACCGCGTGCCCGGCTCGGCCCTGTCGGCGCCGGTCGGCGAGGGCTCCCGCGACGGCGACGGCGTGTGGGAGGCGCTGCTGCGCGCGGAGGTCGTCGTCGTGCACGGCGGGCACAACGCCGTGGCGGAGGTCGCCGCGGCGCGCCGCGCGGCCGTCGTCGTCGCCCAGGAGCGGCCCTTCGGGGAGCAGGTGCGCCGCGCGGAGCTGCTGCGCGCCGAGGGGCTGGTGGCGCTGGACGCCTGGCCGCGGGCGCACGAGTGGCCGGAGCTGCTGGAGCGGGCGCGCGCGGTCGGCGCCGGGCCGTGGGAGCGGTGGGCACCGGGTGACGGGGCGCAGCGCGCAGCGCGGCACCTCGACGCGCTCGCCGCGGCCGGTGGGAGGCTCGCGTGAGCGGGCTGCCGGTGGCGGTGCTGACGATCGTCGCCGGGCGCCACGACCACCTGCGCGGGCAGCTGCACGGGCTGGCCGCGCAGACCTCGCCGCCCGCGCTGCACGTGGTCGCCGCGATGGGGGACCCGCTGGTGCGCTCCGTGCTCGACGAGGTGCCCGCGGCGCGGGGCACGCGGCGCGTCGTCGTCGACGTCGCGCTGGCCGCCGACGGCGAGGGGGCCGGGGAGCTGCCGCTGGCGCGCGCCCGCAACGCCGCGGCCGCGGCGGCCGCCGAGCACGGTTGCGAGCTGCTGGTGCTCCTCGACGTCGACTGCGTCCCCTCGCCCGACCTCGTGGCCACCTACGCGCGCGCCGCCGGGTCGGCGCAGGTGCGCTCGGCACCCGGACCGTCCCTGCTGTGCGGGCCCGTCGCGTACCTGCCGCCGCACGTGCGGGTCACCGGGCCGGCCGACCTCGCGGCGCTGCCGGGCGCCGCGCCGCCGCACGCCGCGCGTCCCGCACCGGACGCCGGCCGGGTGGTGCTCGCCGGGGAGGACCAGTGGTGGCTGTTCTGGTCCCTCTCGTTCGCGGTCACCGCGCGCGACTGGGAGCGGTTCGGCGGCTTCTGCGAGGAGTACCGCGGCTACGGCGGGGAGGACACCGACGTCGCCGCCACCGTGCGGCACCTCGGCGGGTCGCTGTTCTGGGTGGGCGGCGCGGACGCCCACCACCAGCACCACCCGGTGTCGAGCCCGCCGGTGCAGCACCTGGCGGCGATCGTGCGCAACGGCGCGACCTTCCGCCGGCGCTGGGGCTGGTGGCCGATGACGGGCTGGCTCGAGCGCTTCCGCGCCGACGGCCTGGTCGACTACGACGCCGCGACGGACACCTGGTCGCTGGCGGCCAGGGCCGAGGAGCCCGACGAGGCCAGGCCCAGCAGCAGCTGCTCGTAGCGGGCGACCATCGCGCCGGACGACAGGTGCGAGAGCGCCGCGGCGCGCACGTCGCGCCGGTCGAGGGTCAGCACGGGGTCGATGGCCGCGGCCATGGCGTCGACGTCGTCCGGGGCGACCACCGCGCCGACCTGCTGGCCGACGCCGGGGCGCAGGACCTCGGACAGTCCTCCGCGGTCGAAGGCCACCACGGGGGTGCCGCACATCGCGGCCTCGGCGGCCACCAGGCCGAACGGCTCGTCCCACGCGGGCGTGACCAGCACGGCGGTGGCGGCGCCGACGGCGCGCACGAGGTCGTCCCCGCCGAGGTGGCCGTGCCACGTGGCGCCGGCTCCCAGGTGGGGCGCCACCTGCTCGGCGAAGTACCGCTGGTCCAGCACCGGGCCGACCAGGTGCAGGTGGTGGCCGGCGGCCGCCGCGGCAGCCAGCGCCAGGTGCGGGGCCTTCTCCGGCACGATGCGACCGAACCACAGCAGCCCGCCGCCACCGGGCCCGAGGGGCCAGCGCCGCGGGTCCACCCCGTTGTGCACCACGTCCGCCGAGCCCACCCACGGCGCCCACTGGCGGGCCGTGAACCGGCTGACGCTGCTGAAGGCGTGCGAGGAGCCCCCGGCGTCCAGCGCTGAGGTCAGCCACGGCGTCGGCGGGGTGTGCAGCGTGGTGAGGGTGGGGAACGGCAGCGTGTCGGCCAGCGACAGCGGCAGGTGGTGCAGCGAGTTGTTGTGCACCACGTCCACCTCGCCGGCGTAGGTGGTGCGCAGCGCCGTCAGCACGTTGAGGTGGGCGTGGTGCTCGCGCAGGAACGCCTCCGCCGGCATCGACGCGTCCTGCCGGGACAGCTCGTCGGGGCGCCACCCGCCGCCCGCCAGCACCTCCGGCTGCGCCGCGTCGGAGCCGGCGGCCGCGAAGAGCAGCACGCGGTGGCCCCGGGCCCGCAGCCCGTCGACGAGCCCTCCGACGAAGGACTCCAGGCCACCGGAGTAGGGCTCGGCGATGGGGTAGCGGCTCGGTCCCAGCACCGCGACCGTCAGCCGCCGGCTGGACCTGACGCTGGACCTGACAGGGGTGACCGCGGCGCCGAGGGGGGTGGTGCGGCTCGGCGAGCGGGGGATCACGGCCTGATGCAACCACCTCGGGCCCCGCTGCGCCCCCCGTGATCCGCCGACTGGCCGGATCGCCGAGCAGCCCTACTGTTCACCGGGTGCTGAGCGCTGTGCCGGTGGTGCCGACCGACGAGGTGACGGGGCGGCACCGGCACTACGGGACGTTCTACGGCCTGGAGCCGGTCGAGCGGGACGACCGCCCGCTGGTGCTCGTCCACGGCAACTGCCAGGCGGAGTCGCTGCGGGTGCTGCTGGCGGGCCGCCCGGACGGGGCGGCGCAGCCCTCCCCGGTGCGGACGGTGCGCGTGCCGCCCGTCCACGAGCTCACCGCCGACGACCTGCCGCACCTCGACGCGCTGCTCGCCGCCACCGACGTGCTGGTCTCCCAGCCCGTGGCCGACGGCTACCGCGGCCTCCCGCTCGGCACCGCCGAGGTCGCCGCGCGCGCCGCCCGTGCCGCCCGCGCGCCCCGCTCGCCGCAGGTGGTCGTCGTGCCGGTGCTGCGCTGGGCCGCGCTGCACCCGTTCCAGGTGGTCGTCAGGTCGCCCGGGGCGGGCGAGCCGCCCCTCGTGCCCTACCACGACCTGCGCACCCTGGCCCTGGCCTCCGGCGCGGCGCCGCTGCCCGAGGTGCCCCCCGCACGGGCGGTGCGCGCCGTCCGCGACCTGTCCGCGGCCGAGCTGCGCTCGCGCCAGGAGCGCCACGGGTCGCTGCCCGTGGTCGACCTCCTCACCGGCGCCGGCGCGCACGCCACGCACACCGTCAACCACCCCGGCAACGCGGTGCTCACGGGGCTCGCGCAGCGGGTGCTCGCCGCCGCGGGCCTGCCCACCGACGTCGCCGACCCGGGCCGCACGCTGCTGGACAGCGTCCACGCGCCCGTGCTGCCCGAGGTGCTCGAGGCCCTGGGCCTCGCGGACCAGGCGGGCGCCGCCCGCGCCGCGTGGCGGGTGCACGGTCAGGACGTCGACGACGACGAGGTCCGCGAGGCCCACCTGCGCTGGTACGCCGAGCGCCCCGGCGTCGCCGAGACCGGCATGGCGCGCCACGCCGCTGCCGCTGCGGCGCTGCTCGGAGGGGGCAGGGCCGCATGAGCGCCGCCGTCCTCGCTCGCCAGGACGCCGTGGTCTGCCTGGTCGTCGGCTCCGCGGAGCACGGCGTGGTGGAGGTGGCGCTGGCGCAGCACCGCGCGCTCGCGGACGGCGGCGGCCGTGTCCACCTCGTCCGCCTCGACGAGCGGCCCGCCGCCGACGCGCTGCTGCAGGCGGTGCGGGAAGCGCCCGCGGGACCGGTGCTCGTGCACGTCACCGACAAGCTCTTCGGGCGCGGACCCGAGGAGGCCGCCGACGTCCTGGAGGCGCTCGCGGGGGAGCGGCGGCTGGTGGTGGCGCTGCACGACCTCCCGCAGGCGAGCGACGGCGCGGTCAACCAGCCGCGGCGGGCTGCCGCGTACCTCCGGACGGCCCGGGCCGCCGAGGTGGTGGTCGTGGCGAGCCGCCACGAGGAGCGGCTGCTGCGCGCCTGCTGGGACGCGGCCGGGGCTGCGGTGCAGGACGCGGACGCGCTCGACGTCGTCGTCGTCCCCCTGCCGGTGCCCGAGCTGGCCGGCGGTCCCGCCGAGCCGCCCACCGAGCCGTCGGCCCCGCTGCACGCGGTCGCGGTGCTCGGCTACCTCTACCCGGGCAAGGGGCACGACGCCGTGGTCGAGGCGCTGGACGTGCTGCCGCCGGGGGTCGGGCTCGTGGCCTGGGGCAGGCCGTCGCCAGGTCACGAGGACCTCGTCGACGCCCTGCAGGAGCAGGCGGGTGCGCTCGGGCGGACGGCGCGCGTCAGCGGCTGGGTGGCGGTGCAGGACCTGCCGGGCCTGCTGCGCTCGGCCGTGGTGCCGGTCGCGCCGCACGCGCACCTGTCGGCGTCGGGGTCCATCAACGCGTGGGTCGCGGCGGGCCGGCGTCCGCTGGTGCCGCGCAGCGACTACGCCGCCGAGCTGCTCGAGCGCACACCGGGCTGCGTGACCGTCTACGACGACCTGCGCGAGGCCCTCGCCCGCGCGTGGGCGGACCCGGCCAGCACGTGGGCGCCGCCGGGGTCGGTGCCCGGGCCGACCGTGGAGCAGACCGCGGCGCTGGTGCGCGACGTCCTGGCGGCGCTGCCCAGCCGACCCCGCGAGCAGGTGGGTGCGTGAGCAGCCCCAGCACCACCACCGTCTCCGTGGTGGTGCCGCACTACGAGTCCCCGCACGACCTGTCGCTGCTGCTCACCGCGCTAGAGCTGCAGGACCACCCGCTGGACCTGCTCGACGTGGTCGTCGCCGACGACGGCTCCGCCCGGGCCCCCGACCCCGGGGAGCGCCCCTACCGGGTGCGCGTCGTGGCGCAGGCCGACGAGGGCTTCCGCGCGGCCGCCGCGCGCAACCTCGGTGCGGCCGCGAGCAGCGGAGAGGTGCTCTGCTTCCTCGACGCGGACACCGTCCCCGAGCCCGGGTACGTCTCCGCGGTGGTCCGCGCCGTCGAGGCGGGTGCAGACCTCGTGGTGGGGCGGCGCCGCCACGGCGACCTCGCGCAGACCTCGCCGGAGCAGCTGCGGCGCTGGCTCGGCGACGGCGACGCCACCGCGGCTCCGCGGGAGTTCGCCGAGCCCGCGTGGCTGGTGGAGGCGTACGAGCGCACCGACGACCTGCGCTCCGCGGGCGACGACGCCTACCGCTTCGTCATCTCGGCGGTGCTCAGCACCACGCGCGCGCTGTTCGAGGAGGTCGGCGGCTTCGAGGGGTCCTTCACCGCGTACGGCGGGGAGGACTGGGAGCTGGCGCACCGGTGCTGGCTGGCGGGGGCGACCTTCCACCACGAGCGGGCGGCGGTGGCCTGGCACGACGGCGAGGACTTCGCCGGCCGCACCGACGACGACGGCGCGCGCCGCTCCCGCAACGTCGAGGGGCTCGCGCTGGCGAGGTACGTCGCGGGACCCGCCACGCGCGGGCAGCCGGGCAGCGCGCTGGTGTGGGAGCACCCCGACGTCGTCGTCGTCCTGGACGACGCTCCCGCCGGGGAGGTCTGCGACGACGCCGACGTCGTCGCCTGCACCACCTCGCTGCTCGCCGGGAGCGACGCCGCGGTGTGGCTGCGCGGCGGCCGGGCGGCGGCGCTCCTGGACGACCCGCGCGTGCACGTCGGCGAGCCACCGCGCGCGGTGCTCGGGCGGGGCCGGTACCGGGTGGACCTGGACCGGCCCGTGGTGCTGGCCGGTGCGACGCTCGCCGAGCTGGCCGAGGTGGCGCCGGTGCGGGTGGGGGAGAACCTGGTGGTTCGCCGCACCCGGGACCTGAACCGGGAGCGCCGCGGTCAGGACGCCCCCGAGGTCGCCGTCCTCGACGTCGACGGCGTCTCCGCCGAGGTGCCCCACGAGGTGGACCTGCAGCGGACCTGGGGCCGCGAGGACCACCGGCACGAGCCCCGCTTCCAGCGTCCCGCCCCTCCCTCGTGATGATGGGTTTCCCGTGCACTTCCGTCGCGGAGAGTGCTCGGGAAGCCCATGATCACGGACGGGGTCGGGGTCAACGCTTTCGCTCAGCGGTCGGAGCGCACGCCGTTCGTCGCGACCGAGCGGCCCAGCGCGTCGGCGTAGGCGGGCACCACCGCGTCGTCGACGACGCCGTCCGCGACGAGCTGCACCAGGCAGCGGACGGCGAGGTCGGGCGAGGAGTACACGTGGTGGGCCAGCAGCGCCAGGTGCTTGAGCTGCTCGGCGGAGAGCCCCTCGAGGCGGCCGAAGTCCTTGACGTAGGCGACGTCCGCCTCGATGACCTGCTGGTGGTTGGTGAAGATGTACCCGTCGATGACGGCCGGGGCGATCGGCCACTTCTTGAGGGTCGCGAAGGTGTGCAGCACGAAGCCCTGCGCGCGCAGCTCGGCGTCGACCTCGCCGAACAGCGGCTGGCCCTCGTACAGCGGCGCGAACGACATCTCCGTGTGCACCACCACGGCGCCGGCCAAGGACTTCGAGCCGTTCTGGAAGACCGGCAGCTCGGAGCCCTGCACGTCGATCTTCAGCAGGTCCACCGGGCCGAGGTCGGTGATGTCGTCGAGGCGGGTGGTCTGCAACGTGGTGCGGCTGAGCACCTCGCCGTAGCGGGCGAACTCGTTGAGCGTGGACAGCCGGGCGACGTCGGGCTCCAGCAGGCTGGTCATGCCGTTCATCCACGTGACCTTGAGCTCGTGCTCGCCGCCGTCACCGACGGCGTGCGGCAGGTACCGCTCGTTCGGGCCGGCCGCGTCCAGGAGCAGCTGGAGCGCCTCCGGCTGCGGCTCGAAGCCGGTGACGGTGCACAGGCCGGCGCGCAGCATGTCGACGTAGGGCGGGTCGCCGTCGATGGGGTTGGCGCCGATGTCGACGACGGCGGTGAGCCGCTCCGGTGCCAGGAGCTCGGTCCAGGTGCGCGTCACAGGGGTGTCCTCTCGCCGGCTGCGGGTGCCGATGCCGGTGCCGACGGACCCCGGTCGTCGGCACGCTACGGCGGCGGCGCCACGAGCGCCCGCGCTGGTGCGCTCCCGGGTCAGCAGGAGCCGGTTCCTGACCGCGGCGGCACCCCGCCGGAGCGCTGAGCAGACCCGTGATCGGGGGTCCGGTTCAGCCGGCGGGCCGGTCGGGCGGCGCGACCGGGGCCCACGCCGGGTCGGCCTGGGCCAGCCACCGCGACGCCGTCGGGCCGTCGAACGGAGCCTGGCGCGCTGCCACTGCTGCGAGCACCGAGGCGCTGGCGGCCCGCGCCGCCGCCTGCAGGTCCGGAGGGTAGGCGTAGCGGACGCGGTGCAGCTCGAACTCGTCCTCGTCGTCGACGAACGGCTCCTCCCCGGTCCGCTGGACGACGTCGAGGTCGAGGTCGGACATCGTCACCCGCCCCGGTGACCACACCGCGGGCGTGGTGATGTCGACGTACGTCACCACCGACGACGCGCCCCCGCCGTCGTAGAGGGTGGCGGCCCAGTGCTGGCCGCGGGGGACGCAGAGGACGTTGGCGCGGTCGTAGGTGAACGCCAGCCCCGGCCGCCACGTGAAGGTGCCCGCGGGGGAGTGCAGCCAGGTGCCGTGCTCGTCCTCACCGAGCAAGCGCGTGCCGATGTGCCAGTGCGGCGATCCGTCGTACTTGGTGAACGCCACCTGCACCTCGTCACCGACCACGACGACGACGCTAGCCGCGGCGGGCACCTGCCCCGCCGGGGGACGCCTCGTCCAGCACCGAGGCCACCTCTCGGCCGATGCGGAGCGAGGTCTGCCTTGTGCTGGTGAGACGCGCGTTCCACCCTGGGACGTGCTCTCAGACGCGCTGCGGCGGCTGCTGGCGCGGTGGTCCGGCGCGGGTGAGGAGCAGTGGCCCCCCGAGCTCCTCGAGGCGGACCGCCGGGCCGCGGTGGCCATGACGCTGTGCACGTGCGGCCACGTGTGGCACAGCCACGAGCACCCCCACGTGCGCACGGGCTGCGACGCGTGCTCCTGCCAGCGGTTCCGCCCCGCCCCCCGCCCCGGTGCCGGCGCCTCCCGGAGCGGCTGACCGGCGTCCGGAGCGTCCACCGCAGCGGCACAGCGGTGGGGACGGCCGCCACCCCGCTGGACTCGACGAGCCTGTCGACGACAAGCGGAAACCGGTGCTGACGGTCAGCGGCACGCGCCCCGGTGGGACCTGGGCGAGGGTGGCGACGGCGACGGGTTGCTCTCGTCGACGCCATAGGCGCTCGTGGTGCCGCCAGGCAGCACCACCTCGTGCTTGCGGCAGCACGCCTGCTGAGCGGGTGGTCCTTGTGCTGTGGAGGTGGTGGACCCACCCTGAGGCGTGCTGATCGTCGCCCTCGTCCGGCTGACCGCCCGGTGGGTCGCCTGGACCGCCCAGTGGGTCGCCGGCAGGAAGCCGCCGTGGCCGCCGGAGATGCTGGACCTCGACCGACGGGCGTCCGTGGCGATGACGATGTGCCGGTGCGGCCACATCTGGCACCGGCACGAGCGGCCCCACACGAGCACCAGCTGCAGCGACTGCGCGTGCGCCCGGTTCCGACGGGCCGAGCCGCGGACGGGAGGAGTGGCTGCCGAGGGGTGAGGTGGGCCCTCTCCTCTCGACCTGAGGGCGCCGACCTGGCGGCGTCGGCCACCGCCGCGTCCAGCGCGGCGCTCCCCGACAGGTGGGGGTCGCCTCGCGGCCACACGACCCCCGGCACGTCCACCAGCGCAGGCGTGGTGCTGCACCGTCCGCCGCAGGTGTACACCTGGCCCGCATGGACCTGCCCGCCGACAGCCACGTGCACAGCGAGTGGTCGTGGGACACCGGGGGCCCGCGCTCGCGGGCGGCCGGGACCATGGAGGCCACCTGCCGCCGGGCGGTGCGGATCGGGCTGCCGGCGCTCTTCTTCACCGAGCACCTCGACCTCGAAGACTCCTGGCGCGCCGACCGCGAGGACCTCATGCCGAACCAGAGGCACCTCGTGGACGGCACCGGGCATGTCGTCGTCCCGCCGTTCGACGTCGACGGCTACCTCGAGGGCGTCGAGCGGTGCCGAGCGCTCTTCCCCGAGCTGCGCATCGGCACCGGGGTCGAGTTCGGCCAGCCGCACCTGCGCTGGGAGCGCGCCCGACAGCTGCTCGACCTGGAGGCGCTCGACCGCGTCATCGGGTCGCTGCACACCCTCGCCTGGGGCGAGGACCGTGCGGAGCCCAACACGCTGTACCGGTCCCTGGCGCCGGAGGACGTGGTGACGGCCTACCTCGAGGAGGTGCCGCGCCTGGTGGACAGCGACGCGCCCTTCACCGTGGTCACCCACCTCGACTACGCCGTCCGCACCTGGCCCCTCGAGGAGGCGGGTCCTTTCGACCCGCGGCGCTTCGAGGAGCCGTTCCGGGTGGCGCTGCGCGCGATCGCCGACAGCGGCCGCGCGCTGGAGATGAACACGCGCCGGCTGTGGTCGTGGCTGCCGCAGTGGTGGGCCGAGGAGGGCGGGCGTGCGGTGACCTTCGGCAGCGACGCGCACGTCCCCGAACCGCTGGCCTCGCACTTCCCAGAGGCGGTCGCGCTGGTGGAGCACTTCGGCTTCAGCCGCGGCCGCCGTGCGGAGGACCCCTGGACCCGCTGAGCCGAGGGGGCGCTCGTCGTCGTCCAGCTGCTCCTCCATCCCGTGCGGGCAGGACGGCGGACCGTACCCGGCGGGAGCGCTCTCGAAGAGCTCGGAGTGACCGCGCTCGTCCCCGAAGCGGAGTCCTTCACCCTCGACGGGGACCCAGCCTCGCTGGTCGGAGTGGTTCCACCCCGCAGCCGTCGCCTCGGGGCGGCCTACTGTCCATGATCACGGACGGGGGGGTCAGGGGACGTCGGGCATCGGCTCGGCGAAGACCCGGAACCCCTCGCGCTCGGTGTGCATCCGCCACAGGTGCCCGGCGAGCACGTCCGGGTCGTGCGTGGGGTGCCCGACCTCGATGCCGCCCGGGATGATCAGCTGCCCGACGTGCACGCCGTCGTCGGCGAGCGCCGTGTGCAGCATCCGCGCGTAGGCGCTCTCCCCGGCGAACGCCACCGACGTGCCGGCCACCGAGGCGTTGGGGCGGGCGCCGCTGCCTCCGTTGACGAACAGCAGCGTCCCCCGGCCCAGCTGGCGCATCCCCGGCAGCACCTCGTTGACCACGGCCTGCGGACCGAAGACGGAGAACTCGACAGCGGCGCGCAGGTCTTCGATGCCCGTCTCGAGCACCGGGCGCAGGAACTCCGGCTGGGGGATGGGGCTGTACTGCACCAGCTCCGCCGGCCCGAGGTCCTCGGCGGCGCGGTGCAGGGCGGTGCGCAGCGAGTCGAGGTCGCGCACGCTCGCTGCGTACCCGCGGGCGTCCACTTCCTGGGACCGCAGCTGGTCGGCCAGCGCGTCGACGTTGGCCTGGGTGCGGGAGACCAGAGCGACGGCGAAGCCCTCGGCTCCGAACCGCCGAGCCGCGGCAGCGCCGAGCCCCGGGCCGGCTCCGATGATGACGGCTGTGGTCATGGCGCTCCTCGTCGATCGCGGTGGTGCGGGACCCAGCCTGGTGCACGACGGCGCCACGTGAGGACGCGTCGCCCGAGCCGCAGGTGACCGCCTGGCGTCCCGCCGTGAGCGCGGACGACGTCGTGGTGCCGCGGGTCGTCCCGAGCCGGGGAGCACCGTGCGGCATCCGCTTCGACGGGCGCCTGCGCTGGCACTGGTGGGGCTCGGAGGACCACGGCGGCGACCTGGTCGCCTCCCGAGGGGCGCGCGTGCTGGCCTGGGAGAGCGAGCAGGACTGGCTGGCGCGACGCAGCGCGTGGCTCGACGTCGGCGCCGGCCTCGGGCTGTGGAACTGGGCCGTGGACGTCAGCCGCAGCACGGGCGGCTCGTGGGACCCGCGGGGGCGCACCGTCGATGTCTGCTACCGCAAGCTCTTCGCCGCGAACGTGCCGCACTCCTCCGACCTCGAGTCCTACCGCCCGCAGTGGACCAGCCACCAGCTGACCGCGCTGCGTCCCGTGCTCGGCGAGGCCGTCCACGTGGTGCGGCCTGCTGCGGCGATCTGCCCGGCCGGGCCGGCCGGCGTCAGAAGAACTCGTCGAGCAGGCGGTAGAACGGGAGCAGGTCCCGGTCGCGGTCGCTGGCCCCGCAGCGCTCGAGCAGCTCCTGCGCGGCTGCGGTGCCCAGCCGGTCGCGGGTGCTCCGGTGGGCGATCGCCAGGTCGCGGCAGCGGTCCGCCACTCCGAGCCCGCCGACGTCGAGGAGCCCGGTCACCTCGCCGTCCGCGCTGAAGAGGACGTTGGGCAGGCCAGGGTCGCCGTGGCAGACCACGAGGTCCTCCCGCGCCGGCAGGGTCGCGTCGAGCTCGGCGAGCAGCCGTCGCGCCGACCAGCCGCGGCGCTCGTCGTCGAGGTCCTCCAGGTCGACCAGGCCGTGGACGGCCCGGGACCGCGCGGCCGCCACCGTCGTCCCGAGGGAGGCGTCGAAGGGGCAGCCGGCCGTCGGGAGGGCGTGGAGGGCGCGCAGCACCTCGGCCAGGGAGGCGAGGGCGCGCGGCCGCACGGCGGGGTCGAGCTCGGTGGCGGGTCGACCGGGGACCGTGGTGGTGGTGAGGGTGTCGTGGGTCAGCGAGACGACCTCCGGGCACGGAAGGCCCTGCTCGCCGAGCCACGCCAGCCGCGCGGCGTCGGCGGCGAGGCGCTCCGGGGCGTCCTGCTTCCGGTGCACGCCGCGGCCCCGCCACACCCGGGCACCGGACTTCCCGGTGCTCTCCGGCACCCACTCGCCCACCGCCCACCTCCGCCCTCTGGAGCCCGACGTGCACGAGTCTGGTGGACGGCGTGCTCGGGGTCGCGGGGCAGACTGCGGGGCGTGGGTCGTCTCGACGCGGTGGTCAGCGGCGTCGACGGGCGGTTCGCGAGGCTGTGGGCCTCCTCGTCAGCGTCCGCGCTGGGCACCGGGCTCGTGCTCATCGCTGCGCCGCTGCTCGTCGCGACCTACTCGGACGACCCGGTGGTGGTCTCGGCGGCCTTCGCCGTCGCGTGGCTGCCGTGGCTGCTGTTCGCGCTGCCCGGCGGGGTGCTCGTCGACAGGGTGGACCGGCGGCGCCTGCTGGTCGCGCTGGACGTCGTGCGCGCCGCGGCCCTGGTGCTGCTGGGCGCCGTCGTCGTCGCCGGGGCCGGGGGAGTGGGGCTGCTGTACGGCGTGCTCTTCGCGGTGAACGCGTGCGAGGTGGTCAGCCGCATCGCCGGCTCCACGATGGTGCCCGACGTGGTGGGCGGCATGTCCCTGGAGCGCGCCAACGGCTGGCTCCACGGGGCGGCCACGCTCATGAACGGCGTGCTCGCCGGTCCGCTGGCCGGGGCGCTGTTCGCGCTGGCCGCCGGGGTGCCGTTCCTCGTGGCGGCCGCAGCGATGGGGCTCGGTGCGGCGCTGCTGGCCGTCATCCCCGGCCGGTACCCGCCCCCTCCGCGTCCGCGGCAGTCCGGGGGCGCCGGGCGGCTGCGCATGGCGGTCGGCGAGGTCGGGGAGGCCTTCGGCTGGCTCATGAGGCAGCGGATGCTGCGGACGATGGCGCTGCTCATCGGCCTGCTCAACCTCACGTACTACGCGGCGCTGGCGCTGCTCGTGCTCGTGGCGCAGCAGCGCCTGGGGCTGGGCTCGGTCGGCTACGGCGTGCTGCTGGGCTGCATGGCCGTCGGGGGGCTCGCCGGTGCAGCAGCGGGCGACCGGCTCATCGCGTGGGCCACTCCCACCTGGACGATCCGCGTGGGCCTGCTCGTCGAGGCGTGCCTCCACCTCGTGCTCGCCGCGTCGACCAGCGCCGTGCTGGTGGGGGCGGTGCTCGTGGTCTTCGGGGTGCACGGTTCGCTGTGGGGCATCGTCGCGACGTCGCTGCGCCAGCGCCTCACCCCTCCGGAGATGCTCGGCAGGGTGGGCAGCGCCACGCTGTTCGTCTCCGCCGGTGGCAACTGCGCGGGGGCGCTGCTCGGCGGGGTGCTGGCAGCCGCAGCGGGCCTCACCGCCCCCTACTGGGTGGGCTTCGTGCTGGCCCTGGTGGTGAGCGCGAGCACGTGGCGCGTCTTCTCGCGAGCCTCCGTCGCGGCCGCGTACGCCGGTGCCGCCTGAGGTCCTTCGGCAGGGGCGATGAGGACGACGACGAGGAGCGTCCCCGCGCGGTGTACGCCCACAGGATGACGCTCGTGCCGTCCGGCCCCCTCGCAGGCTGATCCGCCGTCCGGCTGCTGCGCGGGAGCCTGGCGGGACCGGTCCCGCACCCGCCCTCCGCGAGTGGCGCTGCTCGCCGGTGTCGTCGTCAGAGGTCTGTGGAGGGGACGTCCCATGCGCTCGCCGAGCGAGGTCCGCCGCAACGAGCGCCGCACCGCCCACCAGCAGCTGGCGGTGAGGACGGCCGCTGTCGCGGAGTTCGTGCTCGTTCCGGCCCTGCCGCCGGCCTGACGGCTCCGAACACGTGGTGTGCAACACCGAGAGCCCCGGCTGCGTCAGATGAGCGTGCACGTCCGCGACACCCCCTTCCCCCGGCCGCGCCGGAGCAGCGCGCAAGCGGCCCGCTCCGTGTGGGAGCTCACCGCCCCGTCCCCTGGGGGACGTGACGACATCGGGTCCTTCGCGGTCCAGGTCCGTCGGGCGCTCCAGGTGGGGACGTCCGAGCTGCAGGTCGACGAGACCGCCTGCGCCACCTGGAGCCCCGGCCAGCTGCTGGTGCTGGAGCACCTGCGCCGCCTGGCCCACCGCTGCGGCACGCGGTGGACCGCCCTGCCAGCCGTGCCGACCGCCCCGACGGAGAGGTGCTTCCGATGATCGCGCTGATCGAGATGGCCGCCGTGGTGTGGGTCGGGTCGGCCGTGGCCGTCACCTCGCTCTTCGCCGCGGCGGCGCCACTGCGTCGCCGGCGAGGGGGTGACCGTGGCCGCTGAGGTGCGGAGGACCGGCACGAGCCGGCGGGTGTTCCTGCTGGCGGTGGCTGGTGGGGTGGTCGGTGGGGCTGGGGTGCTGGCCGGGTGCGGTCCCTCCGCCTCCGGTGGCGGCAGCGCCGCCGCCCCGGCGCAGACCTCGCGGGCCGCGGTGCCGGCGGCGCAGGTGTCGCTGGTCGCTGAGGGTGCGGGGGCTGACGGGGTGACCTCCCCGGTGCCGGTGCTGCGGGCGACGGTCTCCGGTGGGGAGCTGGCGGAGGTGGTGGTCACCGGCGCTGACGGTTCGGCGGTCGCGGGCAGTGGTGCGGGGGACGGGTCCTGGTCTCCGCGGGAGCCGTTGGAGCTGGGGGCGTCCTACACCGCGGTGGCCACCGCGAGCAACGGTGAGGGGCGCAGCGCGTCGGTGTCGTTGCCGTTCACGGTGACCGGTGAGGACGCGGCGGTGCGGGCCAAGATGATGCCGTTGGACGGGGAGGTCGTGGGCGTCGGGATGCCCGTGGTGGTGATCTTCACGCGGGAGGTGCCGGCGGCGGAGCGGGCGGGGCTGGTGCAGGCCATCTCGGTGAGCACGCGGGCTCCTGACGGGTCGGCGGTGCAGGGGGCGTGGCGCTGGATCGGAGCGGACCGGGTGCACTGGCGGCCGCGGGAGTACTGGCCGGCGGGCACGCAGGTCAGCGTGCAGGTGCCGTTGACCCGGGTGCGGGTGGACGGGGCGTGG
>NZ_VDMJ01000170.1 GCF_006335115.1 Streptomyces sp. NP160
GACATACCAATTGTTAAAACGATACCAGCTAAACCAGGAAGTGTTAATACAGCTCCTAATCCAGAAAGCACACCAAAGATTAATAAGATGTTCAGCATTAAGGCGATATCAGCAAAAATACCAGCTTTACCATAGTACATAATCATCCATAGTAAGACTAAAGACAATGCAATTAAGAATGACTTTGTACCACTCTCAAT
>NZ_VDMJ01000171.1 GCF_006335115.1 Streptomyces sp. NP160
ATTCCAACGTGTTCTATACCAATTTTTTTAACTAGGTAATCAATATGATCTGCAAAATCTGAAACATTAACTTTAGGAGGAAAGTCTTTAATTTTATTAGCTTTCTCATCAGCTAGTTTTATAATTTTACCTCTGACTGAATAAATTGCTTCTTTTTCATCGTCAGATAAAGTTTTCATTTCACTCCATTCATACCAAGTTGTTCCTAAGGATTTAGCAACTTCAATTCTAATGGGTTTAATGGCTTTATTTCTAGCATCATTTTTTTCTGTATTCGTATACGTTTGAAACGCTACAGTTTGCACAACAC
>NZ_VDMJ01000172.1 GCF_006335115.1 Streptomyces sp. NP160
TTGATAAATATTGACCTTGTTTTCCTTTTTTAGCGCGATCCATTGCAAACGCATTAGAGAAAGGAAAAGCAATCATTTCTCCTACAGTCATAAATAACATGCCTACGAGCAGTATGCCAATCCAACTAGTTAAGTTAAGAACATAAAAACTTAAAACAGTTAGGAATAATCCAAATAGCATTAAACTTACTTTTTTAAAGCGGCTATCTTCTAACCATTTGATCAGCGGCATTTCTAAAACAAAAATAAAGAATCCGTTAAGGCCTAAAAG
>NZ_VDMJ01000173.1 GCF_006335115.1 Streptomyces sp. NP160
GGTTTATCAGAGAGTCAAATTAATAATATCATTACAGATATGAATACCTTTTATGCTAACGCCTTTCTAGAATTCTTTATTTGTGATGCCATTAATTATATAGACAATACAGCATATTTTGATTATTCAATTGATGAGGAAGATGACTTAACATTAGCTAATAATACTGCCAATGTTATCAATATCTATTTTGCTAATTCAGTAAGTACCGAAAATGGTGGAGGTTTATGTGGATATGCTTATTTTCCTGGTAATGCAGAAATTATCATGATGGATAATTCATGTGCCATAAACGGTAGTACAATGT
>NZ_VDMJ01000174.1 GCF_006335115.1 Streptomyces sp. NP160
GCGCCGCACCCTGCGATGGACGACTCCTACTTCGTCACCCCGGAGCAGTAGCCCGCGAGCGCGAGCCCACCGTGAGGAACCTTCCCATCGGCACCGCGCTAGAGGGCGGACCGTTCGACGCCGTACGCTTTCAGGCATGAACCTCGAAAAAGTCGTCTTCGGCTTCTTCGTGCTGCTGGCCGCCACGATGAACTTCGGTTTCTTCATCGGCGACATGAGCGACCCGAAGCTGCACAACGTCAACG
>NZ_VDMJ01000175.1 GCF_006335115.1 Streptomyces sp. NP160
CGATGTTACTTTTCCAAAAACACGGTGTCAATCCGTTAGCTGGTTGTTTGCCGCTATTTATTCAAATGCCGATTTTAATTGGATTTTACCATGCTATTATGCGCACAGAAGAAATTGCACGCCATAATTTTTTATGGTTTGACTTAGGTGAAAAAGATCCGTTTTTCATCTTGCCACTTGTCGCAGGGGTCACAACATTTATTCAGCAAAAGATGATGATGGCTGGCAC
>NZ_VDMJ01000176.1 GCF_006335115.1 Streptomyces sp. NP160
CACAAAGGATGGCCGATCCAATGACTACGACTGACATCGAGACTATCGGCGGCACGACGCACAAGGGCCTTGCCGCCTGGGTTGCCGAGGTCGCCGAGATGACCACCCCCGACCGCATCCAGTGGGTGACGGGTTCGGACGAGGAGTGGAAGCAGATCACGGACAAGCTCGTCGAGACGGGCACGTTCACGCGCCTCAACGAGGACA
>NZ_VDMJ01000177.1 GCF_006335115.1 Streptomyces sp. NP160
TATCACAAGCATATGCAGAAATAGGTTCTTTCTATGGGTATGACAATCAACAAGCTTTCTTAGGTTACGAATCGTACATACTAGAACCAGGAAATGATACTGATGCAAATTCTGTATACACATCAAATATAGGGTCTGGAACATTTAACCAACAATACGACTACATTTCTCGTGGATATAATGGTAAAGTTAGTTTTAATGCTGCTGCCCAATAC
>NZ_VDMJ01000178.1 GCF_006335115.1 Streptomyces sp. NP160
ATCTGAATAGTTGTCAGCATCTATTCCATAGCCGGCATATACAATTTGATTTACGCTTAATGAATTGATGTTTACATTTTTAGAAGGAATGAAATCATCATAAATAGTTGCTTTCTTTCCGTTTATTGTCATGTTAACTTCTGGAAGTTTTTGACGTTCTAAAGGAACTTCTTGTAAATAAGCGTTGTTTTCATATGGAGAAGAAATCTCCATACTTATATAT
>NZ_VDMJ01000179.1 GCF_006335115.1 Streptomyces sp. NP160
AGCTTCTGGAGTAGTAGGCATATTTGCGCCTTCAGCTACAGCAATAAAATTATTATTAATTAAAGCTTGAGCTTCATTTCCATTCAATTCATTTTGTGTTGCACATGGTAAAGCAATATCACAATTTACAGACCATGGTCTTTCTCCCGCATGATATATAGCAGATGAATATTGATTAACATACTCACTGATTCTTCCACGTTTAACATTCTTAAGATTCATTATAAATGCTAATTTATCAGCATCTATACCATCAGCATCATGAATATATCCACCAGAGTT
>NZ_VDMJ01000018.1 GCF_006335115.1 Streptomyces sp. NP160
TCGAGCCGACTGAGGTGAGGACGTCCGTGGCAGCTACCGGCTCTCATCCCGCTGTGCCCGAGCGCACGGCGCTGAGCCGCCAGGTGGTGCTGTCAGCGGCGCTGGACCTGGTGGACGGCGAGGGGCTCGACGCCCTGACGATGCGCCGCCTAGGTCAGCGCCTGCACCGCGACCCGATGGCGCTGTACCGCTACGCGGCCAACCGGGACGCGCTGCTGGACGGCGTGGTGGAGCTCGTGCTGGAGCAGCTCGAGGTCCCCGGCCCCGCCAGCGAGGCCGGGGACCTCGGTCCCGGGGACTGGCGCGGTCAGCTGCGCGCCACCGCGCACGCCTTCCGGCTGCTGGCCCTCAGTCACCCCCACGTGGTGCCGCTGCTGGTGACGCGCCCGCTGTCCACGCCGCTGGGGCTGCGCCCGCTCGGGACGCTGCGGCCCCTCGAGCAGCTCCTGGAGCTGCTCGTGGGTGCGGGGTTCGACCCCGTCGACGCGCTGCACGTCTACCGGATCTTCTTCGGGTTCCTGCACGGGCACGTGCTCAACGAGCTGCAGGAGCTGGTCGCCGACCCCGAGGAGAGCGACGACCTGCTGCGCCTGGGGCTGCACCGGCTGCCGCTGCGGGAGTTCCCCCTGCTGCGCTCGCTGGCCAGCGCCCTGGCCGACTTCGACGGGGCGCGCGAGCTCGACAAGGGCCTGGACGTCCTGCTGGACGGTCTGGACGAGCACCTCCACCCCCGCGCCTGAGCAGCGGCATGCGGCGAGCCCGCCCCTCCGAGGGCCACGGTAGGACCGACCGCCGGCGACGCGGCTCCTCGGTCTCGTGGTCGTCGCAGCGGGTGGGGGGCAGCGGCGGCCGAAAACTCCTGCTCGTCGTGCGGCGTGGCGTGGCTCCAGGGGGGTACTCCACCCCCGAGGGAGAACGCCTCAGGGAGCGGGCCCCGCACACACCGTCCGACGCCGCTTCTCGGCGCGACGGTCCAATTCCTGCCCAGATCGTCGCCGCGGCGACCTGAGCACTGGCGGGGCCCATGTGCCTCCAGCGCCCGTGGCTCACCGCATGAGGACCAGGAGGTCCCGTGAAGATCCTGCACGCCACCACCGGTGACGCATCTGTCGTGACCCTGAGCGGCGACATCGGCGCGTCTGACACCGACCGACTGCGGGGAGCTGCCTACGAGGCGCTGGCCGCCTCAGCTGATGCCCACCGTCACGCCAGCGCCTCACAGGTCCAGCTGCACGGCACCACAGGCGGTGACCGGCAGCGGGACCACGCCGGCGACCTACTGGTGGACGCCTCAGCGGTGACCAGCTTCGATGACGCCGCCATGGCGGCGCTGAGCTCAGCGCGCACCCGCGCCCGCCACCTCGGAGCTCAGATCGTCGTGACCGATCAGGTGGACGGAGCCCTGAGCCTCAGCCTGCGGCGCACGGGTCTAGCCTTTCGCTTCCCCCAATTCGAGTCCCTCGAGGCGGCCACTGCGTTCTTGGAGCAGGCCCGCGCGGCCCGGATCCGGCTGGACATGCCGATGGAGGCCAAGTGGCGCGCGGTCCGCTGACGCTCTGTCGAGTGCGAACGTCGTGCCCGTGCCTACGGCAGGTGCGTGGGCGTCGCACTACCACCGATGAACGCCGCCTCGAGGCGCGTCGCGGCGCCCCGATGCTTGAGGCCGCCGCTCGTCGCAGAAAGGGTGGCTGACCGAACCGCCGCGCCCTGTGCAGCGTCGACGCTCGCGACCCCACACCCAACGATCACGACGGTCACGGCCACGGTCCTTGCGAGGCCGCACAGCCCCAGCCCTTGCTGCGCTCCCTCAACACGTTCCTCGCGGCCGTGCAGCCGGTCAGACCTCACCCTCGGGCATCTTCACGGGCTGGATGCAGACCACTCAGGGCTGAGGCCACACCCGGATGCAGAGGCAGCACCCGCCCCAACCCCGTCACCTCGAACAGCTTGCGGAGCATCGGCAAGGTGGCCACCACGGCGTAGGCACGGTCTCCTGGACGAGCCAGCCGGTGCCCGTGCACCAGCACCCCCAAGGCGTAGGAGTCCACGAACGTCACCTCAGTGAGGTCGACCACCACGGCGCGCACCTGAGCCGGTCCGGGGTCACCAGCGCCGCCGCTGGCTGCCCCACCGACGCCCTGGCCTGCTCTGCGGGGGGTGGTCACCGGAGGCAGAAGGTCCTGCAGCGTCTGCCGCAGGGCCGGGCCGGTGTACAGGTCGATCTCCCCGCGGACCTTCACGACGACCACCCCTTGGAGGCCGGCCGGTGAAAGTGAGGAGTGAAAGCCGAGCGCGCTCGGCGCGTCGAGGGCTCGGTCGGCGGTGACGGTCACGATGTCCACGAGGTGCACTCCCTGGTCGCCCCCGCGACCGAGGGTGGTGCTGGCGCTGCTGCCCAGCCCCTGTCCAGAGTGCGTCACGCACCGGCTGTCGGCGCGCCCAGACCGTGCCGGACTGGAGGCGGCTGGCCGCACGCGTGCGCCGACTGCTCTGGATCCCCTGGTCAGGAGCCGTGTGCCGCTTCCTGGGCAGCCTCGAGCCCGGCAGGCACCCGCACCGGACCGGCCTCGGCCGGACGGGGTGCGTCCTCGGGGTGCGCCCGCAGCGCCAGCAGTGCCACGTCGTCGTCCAGGTGGTCACCCACCAGCGCCACCAGCCCGTCGCACAGCCCTTCCACTGTCACTCCCGGTGAGCTGGCCAGCTCCCCGGCGGCCTGCGCCAGCCACGCCAGTCCTAGCTCCAGGTGCACCCCGCGACGCTCCACCAGACCGTCGGTGTACAGCAGCACCGTCGACCCCGGTTCCAGGACGTGCACGTGGTCCTGGCGGTCGATGCTCGGGTCCCAGCCCAGCACCAGGTCGGACTCGTCCTCCAAGAACTGGGTGGTGCCGTCGGCCTCGATGAGCAGCGGGGGGAGGTGCCCGGCGTTCGACCACCGCAGGAGCCGCGTGCCCGCCGCATAGTGAGCCTCGTCCACCTCGATCTGCGCGACGATGGCCGTGGCGACGGTGTCGATGCCCAGGCCGGCGGCGGCGCGGTCGACCGCGGCCAGCACCTTGGCCGGGGACTCTCCCAGGGTAAAGCCGATCCCACGGACCAAGTTGCGCAGCTGGCCCATCACTGAGGCCGCGCGCATGTCGTGGCCGGTGACGTCCCCGATGACGAGGCTGGTGAGCCCGTCAGCGGTGATGAAAGCGTCGTACCAGTCCCCACCCACCTCGGCATGGGCCGCGGAGGCGGCGTAGCGGACGGCGATCTGCAGGTGGTCAGGCTCCGGGGGGCTCGTCAGCATCGAGCGTTGCAGGGTCTCGGCGATGCCGGAGGCCGCTCGCAGTGCGGCCTGCTCGGCCTCGTGGGCAGCGATGCGCTCCAGTGCCTGGGCGGTCAGCGCCGCGAACGCTGTCAGCAGCTCGCGCTCCTCGTCGCTGAACACCCGCGGGTCGGCGAAGCCCACCGACAGGCACCCCAGCAGCCGGCCCCGGGCGCGCAGCGGCACCGCGGCCGAGGCCTGCACCCCGGCGCCGATGTAGACGGCCTCGGACCCGGGGAAGGCCTGCTCGGTCTGCTCGCGGTCGGACAGGTAGAAGGCCTGCCCGGTGGCCGCGGCGCGGATGGCGGGCAGGGGAAAGTCGGCCCGGGTGCGCTGGACGGTGCGGCGCACGTCGGCGTAGGAGTCGGTGACCACGGTGTCGACGTGCTCACCGTCCTCAGTGCGCAGGCAGATCCCGCAGCCGTTGGCGCCCAGCAGGTCCGCACCGCGGCCGGCCAGCACGTCCAGGACGTCATCGCGGGTGTCACCATCGGCCAGGGACTGGGCGATGGTGACCAGCGCGCCCTGGCGCGCCGCTGAGGTGCGCGCCAGGTCACCGGCGTGCAGCCCAGCTGCGGCGGCGCGGCGTTCGGCGTCGCGGGACTGCAGGCGCTGCAGGGCTTGGGCGCACTGGGCGGCGAAGGCGTCCAGCAGCTCCAGCTGCGCGGCGGAGAAAGCTTGAGGGGCCTGCCACCCGGCGGTGAGGACGGCGATGACGCGGCCGCCGGCGCGCAGCGGCACGCTGGCGAAGGCCTGGGACCCGGTGGAGGTCACCACCTCAGCCATCGCCGGGGAGTAAGCCCGGCAAGCGGCCAGGTCGGGTACTAGTACGCGGGTACCGGTGCGAGCGGCCTCGCAGACCGGAAGCGCCGTCGTCAGGGGCAGGCGGGCGTAGTCGGCCTGGGCACCGGGACCGTAACTGGCCGTCACGTAGGACAACAGCACGTTGGGCTCGGCCAGGTCGTGAACGGCCACGGCGCCACCGTCAGCGCCCAAGGCGGCCAGTCCGCGTTCGGCGATGACGGTGACCAGGTCGGTGACGTCCTCGAGGTCGACCATGGCCATGGCCACCTCAGCCAGCCCGCGGAGCTGGGCGGTGGCGGCGTGCTCGGCGCGGCTGGCATCCTCGGCACGTGCGGCGGCCGCACGCAGCGCCAGCTCACTGGAGGCGGTGGCCGCCAGGTGGGACAGCACGTCCAGCTCGCGCTCAGACCACACCCGAGGGGAGGTGTCGATGGCGCACAAGGACCCCACGGTGGTGCCGTCGGCGGCGTGCAGGGGGAACCCGGCGTAGGCGATGACGCCGATGTCGGTGATGGCAAGGTTGCCGGCCAGCTCGGGGTCCTGGCGGGCGTCGGTGATGACCAGGGGGGTGTCGCGGGCGACGACGTACTGGCAGAAGGAGTGCGACAGTCCCGTGCAGCGAGTCTGCTGCCAGGGCTGCGGCAGACCCTCTGCGCCGGGGAAGACCTGCCCGGCGGTAGTGACCAGGCTGACCAGACCCACGGGCACGCCGAGGGTGGCGCGCACCAGGTGGGCGTAGCGGTCGAAGACCTCGTCCGGGACGGCGATGCCGGCGACCTCGGTAGGGAGCTGTGTGGGGAGTTCCAGGGGCCGGCTCACCGGGGCCAAGGGCTCCGTCGGTGGGTCGGCGCGGGTCGGCACCGGGACATCCTCACCTGTGGGGGCGTGGCGTCGAGAACCACCCGCGGACGAACAGTGCAGGATTGCGGCAGCGGTGACGTCTTCGACAGTGGACGCCAGCCGTTCCATCGACCGCCGCCCACCGCGGCAGCGGGGTTTGCACTGCGTACCAACTGAAGGTCCGACACGTCCTTCGCGCACGTCGACCAGTGGAGCTCTGAAGTCGACGGACGTCGTGTCGTCTCGATGACCACCGCTGATCGCCCGCATCGGAAGGCGCTGCGGCGCGCTGGCGCTCGGGGCCGCCGTCCGTCGCAGAAGGGATGGCTACCCGGCCGTTGAGCGACTTCAGCCTCAGGGCTCTTGGGCGACGCCGGGATGGCCACTGGACCATTCGTCCGTCCGTGCGTCGTCATCAACAGCGCATCGTGGCTCTACGTCCACGGCTTGGTGACCTGATGGGCACAGCAGCTCGCGCCCCAGCCCGTACCGCCCCAGCACCACCACGCGTAGCGCCTCGTCACACTTCGAGCAGACCTCCGCCGCCCACTCCCCGGCCGCCACGGGATGGACGACGACGCGGCGCGCCACGAGGTGCACCGGCAGCCCGCGCCGTCGGGCTTCACCCATCAGCAGCGCCTCGGCCTGCTCAACAGTGATTCCGAGATGAACCGTCAGGACCCCGGCGCATCGCGCGACTTCCTCGCGCCGGCGAAGGAGGTCCGTGAGCGACTCCGGACGGCTGCGCTCTGCAGCTCTACAGGGGCTCGCTCCCGCGCCTGCTGTGTTCGTCATCGTGCTCGTCCCCCGCGGCCGGTCCCAGGCGCGCAGGACCGCGCGCCCCGCTCGGCGTGAGGTGTCCACGGGCCCACCCACCCAGCGCTGGCCGGAGGGGGTCCGCAGGCACGACGTCGAGCTCAGCGGCCGGGTCCAGGGCCTGAAGGCTCCTCGAGCCCTCACTGCTGCCGAGAGCATCCAGCGACCGCACGGACAGCGCCACCCGCGCCACGCCGGGCGGTGCGACGACGCAGGACGTACCGTCCCCACAGGGGCCCTGGCCCTGTTCGCTACCCCGGACCCGGTGGCACATCGGTGGCGGTCGCGAGATGAGGACACCCATGACGACCACGGTTCCCACTCCCCATCCCGTCGTGGGCGGGCGCACCCCCCGTAGGTCCGCCTCGTTGTACGCCGAGCTCTCCGCCCAGGTGCAGGCCGCTGGGCTGATGCGTCGCAGGTACGGCTACTACTGGGCCCGGTTCGCAGCCCTGCTGGTCGCGCTGGCCGCGGTGGGGGTGGCCTCGGCGCTGGTGGGCCACTCCTGGTGGCAGCTGCTGGTGGCCGCCGCGCTGGGCCTCGTGGTCACCCACGTCGCCTTCCTCGGCCACGACGCCGCCCACCGCCAAATCTTCGTCTCCGGACGACGGAACGACTGGGCGAGCCTCGTGCTGGCTCCTCTGCTCACCGGCATCAGCGCCAGCTGGTGGGTGCGCAAGCACACCAAGCACCACGCCGCACCCAACCAGGTCGGCACCGACCCCGACATCGCCCCCGGGGCGCTGGCCTTCCACCCCACCGCCCTGGCCGGGCGCACCCGGCTGGGCCGGGCTCTGGCGCGCCACCAGGGGTGGTTCTTCTTCCCGCTGCTCCTGCTGGAGGGCCTGAACCTGCACGTCCAGGGCGTGAAGGCGCTGTGCGCCCGCGGGCCGGTCAAGCGCCGGTGGGTGGAGCTGTCCTTCATCTCCATCCGGCTCGGCGGCTATCTGGCGGTCCTGGCGTGGCTGCTGCCCCCGGGGCTGGCTGCGGCGTTCCTGGGGGTCCAGCTGGCGGTGTTCGGGCTCTACATGGGCTGCTCGTTCGCGCCCAACCACAAGGGCATGCCGATCATCCCCGAGGGTGCGCGGCTGGACTTCCTGCGCCGGCAGGTGCTGATGTCGCGCAACGTCTCCGGCGGCAGGTTCGTCACTTTCGCGATGGGCGGACTGGACCACCAGGTCGAGCACCACCTGTTCCCCTCCATGCCCCGCCCGGCGCTGCGCCGGGCGAGCGAGCTGGTGCGTCCGTTCTGCGACCAGCACGGCGTCCGGTACACCGAGACCAGCCTGGTGCGCTCCTACGGCATCGTGGTGCGGTACCTCAACGAGGTCGGGCTGGGTGTTGGGCGGGACCCGTTCCAGTGCCCGGTGGTCGCCAGCCTGCGCCCCCGGGGCTGAGCACCACGACGGCTGCGCTGCGGCGTCCCCGAGACAGCCGCGGTGGTGGCCGCTGGCGCCGGCTGGCCCGCCCTGCTCGGGGCGGGGCTGCTACTCGTGGCGCTCAGCTCCCGTCGCCGTCGACGGCGAGGTGGGCCAGGACGCTGCTCACGGCAGTGCGGCGGTGCACGACGTCGCGCGCGACCTCGCTCAGGCGCTGCCCGTGGGCGATGGCGTAGGACCGCAGCACCTCGTGGGCCTGGCCAAGACCAACCCCGCCGGTGTGGGCGATGAGGCCCTTGGCCTGCTCGACCAGGACACGTCCTGCCAGCGCGGCCTGCAGCTGGGTGCTCACCGCCACCGCCTCCTGCGCGGGGTCCAGCAGCCGGCTGTTCTGCACGATCGCGACGCTGGCCACATCCGCCAGCGCCTGGCCCAGGCTGAGGTCCCCCTCGTCCAGGTCGCCCCTGGCCCGCCCGAACAGGCCCAGCGCCCCCAGCCGCCGCTGGCGCAGCCGCATCGGGACCGCGTGCACCGAGGTGAATCCCATGCCCAGGGCCACCTCGACGAAGGAGGGCCACTGCCCTCGTGCCGCTCGCAGGTCCGGCACCCTGACCGCCTCACCGGAGTGGAAGCAGTCCAGGCAGGGTCCCTGGTCGCGCTGGGTCTGGAACACCTCCAGCTCGCGGGTGTCGCCGGAGGTGGCCGCCATCACGTGCAAGGTGCCCAGACCGTCAGCGAGCAGCAGACCCGCGGAGTCCACATCCAGCAGCCGTGCGCACGTCGCGGTCAGGTCGCTGAGGAGCTCCACGACGTCTGCGCCGGTGGCCAGCGCGGTGGCCAGGGCTACGAAGGAGGAGGTGACGTCAGGCTCCCGGTCACCTCGGTGGTGCTGGTGGTCGTCCTGGTGTCCCTGCTGGGGCCTGTCCGTACCGGGCGTGCTCACTGCCCCTCCTCCTGGTCCTGCCACGTGCCGTCCAGGTGCAGCCGCAGTCGTCCCTCCAGCACGTCCCAGGCGACGTCGCTGGCGGTCTGCCCTTCGGTGTAGGCCCGTGCCCTCAGCCGCACCAGCGCCTGAGCGGAGTCGAGGTCGCCCTGGGCCATCAGCACCCCGGTGGCCTGGTAGATCTCCGTGCGGTCCAAGGACGCCAGCTCCTCCCACGGGTCCCGCTGGTCGGCCTCCTCGATGCCAGCGGCCGCCCGCTCTGCCAGCTGCTCGATCAGGTCCAGCAGCGGCAGCGCCGCCAGGCGCGCCGCCGCCAGAGCACCCTCGAAGGCGTCCACGCCGAGGGCACCTGCCGTGTGCCGGAACAGATCCAGCGCCCCCACTGTGCTGGCGGTGACGGTGACGGGCAGCGCGAAGACCGCACGCACTCCCGCCTGGGCCATGGAGGCGGTGAAGGCGGGCCACCGGTACTCGCCGGAGCGGTCCAGGTCAGGGGCCAGCACCGGTGCACTCAAGGACACGGCATCCAGGCAGGGACCTTCACCGTAGGTGAACTGGTAGGCGTCCAAGCGCCGGCTCAGCTCGCCCGAGGACCCGAAGGTGCCGCGGGACTGTCCCCGGTGGACCAGGGAGATGGCTGCGCCATCCACACCGAGCAGGTCCACGCACGCCCGGCACAGCCCGTCGGCGGCCGCCAGGCCGGTCCCGGCCCGGGCCATGGCAGCGCCGAGCTGGGTATTGAGGTCACCGGTTGCGCTCACAACAGCCGCCGGTCTTGACGAAGCGGCCTGTGTCTCACGGACTCACCGTGACAGCCCAGCCCAGAGGCCGCGAACGCGCACGGAGGTGCCACGGGCGCAGGGGCGCGCTGCGTCGTCCCGGTCCCATCGGGCTGTCGCCGGGCCTCTCACCGTCGTGGCCGGCTCAGACGTCGAGCTGGGTGGCATCGGCGCGGCCCTCGACCAGCGCCTGGCACAGGTCCACCAACCGCACCCCGCGACGGCGGGCCGTCGAGCGCAGCACGAGGAAGGCGTCGGCGATGGTGGTGCCCAGCTGGGAGGCCACCACGCCCTTGGCCTGCTCGATGAGCACCCGGGAGTCCAACGCCCCCTGCAGCTGGCGGGTCAAGGCACGGGAGTCGGCAGCGGCGCGGTCGGTGAGCAGGGCGATGGTGGCCACGTCGGCCAGCCCCTGGGCCACCCGGGTCGCCGCGAGGGTGAGGGCGCTCTCGGCGGTGGAGAACATCCCGAGGGCTCCCAGGACCTGCCCGCGCAGGCGCAGGGGGACCGCGACGACGCTGCGCAGGCCCTGAGCCTCCATCGCACCTGCGAAGGCTGGCCAGCACCGGTGCACCGCGCGGACGCCGGCGGCGACGACCGGAAGGCCGGTGGCGTAGCACTGCAGGCAGGGGCCGTCCTCGACGCTGAGCTGGAACAGCTCCAGGTCTGCCACCTCCTGGGAGGAGGCGGCAGCCAGCTGCAGGGTGCTCGGCGTCTTGCTGTGGGGGTCTGCCAGCAGGATGCCGGCGGCGGTGACGCCGAGCAGGTGCACGGCGCGCTCAGCGAGGTGGGTGAGCAGGTCGATGGGGTCGTAGTCGGCGACCAGGGAGTCGGCCAGGGTGACGAAGGCGTCGACGACCTCGGAGCTGAGGGTCTCGACACCGGCTGCGCCGCCGGATGCGAGACGGCCGGAGATCTCACGGGGCTGTTCGGTCCCGTCGCCAGATGCCGGCACTCTCGGCGGCGTCTTCAGCGAGCGAGCCGTGGAGGCAGACCCGCGCGCTCCAGGGGTGGTCGCGCTGTCGTGACTCATGGGCCGAGACCTCCAATGAGGCAGCGCTGTGCCCCGTGTGGCTGCCGGAGTCAGGTGCACCGGTCGGCGCTGTGCGGGTTCGGGTCCGGGAACCACTCAGCACGCCCATCCTGGCCCCGCGGTCGCCGGTTGGTCGACTCCGATCCCGAAGCTGGGGAAGTGACGGGGTGTCCCGGGGGGAGGGGCCTGACACCACCATTCGTTCCCAGTCGCCGCCAGGACAGGGATCGGGGGAACGGCGGCGTGGTCACCGGCGGTGTCGACGCGTCAGTGACGCGCGCCGGGCGAGGCGACGGCTCCGTGAGCTCTCGAGGAGCTCGACCCACCGGCTGAGCTCACTGCGCCCCGGCCCCGCCCACCGCACCTCCCCGAGCACTAACCCCACCGCCCCGCCACCCACGACGAGCACGGCGCTGAGGAGGGCGGTCAGCAGCCACAGCCCGTCGCTCACCGCAGGTTCCTACAGGTAGCGATCGCCTGCAGCGGGAGGTGCTCGTGCGGTGGTGGAGGAGCTGCAGGTGCTGTGGTCGTGGCTGGCTGAGTGGTGGCCAGCTCTCGCGGCGGCAGCGTCGTGGTGGCTCGGGCCGTGGTGAGTCCCAGCTCGTCGGCGCACCGCGTCAGGAGCGCCAGGCGCACCAGCGCCGGTGCCGGTGCCGGCAGCCACAAACGTCCACCCCACCGCCGCAGCACGAGGGCGGCGCGGTGGATGGGTGCCAGGCCTGCGCAGTCGATGAAGGTGACCCCGTGGGTCAGCAGGACCACGTCAGGTGCTGGTCCGTTGAGGAAGGGCGCCAGCAGCGCGGTCACGGCGTCGCGGGAGGCGAGGTCGATCTCACCGTCGATGCTCAGCACCGACGGGGTGGTGGGCTCTAGGGGCATGACGGCTCCGTCCGGGCGAAGGATTCTGTCGCTGCCGGGGCCGGGGCCGCACGACCCTGCTGGGGAGCCGCCCGACGAGCCTGGCACTGACCGGCGAAACCGACAAGGACCGCCCGCGAACCTCGTCTCTAACCCACCCCGACGGACCTCGGCGGTCTGGGCCGGCCTGCCGCGTCTGCTGTCGCCACGGGCCGGTCGTCGGGCAGCGGGCGGGACGGTTGCTGATCCTCGCCCGCTGCTGCCCTGGATCTCTCAGCGACGGCTAAGCAGAGCCCCCGTGGTCGTCAGCTCCCGCGCGACCTCGTGCAGCTTGCAGTTGCTGTTCTGGCTGACGGTGGAGAGCACACCGAAAGCCTGGTCGGGGTGCAGCTTGTGGCGTTCCACCAGGATCCCCTTGGCCTGGCCGATGACGTCGCGGTGCTCCAGCGCGCTGTGCAGCTGCCTCACGGCATGCAGATGCGCCGCGGCGATGGCGGCGTGCATGCTCAGCAACAATCCGGCGTGCTGGGAGGTGTGGTCGAAGGCGCCCTGCGCGGCGTCGAAGAGGTTCAGGCTTCCGAAGTGCTCACCGGCCACGGTCAGAGGCAGGCACATCGCGCTGGAGACATCCTGCGTCTTGGCGTGGGCCGAGAGCACTGGCCAGCGATGCTGTTCGGCGGCGAGGTCCGCCACGAGGACGGGCGCCTGCTCGTCCAGAGGGTCACGGGGCTCGATCTCGCCAGCTTTGTCCAGGCGCTGCGGGGGACTGGAAGCCTACCGTGCGGGCGGAGAATCGGCGTCCCCCCCCCCGCGGTTCACCCAGGAGGGGTCGGGGAGCAGTCGGGCGTGCCTAGCGCCGGCGCCCTGGGCCGAGTGGCACGGCTCGTCAGGTGAAGTGAGTGAGTCTGGGAACTGGTGAGAGCGGTCATCACGGCTCCACTGGCAGTCAGTCATCGTTGCCGGTCCGGGGCCGCCCGGTCCTCGGGAGGGACCGTGCCCAAGGCCTGGCACCGACGGTGCTGCGGGGCAAGCAGCGACGACCGTTGTGGAGCGTTTGAATGCACCGGCTGGAGGCCCGCGCAGCTCTGCGGGCGAGGACGGGGAGAACTGTAAGATCGATGACGCGCAGGACGATCGCTATCCGGTCAGCGTCTCGCTGACGATCCACCGACGGCGACCGGTGACGGAGCTTGCAGACCGGGTAGCAAACCTCACTGAGTGCTGTCGAGGATCAGTCGGGTTGCTTCCTGTGGTGCGTCCCACTGTGGAAAGTGACCGCACCGCTTAAACCAGTGCAGCTCCGCGTCGGGGAAGAGCTCCACAGCGCGTGCGGCCTGCTTCGGCACGGTCACCAAGTCACGACGCCCCCAACCGATCGTGACCCGGCCGGGTGCGGTGCCAGCAGGCGCTCCCTGCTGCTTGGGCCCGTAGATCAGGGCGTCCAGGGCCGCGCCAGTCGCCGGGGAATCGGCCAGCCCACGCACGTCTGGCATCACGGTTTCGCGCAAGAGCGCCCAGGGCCGCGCCGACAACTGCGCCAGCAGCAGCGTCCTGCCCACCGAGCTGCTGAGCAGTCCTGGCAACAGGGGCCGTAGCGCTCGCACCAGCTTGATCGAGGGTCGCAGCGTGGCGCCGAAGACGAGGACCTCGCGGTCGTTCCAGAAGCCGCCCGGGTCCAAGGCCACGGTGTCGCCGCCGAGTCCCCGCCGCGCAAGCTCGAGCACCATCCGGCCACCCATCGACTGGCCCACGGTCGAGACCCCGTCTAGCCCCTGTTCGCGGATGAAGTCCGCGACGGAGTCAGTCAAGGTGGCGATCGAGACCTCGCCGGTCAAGGGGGGTGTCTCACCGAACCCTGGTAGATCGACGGCGATGACCTCACGGCGCTCGGCCAGTTCGTCGAGGATCGGAGACCAAGATCGCCATCCTGCACCCAGACCGTGAACGAGTAGTAGCGGGTTGCCGCTCCCTCGCCTTACGTGATTCAACGCCACACCTGGGAACGTTAACTCACCGTGAGAAACTCGCCCATTGAGAAAAGCTGCGTAACGCTGGCACTTCCTGACGGCCGCGTGTGAATCAGCGGCGTGTCCTGACAGTCGAACGGCGACCGCAACACCCGTCCCGTGCTGTTCGACCCACCCAGATCTTTCCGGCCGGGCAGGTCAGTGAGCTCTTCTTCGGAGATCGACCGTGAGAGGGGCTCGGTGTCCGGCGAGCACCTACAAGGCAGTGCCGCTGGACGACCGCTGACCGGACGCCGCGACAGGCCGCGGGGGCTCAACTCCATGGGCCGCGGGCTCCAGAGCCGGGTGCGCCCGACACGGTAGTCAAGTGATCAGCCGGGGTGACCCGCGAGGACGTGGAGGACCTGATCAGTGGCGGTGGGCACCGTCGCCAGCTGCAATGTGGCGCCGGCGGCTGTCGTCACCTCCAGCAGACGTGCCCCTGGGGTCACAGACCAGGCTGAGCGCCACCCGCTGCGCTGGACGGTGTCCGCCACGACGGCCGCGATGTCCACCTCCACCGGTGCCATCGGGAAGATGCGCAATCCCCAGCGGAAGGGGCGAAGTGTGATGCGGCCTGGTTCCAGTGCAGCTCTGCCGTGGAGCCAGCGGCGACTCAGCCCAGGCTGATCGCCGCTCAAGATCCTTAAGGCGGCGTCGAGGTGCCAGCGCTGGGGGTGCTGGTCATCGGGTGCCTTGTGGGGTCCGCCGATGCGTCGTCGCACCCACACTGACAGGACGGCTCCGACGAGCACTGCTGCAGCGATGAGGAGCGCCAGGGCGATCCAGTCCTTACTCACGGGAAGTGTGCTGCGAGCTGGTGGGTGAGGCGGCGGGGGTCATGGGCGCACTTTGGAGGTGTTCACCGCCTGGCGGCAACAGGAGCACGCGCAAGCGAGCGAGCGCTGTGATGAGTTCGGTGGGCTGTCACAGAAGAGGACCGCTGACCGCCCGCCTCGGCACGTGTCGTGGGGCCTTGGCGCTTGGGGCCGCCGTTCGTCGCAGATGGGATCGCTTTCCGGTCGGCGTCTGTCAGGACGAGCACCTGCTCAGCTGGTAGCCCCTGAGGCGTCGTAGCGCAGCTCGACCAGCTGCGAGCCCTCCAGCACCCGCGCTCCCAGCAAGCTCAGCCCTGCTCGCGGTCCGCGGTATAGGGCCGAACCGTCGCCCAGCAGGGCTGCTCCCACCAGGATGACCAGCTCATCGACCAGTCCCTGGGCGAGCAGCGGGTTCCAGGTCGTGGCGCTGCCGAAGACAAGCAGGTCCCCATTGTCGTCTTGCTTCAGGCGGGCCAGCTCCGTCGGTGCTGCGGCGCGGGAGATGACGCGGGTGGTGGCTGCCCAGGGCGTGCCGGGGTCGATGCGCAGGGAGTCACTGATGACGACGGCGTTCAGGGTGGTGACCAGCTCAGCGATGCGGTGGTCGCGGTTGGAGGCGGTGGGGTCGGCGGCCACTGCGGTCCAGGCGTTCCAGTTGTTGGTGAACCAGGTGCTGCCGTAGACCAGGGTTCCGGCGCGTTCGAGCAGGCGCAGGTTGTGGTCGTTGAAGGCGTCCTCGAAGGGCAGTGGAGCCAGATCTTGGCCGGGGCCTTGGTAGTAGCCGTCGAGGGAGGTCAGGACGGAGACGACGAGCTTGCCCATGCCCCGTCATCGTGGCCCCCGTCGCTGTACCCGCAAGTTCGCGGCTGTGAGATGCCGTGTGCCGTGGCCGGGTGCAGACGGTTAGCGGGTTGACCAGTCGCAAACTGGATCTTTGCGGCGGCCTAGGCGGTCCGCGACGGAAAGCGGTCGCCGCTTCATCCACACCCGGTGACCGACGCCTCGATGCGCGTGGCGCCGGCGCGGCGCTCGAGGTCGGGGTCCGTCGCAGATGGGATCCCTATCCGGCCGTCCTCCTACGGCTACTCACCCGAGCGACCAGGGCTGCGCTCCACGGCGAGGTCTGTTGAAGCGTCACCATCGGGTGGCCACACGCCGTCCAGGACCGGGCGCATGAAGGTCCGCTCGTAGCGCCGGACACAGCCGCTGCGGTCGCGGATGGCGTCAGCGGCGATGAAATCTGGATGCACTCCGAACAGCCCGCGGTACTGCTCATACGCTGCGAAGGAGTCGAAGCTGAACAGCGCAAGAGCGCGGTCGCTGGCTCCTTCACCGGGCAAGAAGTAGCCGTGGTGGTGCCCGCCGTGGCGATCCACCAGTGCTATCCAGGCTCGTGCGAAGCCTTCGAAGTCTGCGATCTTCGCGCTGTCGACGGTGTACTCCACCACGCAGGTGATCACGACGCCCCTCCAGACTCGGACTGGTGCGCTCTAGCGTGCAGCCGCCGGCGCCGTCGGGCTAACCGCGTCCAATCAGCGACCGCTCATGTGCGCCGCGACGTCAACGTCAGCTGCTCGCCGTGAATCCGCCGCATGACCAGCGCTCGCCGCAGCTCGTCGGAGATAGGACCGCGGAGCGGACCTTGGTGTCCACTGCGTCCGGGGGCGAGAGAGGCCAGCACGGACCTCGGCCGGTGTTCGCTCACAGGTCTAGTGACGCGGCGAAGGTGCGCACGCGGTCGGCCATGGCCTGCGGGACCTCGGCGACGGTGAAGTGACCGCCCTCGGCCAGGCGCTCGAAGACCCGCAGGTCGCGGTAGTGGGCGCGGGCTGCTGCCTCGGGGTAGTCCAGCTCGTGGCGCTGCACGTGGACCGCGGCTGGCACGAGCACCGGTGGAGCCACCTGGGGATCGGTGACCTGTTCGTAGTAGGGCCGAAAGGACGTGGCGATGCACTGGGTGAACCAGTACAGGCTCACCTCGGTCAGAATGCGCTCTCGGCTCAGGCGCTGCTCCACCCCACCGGGCACCTCATCGGGGGTGTCGCTCCACTCGGCCAGCTTCTCGACGATCCAGGCCAGCAGCCCCGCTGGTGAGTCGTTCAGCGCCACCGCCAGGGTGTCGGGGCGGGTGCCCTGCTGGTGGGCGTACCCGGCGAAGGCGTGGCGCTGGTCGGCCAGGCGCGCGAAGAAGGCGTCGGTGGCAGGGTCTGCCAGTCGTGCGCGTTCAGCGAGGTCGGGGAAGTGGGCGTGGGTGGCGATGACGCCCAGGACGGCTTCGGGGTGGGTGGCGGCCAGCAGGTCGTTGACGGGGGCGGAGACGTCCTCGCCGTAGGTGAGGTAGCGCTGGTGGCCGAGGGCGCCCATCAGCTGGTGCATGGTCTGGGCCAGCCGTGCGTGGGTCTGCGGTCCGTGCCGGTAGGGGCTGGAGAAGGTGAAGCCGGGCAGGCTGGCGACCACGACGTGGAAGTCGGGCAGCAGGTCGGCGAAGTCCAGCTGCAGCGCGAAGGTGTGGGGCCAGCCGTGCATCATCAGCAGCGCTGGCGCATGAGGGTCGGCGCTGGGCTGGTGGACGGCGTGGACGGCCACGTCGCCGAGGTCGACCAGTACCTGAGGGTGGGTGTTGAGCCAGCGTTGGCGTGCGGGCCAGTCGAAGTTGCGCCAGGCGCTGACGAGCTCGGCGAGGTAGGTCGCGTCCAAGGCCGACGGTGGGCGGGCTGGGGAGGCTGGCAGCAGCCGCGCGCTGGACAGCCGGGTACGCAGGTCGTCCTGGGCTGCGCGGGTGACGTCGATGGAGAAAGGGCGCACGTCCCCGGCGGATCCGTCGTCGGTGGGGAGTCGGGTGGTGGGCACGGTGGTCCCTTCGTCGGGTCGCCTCCGCATCCTGGTCGGCCGGTGATGCGCGGCACCAGTCCCTCCACTGGGCGCCCCTGTGCATCGCACACTGCACGCACGTCCCGTACGGCGATCGCTGACCGGCACAGCAAGGGCCTCTGCGGTTGTTGTCGCCGCAGTGGTCATTCTGTGTCACAAGAGATCTCTGTCTGGAGCCCGCCATCTAGCACCGGCACGCTGCGGCGGCAGCGGACTCAGCACGGCGGCCCACGTGTCCGACCAAGCCGGTGAGCGTGCTGCCTGGTCCACAAGCAGTTCGCGGCACGCTGCGAGCCGCTCGGTTGCAGGGCCGACCGTCGACGCCGTACAGGCTCACTTGGCCTTGTAGACCCACTCCCAGTAGTTCGCCTGCCGCTCGTAGCAGGGCAGCGACTGCAGGCGCGACTGCCGGCTGATGCGAATGCGGTCTGCCTCGCACTGGGCCTTGGTGGTGGCCACCGTTCCGTACTTGTAGTTGGGGTAGATCCGGGGCTCGGCCTCAGCGGCACCGCCGCCAGCAAGCAGCAGACCCCCTGCCAGGCCGGTCGCGGTCAGAGCGACGGTGAGCCGTCGAGTGATCAACTTCATCGTGATCTCCAGAGTCGCGCAGCTGGTGTCGCCCGCACGGTAGGCCATGGGCTTGCTGTCGTCACGGGGCTCGCGCTCATCTACCGCACTTCGAGGTCTGCCAGCACGCGCTGTCATGACCTGATGCTCTTCCGAGGGCTGGTTGGCCTGCGGGAGCGTGTCGCCGCGGATGGCTGCATGGACGACTACAACCCGTACCGGACTGTCGTAGCGCTGGACCGCGACGCTGTGCCCGATGCCGACGCACTCCAGCCCGATGGGTTTACAGGCGACCCGCCAGTCCAGCTTCGTGTCGTCGTCGCCGAGTACCCGCCCGCCTGAGGCTGACCCAGTCTCGTAGACGACCGCTGACCGCCCGCCTAGGTCCAAGTCGCGACGCGTCAGCGCTCAAGGCCGCCGTCCGTCGCAGAAGGGATCCCCGACCGAACACTCGCGGGGTGCCCGTACACACCCGTGGCGGGCACGGGCACCGCGCCAACGCGTGGTCGGGCCGGCTGCGGTCACGTCTGCCGCGGTCAGGGAACGGTGATGACGACCTTGCCGCTGCTGCTCTCAGCCAGCGCGTGAGCCCGGGTGGCGGCGGCCAGGGGCAGCTCGTGCGCGACGCGCGGGCTGTACAGGCCGCGCTGGCCGAGGTCGGCGGCCCGCAGCAGCAGGGTGGAGTCGTTGCGGGCGTCGACCTTTGCCGCGCCGAGGCGGGCGGCACCCTCGGCGTCGATGACGGTGACCACGGCGCTGGCGTCGCCGGCGATCTCGACGAGGTCGGGCAGGGAGGTCGAAGGAGCTGCGTGCAGGGCCGCGTCGATCCCCTGTGGTGCCAGGTCGGCGACCCGCTCGGCCAGGCCGGGGCCGTAGGTGGTGGGCAGCAGGCCCAGCTCGGCCAGGAAGCCGTGGTGGCCCTGGCGGGCGGTGCCGATGACCTGCGCCCCAGCCGCCACGGCGAAGGCGGCCGCGGCGCTGCCTACGGCACCTGAGGCGCCTTCGATGAGCAGTGTGCGGCCGGCGAGGGCGTCGAGGCCGGAGGTGGAGGGGGACACTGCCTGACCCAGCACCTGGCCCAGTGCGTCCAGGGCGGCCAGGGCCGTGGCCGAGGCCAGGCCGGCAGCTGCGGCCTGAGCGGAGGTCCAGGTGGACGGGACCGGGGCCCAGGCCGTCAGGACGGCGTGCTCGGCGGTGGTGTCTGCCAGCCCACCCAGACCGAAGACCACATCCCCGACGTTGGTGCCGGTGACCCCAGGGCCGACCTGGTCGACCACGCCGGCCGCGTCGCGGCCCGGGATGGCGGGCAGGTCCAGGGGCAGGACCTGGTGCAGGTGTCCGGCGCGCAGGAGGACATCGATGGGGTTGACGCTGGCCGCCTGCACGCGGATGCGCACCGATCCAGGGCTGGCCTGAGGCTCGGGGGCCTGCTCGATGACGAGGACGTCGGGGTTGCCGTAGCGGTGGAAGCGGGCGGCCAGCACGAGGGACCTCCGGGAGAGGTGGGCGCAGCAGCGGATGCTTGCCACGGAAAGCACCATAGCCCAGATGCTTTCCGCGGCAAGCGTCGCTACGGT
>NZ_VDMJ01000180.1 GCF_006335115.1 Streptomyces sp. NP160
AATGAAGCCAGATTTATTCGAAGCACCTGATTATTATAATCTTGATGAATTACTTTCTGAAGAACATAAATTAGTACGTGATGCAGCTAGAGACTGGGTAAAACGTGATGTTTCACCTATAATTGAAGAATATGCTCAAAAAGCAGAATTCCCAACTCAAATTGTTAAAGGCTTAGCTGAAATTGGCGCTTTTGGCCCTTATATCCCAGTGGAATATGGAGGAGCTGGATTAGACCAAATTTCTTACGGTTTAATCATGCAAGAAATTGAACGTGGAGATTCTGGTGTAAGGAGTACAGCTTCTGTACAGTCGTCTTTAGT
>NZ_VDMJ01000181.1 GCF_006335115.1 Streptomyces sp. NP160
AAGCTTTTGCTGGATTCTACGGTGTGGCATTAGCAGCTTCTGCAATGATGGCTACTACAGCTATGCAGTTAGCAATTGATGCATTCGGACCAATTTCTGATAATGCAGGTGGTATTGCTGAAATGAGCGAACAAGAACCAATCGTTAGAGAACGTACAGATATATTAGATTCAGTTGGAAATACAACTGCTGCAACAGGTAAAGGA
>NZ_VDMJ01000182.1 GCF_006335115.1 Streptomyces sp. NP160
CCTTTATGCAGATGCTGATCGATCCGAACGAGTTCCAAGTCGTTCAAAACAAGATGTTTGCCAGCTTCAACAATTTGAATACGGACATTTTAGTGCTTGCTTCGCTCGTCATTCTGGCGATTCTCGTTTACGCTTGGCGGTTTAATCCGTACTTTGACGTGATTTCGCTCGGCAGGGATCAAGCCGTCAACCTCGGAATCGATTACGACCGGACGGTGAAGAAA
>NZ_VDMJ01000183.1 GCF_006335115.1 Streptomyces sp. NP160
CACCACGGGTGCAGGCAAGTCCGAGTTCCTCCTCGCCTACCTGCGTGGCCTGTTCACACTCAACGGGCCTGGCGACGTCACCGCACTTCTCATCGACTACAAGGGCGGAGCCACCTTCGGCCCGCTCGTCGACGCTCCCCAGGTCGTCGGTCTCGTGACGGACCTCGACAACTCACTCGCGGAACGGGCTCTGTCCGCCCTCCAGGCCG
>NZ_VDMJ01000184.1 GCF_006335115.1 Streptomyces sp. NP160
CGATTGTTACTTTCGAAGCGAAACGGGTTAAGTACACGCCTTCTTCAACAGCGGAGTCTCCTCCTCCGACAACGACCAGCTCTTTGTTTTTAAAGAAGGCGCCGTCACAAACCGCACAATAAGAAACGCCGCGGCCGCCAAGCTCTTTTTCGCCAGGTACGCCGAGCTTCTTATATTCGGCGCCTGCTGTGATGATGACCGCGCGCGCTTTAAATTCTTTTGATCCCGCTTTGACGATCTTATAGTC
>NZ_VDMJ01000185.1 GCF_006335115.1 Streptomyces sp. NP160
CCGTTGGGTCAAGCGCATATTCTGATGAGTAAAAATGCGTTTTTCCAAGGAATTCTCCGATATCTTCCGACAGATGCGGGTAATCCTTCCCGTCAATCAGTCCGTTTCTGGCGATTTCCAAGTGAGAAAGGTCTTCCAATACGGTGACGGCAAGCTCGGTGTCAGAATAGTACACTTTCGGAACAAGGTGCGGAACGTGCTCAGCCTC
>NZ_VDMJ01000186.1 GCF_006335115.1 Streptomyces sp. NP160
AATATATACTTTACTCCCGATTTGACAATTATTTTCAATGATTATATGCGTAATTGTGATAGCTTTTCGATTAAACACATATGGCTATCTTTTAAGTGAATGACTAAAGCGATAAACTACTTTGAGTCAATATATTTCGAAATTTTTAAGGATGTCTTAAGCTGTATAAGAAAATCTTTGCTTAGACTATTGATCCCATGAGCATTGGTCCTGCTCGAACCTCTGGGATTTTGTTAGACTTATGATCTATAGTAATTCCAGAATATTTATGGAATTTATAGGCAACTTTTACTT
>NZ_VDMJ01000019.1 GCF_006335115.1 Streptomyces sp. NP160
CACCGACCCACCGACCCACCAGGAGCGCCGATGTCCTACCAGGCCTACCTCGACGCCGTCGAGGCCAAGAGCGGCAAGACGCCGCGCCAGCTGCTCGACATCGCCGCGGAGCGCGGCTACGGGCCCACCACGAAGGCCGGTGAGGTGGTGGCGTGGCTGGCGGAGGACTACGGCATCGGCCGCGGCCACGCGATGGCCTTCTACGGCGTGCTGAAGAACGGCGCGAGCATCAGCGACAAGCACGTCGGCTCCACCGGCAGCCACCGCGACGCCTCCACCGAGCTGCACCTGGACGGGGTCGCCAGCCGTCCTGCGGCCGGCGGGTGACGGACACCCCCGATGGGGTCGAGAACAGGCTCCGACCGCTTCTTCGGCGGCCGTCGTCCCCGTTCGACACGCCGTTCGAGGGACGGAGGTGCGATCAAGTTCATCGATGAACTAGCGTGCTCCCTGCTGGTGCTCAAACAGCTGAGGCGTCCAGCGAGCGCAGGCTCAGCCGTGTGCTGAGGGCCGCAGCCCGTTCCCCCCAGACGGACTGCGGTCCTCCTGCGCAGCAGCCGCGCAGAGGGCCGCAGTCCGTCCTGACCGACGGGCTGCGGCCCTCCCTCTGCCCCCGGCCCCCGGCCCCCGGCGCCGTGGTGCTCAGGTGGTCCCGCGCTGCACGAGGTGGTGCGGGATGAGCCGCGTCTGCGGCCCCCCGTAGGAGGGGTCGCCCTCGATCTGGGCCACCAGCAGGCGCACCGCGTCGGCGGCGACGCTCCTGGTGTCGATGGCGACGGTGCTCAACGCAGGGCGGCTGCGCGCGGCGTCCTTGACGTCGTCCACCCCGATGACCGCGACGTCTCCGGGGACGTCCAGGCCGTGGCTGCGCAGGACGTGCAGGGCGCCCAGCGCCAGGGAGTCGTTGCCGCAGAAGAGCCCGTCGAAGGGGGTGCCGGACGCGAGCAGGTCCTCCGCCGCCGCGGCGCCGCCCTCCCAGGTCCACCGGTCAGCCTCCACCACGAGCTCGGGCCCGGTCGGCAGGCCCGCTGCCTGGAGCGCCCGCGCGTACCCGTGCAGCCTGTAGGTGCCGGCGGTGCTGGGGCCGGGGTCCTGGTTGGGGCCGATCATCGCGACGCGCCGGCACCCGCGGTCGACGAGGTGGGCGGTGGCTGCACGCCCGATCTCCTCGTTGGACAGCACCAGCTGGTCGGCCCGGGCGTCCAGCGGGTGGTCGGCCAGCAGGACCACGGGCTGGTCGCTGACGAGCAGGTCTCGGTCGACCGGGCCCAGCGCGTGGGGCTGGAAGATGAGCCCGTCGCTGAGCAGGCGGTCGTGCCCGCCGAGGATGGCCAGCTCCCGCTCCCGGTCGGACTGGGTCTGCTGGATGGTGACCGCCCACCCCAGGCGCTCGGCCTCGTCGACCACCGCCAGGGCCAGCTCGGCGAAGTAGTCCATGCGCAGGGCGGGCACGGCCACGGTGAGCAGACCGGTCCGCCCCGTCCTCAGGCCCCGGGCCGTGACGTTCATCTGGTACCCGAGGGTCCGCACGGCCGCCATGACCGCGGCGCGCGTCGCCGGGGTGACCGGCTTGTTGCCGGAGAGCACGTTGGACACCGTGCGGCTGGTGACCCCCGCCGCCGCCCCGACGTCGGCCATGGTCACCGGCCGGCGCTGCGTCGTCATGGGGACATCAAAGCCGGTGCGGCCCCCGCCCCGCGGGCGCCACCCGCCGAGGTCGGGGGTGACCCGGTCTGCTCAGCTGAGGCAGACCGCGAGCACCGCGACGTCGTCGGAGGACGCCGCCGGCAGCATCTGCGCGAGCACGGCGTCCACCAGCTCCTCCAGGTCGCCGCAGGTCTCGACCGCCTCGGCCACCACCACCTGCAGGCGGGCTATGCCCTCCGACAGCGCCTGCCCGCGCCGCTCCACCAGTCCGTCGGTGTACAGGAGCAGCAGAGCGCCCGGCGCCAGCCGCGTGCGGTGGAGCCGCCGGTGGGTGCCCGGGTCCACGCCCATGAGCAGGTCGGTGGTGCTCGCCTCCAGCAGCGAGACCCGGCCCTCGGCGTCCACCACCACCGGTGGCGGGTGGCCGGCGTTGGACCACTGCACCTCCACCGCGCCGGGCACGTCCTCCAGCGCCGGCTCGTCGTGCTCGGGGACGGCGACGCGGACGACGGCGGCGGTGGCGGTGGTCTCCACCCCGGAGGCGCGCATCACCTCGTCCGCGCGGGTCAGCACCTGGCGCGGGTCGTCCGTGCCCACCATGCCCAGCGTCCGGACGATCGTGCGCAGCTGCGACATGGCCGCCGCGGCCTGCGTGTCGTGGCCCATGACGTCGCCGATGACGGCGACGGCGGCGCCGTCGGGCTGGGTGAAGACGTCGTAGAAGTCACCGCCCACGGCGGCGGCCTCGGCGGCGGCCACGTAGCGCACCGCCACCTGCACGTGCCCGGGAGCCGCGGTCGGTGAGAGGTCCAGCAGGGCTCGCTGCAGCCCCTCGGCCAGGTCGCGCTGCTGCCGGAAGAGCCGGGCGCGGTCCAGCGCGAGCCCTGCGCGAGCGGCGATGTCGGCGCCGAGCGACAGCTCGGTCTCGCGCAGCGGGGGCAGGCCGCCGTCGGTGCCCAGCGTCATCAGGCCCAGCGTCCGGCCGCGGCTGCGCAGCGGCAGCGTGACCATCGACGCCGGTGCGAGCTGCTCCAGCGAGCGGCGCGCCGGTCCCGGCGCGAGCAGCGCGCTGATCATGGCGACGACGTCGACGTCGGCGTCCTCGTCGTCCTCACCGTCCTGCGGGGCGGCGCCCACCGCGGCGGCGTCGGCGGGGGCCGGGAGCGCCACCACGTTCTGGGCGTCGGGGCCCACCAGTGAGGCCAGCGCCTGGCGGCCCTCGGGCGTCAGGGACGTCAGGCGCGTCCGCGCGTGCTCCGCGAGCACGTCGAGCGCCGCCGGGTCGCGGTGCCACCACGCGACGTCGTGCATGCCCAGCCGCCCGCCACGAGCGCCGGAGGCCACGGCCCGCTGGCTGGCGCGGGTGGGCACCGGCAGCTGCACCCCGTCCGAGACCACGGCGAGGATCGCGAAGTCGGCGATGCTCGGCACCACCAGGTGGGCCAGGCGCTCCAGGGCCTGCTGCGGGTCCACCACCTCCGACAGCTGCCGCGTCACCTCCGCCAGCAGCTGCAGGCGCGCGTGGGCGCCCTCCACGTCCGCGCGGGCGGCCTCCGCCTCGCCGCGGGCGGCCTCCGCCTCGGCGCGGGCCTCCCTCGCGGCGACCAGCGCGCTGTCGCGCTCGGCGTCTGCGGCCACGCGGGCCGAGACGTCGGTCTGGATGCCCACGTAGTGGCTGAGCACCCCGTCGGCGTCGTGCACCGGGCTCAGCGCCACCTGGTTCCAGAACGCCGTGCCGTCGGCGCGGAAGTTCAGCAGCGTCTCGGTGATGGGCTCGCCGGCCCGCAGCGCCGCGCGGATGCGGCGCGTGGCCGCGCGGTCGGTGGCCGCACCCTGCAGGAAGCGGCAGTTGGTGCCGACCGTCTCCTCGAAGGTGTAGCCGGTCACAGCGGTGAAGGCCGGGTTCACCCACACCAGCGGCATGTCCGGGGTCCGGGCGTCGGCCACGGTGAAGGACAGGCCCGTCGCCAGGACCGCCGCCTCGCGCACGGCCACCCCGTCACCGGCGGCGGCCCCCACCTGCCGGGAGGCCTCGGCGACCACCCCCGCGGCGTGGGCGTCCTCCGCTCGCTGCTGCAGCGCCTCGCGCTCGGCCACGGGCAGGAACACCACCAGCGCGTGGCCCGCGAGGTTGGGGGCGTCGTCGAGGGGCAGTGCCACCACCCACAGCGGCTCGCGGCGCTCCCCGAGGTCGCTGCGGCGGGCGGCGGACACGCCCTGCCCGGCCACCGGCTCGAACCGCGCGATGCGGGACAGGGGGTGGGCGGTCTCGTCGAGGGGCTCGCCGTCGAGGTCCCTGAGGTCTGCGGCGGTGGCCCACGCGTCGACGCTGACCGGCAGGGACAGGCCCGGCGCCATCTGGGTGGCGACGTCGTTGGCGTACAGCACCGAGCGCGAGGGCAGGTCCACCATGAGCACGGCCGCTGAGGCGTCGGGCTGGACCTGGACCACGGCGGCGGCGCGCCGGGCAGGAGGCGCCGCGGCGGCGGCGTGGTCAGAGCCGTTCACGATCTCGCCTTCGGTGGTCGTCAGCGCGGGAGCCCAGGCGCCGGCAGGACCCGGTGGAGGGGCCAGCCGGTCAGGAGGAGCTGCCGAGCACCCCTGCGTCGGGACCGATGATGTCATCAGGCGCCGGCGCGGGGGCCAGGTGTGTCGCCCGCGACCGGGCAACGCCGTGCCGCGGGGGCCGGGTCGCCGGTCGCGGCGCAGACGGCCTCGTCGACCGTGGAGTGCAGCGCGACGACCATGTCGAGCCCCGTCGTCGAGAGCCGGGCCCGCAGCGGCTCGGACGCTCCGGCGATGCTGAACCCCGCGCGGTGCGCCAGCGTCCGCTTGAGGAGCGTCACCAGCGCCCCGAGACCCGCGGAGTCGACGAAGGCGATCTGCGACGCGTCCAGCACCACCACGGGCACCGCCTGCGCGACGCGGTCCGGTCCCTGCGGGGACAGCGCCGAGTCGACCAGCTCCCTGCCGTGCAGGCGCAGCTGGTCGGCCGAGGCGAAGTCGAGGTCGCCCGCCACGGCCAGCACCGGCACGCCTCGTTCGTGGTGGAGCCGGATGAGCAGGCCGTGAGCCATGCGCTCGCCTTCGCCAGGGACCACCGCTCGGCCCATCGTGGTCTCTGGCCTCCAGCGTCGATCACCCCGGGCGTCTGCGCCCGTCGATCAGCGACCACCCCCTACCGTGCCGCCGTGGACGACTCCCGGTCGAGCGCCCCCGTCCCCGAGCTCCACCTGCGCACGCACGGCGTCGCTGTGACCGCCTGGAGCCCCGAGGGCGCCCGACGCTGCGGTTCCGCCGCGAAGAAGTCCGGCGGTGGAGGCAACCCCGAGGCGCCTGAGGCGTCTTGAGGGCGGGGCCATCACCGTGGTGGCGCGCGAGGAGACCCGGTGATGTCAGCAGTGGCCACCACGCACGACGACGACCACCCGCCGCCCGTGACGGCCGCGCCCGCCGCCCCGGCCGGGCCGACGTTCGACGACCTCTTCGTGCAGCGCTGGGCCGCCACGGTCCGGCTGGCGCTGCTGCTCGTCGACGACGAGGCCAGCGCCGAGGACGTCGCCCAGGAGGCCTTCACCGGCCTGCTGCGCCGATGGGAGCAGCTCGACGACCCCGCGCGCGCCCAGTCCTACCTCAACCGGGCGGTGGTCAACGGCGCCCGGTCGGTGCTCCGCCGCCGCCGCACCGCCCGCGCCTGGACGCCGCCGCACGCCGCGCCGGACCCGTCCGCCGAGGAGCTGGCCCTGCTCGACGACGAGCGCCGAGAGGTGCTCGCCGCCGTCGCCGCGCTCCCGCAGCGCCAGCGCGAGGTGGTGGTGCTGCGCTACTGGTCGCAGCTGGACGAGGCCGCCACCGCGCAGGCCATGGGCATCTCCCGCGGCACTGTGAAGTCCACCGCGCACAAGGCCGTGGCCGCGCTGCAGCGCCGGCTCGGCGGCCCCTCGCCGTCCTCCGGAGGTCCCCGATGAGCCCGACCGACGAGGCGCTGGAGCGCCGGGTGGCGCAGGCGCTGGGCGCCCGCGCCGCCCTCAGGACCGTGGAGCCCGCAGCGCTGGGGGAGCGGCTCGCCCGGGTCCACGCCGCAGCCGCAGACCGACCGGGCTCGACGGGCGCGGCCGCGTCGGCGACGGTGGTCGAGCTGCTGGGAGCCGACGACGACGCAGCGCCGAAGCGCTGGCGCTCGCGCCTGGTGGTGGCGGCGGTGGCCTCAGCAGCGGCAGCCGCGGTGATCGTGGCCGCCGTGCTGAGCGCCGTGCACGACGGCAGCGGTGCGCCGGCCCCGGCAGCCACCGCGCAGCCGTCGCCGTCGTCGCCCTCGTACCCCGGGGAGGAGTGGTCCGGCTTCTACGGCCTGGCGCACGCGCAGTGGCCGACCGACCTGGAGGGGGTCTCGCGGCTCGGGGACGACGTGGTGGCCGGGTCGGTGCGGATGATCACCCAGCTCGGCGAGGTGGGGTACTGGGCTGGGCTCACCGCCGACGGCGGCGTGTGCTGGAAGGTCGCCGGGCCGGGAGTCGACCAGGGGGCCTGCGCCCCGGAGGCCGCGCTTTCCGAGCCGGTGGAGGTCTCCGACGGCTCGGCGGCGCCGCGGGTGTGGCTGGTCCCAGCCGGCGCGACCGACGCCCAGACCGAGCCCCTGACCGCGGAGGGCGTCGTCCCGTACGTCCACGGGGTGTGGGTGGAGGCGAGCGCCGCGACGCCCCCGGTGGACCGGTACGCCCAGCTGCGCGCAGCACCGACCGCCGCGGACGAGAGGGCGGCGGGCTTCGAGTACGCAGGCATCAACGCGATCGTGCCGGGCTCCCTGAGGCTCCTCTACGAGGGCGAGGAGGGCACCTTCGTCGTGGGCGCGCTGCCGCTGGGGAAGCTCTGCTTCTTCAGCTTCGTCGGAGGCTCGAGCGGGAGCATGTGCCAGCCTCCGGAGCAGCTCGCTGGTGAAGGATCGCTCGGCTCGACCGAGGACCAGCAGTCCATCTCGACCACGTGGCTGGTCCCGGACGACCTCGACACCTCGGGGTGGCCGGCGCTGGGCCGCAGACAGCTGGCGCCGAACCTCTGGTACGCGAGCGAGCCCATCCCGCCCTACACACCGGAGCCGGTGAGGTCGCTGACCCCCCAGGAGGAGCAGGCGGCGCGCGAGCAGCAGGAGGAGTTCGCCCGGCAGGCGACCTTGAGCGGCCGCCCAGCACCCGAGGTCGTGGGGCTGTCGCAGGCGGAGGCCGCCTGGATCCTTGAGCGGTACCACCTCCCGGTCAGCGAGGTCACGGTCCGGGACGCGGGGTCCGCGCCGTCGGGGATGGTCGTCAAGGCGACCCCCGGCACGGACGAGCAGGTGCCGGAGGGCACCGGCGTGCACCTCTTCATCGCGAGGTAGGTGCAACGCCCCGCTCGCCGGCGGCGTCGTGGTGGGTGACGGGGCGCGTCGCCGCGCGCTCCGTCACCCCGGTCCGCTGACGAGACGAGGACCGCGGTGGACCTGCGGACACGTGGGACACCGGCCTGCTCCTCATCAGGCCAGGCCCTCCAGCACGTACCGGCGCTCCAGGTGCGCGGTCGCCCGGCCCCACGCGCTGCCCCTGACCCGGACCTGGTGGGCGCGGAACGCCTCCGGGCTGTCGAACAGTTCGTCGACCTGCCACGTGCGGCCGTCGTCGGTGAGGCCGACGTCGAAGCTCAGGCACCCGGGCTCGGCCCTGGAGAGGCGCACGTGCTGCGGCAGGAGCTCGGTCACGAGGCGCACGTCGTCGGCGGTGCGGCAGACGAGCTGACCCGTGAGCCGGACCTCGTCCACGACTCGACGCTAGCCGCCCCGTTGGCTGCCTTCCTAGGCTGCCCATGTGGCCCCAGCGGTGGTGGTGACCTCGGCGCTGGCAGAGGCCACCGCGCGCAGCGCTGATCCGGCCCGTCGGGAGTGGCTGGCGGAGCTGCCGCAGCGCGTCGCCGACCTCGCCGAGCAGTGGCGCCTCGAGGTGGGGGATCCGTTCGAGCCCGGCGGCACGGTCTCGTGGGTGGCGCCGGCGCGTGACGCCGACGGCCGCGACGTCGTGCTCAAGGTGGCGTGGACGCACGACGAGGGCCGCGACGAGGCAGCGGGCCTCGCCGTGTGGGCCGGTCGCGGCGCTGTGGCCGTCCACACCTGCTCGATGGACGGGCGGACCACGGCGATGCTCCTCGAGCGGTGCCGTCCGGGCGTGGAGCTGCGGACCAGGCCCGTCGACGAGCAGCACCGCGTGGTCGGTGACCTCGTCCGTCAGCTCCACACCGCCGCACTGCCCGCTGGCCACGGCTTCCGGACGCTGGCGCAGATGTGCGAGGCGTGGGGCGAGCAGGCACGGGCCGGCCACGAGAGGGCACCGGGTGTGCTCGACCCGGCGCTAGTGCGCGAGGGCCTCGTCCTGTGGGACGAGCTGCCCACGACCTCACGCGAGCAGGTGCTGCTGTGCACCGACCTGCACGCCGGCAACGTGCTCTCCGGTCGGCGATCCCCGTGGCTGCTCATCGACCCCAAGCCGCACGTCGGGGACCCCCACTACGACGTCGTCCAGCACTTCCTCAACTGCGAGCGCGAGCTCCACACCGACCCGCTGGTGCGCGCCGTCGCCGGGGTCACGGACCTGGACGAGGAGCGCCTGGTGCGGTGGCTGTTCGCGCGGTGCGTGCAGGAGTGCTGGAGGTGGCCGGTGCTCGCCCCGGTCGCGCGCACGCTGAGCAGCGCTGCCCTGGGGTGAGCGCGTTCCTCATCGCGGCGGCCGCAGCCCCCGGCCGCGCGCACGTCCGCCCAGCCGCTCCGGGAGGCGGCGACGTCGGCGAGGTTCCACCGGAGGACTCGCGCTCCTCGTCCTCGAGGGACGACGACGACCCGGGCCGTCAGCGCCTCGCGGTCGACATGCTGCAGCACGTGGTGGTCTCCCGAGTTGCGCGCACGGTGCGGAACTCCGGCTCTGTCACCTGCTCCTCGCAGCTGTCCCTGTCGGCGGTCGCGAGGAGGTGACCTCGCTGCAGCTGGCCTTCCTCCCGGGGCTCGCCCGCCGAGGAGCACTGCGCGTACAGCAAGGCTGTGCGCGTGGCTGCCGGGCACCGGTCTACCGCCCAGCTCGGCACGTCGGTGGCGAGCTGGGCGGTGGACGAGGTACGACGGCGCGGGTGCGCCCTGGTCCAGCTGACCACCGACAAGCGCCGCGCCGACGCGCACCGCTCTTCTCTCGGCTCGGGTTCAAAGCCACGCACGAGGGGATGAAGCTCAACCTCAGCCCCGCGGTGACGTGATGCCTGAAGCGGGGCGTGGTCAGTAGAGGACGTGGGTGAGGTCGGGCAGGA
>NZ_VDMJ01000002.1 GCF_006335115.1 Streptomyces sp. NP160
GCGGCGGCGGTGCCCACCGGGACGGCGCCGGTGGTCTCCGCGTGCTGCGTGAGGGCTCGCACGGCGCTGGCGCGGGCGCGCAGGCCCGGCAGGGAGGCGGGCGGGTCGGCGGTGGCGGCGAGGTCCAGCCAGGCGCGCACGGGATCGGGGGCGAGTGCGGCTGCGGGGGAGGAGGGGGCGTGGGCGAGCAGCTCGCGCAGGGCCCAGGTGCGCTGGCGCTGGGTGGAGGGGCTGGCGGCTCCCAGGGTGGCCAGGTAGCCCTCGACCAGGCGGCTCAGGGCGGTGGGGCGCGGGGCCGGGGCAGCGGCGTCGTCCTGGGTCACGAACAGCATCCTACGGCACTTGATAACGGAACCAAGTCCACCCCTTCGTCCCCGGTCCAGCCCAGAGAACCCCGGGGTCCCGCGAACCGCGTTCGGGCTTCGGTCTGGCCTGGAGGTACTGCCGGGTCCGGTCGGGCGGTAGGTGAGGGTTCTGGCATGGTTCCGTTATCAGGTTGGTGGGACGACCTGCCGAATCGACAGGGGAGCAGGACGAACAGGCGGGCGACCTGGCGACGAGCAGGAACGGCCCGCCTGTCAGGGCTGGGTCGCCGGGGGAGTCGAGCGCCTCGACCGCTCAGGACGACAGGAGGCGGAACCCCGCACAGACAGCGTTCATGCGGCCGATGCGCCAGGAGGTGCCACGGGCGTCGTCATCGTCACCGTCGTCACCGTCGTCGACGAGGTCGACGAGGTCGAAGTAGGCGCGCTGCTCGACCAGGTGCAGGCCGGCCCCGTTGCGCACCAGGAGCCGGTAGTCCACGCGCGGGCGCCCGCCGGCGTCACCGTGCTCCACCGAGACCACCTCCTGCACCACGTCGTCGGGCTCGAACCACACCAGGAGCACCTCGTCGATCGCCTGCCGGGCACCTCGGGCGCGCCACAGGCGTGCGGGGGTCATGCCGTAGAAGTCGACGTCGTCAGCCAGCAGCCGGGCCAGCGCCGCGGCGTCCTTGTCCGCCAGCGCCCGCACGAAGGCGCGTCCTGTCCGTTCGGCTGCAGCCGTCGCACTGCCGGGGTCCGTGCCGCCGGCTCCTTCGCCAGACACCGCTCCAGGATGGCCCACACTGAGGCGCTGTGGCCACACGCACGTACCGCACCGAGGTCGTCGGTCAGTTCGTCCGCCCTGAGGGCGAGCTGCGCGAACGGCTGCTGGCCACCCAGGGCGAGCACGACGTCTTCTCCTCGGCGTTCACCGAGGACGGGTGCTGGACCTACGGGCCCACGCTGACGCGCTTCACCGTGCGCCACCTGCTGACCGTGGACGCCGCCTCAGCCGTCGAGGCGGACGAGGACGCCAGGGCCGAGGCGCTGCTGCGGTCCATGGCGGTGCTGGAGGAGCACGGCGTCGCCTGGAGAGGCGACCTGAGCGTCTCGCTGACGTGCCTGCAGGACCTGCGACTCCGCCGATGAAGGTCGGTGAGGATTGGTGAGAGAGGACGTCGCCCCCTGTCGGGGAGCGTTTGACCTGCCCCTTCTCCAGACCCTCTGACATAACGTCGATTATCGGCGCAACGGGACGGTGCAGGGGAGCGGCGCTCGAGGAGCCCACCCCCGCCGTCCTGGCGACGTCGTGACCTCCCGCGGAACGGTCATCATCGAGAAGCCGCGCAGCCGCCCGCGACCCCCGGGTCGAAGGCCTCGGAGCACTGCGGATCTGTGGGTCGTGGATCCGCGTGCCCCGTGAAGCCTGGTCGAGTCCCCGCCGCCTCGACGCCGCCCGCCAGCCCCGAGGGTGGTGGCCCGCGCCGCGGGTGATCTGCGCGCCGCACGCAGCTCGTCGCCCGTCATTCCGTTCAGGCCGTCGCCCTCCAGGCATCAGCGTGCATCGCTGCTCACGGGCACCGATGTCCGTGTCGGGCACCTCCAGTCGGCTCGGGCCGACCCTGGCGGCGGCAGCGCCCGCGCACGGGCCGACCGGCGGCGCTCCCCTGCGGCATGCGTCGTCTCGGCGCTCGATTCTGTTATCAGGCATGGGTGGCGTGACAGCAGCTGCCGACTGCTGTTGGAGGACCGGGTAGGCCAAGATCGGAGCGTGGGTGGCGTGCTGGCGGGCTTCGCGACGATCATCGCCCTCATCGCCCTGGGGACGCTGCTCGCCCAGCTGCGCGTGCTGGACCTGGAGGCGCAGAGGGTGCTGTCCCGGCTGGCCTTCTACGTCGCCTCCCCCGCGCTCATGGTCGTCACCCTGGCCGGCGCGGACGTCCACCAGGTGCTCTCGGCCAACCTGGTGGCCAGTGCGGCGGCCTTCGCCGTGACGGCCGGTCTGTACGTGCTGGCCTCGCGGCTGGCCTTCCGCCACGACCTGGCACGCACCACCGTCGGTGCCCTCTCGGCCGCCTACGTCAACGCCGGCAACCTCGGCCTGCCGATCGCCGCCTACGTCCTGGGCGACGCCGCCCTGGTGGCTCCCACCTGGCTGCTCCAGCTGCTCGTGCTCCAGCCCCTGGCGCTGGTGCTGCTCGACGTCGGCGTCTCCGAACGGCGGCCGCCCCTGCGCTCGGTGCTGCTGCGCCCGCTGAGCACGCCGCTGACCGTGGGGTCGCTCGTCGGGCTGGCCCTGTCCCTGACGGGTGCCAGGGTCCCGTCCCTGCTGGCCGACCCGCTCGAGCTGGTCGCCGGGATGGCGGTGCCGGCCATGCTCATCGCCTACGGCATCTCCCTGCGCCTCGGCCCTCGCCCCGGGACCGGCGGCGGCGCCGCGGAGCTCACGGTCATCACCGCCCTGAAGGTGGTGGTCATGCCGGCGACGGCCTACCTCGTGGGCCGCTTCGCCCTCGGCATGGAGGGTGCACCGCTGCTGGCGGTGACCGTGCTGGCGGCCCTGCCCACGGCGCAGAACATCTTCGTGCACGCCACCCGCTACGACCGCGGGGTGGTCGTCTCCCGCGACGCCATCTTCGCGACGACAGCGCTCTCCGTCCCGGTGATCGCCACCATCGCGGCGCTTCTCACACCGTGAGGTGGTGGTCTCGCACACCGGCTCGCGTGCGAAACCACCACCTTCCTCACGCAGCACCGGTGCTCACATCGAACATCACGGGCGTCCCCTAATCTCACACGCTGTGACCTCACAGATCACCGAAAACTCACAATCCGGACAGGATACCTGCCTCCGTGTGAGTCACGTGGTTGGCTGTGCGTTGTGAGTGGAGAGCGGTGGGACGAGATCACACGCTGGGTCGACACCGACGGGCGCGTCGGGCTCGGTGACCTGGCGTCGCACTTCGAGGTCTCGGAGATGACGATCCGTCGCGACCTCGACGCGCTGACCGCAGCCGGTCGCCTGCGCCGCGTGCGCGGCGGCGCCGTGAGCCTGGCGTCGCCGGAAGCCGCCGCCCCCGCTCAGGCTCCGCGGCCGGCGGCCCGCGCGCCGAAGCCCGAGACCGAGCCGCCGGCTCGGGCGACGGCTGCCGGTGCCGCCGGCGGTGGGCCCGACCGGAGCGACGGCTCCCACGGCGAGATCGGTGCGGGTGGGTCGCCAGAGCCCGAGGAGCTCCCCTCCCCCGGCTTCGACCTGTCCAGGGCCCCAGCATCACTCGGTTCCGTTATCGCATCCTGGGCTGGGGCGTTCCCGGCGGGGTTCCCCGCGGCGCACGCCGACCCACCCGCCCCGCAGCCGACGTCCGCTCCCGCGGCCCCTCCGCCGGCGCCCGCCCGCCCCGCACCGGCCTCCCACGCCAGGGCCCAGCAGGACGACCCGGCCGAGGCCCCTCCCGGGTGGGACCTGCCCCCGTCCCCCACCTCTGGTCGCCCCGGGGTCTCCGCGCAGCAGGCGCCGGTCGACGACCCGTGGGTGCGCGCCGCGCACGCGGCGCTCGGGGACCTCTCCCCCGGCACGGCGGTCCTGCTCACCGGCGGCACCGGTGCGCTCGCCCTGGCCCACCACGTGGTGCGGCTGGCGGGCCGCTCCCCCGCGACGCCCGTGACCGTGGCCGTCACCGCCCTGGCCCCGGCCACCGTCCTGGCCGGAGCGCCGGGGGTGCGCCTGGTGGTGCTCGGCGGGGAGGCGGAGCCGGCCGGCACCGACCTCGTGGGCCCCTCGGCGCTGGCGGCGCTGGAGGACCTGCACCTCGACGTCGCCGTCCTGACCCCCACCGGGCTGGACGCCCGCGGGGCCTGGGCCCCCACCTCGGCGGCCGCGGCGCTGGTGGCCGCCGCGGTGGCGCGCGCGGAGCGGAGCGTCGCCGTCGTCGCCCCGGGCGCCCTGGGCCGGCCGGGGCTGGTGCGGGCCGCGCCGCTGGGCGCGCTCGCCCAGGTGGTGGCCGTGCCCGCCCCCGGCGAGGACGCAGCGGCGCTGGCTGCGCGCCTCGAGGCCGTCCGCGCCGCGGCGCCCAGCGCCCCCCGGGTCAGCGCCGCCTGAGGCGGAGCGCCGCCGGGGGTCCGCGCGGCGGGTCTCAGGCCGCGTCGGGCTGCGCGCCGCGCGGACGGACGCCCAGCACGCGGGAGCAGGCGACGACGACGACCGCGGCCGCCACCGCGGCCGCCACCGGCAGCAGCAGCGCCGGCTGGGGCCCGGGGCCGTCGATGATCCGCCCCGCCACGGCGGCGCCCAGGGAGACCCCCAGCCCGAGGGAGGTGCCCACCCAGGCCAGCCCCTCGGTGAGCTGGCGCGGCGCGACGAGCTGGGCGACCAGCGCGTTGCCGGAGATCAGCGTCGGGGAGATGGCGATGCCGGACAGGAACAGGGTCGCGGCCAGCGCCGGGATCGTCCCCGAGGTGGCCACCGGCGCGATGAGCACGGCCATGCCCACCGCCCCCAGGCGGAACCGCCGCGGCAGGCTCCCCCGCCACGTGACCGCCCCGAACACCAGGCCCGCCAGCAGGCTCCCGACGGAGTACAGCGCCAGCACCACGCCGGCGGCAGCCGGAGCCCCGCGCTCGGCGGTGAAGGCCACCGCGATCACCTCGACGGAGCCGAAGACCACGCCGGTGGCCACGAACGCCGTCGCGAGGGCCCGCATCCCGGCGTGCTCCATGACCCCGACCGCCCCCGCGACAGCCCTGCGGGCCGCAGCGCGCACGCCGCCGGAGCCGGCCGCGCTCGTCGTCGTCGTCGTCGTCGTCGTCGTCGTCGGCGTCGGCGTCGTCGGCAGCGGCGTCGCGGTCCCGCGCTCGACGGCCCTGGACCGCTCCGAAGGCGGCTCGGTCCCGCGCTGGACCACCAGCGCCGTGCCGCCGGCGACGGTCGCCGCGAGCGCGGTGGCCAGGGCGGCCGAGGGGGAGACGGCGACGGCGAGGACGGTGGCCAGGGGCGGGCCGACGGTGAAGGTGACCTCGTCGAGGACGGACTCCAGGGAGAAGGCGGGGTGCAGGCGGGGGGCGTCGGCGGGGTCGCGCAGGGCCCAGGCCCAGCGGGCGCGCACGAGGGAGCCCCAGCTGGTGAAGGTGGCGCCCGCGAGCGCGGCGGCGAGGCCGATGACCAGGGCGTGGGCGCCGGTGTGGGCGGCGGCGAGCACCCCGAGGATGCCGGCGGTGTGGACCGCGAGCGCGGGGACGGCGACGCGTGCCTGGCCGAGGCGGTCGACGAGGCGGGACAGGACGGGTGCGCCGAGGGCGGAGGCGACGGAGGCGGCAGCGGCGACGGCTCCCGCGGCGCCGTAGGAGCCGGTGGCCTCCTCGACGAGGAAGACGTAGACGAGGCCGTACATGGAGATGGGCAGGCGGGCGAGGAGCCCTGCGGTGACGAAGGCGGGGGCTCCGGGGGTGCGCAGGACCTCGCGGTAGGGGTTCCTCATCCCCTGTCGGCTGCGCTGCTGGACGGGCTGCTGGACGGGCTGCTGGACGGGCTGCTGGTGCCGGGGTCGGCGGCGTCGAGGTCGACCGGGGCCAGGTCGTCGAAGGCGTCGCCGGGGCCGGGGTTGTCCGGGTGCGCGGCGCCCCCCAGGTGGCGCACGACTCCCCAGACGGCGTTGAGGGCGGTGGTGACGGCGCCGTCGGCCCATCCGGGGGTGAACGAGATGTCGTCGCCGGCCAGGAAGAGGCCCTGCTGCGCCGGGGGCAGGTCGTCCCGGGTGAAGTGGGTGAACAGGCGCCGCTGGTAGCGGTAGTGGCCGGGCAGGGCTCCGCGGAAGGCGCCCATGAAGTGGGGGTCGGACTCCCAGGAGACGGTGACGGGCTCGCCGATGATGTGGCTGGCGATGTCGACGCCGGGGTAGACCTCCCCCAGGGAGCGGACCATGAGGCGGACGCGTTCGTCGGTGGACAGGGCGAGCCACTTGAGGGCGTCGTCGTTCCAGGTGTAGCTCAGGCAGATGGTGGCCGGCTCGTCGTCCCCCCCTCCTTCGCCGTCCAGGAGGTAGGTGGCGCGGGTCATGCGGTCGGTGAGGGTGGTGGACATGACGCGACGGCCCGTGTCCGGGTGCCGGTCGCGCCAGAAGGGCCTGTCGACCATGACGAAGGTCTTGGAGGACTGGGCGTAGTGGGACCTGTCCATGGCCATCCACGTGGGGTGGTCGAACAGGGACTCCTCGGTGGAGATGCGGGCGGACAGCAGCCAGGACTGGCAGGTGACGACGACGGCGTCGTGGGCGTGCGACTGCCCCCACCGGTCGGTGACGACGACGGGTCCGACGGCGCCGGCGGAGCCGGGGGCGCGGTGCAGGGCGGAGACGCCGGGGCGGGGTGCTCCGCCGTGGAGGTCGCGCAGGCTCCGGCCGGCGAAGGGCCCGTCGGGCAGGGGGCGGGCCCACAGGCGCAGCGGGACCTGCTGGACCCCGCCGAGGACGCGCTGGTGGTCCTCGTCGGCGTTGGTGGCGATGACCCGCAGGATCTCCAGGATGGAGTTGGGGAAGTCGGTGTCCCAGCCCCCGGTGCCGAACCCCACCTGGCCGAAGGCCTCGCGGTGGGCGTAGGGCAGGGCGCGGAAGGCGGCGGAGGCGGCGACGAAGCCGTAGAAGCTCTGCTCGTCGCGGGCGCGCACGAGGGGGTCCCACAGCGCCTTGACCCGCGGCAGGTCGCGGGTGGCGATGGCGTGCTGGAGGTCCGGGAGGCCGATCTCGGCCAGGGCGCTGGCCCAGGCGCGGGCGACCTCGGTGAAGAAGGGCGGCAGGTCGGCGGCGGTCTCGGCGTAGTGGACCTGGCCGCCCAGGTCGATGACGGTGGAGCCGGCCGTCGGGGTCAGCGGGTTGGGGAACGGCGTGGTCCGGGTGCCGACGGCGTCGGCGTAGTGGAAGAAGGACCGCCCCGAGGTGGGGAAGCGCATGCCGCCGAGCTCGGCGAGGACGCCGTCGACGCCTCCGGGGAACGGCACCGAGCGCAGGCGCCCGCCGATCTGGTCGGCCTCGTGGACGACGGGGCGCACCCCGAGGCGGGCGAGCTCGTAGGCGGCGACCAGGCCGGAGATGCCGGCGCCGACGACGACGACGCTGGCGCCGCGGGCCTCGCGGGGCACGGACCCCAGGCCGGCGGGGTGGGCCAGCCACCTGTCGTGCTCGAAGGGGAAGTCGGGGGTGAGCATGGTCACCTCCGGGTGGGCGAGGGTGCCGAGCACCCCCTCACCGGTCGCGGAGGTCACTGCTGGGCTCCGTCCGTCTGCTCCGAGGCGCCGTGCAGGGGTGACAGGGCCATGAGGGAGACCAGGTCGTAGGCGACGTGGCTGGCGGCGACGGCCGTCATCTGGGCGTGGTCGTAGGCGGGGGCGACCTCGACGACGTCGGCTCCGACCAGCTGCAGCCCGGCCAGGCCGCGCAGCACCTCGAGCAGCTCCCGGCTGGTCATGCCGCCGGCCTCGGGGGTGCCGGTGCCGGGCGCGTGGGCGGGGTCGAGGACGTCGATGTCGATGCTGAGGTAGAGCGGGCGGTCGCCGATCCGCGAGCGCAGGCCGTCCACCACCTCGTCGACGCCGCGGCGCATGACGTCGGCGCTGGTGACCAGGCCGAAGCCGAGGCGGGCGTCGTCGGTGAGGTCCGAGCGGCCGTACAGGGGGCCGCGGGTGCCGACGTGGGTGAGGGCGCCCGGCTCGAGAAGGCCCTCCTCCACGGCGCGGCGGAAGGGGGTGCCGTGGGTGTACGGGGCGCCGAAGTAGGTGTCCCAGGTGTCCAGGTGGGCGTCGAAGTGGACCAGCGCGACCGGTCCGTGGCGGCGGGCGACGGAGCGCAGCAGGGGCAGGGCGATGGTGTGGTCCCCGCCGATGGTGACCAGGCGGGCGCCGGCGCCGGAGAGCTCGTCCGCGCCGGCCTCCACCTGTTCGATCGCCTGTTCGATGGAGAAGGGGTTGGCGACGACGTCGCCGGCGTCGACCACCTGCGCCGCCGCGAACGGGTCGAGGTCCAGGCCCGGGTGGTGGGGGCGCAGCAGGCGGGAGGCCTCGCGCACGGCGGCGGGGCCGAAGCGGGCGCCGGGGCGGTAGGACACCCCGGAGTCGAACGGCACCCCGACGACGGCGACGTCGGCGCGTCCGACCTCGTCGGCGCGGGGCAGCCGGGCGAAGGTGGCCGGCCCGGCGAAGCGCGGGACCTGCGAGGAGTCCACGGGGCCGACGGGTCCCCCGCTGCTGGCCGGTGGCTGGTCCGGGAGCTCCTGCGACATCACGACGAGCATCGTAGGGAGGCGGGGGCGGGCCCGGTGCGCGGCGCAGGGGCGTCAGGGCCCGGCGAGGGCGACGACCCCGGCGACGGCGAGCGCGAGCAGCCAGCTGCTGAAGGTGCCGACCAGGAAGTACTCGGTGACCACGTCGGCGCCCCGCACCGGTCGGCCGGCGGCCCCGCCAGCCGGCTCCCCGGCCAGGGCGAGGCGGCTGGCGGTGCGCACCTCGGGCAGGCGCAGGAGCCCCTTGGCGGCGATGACGGCCGCGGCGGCGGTGAGGTCGCCCCCCAGGGCCAGCCCCAGCAGGAACACGCGTTCGAGCGGCCCGAGGAGCCGCCCGCCGCGCAGCGCCGCCTCCCCGGCGGTCGGCGGGGTGCCGCTGGCCACGAGCACCAGCCTCACGACGCGGTTCGCGGTGCCCAGCAGCAGCGCCGCGCCCACCACGGCCAGCAGCGCGCGTCCGAGGCCGACGCCGTCCAGGCCCGGCAGGCCGGCGCCCGCGAGCGCCGCCCACCAGCGCCCCAGCGGGCCCGAGGCGTCCAGGGCGGGCAGGAGGGGACCGGCGGCGAGGGCGAGCGCGTGCAGCAGGGCGAGCGCCGCCAGCGCGGTGACGGCCGCCGAGGGGGCGCGCGGGGAGGCGGGCAGCTCGCTGAGCGCCACCCACGCCGCGGTGCTGCCCGCCGCCGCCAGGACGAGGGCGGCGACGGGGACGGCGAGCACCGGGGGGCCGCCGGCTCCCGGCACCCCGAGGGCGAGGACGGCGAGGAGGGCTCCGGCGAGCGCGGCGCAGGCCAGGGCCACCGCGCGGCGCCGCGAGCTGGTCCGCTCGGGGGTCCAGCGGACCAGGTCGGCGACGGCGAGCCCGGTCCACAGGGCGGTCAGCAGGAGCATCAGCCGTCCCCCCGCCGTGCGGGCGCCAGGTCCGCGCGCACCTGGGAGGCGAGGCGGTGCTGGGCCAGCAGCTGCTGGCCGCGCCACACCGCGAGCGCCCCCGAGCGGGCCAGGGCCTGGCTGACGGCGGGCTGGGTGACCCCCTCGGCCTGGGCGACCACCTGCTGGGGGTGCCCGCGCAGCTGGTGGGCCAGCAGGCGCCGGGCGCGCGGGCTCATCCGGGCGATGACGTCGTCGCGCACGGCCAGGAAGGCGTTGGCGCCGGCGGCGGCGGAGACGTCGCCGTGCTCGTCGTCGTCGTGGTCGTGGTCGTGGTGGCGCGCGTCGTCCCCGGGGACCGGGGCGCTGCGGTCGACGAACCAGGTGCGGGCGCTGCGCGAGCGCGGGGAGGCGGCCAGGCGCTCGGCGGTCTCGACGGCGCGGCGGGCGGCCCACCAGGCGGGGCCGTCCAGGACGGGCGGGGTGGCGGCGGGGTCGACGACGGTGGTGGTGCCGGCCCCCAGGCCCGCGCGGACGTCGGCGCCGGTGTCGAGCAGCGCGAGGCGGACGAGCAGCGCGGCCAGGCAGGCCGAGCCGAGGTCGGGGTAGGTGGCCTGGAACTCGTCCCCGATCGTGGGTTCCAGGGGCTGCAGGGCGGGCACGAGGCTGTTGACGTCGTGCAGGACCGCGACGAGGCTGCGCTGGAGGGCTGCGCGGTCGGCGGCGCGCCGGGAGCCGACGAGGTCACCGATGACAGCGACCACCGAAGCATCACCGCCGGACTTATCCACGCCGGACATCACACCACAGGTGATGCACAGCGGGCGATGGTCCACCCGCTCGACACCCCGAGGAGGAGCAGCGGCGTCGGCGGGCGCCGGCGACTGCGCCACACTTCCCCGGTGACCGGCCCGACGACGAGCCCGAGGCGCTCCTTCCTGGGGCTCGGCGGCCCGGTGGCGCTGGCGCACCGCGGCGGCGCGGCGCACCCGGAGAACTCCCTGGCCGCCTTCGCCGACGCGGTCGCCCTGGGGCACCGGGTGCTCGAGACCGACGTGCACGTCACCGCTGACGGCGTCCTGGTGGCCCTGCACGACCCCACCCTGGACCGCACCACTGACGGCGCGGGCCCGCTGTCGGCGCTGACGTGGGACCAGGTGTCCGGGCTCCGGCTGCGGGACGCGAGCGGGGCGGCGGCGCAGCACGCCCCGGTGCGCCTGGTGGACCTGCTGGACGCCTGGCCCGACGCGCAGCCGGCCGTCCGCCTCAACGTGGACGTCAAGGAGCTCGCGGCCGTCGTCCCGCTGGTGGAGCTGCTGGCCGCGCGCCCCCGGGACGCCCGCAGGGTGTGCGTGGCCTCCTTCTCCGACGCCCGGCGGCGCGCGGTGGTGGCGGGCCTGGCGAGCCGCGGGGTGGCGGTGACCAGCTCGGCGGGCACCGGTGGCGTGGCGCGCTTCCTGGCCGGGGCCCGCCTGGGCCTGCGCGGACGGGCGCTGCGGGCGCTGGTGGGCGCCGACGCGCTGCAGGTGCCGCTCACCTCGCGCCTGGCCGGGCACGACGTGCACCTCGTCACGCCGGCGCTGGTCGACGCGGCGCACTCGGCGGGCCTGGTGGTGCACGTGTGGACGGTGGACGACCCCACCGAGATGCGACACCTGTTCGACATGGGGGTGGACGGGGTGGTCACCGACGACGCCGCCGCCGCGCGCGAGGTCCTCCGCGAGCGCGGGGCCTGGCCGCCGCAGGACCAGCGCGACGACGAGGCCGACGACGAGGGCGACGACGACGAGGGCGACGACGACGAGGGCGACGACGACGAGGGCGACGACGACGAGGGAGGGCGCCCGTGAGCGCGCAGGTGGCCGCCGGCCTGACACCGCAGCAGCGGGGGCGCGCCCGTCGCGCCTGGTACGTCTACGACTGGGCCAACTCCGCCTACGTCACGACCACGGCGACGGTGCTGTTCTCGCCGTACCTGACGGCGGTCGCCGAGGCGGCGGCGTGCCCGGGCGGGGCCGGGGAGGTGGTGCGCGACGGCGCGAGCAGCTGCCCGGTGCCGCTCAGCGTGCTGGGGGTCCCCGTGGCCCCGGGCTCGCTGGCGCTGTACGTGGTGACCTTCGCGACCCTGCTGTCCGCGGTGGTGCTGCCGGCGGTCGGCGCGGTGGCCGACAGGTCGCGCTCCCCGCGGCGCCTCATGACGGGCTTCGCCTGGGTGGGTGCGGCGGCCGCGGCCAGCATGGTCTTCGTCGCCGGGGACCGGTGGGTGCTGGGAGCGGTGCTGCAGCTGGTGGCCAGCCTGTGCCTGGGGGCCTCGCTGGTGGTCTACGACGCCCTGCTGGTGCGCCTGGCGGGCCCCGAGGAGCGCGACCGGGTCTCCAGCCGCGGGTGGGCGGTGGGGTACGCCGGAGGGGCGGTCCTGCTGGCGGCCAACCTGGTGCTGCTCGCGCAGGCGGGGGCCCTCGGGCTGGACGAGGGCTCGGCCGTGCGGGTCTCGCTGCTGAGCGCCGGGCTGTGGTGGGGCGCGTTCACGCTGGTGCCGCACCTGGGTCTGCGCCGCCTGGACGGGCAGCCCGCCGTCGTCGTCCTGCCCGGTCGCGAGGGCGAGCCCCCGACGAGCACCGCGCGCGTCGTCGCCGGCTCCCTGGGGCAGCTGGTGCGCACCCTGAGGGGGGCGCCCGCGTTCCCGCAGACCCTGCTGTTCCTCGTCGCCTACCTGTTCTTCAACGACGGCGTGCAGACGGTGATCGCGGCGGCGAGCATCTACGGCCAGCAGCAGCTGGGGTTCGCGTCCTCCCAGCTGGTGGTGGCCATCCTGCTGGTGCAGGTGGTGGCGCTGCTGGGGGCGCTGGCGGCCGGGTGGCTCGCGCAGCGGACCTCGGCGAAGGCCACGATCCTGGGCAGCCTGGTGGTGTGGGTGGCCGTGGTGGTGGCCGGGATGCTCATCCCGGCGGGCGAGTTCGGCCTGTTCCTGGCGCTGGCCGCGGCCATCGGGCTGGTGCTGGGCGGCACCCAGGCGCTGTCGCGGTCGGTGTTCAGCCAGCTGGTGCCGGCCGGGCGGGAGGCGGAGTGGTTCGGGCTGTACCAGTCCGCCGAGCGCGGCACGAGCTGGCTGGGGACGCTGGTGTTCGGGCTGGTGTTCCAGCTGACCGGCTCCTACCGGCCGGCGATCGCCTCGCTGGTGGTGTTCTTCGTGGTCGGCGGGGTCCTCCTGCTGCGCGTGGACGTGGCGCGCGGTCGCGCCGACGCCCAGCGCGTCCCCGAGCAGCCGGTCACCGAGCCCACCTGACCCGGCTCGTCCTGGCCCGAGCTGGCCGTCACGGGGTGGCGGTCGGTCAGCGCAGGGCGGCCAGGGCGGCGGCGGCCGCCGCGGTGTGGTGGGGGCGCACCCGGCAGCAGCCGCCCACCAGGCGGGCGCCGGCGGACACCCAGTCCGCCACGCCGGTCACGGCGGCGTCCCCGTCCCGCGCGCCCGTCCAGGTCCGGGCGGCGCCGTCCCACACCTCCCCGCTGTTGGGGTAGGCCGCCAGCACCGCCCCTCCCGCAGCGGGCGCCGGCACCACCTCCGCCGCCTGATGCAGCGCCGCCAGCACCGACGCCGGCTCGAGGCAGTTGACGCCCACGGCCAGCACGCACCCCACCGACGCCGCCGCCGCGAGCACCGGGCCGAGCGGCTCCCCCCGCCGGGTGCGGGCCGCCCCGGCGTCGTCGACCACCGCGCTCACCGACACCCACGCCGGCACCGCGAGCGCCTCCAGCTCCACCAGCAGCGCCTCGACCTCGGCGGCACCGGGCACGGTCTCGCAGGCCAGCACGTCCGCGCCGGCGGCGGCCAGCAGCTCCAGGTGGGGTCGGTGGTGGTCGCGCAGCGCACGCCGCCCCACCGCGCCGGGCCCGCCGCCGGGGGCGAGGTAGTCGCCGGTGTACTCCTGCCCGCCCGCCAGGAAGGCGCCGTAGGGCCCGACCGACCCGGCCACCCAGCCGGGTCGCCCCGCGGCGGTCAGTCCCTCGCGGGCCAGGTGCACCGAGGAGGTGATGACGCGCTCGGCGGCGGTGCGGTCCAGGCCGGCGGCGCGCAGTCCGGGAAGGGTGGCCTGGTAGCTGGCGGTGGTGAGCACCTGCGCGCCGGCGGCGGCGAAGTCCGCGTGGACGGCGACGACGTCGGCCGGCGCGTCCAGCAGGAGCCGGGCCGACCACAGGTCGGAGGAGACGTCGTGACCGCGGGCCTCCAGCTCGGTGGACAGGCCGCCGTCCAGGAGCACCGGCCCGGCCCGGAGCGCGGTGCGGAGCAGTCCGGGGGCGCGGCTGTCACGAACGAGGGGCGTCGGCACGGGGTCCGCAGGAGGCACGGGAACAGGGTGTCACCGACATCACACCCAGCGTCGGATCGTTCGCGACAGAAGGGAACAGAACGGGGTAGTGGCCCGTTGTGACAGGCATACCGGCTGGCGCGGTGGGGGGCCGAGCGCACAGCCCAGTGGTCGTGATGCCCGGCCCCCGCGACGACCCTGGCGCCCTGCGGCGCCGACGCCGGGGGCCCACCGGCGTGGACAGCGAGTGGAGGACAGCATGAGTGACAGGAGCCTGCGCGGGACGCGCCTGGGTGGTTCGAGCATGGAGAGCGAGGAGGGCGTCGAGCTGGCGCCGCGCCAGCTCGCCGTCTACGAGTGCCCCCAGGGGCACGTGACGCAGCTGCCGTTCGCCGCCGAGGCCGACGTCCCGGCCGTGTGGGAGTGCCGCTGCGGCGCCGAGGCGCTGCTGCGCGACGGCCAGGCCCCCGAGGTCAAGCCCACCAAGCCGGCCCGCACCCACTGGGACATGCTGCTGGAGCGCCGCTCCGTGGCCGACCTGGAGGTGCTGCTCGAGGAGCGCCTCACCAAGCTGCGCAACGGCACCCTGCACCAGCGGCGCAGCGCCTGACGCTGCGCCGCCGCCCCGCGCGTCGTGCGCCGGGGGCCTCTTCCCAGGGCCTCCAGGTCGCCGCGGCGCGCGGACCCGGGTGAGGGCCTCGACCCCGCGGGTCCCCTGGGAACGGGCCGGACCTCCCCCTACCGGGGGAGGCCGGCCCGTCGCCGTGTCCGGCCGGTGAGGGCGAGCAGCTGGTCGGCGCGTCGGCGCGCCCCCCACAGCGTGGTGCGCCACAGCGCCTCGACGACGATGGCGCGGCTCATCTTGCTCGCCCCGGCGGCGCGCTCGGTGAACGTGATGGGGACCTCCACCACCGTCAGGCCGGCGCGGACCACGCGGGCGGCCAGGTCGAGCTGGTAGCAGTACCCCTCCGAGCGCACCGAGGGCAGGTCGACGGCCTGCAGCGCGCGGGCCCGGTAGGCGCGGAAGCCGCCGGTGGCGTCGCGCAGGGGCACCCCCATGGCCCACCGCGCCCAGGTGTTGCCCCCGCGGGAGAGGACCTGGCGGGTCAGCGGCCAGTCCACGACCCGCCCGCCGGGCACCCACCGCGAGCCCAGCGCCAGGTCGGCGCCGCCGAGCGGCCCGGCCGGCCCCGCGCCGCCCACCGCCTGGCGCACCCCGACCGCCGCCAGCAGCGAGGCCAGCTGCTCGGGGGCGTGGGACCCGTCGGCGTCCATCTCCACCAGCACGTCGTACCCGCGGCGCAGGCCCCAGGTGAAGCCGGCCGTGTACGCCCCTCCCAGCCCGCTCTTGCGCGGTCGGTGCAGCACGTGCACGCGCTCGTCGGAGGCGGCCAGGCCGTCGGCGAGGGCGCCGGTGCCGTCCGGGCTGCCGTCGTCGACGACGAGCACGTCCGCCCACGGCACCGCCGCCCGCAGGCGCGCCAGCGTCACCGGCAGCGACTCCAGCTCGTTGTACGTCGGGGTGATCACCAGCACCCGCTCCGGCGCGCTCACGCGACGGGTTCGCGGCGGACGGGCGCCGGGACGGGACCGTCGCCGTCACGGCCGCCAGGGCCGCCAGGGCCGTCGTGGCCGCCGGGGTGGCCCCCACCCGCCCGGCGGACGCCGCGGCGGCCGAGCAGCAGCCCGCCGGCCGCCGCCAGCAGCCCGAGCAGCGACAGCAGCGCCTCCACCGGCACCCCGGCCTGGCGGACCCGGTCGGCCACCGTCAGGGACGTGCGCAGCGGCACCTGGCCGGAGATGACGGCCGGGGTGTAGAGCTGCGTGGGGTCGACCAGGGCGCCGTCGGGCATCACCAGCGCGCTGGTGCCCACCGTGGAGACGTGGACGACGGCGCGGCCGTGCTCCACCGCCCGCAGCCGGGACATGGCCAGCTGCTGGACGTTCTCGTCGGAGTACCCGAACGTGGCGTTGTTGGTCTGGACCACGAGCAGGTCGGCGCCGTCGTCGACGGTGTCGTCGACGAGGCCGTCCTCGACCACCTCGAAGCAGATCATCACGCCCAGCCTCGCGCCCCCGGCGTCCAGGCGCCCCACCCGGTCCCCCGGGACGAACTGCGCCACCACGAGGTCGACCTTCGAGGTGATGAGCCGGAAGAAGGACTTGTAGGGGATGTACTCCGCGAACGGCACCGGGTGGCGCTTGTCGTAGGCCCCGACCACCCCGCCGTCGCCGTCCAGCCCCTCGCGCGCGGTGCCCTCCGGCTCCCACACCAGGGAGGTGTTGCGCACGGTGCCGGGCTCGTCGCCGAGCAGCACCGCCCCGAGCACGATCGGCGCCTCCACGGCGTCGGCGGCGGCCTGGATCTCGGCGTAGGCGTCGGCGTTGCGCAGCGGGTCGATGTCGGAGGAGTTCTCCGGCCACACCACCAGCTGGGGGGCCGGGGCCTGCCCGTCGCGCACGCGCTGGGCCAGCTGGAGGGTGCCCTGGACGTGGTTGTCCAGCACGGCACGGCGCTGGGCGTTGAACTCCAGCCCGGCGCGCGGCACGTTCCCCTGCACGGCCGCCACCGACAGGTCGCCGTCCTGCGCGGCGGTGGGGCGGGGCACCAGCGCCCCGGCCGCGGTCACGGCCAGCGCGGCCACCACCGCGGTGACGGGGACGACGGCAGCGGGGGCCCGCCGCGCGCGCGCCGCTGCCTCGGCGCCCCGCGCCGACCCGGCGGGCAGGTGCAGCAGGGCCTGGGCGAGCAGCGCACCGGCCAGCGCCACGGCGAAGGAGACCAGCGGCGCCCCGCCGAGGGCCGCCAGGCCGAGGGTCGGGGCGTCGGCCTGGCTGAAGGCGAGGCGGCCCCAGCCGAACCCGCCGAAGGGCCAGCGGGCGAAGCCGGCCTCCACCGCGGTCCACGCCCCGGCCGCTCCCACCGCGCGCAGGAGGGCGGTGACCACGGGACGGGAGGGCCCGACGGCGACGGGCCAGCGCAGGCGGGAGGTCCAGGCCATGAGCGCCCCCGCGAGGGCCACCGACAGCGCGCACGCCACCGACAGCGGGATCCACGCGATGAGGCCGAGGTAGATGCCCGACCAGGAGACCAGGGGCAGGTAGAAGGCCAGGCCGGTGAGCAGGCCCAGACCCGCCGCCCGCCACGTCCGGCGGCCGGTCACCGCGGTCAGCAGCGCACCGACGCCGAGGGGGGCGCCCCACCACAGGTCGTGCCCGGGGAAGGCCAGGTAGAGCAGCAGTCCCGCGCCGACGGCCACCGGCACCGCCCAGCGGGCCCGCAGCGCGGGGGCTGGCGGGGGGACGGGCCGGGTCATGCGAGCACGCCCGCGTCGTGGGCGGTGCGCCCGCGCACCAGGGTGCGCAGACAGCGGGGTGCGGGCGTGCCGGGCGTGAGGTCGGGCAGTCCGGGGGTGCCGGAGCGCGCGTCGGTGCTCCACGCCTGGAACCTGTCGTCGGGGGCCTGCACCACGAGGTCGGAGGGCTCCCAGACCGCCAGCGTGGCCGCGCCACCGGGCACCAGGGCGCCCTCGCCGTCACGGCGGGCGGCGCGCCAGCCACCCCGGGTGGAGGCCAGGAAGGCCGCCCGGGCGGAGACGGCGTGCTCGCGCACGTGCGGGAACGCCGCCGCGCGGACGGCCTCCCACGGGGCGAAGGGGGTCACGGGGCTGTCCGAGCCCAGGGCCAGCGGCACGCCGGCCGCGGCCAGCGGGCCGAAGGGGTGCAGGCCCAGCACCCGCTCACGGCCGAGGCGGGCGGCGTACACGCCGTCCGGGCCGCCCCAGGTCGCGTCGAAGGCGGGCTGGACGCTGGCCACCAGCCCCAGGCGCGCCATCGTGGCGATGCCGGCGGCGTCCACGGCCACGGCGTGCTCGATGCGGTGGCGGGAGGCCGCCAGCGGCGGCGCCCCCTCGGCGGCCAGCACCTCGGCGGCGGCGCTGAAGGCCTCCAGGGCCACGTCGACGCCGGCGTCGCCGATGGCGTGGACCCCGGCCTGCAGGCCCGCGCGGGTGCAGGCGAGCACGTGGTCGCGCAGGGCGCCGGCGTCGAGGTAGCCGTGGCCGCGCGATCCCGGCTGGTCGGCGTAGGGCTCGCGCAGCAGGGCCGTGCGCGAGCCGAGGGCGCCGTCCACGCACAGGTCACCGCCGAACCCCAGCAGGGCCCCGGCGGGCAGGTCCAGCTGCGCGACGAGGGCCTCGGCCGAGGCGCGGTCGGCCACCAGCTCGCCCCACAGCGCGAGCACCTCCGGCAGCGCGCTCGAGCCGTCGTCGTCCTGGTCGCCCCGGGAGAGGGCCACGAGGTCGCGCAGGTCCTCGGGCGACCCGACGTGGGGAGCCGAGCACTCGTGGACGCTGCCGATCCCCACCGCCGCCGCGGCCCCCAGGGCCCTGCGCTGCAGCCGGCAGCGGCGGGTCGGGTCGTCGCGGAGGTGGCGCTGTGCGGCGTCTCGCGCGGCGTGGTGCGCCTCGCGCTCGACCCTGCCCGCCTCCGGCAGTCCGGCGCGGGCGGCCAGGGCCGGGGAGACCAGGGCGGAGTGCACGTCCACGCGGGCCAGGTAGACCTCGACGCCGGCGCCGGCGGCGCGCTCCAGCTCGGCGGCGGTCGGCAGGCGCCCTCCGGGCCAGCCGGCCTCGTCCCAGCCGTGGCCGAGGACCGGCTCTCCGGGGTGCTCGGCGGCCGCGCGGGCCACGGCGTCGAGGACGTCGGCGGCGCTGCGGGCGCCGGTGAGGTCCACGCCGGCCATCGCCAGGCCGGTCTCGGTGGTGTGGACGTGGGCGTCCACGAAGGCGGGGGTGACCAGGGCGCCGTCAAGGTCGACCACGGCCAGCGGCTGGCCGTCGGCGCGGGCGCGGGCGGCCTGGGCGTCGGCGGCCTCGTCGGAGCCCACCCACGCGACCGTGGCCCCCTCCACGAGGACGGCGGTGGCGAAGGGGTCGGCCGGGGAGTAGACGCTGCCGCCGCGGTAGAGGACGCGGGCGGGCGCCGCGCCGACGGCGGTGGTGTCGCTCACCGCCTCATTCTGCCGCCGACCGCTGGGAGGTCCGGCCGCCCCCGCCCGATTCTGTTATCACATACGGCGAGGCCTCCCCCTACGCTGACGGCCGTGCCCGACCCCGACCCCGCCGCCGAGCAGGGCCAGCGCGTCCTGCTGCTGGACGCCGCGACCCTCTACTTCCGCGCCTTCTACGCCATCCCCTCCTCGGTGACAGCTCCCGACGGCACCCCGTCCGGCGCGGTGCGCGGGTTCCTCGACATGACGGCCGCGCTGGTCGACAGGTTCCGCCCCCGCGCCGTCGTCGCCTGCTGGGACGACGACTGGCGCCCGGCCTGGCGCGTGGCCCGGATCGGCTCCTACAAGGCCCACCGCGTCGCGACCGACGGCTCGGGGGCCAGCGGCGAGGAGGTGCCCGAGCACCTGCCCGCCCAGGCCGACGCCATCGCCGGGCTGCTCGCCGCGCTCGGCGTCCCTCGCGTCGGGGCACCGGCGTGCGAGGCCGACGACGTGGCCGGCGTCCTCGCCACCCGGACGGGGAGCACCGCCGTCCGGGGTGTCGACGTGGTCAGCGGCGACCGCGACCTGCTGCAGCTCGTCGACGACCACGCCCACGGCGGCGCGGGCGTGCGCGTGGTGTGGATCGGCAAGGGCGTGGGCAACGCCGAGGTGGTCGACGGCGCGGCCCTGGCCGAGCGGTACGACCTGCCGCCGCAGCACCCCGGCGACGCCTACGCCGACCTCGCGGTGCTGCGCGGCGACCCCAGCGACGGCCTGCCGGGCGTGGCCGGCATCGGGGAGAAGACCGCAGCGACCCTCCTGCGCCGCCACGGCGACCTGCTCGGCGTGCTCCAGGCCGCCCTGGACGGCGACAGCTCGGTCACGCCGGCCCAGCGCCGGCGCCTGGCCGAGGCCGCCGACTACCTCGACGTCGCGCCGCGCGTGGTCCGGGTGCTGCGCGACGGGGAGGCGGTCGAGCCGTTCGGGGACGACACCGCGGGCGTCGACGCCGCCGACGTGCCGACCCCCGACCTCGACAGCACCTCGAGCCGTCTCGACGAGGCCGCCGTGACAGCGCTGGCCGAGCGCTGGGGCGCCCGCTCTCCCGCCGAGCGCCTCGTGGCCGCCCTCACCCGCTGATCCCGCTCCACAACCTCAGCAAGAACCTCAACCCTCGAGCGAGGGTTGAGGCTCTTGCAGAGGGTGAGGGTCGACCGTCGTCGCTGGTCAGCCGGGGGTCAGCACCTGGTCGAGGCTCGCTCAGGCAGTGCGGGCCGCCGAGCCGGCCGAGTAGGTCACGACGCCCCTGTCGACGAGCCCGATGGCCTGGCGCGCCGTGCGGGCCAGGGCGTCGTCCTCGTCCGTCCCGGCCCGGGAGGCCACCACGACCACCTGGTCGAGGAGGTCGAGCAGCTGCCGCGCCCACCGCACGAAGTCGCCCGCGGCCAGGTCCACCGGGCCCCGCGCCGCGTCGAGCACGGCGTCCAGGGAGGCCCCGCGGCACCAGCGGTGCACCGGCCACACCAGGCCCAGGTCGGGCTCGCCGGTGGCCCGCAGGTGGTGGGCCTCCTCGGCGTCGGACAGCTGCGACCACGCGCGCACCGTGGCGGACAGGGCCTGGGAGACCGCGTGACCACCCGGGGTGTGCGCCGCCGGCGGGCCCTCCTCGCGGCGGGCCTCGTAGACGATGGTGGACAGCACCGTGGCGAGCCCGGCGGCGTCCAGCGCGGCCCACGCCCCCGAGCGCAGGCACTCGGCCACGAGGAGGTCCTTCTCGGCGTAGACCCGTCGCAGCACCTGCCCCGCCGGGGTGACGCGGAGCTCGCCGGGCAGCTCGCCGGGACGCTCCTCGCCGTCCTGCTGCGGCCCGGTGGGCTCGAGGTAGCCCAGCTCCACGAGGAGGTCGCAGACCCTGTCGAAGGTCCGCGCGATGGTGCCGGTGCGGGACTCGATGCGCGCCAGCACCCCCTCGTGCTCCTTGCGCAGGCGCTCCCAGCGCTCGGCCCAGCGGGCGTGGTCCTCGCGGTCGGGGCAGCCGTGGCAGGGGTGCTGGCGCATCTGGCGGCGCAGCCGGTTCACCTCGGCGGCCACCTGGTCGTCGCGCAGAGGACGCCGCTGGTCGGTCACACCGCCCTTCTGGCGCGCCTCCGCGCCGCGCAGCGACAGCTCCTCCACCGGGCCGCGACGGCGGCGGCGCGCTCCCTCACCCTCGAGCTCGCCGATGCGGCGGCGCAGGGCGGCGTACTCGGAGAAGTCGCCCAGGTGGCACGTCATGGCCTCGGCGTAGCCCGCCAGCCCCTCGGACTGGGTGCGCGCCTGGCGGGCCAGGCCCACCACGCCGCGGTCCGCCTGGAACTGGGCGAAGGACGTCTCCAGCACCTCGCGCGCCCGGGCGCGGCCCACCTGCGCCACGAGGTTGACGGCCATGTTGTAGGTCGGCCGGAAGCTGGAGCGCAGCGGGTAGGTGCGGGTGGAGGCCAGGCCGGCGACGCCCTCGGCGTCCAGGCCGGGCTGCCACAGCACCACCGCGTGGCCCTCCACGTCGATGCCGCGCCGCCCCGCACGCCCGGTCAGCTGGGTGTACTCCCCCGGGGTCACGTCGACGTGGGACTCGCCGTTGAACTTCACGAGCTTCTCGATGACCACGCAGCGGGCGGGCATGTTGATGCCGAGGGCCAGGGTCTCGGTGGCGAACACGGCCTTGACCAGGCCGCGGGCGAAGAGGTCCTCGACCACCTCCTTGAAGGTGGGCAGCATGCCCGCGTGGTGGGCGGCCACGCCGCGCGAGAGCCCGTCGAGCCAGTCCCAGTAGCCCAGCACGGCGAGGTCGACGTCGGGCAGGGCGGCGCACCGCTCCTCCACCACGGCGCGGATCTCGCGCCGCTCGGCGTCCGTGGTCAGGCGCACCCCCGCGGACACGCACTGGCGCACGGCGGCGTCGCACCCGTTGCGGGAGAAGACGAAGAGGATGGCGGGCAGCAGGTGCGCCTCCTCCAGCTCGGCCAGCACCTCCGCACGGGAGGCGGCGTGCACGCGGGCCCGCACCGCCGGGGACCGCTGCCCGCCGCGCGGAGGCCGGCGCCCGGGGTGGGCGCGCCCACCGCGCCCGCCGGGGCCGCCTCCGCGGTGCACGTCCTCGCGGGACATCCGCACCAGCTCGGGGTTGACCTCCAGCTGCGTGCTGGGCTCGGCCGGCGCCGTGCCGCGACGGCTCGGGACCGGACGCCCCCCGCTGTGGCCCGCCTCGCGCTCGGTGAAGAGGTCCACCACCCGCGTGCCCACCATGACGTGCTGCCACAGCGGCACCGGGCGGTGCTCGGAGACCACCACGTCCACCGCGCCGCGCACGGTGGCCAGCCAGTCGCCGAACTCCTCGGCGTTGCTGACGGTGGCGCTCAGCGAGGTGATCAGCACGTCGTCGGGGAGGTGGATGATCACCTCCTCCCACACCGCGCCGCGGGAACGGTCGGCGAGGTAGTGCACCTCGTCCATGACCACGTGCGCGAGCCCGTCCAGCGCCGGGGAGCCCGCGTACAGCATGTTGCGCAGCACCTCGGTGGTCATGACGACCACGGGGGCGTCGCCGTTGACGGAGGTGTCGCCGGTGAGCAGGCCGACCTGCTCGGAGCCGAACCTCTCGGCCAGCTCGGCGTGCTTCTGGTTGCTCAGGGCCTTGATGGGCGTGGTGTAGAAGGCCTTGCGCCCCGAGGCCAGCGCCAGGTGGACGGCGAACTCACCCACCACCGTCTTGCCGGCGCCGGTGGGCGCCGCCACCAGCACGCCCCGGCCGGCCTCCAGGGCCTCGCAGGCCCTCAGCTGGAAGCCGTCCAGGTCGAAGCCGACGGCCTCGCGGAACCTGCCCAGCTCGCTGGCCTGGAGCTTGCGCTCCCGCTGGGCGCGGGCCTTCGCTGCGGCGAACCGCTCCGCCGGTGAGGAAGGCGAGGACGACGGCACTGCCATGCACCGAGCCTATGCGCCCCGGGCGGCACCGCCCGGGGCGCGGCGGGTCAGAGCGCGCTGGCCTCGTCGTCGGACAGGCCCGCGTACTGCGGGTCGCCCTTGGCCCGGCGCTTGTCGTTGACCATGCAGATCGCGATCGCGACGGCGAAGAGCAGCAGCATCGGGGTGGCCAGCATGAACATCGCCAGGATGTCCGGCGTCGGGGTGGCGATCGCGGCGAAGGTGAAGCAGACCACCGTGACCCACCGCCAGGCCTTGAGCACCGCCTTGCCGGAGACCAGGCCCGCCAGGTTGAGGCCGACCAGCACCACGGGCAGCAGGAAGGCGGCGCCGAACGCCAGCACCGTGCGCATGACGAAGCCCAGGTAGACGTCGGCTGCGATGTAGTTGGCCCCGTCGGTCGGGGTGAACGCGGTGAAGAAGGTGACCACGTTGGGGATGAAGAGGGTGGACAGCCACACGCCCGCCAGGAACAGCGGCACCGCTGCCGCCACGAACCCGAGCGCGTAGCGCTTCTCCTTCTTGGTGAGCCCGGGGGTGATGAAGGCCCAGAGCTCGTAGATCCACACCGGCGAGGAGATGATCACGCCGATCCACACCGACATCTTGATCTTCAGGTCGAAGGCCGTGCCGACCCCGACGAAGTTGATGGCGATGTCCTGGCCCTGGTCCTGCAGCCGCTGGATCGGCTCGGTGATGTAGTTCAGGACCGGGTCGTAGAGGAACCACCCGCCGACGGCGCCCAGGAGCACCGCGATGCCGGCGATGACGACGCGCTTGCGCAGCTCGACGAGGTGCTCGCGCAGCGGCATGCGCCCCTCGGGGTCCTTGCCGCGCCGCGCCGGGCGCGGTGGGGTCTCGGTGGCCACGCGGGTCAGCCTCCGGTCAGCGGGTCGTCAGGGTGCCGGTGAGCGGGCCGCTCAGGCGGTGTGGCGCTGCTGGTCGTACGACGAGGTGGGGCCCTGCGTCGGCTGGTCGCGGCGCTGCTCGTCGACGACGCGGCCCTCGAGGGGGCGCGAGGGGGTGCCCTCGTGGTCGGAGGCGGAGGAGCTCGGCCCGCGGCGCTCGTCGTCGGTCTTCATCTCCTTGACCTCGGACTTGAAGATGCGCATGGAGCGGCCGATGCTGCGGGCCGCGTCGGGCAGGCGCTTCGCGCCGAAGAGCAGCACGACGAGCAGGATCAGGACGATCAGCAGCGCAGGGTTGTCGAAGATCGCGCGCACGTTCCACCTCCGGTGTGGGTTCGGGCAACTGTAACCCCGGGGTGGCGCGGGTCAGCCGGTTCCCGCCTGGGAGTCAGCCGAACGTCTGGCCGGACGGGTCAGCCCACGGCCCTGCGCAGGCGCAGCTGCTCGCGACGGGCCTCGCGCTGGGCGGCCACGCGCCGCGCGCGCCGCTTGCGCAGCTTCGCCTGCTCGCGGCGGCGCTGGGCGCGCAGGGCGTACGGGTCGTCCATGACGGAGTGCGCCGGCTTCTGGGCGGGCAGGCGCTCGACCTGCGCCATGAGCTCACCGGCGCGGGCGGAGGCCTCCCCCACGGCGCCGAGCACCGAGAAGCCCTTCTTGACCACGCCCCAGGCCAGCAGGCCCAGCACGACGAGCCCGGCCAGACCCAGCCCCAGGTACACCGCGACCCACCACCAGCCCATCGCAGCAGGCTAGTGGTGGGTCTCGAGCGGGTCGCGGGCGGCGGAGCGCTGCCGCCCGGCGGGGGGCCTCAGGCCGGGTGGCGCAGGCGGGTGGTGGCGGCGGCCACCACGTCGGTGCTCTCCAGGGCCAGGGTGAAGTCGAGGACGTCGTCCCAGCTGATGGTGGAGCCGGTGTGCTCCTCGAGCGCCTCGGCCGGCACGGCCCAGTGCTCGGCGGGCACGCCGCCGGTGGTCAGCAGGCGGGCCACCTCGTCGGTGGCGTGCTTGCGCACCTCGTCGGCGCACTCGGGGCAGTGGAACGCGTAGAAGCTCCACGCCGGGACCGTGCACACCACGAGGCGCACCTGGGGCGGGGTCAGCTCGACGTCGCCGCAGGTGGGGCAGGAGGCCTTGATGGTGGTCATGGGGGCGGGTCCTTCCGTCAGGCGCACGCCCCGGCTCCTCGGGGCTACACACCTGATCGGGCCCGCCCCGGACGCCCTTGACGGTTCAGGCGCCCGGATGCTCCGACCGGGCGTCGGCCGGTGGGGGGACCCCCTGCCCCGGTGCCCCCTGCCCCGGTGCCCCGTGCGCGGCCAGCGCGGCGGCCGCGGCCTCGGCCAGGCCCTGGGCCACCTCCGGGGGGTCGACGACGACGGCGGCGCCGCCCAGCGGGAGCAGGAGCCGGCGCAGCCAGCGGTCGTCCGGGGTGCGCAGGACCACCCGCAGGCCGTCGTCGTCGAGCTCCTCGCTGGACTCCAGCGGCACCCGCTCGGCCACCCAGCGGGCGGACCCCGCCAGCTCGAGGGTGACGACGAGGTCGTCCTCGCCGGGGGTGAACAGCGACTCGTCGACGTCGCGGGCCACGGCCTCCGGCGGCGGGGTGCCGTCGGCGTCCAGGACGGCCGCGGTGACCACCCGGTCCACGCGGAAGAGGCGGACGCCGCCCGCGCGGTGGCACCAGCCCTCGAGGTACCAGCGCCCGTCGACGGTGAGCAGGCGCATCGGGTCGACGTCGCGCTCGGTGGTCTCGTCGCGGCTGGGGACGAGGTAGTGCAGCCGCAGGCGGCGGCGCCCGGCGGGGTGGCGCAGCGCCTCGCGCAGGGTGGCGAGCACCTCCGCGGCGGCCTCCTCCCCCGACGGCACCGCCTCGCGGGCCAGCGCGCCCTGGCCCCCGGAGCCGCCGGTGAGGTCCACCGCGAGCGCGCGGGAGGCGTGGGCGGCCTCGCCGGCGGCCTCGGTGAGCTTGGCCAGGGCGCCGTTCAGGGCCTCGCGGTCCTCCTCGCCGGCCGAGAAGCCGGGGACGTCGAGGAGGGTGCGCAGGCCGGTGATGAGGGCCAGGGCCTCGTCGATGCCGAGGCGCAGCGGGCGGGCGATGGCGTCGGCGTTGCCGATGTGGAGGCGCCCGCCCTCCCAGTCGGCCTCGATGAGGTCGTCGGGGAGGTGGCCGGGGGTGCCGCAGACGAAGAGGAGCTCGAGGTCCTTCACCAGCTGGTCGGTGGTGATGGCGAAGCGCTGCGCGACCTCCTCCAGCGGTGCGCCCTGGTGCTCGAGCACCCAGGGGACCATGGCGAGCAGGCGGGAGAGCCTGTCGGCGGCGGAGACCTGCACGGGGGGCCGGGACCGGCGGCCGGGCTGCCGGCCGGCGGACTGGTGGGTGGTCACCGGGTGCCGCCGTGGGCGGCGAGGACGCCGCGCAGGCGCCGCAGGACGGCGTCGCGGACGTCGTCGGGGCCCAGGACCACGGCGTGGGGGGCGGCGGCGGCCACGGTGGCGGCGAGCTCCTCGGCGTCGGTGAACTCCACCTCGGCGACCACCTCGCGGCCGGCGTCGGCAGCGGGGACGCCGGCGCGCAGGCGCAGCTGGCCGGCGGCGCCGGGGGCGAGGCGGAGGCGGGCGGTGCGAGGCGCGGACTCCCGGCCGGCCTGGGCGGCGGCGATCATGGCGCGCCCGTCGACGTCGTCGGGGACGTCGTAGGCGCCGGCGGGGCCGGTGCGCCGCACGGTGCCCTCGATGCGGGACAGGCGGAACACGCGCGGGGCGGCGCGGTCGAGGTCGTGGGCGACCAGGTACCAGTGGCCGCGCCAGGAGGTGACCTGCCAGGGCTGCACGCTGCGCCGGGAGGGCTCGGCGGCGCCGGGGCGGCGGTAGGTGAAGGTGACGCGCTGGCGGTCGCGGGCGGCGGCGTACAGGGGCTCGAACGCCGGTTCGGCGGTGCGGACGCGCGGCTCGACGCCCACGAGGGACTGCTCGTCGACGTCCACCCCGAGGGCGCGCAGCTTGGTGACGGCGCGGGCCGCCGGGCCGGCGAGGCTGGCCTGCGCCCACACCCGCGCGGCCAGCGAGAGCACGGCCAGCTCAGCGGGCGTGAAGGAGACGGCGGGCAGGGCGTAGGCGTCCCGGTCGACCTTGTAGCCCTGCTCGTCGTCGAACCAGGCGGAGGCGGAGCCGGTGACCAGGGGGACGCCGAGCTCGCGCAGCTCCTCCTTGTCGCGCTCGAACATCCTGTCGAACGCGTCGGTGCTGGCGCAGTCCTCGTACTGCGGCACCGCTCTGCGGATCTGCTCCTTGGTGAGCCAGGTGCGGGTGGACAGCAGGGCGATGACGAGGTTCAGGAGGCGCTCGGTCCGGCGGTCCCCCGAGGCTGCTGCCACGGCGGGGAGGCTACCCCGCGGGCGCCTCCCGTGCGGGCTCGCCCACCCGGGCAGCCCTCAGCCGAGCCCGGCGCCCGCCAGCGGTCCGACCCGCTCCGGCTCCTGGCGCAGGCCCTCCAGGGCCTCGTCGTAGCGGCGCAGCGCCAGGGCGGCCAGGCGCGGGTCGACGTCGCCGTCGGCGCACAGGGTCTTCGCGACGACGTCGGCAGGGGCCGCTGCGCCGGAGCCGTCGAGCAGCGCGTCCAGGCGCTGGGAGAACACCCCGGGCGCGAGCAGGTACGGCACCACCGCCACCCGCCGGGTGGGGTGCGCCTCCCGCAGCGCGGCGCAGGCCTGCGGGACCGTCGGCTCCTGGGCGCTGGCGTACCCCGCCACGACGGGTCCGTCGCGGCGCGCGGACAGGGACGCCAGCACCCGCTCGACGTCGGCCACCGCCTGCGGCGCCAGCGAGCCGGCGGCGGCGAGCACCACCGCGTCGTCGTCGCGGGCGCCCGCCGCCGCGAGGCGGTCGCACAGCACGTCCACCAGCGCGGTGTCCGGCCCGAGGGCCGCCGCGGCCACGGCCGCGCCGCCGGCGCGGCGGGCCGCCCTCACGGCGGACGCCACGTCGGAGCGCACGTGGTAGCCGGTGGACAGCAGCAGCGGGACGACGACGCAGGCCCGTCCGGCGACGGCGAGGCGCGCGACGACGGCGTCCAGGGCGGGCTTCTGCACGTCGACGTGGGCGGCGACGACCTCCGTGCCGGGGCGCGCGGCGGCCACCGCCAGCCGCAGCTGGGCGATGGTCCGCCGGCCGGTGGCCGAGCGGGTGCCGTGCGAGACGGCCACGAGGACCGGCTGCTCGCTCACGAGACCTCCAGGGCGTAGCCGCGCTTGACCACCGTCCGCACCACGGAGCCCCCCGCCGAGGCCCGGGGCAGCGCGGCCCGCAGCCGTGCGACCGCCACCTCCACGGCGTGCCCGTCCGTGGCGGCCGGCAGCTCGCTGAGCAGCTCCGCCCGGGAGACCACGCGCCCCGGCTCGGCGGCCAGGCGGGCGAGCAGCGCCAGCGGCCCCGGCGCCAGGTCGAGGACGCGGCCGCCCAGCACGGCGGAGCGCGCCCGCAGCACCAGCTCACCCGCCGGGGTGGCCACCCTGGCCCGGGGGTTCTCGGCGAGGTGGGAGGACAGGCAGCGCATGAGGGCCCCCAGGCGCCAGCGCTCGGGCACGAGGGGGTCCACGCCCCGCTCGCGCAGGGGTGCGGCGGTGACGTCGCCGACGGCGCAGCACACGACGGGCGGGGAGCTCCCGCTCATGGCGCCCAGCACCTCGGGCAGGCGGCCGCGCCGCTCGGCGGCCTCCAGGAGCGCCACCGCCCCGGGGGCGGAGGTGAAGGTCACCGCGTCCAGGCTCCGGGCGGCCAGGGCGTCGACGAGCCGGTCGACCGCGCCCGGGTCCTCCGGGGGCTCCCAGCGGTAGACGGCCACGGTGCGCACGTCGGCGCCCGCCGCCCGCAGCGGCTCGAGGTCCTCCAGGCCGGCGGCGCCGTGCAGCTGCACGAGCACCGACCGCCCCGCGACCCCCTGGGCGAGGAGGTGCTCGACGGCCTCGGCGGTCTGCTCGCTGGCCGCCGTCCAGGCCTCGGACAGCCCGGCGGCGCGCACGGCTCCCCGGGCCTTGGGGCCGCGCGCGAGCACCTCGGTGCCCGCGAGGGCCTCGACGAGGGCCTCGTCCAGGCCGTGGGCCTCGGCGGCGGAGATCCAGCCGCGCAGGCCGATGGCGGTGGTGACCACCAGCACGTCAGGGGGGTCGGCGATGGCGGCGCGGGTGTCGGCGACGAGGTCGGCGTCCTCGGTGATGGGGACGATGCGCATCGTCGGCGCGTGCACCACCTCGCCGCCGCGGCGGGTGAAGGTGGCGATGAGCTCGTCGGAGCGGCGGTGGCTGGTCACGCCGATGGTGGCGCCGAGCAGCTGGGTCGGGTCGAGCTCGGAGCACGAGCCGGGGCCGCCCGCCGCACCGGCTGCCGCACCGGCTGCCGGGCCGGCTGCTGGGCCGGCTGCCGGGCCGGCTGCCGGGCCGGCTGCTGGGCCGGCTGCTGGGCCGGCTGCTGGTCGGCCGGTGGTGCTGGTCATCGGTCCGATCCTCGCAGCCGCCGGCGCCTGCCGGGCGCCGCGCGGGGCTGGTCGCGGGTCACTGCGGGGCGCTGGCGGGGCGGGCACCTGCCGCCGCGCGCGCCTCCCGGTCGCCGCTGGGGTGCGCCATGGCCGCCACGGCGCCGATGACGAGCACGGCGGGGGCCTGCACGCCGCGGCGCCGGGCCACGGCCGCGGCGTCGGCGAGGGTCGCCGTCGTCGTCCTCTGCTGCGGGGTGCAGCCGCTCTCGACCACCGCGACCGGCAGCTGGGGGTCCGCCCCGTGCGCCACCAGCCCGTCGGCCAGCTCGGCGAGCCGGGAGACGCCCATGAGCACCACGAGGGTGCCTCCGCGGCGGGTCTGGGCGGCGAGGTCGAGCAGCTCGTCGCCGCCGAGGGCGTCGTGGCCGGTCATGACGGTCACCGAGCGGGCCACGCCGCGGTGGGTGACGGGGATGCCCGCGGCGGCGGGGACGGCGAGGGCGCTGGTGATGCCGGGCACCACGTCGCAGCGGACGCCGGCGGCGCGGCAGGCGGCGAGCTCCTCGCCGCCGCGGCCGAACACGTACCCGTCGCCGCCCTTGAGGCGCACCACGCGCAGGCCCCGCAGGGCGCGGTCGACGAGCACGCGCTCGATCTCGCGCTGCGGGACGGGGTGGTGGTCGGGGGCCTTGCCGACGTCGACCACCTCCACGTCGGCGTCCAGCTCCGCCAGCAGGTCGCGCGGGGCGAGCCTGTCGACGACGACGACGTCGGCCTCCGCGAGCGCCCGCCGGCCGGCGAGGGTGATGAGGGAGGCGTCGCCGGGGCCGCCGCCGACGAGGGTGACGCGGCCCAGGCCCGTGCTGGGGCGGCGGCGGCGCAGGGGCAGGGCGCCGGAGGTGAGACCGAGGCGGACGCCGTCGCGGACGGCGGCGGCGCGGCGGGGGTCTCCCCCGGCGGTGACGGAGACGACGACGTCGTCGTGGCGGACGACGGCGGGGGTCCAGGCCCGCGAGCGCGTCGCGTCGTCGGCGCGGACGCACCAGAGGCGGCGGGCGGAGGCCTCGGCGGCGACGGCGTCGTCGGTGCGCGGGACGCCGGTGGCGGTGTGGACGAGCCAGGCGCCGTCGAGGTCGGCGGCGCAGAACCTGCCGCGGCGCCAGGTGATCTCGCCGGCGTCGTCGAGGGCGGTGACCTCCTCGCACGCCTGCGGGGCGACGAGCAGGACGTCCGCGCCGGCCTCGAGGAGGCCGCGGGCGCGGCGGGCGGCCACCGGGCCGCCCCCGACGACGACGGCGCGACGGCCCTCCAGGTCGAGGTGCAGCGGGTAGGTCGGGCTCATGGCGATCAGGGTGCCCGCGGTGTGTGACGCGGGTGTTGCGCCGTGTTGCGGTCCGTTGCGACCCGCCTCTCAGCGCTCCCCCGATCTTGAGAGCCCCTCCCGTCCGTGATCATGGGCGGGTCGACCACCCGTGATCACGGACGGGTGAGGGGGTCAGGCGGGGGTCACGTGCACCTGGGGGCCGTCGGGGGTGTCGATGACGGCGACGCCGTGCACGCGCACCGGGGCCTGCCCGGACGTCGACTCACCCGTGCGCAGGTCCCAGGTGTTGAGGTGCAGCGGGCAGACCACCACGCAGGAGTCGATCTGCCCGTCGGCCAGCGGCCCCCCGGAGTGGGGGCACACCGCGTCGACGGCGGAGACGCGGCCGTCGCGGTGGTGGAAGACCGCCACCTGCGCGGGGCCGGTGGTGGAGTCGACCACGTAGGCGCGCCCCTCCCCCGGCGGGACCTCCGCGAGCGCCGCGACCCGCACGCCCGGCGCCGCCGCCGTCGGGGCGGTCGGGGCGGTCGTGGCGGTCGTGGCGGTCACTGCTGCGCTCCAGCCATGAGTGCCTCCTCGTTCGGCATGACGATCTCGACGGGGAGCTGCTCGCGCGGCGTGCCGCCGGGGGCGCCCATGGGGCGGCTGGGCACCACGGGCAGCGGCAGCAGGGGCAGGGCCGGTGCGGAGAAGCGGCCGGGCGCGTCCGGGGCGTCGCGCTCCTTCCACGGGTCGCGGTAGGCGGCGCAGGCGGCGTCGATCTCGGCGTCCACCTGCTCGCACATCCCGTCGGAGTCCTCCACGAGCACGAGCCGCAGCCGCTCCACCGACAGCCGGGGCACGAAGTCGTACGTGCGCTCCAGCCAGTTTCCCCAGGTCCGGTAGAACTGGATGAACCGGCCGGTGAGCTGGATGACGGCCTCCGGGGAGTCGACCGTGGCGAGGAGGTCGCCCTTGCGGACGGACGCCCCAGCAGCACCGCCGACGTACACCTCCCACTTGCCGCCCCCGATGGCGACGACGCCGACGTCCTTGACGTAGGCCTCGGCGCAGTTGCGGGGGCAGCCGACCACGCCGAGCTTGAGCTTGGCGGGGGTCTCGATGCCCTGGAAGCGCTCCTCGATGGCGATGCCGAGGGCGGTGGAGTCTCCCAGGCCGAAGCGGCAGAAGTCGGTGCCGACGCACGTCTTCACCGTGCGCATCGACTTGCCGTAGGCGTACCCGGACGGCATGTCGAGGTCCGCCCAGACCTTGGGCAGGTCCTCCTTCTTGACGCCCAGCATGTCGATGCGCTGGCCGCCGGTGACCTTGAGCATGCCGACGCCGTACTTCTCGGCGACGTCGGCGATCTTGCGCAGCTGCTCGGGGGTCGTGACGCCGCCCTTCATCTGCGGGACCACGCTGAAGGTGCCGTCGCGCTGGATGTTCGCGTGGACGCGGTCGTTGATGTACCGGGCGTCGCGCTCGTCGACGAACTCCGTGGGCCACAGGGTCCGCAGCAGCGAGGTGAGGCCCATCTTCGACTTCGCGTCCTCGGCGCCGCCGGGCGCGAGGGCCGCGAAGACCGCCGAGACCGAGGTGAGGTGCTGCTCGCGGATCGCCGCGACGAGCTCGTCCTTGCGCAGCGGCACGCCGGGCACGTACCAGTGGACCGACGGGTCCTCGGTGAGCGCGCCACCGCCGGCGGCGACGGCGTGCTCGACGACCTTGCTGACGACCTCCTTGCAGGAGCCGCAGCCCTTGCCGGCCCGGGTGGCGTCCATGACGCCCTTCACGCTGGTGCAGCCGTCCGCCACCGCGCCGCAGATGTCGCCCTTGGTGACACCGTTGCAGTTGCAGACCTGCGCGTCGTCCGCGAGGTCCTCGACCGAGCCCTCGGCGGTGTCGCCCAGGTCGAAGAGCAGCTCCACGCGCTGCTCGGGCAGCGGCAGGCCCCGGTCGAAGACCTGCTGCAGCGCCGCCGACTTGCGCGTGTCACCCAGCAGGGTGGCGCCGACCAGGCGCCCGTCGCGCACCAACACCGACTGGTACAGCCCGCGGCGCACGTCGGAGAACACGACGTGCTCGTCGTCGGGGTGCTCCGGACCGGACTGGCCGATGGAGGCGACGTCGACGCCGGCCACCTTGAGCTTGGTCGACGTCCTCGACCCGTGGTAGGCCGCGTCCGGGTCGGCGCCGGTGAGCACGTCGGCCAGCACGGTGGCCTGCTCCCACAGCGGCGCCACCAGGCCGTAGGTCTCCCCGCGGTGCTGGGCGCACTCCCCCAGGGCGTACACCTGCGACCCCACGGGCTGCTCCACGCAGAGCATCTGGTCGTCGACGACGATCCCGCGCTCGACCACCAGCCCGGCGCGCACGCCGACGTCGGTGTTGGGGCGGATGCCGGCGGTGACCACCACCATGTCGGCCGGGAAGGTGCGGCCGTCCTTGAGGGTGACCCCGGACACCCGGCCCTTCTCGGTGCAGGCGGTCAGCCCCGTGGTGCGGGCGCCGGTCACCACGGAGATGCCGGCCCCCTCGATGGAGCGCCGCAGCACGGCGCCGGCGTCGGCGTCGATCTGCTGGTTCATGAGGTGCGCCGGGGAGTGGATGACGGTGACGTCCAGGCCGTGGTTCTGCAGCCCCTTGGCCGCCTCCAGCCCCAGCAGGCCACCGCCGATGACCACGGCGCGCTCGTGCTCGCCCGACCGGGCCTCCTCGAGCATCGCGCGGGTCTCGTCCAGGCTCCGGAAGCCCGAGACGCCCGGCAGCAGGGAGCCGTCCTCGCGGCGCAGCCCGTCCATCGGCGGGAAGTGCGGGGAGGAGCCGGTGGCGATGACCAGCACGTCGTAGCCGGTGCGGGCACCGGTGGCGTCGACGACCTCCCGGGCGGGCAGGTCGACGTCGACGACGCGGACCCCCGAGCGCAGGTCGATGCCGTTCTCGGCGTACCAGCCGATCTCGTTGAGGTAGATCGACTCCTCGCCGTCCTCGCCCGCCAGGACGTGCGACAGCATGATCCGGTTGTAGTTGCCGTACGGCTCGTCGCCGAAGACGGTGATCTGGAACGACTCGGAGGCGCCGCGCTCGAGCAGCTCCTCGAGCAGCCGGGCGCCGGCCATGCCGTTGCCCACCAGCACCAGGTGGCGCTTCTGCTTCATGTGCATCAGGACCCTCCTCAGACCTCGACGAGCCCGAGATCGACGACGACGCTCGCCACGAGCCCCGCCGGCGCCGCCACGTGCAGCTCCAGCACCTCGCCGGGCTCGACGTCCTCCACCACGCGCAGCGGCACGTGGACGTCCCCCTTGGCGCCGACCGGGAACCAGCGCATCGGCACCCCGTCGCGCACGAGGACGACGATGAGCAGCTCGTCGCTGGCGTTGCCGCCGCGGAAGTACAGGACCTGGGCGCGGCGGCCCTCCGGCACGGTGTAGGTGAGCGACTCGTCGAGCAGGGCGTGCTTGTCGAGGCCGTCACCGGTGACGGGGAAGACGCCCTGCAGGAAGCGGAAGGTCGAGCTCATCGGGGTTCTCCAGACGTCGGGCGGATCGGGTCGCGGGTCAGGTCTGCTTCTGGGTCTCCGTCGTGGCGCTCCAGGCGCACGGCGCACGCCTTGAACTCCGGCATCCGGCTCACCGGGTCCAGGCGGGTGTCGGTGAGGGCGTTGGCCACGCTCATCCCGCCCCAGTGGAAGGGCACGAACACGGTCCCGGTGACCACGTCGCGGGTGACCCGGGCGCGGAAGAGGGCGGTGCCGCGGCGGGTGGTGAGCCGCACGAGGTCGCCGTCGGCCACGCCGTGGGAGCGGGCGAGGTCGGGGTGCAGCTCGGCGCGCGCGTCGGGGTCGGCCATGACCAGCTGGCGCACCCGGCGGGTCTGCGTGCCCGACTGGTACTGCGCCATGGTCCGGCCCGTGGTCAGCACGTACGGGTACTCCGCTGCCGAGGTGCGCTCGGCGCGCGGGGTGTACCGGACCACGGCGCACTGGGCGCGCCCGTCGTGGGTGGGGAAGGACTCGGCGAACAGCCGCGGGGTTCCGGGGTGGACACGGCCCGCGTCGTCGTCCTCCCCCTCTCCCGCGACGTCGGGGCAGGGCCAGAAGACGCCCTGCTCGGCCTCCAGGCGGTCGTAGGTGATGCCGGAGTAGTCGGCGCGCCCTCCCGCGCTGGCGCGGCGCAGCTCGGTGAAGACGGTCTCCGGGTCGGTGGGGAACGCGGTGTCGGCGTCCAGGCCCTCCGGCAGGTCGAGGCGGTGGGCCAGGGCGTTGAGCAGCTCGAGGTCGTCGTGGACGCCGGGCGGGGGCGCCAGCGCCCGCCGCCGCAGGAGGACGCGGCCCTCGACGTTGGTCATGGTGCCGGCCTCCTCGGCCCACTGGGCGGTGGGCAGGACGACGTCGGCCAGGCGCGCGGTCTCGGACAGGAAGAAGTCGACGACGACGAGGTGGTCCAGCGCCGCGAGCCGGCGGCGCACGCGCTCGGCGTCCGGGGCGGAGACCACGGGGTTCGAGGCCAGCAGGAGCAGGGTGCGCACGCCGGGCTCGGTGCCGGAATCGCCGCCCCCCATCGCGTCGAGCATCTCGTAGGCGGAGCGGCCCGGGCCGGGCAGCACGTCGGGGTGCACGCCCCAGACGCCGGCCACGTGGGCGCGGGCGGCGGGGTCGGTGATGGAGCGGTAGCCGGGCAGCTGGTCGGCCTTGAGGCCGTGCTCGCGGCCGCCCTGGCCGTTGCCCTGCCCCGTGACGGTGCCGAACCCCGAGCCCGGGCGCCCGGGGAGCCCGAGGGCCAGCGCGAGGTTGGCCTGGGCCAGCACGGTGTCGGTGCCGTTCGCGTGCTGCTCGGCGCCTCGCCCGGAGAGCACGTAGGTCCCGCCGCGCCGCGCTGCGTCGGCCAGCAGGCGCACGGCGCGGCGCAGGTCGCCCTCAGGCACCCCGGTGGTGCGCTCCACGCGGTCGGGCCACCACTGGGCCGCGGCCGCGGCGGCGGCGTCGAAGCCGGTGGTGCGCGTGTCGACGTAGTGCTGGTCCACAAGTGAGTCGCGGACGGCCACGTGGAGCATGCCGAGCAGGAGCGGGAGGTCGGTGCCGGGCACCGGCGCCAGGTGCACGCCCTGCGCGGCGGCGGCCGCGGCGGTCGGGGTGCGGCGCGGGTCGACCACGACGAGCGAGGCACCGCGGGAGCGGGCGGCGTCGAAGTGCTGCATCGCCGGGGGCATGGTCGCGGCAGGGTTGCCGCCGGTAATCATGATCGCGTCGGCCTCGGCGAGGTCGGCCAGCGGGAACGGCAGCCCCCGGTCGACGCCGAAGACGCGGTTCATGGCTCCGGCCGCGCTGCTCATGCAGAACCGGCCGTTGTAGTCGATGGCGCTGGTGCGCAGCGCGACCCGGGCGAACTTGCCCAGCGCGTAGGCCTTCTCGTTGGTCAGGCCCCCGCCGCCGAAGACGCCGACGCCGTCACGGCCGTGCTGGGCCTGCGTCGCGGTGATGGCCGCGGTGACGCGGTCCAGGGCCTCGTCCCAGGTCGCGGGGACGAGCGGGGAGGTGCGGTCACCGGGCACCGCGCGGACCAGCGGGGCGAGCAGCCGGTCGGGGTGGTCGAGCAGCTCGTGGGCGGTCCAGCCCTTGGAGCACAGGCCGCCGCGGTTGGTGGGGAAGTCCGGGTCGGGCTCGAGGGCGGCGGGCCGCCCCCCGGCCGTGAGGAGGATCCCGCACTGCAGGGAGCAGTAGGGGCAGTGCGTGCGCGTCGTCGTCCGGACCGGCGGCTGGGCGGGGGCGGACCCCGCACCAGCGCCGGCCCGGACGACGGGCGTGGAGAGGAGGACCAAGCTCAGATCCGCTCGCTCAGGCCGAGGGCGCCCTTGCGGGCGTAGACCGCCCACGTCACCGCGATGCAGAGCACGTAGAAGGCGACGAAGCTCCACAGGGCCGGCTGCAGCGATCCGAACTGGGCGGTCGAGGTGGCGAAGCCGCGGTTGACCAGGAAGCCGCCGTAGGCGCCGATGCCGGCCGAGATGCCGATGCAGGCGGAGGCGATGCGCTTGGCGCGGACCAGCCCGTCGACGTCGTCCATCGCCGTCTTCCCGCGGAAGATCGCCGGGATCATGCGGTAGGTGGAGCCGTTGCCGATGCCGCTGGCCACGAACAGGACCATGAACGCCCCGAAGAACAGCGGCAGGCTCTTCAGCTGCAGCGCGAGCACGGCGCCGGCCGCGCCCAGGGCCAGGACGGCGTAGGCGGCGATGCTGATCCGGGCACCTCCGAGGCGGTCGGCGAGCTTGCCGCCGTAGGGGCGGGCGAGGGAGCCGATGAGCGCGCCGAGGAAGGCGATGCCGAGGTTGACGTCCGGGAACTGCGTCTTGAGCAGCAGCGGGAAGGCCGCGGCGTAGCCGATGAAGGAGCCGAAGGTGCCGATGTACAGCAGCGAGACGATCCAGGTGTGGCGGGTGCGCGCCGCGAGCTTCCACGCCTCGCCGTCGGCCTTGGCCTGGGAGAGGTTGTCCATGAACCGCCAGGCGCCGAAGGCGGCGACGAGGATCAGCGGGATGAGGATGTAGGCCGGGCGGGCGGTGCTGGCGGCGACGCCGGCCACGACGAGGAACGGCGTGACGAACTGGATGACGGCCACGCCGATGTTGCCGCCGGCCGCGTTGAGGCCGAGGGCGGCGCCCTTCTCCTTCTCGGGGAAGAAGAAGGAGATGTTGCTCATGGAGGAGGCGAAGTTGCCGCCGCCGAAGCCGGCGGTCGCGGCGATGGTCAGCATCAGCCAGAACGGGGTGCCGGGGTTGGTGGCCACGTACACGAGGCCGAGGCACGGGACGATGAGCAGCAGCGCCGAGACGATCGTCCAGTTGCGCCCGCCGAACTTCGCGACGGCGAACGAGTAGGGGAAGCGCATGGTGGCGCCCACGAGCACGGGCACCGAGACGAGCCACAGGGCCTGGTCGGTGGTGATCGGGTAGCCCGCGGCGATGAGCACCGGGGTGGCGATCGACCACAGCTGCCAGACGGTGAAGCCGAGGAACTCGGCGGCGATGGACCACCACAGGTTCCGGCGGGCGACGGCGCGGCCGCCGCCCTCCCACTGGGCGTGGTCCTCGGGGTTCCAGACGTCGACCCAGCGCCCGCGGCGGGGGGCGTCCAGGGTGCCGACGGTGCTGGTCCTCGCACCACCGGGAGAGGTGACCACCTCGAGGCGGTCGGGCGCTGCGGCGCGCGTGGCGCGGGTGTCCTGCGACATGACCGCGAACGTAGGCAGGCCGTGTTGCGGATCAGCGCCGCTGTGTGACGTCCCGTGAAAACTCCCCTCACACCCGCGTCGTGCGGGCGTGAGGGGAGCGTCAGGTGGTGCTGGGTCTCAGCGGACGCCGACGAGGTCGACCACGAAGACGAGGGCCTCGTCCGGGCCGATGACGCCACCGGCGCCGCGCTTGCCGTACGCCTGGTCCGAGGGGATCTCCAGGCGGCGGCGGCCGCCGACGCGCATGCCGAGCAGGCCCTGGTCCCAGCCCTTGATGACCTGGCCGACGCCCACGCGGAAGCTCAGCGGCTCACCGCGGTCCCAGGAGGCGTCGAACTGCTCGCCGGTGGAGTGGGTGACGCCCACGTAGTGGGTGGTGACGGTGGAGCCGGGCGTGGCCTCGGGGCCGTCGCCGACGGTGATGTCGGTGATGACGAGCTCGGTGGGGGCGGGACCCTCGGGCGGGTCGACCTCGGGACGGGATGCGTTGCTCATGGGGTCCACTCTGCCGGGGCGCGCTGACTACTGCGCAGCCAGGACGTCGACGACGAACACCAGCGTCGAGCCCGCCGGGATGTCCTCGCTCGGGGACTGGTCCCCGTAGCCGAGGTCCGGGGGGATGACGAGCATGACCTGGCTGCCCACCGGGACGCCCTCCAGGCCCTGGTCCCAGCCGGCGATGACCTTGCCGTCGCCGAGGGTGAAGTCGAACGGGGTGCCCCGGCTCCACGAGGAGTCGAACTCCTTCCCGGTCGACCACGTCACGCCGGTGTACTGCATGGTGAGGTTCTGCCCCTTCTGCACCGGCTCACCGCCGCCGGTCACGAGGACCTGCTTGACCAGCGACGTCGGGGGCGCGGCCTGCGTGTCGACCGTGATCGCCGGCACGTGCGTCTGCTGGTCCACGGTGACCTGCGGCAGGCCCGCCGGGAACGTCGAGGGGTCGACGGGGGTGCCGGTGGCCCAGCCGGGCGCGACCCCCTTGACGTCGATGAGGTACACGAGGGTGTCGGTGGCGCCGATGCCCGCCTGCTGCAGGCCGCCCTGCGGCCCGTAGCCGTCGGCGGGGGCGACGGCCACCAGCAGCTGGGTACCGGCCTTGACGCCCTCCAGGGCGGTGGTGAAGCCGGGGATCACGCCCGGGCCCAGCACGAACTGCGTGGGCTGCCCGGTCCACGTGCTGGACCCGAAGGCCTTGCCGTCCCGGCCGTTGACCCCGACGAACTCGACGCTGAGCACCTCGCCCTCCGCCGCGGCGTCCCCGTTGCCCTCCGCGAGCACCCGCGAGGTGGTGGTGCCGGTGCTGAAGCCGGCCGGCACCGTGACGGTCGGGACGGCGTCCTTCCCGGTGGCACCCGCCGCAGGGGGGGTGACGCTGACCTGGGTGAGGTCGGCGGTCGCCGCGGCGCTGCTGGCACCGCTGCTGGCGCCGGTGGAGGGAGCGGCTGCGCCGTCGTCGTCGCCGGAGCCGCCGGAGCAGCCCGCGAGCGCGAGCACGGCGGCCACCAGGGGCACCAGGAGAGCAGGACGACGACGAGCGGCGATCACCCCAGCACGCTACGCGACGGACCTGGGTGCTCCCGGCGCGCGCGGGCTCACATGCTGGCGATGAGGCGCTCCACCCGCTCGTCCACGGAGCGGAAGGGGTCCTTGCAGAGCACGGTGCGCTGCGACTGGTCGTTGAGCTTGAGGTGCACCCAGTCGACGGTGAAGTCGCGGCGCTTCTCCTGGGCGGTCCGCACGAAGTCCCCGCGCAGGCGGGCGCGGGTGGTCTGCGGGGGCACGCTGGTGGCCTCGAAGACCTCGATGTCGCTGCTGACGCGCTCGACCATGCCGCGGGCGGCGAGGAGGTTGTACAGGCCGCGGGTGCGGGAGACGTCGTGGTAGGCGAGGTCGAGGCGGGCGACGCGGGCGTCGGACAGCGACAGGCCGTGGCGGGCCTGGTAGCGCTCGACGAGCTTGAGCTTGATGACCCAGTCCAGCTCCCTGTCCACCAGGGACAGGTCGCCCTCGCGGACGGCCCGCAGGCCGCGCTCCCACAGGTCGAGCACGCGCTTGTCGGTGCTGTTGCGGGTGCCCTCCTCGTCGATGAAGGTCTTCGCGCGCTCGAGGTACTCCTCCTGGACCTCCAGGGCGCTGGCCTCGCCGCCGTTGGCGAGCTTGAGCAGCCGGCGCCCGGTGGTGTCGTGGCTCACCTCGCGGATGGCCCGGATCGGGTTCTCCAGCGAGAGGTCGCGCACGGCGACGCCGCTCTCCAGCATCCGCAGGACGATGTCGACGGCACCGGTCTTGAGCATCGTCGTGGTCTCGGACATGTTGGAGTCGCCCACGATGACGTGGAGGCGGCGGAACCTGTCGGCGTCGGCGTGGGGCTCGTCGCGGGTGTTGATGATGGGCCGGCTGCGCGTGGTGGCGCTGGAGACGCCCTCCCAGATGTGGTCGGCGCGCTGGGAGAGGCAGTAGACGGCGCCCCGGGGGGTCTGGAGCACCTTGCCGGCGCCCACGAGCACCTGGCGCGTCACGAGGAAGGGGATCAGGACGTCGGCCAGTCGGGAGAACTCCCCGGCACGGGGCACGAGGTAGTTCTCGTGGCAGCCGTAGGAGTTGCCGGCGGAGTCGGTGTTGTTCTTGAAGAGGAACACCTCTCCCCCGATGCCCTCCTCGGCGAGGCGGCGCTCGGCGTCCACGGTGAGGCCCTCGAGGATCCGCTCGCCCGCGCGGTCGTGGATGACGAGCTGGCGCACGTCGTCGCACTCGGGGGTGGCGTACTCCGGGTGGGAGCCCACGTCGAGGTAGAGGCGGGCGCCGTTGCGGAGGAAGACGTTGGACGACCGCCCCCACGAGACGACCTTGCGGAAGAGGTAGCGGGCGACCTCGTCGGCGGACAGGCGGCGCTGGCCGTCCGCGGCGCAGGTGACCCCGTACTCGGTCTCCAGACCCAGGATCCGGCGGTCCACGATCGCCACAGTACGTCGGCTGCGCGGTGGCGCGGAGGCGGGGCGCGCAGCGGGCCGTCGTCGGTGCTGGCCGCCACCGTCCCCCCGAGGCCTCCCCGAGCACCATCTCGAAGAGTCGTCTCACCAGGTCACAGCGGTGTTGATGTTGCTCGCTCGAACGCCTGTCGGTATCATCAGGGACGTGTCCGAGGCGTCTGCGTGACGTTCCCCGACGAGCCGAGCTTCTGACCGGTCGAGTCAGTCCAGCGCCTTCACCAGCACCGCGAGGCGGACGCCGCGGTCGTCGACGCGGTCGGCGTCCCCGGGCCTGTCGCTGAGGCGGTAGCCGGCGCGCTGGTAGAGCGAGATGGAGCCCTCGGACTCCGCCCCGGTGAACAGCTCCAGGCGGACCGCACCGGCCCGGCGGGCCTCGTCCTCGGCGGCGCGGAGGAGGGCCTTGCCCAGCCCGCGCCCCTGCGCGTCCGGGACGACGACGAGCCTGCCGACGTGCCCGACGAGCGGACCCCCGCCGTCGTCCTGCCCGTCCCCCGCCGACGGGAGGTCGTGGGCCAGGCGCACCCGCACGGACCCGAGCAGCCGGTCCGGCTTCCAGTCCGACCAGGCACCGGCCTCGGCGACCACCACGCGCTGGGCCGCGTCCTCGATGGCGGTGCGCACGTCGGCGACGCTCTCGCGCAGGGGCGGCAGCAGCGGGTCGCCGTAGCGCTGGGCCTCGCTGACGAACGCCGCCAGCGAGACCACCAGCACCTCGCCGGCGTCGCCCGCGCGCGCCGGGCGCAGCCGCCAGCCACCCACCGTCGTCGTCCGGGTCGTCGAGGAGGGGGTGGTCAGTCGGCGGGCGGCAGGTCGACCGTGTCCGACGGCAGGCCGGAGTGGCCCGCCGCGGGCGGCGTCCGGGCCGCGGCGACCTCGGCCGCCGATACCGGCCCGGGGGTGTCACCACCCGCCCGTCCGTCGATGACGGCCTGCAGCACGGCGCCCTCGAGGCGGCGGAAGGTGCGCCGGGGGCGGTCGCGCTCCAGCACCGCGACCTCGAGCTGGTCGGCGGTCAGCGTGCGCGCCGGACCACCGGCCGGGTCGGGCGAGAGCGCCCGCAGCGCCAGCGCCAGCACGCCGGGCAGGTCGAGGTCGGCGCGCCAGCCCTCGCGCAGCGGCCCGACCACGGCCTCGGTCTGGCCGCCGATGATGACCACGCCGTGCTCTTCGGCCACGGAGCCGTCGTAGGTGAGGCGGTACAGCTGGTCGGTGCCCGGCTGCGGGCCGACCTGCGCCACCACCACCTCGACCTCCAGCGGCTTGGGCTCGCTGGTGAACACCGCCCCGAGGGACTGCGCGTAGGCGTTGGCCAGGCCGCGGGCGGTGACGTCGGCGCGGTCGTAGGAGTACCCGCGCAGGTCGGCGTAGCGCACGCCGGCCACGCGGAGGTTCTCGAACTCGTTGTACTTGCCGACCGCGGCGAAGCCGATCCGGTCGTAGATCTCGCTCACCTTGTGCAGCGCCTTCGACGGGTTCTCCGCCACGAAGGCGATGCCGCCGGCGTACTCGGCCACCACCACGGACCGGCCGCGGGCGATGCCCTTGCGGGCGTAGTCGGCCTTGTCCCGGATGAGCTGCTCGGGGCTGACGTAGAACGGCATGCTCATCGGCGGCGGCCCTCCTGCTCGGCCGTGCGGTCGGCGATGACGGCGGCGGCGACCCGGCCGAGCTCGTCCTCACCGACGCGCACGTAGCCCTCGGCGGTCACGACGGCGACGACGGGCCAGATGCGGCGCACGACGTCGGGACCGCCGGTGGCGGAGTCGTCGTCGGCGGCGTCGTAGAGGGCCTCCACGGCCACCCGGACGGCGCCGTCGGTGTCCAGGCCCGGGCGCCAGAGCTTCTTGAGGGCGCCCCGGGCGAACAGCGAGCCGGAGCCCACCGCGTGGTGCTCGTGCTCCTCGTAGCGGCCGCCGGTGACGTCGTAGCTGAAGATGCGGCCGGTCTGGCGGGCCAGGTCGTACCCGGCGAACAGCGGCACCACGGCCAGGCCCTGCATGGCCAGGCCCAGGTTGCCGCGGACCATCGTGGCGAGGCGGTTGGCCTTGCCGTCCAGGCTGAGCAGCGCGCCCTCGATCTTCTCGTAGTGCTCGAGCTCCACCTGGAACAGGCGCACCAGCTCCACCGCGAGCCCCGCGGACCCGGCGATGCCGACGCAGCTCCACGCGTCCGCGGGGAACACCTTCTCGATGTCGCGGCTGGCGATCATCGACCCCGCCGTGGCGCGCCGGTCGCCTGCCATGACCACGCCGCCGGGGAAGGTCAGCGAGACGATGGTCGTGCCGTGCGGCGCCAGCTGCTCACCCGAGGCCCCGGGCTGCTGGAGCGCCCGGCGGCCGGGCAGCAGCTCGGGCGCGTGGGCGCCGAGGAAGTCCGTGAACGAGGAGCTGCCGGGCGTGGTGAACGCCGAGGGCAGAGGGGCTGCCGTCACTGGCCGCCCTTCTGGGTGTACTGGCGGACGAACTGCTCCGCGTTGGACTCGAGCACGTCGTCGATCTCGTCGAGGAGGGCGTCGACGTCGTCGGTGGCGGTCGAGTCCTCGGTCTGGGCGCCCGAGCGCGGCAGCGGCTCGACCTCGTGCTCGACCTCGTCCTTGTCGCGCCGCGACGGACGCTGCTGCTCCTGTCCTGGCACCGCTGCCCCCTCAGGTCACTCTCGGCTGGCCGGTGCCCCGCGCGGGGGCCCGGTCGGGCTCTCCCGATCGTAGGCGGGAGCGCCCGGACCGCGACCGGCACCCAGCCGATCCCGCGCCACCTGGCAGCATCGACGCCGTGCCCGAGCAGCCCGACCCCGCAGCGCAGGTCCCGCCGGAGCTCCCCGGGGCGCTCCTGGAGGCCCGCGAGGGCACGGGCGCGGCGTTCCCCGCCGCGCTGGCCGCGCACGCGCGCCGCGCCGGGGCCCTCGACGACGCCGCCGCCTGGTGGGCCAGCCCGGAGCCCGTCGTGCGCCAGGTCGGCCTGGAGCTGTCCGCCGTGCTCGCCGGTCCCGCCTCCCCCCTCCCCGTCCAGGCCCGCGAGCGCGCCCGGCAGCAGGTGGCCGACCAGGCGGCGCAGGCCGCCACCAGCGACGACGCCGACCTGCGCTGGGCCGCCGCCAAGGCCCTGGGCTCCGCCGGGACCTCCCCCGCCGCGCTCGACGTCCTCGTCGTCCTGCTCTCCGACGACGACGCCGACGTGCGCTGGCAGGCCGTCGCCTGCCTGCCCCTGGCCCTCGGGGCCGACGCGAGCACCCTCGACGGCGACGCCGGCCACCGCGCCGTCAACGCCCTGGTCGGCGCGACCCGCGACGAGGACGAGGACGTCGCCGAGCAGGCCGTCTTCGCGCTGGCCGAGCAGCTCGAGCCCACCGGCGCCGCCGGCGCGCCCGAGGTGGCCGAGGCGCTGGCCGCGCGCCTGGGCGCCCCCGGGGAGACCGGCGGCCTGGCCGCGCTCGGGCTGGCCCGGCGCGGGGACGCCCGCGCCGAGCCCGCCGTCCGCGCCGCGCTCTCCCGCGCCCTGGAGGACCCGGACTCCGAGCTCGACGAGCCCTGGCTGGACGCCGCCGACCTGCTCCCCGGCCTCGCGGCGCTGGCCGCGGACGTCCGCAGCGCCGGCAGCGACGCCGGCCTCGGCTGAGGGCGGTCAGTCCGCCGCGGGGAAGGCCAGCGACACCGTCGTCCCGCCGGGACCCGTCCGCAGGTCCACGGTGCCCCCCTGAGCCTGGGTCACGGACCTCACCACCGACAGACCCAGGCCCGAGCCGCGGGTGTCGCCGCTGGAGCGCGTGGTCACGAAGGGCTCGAAGGCGACGTCGGCGACCGCCGGCGCCATCCCCGGGCCGTCGTCGCTGACCTCCAGCACCACCCAGCCGTCCTCCCGCAGCCGCGCTGCCACGCGGACGCGGGTGCCCGCGGGGGTGTGCGTGCGGGCGTTGAGCACGAGGTTGAGCAGCGCCTGCACCATCCGGTCCTCGTCGCCGACGACGACGGCGCCCGGCGCCTCCCGCTCGCCCTGCACCTCGACGCCCGTCAGCCCCAGTCCCCGCGAGCGCTCCGCGACGGCCGTGAGCAGGTCGGGCACGAAGACGGCCTCGGCGGCCGCGGCGTCAGCGCTGCCGCCGCGGGTGACGGCGGTGAGGTCGTCGACGATGCGCGCCAGCCGGTCCAGCTCGCGGCGCAGCACCGCGGCCGTCTGGGCGGCGCCCCCGTCGTCCTGGCCGCTGTCGGGGCCGTGCCGGGAGGTGAGCTCGAAGACCTCCAGGTGGCCCTGGGCGACGGCGAGCGGCGTGCGGAGCTCGTGGGAGACGGCGGCGAGGAGCTGGCGGCGCAGCGCCTCGTCGCGGCTGATGCGGGCGAGCATGCGCTCCACCTCGTGGGCGACCACACCCACCTCGTCGCCGCGGTCGGCGCCGGGGAGCTGGGGCGGGCCGTCGGGCAGGGCGGCGAGGTCGACGTCGCGGGCGGCGTGCGCGAGGTGGCGCAGGGGCGCGGTGGCCCTGCGGACGGCGACGACGAGCACCGCGCCCCCCACCAGGAGGCCGATCCCCCCGGCGATCGCGATGCGCTGCAGGACGTCCGCGGCCTGCGCGCGGCCCGGCTCGAGGCTGCCCACCAGCAGCGCCGTCGCCACCTGCTGACCGCCGACCTCGACGGGGGTGTTGAGCACGCGGACCTCACCCCGCAGGGACGGCACGGTCACGAGGCGGCCCGCCTGGCCGGTGGGGAGGTCCCCGCGGTTGAGCAGGTCCACCAGCGGGGCGGGGCCGGACCGGGTGAACTGCCGCCGGCCCTCCACGTCGATCACCAGGAGGTGGCGGGCGCTGCCGTCGTGCGTGCCCAGGTAGGCGTTGGCGGCTGTTCGCGCCTCGTCGGCCGACACCTGGCCGTCGGTGCCGGCCTGCTCCCTCACCAGCCGGGGCAGGTCGGTGCGCAGGTCGGCCAGCTCGTCGGTCAGCAGCTGGTCCAGCGAGTTCCGGTCACCCACGCGCACGAGCTCGGCCGTGGTCAGCGCGGCGACGGCGAGCGTGGCGGCCATCACGGCGAGCGCGATCGCCGTGAGCCGCACGTGGAGGGCAGCCGTCCGGCGCCCCGGCTGTCGCACGGACCTCTGGCTCACGACACCAGCCGGTAGCCGGCTCCGCGGACGGTCTCGATGCGCTCGGCGCCCACCTTGCGGCGCACGTGGCGCACGCAGGTCTCCACCACGTTGCTGGCGCCGTCGAAGTCGTAGCCCCACACCCTGTCGAGCAGCTGCACCTGCGAGAGCACCTGCCCGGGGTGGCGCAGCAGGGTCTCCAGCAGCGCGAACTCCCGCGAGGAGAGGGCCACCTCGCGGCCGGCGCCCGCGTCGTCGGCGGAGGGGCCCTGGACGCGCACCCGTCGGGTGCGGACGTCCAGGGTGAGGCCGCCGGCGGACAGCACCACGGAGGAGGGCTGGGCCGGCTGGCGCAGCCGCGCCCGCACCCGGGCGAGCAGCTCGGTGAAGCTGAAGGGCTTGACCACGTAGTCGTCGGCGCCGGCCTCGAGGTTGGCCACCCGGTCGGAGACGGCGTCCTTGGCGGTGAGCACGATGACCGGCAGGGCGGGCCGGGAGGCGCGGATGCGCGCGAGCACCTGCTCCCCCGGCAGGTCGGGCAGGCCGAGGTCGAGCACCACCAGCTCGACGTCCTCGCGCAGCGCCGCCTGGGCGCCCGCCCTCCCCCCGGACTCGCTGAGCACGGTGAACCCCGCGGACTCCAGCCCCCGACGCAGGAACGCCGTGATGCCCGCCTCGTCCTCGACCACCAGAACCGCCACGCCGCCATCCTGCCGGGCGATCACGACGGCCACCTGGCGCGAAGATGACAGAACCGTCAGGCGCACGACAGGTCGGCGCCACACCCGCCGGGAAACCTCGGAGTCGTCAGCAGCTCAGCTCGACCCAGGAGGACACCATGACCCGCCAGCGCACCTTCACCCTCGTCGCCGCCGGCCTGCTCGGCGCCGCCGCGCTCACCGCGTGCGGCAGCGAGGACTCCCGCACGGTCGGCGCCGTCGCCGTCGACGGCCTCTCCCCCGCGTCGAGCGCGAGCGAGGCGTCGGCGAGCCCGAGCGCGTCCTCGCCGTCGGCGGGACCGTCGGCCGCCGGCAGCGCCGCGGCGGTCTCGGCGCTGCAGACCGTGCAGGGCGTGCTGGAGCGCGACGTCGACGACTCCGACGACGACTCCGACGACGACCGCGACGACCCGGCAGACCGCTACGACGACTTCACCGTCAACGGCGTCGAGGTGGACTTCGGCCCGTCGGAGTGGGTCGTCGCCGCTCCCGTCCTGCAGGACTACGACCGCGACGGCACCGCCGAGCCCTTCGCCGCCGAGCTCGACGGGCTGGTCGGCCAGCAGGTCACCCTCCAGGTCCGTGACGACGAGGACGATGACGACGACGACCGGGCCGACGACCGGCTGGACGACGCCGACGTGTACGAGGTCAACGGGCTGGCCCTGCGCGACATCACCGGCCCCGCCCCGTGGCGCGGCGGCCCGGTGCCCACCGGCGCGCTGGCGGGCTGATCCCCCGCGAGCACCGGTCCGGGAGACTGGGGCCATGAGCCCCCGCGTCACCGCGTCCAGCGAGCACCCCGCCGCCGTCCCCGCCCACCAGCTGCGCGCCGCCCTGGCCGACTACACCGGGGCGCGCCGCGCGGCGATGCCCGCGGCCTACAGCCAGTACCGCGTGGAGGCCGGCGGGACCGGCGCGGGCACCGAGGTCGGCTGGCGCTTCCAGGCCACGAAGAAGCGCGTGCGGGAGCAGCTGGTCCGGGTCAGCGAGGAGGCCGACGGCACCCTCGTCGAGGCCGACACCCGCTCGTCGATGGTGACCCGCTGGTCCGTGGCGCCCACCGGCGTGAACGCCTGCACGGTGAGCTCGACCACCACGTGGGACGGCGCCAGCGGGGTGGGGGGCTTCTTCGAGCGGACCTTCGCGCCGCTGGGCCTCAAGCGGGTCACCGGCGAGCTGGTGGCGAACCTCGAGCGGGAGCTCAAGAAGGGCTGAGGAGCGCCCGGCCCGTCAGCGCCGGGTCACCGCCCCGAGAGGGCGTCCACCAGCGCGGCCGCGTCCGGGCAGCGGTCGAGCAGCGCCTCGGTGCCGGCCCGGGTGCCGCGCAGCGGCTCCAGCATCGGCACCCGCTGCAGGGCACCGCGGCCGGGCACGTCGAAGATCACCGAGTCCCAGCTGGCCGCCGCCACGTCGCGGGAGTACCGCGACAGGCACTGCCCGCGGAACCACGCGCGGGTGTCCTCGGGGGGCTCGGTGCTGGCGGCCTCCGCCTCGGCGTCGGTGACGAGCTCCTCCACCGCGCCGCGCGCCCGCAGCCGGGCGTGCAGGCCCTTGGCGGGGTTGACGTCGGCGTACTGCAGGTCGATGAGCGCGAGGCGGGGCGAGTCCCACGCCAGGCCGTCGCGGTCGCGGAAGCCCTGCAGCAGGCGCAGCTTGGCCACCCAGTCGAGCTGCCCGGCCAGGCGGAACGGGTCTGCCTCCAGGTCGGTGAGCACCCGCTCCCAGCGGTCCAGCACGTCGGCGGTCTCGGCGCGCGCGGCCTCGTCGGGGCCCCCGCCGCGGGACTCGACGTGGGCGCGGGCGGCCTCCAGGTAGCGCCACTGCAGCTGCACGGCGGTGAGCTGGCTGCCGTCGGCGAGGCGCACCCTGTGCCGCAGCGACGGGTCGTGGCTGACGGCGTGCAGCTCCGAGACGGGCGCGGAGACCACGAGGTCCGGGGCGGTGCCGGCCTCGACCATGTCGAGCACCAAGGCCGTCGTCCCCAGCTTGAGGTAGGTGGCGACGTCGCAGAGGTTGGCGTCACCGACGATCACGTGCAGGCGGCGGTAGCGGTCGGCCGTGGCGTGCGGCTCGTCGCGGGTGTTGATGATCGGCCGCTTGAGGGTGGTCTCCAGGCCGACCTCGGTCTCGAAGTAGTCGGCGCGCTGGGACAGCTGGAAGCCCGCCTCCTCCCCGCGCTGGCCCAGCCCCACGCGGCCGGCACCGCAGACGACCTGGCGGCTGACGAAGAACGGCACCAGGCCCCGCACGACCGCCCCGAACGGGGTGGTGCGGGCCATGAGGTAGTTCTCGTGGGTGCCGTAGGAGGCGCCCTTGCCGTCGGTGTTGTTCTTGTACAGGTTCACCGGGTCCAGGCCCGGGGAGGCCGCCACCCGCGCCGCCGCGCGGCGCATGACCAGCTCGCCGGCCCGGTCCCACCGGACGGCGGCCAGCGGTCCGGTGACCTCCGGGGAGGAGTACTCGGGGTGGGCGTGGTCCACGTAGAGGCGCGCGCCGTTGGTGAGGACGACGTTGGCGCTGGCCGGGTCCTCGGTCCCCACGCCGGCTCCGTCGCCCACGTCGCGCCGGCCGGGGGCGTCGGTGAGCTGGCTGGAGTGCGCGGCGCTGCGCGGGACCTCGTAGCCGCGGGCGTCGCGCAGGGGCGCCTCGTCCTCGTAGTCCCACCGGGGGCCGCTGCGCCGGCCGGAGACCAGGGGGGCGGCGTAGCTGGCCACCACCTGGCTGGACAGCAGCACGGGGTCGTGCTCGGGGTGGCCCGGCGCCGAGACGCCGTACTCGGTCTCGACACCCACGACCCGGCGCACGCTCATCGCCGCCAGCCTAGGCTCGGGCCGTGACCCGGCGCGCGGCAGCCCCTGCTCCCAGGACGGCGACGACGGCGCCGAGGAGGCGGACGCCGACGAGCGCCCGGGCCCTGGTGGCGGCGCTCGTCGTCGACGCCGCCCTCGTCCTGGTCTTCGCCGCCGTCGGACGGCGCTCGCACGGCGAGGCCGACGCCCTGGCGGGACTGGCTCACACGGCCTGGCCCTTCCTGGCCGGGCTGGCCGCCGGGTGGCTGCTGGTGCGCGCGCTCGGAGGGCGCCGGGGCTGGCGGCCACTGGCCGTGGTCCCCGCGGGCCTCGTGGTCTGGGCGGGGACGCTGGTCGGCGGGCACCTGCTGCGGCTGGCCTCGGGCCAGGGCAGCGCGGGGAGCTTCGTCGTCGTCAGCGCCGTCGTCCTGGCGGTCTTCCTGCTCGGGTGGCGCCTGCTGGCCGGGCCGCTGGCCCGCCTGCTCGGGAGCGGGCGGGCCAGCGGGCACGGGCCTCGCGGCCAGGACTAGCGGCCAGGACTAGAGGTACTGCCCCGTGCCGTTGACGGTGTCGATGCTGCGGCCGGGCTCGGCGCCCTTCTTGCCCTGGATGATCGTGCGGATGTAGGTGATCCGCTCGCCCTTCTTGCCCGAGATCCGTGCCCAGTCGTCGGGGTTGGTGGTGTTGGGCAGGTCCTCGTTCTCCTTGAACTCGTCCACGCAGGCGTCGAGCAGGTGCTCGATCCGGATGCCGCGCTGACCGGTGGTGAGGAGGTCCTTGATGGCGGACTTCTTGGCCCTGTCGACGATGTTCTGGATCATCGCGCCGGAGTTGAAGTCCTTGAAGTACAGGACCTCCTTGTCACCGTTGGCGTAGGTGACCTCGAGGAACTGGTTCTCCTCGGACTCCGCGTACATCCGCTCCACGGTCCGCTCGATCATCGCGGTGGCCGTGGCCGTCGGGGACCCGCCGTTGGCGGCCAGGTCGTCGGCGTGCAGCGGCAGGTCGGGCGTCAGGTACTTGGCGAACACGTCGTGCGCGGCCTGGGCGTCCGGACGCTCGATCTTGATCTTCACGTCCAGGCGGCCCGGGCGCAGGATGGCCGGGTCGATCATGTCCTCGCGGTTGGAGGCCCCGATGACGATGACGTTGTCGAGCCGCTCCACGCCGTCGATCTCGGCCAGCAGCTGCGGCACGATCGTCGTCTCGGTGTCGGAGGAGACGCCGGACCCGCGGGTCCGGAACAGCGACTCCATCTCGTCGAAGAAGACGATGACGGGCGTGCCCTCGGAGGCCTTCTCCCGGGCGCGGGCGAAGATCAGGCGGATGTGCCGCTCGGTCTCGCCGACGTACTTGTTGAGCAGCTCCGGGCCCTTGATGTTGAGGAAGTAGCTGCGCACCTCCGTCTTGCCCTGGCGCTCGGCGGCCTGCTTGCTCAGCGAGCGCGCCACCGCCTTGGCGATGAGCGTCTTGCCGCAGCCGGGCGGGCCGTACAGCAGGATCCCCTTGGGCGCCTTCAGCCCGTGCTCCCGGAAGAGCTCGGGGTGGGCGAACGGCAGCTCCACCGCGTCGCGGATGGCCTCGATCTGCCCGGAGAGGCCACCGATGTCGGTGTACTCGATGTCGGGGACCTCCTCCAGGAGGAGCTCCTCGACCTCGGCCTTGGGGACCTTCTCGAACACCACCGAGCTGCGCGGGTCGAGGTTGAGCGCGTCGCCGACGCGCAGCTTGGCCGCCTGCAGCGGTGCCGCGAGGCGCACCACGCGCTCCTCGTCGGCCTGCGCCGTCACCAGCGCCCGGCCGCCGTCGAGGACCTCCTTGAGGGTCACCACCTCGCCGATGCGGTCGTACCCGCCCGCGCGCACCACGTTGAGGGACTCGTTGAGGAGCACCTCCTGGCCGTGGCCGAGCGCGGCGGCGTCGACGGCGGGGCTGACCGCCACGCGCACCTTGCGGCCGGCCTGCACGACGTCGGCCGAGCCGTCCTCGTGGAGCTCGAGGAAGGTGGCGTAGCCGGACGGCGGCTGCGCCAGGCGCTCCACCTCGCCCTTGAGCTCCACCAGCCGGGCGCGCGCCTCGGTGAGGGTGCGCACGAGCCTGTCGTTCTGGGACGTGGACGCCGAGAGCTGCCGCTCCAGCTCCGCCGCCCGCTCCTCCAGCGCCCGGGTGCGGGCAGGGGTCTCGGCCAGGCGCCGTCGCAGGGCACCCACCTCCTCGCGCAGGCCGTCCGCCGCCCGCCGCTGGGCAGGGGGCTCGTGGTGCTCCGTGGTCTCAAAGGGCCCTGAGCTCGCGTCTGACATGGCACACCTCCGCACGACCCGCACGGGGCGGGCCGGAGTCGAGTCCGTGCTCGACGATAACTCCCGGCTCAGACGTCGCGCGGTGAGATCCCCTCGCCCGCAACAGGACCGTCACCCGGCTGTGACGAAGGCGACTCTCCCGACGCCGAGGACGACACCGAGGACGACACCGAGGACGACACCGAGGACGACGCGGCGTCGGCGATCCGGGCGGCGTCCCGCGCCGAGCGCCGCAGCTTCTTGTCCGAGGTGCCCCGCACGCCGAGGGAGGCGTCGTCGAACTCCTCCTCGGCCCACGGGGAGACCAGCGTCCCGGTCTCGTCGCTGGCGCCCGGTGCGGGGCGGCGGCGGCGCTGGGGGGCCGTGGTGCCCGGCGCGAGGCGGCGGCTGGTCATGAGGAAGCCCGTGTGGCCGACCATCCGGTGCTCCGGGCGCACCGACAGGCCCTCGAGGTGCCAGCCCCGCACGAGGGACTCCCACGCGCTGGGCTCGGTCCAGCAGCCGGCGCCCCGCAGGTCCTCCGCGAGGCGCGACAGCTGCGTGGCGGTGGCGACGTAGGCGATGAGCACCCCGCCGGGGGCGAGCACGGTCGCCACGGACTCCAGGCACTCCCAGGGGGCGAGCATGTCGAGCACCACCCGGTCCACGCTGCCCGGCTCCTCGCCGTCCTCGGGGTCCACCAGGGCCTCGGCCAGGTCGCCGACCGTCACGCGCCAGGCGGGGTGGGGGCCGCCGAAGAAGCCCTCGACGTTGCCGCGGGCGATGTCGGCGAAGTCGGCGCGGCGCTCGTAGGAGTGCACGTGCCCGTCGTCCCCCACCGCCCTGAGCAGCGACATCGACAGCGCACCCGACCCGACGCCGGCCTCGACCACGCGCGCGCCGGGGAAGACGTCGGCCATGGCGACGATCTGCCCGGCGTCCTTGGGGTACACCACCGCCGCGCCGCGCGGCATGGACAGCACGTGGTCGGCCAGCAGCGGGCGCAGGGCCAGGTACTCGTGGCCGGAGGTGCTCACCACCACCGAGCCGTCCGGCTGCCCGACGAGCTGCTCGTGGCGCAGGTGGCCGCGGTGGGTGTGGAAGGTGGCGCCGGGCGCCAGGGTGATGGTGTGCAGGCGACCGCGGGGGTCGGTCAGCTGCACCCGGTCACCCACCCGGAACGGGCCGCGCCGCAGCGCGGAGCCGGTGCTCACGGCTCGATCACTCCTCAGTGCTGGAGGTCTGGGACGGGGTCTTCTGGTGGTGCGGGGCGGCGGGCCTCAGCGGCGCGCGGCGCGCGGGCCGAGGACCGCGGCGGTGACGTCGCGGGCCAGCAGCAGCCCCACCACGCGACCGGCCGGGTCGACGAGGACCCACTCCTCGCTCGACTGCCCGGACATGGCCCGGATGAGGTCGGGGCCCACGAGGTGCTCGGGCAGCGCGGTGCCGGGCAGCAGGGCCCTGGCGGCCGCGGTGGCGGGCACCGCGGTGCGGCGCTCAGGAGGGACCTGCGCGGCAGCGGCGGGGTCCAGCAGGCCCTCGGGGCGGCCGTCCGGCGCGGTGAGCACCACGCGGGCGCCCGGGGCCGCGGCGGAGGCCGCCAGCGCGTCGGCCAGGGACGCGGCGGCGGGCACGGCGACCGCGGGGTGGGCGAGGTCGCGCGCGCGGGCCCGGGGCAGGCGCCGGCGGACGGCGGGACCGGCGAGCGCCGCACCGGCTCCCGTCCACAGCACCGCGCCGACGGCGCCCGCCCACACCACGGTGATGAGGTCGGGGCGCCCGCCGTGCAGCAGGGGCCAGCCGAGGGCGACCACGGGGACGGCCACGGCCAGGACGCGCCCGGTCCACCCGGCGGCGACGGTGCCGCGGTCGCGGTCTCCGGTGGCGCGCCAGACGACCGCCTCCAGGAGGCGGCCGCCGTCCAGCGGCAGGCCGGGCAGCACGTTGAACACCGCCACGAAGGCGTTGGTGAGGACGGTGGCGGTGAGCAGCAGCGACGCCAGCGGCGGCAGGGCCTGGGACTGCAGCGGCAGGTAGGCCAGCACCGCGAGCAGCCCGTTGGCCAGCGGACCGACGACGGCGACGGCGAAGCTGCGCCAGGGCGAGGGCATGTCCTGCTCGAACTGGGTGTGGCCGCCCCACAGCGTCAGGACGACGCGGGTGGCCGGCAGGCCCACGCTGCGCGCGACGAGGGCGTGCGCCAGCTCGTGGACCAGCACCGAGACGCCCAGCAGCACCGCGTAGGCGAAGGAGACCGCGTAGGAGGCGACCACCCCGAGGCCGGGGGCCGCGTAGGCCACCGAGCTCTGGAAGAGCAGGGTGATGACGACGGCGATGACGAACCACGACCGCGCCAGCACCACGGGCACGCCGAACAGGCGCCCCAGGACCAGCCCCTCGGAGCGCTCGGACGTCGCCCCAGCCACGGCGCCAGGGTACGGGGCCGCGCGGACGCCGCCGGATCCACAGGTCCGCGGTCGACGCACCGGGGCTGTCGGTGGTGGCGCCTACCGTGGTCGTCGTGTCCGCTTCCCCCGCCACCGAGGTCGCCGAGCAGGCTGAGGCGGCAGCGCCGCCGGTGAGCCGCCGCTCGCTCTCGCCGTCGCGCGCCGGCGACTTCCAGCAGTGCCCGCTGCTTTACCGGTTCCGCACCGTCGACAAGCTGCCCGAGCCGCCGTCGGCGGCCGCGGTGCGCGGCACGCTGGTGCACTCGGCCCTGGAGCACCTCTTCGACCTTCCGGCCGCGGAGCGGACCCCGGAGGCCGCGCAGGCGCTGCTGCCCGGCCGGTGGGAGCAGCTGCAGGTGGACGAGCCCGACGTGGCCACGCTCTTCGACGGCTCCGAGGCCGAGCGCACCTGGCTGGAGTCCGCGGCGGCGCTGGTCCGCACCTGGTTCACGCTGGAGGACCCGACCCGGCTGGAGCCCGCCGAGCGCGAGCTGAAGGTGGAGACCGAGCTGGACTCCGGGCTGCTGCTGCGCGGGATCATCGACCGGGTCGACGTCGCCCCCAACGGCATGGTGCGCGTGGTCGACTACAAGACCGGCCGCTCCCCCGGCGAGGGCTTCGAGGGCAAGGCGCTGTTCCAGATGCGCTTCTACGCCCTGGCGGTCTGGCGCCTCAAGGGTGTGGTCCCGGCGCTGCTGCAGCTGGTCTACCTCGGCGACGGCGTCGTGCTGCGGCTGCAGCCCACCGAGGCCGACCTGCTCGCCACCGAGCGCAAGCTCGAAGCGCTGTCCGCGGCCATCGAGAAGGCCCGGGAGACCGGCGACTGGCGCCCGCGCACGAGCAAGCTCTGCGGCTGGTGCGCCCACCAGGCGCTGTGCCCCGCCTTCGGGGGCACTCCCCCGCCGCTCCCGGTGGCCCTCACCGCCCGCCCGGCGGGTGAGCCGGAGGCTCCAGCGATCGGGTGACCCCCTGCTCCGGACGGGCGTCGGAGGTGCAGTGATCTAGGGCAACGGCCGATCTGGAGGTCGTGAGCAGGCGCACGCCCTTCCCCGGGGGCTATCCCGGCGCGCCCCGACCGGCGGACGAGGCGCCCGCCGGCGGCGGCCACCCCGCGCCCTCGCGCCTGCGCAGCATGACGCGCTCGGTCCCCGCCCCCCGTCGCCCCGCCCTCGCGGCCGCTGTCGAGGGCCTCCGCTGGAAGCCGCGTCAGCGCTCCGTGGTGACAGCCCGTCCGGCGGTGGCCTGGCTCAGCGGCTCCCTCTTCATCGCCACTGGGCTGGCGGTCATCCTCAGCACCTACATGCCCAGCGCCTCCGCTGAGCGCGACGTCCTCGTCGTCAGGGTCGTCAACTGGATCGCCGTGCTCAGCGGGATCGGCATGATCCTCCTGAGGGGGCGCTCCACCAGGCTGCTCCCCCACATCACCACAGCAGGTGGGGTGCTCCTGATCACCACGGCTCTGCTGTCGTCGGGCGGCGGTGCCAGTGCGGTCGCCTACGCGGCGGTCTACTGCCTCGCGCCCGGGTACGCCTTCATGCTCCTCCCTCCCCGGTCAGCCGCAGCGCACCTCGTGGTGACCATCGCCATCGGTGCCCCCGCGCTCTCCCTCGAGTCCGGAGTGGGCGTCGCGGAGCAGGTCGTCGTCTGGGCGGTCGCCTCCCTCCTCGGCGCGGTGGTCGGCTGGATGGCCCACGCGCTGCAGCGCGCGGAGGAGGACCAGCTGACCTCCCTCGCCAACCGGCGCGGCCTCGAGAGGGCGCTGTACGAAGGGATCGCGTCCAGCGGATCCAGCCGCTCCCTCACCTACGCCCTGATCGACATCGACCACTTCAAGGCCTGGAACGACGTGCACGGGCGGGCTGCTGGCGATCGTCTGCTGCAGGAGGCGGCCCAGGCGTGGGCCTCGGTCCTCCCCGAGCACGTGACCCTCGGGAGGCTGGGAGCGGACGAGTTCGGCCTGGTGATGCCGCAGACGACGAGTGCGCGGGCCGCGGAGGTCGTCGCTCGCCTGCACGCCGCCCTGCCCGTGGGCGTCACCTGCTCCGCGGGCCTCGCCCAGCACGAGCCCGGCGAGTCGGCGTCCATGCTCACCGCACGGGCGGAGTCCGCTGTGTACACCGCGAAGCGCGACGGACGAGCCAGGACGCACGAGCACACGGGCGCTGGACCCGACGGGAGAGAGGTGCACGAAGGGCTCCTGCGCGGCGAGTTCGTCGTCCACTTCCAGCCGATCGTCGACCCGCGATCCGGTGCCACCGTCGCCGCGGAGGCGCTCGTGCGCTGGCGTGACCCGCAGGGCGGCCTCGTGCCGCCGATCGAGTTCCTCCCTGACGCCGAGCGGTCGGGCGCCATCATCGAGCTCGGCGAGTGGGTGCTGCGCACCGCCTGCACCGCAGCCGCGTCGTGGGTGCCCCAGGACGGCCAGCTGCCGTACGTGACGGTCAACGCCTCGGGCCGCGAGCTGCAGGAGCCGACGTACTGGCGGACGGTGCGCAGCGCCCTGGCCGACGCTGGGCTGCCGCCGGAGAGGCTCGTCCTGGAACTCGTGGAGAGCCACTACGACATCGAGTCGCTCCACCTGGTGAACAACCTCCACCAGATCCGCCAGCTCGGCGTCCGCACCGCGATGGACGACTTCGGCGTCGGCTACTCCAGCCTCGACCGGCTGCGGCGATCCGGCGTCGACATCCTCAAGATCGACAAGAGCTTCACGGACGACATCTGCTCCTCTGACGCGGAGGCGCCGCTCGTGAGGGCCATCCTGGCCATGGCGCAGGCGCTCGGCCTGCGCGTGGTGGCCGAGGGCGTGGAGACGCAGGTGCAGGCCGAGTGGCTGCTCGCGAACGGCTGCCACGCCGTCCAGGGGTGGTACTACGGCAGGCCGCGCGCCGTCCTCCAGGACGTTCCCGCATCTCAGGAGCGCGTCGTCAGCCCGTCCTGAGGCCTTGACTGCTGGCGATCGCCCGAGCACGCAGAGTGGGTCACCCCGCCGGGACGGCTCTCCTGCGGCGTGTCCTGCACCGTGACGTCCCTCGCGGAAGGGACGATCAGGACGGTGGGTGCCACGAGGCGCCACCGCACGTCCTGACCGCGCGCGGAAGGCGGACCCGTGGTTGTCGACCCTTCGCTGGGTGAGCTCGTGCCCCAGCAGACCTCGCTGCGGCGCCCGGTGTCCCCTCCGGGACAGCGGCTGCTCCTGCCGCACCAGCGCCGCGGGCGCGTCGAGCTCTCGGTGGACGTCGTGGACCGCGTCGACGGAGTGCGGCACCGCCGGCTCGTCGTCGACGACGCGCACACGTCCTCACCGACGCGCACCACGCTCCAGGCCGAGTTCGCCGCCCACGACGCCCTCCTGCGCGCCCACCCCGAGTGGGAGGCCCCCGTCGTCCGCGACGGGCAGCTCGTCCTGAGCAACCCCGCGTCGGAGTTCTTCTACGCCTCCCCGACCATGCGCGAGTGGCGCGTCCGGCTCGTCCCCGGTGCCGGAGCACTGCTGCCCGTCCAGCGCCCCGGCATCAGTCACCTCCCCTCGGGCGCCGCCCTGGACGACACCTCCGTCGCCATCTACCGCGACGCCCTGGACTCCATCGGGGTGCGGACCCGAGCGGTCGTCCTCCAGGAGGTCGCACGACGGGACGCCAGCCGGGGGCGCCACGACGCCCGGCCCCGCTGGGTCAGCCTCGCCAGCGGTGCCGCGGTCCCCGTGCTGGACGCGATGTCCAGCGTCGAGGGACTCTCCCTCCGACCCCACCTGACGCTCGTCGACATCGACCCGGACGCCCTCGCGCTCGCCGAGCGCATGGTCGCCGAGCAGGGCCTCGCCCGCGGCGAGGACGTCGATCTGCTGCAGCGCGACCTCGTCCGGGACCTGCTCGTCCGGTCCACCCTCCTCGGCGAGGTCGGGGCGGGCAGCGTTGACCTGGTCGAGGCCCTGGGCATCTTCGAGTACTTCCGCGACCCGTCCTGCGTGCGCCTGCTGCGCGAGGCGTTCCGCCTCTTGCGGCCGGGCGGGTCGCTCGTGGTCGCCAACATGCTCTCCGACCGGCGCGAGCTCCACTTCAACCAGCGGGCCATCGGGTGGCCGCTGCTCGTCCCCCGCAGCGTCCAGGAGCTCGTCGACCTGGTCCGCCGCGCCGGGCTGCCGCTCGACCGGACGACCATCAGCATTCCCCAGGACGGCGTGTACGCGGTGGTCGACGTGGTGAAGCCGGCCAGCTAGAGCCGGTCGGCTAGACCGGCTCCACCGCCGCGGGGTCGTGGGAGGCCTTCGAGGGCTGCAGCTGCCCGTCGCGGATCGCCTCGGCCCAGTGGCAGGCCACCCGGTGCGGGGTCCCCCCAGCCGGCGCCTGCACCGCGGGGCCGCCGACGGCGGGCATCCCCAGCTCGCGCAGCTGCGGCCGCTCGTCGGCGCACCGCGTCGGCTGCACGAACGGGCAGCGGGTGTGGAAGCGGCACCCCGAGGGCGGGTCGGCCGGGCTGGGCAGGTCGCCGGTGAGCAGGATCCGCTCCCGGGAGTCCTCCACGGTCGGGTCCGGCACCGGCACCGCCGACATCAGCGAGAGCGTGTAGGGGTGCAGGGGCTGGGCGTAGAGGTCGTCGGAGTCGGCCTCCTCCACGATCCCGCCGAGGTACATCACGCCCACCCGGTCGCTGGAGTGCCGCACCACCGCGAGGTCGTGCGCGATGACCAGGTAGGTCAGCCCGAGGGCCTCCTGCAGGTCCTCGAGCAGGTTGAGCACCTGCGCCTGCACGGACACGTCCAGGGCGCTCACCGGTTCGTCGGCGACGACGAGCGACGGCTCCGCGGCCAGCGCCCGCGCGATGCCGATGCGCTGGCGCTGCCCGCCGGAGAACTCGTGCGGGTAGCGGGTGGCCGCCGACGCGGGCAGGCCCACCATCCCCAGCAGCTCGCGCACGCGCCTGCCGCGCTCGCCCTTGCCGGGGAAGAGGCCGTGGGCGCGCAGCGGCTCGGCGACGGCCGCCTCGACGTCCATGCGCGGGTCGAGGCTCGCCATCGGGTCCTGGAAGACCATCTGCATGCGGCGCCGCTCGCGGCGCAGCGCCTCGGTGCCCAGCGAGCGCAGGTCGGTGCCGTCCAGCGTGACGGTCCCCGCCGTCGGCTCGGTCAGGCGCAGCAGCGCCCGGCCGAGCGTCGACTTGCCGCAGCCGGACTCCCCCACGAGGCCGTAGGTCTCCCCGCGGCGCACGTCGAGGTCGACGCCGTCCACCGCCTTGATGGGCGACCCGGCCCGGCGCAGCAGCCCGCCGCGGCCCGGGTAGTGCACGGCGACGCCGCGCGCGGACAGCAGCACGTCGTCAGGCCGGGGAGCGTCCTGCGGGGTGCTCATGCGCTGCGCTCCTCGGGGTGGGCGGTCGGGACCGGGTGCGCGCAGCGCAGCAGGTGCTGCCCAGCCGCGGCCGGTGCGTCGTCGTCCTGCTCCAGGGGCAGGTCGGGCACGCGGCAGTCGCCGGAGGCGGCGGTGCACCGGGGCGCGAAGGCGCACCCGTCGGTCCACCCGATGACGTCGCGCGGCGTGCCGGGGATCGGCTGCAGCCGCTGGCCGCGCGGCGCGTCGAGGCGCGGCACGGACGCGAGCAGCCCCGAGGTGTAGCGGTGGCGGGGCCTGGCGAAGAGCTCGTGCCGCCCCGCCCGCTCCACCACGCGGCCCGAGTACATGACCGTCACGGTGTCGCACAGGCCCGCCACCACGCCCAGGTCGTGGGTGATGAGCAGCATCGCCGTGCCGCGCTCGCGCACGAGGTCTCCCATGAGCTCCAGCACCTGCGCCTGGATGGTGACGTCGAGCGCCGTGGTCGGCTCGTCGGCGATGAGCAGCTTGGGGTTGCAGGCGAGCGCGATGGCGATCATGGCGCGCTGGCGCATGCCGCCGGAGAGCTGGTGGGGGTACTCCCGCAGCCGCCGCACCGGCGCGGGGATGCCCACGCGCGCCAGCAGCTCGCCGGCCTCGTCGCGGGCCGCCTTCCGCGAGGCCCCCGTGTGGCGGCGCAGCACCTCGGTGATCTGCGTGCCGACCGTGACCACCGGGTTGAGCGAGGTCATCGGGTCCTGGAAGACCATCGCGACGTCGCGGCCCCGCACGCCCTCCAGGTCCCTCTCGGGCAGCGACAGCAGGTCGCGTCCGTCGAAGACCGCCGTGCCGGAGACCTGCGCGGTCTTGGGCAGCAGTCCCATCACCGCCAGCGAGGTCACGGACTTGCCGGACCCGGACTCCCCGACGAGCCCGGCCACCCGGCCGGCCTCCACGTCGAAGGAGACGCCGTCGACGGCCTTGGACGACGACGAGCCGCGCCCGGACCCGCCGGGGAACGCCACGGAGAGGTCCCTGACCTCGAGCAGTGCCACTACTTGCGTCCCTTGGGGTCGAGCGCCTCTCGCAGGGCCTCTCCGAGGAGGGTGAAGCCGAGCGCGGTGACGGCGATGCAGGCACCCGGCCAGATCGCCAGGTGCGGGTCGGTGGCCAGGCGCGACTGCGCGTTGACGAGCATGCGCCCCCACTCCGCCGTGGAGGGGTTGGAGGCCCCCAGTCCGAGGTAGCTCAGGGCCGCCACCTCGATGATCGCCGTCGCCAGCGTGAGGGTGGCCTGCACGATGACCGGCCCCAGCGAGTTGGGCAGCAGGTGGCTCATGACCACCGTGCGGCGGCGCACCCCCAGGGAGTGCACGGCCAGCACGTAGTCGGACCCGCGCTGGGCCAGCATCGAGCCGCGCAGCAGCCGCGCGAAGATCGGCACCTGCGCCGCGGCGATCGCGATCATCACCGAGATCGGCCGCTGCCCGAGGACGGCCGCCACGCTGACGGCCAGCAGCAGCGACGGGATCGACAGCAGGATGTCGACCAGCCGCATCACCACCGTGTCGACCCACCCGCCGATGCCGCCGGCCAGCACGCCGAGCACGGCGCCACCGGCCAGGCCCAGCGCGGTGGAGACCACGCCGATGACCAGCGACTGCCGCGCGCCGAAGACCAGCTGGGTGAGCAGGTCGGTGCCGGGGCTGTCCAGCCCGAGCGGGTGGCCCGGCGACGGGCCCGGCACCGAGGACGGCGTGACGCCGCTGTTCGGCAGGGGCACGCCGGGGGTGCCGGGCGCGATGAGCGGCGCGAAGAGCGCCACGAGCAGGAAGGCCAGCACGATGACGGCGCCGGCGATGGCGGTGGGGTTGCGCCGCAGGCGGCGCCACGCGCTGTGCCACAGCCCGCCGCTGCCGACCGCGTCCGGGTCGGGGGCACCGGTCGGCGTGGTCGGCTCCAACGCTTCCGAGATCTGGGTCATGGGTGCCTCACGAGAGCCTGACGCGGGGGTCGATGACCCCGTAGAGGACGTCCACGACCAGGTTGACCAGGGCGTACGTCAGGGCGATGAACAGGATGAACCCCTGCAGGACGGCGTAGTCGAGCTGGCTGATGGCCTGGAAGAGGTAGCTGCCGATGCCGTTGAAGGCGAACACCGACTCGGTGAGCACCGCCCCGGAGAACAGCAGGCCCGTCTGCAGGCCGATGGTGGTGACCACCGGCAGCAGCGCGTTGCGCAGCACGTGCCGGCGGCTGATGAGCGCGCGCGGCAGGCCCTTGGCCCGGGCGGTGCGCACGTGGTCCTCCCCGAGCACCTCCAGCACGGAGGCGCGGGTGATGCGCACGATGATCGCCAGCGGGATGGTGCCCAGCGCGATGCCCGGCAGCACCAGGTGGACGATCGCGTCCCAGCTGGCGTCCCACTCCCGCGTGAGGATCCCGTCGAGCACGTAGAACCCCGTGACGTGCGTGGCGTCGATGCGCGGGTCCTGGCGGCCCGACGTCGGCAGCCACGGCAGCCACTGCGAGAACACGATCTTCAGCAGGTACGCCAGGAAGAACACCGGGATCGTCACGCCGAGCAGCGAGCCGCCCACCATGAGCGTGTCCAGCGCGCCGCCGGCGCGCCGCGCCGCCGCGTACCCCAGCGGGATGCCGAGGACGACGGCGAAGAGCAGCGCCGCGACGCTCAGCTCGATGGTCGCGGGGAAGCGCGACAGGAAGGAGTCGAGCACCGGCTCCCCCGACGAGCTCGAGGAGCCCAGGTCGCCCCGGAGCAGCCGCCCCACGTAGGTGACGAACTGCACCGGGAGCGGCTGGTCGAAGCCGTACGCGGCGTTGACCTGCGCGATCGACTCCGGCGTCGCGCGCTGACCGAGCAGCGCGCGGGCCGGGTCGCCGGGCAGGGCCCGCAGCCATGCGAAGAGCAGGACCACGAGCCCCGCCAGCACCGGCACCAGCAGCAGCAGGCGCCGGACGACGAACCGGAGCACTCAGCTCTCGGACAGGGTGATGGTGTTCCAGACCTCGTCCTGGACCGGCGAGGGCTGGTAGCCCTGGACCGTGGAGGCGAAGGCCAGCGACGGCACCGGCGAGGAGATCGGCACGCCCGGGACGAACTGCGCGATCTGCTCGTTGATCTGCTGGTACGCCGGGACCTGCTCGTCGCGGGTCGGCAGACCGCGGGCGGCGGTCAGCGCCTGGAACAGCTCGGCGTTGTCGAAGCCCCACTCGTTGGACTTCTGGCCGAAGAAGACGCCGAGGAAGTTGTCCGGGTCGTTGTAGTCGCCGGTCCAGCCCAGCAGGTGGATGCCGTGGTCGGAGCCGCCCTGGATCTTGTCCAGGTAGTCCGGGCTCCACTTGTTCGCCACCGGGTTGACGGTGATGCCGACGGCCTGCAGCTGGCTCTGGATGGCCGTGAAGGTGGCCTCCGGGCTCGGCATGTACGGGCGGGAGACGTCGGTCGGGTAGTTGAAGTCGATCGTCAGGTTCGACTGGCCGGCCTCGGCGAGCAGCTGCTTGGCCCGCTCCGGGTCGTAGTCGTAGGTCGTGACGTCGGGGTTGTAGCCCGCCACCGTGTCGGGGATGAACTCGATCGCCGGCTCGCTGCCCTCGGGCAGCGACTGGCTGATGACCGCGTTCTTGTCGATCGCGTAGGAGATCGCCTGGCGCACGCGGACGTCGGCCAGCGCCGGGTCCGCCTGGTTGAAGCCCAGGTAGAGGATGTTGAACGCCGGGCGGTTCACCACCTGGAACCCACCGGACTTCAGGCCCTCGATGTCACCGGGCGCCACGAGGTCGTAGCCGTCGATGTCACCGGCCTGCAGCGCCTGCAGGCGGGCGTTGCCGTCGGCGATGGTCCGGATGATGACCTCGTCGACCTTGGGCTTGTCGCCCCAGTAGCTCTCGTTCGGCTTCAGCGTGACCTGCTGGCCGCGGTCCCAGGAGTCCAGGACGAAGGGCCCGGTGCCCGTGGGGTGCTCGGTGGCGTAGGAGGAGAAGCGCGGGTCGTCCTCGGTGCCGCCGGTGTTGTCGGCGTCGTACTCCTGCATCGCCGTGGGGCTCTGCATGGAGAAGGCCGGCAGGGACAGCGCCTGGACGAAGCCGGCGAACGGCTGGGTCAGGGTGACCACGGCCTGGTTCGCGGACGGCGCGGTGCAGCCGCCGTAGATGCCGCCCTGCTTGGCCGGGTCGTCGCTGGTCTTGAAGCCCTTGAAGATCGAGCCGTAGTAGTAGCTGATGTTCCCGGACTGGTTGACGCCCGACCAGTTGTACCAGCGGTCGAAGTTGGCGCAGACCGCCTCGCCGTTGAAGTCGGTGCCGTCGGAGAACTTCACGCCCTGCTTGAGGTCGAAGGTCCAGGTCAGGCCGTCAGCGCTGCCGGTCCACTTCTCCGCCAGCAGCGGGGCGGGGTCAGCGGTGCCGGGCTGCGTGCCCACCAGGCCCTCGAAGATCTGCCGCGCCACGCGGAAGGTCTCGCCGTCCGAGGCGAACGCCGGGTCGAGCATGACCGGGTCGGAGGAGGCCGCGAAGACGAACGTGCCGCCCCCGGAGCCGGAGCCGGACGAACCGTCGCTGCTGGACGTGTCGCGCTGGCTCTGCGCGCAGCCGGTCAGGGCGACGGCGGTGGCCAGGACGGCGGCTGCCGCTCCCAGCAGGCGCGGTGCACGGTGACGTGCAGGGCGGGTGGCTCGCACAGGGATCTCCTCGAGCGTCGACGGTCGGGCCGCGTCAACGGTGCTGAATCAGCGGCGCCGAGCACGTTAGGCCGTCGATGGACCTGCGAACACCCTGGGGTGCGACTGAGAGGTCACGATCCGGTCACGCGCTCGCCACCCGCCGGCCGCCGCGCCGTCAGCGGTGCAGCGGCGCCGAGGCGCCCTCGTCGGGCGCGGCACCGGCGGTCACCGCCGCCAGCCACGTGAGGTCGCGCCCCTCCAGGGAGGCGACGCGCACCAGACCGGGCCGGGCCTCCAGCTCCACGACGCACGGGACGCCGACGGTCGGGACGCCGGCCGCGAGCGCGCTGGTGACGCCGGTGGTGGAGTCCTCCAGGGCCACGCAGCGGGCGGGGTCGACGCCGAGGCGGCGGGCGGCCTCGAGGTAGGGGTCGGGGGCGGGCTTGCCGCGCTTCACGGCGTCCCCGGTGACCACGGCGGCGAAGGTGCCCTCGGGCAGGAGGGCGACCAGCTCGTCGGCGAGCACCCTCCAGGACATGGTCACCAGGGCGCAGGGGACACCGGCCTGGCGGACGGCGGTGAGCAGCTCGCGGGCCCCGGGGCGCCAGGGCACGTCGGCGCGGAACTGCTCCACCACGCGGCGCAGGAGCGCGGCGACGACCTCGTCGATGACCAGGTCGACCCCGCCCTCGGTGCGCAGCCGGCGGGCGGACTCGCGCAGGTCCGAGCCGACCAGCGAGCGGGCCTGGTCCTCCGACCACGACCCTCCGTGCTCCGCGACCAGGGCGAACTCGGCCTCGAACCAGTACGGCTCGGTGTCGACGAGGGTGCCGTCCATGTCCCACAGCACCGCCTGCGGCAGAGGGTGGGCGCCGGCGGGGCGGGCGCTGGTGTCGAGGGGGGCGTCGCTCACGTGCGGCGACGCTACCCGCCGGGCCGGACCAGGCCCGTCTCGTAGGCGGTGACCACGGCCTGGACGCGGTCGCGGGCGCCGAGCTTGGCGAGCACCCGGCCCACGTGCGTCTTGACCGTGGCCTCGGCGACGTGGAGGTCGCCGGCGATCTCGGTGTTGGACCGGCCGCGGGCCATGAGCACCAGCACCTCCCGCTCCCGGTCGGTGAGGGCGTCGAGGGCGGTGGTCTCCCCGCCGTCGACGGCTCCTTCGGCGGCCAGCAGCGGGGCCACGTGCTCGAGGAGGCGCCGCGTGGTGGAGGGTGCGATGACGGCGTCTCCGGCGTGCACGGTGCGCACGGCGGCCAGCAGCTCCTCCGGCGGGGCGTCCTTGAGGAGGAAGCCGCTGGCGCCCGCGCGGATCGCCGCGAGCGCGTACTCGTCGATGTCGAAGGTGGTCAGCACCACCACCTTGGAGGCCGGCAGCGACGCGGTGATGCGGGCGGTGGCCTCGATGCCGTCGACCCGGGGCATCCGCACGTCCATGAGCACCACGTCCGGTGTGACCGCGCGGGCCATCGAGACGGCCTGCTCGCCGTCCCCGGCCTCCCCCACCACCTGCAGGTCGGGCTGGGAGTCGATGACCATGCGGAAGCCGGCGCGCAGCAGCTGCTGGTCGTCGACGAGGAGGACCCTGATGACGTCGTCTCCTGGTGCCACGGCGTCGAACCTAGCGCTGGTCACTGGTCGGCCAGTGCGGCGACCGGCGGCGTGCGCACGGCCCGCCGCGCGGGCAGCACCGAGGCCAGCAGACCCGCGACGACGGCGACGGCGAGCAGCAGCCCGAGGCGAGCCCACGGCACCGACGGCGTCCAGACGGCGTCTCCGCCCGCGGCGGCGACGCCGCCGAGGAGCGAGGCCGCCCCGGCCCAGCCGTACAGCGATCCCAGCACCACGCCGAGCAGGCCGCCGACGCCCGCCACCAGGGCTCCCTCGAGCGCCAGCATCCGCCGCAGCTGCCCCCGGGTCAGCCCCAGGGCTCGCAGCACGGCGTTCTCGCGGGTCCTCTCGATCACGGACAGGCTGAGGGTGTTGGCCACCCCCACGAGGGCGATGACGACGGCGACGGCGAGCAGGCCGACCACCACGAGCAGCATCGTGTCGATGACGCGCTGGTAGCCGGCCCGCTCGGCCGCGAGCCCGCTCACGGACACCGCTGAGGCGTAGGCGTCCCCCGCGGTCGAGACGGCACCGGGTCCGGTGGCGTCGCCGACGGCGCTCTGGACCGCCCCGGCCACCTCCACCGGGTCCGCTCCGGGGTCGGTCCGCAGCCACAGGTCGCGCAGCCCGCCGTCCTGCGTGGCCGTCAGCTGCAGGGCCGCGGCGTCCTCCGGGGCGAGGACCACCTGCCGACCACCGAGGTCGGTGACAGCCACCCGGACCTCGAGCTCGGGCGGCGCCGGCTGAGCGGCCCCCGGCGAGCCGGAGCCGTCCGCGCCCACGGTGCCGTCGTCCGCCCAGACCGCGGACACCGCGGTGAGGAGGAGCTCGCCGCCGTCGCGGACCCCGACCCGTTGCGCTGTCTCCCGGGACAGCACGGCGGTGCCCGGCGCGAGCGGGGCGACGTCCGCGGGGCGGACCAGCACCCCCTCGAGGTCCTCGCGCGGCGCAGAGACCACCTCGAGGTCGAAGGTCGCACCGTCCGGGCTGGCGCCCGGCCCCCCGTGCGTGGTCACCTCGCCGGTGGTCAGCAGCGCGGTCGCCCCGACTCCCGGCACCGCGCGCGCGGCGCTCACCAGGGCGGGGTCGAGGTCCGAGGGCAGCGCGCGACCGTCGGCGGTGTAGTCCGGGACGGCGCTCACCGTGACGTCGACCGGGAACTGGCGGTCGAGGGCTGCGGACAGCGTGCGGCTGGTGGTCGCCGCCCCCACCACCATGAGGGCGACGAGCGTGGTGCCGATGAGCAGCGCACCCGCCGTGGAGGCCGTCCTGCGGGGGTTGCGAACGGCGTTGAGCGCGGCCAGGCGCGAGGGGGCGCCACCGGCGCGGGCCACCAGGAGCCCGACCAGGGAGACCGTCCGCGGGACCAGGAAGACCGCTCCCAGCAGCACCCCTGTGAAGGACGCCGTGCCGCCCAGCACCGCCGCAGCGACGCCCCACGAGGTGACCTCCTGCCCGGTCCCCTGCAGGCCGAGGAGCTCGTTGAAGGACCCGGTGGCGAACAGCACCCCCACCACGAGGAGAGTCCCCCCGCCGAGCAGGAGCAGCAGGGCGGAGACCAGGCGCACCCGCGAGGCGCGGAGGCGCAGGTCGGGCGCGTTCAGCGGGCGCAGCGCCTCGAGCGGGGAGACGCGGGTGGCGGCGCGCGCGGGCACCCACGCCGCGAGCACCGTGGCCAGGGTCCCGACAGCCAGCGGCGCCAGGACGGCGGACGTGGTGAGCACGACGCCGTCGGGCACGGGGACGCCAGCGGCGTGGCGCGCCAGGACCTGCGCGGCGGCGACTGACAGCGCGGTGCCCGCGAGCACCCCGACCACCGAGGCGACCACGCCCAGCACCGCGGCTTCTGCGAGCACGCCGCGCCGCACCTGGCCCTTCGTGGCGCCCACGCAGCGCAGCAGCGCGAGCTGCCGGGTGCGCTGCGCGACGAGCACGGAGAAGGTGTTGGTGATCACCGTGGTGGCCACGACGAGGGCGACGGCGGCGAACGCCAGCACCACCCCGGTGAGGATGCGGGTGCCCCCGAGGGCGTCGTCCACGGACCTGTCGACGACCTGCTGCACGGTGAGGACGTCGGCCGGCGGTGCGTCGCCCGTCCACCCCTGGGAGGGGTCCCAGTCGCCGGTCTGGGCCACCAGCCCCGCGTCCTCCAGCCGCTGCGCCACCGCGTCGCGGACCTGCTCGGGGTCGCTGCCGGCGGTGTCGATCACCAGGGCTGTCGTGTACCCGGTGGTCGGAGCGCCAGCGGACAGGTCTCCGTGGGCGTCGGCCGACCAGTTGAGGGCGTCGGCCGGGGTGGCCAGCGTCGCGCTGACCGCACCGAACAGACCGCCGGCGTCGTCGTCGAGCAGACCGACCACCTCGACCGGGACGTCGACCGGGTCGGGCGCGCCGCCGGCCTCGGTGGCGCCCGCGTCGGCCGTGGTCGACGGCTGGGTCCGCACCGCGAGCGATCCGCCGACCTGCACGCCGAGGCGCTCGGCGGTGGACCTTGCCACGGCCACCTGGCCGGGTGCCGCGGGGAGCGCGCCGGACAGCAGCTGGTCCCGGTCCGCCCCGGCGAGCTCGGGGGCGGAGGACGTGCTGCGCAGCGCGGTGTACTCGGTGCCGGCAGCGCCCACCAGCTGGACACCGGCGTCGACGCGCCCCTCTGCAGCGCCGACGCCCGGCACGCCGCGCAGGTCCGCCACCTGGCTCTCGGAGAGGGGAGCGCCGTTGGTGCGCACCACGACGTCGGCACCGGTGTACTGGGCGGCGACGGTGGCGGCGACGGTGCGCGTGAACAGCGCCGACGTGAGCAGGACGGCGGCGACGAAGCCGGTGCCGAGGGCCACGGCCACGCCGGCGAGCAGCAGGCGGCCCGCTGTCGAGCGGGCCTGGCGCAGCGTGAGGCGCAGCATCACAGCCCCGCGGAGGGGGACGGGACGCCGAAGGTGCCGGACGCTGACGACACGGCGCGCAGCTGGCCGGTGGTCGTGGCGCCACCGGCCGGCGGCAGGGACGTGCGCAGGGCGTCGAGGGCGGACGCGACGGCCTCGGGGGTGGGGTCGGTGACCTCCCCGGCGAGCCGGCCGTCGGCGAGGAGCACCACGCGGTCGGCGTAGGAGGCCGCCACCGCGTCGTGGGTGACCATGACGACGGTGCGGCCGAGCTCGCGCACGCTGCGGCGCAGGAACTCGAGCACCTCGGCACCGGAGCGGGAGTCGAGGTTGCCGGTGGGCTCGTCGGCGAGCACCAGCTCGGGCTTGGTGATGAGGGCGCGGGCGATGGCCACGCGCTGCTGCTGGCCGCCGGACAGCTCGCTGGGCCGGTGCGAGAGGCGCTCGCGCAGGCCCAGGACGTCCACGAGGTCCGCCATCCACTCCCGGTCGAGCCTGGCACCGCCTCGACCGCCCAGCTCGAGGGGCAGGGTGATGTTCTGCTCGGCGGTGAGCACCGGCAGGAGGTTGAACTGCTGGAAGACGAAGCCGAGCCGCTGGCGGCGCAGCAGCGTCAGGGCCGTGTCGCCGAGCTCGGTGAGGTCGGTCTCCCCGAGCAGCACCCGGCCGGACGTGGCCGTGTCGAGGCCCGCGAGCAGGTGCAGCAGCGTGGACTTGCCCGAGCCCGACGGGCCCATGATCGCGGTGAAGGCGCCCCGCCCGAAGCTGACGTCCACGCCCCGCAGCGCGTGCACGGCGGCCGGGCCGCGCCCGTAGGTCTTGGTGAGGCCCACGGCCGTGGCCGCCGGCGTGCCGGCGGGCGGCGCGGCGGGTGCTGTCGAGGTCATGCGTCGAGCATGGGCGCCTCGGGCGCCGCGGCGCATCGGCGCCCGGGCCCCCGCTGCGGCGCCGGCGTCATACCGACGGCTGACCCCCCGTCGGTGCCGGGCTCCGCCCCGAGGAGGGCACGGGCAGGACCGCCTGCACCGCGAACCCGCCGCCGCTGCGGGGGCCGGCGTGAGCGGTCCCCCCGTACAGCGCCATCCGCTCCGCCATCCCGGCCAGGCCGCGCCCGACGCCGTCGCCGCGCGCCTCGCCGTCGACGGTGGCCGACGCCCCGCGGCCGTCGTCCTCGACGTGCGCCTCCAGCCGCCCGGGCCCCCAGTGCAGCCGCACGGTCGCCCGGGCCGACGGCCCGCCGTGCTTGAGCACGTTCGTCAGGCCCTCCTGGACCACGCGGTAGACCGCCAGGCCCGCCCCGGCGGGCAGCTGGCGCGCCTCCCCGGTGGTCACCAGGGCCACCGGCAGCCCGCTGGCCCGCACGGAGGCGACCAGAGCGGGCACGTCCTCGACGCCCGGCTGCGGCTCGAAGACGGCGCCGCCGTCCTCCCGGAGCACCCCGAGGAGCCGGCGCATGTCGGTGAGCGCCGCCCGGCCGGTGGCGGCCACGGACTCCAGGGCGCGCACCGCGGCGGCGGGGTCGGCCGCGGCGGCGTACCGCCCGCCGTCGGCCTGGGCGATCACCACCGACAGGGAGTGGGCGACGACGTCGTGCATCTCCCGGGCGATCCGCGCGCGCTCGGCGGCGGCGGCCAGCGCCTGCAGCTGCTCGCGCTCGGTCTCCACGCCGCGGGCGCGCTCCTCCAGCGTGCGCACGTGCGCCAGGCGCGTGCGGCGCCACTGCCCCAGGGTCCACGCCAGCAGCGCCAGCACCCCCGCGGTCACCGTCACCGCGACCACCACCACGAGGGCCTCGCCGACGTCCCCCGACGCCCGGCCCAGCGCCACCCCGAGCCCGAGGGCCCCGGCCAGCGCCACGACCAGGCCCCAGTAGCGGGCCCACCGGGGCCCGTGCGCCGCCACGGAGTAGAGCGCCACCAGCACCGCCGCGTCGGACGGGGAGACCAGCAGCGCCTCGCCCGAGCTGCCGGCCGCCAGACCGGTGAGCAGGTGGGCCGCGGCGACCGCGTCGACGACGACGGCGGTGACCACCGGCCGTGCGCGTCGCAGCGCGAGCACGCCCACCTGCAGCAGCGCGGCCAGCGCCTGCCAGGGCGATGCGCCGGAGGCGAAGATCGCCGCGAGCAGCAGCGCGAGGGGGCAGAAGAGGGCCGCGTCGACCACCACGGGGTGGGTCCTCACCCACGCCTCGGAGGCGTCGACGCGGCCGCGCACCCCTCCGGGGCGACGGGGGTCCCGCTCCATCACCCGGCCACGCTAGGGCCGGGTGGGCGTCGCGGCGTCGTCCTGGCGGGTGAGCGCGCCGCCCGCCGCCTCCGCCCTCGGACCCACCCCCCGCCTAGGCTGGCCGCGTGGCGCCCTGCAGACGGGGGCGCTGACGGGAGGCAGACGTGGCACCTGAGGAGCACCCGCTCGCCGAGCCGGTGATGCTCGCGGCGTTCGAGGGCTGGAACGACGCGGGCGAGGCCGCCAGCGGCGCGCTCGACCACCTGCGCCGCGTCTGGGGCGCGGAGCAGGTCGCGGAGCTCGACCCCGAGGAGTACCACGACTTCCAGGTCAACCGGCCGCAGGTGAGCCTCGACGACGACGGCCGGCGCACCATCACCTGGCCCACCACGCGGATCTTCGCGGCCACCGCGCCGGCCAGCGGCCGCACCGTGGTGCTCGTGCACGGCATCGAGCCGTCGATGCGCTGGCGCCGCTACACCGGCGAGCTGCTCGAGCACGCCCGCGCCCTCGGCGTCGAGACGGTGATCACCATGGGCGCGCTGCTCGCCGACGTCCCCCACACCCGCCCGATCCCCATCTCCTCCACCACCGACGACGACGACCTGCTGCGCCGCCTCTCGCTCGAGCGGTCGACCTACGAGGGCCCCACCGGCATCGTCGGCGTGGTCTCCGAGGCCGCCGCCAGCGCCGGACTGCCGTCGCTGAGCCTGTGGGCGGCCGTGCCGCACTACGTGGGCCAGTCGCCCTCCCCCAAGGCGGTGCTGGCGCTGCTGGGCCGCATCGAGGAGGTCCTCGGCGAGCCGGTGCCCCTGGGCGACCTCACCGACGACGCCCGCGCCTGGGAGCACGGCGTGGACGAGCTGGCCGGCGAGGACGCCGAGATCGGCGAGTACGTCCGCCAGCTCGAGGAGGCCAAGGACACCGCAGACCTCCCCGAGGCCTCCGGGGAGGCCATCGCGCGGGAGTTCGAGCGGTACCTGCGCCGACGGCCCGACGAGGGCAAGGACGGGCTGACCGGCGGCTGAGGCCCGGCCGTGGGCGTCGACGCGGTGCTGTGGTGCGGCGGCTCCCCCTCCACGGGGGCCGTCCCGGCCCCGCTGCGCGCGGCCTGCGACGCCGCGGGCCTGCCCGTGGCGTCCTGGCCGCGCCCCGGGTACGCCGGTCGGGAGCGCCGGCCCGGGCGGGTGGTGGCCGACGGCGCCGCCGACGCCGCCGCAGCACTGGACCGCCTCGGCGCCTCGCGCGCGGTGGTGGTCGGCTACTCCGGCGGGGGCCCGCACGCCCTGGCCGCAGCGGCCCTCGAGCCGCGGGTGGTGGGCGTGCTGGCCCTGGCCAGCCCGGCGCCGCGGACGCTCCTGGAGGGCGCTCAGGACGACGACGCGTGGTTCCGCGGGATGGCCTTCCCGGCTGCGCTGCGCGCTGCGGCGGCCGGCCGGGAGGCGCGCGAGCGGCTGGCGCTGGTCGAGGAGTTCGACCCGGCGCAGTTCACCGCCTCGGACTGGGCGGCCCTGGAGGGACCCTGGGGCGCCGTCGGTGACGACGCGCAGGCTGCGAGCGCGGCTGCCGCTCCGCGCGCCGACGGCTCTCCGGGCGTGCCGGACGGGCAGGTCGACGACGACCTCGCGCTCGTCGCGCCGTGGGGCGTCGACCTGGCGCTCCTGGCGGGGGTGCCGGTGGTCCTGGCGCACGGGCGCGACGACCTCGTGGTGCCCCCCGCGCACGGCGAGTCGCTGGCGTCCGCGGTGCCCGGTGCGCGACTGGTCCGCGTCGACGGAGCCGGGCACGTCGCCGTGCTGCTGGAGGTGCCGCGGCTGCTGACCGAGCTGGCCCGCGCGTGCGGAGAACAGGNNCCTGTTCTCCGCACGCGCGGTGTCAGAGCATCAGAGGGCGATGCCGAGCAGGGCGTCGACGGCGTCAGCCACCAGGTCCGCCCGCTGGCCCGACTCCGCGCCGCCGGGGGCCGCCAGCGCGGTGGAGGCCCAGGCGTCGAGGACGGCGAGGGCGCCCGGGGCGTCGAGGTCGTCGGCGAGGCGGGCGCGCAGGTCCGCCAGGACGGCGTCCTGCTCGGAGTCGCCGCCGACGGCCACCGCGGCGCGCCACCGCACGAGGCGCTCCGCGGCGTCGTCGAGGCCGGCCTGCGTCCAGGACCAGTCCGAGCGGTAGTGGTGGGCGAGGACCGCCAGGCGCACCGCGGCGGGCTCCACCCCGGCGGCGCGCAGCCGGGAGACGAGCACGAGGTTGCCCTTGGACTTGCTCATCTTCTCGCCGTCGAGGCCGACCATGCCGGCGTGCGCGTACACGCCGGCGAAGGGCGGGCCGTACAGCACCGCGCCGTGGCTGGCGCTCATCTCGTGGTGGGGGAAGGCGAGGTCGGAGCCACCGCCCTGCACGTCGAAGCCGGAGCCGAGGTCGTCGGCGGCGATGACGGTGCACTCCACGTGCCAGCCGGGACGCCCGGCCCCCAGGGTGCCGCCGTCCCAGTGGGGCTCGCCCTCGCGGGCGGCGCGCCACAGCAGCGGGTCGAGCGGGTCGCGCTTGCCGGGGCGCTGCGGGTCTCCCCCGCGCTCGGCGGACAGCGCCAGCATCTGCTCGCGGGCCAGGTGCGCGACGGCGCCGAAGCCGGGGTCCGCGGAGAGGTCGGCGTAGACGTCCCCGTGCTCGCACCCCTCCTCCGGGGCGAGGGTGTACGCGGCGCCCCGGGCCAGCATGGCGCGGACGGTGGCGGCGATCCTCGGGATGGCCTCCACGGCACCCACCCACGCGTCGGGCGGCAGCACCCGCAGGGCCTCCATGTCGGAGGCGAACAGGTCCACCTGGGAGGCCGCCAGCTCGCGCCAGTCCACGCCGTCGCGGGTGGCCCGCTCCAGCAGCGGGTCGTCGACGTCGGTGACGTTCTGGGCGTACCGCACCTGCAGGCCGGAGTCGCGCCAGGCCCGCTGCAGCAGGTCGAAGGCCAGGTAGGTGGCCGCGTGGCCGAGGTGCGTCGCGTCGTACGGGGTGATGCCGCAGACGTAGAGGCGGGCCTTCGGGCCGGGCGCGGCGACCTGCAGCTCACCGGTGGAGGTGTCGTGCACGCGCACGGGGCCCCCCCTGCCGGGGAGCTGGGGGACGGCGGGGGCTGACCAGGGGTGCATCGCCCGCGACCCTACCCAGCGCCGAGGGGGGCGCTCGTCAGAAGGGCGGCCAGGGCAGCGCCCGGCCGCCCGGCGGCGGCTTCGGGAAGCGCCGCCGCTGGAGGAGCCGCTCCACGCGCAGCTCCGCGGCCAGCAGCTCGTCGTCGGTGAGCAGGGTGGACAGGACCTCCGCCAGCTCGCCGTCGAGCGCTGCGGCCGTGGCCTCCAGCAGCGCCACGACGTCGTCGGGGAAGGGCTTCCCGGCCCACCCCCACAGCACGGTCCGCAGCTTGGGGTCGGAGTGGAAGGTCAGGCCGTGGTCGACGCCGCGGACGCCGCCGTCCAGGCCGCGCAGCACGTGGCCGCCCTTGCGGTCGGCGTTGTTGACCACGGCGTCGAAGGCCGCCATGCGCGCCAGGGCCGGGTCGTCGGCGTGCACGAGCGAGACGGCCTCCCCGCGGTAGCCCTCGCCCTGCACCACGGTGAGCCAGCCCCGCGGCACCCGCGAGGGCTGGACGACGTCGATGACGCCCGCGCCCGGCTCGGGGGCGCTCTCGCCGGCGATGTCGGGCCCGGGGCCCACCCACGCCTGCACCGACCCGAGGCCGAACTCGCCCTCCCGCAGCACGGTCGGCGGGACCACGCCCCACCCGGCGGCCTCGGAGACGAGCGCCGCCGCGACCTCGCGCCCGGCGAGGGTGCCGTCGGGGAAGTCCCACAGCGGGGCCTCGCCCGCGACGGGCTTGTAGACGCACGCCAGGGACCGCTCCCCCGAGCTGGCCCGGGCGAGCAGGGTGGTGTTGGAGGCGCCGAGGACGCGGCCGGTGACCTCCAGCTCGCCGGTCCCCAGGAGCTCGAGGACCTCCTGCGGGTCCGCGGGGACGCGGTCCGGCTGGTCGCTGCTCAGCGGCGGTACCCGTTGGCGCGCGGGCACACGTGCCCGGCCGGGTCGAGCGGGTCCCCGCAGAACGGGCACGGGGGCCTGCCGGCCGCCACCACGGCCAGCGCCCGGCTGCAGAACGCGCGGGCGCTCGCGCCGGTCAGGCTGACCCGCAGCAGGGAGCGCGGGTCCTCCTCGGCGGAGCCGCCGAGGGCCGCCTCGCCGCCGTCGTCGTCGCCGACCTCGAAGCACTCGATGACCACCAGCTGGCGCTCGCCGTCCCACGCGAGGGTCATGGTGCCGACGCGGAACTCCTCCTCGATGGGGGTGTCCAGCGGGGCGTCGTCGCGGGCGTCGGCGGGGGTGACCGCGGGCACCGGGGCCGCTCCCCCGCTGCGGCGCACCACCTCGTCCAGGAGCTCTTCCACGCGCTCGGCGAGGGCGGAGACCTGGGCCTTCTCCAGCGCCACCGACGTCAGCGCGGTGCCGGAGCGGGCCTGCAGGAAGAAGGTGCGCGCTCCCGGGGGGCCCGTGGTGCCGGCCACGAACCGCTCCGGGGGGTCGAAGTCGAAGACCTGCCGGGGCATGACGGCGAACCTACCTCCCGCTCAGCGCCCGCCCCCGGCGCCACCACCGATGACGGCGTCGGAGGAGGGGGACGACGACGGCGCAGACGGCTGGTCCTCGGCGTCGGCCTTCGGCGGAGGGGGCAGGAGGGTGGACACGTCGCCTCCGGTGTCGTTGGTGCGCACCGCGAAGGGGCGCAGCGGCGTGTACCGCACCACCGAGACCGACGCCGGGTCGACGACGATGCGCTGGAAGCCGTCCAGGTGCACCCCGAGGGCGTCCGCGAGCACGGCCTTGATGACGTCGCCGTGGCTGACCGCCGCCCACACGGCGTCGGGCCCGTGCGCGGCGGCCACCTCGGCGTCGGTGCGGCGGACCACGTCGAGGGCGCGCTGCTGCATCTGGCGCATCGACTCCCCACCGGGGAAGACCACCGAGCTGGGGTGGGCCTGCACGGCGCCCCACAGCGGCTCCTTGGTCAGCTCGGCGATGGGCCGACCGGTCCAGTCGCCGTAGTCGCACTCCGACAGGCCCTCGTCGGTGACCAGCTCCGGCCGCGGGGCCCCGTCGGGCCCGGCCACGTCCAGCAGCGCGGCCGCCGTCTCCTGGCAGCGCTGCAGCGGGGAGGAGACCACGCGCACCAGCGGCAGCGGGGCCAGCCGCTGCGCGAGCGCGGAGACCTGGGCGCGGCCGGTGTCGTCGAGGGTGACGCCGGGGGTGCGCCCGGCCAGCACGCCTCCGGTGTTGGCGGCGGTGCGGCCGTGGCGGACCAGCAGGAGGACGGGCACGCCGGAACGCTACGTCAGCGCGTCCGCCACCCGGGCTCCGCCCGGCTCAGGGGACCACGAGGGGGGTCGTGCGCCCCACCATCTCCAGGGTGCCGCCGGGGTCGAGGGGCGTGGCGATCTGCGCGTGGAGCCAGAAGGAGTAGGTCTGGCCGCTGGCCAGCCCGGTGATGGTGGTGGAGACCAGGACGCAGCCGTCAGGCGCGGCGACGTCCTGCCAGCGCAGGGGCGGCTGGTCGCCGCTGACCAGCTGCTGCGGCACCACCGCCACCCTCCAGCCCCGCAGCGAGCCGCCGCCGTGGCTGTACCAGCTGAGCGTGGCCTGCCCGGGCGCGCCGACGGCCTGGAAGGGCACCGTGCGGCGGGTGCGCAGGTCGCACCCCGGCGTCCCGCTGGCGGTGGCCGTGGGGGTGGGGGTCGCGGTGACGACCGGGGGCGGGGTGAGGTTCCAGTACGGGTCGGCGATGGTGGCCGGTGCCGGGAACGGCGTGGTGGGCTCCGGCTCCGGCACGCCGGAGCCGAGCACGGACGCCTGGCCGGGGTCGGTCGCCGCCGTCGACAGCGGCCGGTCGGGCGTGGCGGCGTCCGTCGGACCCCCGAAGGGGCCGAGCGGGACGCAGGCGGCGGTGAGCGCCAGCACGGCGGCAGCACCGAGCGCCGCGACGGTGCTGCGTCCGCCGCGGCTGCCGCACCTCTCCCGCACGGGGGCCACGCCTGCTCATCGGCACGTCGGGTGCCGACCTTGAACCGCCCCGGCGAGGATGGTGGCCGTGATCGTGGGGACGTGGGTGTGGGACGCCGAGGGCCACCACCAGGTGGACGACTGGCCGCAGGCGCTGAGCAGCTGCCGCGACGGCGGCGAGGGCTTCGTGTGGATCGGCATGGACGAGCCCGACCCCGCCGAGCTGCAGCGCCTGGCCCACCAGCTGCACCTGCACCCCCTCGCCGTCGAGGACGCGGTGCACGGCGGCCAGCGGCCCAAGGTGGACCGCTACGACGACGACACCCTGCTCGTGGTGCTGCGGCCCCTGGAGTACGACGACGCCACCTCCAGCGTGGAGACCCGCGAGCTGACGATGTTCGTGGGACCGCACTACGTGGTGAGCGTGCGCCGCGGCGGCCACACGCCGCTGAAGGGCGTTCGCTACGGGCTGGACGGCGCGCCGGGTCCGCTGCGGGCCAGCGCCATGGGGGCGCTGCACGGGGTGCTGGACGCCGTGGTCGACCACTTCGTGGTGGTGGCCGACGAGCTGGGCGACGACCTCGACGAGCTCGAGCGCCGGGTGTTCACCGCGAGCGGCGGGCGCGCCCCCGGAGACGTCGACGCGGCGGAGATCTACCGCCTCAAGCGGGAGGTCTCCGAGGCCCGCCGGGCGGTGGCGCCGCTGGTGGAGCCGGTCGCCTCGCTGGCGCGCGGGGAGGTCACGGGGGTGACCAAGCGGCTGAGGCCCTTCTTCGCCGACGTGCTCGACCACCTCACGCGCACGGAGGAGCGCGTGGCGGGCTACGAGCGCTCCCTGACGGACATCCTCAACGTGCACCTGGCGCAGGTGTCGGTGCAGCAGAACGCGGACTCGCGCAAGATCTCCGCGTGGGCGGCGATGGCGCTGGTGCCCACGCTCATCGCCGGGATCTACGGCATGAACTTCGACGTGATCCCCGAGCTGAGGTGGCACTACGGCTACCCGTACGCGCTCGGCCTCATGGCGCTGGTGTGCCTGGTGCTGTGGCGGGCGTTCAAGCGGTCGGGGTGGCTGTAGGGGCCAGCGCGTCGAGGAGGTCCAGCCGCTCGGCCGCCTTGGGGGCCATCGGGGCCACCGCCACGGTGCCGACGCCGGCCGCCCCGTAGGCGGCCAGCCGCTCGCGCAGCTGCTCCGGGGTGCCCAGCAGGCACGCCGCGCGCAGCAGCTCGGTGGGCACCAGGGCCGCCGCGCGGGCGCGGTCACCGGACAGGTAGGCGTCCTGGACCGCCGCTGCGGCGGCGCCGTGGCCCAGGCGAGCGGCCTGCTCGGCGTAGACGTTCTTCTCGCGGCTGCCCATGCCGCCCAGGTACAGCGCCGTGTGCGCGCGCAGCGGGGCCGCGACGGCCGGGTCGTCGAGGTCGGCGCCCTCCGGCACCACCATGGCGGTGACGGTGGCGACGACGTCGACGGGCCGGTCCGGGCCGCCGGGCAGCTCGCAGCGCGCGCGTCCGCGCGCCAGCGCCTCCAGCTGCTCGCCGGCGGCCTCGGGCACCAGGAACGCCGGCAGCCAGCCGTCGGCCAGCTCCCCCGCCAGCTCCACGTTCTTCGGGCCCACGGCGGCCAGCAGCAGCGGCAGGTCGGGGCGCGGGGCCGGCAGGGACAGCCGCAGCCGGGAGGCGCCGTGCAGCCCGGGCTCGCGGGCCAGGGCGCGGCGCACGTCGGCCAGGTAGGCGCGGGTGCGCGCCAGCGGCTGGGCGAACGCCACCCCGTGCCAGCCCTCGGAGACCTGCGGGCCGGACACGCCCAGACCCAGGCTGAACCGACCGCCGGAGATCCCGTCGAGGGTGGCGGCGGTCATGGCCGTGGCCGCGGCGCTGCGGGCCGGGAGCTGCAGCACCGCGCTGCCCAGCCCGATGGTGCGGGTCTGCCCGGCCAGCCAGGCCAGCACGCTCACCGCGTCGGAGCCGTACGCCTCGCTGGCCCACACCGAGGCGAAGCCGTGCTGCTCGGCGCGCTGCGCCAGGGCCAGCGCACCGGCGGCCTGGTCGGCCAGGGGGCGGTCGGAGCCGAAGTACCCCAGCGACAGCGCCAGCCTCATGCGCGCCGACCCTAGGGGGTGCTCGGTCGGGCCCTCCGACCGGTGCGACGGCGGTGACGCTACGTTGCCGCGGTGGAGCAGCGCACCGTCGGAAGGTCGGGGCTGCGCGTCTCGGCGCTCGGTCTGGGCACCATGGGCTGGGGCAGCGACGGCGTGACCGACGCCCACGAGGCGCGGGACCTGCTGGTGCCGTTCGTCGAGGCCGGAGGCACCCTCGTCGACACCGCCGACGTCTACGGCGGCGGGGCCGCCGAGCAGCTGCTCGGCGAGCTCCTGGGGGACGTCGTCCCGCGCGACGAGGTGGTGCTGGTGACCAAGTCGGGCCGCGCCCGCCGCCCGGGACCGGACACCTCGGCCCGCGCGCTGCTGGCCGGTCTGGACGCCTCCCTGGCGCGGCTGGGCACCGACCACGTGGACGTGTGGATGGTGCACGCCTGGGACGGGCGCACCCCGCCGGAGGAGGTCGCCGCGGCCCTGGTCCGTGCCGTGAGCAGCGGCAGGGCCCGCTACGGCGGGGTCGGCGACCACTCGGGCTGGCAGCTGGCGACGGCGGCCGCCGCGGCGCGCGCGGCGGGCCAGCCGCTCGTGGCCGCGGGGGTGGAGCTCAGCGTGCTCGCCGGCGACCACGCGGACGTGCTGCCCGCCGCCGCGCACCACGGCCTCGGCGTGCTCGCCTGGGCGCCGCTGGGCCGCGGGGTGCTCACGGGCAAGTACCGCACGAGCACCCCGTCGGACTCTCGCGCGGCGTCCGAGCACCTGGCCGCCTGGGTGCAGCCCTACCTGGGGGCGGGGTCGCGCCGGGTGGCGCAGGCCGTGGCCACCGCCGCCGACGGGCTCGGGGCGGCACCCCTGGAGGTCGCCCTCGCGTGGGTGCGGGACCACCCCGGCGTGGCCAGCGCCGTGGTGGGCGCCCGCACGCCGGGCCAGCTGCTGGGGAGCCTGTCGGCCGCCGAGCTCGAGCTCCCCGCGGAGATCCGCGCGGTGCTCGACGAGCTCAGCGCCGGCTGAGGCGCCCGGACCGGCACAGCGCCGGCTGAGGCGCCCCGGCCGGCTCAGCGCCGGCTGGGGCGACCGCCGGCTCCCGGGCCGGTGCTGCCGCCGAGGTCGTCGGCGCCGTCCTCGGGGGCGTCGTCGTCGAGGTCGTCGTCCTCGTCGTCCTCGTCGAGGTCGTCCTCGTCCTCGTCGTCCTCGTCGAAGAGCTCGAAGGGGGTGACCTCCTCGTACGCGGTGTAGAGGGACTCCTCGTACACCTCGAACGCGTCGGCCAGGGCGGTGTAGGCCGCCTCGACCGCGGGGTCGTCGTCACCGTGGCGCCGCTGGGCGGCTGCCAGGTGGGCCTCCAGCGCAGCGACGAGTCGGTCGAGGGCCGCGCGCGGATCGGTCGCCATGGCCCGAACGGTAGCGGGTGGGCATCATGGACGCTGATGGAGCAGATCCCCTCGCCCCGCACCAGCGGCCGCCGCCCCGGCCGGTCCGACGTCGAGTACGAGTACCGCACGATCACCATGTCGCGCGACACCTCCCGCGGGGAGGCGCGCCGGCTCATCACCGAGGCGGCCGAGCACGGCCACTGGGAGCTCGCGCGGGTGCGCCTCTACCTGGGCGGGCGGCGCCAGGTGCAGCTGCGGCGGCGCATCGTCAGGGTGGCCCGCCCCAGCTGAGCGGACCCGCGCCCCGAGGGCTCGTCGTGGTCAGGCGCTGGCCACGAAGCGCTGCAGCACGCGCGTGCCGAAGCGCAGCGCGTCGAGCGGCACGCGCTCGTCGACGCCGTGGAACAGGCCCGCGAAGTCCAGGCCCGCGGGCAGCCGCAGCGGCGCGAACCCGTACCCGGGGATGCCGAGCTGGCTGAAGGACTTGTTGTCCGTGCCGCCCGACAGGCAGTAGGGCAGCACCCGCGCGCCGGGGTCCTCCGCGTGCAGCGCCTCGACCATGCGGTCCACCAGGGGCACCGCGAAGTCGGTCTCCAGCGCCACGTCGCGGTGCACGTCCTGCACCTCCACCCCCTCGCCGGCCAGCTCCCTGACGGTCTCCACGAGCCGCTCCTCGTGGCCGGGCAGGAAGCGGCAGTCGAGGAGCGCGGTGGCCGTGCCGGGGATGACGTTGTGCTTGTACCCGGCCTCCAGCAGCGTCGGGTTGGCCGTGTCCCTCAGGGTCGCGCCGACCCACCGCGCCGTCGTCCCGAGCTGGTCCAGCAGGGCGCTGGGGTCGGCGGGGTCGAACTCCACGCCGGTGATGTCGGTGACGCCGTCCAGGAAGGCTCGCACCGTGGGCGTGACCTCCACCGGCCAGGGGTGGGAGCCGATCCGGGCCACCGCCTCGCAGAGCCGGGTGACGGCGTTGTCGGTGTTGACCTGGCTGCCGTGGCCGGCGCGGCCGTGCGCCACCAGGCGCAGCCAGGCGATGCCCTTCTCGGCGGTCTGCAGCAGGTAGGTCCGCTGCGCGCTCGACCCCGTGCCGATGGTGGTGGAGAAGCCGCCGACCTCGCTGACCGCCGCGGTGACGCCCTCGAACAGGCCCGCGTGGTGGTCGACCAGCCAGTGGGCGCCCTTGACGCCGCCGGCCTCCTCGTCGGCCATGAACGCCAGCACGAGGTCGCGCGGGGGCCTCTCGCCGCGGCGCACGAGGTCGCGCACCACCGCGAGGAGCATCGCGTCCATGTCCTTCATGTCCACCGCGCCGCGGCCCCAGAGGAACTCCTGCTCGGGGGTCTCCGGGTCGTCCGTGGTCTCGGTGGTGACCTCCCCGGAGAAGGGGTGCACGCTCCAGTCGTCCGCGCGGGCGGGGACGACGTCGAGGTGCCCGTGCAGGAGCAGCGCTCCGCGCTCCGCCGTGCCGGCCGGGTCTCCCTCGACCCTGACCACGACGCTCGCGCGGCCGGGCTCGCTCTCGAAGAGCTGCGGCTCCAGCCCCACCTCCGCCAGGAGCTCCGCCACCAGCTCGGCGGCGGCGCGCTCGCCAGGACCCGACCCGTCGCCGGGGTTGGTGGTGTCGATGCGCAGGAGGTCTCGGCAGATGCTGACGACCTCGTCCTGCGGGTCGGGGCGGCCGCTGGCCGACACGGCGGAGCTCATCGCCCCACCGTACGCAGCGGCGCGACGGGCGCCCCAGGGGCTAGTTGATGCCGGCCGGGGCCCCGACGATGCACGTCGCCGGCTGCCCGGGGGTGGAGGACTCCTCCTCGGCCAGCACGGTGCCGTCGGCGTCCTTGATGCGGCAGCCCACGCTGCCGCCGCCGGCGCCGTCGAAGCTGGAGACGGCGACGTACTGGCCCGGCCAGTCCTTCGAGCCGGTCATGGTCTTGGTGTAGGAGGAGCCCAGGTCCTGGCGCTCCTCGCGGGAGTCCTCGGTGCCCAGCTCGACGTAGGTGTCCTTCGCGGTGCCGTAGACCTCGTAGGTCACGTCGCCCAGCGGCGCGGTGCGAGGGCTGGCCGGGGCCGCGGGGGCGGCGGCCGCGGGCGCGGAGGCGGGCGGCGAGGCCGCGGCGCTCGACGGGTCCGCGCTGGCGGCCGGGGCCGCTGCGGCGCTCGAGCCACCGGCCTCCCCGGTCTCCTCGCCGGCCTCCGTCGCGGCGCCGGCGGTCGGGTCCGCCGCCGCGGGAGCTGCTGCGGCCGGGGTGGCGGCGCTGGGACCGGCGGCGCGGTCCGCGGACGCCATCGCGGCGGTGAGCACGTCGTGCCCGGGGGCACCCGCCCAGGCCCCGACGACGACGGCGGCCGCCAGCGCGACGGCGGCCGCGAGCAGGCCCACCGGCAGGCCGAGGGCTCGGCGCTGGTGCCAGCGGCGGTCGCGCGGGCCCGGGCGGGCCGGCGGACGGGTGCTCCCCGACGTGCGGCTGCTGCCGGGGGTGCGGCTGCCGGAGGCGGTGGTGGCGCTGGCGACGGGGCCCGTGGACGCGCCGGCGCGGCCGGTCGCGCGGGCGCCGCGGCCGGTGGGGCGGGCCGAGCGGCCGGTGGGGCGGCCGTGGCGGGGCTCGCCCTGCTCCCGGCCCCGCAGGGCCGCCGGGGCGGCGGTGGTCTGGGCGGCGGTCGTCTGGGCAGTCGCGGCGGTGGTGGGCGCGGGCGCGCTGGCCGACCGACCCGCCGTCGGCAGGCCGGTGGTCGGCAGGTCCGGGACGAGGAAGGAGGTGCGGCCCTGCGGCTCGGCGGTGACGCGGTCCGGCATGGGCGGCGGCACGGGTGCGGTGGACAGGCGCGCGGCGCGGGCGCGGGCGGCGGCCTCGACCTCGGCGGCCGGCGGCGGCGGGGGCAGCTCGGCGTCGCCGTGGGGGGCCGGGAGCGGGCCGGGGGCGGCGCTGACGGGCTCCGAGACGAACGGGCTGCGGCCGAGCGGCTCGGCCCCGGACGGACCGGCGACCCCGGGGCGCAGCGAGCGCCGGCTGGCGACGGGCTCGGTGGTCCATGAGGCCTCGCGCCGCGGCTCGGCGGCCGTCGTCGTCACCACGGGGAGGGGCCCGGAGACGGCCGGGGCGGGGCGGCGGCGGGGCACGTAGACCGACGGCGCCGGCGTCGGTTGCGGGCCCGGGGCGGGCGAGAGGCCGGCGGGTGGGGTCAGCGAGTCGAGGTGCTCGGTGAGGGTGCGGGCCAGCGCGTGCGTCAGCGGGGAGGGCCGTGCGATGGCGCTGGCCGTGCGGGGGTCCTCCAGCGCCGGGGAGGTGCGCCAGGCGGCGCTGTCGGAGGCGCGGGCGGAGGCCCGGACGGCGGCCTCGTCGAGCGCGGTGGGACGGCGCAGGGCGGCGCGGTCGCGGCGGCTGGGCAGCGGGGTCCCCAGCGGGGGTGTCGGCGCTGCGCTGCTGGCGGCGGCGGGCGCGGGCGGGACGGCCCGGGTGCCGGCGACCGGCGTGGTGAAGGGGTCCGGCGCGGTGGAGGGAGCAGGTCCCGTCGGGACGGGGGCGGCGTGGCCCGGCGCTCGTCGTCCAGAACCCGTGCGCTCGGCGTGCAGCGCGCGCCGGCGCTCACCGCCCTCGTTGGTCTGCCCCGCCACGGCTCCCAGTGTGCGGCAGCGCAGCCGCTGTGTCCGCCGTCTCGGAGAACTGGTCGTCCCCCGTCCGGCGCGGCGCCCCCGTGCGCCGCCCGGCGTACCGCATCATGCGCACCCCGGCGGTCACCGCCGGGCCCGGGCGACCCCCGGCGCCGCCACCGGGGGGACCGCGCCGAGCAGCGCCGGCAGCTCCCGCATGGACGCGAAGGTGGCGGCGGCTCCCACGGCGGCGAGCGCCTCCGGGGTGCTGCTCGCGGGACCGCCCGGGCAGTAGCCGAGCACGCGGGCGCCGGCGGCGACACCGGCGCGCACGCCGGCCGGGGAGTCCTCCACGACGGCGCAGCGGCGGGGGTCCACCCCGAGCGCGGCGGCCGCCTGGAGGTAGACGTCGGGGGCGGGCTTGCTGCGCGGCAGCTCCATGCCGCTGAAGACGCGGTCACCGAAGTGGTGGGCCAGCCCCGTCACGTCCAGCTGCAGCTGCACCTTGGCGCGGTCGGCGCCGGAGGCGCACGCCAGGCGCTGGCCGTAGGCGGCGGCGACGGCGTCCAGGGCGTCGGCCACGCCGTCGACGGCCCGCACCCGGACCGCCAGCTGCTCGCTGCGGCGGCGGCGGAACTCCTGCAGCCACTCCTCGGTGATGCGCACGCCCGTGCGCTCCTCGATGAGGTCGGCCTGGTCGGCGACGGCCACCCCCACGAAGCGGCGCAGCCCCTCCTCCGGCCCGACCGCCCAGCCGAGCTCGGCGAGCATCTCGCGGAGGACCCCGTTGGTGATGGGCTCGGAGTCGACCAGGACCCCGTCGCAGTCGAAGAGGACGGCGTCGAACGGGGCGGCGCCGCGCGGGGGGTCGTCGGGGTGCGTCACGTGCGGGCACGCTTCCAGACCACGGCTGAGGCCGCGAACACCACCGCGAAGAAGCCCGCGAGCACGTAGCCCGCGTGCTCGGTGTCCAGGGAGGTGAGCAGGCCCACCACCCCGCCGGTCACGCCCAGCTGCTCGCTCAGCAGCGACGCTCCGGCCAGCGCCCCCACGAGGAGGCCCGAGAGGATGCCGACGCCCGTGATGACCAGGTTGTAGGTGACCTTGCGGGCGGGGTCCTCCTGGGCGGCGGAGTACATCCGCAGCATCATGAGGCCGTTGGCCGTGTCACCCAGCGTCATGGCCGCGGCGAAGAGCACCGGCAGGCACAGCAGCGACACCGGCGGGGCGCCCGCGAGCGCCGCGCCCGCGGTGAGCACCAGCACGCCGATCTGGCTGGAGGTGTCGAACCCCAGCGAGAAGAGGAACCCGACCACGTAGACGTGCCAGGGGTGGCGGATGCGGCGCAGCGGCGCCGTCATCAGCACCGCGGCCGGGCCGCGCGGGGTGAGCGCGTGCGCCGGGACGTGCGTGCTCGGGTCGCGCCGCAGCGCCCGGCGCAGCGCCCAGGCCTGCAGGAAGGTCGCCAGGTTGGCGACCGCCACCAGCACCAGGTACAGCCCGGAGACGCTCACGCCGACCACCCCCAGCACGCGGGCCGCCCCGGAGGACTCGTCGAGGGCGGTGCGGACGAAGCCCGCACCGGCGACCACGAGGACCCCGGTGAGCACCACGACGGTGGAGTGGCCCAGGGAGAAGGCGAGCCCCACCGAGGCGGGGCTGCGCCCCTCGGCCACGAACTTGCGGGTGCTGTTGTCGATCATCGCGACGTGGTCGAAGTCGAAGGCGTGCACCAGCCCGCGCAGGTAGGCCACCCCGGCGAGCCCCACCGTGACGGCGCCCGCGGTGCCGCTGACCACACCCAGCGCGAGCAGCGCCAGGCCCACCACGTGCAGGAGGACGACGACGGCGAACGCCGCGCCCGCCCTCCGGCGCAGGGGCAGGGCCGCCCGGCCGCGGCTGGTGAGGAGCGGGTGCCGCCCTGTCGCGGTGGCCGTGCCCATGACCGGGATGCTAGGGGCAGGAACCCCGCGACGGGTGTGCGCATGGACACACGAGGCGGCGGTGGGTGCGGGTGCAGGCCGGTGCGCCCGGTGGACGCACGTGGAGGGCGGGGGTGGTGGTCGGTGGCGGGGTCTGGACCGCTGGAGGCCGTGGCGCGCGAGGCCGTCGCAGCGGCGCGCCCCGTGATGCCACGGGCGCTGGCGCGCTTCGCCGCCCTGTCGGACCCGAGGCGGCTGGAGCTGCTGGTGGCGATCCACGCGGCGCCTGGCGCACCGGTGAAGTCGCTGGCGGCGGCGACGGGGCTCGCGCCCAACACGACGACGCAGGCGCTGGCGGTGCTGCGGGCCTGCGGACTGGTGGACCGCGTCCGCGACGGCCGCCTCAGCCGGTGGCACCTCGCCGACGACACCGCCCACGAGCTGCTGCACCAGCTGGGCGCCGGCCACTCGCCCCTGCACCCCGAGCACTGACCCCACCCCTCGCCGTCCACCCCCGGCGCACCGCCGGGTCCCGCAGGACCGATCCGGCCTGCAGGACCCGGCGGTGCGACCCCGCGGTCAGCGGCGGCGGCGCACGACGACCGCGGCGGCGGCAGCGACCACGACGAGGGCCGCGACGGCACCCACCGCCAGCGGCCAGCCCGGCGCTCCCGGGGAGGACGCCACGACCGGTGCGGCCTCCGGCGAGGACACCGCTGCGGGGCCGGACGGCGCTGGGGCCGAGCTGGACGCGCTCGTGGACGAGGGCGTCGGCGGGCCGGCGGCGGGAGCCGAGGCCGTGTAGGCGAACGTCCCGGAGACCGGGTGCCCGTCCGAGGAGGTGACGCGCCACTCCACGCGGTACTGGCCGGCGGCCGGGTCGCCGGCCAGCCGCTGGGTGACGGTGGTGTCGAGGAACTGCGGCTCGCCGGTGGACACCACGGTCCCGTCGGGCCCCGTCACCACCACCTTCGACCCCAGCGCGATGACCGGGGCGTCGAAGGTCAGCACCACCGACGCCGGTGCGACCCCGACCACGGCGCCGTCGGCCGGTGAGGACGACTCGAGCCTGTCGTGCGCCTGGGCGGGCAGCGCCGCCAGGACGGTGCTGAGCAGCACGAGCAGGCCACCGGCCAGGAGCGCGGACGCGCGGCGCGGCAGGCCGGTCACGGGGTCACCGCCGCGGGCCGGCGGCGCACGAGGGAGACGACGAGGGCCGCAGCCCCGAGCAGCGCCCCGGTCGCGCCGAGCCACGTGCCCGGCCCGGCGGCGCCACCGGCGCCGGTCGCGGGCGCCGCGCTGGCGGCCGCAGCGGCGTCCTGGTCCGCGTGGGCGGAGTGGGTGGAGGCGGCGGCCGTGGTGGTGAGCTCCGGGGCCGGGTTCTCGGGCTCGGCGCCGTCGGAGGGGACGGGCTGGTCCCAGGCGACCACGGTGCCGTCGGAGTAGGTCTGCGTGGCGGGCAGCCGCACGGTGGTGCCCGCCGCCGGCAGCGCGCCGACCGAGACGGGGAACTGCTGGAACTGGCCGGGGGCGATGCCACCACCGGCCTGCGCCGTCCACGTGATGGTGCGGGGCGCCCGGGTGAGCGTGGTGCCGTCGACCACCACCGGCGCCGGCAGCGGCTCCTCGGTGACCTGCGCGGTCCACCCGGGGACGGGCTGCACGGCGGCGTAGGTGAAGGGGTGGTCGGTGGGCAGGGCCAGCTCCACCCGGGTGGTGCTGGCGGTGGACGACTCGTTGGGCACCCGCACGTCGAGCAGCGCGTAGCTGCCCGCCGCGGTGGTGTCGGGGGTGACGTGGACGTGCGCCGAGGCAGCGGCCACGGGCACGAGCAGCAGCCCCGCGGCGAGGGCGGCGGCGGCCCCTGCGCGCACGGCGCGGGTGGGCAGGACGGGAGTGGGGGACGTCGAGGACACGGTGGTGCTCCAGGGTGTGCGGCCGGGAGTCCGGCGGGGAGGGTGGCGCGAGGCCGGCCGCTCCCCGGGCGGGGTCAGCCGGCGGCGACCAGCGGAGGACCGCGCCGCCGGACGGCGCGCAGGACCACGCGGCCGACGACGGCGAGCGCACCGTCCGGCCGCGCCCGCAGCCGGGGGGCGGCGGGAAGGGCGACCAGGGCGACGACGACCGCCAGCGGAGCGAGCCAGGCGCACAGCGCCCACACGGCGTCCTCGCCGCGGCTGTAGACGAGCGCGAGGGCCGCCGCGACGGCGACGTGCGCGAGGAGCATCGTCGCGTCGGCGGCGGACGGTCCCCCCAGCCACAGGGCCGGCGCCACCGACGTCATGGAGGTCGTGGAGGTCGTGGAGGTCGTGGACGCCGCCGTCGCGACCGCGTGGCCCGCCTGCGCCAGGTGGCCGGCGTGCTCGCCGAGCGCGGCGGCGCCAGGACCGGGCGGCGCGAGCCGGTGCGCGGGGGCCAGGGACTCCAGGGCGGCGTGCAGCACCACCTGGCTGCCTGCGAGCAGGGGCACCGCCGCCCCCACCGGCAGCCGCCACCGGGTGGCGAGCACGCAGCACACCACCACCGCGGCCGTCAGCCCGGTGCCGGCGGCGGCACCGGGCAGGTGCCCGCCGGCGGCGGCGTGGCCGGTGGCGGACAGGCCCACCACGAAGAGCGCCAGCACCGCCGACCGCACCGCGCGCAGGGCGCCGCGGTCGGGGGTGGTCACCAGCTCACCGTAGCGACGCCAGCCCGCGGCCCCGTCCGCCGGCGCCGTCCGCCGGCGCCGGCCCGGGCGGCGAGGATGGGGGCCGTGGCGGGTGCTCGGACGGGGTCGGGGACGGCGGCGCAGGAGGCTGCGGGGACGGGCGCCCCGTCCAGGGCCGCGCTGCGGGCCCTGCTGGCGCACTCCCCGCAGTCGGGGACCCTGCCCGCAGCGCTGCGCGCCGGCGCCTCGGTGGCGGGGCCGCTGGTGCTGCTCGCGGCGCTGGGACGGACGGACCTGGCGCTGTACGCCACCTTCGGGGCCTTCGCCGCCGTCTACGGCCGCCGTCCGGACGGCTCCGCCGACCCGCGCGTGCAGCTGCGGCTCGCGGTGGTGCTCGTGGCCGCGGTGGCGACGGGGGTCGCGGTGTCCCTCAGCGGCGCCGGGGCGTGGGTCGCGGTGGGGGCGGCCGCGGGCTGGGCGGCGCTGGCCGCGCACTTGTCGGACCGCCAGGCCTGGCGCCCGCCCGGGCCGCTGTTCGCCGTCTTCGCCGTCGGGGCGTGCTCCGCCGTCCCCGTCGGCGGGGCCGCGGCCGCGGCGCTGGCCCTCGGCACGGCCGCGGGGACGGCGGGGTTCGCGCTCGTGCTGACCGTGGTCTCGGAGCCGCTGGTGCGCCGGCTCGCTCGTCGCAGGGCCGCCGCCCGCCCGCCGGACCCGGCGGCGCACCGGGCCCCGGGGACCCGCGGCGCCCACGGGCCCGCGCACGGGGCGTCCCCGGGGCTGCGGCGGCGGGTGCAGGTCGTGCGGTGCGCCGTCGCGGTCGGCGTCGCCGGGGCGCTGGGGGTGCTCACCACGAGCGAGCACCCCTACTGGGCCGCCGTCGCCGCCGTCGCCCCCTTGGCGGCGGTCACCCTCTCCTCCCAGCTGGTCCGCGCCGCCCACCGCGCGCTGGGCACCGTGGCGGGGCTGGGGGTGGCGGCGGTGCTGCTGGCGCTGCCGCTGGGGACGGTGGCCTCGGTGGCCGTGGCCGCGCTCCTGCAGGTGCTCGCCGAGCTGCTCGTGGTGCGCCACTACGGCGCCGCGATGCTCGTCATCACGCCGCTGGCGCTGCTCATGGGGCAGCTGGCCCACCCCGTGCCGGTGCCGGGGCTGCTCGCCGACCGCGGCGCGGAGACGCTGCTGGGCGTGGCCGTCGGAGTGGTCGTCGTGCTCCTGACGCGCCCGCGCAGGCCCCCGGCGGCCAGGATGGCCGGGTGAGCCAGCCGGACGCCGCCCAGCCCGCAGCGCAGCGCCCCCTGCTGCCGGGACCCGTCGTCGTCGTCCTCGGGGTCGCCGGGGCGTTCGTCATCGCGGCTGGCCTGCAGCAGGCCTCCAGCATCGTCGGCCCGGCGCTGCTGGGGGTGCTGCTCGTCGTCACCGTGGCGCCCGCCGGCAGCTGGCTGCAGCGGCGCGGCGCACCGGGCTGGCTGGCGCTGCTGGTGGTCGGCGCGCTGAGCTACGGGATCCTCGTGGCGCTCGTGGCCTCCCTGGTCATCTCCATCGAGCAGCTGGTGCTGCTGCTGCCCAGCTACCAGGCGGAGTTCCTCGCGCTGGTCGGCCAGGGCAGCGCACTGCTGGAGCGCCTGGGCGTCACGACCGACCAGCTGCAGTCGGCCCTGGCCGCGGTCGACCCCAACAGCGTGGTCGGTGCGCTCCAGAGCGTGCTCGGGAGCGTCACCGGAGTCGTGTCGGCGTCGGTGTTCCTGCTCACCGCGCTGTTCTTCCTCGTGCTCGAGGCCGGCTCCTTCGGCCGCCGGCTCGACGCCGTGGCCACGACGCGCCCGGGACTGGCGCGCGCCCTGCGGGGCTTCGCCGCCAGCACGCGGCAGTACATGGTGGTCGGCACGGTGTTCGGCCTGCTCGTGGCCGTGCTCGACGCCGCCGCCCTGTGGGTCATCGGGGTGCCGCTGCCGCTGCTGTGGGGCCTGCTGGCGTTCATCACCAACTACGTCCCGAACATCGGCTTCGTGCTGGGCCTGGTGCCGCCCGCGCTGCTGGCGCTGCTGGACGGCGGCCCGTCGGACGCGGTCGCCGTGGTGGTCGTCTACTGCGTCCTCAACGTGGTGATCCAGTCCTTCGTCCAGCCGAAGTTCGTCGGCGACGCCGTGGGCCTGTCACCGGCCCTGAGCTTCCTGTCGCTGTTCGTGTGGACCCTGGTGGTCGGCGCGCTCGGCGCGGTGCTCGCCATCCCGCTGACGCTGCTGGTCAAGGCGCTGCTGCTCGACACCGACCCCTCGCGCGAGTGGCTGCGCCCGCTGCTGTCCGACACCGGCCCGGCCTCGCACGGGACCCCCGTCCCGTCGCTGCGCGGGCACCGCCCGGCGGTCGGGGCGCACGCAGCGCACGACGCCCCGGCCTCCCCCGCCGACGAGCGCTCCGACCACCGCAGCGACGACGACCAGCAGAGCGGTCCCGCGGTCGCGCCGACCTCAGGCGCGCAGCGCCGCGACCCGGGTCACCAGCCCGCCGGCTGAGGCGGCGGGCTCCTCGGCCTCCGCGGACAGCTGCGCGCGCAGGCGGGAGAGCACGGGGTAGGCCTCGAGCGGTCCCGGCTCCTCGTCCGCGGTCGTCGCCGGGCAGGTGCTGCGCAGGTCGAGGGCGACGACGGCGACGGCCTGGTCCGCCGCGCGCCGGGCGAAGCCGTCGGCGACCAGCGCGGCGCGCAGCTGCGAGGCCCAGGCGCCGGCGGTCCAGTGCTCCAGGGGCACGGCCGACCCCGTCGCGAGGCGCCAGGTGGCCGACCGGCTCCGGGCCAGGCCCGCGGCCCGGGCCTGGAGCGCCGTCACCAGCTCCTGCCAGGAGGCTCGCGCCCCGGCGGGACGCGCCCGGTCCAGCTCGGCGACCAGGGCGCGGACCGCCTCCAGCGGGGCAGCGGCCGCCTCGCGGTCGCGCGCGTCGTCGTCCTCGCGGGGCCGGCCCGGGTCCGTCGGGTCACCGGTGGAGCGGTCGAGCACGACAGGATTCTTACACCGTAAGGACGCCGCGCGGAACCGCCGCCGGGCACCGCGAGCGGGCCCCGCGGCGGGCACCGACGGGTCAGGCGCCGCTGCCCCCCACCACCTGCACCGTGATCCTGTCGATGAGGCTCTCCAGCGACTCCTCGAACTCCTGCAGGGCGCGGTCGTCGGCGAGCAGGTCGGCGAGGCGCTCCACGGTGGGGGCGTCGCGCAGGCCGTGCGGCGGCACCTCCTCGTCCACCAGGTCGAGCGGGCCGACGGCGCCGCCGCGCTGGGAGACCTCCAGGAGGAGGTTGCCGAGCAGGAAGCTCGTGAAGGCGCGGTAGACGGCCACGGCCTGCTCGTCGTCGAAGCCCTCGGCCACGAGGCCCGACAGGAAGGTCTCCACCCAGCGCACCGAGCGCAGCGGGGGCCGCAGCCACGGGGCCTCCGGGGGCGTGGAGGCGATGAGGGGGAAGGCCCGGGGGTGGGCGATCGCCATCCGGCGCACGCCGTGCGCCATCCGCTGCAGGAAGTCCTGCCACCCGTGCTCGGGGGTGCGCAGCACGTCGGCATCGCGGTCGAGCTCGGTGACGAGGGTGTCCACGACCCCGTCGAGCAGGTCCTCCCGGCCCGGCACGTAGCGGTACAGCGACATGGCCTCCACGCCCAGGCGCGCCCCCAGGCGGCGCATCGTCAGCGCCCCGACGCCCTCGTCGTCGATGAAGGCCAGCGCCTCCGCCAGGATCCGGTCGCGGCTCAGCGGCACGCGCGCCGAGGGAGGCTCCTTGCCCTGGACGGCGAGGACGTCGGCGTCGGGCACCGCGCCGGGCGACGCAGAAGGCGACGCAGAAGGCGACGCAGCGGGGTCGACTGCACCGCCCGCACCGCTGCTGTCGCCCGCACCGCCGTCGCCTCCGCTGATCGCCACCCGTCGAGGTTGTCACCGACGCGGCGCCAGCGCAGGTCGTCGGGTCCCGGACGGGTCACGGCCGTTGGACTGGCGGCGCGCTTCTTACGGTGTAAGCCTGGTGATCCGGGTCGCGGCGCCCGGCGGCCAGCCCGGCCGCCGTCGCGACGAGGAGGATCATGACCGAGATCTCCGCTCCGAGCACCTCGACGCTGCACGGCACCGCCAGCGCGTCCGGTGGGCTCTCGGCGCCTCCCGCCGACCCGGCTCCCCCGTGGGGCCCTGCGCCCGCGACGGCCTCCCGGGCCGTGCGCGCCTCCGGGGCCACCACCACCACCGACGCCGTCATCGCGACGCTCGCCGGCCTGGCCGCCCGCGAGGTGCCCGGGGTGCACGACCTCGGCACCCCCACCGGGCGCGCCCTCGCGGAGGTGGGCCGCCACATCCCCGGCTCCTCACGCGGCGGGTGCCCCGGGGTGGAGGTGGAGGTGGGCGAGCGGCACGCTGCCGTGGAGGTGGCCGTGGTGACCGAGCTCGGGCAGAGCGCCCCGGAGGTGGCCGACCACGTGCGCGCGGCCGTCGCGCGGGCCCTGCGCGAGCTGGTGGGCCTGGAGGTCACCGCGGTCGACGTCGAGGTGGTCGACGTCGCCGTGCCCGCTGGCTGACCCGCCTCCCGGGTCGCGCACCCACGACCTGTCGCGCACGCTTGATCTCATGACGGCGCGGGCCTCCCCGCGCCGTCAGCCATGACCGCAGACCCCCATCGACAGAGAGGACGGGACACACCATGAGCTCGACGGTGCAGAAGATCGGCGCTGAGTTCCTCGGCACGTTCTGGCTGGTGTTCGCCGGCTGCGGCGCGGCCGTGCTCGCCACCACCGCCGCGCCCGGCGACACCGGCGCGCAGGTGGCCATCGGCTGGCTGGGCGTCGCCCTGGCCTTCGGCCTGGCCGTGACCACCGGCGCCTACGCCTTCGGCCACATCTCCGGAGGCCACTTCAACCCGGCGATCTCCCTCGGCCTGGCCGTGGCCGGGCGCCTGCCCTGGCGCGACCTGCCGGTCTACGTGGTCTCCCAGCTGGTCGGCGGCGCGGCCGGCGCCGCGGTCCTGTACGGGGTTGCCAGCGGCGCGGCCGGGTTCGACCCCACCGGCGCCTTCGCCACCAACGGCTACGGCGAGCGCTCCCCCGAGGGCTACGGCCTCGCCGCCGCGCTGCTGGTCGAGGTCGTGCTGACGGCGGTGTTCGTGCTCGTCGTGCTGGGCACCACCGGCCCCAAGGGCGCCGTCGGCCTCGCGCCGCTGGCCATCGGCCTGACCCTCGTGGTGATCCACCTCATCTCGATCCCGGTGACCAACACCTCGGTGAACCCCGCCCGCTCCATCGCACCGGCGCTGTTCGCCGGCCCCGAGGCGCTCGGCCAGGTGTGGGCGTTCGTCCTCGCCCCGCTGGTCGGCGGCGTGGTCGCCGCTCTGGTGCACAGGACGCTGCTGGCGACCGAGGAGGAGCGCGTGGACGTCCGCGTCGAGCAGACCGTCGAGCGCGAGCGGGTGGCCGGGCGGGCCTGACCGTCCAGCACCGCCCCTGACGACGAGGGCCGGCCGCTNNCGGCCGGCCCTCGTCGTCGTGCGGGTGGGGACCCTCAGCGGTGGGTGCCTGAGCGGCGCAGGTCGTCCTCCGGGGCGCCCGGGTCCTTGAGGAGCAGGAAGAGGCCGCTGTACGGGCTGAGCCACACGCTGAAGCTCTGCAGGTCGTCCACCCAGCCGATCTCGCCCTCGTCGCGGGCGTCCAGGACGGCCATGCGCGGCGTGAAGCGGTTCGACCTGACGGTGCCCTCGATGGTCTCGCCGGTGAAGTTCAGCACCGTGACCTGCAGCTGCGCCGTGCGCGTGGGGTCGCCGCCGTCGAGGCGGTGGACCATGACGAGCATGCCCGGGTGGGCGACGGCCGGGACGTCCACCTGCGTGGCGGTCGCGATGCCGTGCTTGGCCCGCAGCGCCAGCAGCCCCTGCAGGCGCCGCGCGAAGGACCTCTCGTCGCGCAGCTGCTCGGGCAGCGAGCCGTAGAGCACCCGGGCCCGCGGCATGCCGCTGGCCGAGGTGGTGGCCTGGGGGTCGACGTCGAGCAGGTCGTGGGCGCCGCGCTCCACCCAGCGGGTGTCGCCGGTGTCGGTGAGAGCCGCCACCTGCTCGATGGGCACCGGCAGGGCGCCCACGAGGTCCCAGCCGGACAGGGCGAACACCCCGGGCTGCCAGGCGTTGAACATGGCCAGCAGCAGGTGCGCCCGCCGGATCATCTCGACGTCGTCGTCGCCGATGGAGTCCAGCGTGCGGTGCCCGCGGGACGCGGCGATCACCGAGGCGGTGGTGCACGCGATGCCGTTGGTGGTGAAGACGTGGTTGTAGTCCGCCGCCTCACCGGTGATGCCGCGCAGGAGGTCGCCGCGCACGGCCTCGGCCAGCTCGGCGCCCGTCGTGGGGCGCCCGCGGAAGGCGTACTCGTCGTTCGTGTGCGCGGTGGCCCAGTGCACCAGCTCGTAGGTGAGCTCGTCGTGGTTCTGCATGCCGTGCACCAGGGAGGCCGGGTCCACCCCGACCTCCAGGGAGGTGCGCAGCGTCAGGCGCAGGAACTCGGTGTCGCCGGTGACCAGCGCGTGCTGGTAGGCGGGGCGGTTGACGAAGTCGTAGGACAGGTCCGCGCCCACCCGGCCGGTGTCGCGGATGTCCTCGATGCCGAGGTTCAGCTCCTGGAACGTGAACCCGCCGACCTTGCGCACGGTGCTCGCGATGACGTGGTTGGCGGCCTCCGACAGCGGGTGGCCCTCCGACCACGCCGGCGCGCCCTCGCCGGACTTCTCCACGCCCAGGAAGCCGTTGGCGTCCAGGCGCAGCGCGCTGGTGCCCAGCTCGGCCAGGGAGTGCAGGGCGTCGCCGATGACCAGGCGCATGCCCGCGAACGTCGGGTCGAGCCAGTTGATGGAGGGCTGGCCCTGCTTGAAGTAGTGCAGGTACACCCAGCGGCGCACCTGCCCGTCCACCCCGGTGACCTCGGCGGTGGCGCTCCAGTTGGTCTCCTTGACCCCCGGGGCGTAGAAGATCACGCGCTGCAGCGCGCCGATGATGTACCCGGCGTCGGCCAGCCGCGCCTCGGTGATGGCGTCGAGGTTGACCGCGTCGCGGCCCTCCGGCACGTCGGGCAGCAGGTGCCAGTCCTCGCGGGGGATCTCCACCATGTGGTAGACGCCGGGGTAGTCGCCGTGGCCCATCTCGGCCAGGCGGAAGTCGGCGCCCTTGCCGGTGTGGCCGGGGACGATGTCGTCGATGACGGAGCCGCCGTGGGCGTCGGCCACCTCGCAGACGGCGCGGAACTCGTCCTCGGTGCCGAAGAGCGGGTCGATCTGGGTGCTGATCCTGTCGAAGTGCCCGTCGACGCTGGGGGTCTCCTCCCAGCCGGTGATGCCGCCGGCCTTCTTCACCGGGCCGGTGTGGATGCCGTCGATGCCGATCTCCTCGAAGGCGCTCCACAGGCGCTCGTCGGCCACCGACGCCAGGAAGGACTCCCCCTCGCGCGTGATGAGCGAGATGGGGTACGCGGTGAACCACACCGACGCCGTGGAGACGGCGCGGCGGGCGTCCGGGCGGGCGTAGGGGTTGCGCCACATCGCCGGGCTGCCCGACAGCTGCCGCGAGAGGCCCTCGGCGTCGGCCAGCATCGACTGCTGCACGAGCCAGGCCACGTACGCGGGGTTGGTGCCGTCGGCGGTGCGCCGGTGCGGCGCGCGGCGGCGCCGGGTCTCCAGCTGCGCCTGGGGGCGCAGGCGGCGCGGCCGCGCCGGGTAGCGGGCCTCGTCGTAGGTGATCTCGCCCGGCTCGCCGCCGTCCTCGCCGGCGGTACCGGGCGCCGCGGGGCTGGTGACCGGGCGCGGTGCCACCACGACCTCCTCGCGCAGCACCCCCGCCAGGCCCGCACCGGCGACGACGATGCGGGCGCGCTCCCACGGGCGCTGCTCCGCGACGAACGGCAGCTCCTCGGCCTGCCACTCGTGCCAGAAGCGGGTGGCGTCCTCGCGCCCGCCGTTCACGCCGAGGGCGACGTCCCTGTCGATGCCGAGCCGCTCCGCCTCCGCCGGGACGGACTGGACCCAGATGGCCACGTCGACGTGGTCGGCGAGCTCGCGCCGACCGGCGCCGACGCCCTCCAGGAACAGCCACCGGGTGCCCTCGGGCACCTCCAGCGCCCCCTCGCGGCCGTGCTCGGCCCACGCCGGCGGGCGGAAGCTCACGGCCTGGCCGTCGCGCGCGGGCTGCAGGACGCCGTCGACCAGGAGCTCGGTCCAGTCGAAGAACCCGTGGTTCCAGGCGACGTCGTCGGTGCGCACCAGCACCCCGCCCTCGACCGCCGCGAGCAGGCGGTCGGCCAGGGCCGACTTGCCGCTGCCGCCGCGCCCGTCCACGGCCACCACGCGCGGCCGCCCCTCGGGGACGTCGGCGGAGTGCTCCAGCAGGGCCACGAGGCCGGTCAGGGGCACCTGGCGCCACGGGCCGGCCAGCGGCTCGCCCTCGGGCAGCGCCACGTCAGAGGGGACCACCTGGGTGGCGTCGGAACTCGTCTCGGGGAGGACGTGGTCGTCGGAGGGCGCCGTCAGCACGGCTGACCACGCTACAGAGGCTCGTGGACCTCGGCGCGCGCAGATCCGCACACCCTCCCCGCGGTCCGCGGCGGGGCGGGCAGCACGACGCCCCGGCCGCGCAGGCGCGGACCGGGGCGGGGTGGAGCGGGGCGGCGCCCCCCGGGGCTCAGCGCAGCCGGGCCTCGCGCACCAGGCGGACCACCTCGGCCACGAACTGCTCCCGGCGCGGGCCCCCGCCGTCGAGGACGGCCGTGACGTCGTCGGCGAGGTGCGGCAGCTGGTGCGGTGCGACCGGGTCGCCGCGGCGGTCGCTCAGCCCCGCGTGGACGCGGCTGGGCCACTGCCCCCCCAGGGCCTGCGCGAGCACCTCGGGCACCCCCGAGTGGCGGCGGTGCTCCGCGTGCCGCCAGGGCTCGCTGACCGCGGCCAGCACCTCCAGCTGCTCGTGCAGGTCCAGCGCGGCCAGCTCCGCAGAGGAGCTGACGGCGCCGACCAGCTGGTGCACGACGGGCGCGGCGGCCCCGCTGAGCGCGACCGCGCCCAGGGACCCGGCCGCCGCGCCGGGGGTGCTCACAGCACCCACGAGAGCCCGGTCAGCCCTTGAAGGCGTCCTTGGCCTTCTCGACGTCCTGGCGCTGGGCGCCCATCGCCTGGTCCTTCTGGCCCTGCGCGGTCAGCTCGGCGTCGTCGGTCTTCCTGCCGACCGCCTCCTCGACCTTCCCCACGGTCTGCTGCACCACGTTCTTCGCCTTGTCCACCGCGGACATGTCGCCTCCTCGTCTCGAAGGTCGCCGGCGGTCGCCGACCCCACGACGGTAGGAAGGTCGCGCCCGACACGCTCGCTGGGACGAGCGCCACCGGCTGAGTGGCATCTCACACCCGCTCGACTGGCGCAGCGCGCCGACCGGTGGGTCAGCTGCGCCACGCGGTCCCCTGACGTGCCGCGTTGACATTCCAGCGACCGCTCGGTAGAAATCCAGCAACCCATCCAGAGCGGCCGAGAGATCTGGCTCGTCGACGCCGCAGCAACCAGCCTCCGGGCAGGTGCTCCCGCCAGGACCGATGGAGGCACTTCCTGTGATGCACCCCTGCGCTCCGGCACCGTCCGGGCTCCCCTGCTGCGCGCCCGCCCTCGGGGCGCGCTGTCGGCCGTCGGCCGACTGACCGGTCCGCCCCTGCACCAGCCCGACGCGCAGCCGCGCTGACGGCTCGCTGCCCCGCGGTCGCTGAGGCGACCCCCGCAGCGGAGGGACCCGCCCGAGGCGGGTCCCGCAGCCAGCGAGACACGGACACCCACCACCCCTGACCGGGGCGGAGCCGTCAGCGGCACCGCCCCGGCGATGCCGCCCACCCCGAACACCCACCTGGCGCTCCCGCGCGCCCGCACCGAGGGACACCCATGTCTGAGAACAGCAGCTCCCCGTCCTCCCACCAGGAGCCAGAGCAGCCGAGCGACCTGCGCGCAGCCGTCGCCGCCCGCGGCAGGCGGCGCCGCAACGGCGCCATCGCCGCCGTCGTCTCGCTGCTGGCCGCCGCCGGCATCGTCGCCGGCGTCGTCGCCGCCGTGAACGGCTCCGGCAGCTCCGCGGAAGCCGCCGCCGGCGGCTCGGCGGACACCGGCGCAGCGCCCGCGCAGCGCTACAGCCTCAACCTCGCCGTCGCCGAGGACACCCAGTTCCAGGACGCCATCAAGGAGGTCGCCGCGGAGAAGGGCCTCGACGTCACCTGGACCAACGTCGACGACTGGGTGCTGCCCAACACCGAGCTGGTGGCCGGCACCGTCGACGGCAACGCCTTCCAGCACGTGCTCTACCTGTCGGCGTTCAACCGCGAGAACGGCGCCGACATCACCCCGGTGTTCTCCACCGTCATCGTGCAGTGGGGCATCTTCTCCTCGACGCTCGACGACGTCGCGTCGATCCCTGACGGCGGCAGGATCGCCATCCCCGACGACCCGTCCAACGGCGGTCGCGCGCTCGGCATCCTCGACGCCGCCGGCCTCATCACCGTCGACGACGCCGCCGGCGTCTTCCCGACCACCGAGGACATCACCGCCAACCCCAAGGGCCTCCAGTTCGTCGAGGTCCCGGCGCGGAACATCCCGCAGAACTTCGACGACCCGAGCCTGTCGGCCGTCGTCGTGGGCACCTCCTACTTCGACCCGTCGCAGGGCGTGACCGCGGACGACGCGCTCTACCTCGACGACTCGCTCGCGCAGAAGAACCTCCCCTACGTGAACGTCGTGGCGACGACCGCCGACAAGGCCGACGACCCGGCGTGGGAGGTGCTCCAGGAGGCCTACGCCGACCCGCGCGTCGCGGAGGCCCTGGAGGCGGAGAACTTCGGCACCACCGTGCTCGTCGACGTGCCCGTCCAGCAGCTGCGCGACACCCTCGCCGACCTCGAGGCCCAGGGCGCCGCGGCATGAGCACCGCGATCGAGTTCGACCGGGTGTCGAAGGTCTTCGGCACCGGCGCGAGCCGGGTGGAGGCCCTGCGCGAGGTGTCGCTGTCGGTGCAGGCGGGGCAGATCCACGCCGTCGTCGGGTACTCCGGCGCGGGGAAGTCGACCCTGCTGCGCACGGTCAACGCCCTCGAGACCCCGACCAGCGGGCGCGTGGTGGTGGAGGGGCGCGAGATCTCCTCGCTGAGCGGGAAGGAGCTCTACGCCGCCCGCCAGCGCACGGGCATGATCTTCCAGCAGTTCAACCTGCTGAGCGCCCGCACCGTGTACGCCAACATCGCCTACCCGCTCAAGCTGGCGGGCCTGGGCAAGGAGGCGGTGCTCGACAGGGTCGAGGAGCTGCTCGCCTTCGTGGGGCTCACCGACAAGGCCCTCTCCTACCCCTCCCAGCTGTCCGGCGGGCAGAAGCAGCGCGTCGGCATCGCCCGGGCCCTGGCCACCGAGCCGCAGATCATCCTGTCCGACGAGGCGACCAGCGCCCTGGACCCGGCCACCACGGCCGAGGTGGCCGCGCTCCTGCGGCGCACCAACGAGGAGTACGGCGTCACCGTGCTGCTGGTCACCCACGAGATCGACGTGGTCCGCGACACCGCCCACCGCGTGACCGTCATGGACGGCGGCCGGGTGGTGGAGGACGGCACCACGTACGACGTCTTCTCCCGGCCGCAGAGCCCCGTGACCCGCCGGTTCGTGTCGTCGGTGCTGCGCTCGGTGCCCGACGAGGGCGCGCTCGCCACCATCCGCAAGGTGCACCGAGGTCGCCTCGTGCAGCTGCACGTGGAGGACCGCGAGACCGACCACCCCTTCCTGTCGCAGGTGGCCCGGCGCACCGGCGTGGACCTCAACGTCGTCTACGGCGGCGTCGAGGAGCTGCAGGACCGGCTGTTCGGCAGCCTCACCCTGGAGCTGCTCGGGGAGCCGGCCGCCGTCGAGGCGGCTGTGGCCCAGCTGCGGGAGAGCGCCACCGTCGTGGACCTCGACGGCGCGACCCCGGTCCCGGCGCCGTCCCGCGCAGCGCACGTCGCCGAGGAGGTGGCCGTCGGTGCGTGAGTTCGACCTGGAGACCTTCCTGCCCCGCTTCTGGCAGGCGCTGGCCGACACCGCCGTGATGACCGCCGTGTCGTTCGTGGTGGCCGGGGTGCTGGGCGTGCTCCTCGCGCTGTGGCTGTACGCCTCGCGGCCCGGCAACATCCTGGAGAACCGCGTGGTCTTCGCGGTGCTCAACTTCGTCATCAACCTCGTCCGCCCGGTGCCGTTCCTCATCGTGGCCATCGCGGTGGTGGGCCTGACGCGGCTGGTCTTCGGCACGGGCCTGGGCCCGCTGCCGCAGACGCTGCCGCTGTCGATCGTCGCCAGCGTGGCCATCGCCCGGGTGGTGGAGTCCAACCTCGTGGCCGTGGCCCCCGGCGCGGTGGAGGCGGGCACGGCGATGGGCGCGAGCCCGGCGCGGGTGCTGTTCACCGTCGTCGTCCCCGAGGCCCTGGGACCGGTGGTGCTGGGACTCACGTACATCCTCGTGGCGCTGCTCGACGCCACGGCCGTGGCCGGCGCCCTCGGCGGCGGCGGGCTGGGCTACCTGGCCCTCAACTACGGCTGGGCGCGCTTCGACTACACCGTCATCGTCATCGTGGTGGTCACGCTGGTGGTGCTCGTGCAGGCGGTGCAGGCCGGCGGCAACCTCCTCGCGAGGAGGGTGATGCATTGAGCGCTCCCGTCCTGCTGCGGCTCAGCGCCGCGCCGACCGGCGCCGCAGCTCCCTTCGACGAGGCCTCCTTCGCGGCGCTGCTGGGCCGCGCCGGCCAGGACGTCGTGCAGCGCGAGCAGTCGCGCACGCTGCTCGGCGAGCAGCTCCGGGAGCTGAGGGACCTCGGCTTCGGCGCCCTCGCGGTGCCGGTCGAGCACGGCGGGCGCGGTGCCTCGTTCCGCGACGTGCTCCACCGCGTGGTGCGGCTGTCGGCCGCCGACGCGAGCCTGGGCCACGTGTGGCGCGGGCACGTCGCCTTCGTCGAGGCGCTGCGCCTCGACAGCGCTGACGACGCTCGTGCCCGCCGCTGGTACCCGCGCCTGGTGCGCGGCGACTTCGTCGGCAACGCGCAGTCCGAGCGCCAGCCCACCGCCACGCTCGAGGCGCGCCTGGTGCGGGGCTCCGACGGCACGCCCCGGCTGACGGGCCGCAAGTACTACACGACGGGCAGCCTCTACGCGGACTGGGTCCACGTCGCCGCCCTCGACGACGACGGCGAGCGCGTCGCCCTCACCGTGGACGCGTCGCACCCCGGCGTGACCAGCACCGACGACTGGGACGGCTTCGGCCAGCTGCTCACCGGCAGCGGCAGCACCGCCTTCGACGCCGTGCCGGTGGACCCGGCCGAGGTCCGCGCCGCGGGCGACGAGCCCGAGCGCTGGCACCACCTCGGCTCGGTGTTCCAGCTGTGCCTGCTCGCGGTGGTGGCCGGTGTCGCGCAGCGCGCGCTGGACGACACCGCCGCGTTCGTCCGGGGGCGCCGGCGCACCTTCGGGTTCGCCGGCGAGACGCTCCCCCGCGAGGACCCGCTGGTGCAGCTGGTGGTCGGCGAGCTGAGCGCGGCGGCCTCGGCCGCGCGCCGGCTCGTGCTCTCGCTCGCCGACGACGTCGACACCGCCGTCGCCGCAGCACCTCCGGAGCGTCGCGAGCGGCTGGCCGAGGTGCAGCGGGAGGTCTTCAAGGCGCAGGAGGTGGTCCCGAAGCTGGTGCTCGACGCCTCCACGCGCCTGTTCGAGGTGGGCGGCGCCTCCGCGGTGTCGCTGAGCGCCGGGCTCGACCGGCACTGGCGCAACGTGCGCACCGTCGCCTCGCACAACCCCGCCATCCAGCGCACCCGCGCGGTGGGGCTGTGGGAGCTGGAAGGCGTGCTCCCCGACTGGAAGGCGCCGGGGCGTTGACGACGACCGCCGCGCCGGCAGCCGCGCCGACGGCCAGGGAGCTGCTCGACCGCTACGCCGGCGTGCTCGCCGCGGTCGGAGCGGAGGCCGTGCAGCGCGAGCGCGAGCGGCGCCTGCCGCTGGCCGAGGTGGAGCTCCTGCGCGCCTCCGGGTTCACCCGCACCACGCTGCCGCGCGAGCACGGCGGCGACGGCGCGGGGTACGGGGCGCTGTTCGAGCTGCTCACCGAGCTGGCGCGGCGCGACTCCAACCTCGCCCAGGCGCTGCGCTCGCACTTCTCCTTCGTCGACAGGACGCTGCTGGCCCCGCCCTCGCGGGCGCGGAGCGCCCGGCTCGCGCTGCTCGCCGACGGCGCGGTGCACGGGAACGCCACCTTCGAGCGCTCGAGCGCCGCGAGCGGCGGAGCGCCGGGCGCGGTGCTGAGCCGCGACGAGCGGGGCCTGCGCCTGGACGGCACGAAGTACTACAGCACCGGCACCCTCTTCGCCGACCTCGTGTCGGTGGCGGTGACGTCGCCCGACGGGCCGGGTGGCAGCTCGGTGGGAGTCCTGGTCCGCACGGACGCGCCCGGCGTGCACCGCCTGGACGACTGGGACGGCTTCGGCCAGCGCCTCACCGGCAGCGGCACCACCGTCTTCGAGGGCGTGCGCGTCCACGAGGACGACGTGGTCGAGCGCGGCGCCCCAGGCCACGGCGGCGCGTTCGTGCAGCTGGTGCTGCTGGCCGTGCTCGCGGGCATCGCCCGCGCCGTCGTCGACGACGCGGTGACCTACGTGCGGGCCCGCACCCGGCGCTTCAGCCACGGCAGCGGCGCGAGCGCCGCGGACGACCCGCTGGTGCAGGAGGTGGTGGGCGACCTGTCGGCCAGGTCCACCGCCGCGACCGCCGCGGTGCGCCTCGGTGCCGCCGCGCTGACCGCCTCCGGAGCGGCGGTCCGCGACGGCGCGCCGGAGGCCGAGGTGGCGGAGCTGGTCGGCGCGGCGGACCTCGCCGTGGCGCAGGCCCAGCTCGTCGTCCTGCCCCAGGTGCTGACCGCCGCGACCGACCTGTTCGAGGTGGGCGGGGCCTCCGCCCTGGCCACCGACCTGGCCCTCGACCGGCACTGGCGCAACGCCAGGACGGTCGCGTCCCACAACCCCGCCCGCTACAAGGCCCGCGCCCTCGGTGACCACCTCGTCAACGGCACCCCGCTGCCGTCGTGGTGGACCGTCGGCGAGGGCTGACCAGGAGAGACCGCCCGCATGTCCCCGGAGCCCAAGCAGCTCGTCCTCAACCTGTTCGAGATGAACACGGTCAGCCACATCACCCACGGCCTGTGGCGGCTGCCCGGCAACAACCGCCACCGCTTCGGCGACCTCGACTACTGGACCGAGCTGGCGCAGCTCGCCGAGGACGGCGGCTTCCACGCCGTCTTCCTCGCCGACGTCGTCGGCGCCTACGACACCTTCCGCGGCGGTCCGGAGACCGCGATCCGCGAGGGCCTGCAGATCCCCTCCAACGACCCGCTCCTCGTGGTGCCCGCCATGGCGGCCGTCACCCGCCACCTGGGGTTCGGCATCACCTTCTCCACCACCTACGAGCCGCCGTTCGCCTTCGCCCGGCGCATGTCGACGCTCGACCACCTCACCCGGGGCCGGGTCGGCTGGAACGTGGTGACCTCCTACCTGCCCAACGCCGCCCGCAACTTCGGGCTGGACGGGGAGGTGCCGCACGACCGGCGCTACGAGATCGCCGACGAGTTCCTCGACGTCACCTACAAGCTGTGGGAGGGCTCCTGGGACGACGACGCGGTGGTCGCCGACGCGGACGGCGGGGTGTGGAGCGACCCGGCCAGGGTGCGCCGCATCGACCACGTCGGCGAGCACTACCGCGTGCAGGGACCGCACCTGTCCGCGCCGTCGCCCCAGCGCACGCCGGTGGTCTTCCAGGCGACCGGCTCCCCCGCCGGCACCCGGTTCGCCGGGCGCCACGCCGAGGTGGTCTTCACCGGCGGGCGCACCGCGGCCGACTTCCGCGCCAACGCGCAGCGGATGCGCGACGCCGCGGCGCTGCACGGCCGCTCCGCGGACGAGCTGAAGTTCGTCGTGCAGGCCGGCGTCGTCGTCGGGCGCACTGAGGAGGAGGCGGCGCGGCGGTGGGAGGAGTACCGGTGCCACTCCAGCGTGGAGGGGATCCTCGCCCACCGCGGGTACCCCCTCGACCTGCCGAACCTGCCGCCGCAGCTGCGGGTGGTCGACGCCCTCGACCAGGCGGGGCTGCCCGCGAGCGCGGTGCCCGGGGTGTCCCCGGAGACGACCGTCGGGGAGGCGCTGCGCGCGGCGGCGGAGCAGCGCGAGGACCGATACTTCGTGGTGGGGACGCCGCGGGTGGTGGCCGACGAGATCGAGCGCTGGCTCGACGAGGACGGCGTCGACGGCATCAACCTGCGCCAGTACCACTCCTTCGACACCCTGACCGGGTTCGCGGAGCTCGTGGTCCCCGAGCTGCGCCGGCGCGGGCGGCTGGCCGAGCGGCCCGCGTCGCCGCAGACGCTGCGGGAGACCCTCTTCGGCCGGGGGCCCCGGCTCCCGGACACCCACCCGGCGACGCGCTACCGCGGCGGGGCGAACCTCGACGTGCCGCAGGAGGCGCTGCGGTTCTCCTGAGCGGGCGGCCCGGTCAGCGCGGGGCGGTGGCGCCCGGCGGGGCGGGCGGGCGCAGCGCCGTGAAGCGGGTGGCCCGCCGCAGCCGGAACCCGAGCTGCTCGTAGAGGCGGATCGCGCCGGTGTTGGAGGCGGAGGCGTGCAGGAACGGCACCTCGCCCCGCTCGCGGACCCCGTGCGCCACGGCGTGCACGAGCCGCGTCCCCAGCCCCTGGCCGCGCCACGCGGCGTCGGTGCACACCGCGCTGATCTCCACCGCGCCCGGGGGGTGCAGCCGCTCCCCCGCCATCGCCACCAGCCGGCCCTCGCGGCGGATGCCGAGGTAGCTGCCCATCGCCATGGTCCGCTCGAAGAACGGTCCGGGCTGCGTGCGCTCGACCAGCGCGAGCGCCGCGGCGACGTCCGACGGGTCGTCGAGGTCCAGCACCACCGCCTCGGGGTCCGGGGCGGAGGCCACGGCGTCGGTGGCCACCATCTGCACGCCCGGCAGGTCGACGAGCACCGTCCAGTCTGCCGGAGGCTCGGGGACGTCGCCGGTGAGCAGCAGGAACGCGCGGTCGCCGCGCACGCCGGCGACGAGCGACGCGGCGTCGTCCCAGTCGGCCGGGGTCGGGTCCTCGGGCAGGGAGGAGAACCGCGTGACGTCGTCGGGGTAGGTCACCACGCGGCCGCGGCGCACCGCGAGCGCCGCGTGGGGGCCGTGCAGGGCGTTCCAGACCGACCTGTCGAGCTGGTCGAGACCCTGGGCGACCTGGGTCACCGGTCACCCCACTCGGCGGCGAGCAGCTCGTAGGAGCGGACCCGTGCGGCGTGGTCGTGGGTGGCGGTGGTGACGAGCAGCTCGTCGGCGCCGGTGGCGTCGCGCAGCCGCTCGAGCCCCTCGACCACGGACTTCGGCGAGCCCACGAAGCGCGTGGCGAGCCGGTCGCGGACCAGGGCGTCGTCGTCGGTGGTCCAGCGCTCCGGGGCGGTGAGCGCCGCCGCCTCGGACGGGCTGGGGTAGGGGATGGCGCCGGCGGCGGTGCGGATGGAGCGCACCCACGGGCCGTAGCCGGCGGCGAGGTGCTCGGCCTCCTCGTCGGTCTCGGCGACGACGACGTCGGCGGACACCGTCAGGTGCGGCCGCGCCAGACCCTGGGCGCCCTCGGAGGGGCGGAAGGCCGCCCGGTAGGCGCGGGCGGCGTCGAGGACGCCCTGCGGGGCCACGTGGTAGTTGGCGCCGAAGCGCAGACCGCGCTCCCCCGCCACCGCGGCGGTGGTGCCTCCCGTGCTGCCGAAGAGCCACAGCTGCAGGTCGGCACCGGTGCCGGGGTGCACCTGCAGCGGCACCCCGGACGGCGACGTGTAGGTGCCGGCGAGCAGGTCGAGCACGGTGTCGACCTGGTCCGCGAAGGAGGGCGCGCCAGGCCCGGGGACGGGGACGAGCGCCGGGAGCGCCGCGAACCGCTCCGACGTGAGCATCGGCGCCAGCGGGAACGGCCCGGGCACGCGCAGCCCGTCGACCACCGCGCCCTCCTGCTCCTCCGGCGTCGGCGGCGGCGGGGGCGCCGGCAGCGAGCCGTCGGGCCCGCGCGGCGGACCTCCCGGCCTGCCGATGCCGAGGTCGATGCGCCCGGGGTGCACGGCGTCGAGGAGGGCGAAGTCCTCCACGCAGCTGAGCACCGTGCGGTGCCCGGTCTGCAGGGCCGCGGCACCGAGGCGGATGCTGCTCGTCCGGCCCGCCACGAGCGCCAGCACGACGGCCGGCGAGACGCCCACCACGCCGGGGTTGAGGTGGTGCTCGGCCACCCAGTAGCGGGCGTAGCCGAACCGCTCGGCGGACTCGGCGAGGTCGGCGCTGTTGGCCAGGGCCTGCGCGACCGTGCTGCCCGAGGGAACGGGCGTGAGGTCCAGGACGGCCAGCGGCGTGCTCATGCGGGGGCTCCCGAGGAGGAGCGCAGGGGCGCCAGGCCGAGGTGCTCGCGCAGCGTGGTGCCGGAGTACTCGGTGCGGTGCACGCCGCGCTCCTGCAGGATCGGCACCACCTGGTCGACGAACGGGTCAAGGCCGGCGGGCGTGATGTGCGGGACGAGGATGAACCCGTCGGCGGCCTCGGCCTCCACGAGGTGCTGGACCTGGTCGGCGACGGTGGTGGGCGAGCCCACGAAGGTCTGGCGCGCGGTCTGCTCGATCATCAGCTCGCGGATGGACAGGCCCTCCGCCTCGGCGCGCTCTCGCCACGCCTTGGCGGTGGCCAGCGGGTCGCGGTGCATGCGCACGCTGGCGCGGCCCTTGCTGATGAGCTCCTCGCCGACCACGGGGTCGACGTCGGGCAGGGGCCCGTCGGGGTCGTAGCCGGACAGGTCGCGGTTCCAGACCTGCTCGAGGAAGACGATGGCGGTGGCGCCGCTGACCTGCGCGCGGCGCACCTCGCGGGCCAGCTCCTCGGCCTCGGCGTCGGTGTCGGCGAGTGCGAAGGTGGCGGCGGGCAGCACGAGCAGGTCGTCGCGCTCGCGTCCGAACCTCGCCAGGCGCGCCTTGACGTCGGCGTAGAACGGCTGGCCCGCCTCCAGCGTCGCGTGGCGGCTGAAGATGGCGTCGGCGTGCTCGGCGGCGAACTCGCGGCCCTCCTCGGAGTCACCGGCCTGGAAGATGACCGGCCGCCCCTGGGGGCTGCGAGGCACGGTGGTGTGGCCGGCGATGTCGAAGTGCGCGTCGTGGTGGGAGAACGCGCCGGGGCCGGGTGCGCGCAGGAACTGGCCGGTGGCCTTGTCGGCGACGACCTCGTCACCGCGCCAGGAGTCGAAGAGCTCGACGGCGGTGTCCAGGAACGAGCGGGCGCGGGAGTAGCGCTCGTCGGCGGCGAGGAAGCCGCCGCGGCGGAAGTTCTCGCCCGTGAAGGCGTCCCAGCTGGTGACGACGTTCCAGGCCGCCCGGCCCTCGGAGAGGTGGTCGAGGGTGGCGAACTGGCGCGCCACCTCGTACGGCTCGTTGAAGGTCGAGTTGATGGTGCCGGTCAGGCCCAGGTGCGTCGTGACGCCCGCGAGCGCCGCGAGGATGGTGAAGGTGTCGGGGCGGCCGACCACGTCGAGGTCGTAGATGCGCCCGGCGTGCTCGCGCAGGCGCAGCCCCTCGGCGAGGAACATGAAGTCGAGCTTCCCGCGCTCGGCGGTCTGCGCGAAGCGGACGAAGGAGTCGGGGTCGATGTGGCTGCCCGCGGCGGGGTCGGACCACACGGTGGTGTTGTTGACGCCGGGGAAGTGCGCCGCGAGGTGGACCTGGCGCTTGCTCATCGAGCCGCCTCCAGTGCGTAGCGGTTGGCGGGGCGCGGCAGGCCGAGGCGCTCGCGCAGGGTGGTCTCGGCGTACGCGAGGCGGAAGGCCCCGCGGCGCTGCAGCTCGGGCACCAGGCCGCGCGTGATGGCGACCAGGTCGTCAGGCAGGACGGCGGGCCGCAGCCGCAGCCCGTCCAGGCCCGCCTCCTGCCAGCCCAGCGCGAGGTCGGCGAGCTCGCCGGGGGTGCCGGCGAACACCAGCGCGTCACTGGTCCGCGCCAGCGGGGTGCCGGCGGCCTCGTCGAGGCGGGCCAGCCGCTCCGCCGCTGCCCCCGGCCGCTCGTCGAGCACGACGACGACGTCCCCGAGCAGGCGCAGCGGCTGGTCGCCCGCACCGTCCGGCCAGGCGGGCTGGACCTCCCGCTCGGCGCGGACGGCGGCGACCAGGCGGCGCGCGTCGTCGTCGTCGTGAGGGGTGAGGAACCCCAGGTCCGCGGCGCGCGCCACGAAGCGGTGCGCCACGGGCACGTGGCTCAGGGCCGCCACGACCGGCTGGCCCTGCGGCGGGCGCTGCGTGGTGGAGGGACCGCGCACGGAGAAGTGCGGGCCGGTGAAGTCGACGGTGTGGAGCTTGGCGACGTCGACGAAGCGGCCGGTGGCGACGTCGCGGATCTCGGCGTCGTCCTCCCAGGAGTCCCACAGGCGCCGCAGCACCTCGACCCAGTCGCGGCCCTCGTCGAAGACGTCCTCCACGAGCGGCGGCTCCGGCGCCTGCCCGGGGGTCAGCGCCGCGAGCTCGGGGCGGCGGCCGAACTGCGCCGCCTCCTCGGGCCGCAGGGACACCTGCACGCGCACCCCGGCCCGGCCGCGGCTGGCGTGGTCGAGCGTGGCGACGGCCTTGGACAGGTGGAACGGCTCGGTGTGGGTGGCCGTGGCGCTCGGCACGAGGCCGATGTGCCGCGTGACGAGCGCGAGCCGCGCCGCGACCAGCACGGCGTCGAGGCGGCCGACCACGAGGTCGGTGCGGTCGGCCGACTGCACGCGCAGCGCGTCCTCGAGGGTCACCAGGTCGAGCAGGCCGGCCTCGGCCTCGCGGACGAGGTCGACCCAGTACCGGGCGGTGGAGAGGTCGCTGGGACGTGCGGTGGGCTCGCGCCACGCGGCGGGGTGCCAGCCCGCTCCGTCCAGCGCGACGGCCAGGTGCAGGGGCTTCATCGTCGGGTCCGGTGGAGCAGCCACGTGCGGGTCAGCAGGAGCGGGGGCGCGCTTGTTCCGGCTCCGGCCGTCAGGCGGCCGTGCAGTGCTCCGACGAGCGGGCCGAGCGCGCGGCGACCGCGGGCTCCCCGAGGCGCTCGCGCAGGTCCGTGCCGCGGTAGGAGCGGCGGAAGACGCCGCGGCGCTGCAGCTCGGGCACGAGGCCGCGCGTGACGCCCCGCAGGTCGCGGTCGGGGTCGGCCGGGTGCAGCCGCAGCCCGCTCAGCCCGGCGGTGCGCCACCCCAGCGCCAGGTCCGCCAGCTGGGCGGGCGTCCCGGAGAACACGCGGGTGCCCTGCGGCGCCGTGGCGGGCGCACGCCCGCCGGTGCTCTCGGCGCGCGCGCGGGCGCGGCTCGCGTCGTCGTCGAGGACGACGACGAGGTCTCCCAGCAGGTGGCGGGGCGCCCCCGCGGTGCGCGCCGCCGCGACCAGCTCCTGGGCGTCGACGGTGGTGCGGGGGGAGACGAACCCGAGGTCGGCGGCGTCCGCGGGCAGCGCCCGGGGCCCGCGCCCGACGCGTCCGGGCAGCGCCACGAGCGGGCCTGCCGCGCTGTCGGTGCCGCCGGTGCCGGCAGTGCCGCCCGTGCCGGCAGTGCCGCGCGACCAGCCCCGGCGGACCGCCTGGACCCAGCCGCTCTCGTCGGCGGGCACCGGCACGCGCAGGTGCACGCCAGCGCGGCCGCCGCTCGCGCCGTCGAGGGCCTCGACGTCCCGAGCGATGCTCCACGGGTCGCTGGCCCCGGCGTGCACGGTGGGCAGCAGCCCGATGGCCCGCGTGGTCGCGGCGAGCCGGGTGGCGGCGCGGACGGCGTCGAGCCCGCCGGTGGTCCCACCGCTCGGGCCCGCGGGGACGTCGAGGGTGACCAGGTCGAGCAGGCCGACCTCCGCCTCCCGCGCGCGCTGGGACCACTGGGCCGCCGTGGTGGTCGGGTCGCCGCCGAGGGCGAGCGCCAGGTGCAGTGAGGACATCGCCGGGCCTCGTCTTCCGCCCCCCGAGGGGGCCTCGCGCTTACCGGGTCCCCGCGGGTGCGGGGCCGGTCGGGTCGTCACCTGGGGCACCCCGCCGCAGAGCGAGGGTTGCCGGTCAGCAAGCCAGGGCTTGTCGCTGACGCTCATGACCTGTGGAACGGGTGGAGCGTGTGGTTCTGGTGGTGCGGCACGAGCGTGACGGGTGCGACACCGGTCCGTCAAGACGACCTGCGGGTGCCCGCGAGGCCCTTCAGAGGGAGACGACCCCGCGCACGCGGTGCCCGGTGGCGATGGACTCACCCGAGATGGCGCTGGCCCGCGGGGACAGCAGGAAGGTCACGAGGTCGGCGATCTGGTCCGGGCTGGACTCCCCACCGCGCCCCGGCTGCACCTCGGCGGCGGGCGTGGGCGTGACGGTGCCCGGGCTGACGGTGTTCACGGTGACGCCGGTGCCGGCGACGGCGTCCGCGAGGTTCTTCGCCGCCACGATGAGCGCCGCGTTGCGCACCGCGCCCGTGGTGTTGCCGGTGAGGAACGCGTTCTGGCCGCTGATGCCCACGACTCTCCCGTAGCCGGCCTCCCGCATGGCCGGCAGCGCGGCGGTGGCCAGCCGCAGGAAGACGACGGCCTTGGCGTCGAAGGCCTCCAGCACCTGGGCCGGGTCGTCGTTGCGGTCGGGGTCGAGGGTCCGCGCGCTGGGAGCGGCGGTCACCACCAGGCCGTCGAGGCGGCCGTGGCGGGCGAGCACCGCTTCGACGGCAGCAGCGGCGGAGGCGTCGTCGCGGGCGTCGAGGCGCAGGCGCGTGCCGGCGTCGTCGGGGTCGGTGGAGCGGGAGGCGACGACGGCGGTGGCGCCCTCCTCGGTCAGGCGGTCCACCACGGCGGAGCCGATGAGCCCCCGCCCCCCGACCACCAGCACGACGCGTCCACGCAGGTCCAGGTCCACAGGGCAAGGCTCGGCCAGGGCCCGCCGGCCCGCCAGCCGACCCCGCCCCGTCGGCGCGTCCCCCGCCCACGTCCCCCGGGCCTTGCTGCGACCGCGCCCGAGGGCTACGTTGCGTGACGACACCGGACCCGGCGTGCGTGGGGATGCGCCCCGGTGACCGTCCCGCACCTCTCGTCCTGCGCGCCCGCAGCCTCGACGCGCCCTGACGGATCGGCCTCAGCATGAGCTGCTCCCCCACCCGCGCGCCCGAGCAGCACGCCCGCGCGACGTCCGCGCTGGACGTGTCCGTGGAGGTGCGCCCGCGCGCTCGCGGCACCAGGGCGCTGTGCGTCATGACGCTCGTCGGCGACCTGGACATCTACTCGGCCCCGCGCCTGCGCAGCGCCACCGACCGGGCGCTGCCGCTGCCCGACGGCCCCGACGGCCCCGACGGCGTGCGGGCTCGGACGGACGTGGTGGTCGACCTGGCCGCGGTGCCCTTCGTCGACTCCTCGGGTCTGGGAGCGCTGCTCCTCACCCTGCGCCGGACCACGGCGCTCGGGGGGCGGCTGGCCGTGGTCGGCGCCAGCGAGCAGGTCTCGCGGCTCTTCACCGTCACCGGGGTCAGCCGCATCGTCTCCCTGCACGCGACCCTCGCCGACGTCGTCACGGCGCGCACCACGACCGCCTGAGCCGGGCGGCGCCGAGGTGCCCGTCGGTCACCCGGCGGGCGCGGCGAGCGGGTCCGGGGCCCGGCGGCTGCGGCCGGCGTCGCTGACGACGGCGAAGCCCTCGCGGACCCAGTACTCGTAGCCCCCGACGAGCTCCTTGACGCGGCCGTACCCCGCGAGCGCCAGGGCGAGCCCGGCGCGCGTGCTGCCGTTGCAACCGGGGCCCCAGCAGTAGACGACGACCTCGGCGTCGAGGTCGGGGGCGTGCTCGCCGATGCGGTCGGTCAGCTCGGCCAGGGGGACGTGCACGGCGCCGGGGATGCGGCCCTGCGCCCACCCGGCCGCGGAGCGGACGTCGACGACGAGCGGTGCCGCGCCGGTGGCCCGGGCGCGGGCGAGGTCGGCGGGGTCGGTCTGGTGGGCGAGCCGGGCGGCGAAGAAGTCGGCGGCGGAGGTCGCGCCGTGCTGGCTGGTCATGCCGTCCATGCAAGCGGGAGCCGGTCCCGGCGCACAGGGGTGATCCACGGCTGTCTGCTCCTGTGGCCGTGGATCCGCTGGCATCCTGACGCTCGTGCCGTCGAACCCACAGCCGTTGCTGGACGCCGTCGACAGGGGCGTCGTCGAGGCGCTGCAGCAGGACGGGCGGATGACCGTCGCCGACCTCGCCCGCGCCGTGAACCTGTCCCCCAGCGCCACCGCCGACCGGCTGCGGCGGCTCACCGACCTCGGCGTCATCACCGGGTACACGGCCGTGGTCGACCCGGAGGCGCTCGGCTACAGCGTGCAGGCGTTCGTGCGGCTGGCGTACCCGACGGGCAACTACAAGCCGTTCCACGACCTGCTCGCGGTGCTCCCCGAGGTGGTGGAGGCCCACCACGTCACCGGTGACGACTGCTTCATCCTCAAGGTGCTGGCACGCAGCATGCGCGACCTGGAGCGCATCACCGGCAAGCTGGCGACGCTCGGCGGCATCACCACGAGCGTCGTCTACTCGAGCCCGCTCCCCCGCCGGAACCTCACGCCCGCCTGACCGCTGCCGACCTCGGACCTCGGGGTCCCGCACTGGCACGGGGTGGCCCCGTGCCAGTAGGAGTGGCACGGGGCCACCCCGTGCCAGTGCGGGAGTGGCGCAGATCCACCCAGCGAGGGTGGACGCCGGAGCGCGCAGCCGTCCATGCTCGGCCGGTGGGGCGCGGACGGCAGAAGGCGGTGGACAGCCGCCCGGACGCCCCGGGCGCCCTCGCCGCCGCCCCGCGACCGCCTCGCCCGGGTCCCGTCGACGCGGTCGAGGCGACAGCACCGCTGCCCGACCAGCACGTCCCGCTCTGCACAGAGGGGTCTGCGGGGTCATGAGCCCGCAGGTCCGTGCTCGGCTGCGCCGGTGATCTTCTCCACGGCTCTGCTCGACCTCCCGGCTGACACCGAGCACCTCGCCGACGTCCTCACCCGGCAGGCCTGGCCGTTCCACGTCCGCGAGCGGTGGACGCGCGACCAGGCGCTCGCCAGCGCCGCCGACGGCTCCTGGGCCGGGCCGCACACCCAGACCCACTGGCTCCGCGCCGACGGCGAGCGCGTCGGTCTGGTCCGCGTCGACGACCTCGACGACGGCACGCCGCTGTTCGACCTCCGCATCGACGAGGCCCACCGCGGTCGGGGGCTGGGCACCGCGGCGGTGCGCTGGCTGAGCCAGCACCTCTTCGACCGCGACCCCGAGCTGCAGCGCATCGAGGCGAACACCCGCATCGACAACGAGGTGATGCGCGCGGTGCTGCAGCGCTGCGGCTTCGTCAAGGAGTCGCACCACCGGTCCGCCTGGCCCGACCAGGGCGGGCGCCTGTTCGACGGCACCGGCTACGGCCTGCTGCGCGCCGACTGGGCCAGCGGCACCACGACGCCCGTCCGCTGGGACGCCTGACCCCCCCTCTCGCACCGTCCACGACACGTGCCGAGAGCGGGGCGTCCTCGGCCCGCTCTCCGCGGCACGTGCGAAGAGCGCCCGAGGTGACGACGACGTCAGCCAGCCGCAGCGGCGGGCCGCCGGCCGTACAGCGGATGCGGCACGTGCGCGTACAGGCGGGCGCTCGCCAGCGCCAGCCAGGTGGAGCCGGCGAGCACGGCCACCCACAGCAGCAGCGTCCCGACCGCGAGCTGCGCCAGCGCCGCCCCGGCCAGGAAGCCGACCAGCACCACCGCCCCGAGCAGCTGCGAGCGCCGGGCGGCTCCGCGCTCCCCCAGCGACGCGCGCCACCGCGCGTCCGCGGACGCTCCCACCGCGAGCGCGAGGAACCCGATCGCACCGAACACGATGTGCAGCAGCCCGTGCGTGCTGATCGGTCCTGAGGGCGACCCGGGCGGGAACCCCGCCACCGGGTCGGGCAGCGCGACGGCGCTGGCGAGCAGCGCCAGGCCGTAGACCGCCGTCGTCGTCGCGATGGCCAGCCCTCGCCCGTCACGCAGGGCACGGCCAGCACCCACCGCCGCGGCCAGGACCATGAGCGCGGTCAGCACGAGGTTCGTGCGCTGGAGCCAGCCGTGCTCGCCGATCATGAGCAGCGACAGCGCGTGGTGCGACAGGTCGAACCCGGGCCTGGTCAGCGCCAGCACCAGGCCCACCACCACGGAGAACGGCCCTGCGACCACGCCCCAGCCCAGCAGGCTGCGCGTCACCGCCGCCGACGCGTCGAGCTCGCCCTCGGCCACGACCACCACCGCCCTCCGTGTTGCACCGTTCGGTGCAAGAGACCTGGTCGTACGGTAGCGCCGACAGGACACTCCTCCCAGCACCTCACCCGGAAGGAGCGCTCGTGGCGGCCGCTGCACCTCACGACGGCGACGCGCGCGCCGAGGACCCGCGCGCCGCACGCTCGCGCCAGCGGGTCCTCGCGGCGGCCACGACGTGCTTCCTGGCGCACGGCTACGACGCGACCACCGTCGAGCAGGTGGCGGTCGAGGCGGGACTGGCCAAGCGGACCGTGTTCAACCTCTACGCCGACAAGCCGTCGCTGTTCCGCGCCGCGCTGGAGCGCTCGGTCGACACCGCTGAGCGGTTCACCGGCCAGCTGCTCGCGCACGTCCACGAGCTGGCGGAAGCCCCTGACCTGCGCGCGGGACTGGGACAGCTGGCCGAGGAGCTGGCGCTCACGGTGCTGGCAGGCCCGGTGGTGCCGCTGCGCCGGCTGCTGGCGCGCGAGGGCGAGAGGTTCCCCGACCTGCTCGCCGACTACCGCCGCCGTGCCCCCGAGGCCGTGCTCGTCGCCCTCTCCAGCACCTTCACCGTCCTCGCCGCACGCAAACGCCTCTCCGTGACCAGCCCAGACCTGGCCGCGGAGCACTTCGCCTTCCTCGTCATGGGCGCCGACCTCGACCGCGGCATGCTCGGCGAGCCGCCGCCCCCCGCCGCGCGCATCCGCGAGCGCGCGGCCGCCGGGGTCGACGCCTTCTGGCGCGCACACCTGCCCGACCAGACGGGGCGCTAGCGTCGCAGGGTGCTGCCCGCCGACGGCCACGTCCACAGCCAGTTCTCCTGGGACGCGCCGGCCGGTGACATGCACGCCACCTGCGCCCGCGCGGTCGAGATCGGGCTGCCCGCGCTCGCGTTCACCGAGCACGTCGACCTCACGCGCTGGAACCTGCACGGCCAGCCGCTGCCCGAGCGCTACCGAGGGCAGGTCGACGCCCACGGCGCCTTCCTCGGCAACCCCCTCGAGGTGCAGGCGTACCTGGACGAGGTCGAGCGCTGCCGCCACGACTTCCCGGGCCTGCGGATCTGGTCCGGACTGGAGCTCAGCGAGCCGCACTGGCACCCGGCCGCCGTGGCCGACCTCGTCAGCGCGACCGGTGCCGAGCGCCTGGTCGGGTCGGTGCACGCGCTGCCGGACCTCCACCCCGACGCCGCGCAGGGCGAGCACGTCGAGACGGGGAACGGCTACCTCCAGCGGCCACCGGTCGAGGTGGTCCGCGCCTACCTCGCCGAGGTCACCGCCCTGGCCGCCAGCGACGCGCCGTTCGCAGTGCTGGCCCACGTCGACTACCCGCTGCGCACCTGGCCCGCCTCCGCCGGACCCGTGCCGTGGGACGCGCTGGAGGACGACGTCCGCACGGCCCTGTCGGCTCTGGCCGCCTCCGGCCGGGCGCTGGAGCTCAACACGCGCCGGCCGCTGGAGGGCCGCGTCCTGCGCTGGTGGCGCGAGGCGGGCGGCGACGCCGTGGCGTTCGGCAGCGACGCGCACCACCCCGACGCCCTCGCCCACGGCTTCCGCGACGCGGCCGCCCTCGCCGGGGCGTGCGGCTTCAGGCCCGGCGCGACGCCGTTCGCGCTGTGGGGCCGCGCCTGACGACGACCGCCGTCGTCGTCGTCCGTCAGGAGCGGCCGCTGAGCCTCTCGTGGACGGTGCGGTTGAGCTGCTCGCGCCAGTCCTGCGTGTAGGTGCGGGCGTTGCGGAGCAGCTCGTCGCAGAAGCCGGCGACGTCGTCGCCGGTCACCTCCAGGGCGCGGCGGCCGTCGGCGGCGCCGGTCTCGAACAGGCCGAGCAGGTCCTCGAGGAGCGCGACGACCGAGCGGCCGTCGCCGCCGGCGAGGTTGAAGACGTACTTCTTGATCTCCGCGTACACGACGCGGTAGTCCTCGGGGAGCGCCGCGGCGCGGGCCTCCATGAGGCGCCACTCCTTCTTCTCCCCGATGAGCTTGGTGAGCAGGTCACGCACGGCGGTCCTCCCGCAGGTCGTCGATGGTGGTGGACAGGGAGTCCCACGTGCTCCAGAACGCGGCCAGGCGCTGCCGGCCGGCGTCGTTGAGGGCGTAGAACTTGCGCGGCGGCCCGCTGGTGCTGGGCCGCTTGTCGGTGCTGACCAGGCCGTTCTTCTCCAGGCGCAGCAGGATCGCGTAGACGGTGCCCTCGACGACGCCGGTGAGGCCGAGCCCCTGCAGCGTCGAGGTGATCTCGTAGCCGTAGGTCTCGCCGCGGTCGATGACCTGCAGCACGCAGCCCTCGAGGACGCCCTTGAGCATCTCGGTGAGGTTGTCCAGATCGCCCTCCCCACCATCAGTACTCAGCGTCGCTGAGTACCGGTACTCTGCGGCACTGAGTACTCGGCCGTCAAGCGCCGTCACGCGCCGTCGAGCACCGTCGACCACCGATGAGTCCGCGCGTCGCAGCCGGTCTCCCCCGCGTGACCAGAGCGATGACGACGAGGGTGCTGAGCGTGGCCGTCCCCGTGGCCGACCAGGACGCCGCGCTGCGCTTCTACACCGAGGTGCTCGGCTGCACCCTGCGCACCGACGTGGAAGCGATGCCCGGAGCGCGGTACGTGGAGGTGGTGCCGCCGGGCTCGGACGTCGGCATCGTCCTGCTGCCACCGGACAGCCCGCTGCCGATGGCCGTCCGGCTGGGCACGCCCGACGCCGACGGCGCGCACGCACGGCTGCGCGGGACGCCCGGCGTCGTCCTCCACAACGACGAGGTGCTGCGCTGGGAGGGGGTGCCGCCGATGTTCCACTTCCAGGACCCGGACGGGAACGGCCTCGTGCTCCTCGAGGAGCCGTCCGAGCCGTGAGGACCACCACAGCCGGGACGGGCGGCGGGCGCCTGACCGGCGAGCACGCGCGGCGACCTGCCGTGACGCGCGCCGACCCCGTGCGACGATCGGGAGCGTGGCCGAAGCCAAGAAGATCGACCGCGCCGAGCGCGCCGCCCGAGCCGCCGCAGCCCGCAAGGAGGCCGAGCGGCGCGAGAAGCGGCACCGGACGCTCGTCATCGCGCTGACGGCAGGCGCTGTCGCCGTCGTCGTGGCGGCGGTGGCGACCGTCATCGTGGTCGACCAGCGCAAGGACGCGGCCGAGGCCGCGGTGGCCGCGCGGCCGATCGAGGGCGTGCAGGAGTTCGGCGGCGAGTACGGCCGCGACCTCGGCCGCGAGCACGTCACCACCGAGGTCACCTACGACCCGCTGCCCCCGGTCGGCGGGAACCACGACCAGGTCTGGCAGAACTGCGGCGTCTACACCGACCAGGCGCAGGTGGCCGACCGCAACGCCGTCCACTCCCTCGAGCACGGCGCGGTGTGGGTCACCTACGACCCGTCGCTGCCCGCGGACCAGGTCGAGGTGCTGCGCGAGGCCGTCTCCGTCAGCGACTTCACGCTGCTCAGCCCGTACGCGGGCGTGCCCAGCCCCGTGGTCGCCAGCGCCTGGGGCGAGCAGCTGCAGCTGCCGAGCGCCGACGACCCGCGCCTGGCCGTCTTCATCCGCAAGTACGTCAACGGCCCGCAGACCCCTGAGCCGGGCGCTCCCTGCAGCGGCGGGGTGGGCACGCCCGCGTGAGCCTCCCCCCTGACGGCCTCCCGCAGGACGACGACGCCGCTGGGCCGCGCGCGCACGGGTCGAACCGCTCCCCGGTGGTGGTGGCGCTGGCGGTCTTCGCCGCCGTGGCGCTGGTCGCGGCGGGCGTGCTCGGAGTGCTGCTGGTGAACAGCGCCGGCCCGACCGGGACGTCGGCCAGCGCCGTCGCCGCGCCGTCGGACACGTCCGTGGAGGCGGGCTTCGCCCGCGACATGCAGGCGCACCACCGGCAGGCAGTGACGATGTCGCTGTCCGTGCTGGGCGCCACCGACGACGCCGAGGTGCGCCAGCTGGCCACCGACATCATGCTCACCCAGCAGCAGCAGGCCGGGCAGATGCACGGCTGGCTGGAGCTGTGGGGGCTGCCGCAGACGGGGTCGCAGCCGGTGATGGCCTGGATGGGGCACGACGCGTCCGGGGACGGCGGGCACGCCGGTCACGACATGAGCTCGATGGACGGCATGGACGGCATGGACGGCATGGACGGCATGGACGGCACGGGCTCGGGCGCCGGGGTCAGCGGTGTCGACGCGATGCCCGGCATGGCCACCGCCGAGCAGCTCGCCCAGCTGCAGGCGGCGCAGGGCACCGACGCCGAGCGGCTCTACCTGCAGCTGATGATCCCCCACCACGAGGCCGGGGTGGAGATGGCCCGGGCCGCGCTGCAGCTGCTGCCCGAGACCGACACCGCTGAGCGCGAGCTGGCGCAGGCGGTCGTGTCGTCGCAGACGAGCGAGCTCGCGGTGCTGCACAGCCTGCTCGACGCCCGCGGCGGCCCGCTGCCCGGCTGAGGGCACGTCCTGTGGTCGTCGCCGCTGGAGGTGGGTGCGGCGGGCTCGTGCGGTGGCAGGCTGCTGGGGTGGTCTCTCCGCAGGCGCTCAGCGAGGTGGACCGCCGGTGCGTGGCGGCGTGGGCGGCCGGGTGCGCCGAGCGCGTGCTGCCCCTCTTCGAGGCCGAGGCCCCCGACGACGACCGCCCGCGCGACGGCGTCGCCCGGACCCGGGCGTACAGCCGGGGCGAGCTCGACACCGCGGGGGAGATCAGGCGCCGGTTCGAGGCGGGACGCGCCGCGAGCGCCGTCCGGTCTCCGGCCGCGAAGGCAGCGGCGCACGCCGCGGGGCAGACCAGCGGTGTCGCGCACATGGGGGCGCACGCGCTGGGCGCGGCTGCGTACGCCGCGAAGGCGGTGTCGCTGGCCGCTCCCGCTGAGGAGCGAACAGGGGCGCTCGCGCTGGAGGTCGCCGCGCAGGTGGCCCTTCTCACGCCCGAGGTGCGGGCCGCGCTGCGGCAGCTGCCCGCGCTCGGCGAGGACTCCGCCGGTCCGCTCGGGCCGGGACTGCTGAGCTCGGGCGTGCTCGCCGAGGTGGTCCGAGCCCTGCAGGTGGAGGTCGCCACCGGCTGAGCGCGGCCGTCGCGCGTGCGCAGCCCAGGGGCGAGATCGGCCCGTTCACGCCCCTGGAGTGCGCATGCGCCGTCGCCCCACCCGCGAGCGTCCCGCCGTGGGGGCGCGAACGGCGCGGGCGCCCGATCGGCGGCTGCGGCGGTGTCCACCGCGATCTCCGTGGCGCAGACTCGTCCGGTGGCAGCTTCCCCGTCCTCCCCAGGCCCGCGCCGGCGGCGTGGGCTCGTCGTCGCCATCGCCGCCGCGGTGGCGGTGGTGCTCGTGGCAGCGGCGGCACTGGCCTACCGCGAGCTGCGGCAGCGCGGGGAGGACCGGGTCAGCGTCGGCGGTGTGCCGGTGGCCGGACCGCCGACGTCGTCGTCGCCCAGCGGCACCGCGGGCTGCGACGGCACGGCCCAGGGCGACCTGCGCTTCGACACCGAGATGACCGGCGCCGACGGCGAGGCGGTCCCGTACAGCGTGAGCCTGCCCGCCGACTACTACACCGCCTGCAAGAGCTACCCCGTGCTGTACGCGCTGCACGGGCGCGACCAGTCCAACGCCACCTTCCTGCCCGAGGCCGAGCGGCTGCGGGCGGCGGTGGAGGCGGGGGCGCTGCGCGACGTCGTCATCGTGACGCCGGACAGCAACAGGGACGGCCGGTGGGAGGGCGTGTACGACACGCACTTCATCGACGACCTCATCCCCCACGTCGAGTCGACGTACCGCGTGGAGCCCGGTGCGGCGCAGCGGCTGCTGGTCGGCTGGTCGATGGGCGGGCACGGGGCGTTCCGGTTCGGGGTGGAGCACCCCGACGGCTTCGCCGCGGTGTGGTCGGTGGACGGCGCGATGAGCCGCGACCCGCAGTCGTACCTGGAGTTCCTGCCCGGGGTGGAGGCGACGGCCCCTCAGATCCACCTCACCGGCGGCGACCTCAACGGTGACCGCGTGGAGGCCGTGGTGGACCTCTTCTCCCAGCAGGGCGTCGACTTCCCGTACGAGCGCGAGCCGCTGGGCCACGACTTCAGGCTCTTCGTCGAGGCCGACCAGCAGGCCGGCTGGGAGCAGCTGCGCTGGCTGGACTCCCAGCTGGGCCGTCAGCTCTGAGGTTCACGCCTGGCGCGCGGGGCGGGCGACCAGCAGGACGACGACGACGCCCGCCACCGCGAGCACCCCGTACCCGGCGCTGATCTGCACCAGCGTCAAGGTCTCCGTGAGGCGGCCCGCCACGAGGCTCGGCACGGCGGCGCAGGTGTAGCTGGCCAGGAACACCGTGGACAGCACGCCGGCGCGGTCGGCGGGACCGGTGCGGGCCAGCAGCGCCCGCATGCCGCCGGTCTGCGCCGCGCCCTGGGCGACGCCCGCGGCCAGGCTGGCGGCGAGGAACGGGCCGGTGGCCGCGGCGGCGAGCGCGGTGAGGATCCCGGCCACGCACAGGAGGTAGACCAGCGCGCCCCAGCGCAGCGCGAGGTCGGCGCGGAAGCGGGCTGACAGCGGGCCGCCCACCACGGCCAGCACGGTGAAGGACGCGAAGACGGCGGCGGCCAGCAGCGCGGTGCTGGAGCCGAGCTGCTCCTCGGCGATGGTCGGGCCGAACGCCTGGTAGAAGCCGCCGAGCGACCAGGTGGCGAGGATGAAGCCGACCACCGCCCCCAGCTGCCGGCCCGCCCCCGCGGGGACGGTGATGCGCGGGCGCAGCGAGCCCAGCGCCGCGCGGAGCGAGGTGGGCGCTGACGTCTCCGGTCCGAGCGCCACGCCGACGGCCACCACCACGAGCAGCGCCAGCACGGTGCTGTAGCTGAGCAGGTGCGGGGCGGGGGCGGTGTCGACGAGCACCCCCGTCAGCAGCGCGCCCAGCGGGATGCCGAGCGTCGGCGCGGCGCTCGTCACCACGGCCGCCAGCCACCGGCGGCGCTCCGGAGCGGTGTCGACGACGAGCGCTCCGAGGGCGCTGGACGCCAGCCCGGTGGCCAGGCCCTGCAGGAGCCGCCCCACCGCCAGCGGCGCCACCCCGTCGACCCCGAGCAGGACGACGAGGCCCAGCGCGGTGCTGACCAGCGCCGCCACGCCGACGCTCCTGCGGCCGAGGTGGTCGGACAGCCGGCCGAGCACCAGCAGGGACACCGCCGCCGCGGCGAGGTAGGCGGCGGTGACCACCGTGAGGTCGGCCGTGGTCAGCCCGTCCTCGGCGCGGTAGAGGTTGTAGAGCGGGATCGGGGTGCCCGCGGAGACGAAGCTGAGCACGAGCGCCGCTGAGGCGACGGCGAAGCCTGCTGGGCGCGGGCGGGTGGTGTTCAGCGGTGGTCCCCGAGGTCGCGGTGGCGGGACCAGCAGCCTCGCACCCCCGCAGCTCCCCCGCCCGCGGTCAGGGGCCTCAGCGACCTGGCGGTGCGGCCAGACCTGGCGGTGCGGCGGTCACGGGCGGCGTGGGCGAGACGCGACGAGGAGCGCGAGGCCGATGGCCAGGTAGAGGCTCCCGAAGACCCAGCCGAGCGCGGCGAGCATCCCCGGGTCCACCACGCTCCCGGCGAGGACCACCGCCCCCAGCACCGCCACGGCGGCGAAGGCCCAGCGGTGCCCGAGGCCCACGCACACGGCCACTCCCAGGACGACGACGTGCGCGGCGACCCACACCGGACGCATGCCGAACGACCCGACCACCAGGGCCAGGACGGTCCACAGCACGGGGAGGGCCACCGTGCCGGCGGCGGTCCAGCGCCACCCTCCGCGCGGACGCCGCGCCGACACCGGCTTCGCATGATCCACAGCGGTCATGGCTGAGGGTGGCGCACCGCAGCGGTCCCGCGCCAGCGCGCCGCGCCAGCCGTCGTCGTCGTGCAACCTCAGGAGGGGTGCGGCGCGTACTCCTGCTGTGACGCTGCTGCACGGAGTCCGAGGAGGTGCTGTGGCCGGCGAGCTGGAGGCGTCCTTCGACGCGTTCGCCACCGCCGCTGCACCCCGCCTGCGGCGCCTGGCGCGGACGTGGTGCCGTGACGCGCACCGCGCCGACGACCTCGTCCAGGAGGCGCTCGAGCGCCTGTGGTCGGCGTGGCCGCGGGTGCGCGCCGACGGCAACCCGGCCGCCTACGCCCGCACCACGCTGGTGCGGGTGCTCGTCTCGGACGCCCGGAGGCCGTGGCGGCGCCTGGAGGTGGTGCAGGACCTGCTGCCCGACCGCTCGCCGCCGGGTCCTCCCGTGAGCGAGGGGGAGGACGGCCGCGTGCTGGAGGCCGTGCGGTCCCTGCCGCCCCGACAGCGAGCGGTGGTCCTGCTGCGCTACGCCGAGGACCAGTCCGTCGCCCAGGTCGCCGAGGCCCTCGGCTGCAGCGAGGGCACCGTCAAGAGCCAGGCCTCCCGCGCGCTCGGCACGCTGCGGGCCCGCCTCGGCGCCACCCGTCCCACGAGCAGCGAGGAGGCGGTCCTGTGACCACCGACGACCACGTCCCGCCCGACCAGCCCGTCCAGGACCTCGACGGCGACGACGACGACGGGCGGGGCACCGGCTCGCGCGCGGCTGCGCCGTCGTCGTCCTTCGAGGCGGGGCTGCAGGCGGCGCTGCAGGGCGTGGACGGCGAGACCGGGGCCCGTCCGCTCGACCTGGAGGCCGTGCGGCGCCGTGGGGCGCGGCGCCGGCCCGCGCGCGTGCCGAGCTCGCCGCGGGTGCCCGTGCTGGCCGGCGTCATCGCCGCGGCGTGCGCCGCGGGGATCGTCGCGGTGACGGTGAGCGCGCTGCCGCCGGCCCAGCAGGTCGGTGGCCCATCCCTCGGGGGCGTGCAGCCGACGGCCGCGCCGACTCCCACGGCAGAACCCACTCCCACGGCAGGGCCGCCGCCGGCGGAGCCCACCGACAGCGCCACGCCCGTCCCGACCAGCACGGCCGCACTGGGCACGGACCCGGGACGACCGGCGCCGACCGTCGTGCCGCTGGCACCGGGCGAGACCTTCCCGGCGCGCGACACCCCGGGGTGGAACGCCTTCGCGGTGGCCTACGAGATCCCCGACGTCGCCACGGCGGCCGCGACCTCCGCGGCGCTGCCCGCCGGGGTACGGCTGGGCATGGACCTCGGGCAGTACCGGCTCGAGCCGACGGTCCCCGGGCAGGCCTGCGGGTCCGACGACGACGCGGTCGCCGGACGGCAGTGGAGCTGGGCGGAGGACCCGCAGTCGAACGACGTCGACCAGGTGAGCGTCGACCTGGTGGTCACCGGGTGGCCGACCGGCAGCGGCGCCCGCGCGTTCCGGGACGCGGTGGACGACACAGGCGCCTGCCGGTGGACGAGCGACCCCATCTCTCCGGCGGCGGTGAGCGTGACCGGTGCGGACGACGCCTGGGTCGCCTCCTTCGCTGACAACGGCCTGGACCTCACCCGCGGCGCTGCGCGGGTCGGAGACCTGGTGGTGGGCGTGGAGGTGTGGAACCCGCCCAGCGGCAGCACAGGGGAGGTGCAGCGGCTCCTGGCCGCCGTCACCGCGGAGCTGGCAGCCTCCGGCCTGCCCGCCGCCGCCAACCGCTGAGCCCCCCGGCGGTCCTGCAGAAGACCCGCGTCCGGGCGCTACCGGTGCGGGTCTCCTGCATGATCGACAGCACTGGTGCCCAGCGCCCGGCAGACTCCTGCGCGTGGTCGTCCTGCGCACGCAGCTCCTCGAAGACCTGCCGCTGCTCAACGGCGGCGCGAGCCCCTTCGACGACTTCGGCCCGTCCCAGCCCCGGACCGTGCCCGCGGGGTGCGACCTCGAGGAGCACGGCGCGCTCACGGTCACCACGGACGACGGCGAGGTCGCCGGTGAGGTGAGCTGGCACTGGCAGCCCCGGCGGTGGGGGCCGAACCTCGGCTCGAGCTGCCCGATGATCGGCATCTGGCTCCGCCCGTCGCACCGCAGCCGTGGGCTGGGCACCGTGGCGCAGCGGCAGCTGGTGGAGCTGCTCTTCGCGCACACCACGGCGCACCGGGTCGAGGCGCACACCGACGTGGAGAACCTCGCCGAGCAGCGCAGCCTCGAGAAGGCCGGTCTGCTGCGCGAGGGCGTCGTGCGCGGTGGGCAGTGGCGCGACGGCGGGTACCGCGACGGCGTCCTCTACGCGGTGCTGCGCACCGACCTGGCACCCGTCAGCTGAAGACGTCGAGGAGGCGGCGGCAGCGCGGCGGGTCCTCCGTGAGGCCGTGCCGCAGGCCCCACACGAGGTAGGACGCCGCTCGCACCAGCACCCAATCGCGGGCGCGCTCGCGCGGCACGTCCGCGACGTCGACGAAGCGGTCGAAGAGCGCCACCACCTCGCCGTCGTCGGCCTCGTCCAGGCGGCTCCAGAGCACCCGGCCGAGGTCGTGCTCGAGGTCCCCGCGCAGGAGCAGCGGGTCGACCACGAGCCACGGCGCGCGGCGCGCGCGCAGCACCTGCTCGGGGTGGAGGTCACCGTCGACGGCGAGGTCGGGGCACGGCGCCGCGGCTCTGGCCCGTGCCGCGCGCATCACCGCGTCCAGCTGGACGCGCGAGACGGGACGGCGCAGCGCCTCCCCGTCGGTCTCGAAGGACGCGGCGAGCTCAGCGGCAGCTGAGGCGGTGCTCGGGACGTCGTCGACCAGGTCCGCCGGGACGGGCACCGCGAGCGCCACGGCCAGCTCCGCCAGCACCTCGACGGCGTGCACCAGCGGCACGTCGGCCAGCGTCGCACTGCCGTCCAGCCGTTCGAGCAGGAGGGCCCGGTGGTCGTCGTCGACGTCGTGGAGGAGCACCGCGCCGCGCCCGGCCCACAGCCGCAGCGCGCGAGCCGGGGTGGTGACGTCGTCGCCCGGCGGGGCGAGGCGCAGCGCCAGCGGCTCCTGCGGCCGGGACGCCGCGACGACGGGCACGACGAGCGCGTTGGAGCCGTGCCACGGCGATCCGTCGACCACGAGACCCAAGCGGCGGCACTGGTCGGTGACCAGACCGGGCAGCTCCTCCACCCAGGCCCGGCCGGCGCGGTCGTGCCGCCACCGTGGCGCGCGCGCGAACGCCTCCGGCACGTCGACCACACGACCAGGGTAGGGGCGTTGACGTCAGGGTGGCCTGACGGGCAGGCTGCTGGGCATGAGCACCCCGGGCACCCTCGAGCGCGAGCACACGCTGCTCACCGCGGCCGCGCGCTACGACGCGCTGCGGCGCCAGGAGATCGCCGACTCCGCCGGCGTCGACACCGCCGTCGGGGACCCGAGCAGCGCCCTGGAGCTGCTGGCGCTCAGCGAGGTGCTGGTCCGCAAGGCCGGGTACGGCCGCCAGCTCACCATCCGCACCGCGCGGGCCGCCGGAGCGAGCTGGGCGCAGATCGGGCAGGCGCTCGGCATCAGCAAGCAGTCGGCGTGGGAGGGCCACCAGCGCTGGATCGACGAGCAGGTCCGCCAGCACGCCGCCGTCGACCACGAGGGCATGGACGACGACGAGGCCGCCGCCGCGCGCGAGCTCGCGGGGCGGAGCAGCGACCAGTGAGCGCCGACGACGCCGCGCCCCGGCCACGGGTGCGGGTGACGATCGAGCACCACGCCCAGGTGACGGGGCCCTTCTTCCACGGCACCCGCGCGGCGCTCGCCGTCGGCGACGAGCTGGTGCCCGGCCACCGGTCGGCCTTCCGCGAGCGCGCGCTGCGGCACGTCTACTTCACCACCAGGGAGGAGACGGCGGCCTGGGGCGCTGAGCTGTCGGCCGCGCTCTCGGGCGAGCAGGGCCGCGGGCACGTGTACGTGGTCGAGCCGCTCGGCCCGTTCGAGGACGACCCGAACGTCACCGACAAGAAGTTCCCGGGCAACCCCACGGAGTCCTACCGCACCCTGCACCCGCTGCGCGTGGTCGGCGAGGTGCAGGACTGGGTGGGCCACTCCCCCGAGGTGGTGCAGGGCATGCTCGACGGGCTGGCGCGCCTGCGCGAGAACGGCCTGGACGTCATCGAGGACTGACCCCGAGACTGCCGCGCGTGGAGCTGCCCGCAGCACTGGTCGCCGTCCTGGGGCGGGAGCTGGGGCGCTCGCCGGTGGCGGTGACGGCGGCAGCGGGGGTCTACGCGTCGGAGGTGGCCGGCGTCGTCGTCCTCGACGACGGCGAGGAGGTCTTCGTCAAGGCGTCGCGAGACCCGGAGCGCCGCCACGACCACGAGACCGAAGCACGGATCGGCGCGCTGCTGCCCGCCGGGCTCGCGACCCCGCGGCTGCGCGGGTGGGCGGTCGACGGCGCGTGGGTGGTGCTGTGGTTCGACGCGCTGCACGCGCACCTGGCTGCGCAGCCGTGGACGGCGCACAGCGTCGGGGCTGTCGTCGCCGCGATCGAGCGGCGGACGCGGCTGCTGACACCGAGTCCCGTGGCGCCGCTGCGGTCGGTGCGAGGGATGGTCGGGCCGGCGTTCACCGTGTGGGGCGATCTGGCCGCCGGGCGCGCGCGAGCGCTGGTCGTGGACGACCTCGACGCGTGGAGCCGCGACCACCTCGACGAGCTCGCCTCGCTGGAGGCGTCCTGGCCGGCGGCGTCCTCGGGTGAGGTGCTCTGCCACTTCGACCCCCGCACCGACAACTACCTCCTCGACGACGACACGGGCGCGGTGTGGACGATCGACTGGAGCCGGGGGTGCCTGGCCGCACCGTGGGTGGACCTCGTGACGTTCCTCGTCACCGCCAAGGGCGACGGCCACGACGCGGCGGCGCTCTTCGCCGCCAGTCCGCTGTCCACGGGAGCAGACGACGGCGCTGTCGACGCGCACCTGGCCGTGCTCGCCGGGTACTGGACCGAGGCGGCGTTCCGCGCCGCGCCGGGCTGGGACCCTGCGCTGCTCGACTACCAACGCCGCTCGCTGGCAGGGTCGGTCTCGTGGCTGCAGGAGCGGTGGGACCGCCGGTGAGAAGCCTGTGAGCAGCGGGTGAGCAGCACCGTGGAGGTGCTCGGCTCGTCGATGGCCTACCGGGAGGCCGGTCGCGGGCCACGCACCGTGGTGCTGCTGCACGGCAACCCGACGTCGTCGTGGCTGTGGCGGCACGTGCTCGCCCGTGCCGCCGCGGTCGACACCGGCACCCGGTGGGTCGCGCCGGACCTCATCGGCATGGGCGCCTCGGCCAAGCCCGACCTCGCGTGGACCTTCGAGGACCACGCGGCGCACCTCGACGCGTTCGTCGAGGCGCTGGGCCTCGACGACGTCGTGCTCGTCGGCCACGACTGGGGCGTCGCGCTGGCGCTCGACCACCTGCGCCGGCACCGGGACCGGGTCCGGGCGGTGGCCTTCATGGAGGGCCACCTGCGCCCGCTCGCCGGCTGGGAGGACTTCGACGACGGCGGGCGCGACCTCTTCCAGCAGCTGCGCACCCCCGGCGTCGGCGAGCGGATGGTGCTCGAGGAGGACTTCTTCCTGCGCACCCTGCTGCCCGCGGCGCTGGTGCGGTCCCTCACCGACGACGAGCTGGCCGCCTACCGCACCCCCTACCCCGACGCAGCCTCGCGCCGGCCGCTCCTCGCGTGGGCGCGGCATGTCCCTGTCGGTGGCGAGCCCGCCGCCGTGGCGACGGCGATGCGGGCGGCGCTCGAGCACCTGCGGACCAGTCCGGTGCCGAAGGTGCTCCTGCACGCCGCGCCGGGGGTGCTCGTCACCGACCGGACGGTCGCCTGGTGCCGCGAGCACCTCTCCGGTCTGGACGTCGTCGACGTCGGCGGCCCGGCGGGGCACTTCCTGCCCGAGGACCGGCCCTGGCAGGTCGCCGAGGCGCTGGTGAGCTGGGCGGCCCAGCTCCCCTGACACCGCATCCCACCGTCCCGGGCGTCACTCGGCGTCTGCGCGGTCGAGCGACGAGGATGGCCCTTCGTGGACGGCATCCCCAGCTACGTGGTCACCGGCGCAGCCGGCGGCGTCGGACGAGCCATCGCCACCCACCTGGCGCGGCGCGGCCACGTCATCGCCCTCGACCTCGCTGACCGCCTGCCCTGGCACCACGACCGCGTCCACCTGCTCACCGGCGACGCCAGCGACCCCGAGGTCGCTGCCCGGGCCGCCGCGCGTGCCGAGCAGCTAGGCCCGCTAGCCGGGTGGGTGAACAACGCCGCCGTCTTTGCCGACGCCACCCTGGACAGCGCCCCTGTCGAGCAGGTCCTGGGCGCGATCACCGCCAACCTGGCCCTGGCCGTGGCGGGCTGCGCGGCCGCGGTCCGCCACTACTTGGCGCACCAGCGTGGCGGCGCCATCGTCAACGTCTCCTCGCACCAGGCCCAGCGCCCGGTGCGGGGCGCGCTGCCCTACGCCACCGCCAAGGCTGCCGTCGAAGGCCTGACCCGCGCGGTGGCCGTCGACCACGGACCGCAGGGCATCCGCACCAACGCCGTCTCCCTCGGCTCGATCACCACTGAGCGGTACCAGGACTACCGCGCTGAGCACCCCGGCGTCGACGCGCAGATAGCCGCCCTGCACCCGCTGGGCCGCGTCGGGACGCCGGCTGAGGTGGCTGCCGCGGTCGCGTTCCTGCTCTCCCCGGAGGCCGGGTTCATCAACGGCGCCGTCCTGCCCGTCGACGGAGGCCGCGCCGTCAACGGACCCGACCCCGAAGCCCTCTGACCTGCCGTGCAGCCGCTGACGGACCGGCGACCCCTCGCAGGACGGGGCGGTGCGCCACGACGCGCCGCGGCCGGGCTGCCGGACACCGAGCGGTGGCGGTCGGGTGGCGAGGCGTCCGGCGCCGGGCGGCCCGACGGGCAGGAAGGGTCAGCTCGACGACCTGCGACGGCGGGCCGCCGAGCGCGGCGGCGCGGTCCGCATGTGCTCGCGCACCGGGCCGAGCAGCTCGGCGAGCGCGCGCACGCCGTCGTCGTCGTCGTCACCGGACAGCGGCGCGAGCAGCAGCTGCTGCACCAGCTCGATGTGCCCGGGGAAGACAGCGGCGAGGCGCGCGCGCCCGGCGTCGGTCAGCGTGACGGTGGTGCCGCGCTCGTCCTCGGGTGAGGGCGCGCGCGTGACGAGTCCGGCCTTCTCGAGCAGGTCCGCCTGGTAGGTGAGGCCGCTGCGGCTGTAGACGACGCCGTCGGCGAGCTCGGTCATGCGCTGGCTGCCGTTCGGTGAGTCCCCGAGGCGCGCGAGCAGCTGGAACTGCACGTAGCTGAGGTCGCCGGCGTCCTTGAGCTGCTGCTCCACGGCGTGCCGCAGGAGGCTCGCGACGTCCATCAGCGCGAAGTACGCCCCCAGCTGCTGGGCGTCGAGCGAGGGCGGCTTCTGCGGCACGCACCGATCCTACTTGCTTCAGATTCGAAGCAGGTCTACTGTCATCGTCAAGTGCTTCGAATCCGTAGCACATTCTCCTCCTGAGACGAGGGTCGACCCATGAAGGCTGTCCGCTACTCCCAGTTCGGCGACGCCGACGTCCTGCACCTCGAGGACGTCGCGGTTCCCGTCCCCGCCGCCGGCCAGGTGCGCGTGCGCGTGGCCGCCACCTCCTTCAACCCCGTCGACGCGAGCATCCGCGCCGGTGGCATGCAGGGCCCCATCCCCGTGGCGCTCCCCCACACCCCGGGCATCGACGTGGCCGGCACGGTCGACGCCCTGGCTCCCGGCGCCGACCAGGACGACGACGGCGGGGCCCGCGGCCCCGTGGCCGTCGGGCGCTCCGTCATCGGCTTCCTCCCGATGACCGGCGCGGGCGCGTCGGCCGAGTTCGCCCTCGCCCCGGCCGACGCGCTGGTCGCGGCCCCCACCAGCGTCGACCTCGCCGACGCGGCCGCGCTGCCGATCACCGGGCTCACGGCCTGGCAGGCGCTCTTCGAGCACGGCGACCTCCAGCGCGGGCAGCGGGTGCTCGTCAACGGCGCCGGCGGTGCGGTCGGGCTGTACGCCGTGCAGCTGGCCGTGGCGGCGGGCGCGCACGTCATCGGGGTCGCCGGACCGCGCAGCGCCGAGAGGGTGCGCGCGGCCGGGGCGCACGTGGTGGTCGACAGGAGCTCGCTCGGGTCTTCCGGCGAGCTGGCCGCGGCGGTCGGTGGGCCCGTCGACCTGGCGCTCAACCTCGCTCCGGTCGAGCCCCAGCAGCTGACGGTGCTCGTGGGGCTGGTCGGCGACGGGGGACGGCTCGTCAACACCACGGTGTGGATGCCCGCGCCCAGCGACGAGGGCCGCGGGGTGCGGGGTGTCGACATGTTCGTCAGGAGCAACGCCGGTCAGCTGGCCGAGCTGGTCCGCCGGGTGGACGCGGGAGAGCTGCGCATCGCCGTCGCCGAGCGGGTCGGGCTCGCCGACCTGCCGGCACTGCACGCGCGGGCAGCGGCGGGCGAGGTGTCGGGCAAGGTCGTCGTCGTCCCCTGAGCCCGGTGGGCACTGCCAGCTCAGGGCGGACCGTCAGGTCGTGGAGGCCGGATCCGGCCTCGACGACCTGACAGTCCGGGGAGACCTGACACTGCGAGGCGGCCGACTGCCCATGATCACGGGCGGTCGGGGTGGGGTCAGGGGCGGACGTGGACCTTCGGGCCGGGTCCCGCACCGCGCGGGCGGTGACCGGCCAGGACGTCGAGCACGTCCTCAAGCCCCACCGTCGCCGCCACGAGGGGGCGCGGGTCGACGGCGCCCGAGGCGTACGCGGCGACGGTCTCCTCCAGCCCCGGGGAGGCCGACAGCACGCCGACCGCCGTGACGTCCGCGAGCAGCAGCTCGCGGGTGTCGAGCCGCGTGGGCTCGTGCGCGATGCCGATGAAGACCAGCCGTCCACCGGGCTCCACGAGCGACAGCGCGAGCCCGGGCGCGTCCGTCCCGGTGGAGCAGTCGACGACGGCGTCGAACGGCAGCTCCGGCAGCTCCTCGCGCGTCCACACGGCCCCGGCGCCGAGCCCGCGGGCGAACTCCAGCGGCGCACCCGGCAGCCCGAGCACGTGGACCTCCGCGCCGGCCGCGCGCAGGAAGAGGGCCACGAGGCACCCGATGGTGCCGGGCCCGATGACCAGCGCACGGTCACCGGGTCCGACGCCCGCGGCCTGCGCCGCCCGCAGGGCGTTGCCGCCGGGCTCGACGAGCGCGCCGAGCACCGGGTCCACCGCGTCCGGGAGCGCGTGCAGGGAGCTCGCCGGCACCGCGATCTGCTCGGCCAGCGCTCCGTCCCGGCCGCCGCGGATGCCCACCTCCTGGCGCTGCTCGCACACGTGCTGGTGGCCGCGCAGGCAGCGCCGGCAGGTGCCGCACCCGAGCATGGTGTCCCCCATGACGCGCCGACCGAGCCACGCCTCGTCGACACCGCGGCCGACCGACGCCACCGTGCCGCACCACTCGTGGCCGAGCACCACGGGGTAGGTCGCGTGACCGGTCTTGAGGTACGTCATCTCGCCGGTGGAGAACTCGACGTCGGTGCCGCAGACGCCGGCCCGCTCGACGTCGACCACCACCTCACCCGGTCCGGCTACCGGCGCGGGGAGGTCCTGCACGCCGCCCTCGCCGGGACCGGTCAGCACGAACGCGCGCACGCGCGCACCCCCGTCGTCGTCGTCACACCGAGCAGTAGAGCATCGTGGGCGGGGACGACAGGAGGGGCTCGACGTGGAGCTCAGGAGTTCGCACTGGTACGCGGGCACGGACCGCAACGCCTCCATCCACCGGGCGTGGATGCGCCGCGGCGTGCCGGGCTCGGCCTTCGAGGGGCGCCCGCAGATCGCCATCGCCAACACCGCCTCCGACCTCACGCCGTGCAACCGGCACCTGAGCGAGGTGGCGCAGTCGGTGCGCGACGGCGTCTACGAGGCCGGTGGCATCCCGCTGGAGATGCCCGTGGTCTCCCTCGGCGAGACCAACGTCCGGCCCACCGCCATGCTCTGGCGGAACATGGCCGCGATGGCCACCGAGGAGCTGCTCCGGGCCAACCCGGTCGACGGCGTCGTGCTGCTCGGCGGCTGCGACAAGACCGTCCCCGCGCTGCTCATGGCCGCGGCCAGCGTGGACCTGCCGGCCGTCGTCGTCCCCGGCGGGCCGATGCTCACCAGCACCTTCCGCGGGCAGCCGCTCGGCTGCGGCACCGACACCTGGCGCCTGTCCGAGGAGGTCCGCGCCGGCACGATGAGCCAGGCGGCCTTCCTCGACTCCGAGCGCGCGATGATCCGCAGCCGCGGCCACTGCAACACCATGGGCACCGCCTCGACGATGGGGCTGCTCGCCGAGGCGCTCGGGACGACCGTGCCCGGCACGGCCGGCACCCCAGCCCCCGACAGCCGCCTGCTGGAGGCCGCGCACACCACCGGCGTGCTCGCCGTCGAGCTGGTCGAGACCGGCCGCCGTCCCAGCGCGCTGCTGACCCGGGCGTCCTTCCACAACGCGGTGGTGGCGCTCGCGGCGATCGGCGGGTCGACCAACGCCGTCGTCCACCTGCTGGCCATCGCGGGGCGGCTCGGGGTGGAGCTCACCCTGGACGACGTCGACGCGATCGGGTCCCGCGTGCCCGCCCTGGTGGACCTGCAGCCCGCAGGACGGTTCCTCATGGAGGACCTGCACCGCGCGGGCGGCTTCCTCGCGGTGCTCCGGGAGGTGGAGGACCTGCTCGACCCGACAGCCCTGACGGTGCTGGGCACACGGCTGGTCGAGCACCTGGGCGAGGCCGAGGTCTTCGACCGCGAGGTCATCCGCACTCGCTCGGCGCCGCTGCTGGCCGAGGGCGGCATCGCGGTGCTGCGCGGCAACCTCGCCCCCGACGGCGCGATCATCAAGCCCGCCGCCGCCTCACCGCACCTGCTGCGCCACCGCGGGCGGGCCGTGGTGTTCGACTCCATCGAGGACTTCCGGGCGCGGGTGGACGACCCGGACCTCGAGGTGGACGCCGACTCGGTCATGGTGCTGCGCGGGTGCGGCCCGAAGGGCTACCCGGGCATGCCCGAGGTCGCGAACATGCCGCTGCCCACGAAGCTGCTCGAGCAGGGCGTGCGCGACGTGGTCCGCATCTGCGACGGGCGCATGAGCGGCACCGCGTACGGGACGGTGGTGCTGCACGTGGCGCCGGAGGCCGCCGCAGGCGGCCCGCTGGCCCGGGTGCGCACCGGTGACTGGGTGGAGCTGGACGTCGCAGAGCGCCGCCTGCACCTCGACGTCGACGACGACGAGCTCGCGCAGCGCGCCCCGAGCCCGGCCAGCGCGGCGGCGTACGCGGCACCGCGGCGCGGGTGGGAGCGGCTCTACGTCGAGCACGTGCAGCAGGCCGACACCGGCGCCGACCTCGACTTCCTCGTCGGGTCCAGCGGACCGGACGTCAGCCGGGAGTCGCACTGACGGCCGGCTCGGTCACCTCGATGCTGATCAGCGCCGACCCGCGCCTGCCGTCGAAGCACCGGGGCGCCGCGGCGCGCCACTCCGCGTCCTGGGGGGTCCCGTCGCCGGCTCCGTAGCCGCCGGAGAACGTGGCGTCTCCCACCCGGAGCGTCACGCCGTCGGGCGTGACCACGCTGCTGCCGTCGAGCCCGGGCTGCGTCCCGCGCGGCAGCAGGAGGACGTAGGTGGCGTCGTGGTCGGCGAACCCCCAGCACCCGCCGTCGAGGAGCACGAGCCTGCCGGCGTACCCCAGCGTCGACACGGTCTCCGGCGGCTGACCGGCGAGGACGACGACGGACCCGTCCGACAGCCTCAGCGACGAAGCGCCCGCCGGCTCAGCGGAGGACGACGACGGAGGCGGCGACCCCACCGAGGTGGGTCCCGCTGGCGCTGGCTGCGCCGCGCTGCACGCCGCCAGCAGCCCCACGGTGCTCAGCGCCACCACCACACGCTCCGCGACGTGCTGCACGCGGGCACCCCCTCGTCGTCGCCGCGGTCCCACCACCGTCAGACGCCGCCGGTGATCGCCGCGTTGCACCTCCTGCGGGCACGCCCGGCTGGCAGGGTGCCCTCCGTGGCCGGGCTCCGCAGCACTCCTCCCCCGCTCGACCTGTCCGCCGTGCCGCCCGACGTGCGCGCGGCGGTCGAGGCCGCGCTGGCTGGCGCGGAGGTGCCGGTGCACCGCAGCGGGCGCGCGCTCGGGGTGCTGACCGTGCGGCCGGCGGTGCTCGAGGGCGAGGTGCTCGAGGCGCCCCGGCTGCCCCCGCCGCAGGTGGAGGTGCCCGAGGGGGTGCTGGTCGTCGCGACCGCGATGCGCCTGTCGCGCGAGGCCCGCCGGCGCCTGGCCGGCTCCTTCGGCCCCGGCTACCTCGTGCTCGACCTGCACGAGGCCCCTGCCAGCACCGACGTGCTGCTGGTCAACCCCGTCAGCGTGCAGCTCCTGGAGGTGCTGCAGGCGCGCTTCCCGCGGGCGCGCGTGGTGGTCACGGAGATCGAGGACCACGAGCTCGGCGTCGACTACGCCGGCCCCGTCGGCCGGGTGCTGCGCGCCGGCGCGTCGGCCTACCTGCCGCCGCGTCCCGTCACCGCGGTGGCCGACGGGGTGAGGGCCCACCTGGAAGGCACCACGGCGCCCGCCCTGGAGGCCGCCGCGGTGACGCGCGCCGAGCTCGGCTCAGCCGGTGCTGGCTGAGCCGGGCTCCGGCTCCCAGCCCGTCGCCGCCCCGCACCGGTCCGACGCACCACCTCACCTCTGCGCTGCCGGCGGGCGTCGCGTGGGGGCCGCTACGCGTCGATGACCATCTCAGCGGTCTCGAGCAGGGCCAGCCCGGCCTCCGGTGCACCCAGGCTCGTGGCGAACAGGCCGGTGGCGACCCGCTCGAGCAGGGCCCAGTCCCACACGGCCTCCGCGTCGCAGGCCGCGGCGTCGGCCAGCACCCGGCACCAGCTGCGCACGGTCGCTGCCGGGTCGGTGGAGGCGCGCAGCGGCGCGACCCAGTCCCGCACCGAGACGCCCAGGTCGTAGGCGGGGTCTGCGACGAAGGGCTGCGGGTCGCACAGGACGTACCCGTCCGGAGCCCCCGACCGCGGCTTGAGGACCCGCAGGACGTTCGCGCCGGCGGCGTCGCCGTGCAGCAGGCGGCTCGCGCCGGGGTCGAAGGCGGCCGAGCGGCGGGCTGCGCCTGCGAGCGCCGCCCGCACCACCCGCGGCGACGCCGTGCCCGGCAGCGCCTCGGCCAGCGAGGTCACCAGCACGGCCAGGTCAGCGGCCTTGTCCACCGGCGGGCCCAGCGACGCGGGGGCGGGCACCTGCCAGAGCCGGGCCAGCAGCCGGGCGACCACCGGCAGGGACTCCCGCGGGTCCCGGCCCTGCGCCGCGAGGTCGGGACCGAGCGCCTCGAGGAGCAGCGCCTGGTGCCGCCCGTCCACGGCGAGGAGCCGCACGACGCCGTCGCCGGCGGCCAGGCGGAGCACGTCCGCGCGGGCGGTGAAGTCGTCACCGGGCACGCAGACCTTGAGGACGACGTCGTCACCGGCAGCGGTCCGCGCCCGGACCACGTGGGACTCGCTGGCACCCGGCAGCGCCTCCCCGAGCACCAGCGACCACCGCCCGCACAGCTCCCGCAGGACCCCGGGCAGCGCAGCGGCCCAGGCGCGGCCGCCGTCGCCGTCCCGGTCGGCCTTCTGCAGCACGATCTGCGGCAGGTGCAGCGCGTCGTCGGGGGTGGCGCTCACCGGGGCAGTCTGGTGGCGCCTCCACCAGGCGTCGACACCCCCTCCGGGGACCGCGCAGGGGACCGTCTGCCGGCGGAGGGCCCGGGCCCCCGGCCCGCTCGCGCGTCGCCGTGCCGGTGCAGGTCCAGCGCGGTCGTCCAGGTCCCCGTGCGGCGGGGGCGCCCGCTAGGTGCCCGATGATGCTGCCCGTGCCTGAGACCGCCGCGAACGCCGCCTCGTCGATGCGCTCCCTGGACCGCAGCCTGGACGTGCTGGACTGCCTGCAGCGGTCCGAGGCCCCGCTGCGCCTGAGCGACGTCGCGGCGCGGACGGGCCTGACGCTGCCGACGGCGTCACGCATCCTCGCGGCGCTGGAGGCGCGCGGGTACGTGGCCTCCGACGTCAAGCGGTTCCGGCTGGGGGCGTCGGTGCTCGGCGCCGCCCACGCCTTCCTGCTCACCGACCCGCTCGTCGAGGCCTCCCGCCACCACCTGCAGCACCTGGCGTCGGTCACGGGCCTGACCTGCTCGCTGTACGAGCGCGTGGGGCTCGAGCGCGTGCTCGTGGCCCGCGTCGACGGGAGGTGGCCGCTGCGCTACGAGCTGCCCATCGGCCGGCGCCTGCCGCTGTACCTCGGAGCCGGCAAGGCCATCGCCGTCGACCTCGACGACGCCGATCTGCAGGCGCTGGAGGCCCACGCCGCGGCCCACCCCGACCCGAGCGGGGCGCCGTTCGACCTCGACGCGCTGCGGGCCGACCTGGCAGGGGTGGGCGAACGGGGGTTCCACATCTCCCTCGGGGAGCGCGCCGCCGGCATCATCGCGCTCAGCGTCCCCGTCCGCGCTGCGGACGGAGAGCTGCTCGGGGCGCTGTCCATCGCTGGCCCCGCGGAGCAGAACCCCAGGGAGCAGGTGCAGGCCTGGGCGGCGGAGACGGTCAGGGCCGCGGCGGCCATCGCCCAGGCACGCGCGCGGGCGGTGTGACGGGCGGCCCCACCCGCGCCCCTCACACCGCCCGCGCCGGCTCGACGAGCCGGAGCCCGGCCTCAGTCCTCCGGGGTGGCTCCGACTCCCACCGCCGCCCCCTGGCGGGCGGGGGCGTAGCTCATGACGAAGGCCAGCAGCCCCGCGAGGCTGGCCGCGATGAAGGTGGGGGGTCCCACGGCGTCGCTGACGGCGCTCAGCCACTCGCCGCGGCCGAGCACGAGGGCGACCAGCTGGGCCCCTACGAGCAGGGCGCCTCCAGCGAGGAGCAGGACGACGAAGAGGGTGAACAGGGGACGCAGGACGCGAAGCACGATCGGCTCTCCTTCGAGCGGGTGAGGGGTTCCGGACGGCCCTGCACGGGGCTCAGACGGGCAGCACCCCGAGGGCGATGAACACGCCGATCGCGAGGATCGGCAGGCAGAAGTAGCCGATGAGCGGCTTGAAGGTGCGGACCGGGTCGACCCCGGCGATGCCGCTGGCCACGTAGATCGGCGCTGCGGACGGCGGTGAGGCGCCCTCGGTGGAGGCGAACACGAGCACCGCGGAGGCGGCCACCGGAGCGGGCACACCAGCACCCACGAGGGTGGCGACGGCGACCGGGCCGATCGCGGCCATGGTCGCCGAGCCGGTGAGGGGGATGGCGACGGCCACGACGAGGACGCCGACCGCGATCGCGAGGATCCACAGCGGAGCGTCCAGCAGGCTCAGCAGGCTCGTCAGCTGCGCGGGGAGGCCGAGCTCCGCGAGCGCCTCCGAGGCGGCGAAGGCGCCGACGATGGTGACGCCGATGACACCGACCCGGGGAGCGCTGTCGCCGAGCAGGCCCCACCACTGGGAGGCGCGCTTCGGCAGCGCGGACCGGCCCAGGAAGGCGACGAGCGCGACGAGCAGCACGGGGATCCACACCACGAGGCTCACCGCGTCGGCGACCTCGGTGCCGGTCCAGTCGTCGAGCGCCCGGCCCGTGGGACCGAGGGTCAGCAGCAGCGGCACGGCGATGGCCGCGAGCAGCAGCAGCGAGGTCCACCCCACGCTGATGCTCTGCCGGGCGGGCACGAGGTCGGCGGGGTCCATCGCCTGGATGCCGTGGCGCCGCACGATGACGAAGGCGGCCACCAGGCGGTACAGCAGGCACCACAGGCCGGCGACGAGCAGCGGGACGACGATCTCCTCGGCGTCCATGAGCTGGCTCACGCCGGCCGAGCCGATGAGGATGAACATGGTCCCGCTGAACGGGAACGTGATGCCCATGCCCGCGCACCCCGCCACCACGGTGGCGGACATCGCCGGGGACACCCCGGAGCGCTTCATCCACGGGATGGTGATGGACCCGACCGCCGCGGTGACGGCGGCGCCGATGTGGGCGATGGAGGCGAAGGCGCCGCCGCCGAGGATGCTCGTGTAGACGGGCCCGCCGCGCACGCGCCCCAGCAGCGAGTTGAGGATGTCGATGAGCCGCATGAGCAGGGGCGTCTGGCCCATGACGTGGCTGGCGACGACGAAGGCGATGGCCGCGTAGGTGACCTGCTCCTGCATCGCCTCGGTGACGGAGTGCGCGAGGACCGGCAGGAAGCCGGTGCCGGCGAAGGCCGCGGTGACGAGCAGGCCGACGACCATGGCCTCGCCGATGTTCCGCTTGAAGACCGCGTTCCAGACGATGATCGAGGTGATGTAGGCGCCGAGCGCCCAGATGGCGAGCATCAGGCCCTCACCGCCTGCGCCGTCTGGTGCAGCGAGGTGCGGCGCCCCTGGGAGAGCTCAGCACGGCGGCGCTCCTCGTGGGCCTGGATGCGCTGGGCCTCGGCGAGCACGCGCTCGGCCTCGGCGGCGGGCACCACGGCCACGCCGTCACCGTCCCCGACGACCAGGTCGCCGGCGTTGACGACGACACCGCCGACGCCGACCGGGCGGCCGACCCAGCCCGGGCCGTTCTTGTAGGGACCGGCCGGCGAGGAGCCGATGGCCCAGACGGGGAAGCCCATCTCCTGCAGGACGTCGACGTCGCGGACGGCCCCGTCGATGACCATCCCGCGCACGCCGGCGGAGAGCGCCTTCTCGGCGAGGAGCTCGCCCATGAGGGCGCGGTCGGCGTCGGCCTGGCCGTCCACGACGAGGACGTCCCCCGGGCGCGCCCGGTCGAGGGCGAGGTTGATGCCGACGTTCTCGCCCTTGCGGCAGAAGACGGGCAGTGCGCGGCCGACGACGCGCGCGCCGGGCCAGGTGGCGCGGATGCGCCCGGCCAGGACGCCGCTGCGGCCCATCGCGTCGCCGACGTTCGCGACCGGCACCTCGGCGTAGGCGCGCAGGAGCTCCTCCTCGAGTCGGTGCTCGTCGCGGGCGACGCCGCGGTGCAGGTCGGCGCTCGCCGCGGTCATGGTGGCGGTGAGACCGAGGTCGCGGAGCATGGCAGCAGCGTCGTCGCACTCGTGGCTGCGGCGCAGCCCGTGCTTGACGGTGCCCGACGCGAGCCGGTCCATCCACGCGGTGCCACCGCTGAGCTGGGCGGCGACCTGCTCGCGCACCCAGTCGCCGTCGCCGGCCGCCTCACCGGCGGCGAGGGCCTCGACGATGATGGCGCCGAGCCCCTTCATGAAGACGCTGCGCAGCAGCTTGCGCTGGGCGGCCGCACCGGCGGGACCGTCGAGCACCTCCACCGGCGCCCCCAGGGCCCCGAAGCGCGCCGCCGCGGCGGCCGCGCCGGTGCCGGCCAGCACCAGGGCCGTCCGGGCGCCGCCCTCGGGCACCGACCCGACCACGGCGACGTCGGCGAACAGCACCCCCGCGCGCTGCGCCACCAGGTCTGACAGCTCGCGCTTCAGCTGAGGGGCCGCCGAGTTCATCTCGGCGAAGACCGCCCCGGGGCGCAGGTGCGGCAGCGCCTGCTCCAGCACGGACCGGGCGTGGCGGGCCCCCGTGAGACCGAGCACGAGGTCGGCGCCACCCACCGCCTCGGCCACCGAGTCGCGGCGGTCGACGCCGTGCGGGGTCGGGACGCCAGCGGGGTCGAACCCGGTGACGGTCTCGCCCGCTTCGACGAGGCCCCGGGCGTACAGGGTTCCGGCCTCACCGAGGCCGAGCAGAGCCACGCTCATGCGACTACTCCTTCGTAGTTCCACTGTGTGGAATAGACATCCACTGAGTGGTACGAGTGTGCGCAGCGTCACCTCGGCCCGTCAACCCCCGGCCGACGGCGGGGCCGAGGGACCGCGCTGGCGCTGCAGGGTCGGGGGCGTGGAGCGTCGCGTGGACCTCGCCGTCGGCCAGCGCGACCACCTGCCCAGACGACCGACGAGTCCAGGCGCCGCCGGAGGTCTGCTCGCACGAGACCCGACTCCGAGCTCCACGCCTTCTCCGACGACCAGGAGCGCCAGCTCGGCTCGCACCTGCACGGGCGGCGGCTCTTCGAGGTGGTGCGCTACCGGGTGACGGCGCTGGACCTGCCCGGCAGGCCTGTGGTCGAGCTCGAGCACGCCCGCACCTGGCAGGCCGCCGACGAGGTCGTGCACTCGCGCTCACTGGCGACCGTGGACACGGCCCGGACGGAGCTGGTCGCCGACCCCGACGCCGACGACGTGCGCCGACGCGAGGAGCAGGCCGACCGCGACCTCAGCACCGGCGGCGCCGAGCTGGCCGCGGCGGCGCTGCGCGCCGGGCTGGCGGACGAGGTCGGGCTGGTCATCCACCCCGTCGTGGTCGGCGGCGGCACCCGGGCGCTGCCGCTCGACGTGCGACTGGACCTCGCTCTGCTCGAGGAGAGGCGCCTGTCAGCGGGCGCGGTCCACCTGCGCCACCGGGTGCGCTGACGACCCGACCTCGCCACGACCCGTCAGGGCAGCTGCACGTACAGCTTGCGCAGCGGCTCGTGCACGGTCCACGTCGTGCGGTCGCCGGCCCGCAGGCGCACGACGGACCCGGCGGTCAGCTCGAGCAGCTCGTCGTCGTCCTGGCTGCTGACGGTGACGGTGGCGCGACCGGACAGGACGACGAAGACCTCGTCGGCCTCGGTGTCGCGCGCTGCGCCCGGCGTCATCTCCCACAGACCGACCTCGACACCCGCCGGTGCGGCGAGCTCGAGGTACCGGGCGGTGGGCGCGCCGGCCACGACCTCCTCCCCCGCTGGCAGCGCGTCGGGCAGCGCAGCGGAGAGCGCGTCAGCGCACAGCAGCCGGCTCACGAGTCGAAGCCGAGGCCCGCGGCGTCGAGCGCCTTGAGGAAGAGGTTGCGCTGGCCCTGTCGGTGGTCGGCGCGGTCCAGCGAGGCCTTGGTCAGCGCCACGCCCACCGCCGTCGCCGGCTCCGGGGGGAAGGGCAGCGGCTTGCGCCGCACCACCTCCAGCTGCGTGCGCTCGGTCTCGGTGCCGGCGAGCAGGTCCAGCAGCACCTCCGCGGCGAAGCGCGTGGCCCCCACCCCGAGGCCGGTGAACCCGCGGGCGTACGCGAGGTCGCCCCCGCGGGCGGTGCCGTAGTAGGCGGCGAACCGGGTGCAGGTGTCGATGGCCCCGGCCCAGCGGTGGCTGAAGCGCACGTCCTCCAGCTGCGGGAACATCGTGAAGAAGTGGCTGGCGAGGCGCTCGTAGCTGGCGGGGCGGTCCTCGTAGCGGCTGCTGACGCGGCCCCCGGCGTGGTGGATGGCGTCGTAGCCGCCGAACAGCACCCGGTCATCGGCCGACAGCCGGATGTAGTGGAACTGGTTCGCGAGGTCCGTCAGGCCCTGGCGGTGCTCCCAGCCCACGGCGCGCTTCTGCTCCGCCGTCAGCGGCTCGGTCATGAGCACGTAGTCGTACACCGGCACGGTCATGAGGCGGTCTCGGCGCAGGAGCGAGGGGAAGACCCCCGTGGCCAGCACCACCTGCTGCGCGGTGACGGCGGCACGGGCGGTGCGGACCACCTGCGGCCCACTCCTGGCGCCCGACCTCTCGACGGCGGTGACGGCGGAGTGCTCGAAGATCCGCACGCCCAGCTCGCGGGCGGCCCGGGCCAGCTCACGGGCCAGGCGGGCGGGCTGGAGCAGGGCGACGTCGTCCCGGTCCCACCGCCCGGCCAGGAAGATCGGTGAGTCGATCTCGGCGCGGGTCGCTGCGGCGTCGAGGACGTCGTGGTGCCCGCCTTCGGAGAGCCCTTCTGACAGCCCCTCGGACAGCCACGGCACCTGGTGCGGTTCGACGGCGACGGCGAGGCTGCCGGTGCGCTCGAAGTGGCAGTCCAGGCCGAGCTCGTCGACGTCGCGCGCGAGGGCGTCGAGGTTCTCCCGCCCCAGGCGGTGCAGCTGCTCGTACTCGGAGGGCCAGCGGTTGCGGCCGTTCTCCTCACCGTGGGTGATGCTGGCCTCGCAGAAGCCGCCGTTGCGGCCCGAGGCGGCCCACCCGACGGTCTCGGCCTCCAGGACGACGACGCTGCGGCCGGGGTCGCGCCGCTTCGCCAGCACGGCGGTCCACAGGCCGAGGTAGCCACCGCCGACCACGACGAGGTCAGCGGTGGCACCGGAGGTCAGCTGCTCGGCAGAGGGGGTCGGCGGCGCCTCGTCGAGCCAGAACACGCGCTGCTCGCTGCCCGCCAGGGCCTCGCTCACGAGGGCGGGGTCGGGCGTGGAGCGCTCCCACACCGTCGGGGTCGCGGCCACCATGCCGGGATGCTGCCACAGGTGACGGCGCGTCCGGCAGCCCCTGACTGCGGATCCGCCAGGTGCGGGCGCCGTCCGCAACCGCTTCCACCGCCGGATGCGTGATGCAGGTGTTGTATCCGCAGTCGCAGCGCGGGGTGCAGGAGGCTGGCCCGCCGGGGCTGCGAGGACGCACCGGACCGCGGTGATCACCCGGCCACGCGGCGTGAGACCCGCGCACGAGGATGAACCTCGAGTTGCACAGATCAACCCCCTGTGCAGGGCCGTTGCACGCGCGTTCGACTGTCGGTGGCCACCCCTAGCGTGATCCACATGACCTGGACGGCCGCCGAGACGCCCCACGAGGGCGACCCCGGAGCGGCTGCCGGTCTGGGCGGCGGCGAGCAGTGGGTCGCCGAGCCCCTGGCTCCCGGCGCCCTCGGCGCCGGGCCCACCCCTGAGGTCCACGACGACGGCGGCGAGCCCGCCGCCGAGCTGCCCCCGCTGCCGCTGACCGGTCCGCTGGCCGACGCGCTGCTCGCCGCGCGCGCCGCCCTGGACGCCGCCGCAGCCGCCGCCTCCTACCTGGCCTCCGTGGGCGTCCACCAGCGGGTGCAGGCGCTGCGCCAGAGCGCTCGCGCCCGTGACGTCCTCGACGCGACCCTGCTGCGCCTCACCGCCAGCTTCACCCCCGAGGACCTCGACGCCGTCGGGGCGACCTCCCCCACCGACCTCCTCCTCACCCACACGGGCGCGGACGCCCGCCGCGCGAGCAGCGAGGCCCACCTCGCCAGGGCCCTCACCGCCCCGACCGGCCCCCTGCGGGTGCCACCGCCCGACCCAGCCGGACCCGAGGGCGCCGCCTGCACGCCGACCGACGACGAGACGGACCAGGACCGCGCGGAGGCTGCACCCGACGGTGGCAGCGCCTCCCCTCTGGTCCGGGGGGAAGGCCTGGGACGCGTCGGTGAGCAGCACGCCGCCGGGAGGATCTCCACCGACGTCGCCTCCCTGGCCCGGCGCACCCTGGACTCCCTGCCCCGCCGCATCCAGCGCGCTCATGCCGCCGAGGCCGACCACCTGCTGGCCACCACGCTGCCCGGCCTGACCCACGCCCAGGCCGCGATCGCCTGCGAGGTGCTCGCGCAGAAGCTGGACCCCTCCCGCGCCGATCGCGGCTTCGACCCCGACGCCATCGACAAGCGCTACGTGCACCTCACCACCCACGAGGACGGCTCCGTCGACGTCCGGGGCCACCTGGACGCCGTCACCGGGGCCGAGCTCAAGGCGGCCATCGACCACTACGCCAAGCCCGACCCCACCGTGACCGCTCCTCCGGCCGACCAGAGCCGGCAGGGGTCTCTGGGCACCGGCACCGGCGCCGACGGCCAGGGCGCTGCAGGCGTCCGCCGCGGACGCGCAGGCGTCGCGGTGCGCGATGAGCGGACCGCGCCCCAGCGCCGCGCCGACGCCCTGGGCCTGCTCGCCCGACTGGGGCGCACCTCCGACGAGACCCGCGGCGGAGAGCCGCCGCGCATCATCGTCACCGCCACCGCCGACCAGCTCACCGGCGTCCCCGGTTCGGGGCGGGCCACCTGCGAGACCACCCGCCGCACGCTCAGCACCAGCCAGCTCCAGCACCTCGCATGCACGGCGCTCCTGCACACCGTGACCCTCTCCTGCCAGGGACCGACCGCCGCCGCGCTGGCGCTGGGCCGCAGCGTGCGCCTGTTCAGCGGGGCCCAGCGCCGCGCGATGCTGGCCCGGGACGGCGGCTGCGTTGTCCCCGGCTGCACCGCGCCGCCCGGGTGGCTGGAGGCCCACCACACGCACGAGTGGGCTGCCGGCGGCCCCACCGACGTCGACGCCGGGGTGCTCCTGTGCGGGCGTCACCACGTCCTCGTCACCGTCGGGGTGTGGGCCGTGCGCATGGTCGACGGGGCGCCCCAGGTGCGGCCACCCGCCAGCATCGACCCGTTGCAGCGCTGGCTGCTCAACCCCCGCCGGGCCCTCGAGCACACCGCCGCCACGCGCGCTGAGCAGCTGCTCCTGGCCACCGACCCCGAACTGCGACGACGAGCCGGCGCGGGCCGCCAGGAGCCCGGGGCGGGGCAGGACCCACCTCCTGACATCCCCTCGACGCACAGCACCTGCCACTGCTGACGCGAGCCACCCCGGCTGACCGCCTGCCCACCACCGGCTGAGGGACGGGCTGGGGGCGGGAAGGATCAGGGGCGTGCCGTCGACCGAGCGCCCCGTCCACGCCGACCTCGACCTCGAACGCGTGCGCAGCCGCGTCAGCGCCTACGTGTACGGCAACGTGCTCGTCCTCGCGGCCGTGGTGGGCTGCGCCCCGGAGTCGGTGCGCAGCGGGCGCGCCGTCGTCATCGTCCTCGCGACCATGGTGACGACCTACCTCGCGCACGTGGTGGCCCACCGGATCGGTGAGAGCGTCGGCCGCCGCCAGGAGGAGGCGAGGCTGCACCTGCGCGCCGAGCTGCGCGATGCCCTCCCCATCGTCACCTCCGGCGTGCTGCCGGCGCTGGTGCTGCTGGTGGCGTCGCTGGTGGGCTCGGAGGGGACGGCGGGTGCCGTCGCTCAGCTGGTGGCGGCGCTGGTTCCGGTGGTCAGGCTCGCCGGGACGGGGTCAGTGACAGCACGGATGGCGGCCGGAGGCCCCTCCCGCAGCGCGTTCTGGAGCGCAGTCGGGCTGGCGGTGGCCGGGTCGCTGATCGCCGTCGTCAAGGTCCTGCTGACGCACTGACCGGCGGGCTCGTCGGTGGCGCGCGCGGCCGGCGGGCGCAGGACGACGCGCTCCGCCAGCACCAGCAGGAAGATCAGCACCGCCATGCCCGCCACCGCTGCGGCGATGAGCTCCAGGGCGTGCTCGACGTCCGTGGTCACAGGCCACCTCCTACTTCCTGGGTCGTAGCCGGTGCGACTCTCCGGGGACGCGCCGGTGATCGCATCCGGAGGGGTCCCCGTCGGCCCTGGCCTGCGCGCGTGGAGCCTGACGACCAGCGGCGCGGCTCGTGGGTCGGGTGGGCGTTCGCCCTGGCAGCGGTGGTGTGCCTGGTCGCCGCGGCCAACTCCTGGCACGTCGCGCGGTCGTTCGCCTCGAGCGACCCCGGCGGCTGGATGGCCCAGCACACGCAGGACCGGGCGGTCTTCTGGCTCACGTGGGCGGGCGTCGCCGCACTGGCCGCCGGGGTGGTCTGGGCGGTCGGCCGCTGGAGCCAGCGCGCGGCGCCACCCGCGCTGGACGGCACGACCGAGGACGGCGGTGCGCCGACGGCGAGCAGCGCCACGGCCGGGAGCGTCGTCGTCGAGGTCCCGCCGAGCACCCGCCTGGACTGGAAGGTGCCCACCTCCCCGCGGCCGCTGCACTGGACCGACCGGCTGCGGTGGGTGCTCGGCGTCGGCTGGGTGGCGCTGCTGGTCAGCGGGGTGGCGGCGGGTGCACGGGTCAGCACCTTCGACGAGGTCCGCTCCGCCGTCGCCTCCGGTGAGGTGCGCGAGGTGACCGTGGCCGGACGGCCCCCCTCCGGCGGTGGCTGGGCGGAGCAGGAGGTCACCTGGCGGGAGGGCGTGGCGCGGCACCGCGCAGTGGTGACCGCGTCGAGCACCTCCGACGGCTCGACGGGCTCCGGCGGCGCGCCCGACCTGCAGCGCGACGCTGCCGACGTCCTGCTCGACGCCCAGCCGGCACTGGTGGTGCACCGATCAGAGCTCCCGCGCTCCGGCTCGGCGTCCTTCCTCGGCTGGTACCTGCCGGCGCCGCAGGTCCTCGGCCCGCTGCACCTGGCCGGCGCGCTCGTGCTCCTCTTCCTCGTCCTCAACGTCCCGCCGACGTGGCGGCTCACGCGGTGGGCGTGGTTCTGGATCGGGTGCACCCCGGTCGGTGCGGTCCTGTTCGCGCTGTTCGCCGGCCCGACACCGGGGCTGCCGCGGCCGCGCCACCCCGAGGTGCGGATCGGTGGCGTCATCGCCTTCGTCGTGTCCCTCGTCGCCGGCGGGCTGCTGCACTGGGGCTCTCCCTGACCGGCGTCCGGGCCGGGCGGGGTCAGCGGGTCCGCTCGGCCCGGCGGCTGCGGGCGGCGTGGTGGCGCCGCTTGGCCGCGTACATGCGGTGGTCCGCCTCGCGCAGCAGGTCGTGCGCGTCGACGCGGCCGCTCGGAGACGCCGCCACGTCGCTGGACGCGACGGTCCCGACGCTCGCGGACACCTGGTCCAGCACGCTCGCGGCGTCGCCGGCCCCACGGAGCCTGTCGGTCCCACGGGGCCGGTCGGTGTCAGCGGTGAACGGCACCGACATCGCGCACCGGAGGCGGTCGCGCAGCTCAGACGCCGCGCGGGTGCCGTCGGCGGCCGGGCCGGCGTCCTCGACGAGGACGGCGAACTCGTCCCCACCCAGGCGCGCGACCACGTCACCGGAGCGCACGGCCTCGCGCAGCCGCCGCGACGCGGCCACCAGCAGGGCATCGCCCGCGGCGTGCCCGCAGGCGTCGTTGACGGCCTTGAAGCCGTCGAGGTCGCAGAACGCCACCACCACCGAGCGGCCGCGGTCGACGGCGGAGTCGAGGGCCTCCTGCAGCGCACCGGTGAACGCGGTGCGGTTGGCCAGCCCGGTGAGCTGGTCGGTGTAGGCGAGGTGCGCCAGCGCCGCCGACCGGTCCCGCAGCTCGCGGTTCAGCCGGCCGTTCTCCAGCACCACCAGCGCCTGGCGCAGCACGAGCACCGTGGTCAGCACCAGCGTGCTCGCCAGCTCCACCAGCCCCAGCTGACGGCGGGTGCTCTCCACGAGCACCGCGGCCACCGCGACGAGCAGCGGCAGGTACGGCAGCACCGCCAGCGGCCCGCGCAGGCGCGGACGGGCCCGGGCGGGGCCGTCGCCGTCCTCCACCACCGCTGCGGCGACGAAGGCGACCAGCGCCAGGACGTAGCCCACGGAGATCCACCCGCCGGGCGTGAAGGAGCCGGAGCGCACCAGCAGCAGGAAGGTCACCTGGCAGACGGCCATCAGCACGCTGCCCGCCGCCAGGAGCACCACCGAGGGCGTCTGGCGGCACCGCACGGCCAGCGCCATCGAGGCCGTGACGATGACGACGGCGCCCACCACCGTGCCGGCGGTGAAGACGACCACGGCCAGCGGCACGTCCCCGCTGGCCAGGGCGGCCCCGAGCACTCCCAGCCAGCTGAGCACGAACAGCCCGCCGCCGGCGAGCAGCCCGTCCAGGAGGGTGCGCAGGCGGGACGTCGACGGGTGGACGGCGCGCACCGCCAGCACCACCGCCACCGGTGCGAGCACCGAGGCCGCCAGGTAGCAGGCGATCGTGCCGGGGTCGCGCCGCGGGTCCGCTGCCGTCAGCAGCTCGAGCGCGGCGAAGCGCCCCTGCGCGGCCGCGTAGAAGGCCATCGCCGCGGAGAACACCACCCACGGGACGGTGCGGCGGCGCCCACCACCGGAGCGCGCCGTGCGCAGGGAGCGGCGCACGAAGAGCACCAGCACGGCGACGCTGAGGGCGGCGAGCAGCAGGTCCACCACGGCCTGTCCCACGACGGGGGGCACACCCAGACGCGCGCGGAGCGGGCCCACGGCCGCCATGAGCAGCGCCGCAGCGCCGGCCAGCCAGGTGAGGGGCAGCAGCCGGCGCCACGGCCCGCGCTGCTCCGGGACCCCCGGGCCGTCCGGGGCGCCCGAGGGCTCCGTGGGGCTCGGCGGTCCCTGGGGGCCCGGGCGCTGTCGGTCGGTCAGGCGTCGGTGGTGCACACGGAGATCATCGGCCGGGCCCCGGGCCGCCTGGAGGTCCCGCGTGCGGCAGACCCCCGTCCACCGGGGCAGCGGACGGGCCAGCGGACGGGCCAGCGGACGGGATGGGGCGCCGGACCGGTGCCGGCGTCCCCGACACCGGGGCGCTGGAGGTCGACCGCGCTGGCCCGCTAGCCCTCCAGCGGGCGCCCGGAGGCCTGGAGCCGCAGGCCGGCGAGCAGCAGGTCGAGCCCGGCGAGGAACTGGTCGCGGTCGTCGTGGACGGCGAACTCCTCCACCACGTGCTGGACGAAGGGGTACTCCTCGGGGTCGAGGGCGCGCCACTGCGCGACGAACTCCGCCAGGACGTCCTGAGAGGCCGCGGCGTCCGCACCCCCGCTGCGGCCAGCCCCCTCCACCGGAGGGCGGTGGCCGTGGTCAGCCGCGATGCCCGTGACGTAGCCGAGGACCGCCGAGACCGCGTGGAAGGTCTGCCGGGGCTGCAGGTGCAGGCGCATCACCTGCTGGCCCAGGCGCTCGAACAGGCGCAGGGCGTGGGGCTGCAGGTCGACGTCGCGCAGGAAGTAGGCCCCCAGCCACGGCCGTGCGGCCAGGGCGTCGAAGAAGGCCACGGCGATGGCCCGCACGTCGTCGACGGGGTCCGGTGCAGCGGTGCAGCCCTCGGTCGCGGCGAGCACGCCGGCCACCACGTGGTCGCTGGCGCGGGCGACCAGCTCGTCCTTGCTGGAGACGTACCAGTAGATGCTGCCGACCCCGCCACCCAGCCGGGCGGCCAGCGCGCGGAAGGTCAGCGCCCCCTCGCCCGCCTCGTCGAGCAGCGCGACCGCCTCCGAGACCACGGCCTCCATCGAGTGGGAGGCGCGCTGCCGCGGGCCACGGGGGCTGCGAGAGGTGGTCCGGGCGTCCGCCATGCCGCCATCACACCACACCCTTGCACCTGGACCGAACGTCGTTCTATGTTGACCGAACGCCGTTCGGTAGAGCGGTGCCACCGCTCCCGAGAGGAGGGACGCCATGAGCCCCACCACGCCCACGACCGCCCCCGACGCACCCCCCGGCACGCCCGCGACGACCACGGGCGTCCGCACCTACACCTCGCTGGCAGCGGCGTGGGTGCCCCTGCTCGCCCTCTGCCTGGCCTTCTTCGTGGAGATGGTCGACAACACGCTGCTGTCCATCGCCCTGCCCACCATCGGGCGAGACCTCGGCAGCAGCACCACGGCCCTGCAGTGGGTGACCGGCGCCTACTCGCTCACCTTCGGCGGGCTCCTGCTCACCGCGGGCTCCGCCGCCGACCGCCTCGGCCGCCGCCGCGTGCTCCTCGTGGGCCTGGCCGTCTTCGGCGCCACCAGCCTCGCGGCGGTCCTCGTGACGACCACGAGCGAGCTCATCGCCCTGCGCGCCGCCCTCGGCGTCGCCGCCGCCGCGATGGCCCCGATCACCAACTCCCTGGTGTTCCGCCTCTTCGACGACGAGGCGCTGAGGATGCGCGCGATGACCGTGATGATCGTCGTCGGCATGAGCGGCTTCGTGCTCGGGCCGCTGCTCGGCGGCACCGCCCTGGCGCACGTCAGCTGGGAGTGGCTGCTCGTGGTGAACGCCCCCATCGCCCTGGTCGCCTGGATCGGCGTGCGCCTCGGGGTGGCCGCCGACCGCCGCGAGGACCTCACCCACGACCGCCTCGACCTGCCCGGGGCCCTCCTGTCCACCGCCGCGATCGGCCTGGCCTGCTACACCCTCACCAGCGGCGTCGAGCACGGCTGGGTGTCCTTCGCCACCACGGGGTCAGCACTCGGCGCCGTGCTCGCCCTGGCCGCCTTCGTCCGCCACGAGCGCCGCACCGCACAGCCCATGCTCGACCTGCAGATCTTCCGCGACGGCACCGTCCGCGGTGCGGCCGTCGCCCAGGTCGGCACGTCCGTCGCCATGGCCGCCGTGCTGTTCGCGCTCGTCCTGCACTTCCAGTACGCCTACGGCTGGAGCCCCGTCCGCGCCGGCCTCGCCAACCTGCCGGTCATCGTGACGATGGTCGTGGCCACACCCGTCTCGGAGCAGCTCGCGAAGCGCCTCGGACACCGCGTGGCCTGCCTCGTCGGCGCCGGGCTGCTCGCCGGGTCCCTCGCGGGCCTGGCCGCCGGCGTCGACCACGGCTACCCCGTCATCGCCGCGTGCCTGGTGGTGATGACCGTGGGCCTGCGGACGGTGATGACCATCTGCGCGGTCGCGCTCGTCAGCGCTGCGCCGGAGAACCGCACGTCGCTGGCGGCCTCGCTCAACGACACCGCGCAGGAGGTCGGCACCAGCATCGGCACCGCCGTGGTCGGCACCCTCGTCGCCGCCCTCGTCACGGCGACGCTGCCCGCGGGCACCTGGAGCACCGAGCTGGTCAGCTCCTTCTTCCACGGCGAGCGGATCGCGTTCGCGGCGCTCGCCGTCGTCGTCGGCCTCCTGGCGGGAGCGGGTGCGCTCATGCTCACCGGCTCCCGCGGCACCGAGGAGCACCCGGCTCCGCAGACCACCCCGGCGGCTACCCCCGCGGCGTGAGCCCGAGCGCGCTCGCGAGGGCCCGCAGCGCGGGCACGGGGTCCGCCGTCCTGGGGACCACCTGCACGCAGACGTGGTCCGCGCCGGCGTCGAGGTGGGCGCGGACGCCGGCGGCCACGGCGTCCGCGCCGCCGTGGACGACGACCGCGTCCACCAGGCGGTCGCTGCCCGGCAGCGCGACGTCGTCCTCGGTGAAGCCCCCGCGGCGCATCGTGGAGGTGTAGTTGTCCAGCTGCAGGTAGAAGTGCAGGAAGTCGCGGGCGGCGGCCCGCGCGGCGCCGGGGTCGTCGTCGAGCACCACGGTCTGCTCCGGGGCCACCAGCACGCCCTCGCCGAGGTCGGAGCGCATCTGCGCGGTCTGCGACGGGACCGTGAGGTAGGGGTGGGTGCCGACGGCGCGCTCCGCTGACACCGCCAGCATCTTCGGGCCCAGCGCCGACAGCACCCGTGAGCCGACCGGCACACCCCGCTCGTCGAGCACGTCGAGGTACTCGCCCATCGCCTGCAGCGGGCGCACGCGCTGCGGGGTGGCCTCGCGGTGGCCAGAGCCGATGCCGAGCAGCAGGCGTCCGGGGAAGCGCGCCTCGACGCGGTGGAACGCGTCGGCCAGCTCAGCGGCGTCGGCCTGCCAGATGTTCGTGATCCCGGTGGCGACGACGAGGGTGTCCGTGGCCTCGAGGACCCGCTCGGCGGCCACGAGGTCCGCCGGCGGGGACCCGCCCAGCCAGAGGGTGCCGTAGCCGAGCCGCTCCACCTCCGCCGCCAGTCCGGGGCCGGTGTCGTCCACGCCGCGCCACACGCCCGCGGCTCCGAGCCGCTCCTGCCAGGTCATGGTCCCCAGCCTGTGGCCGGGGCTGGTGGCCGTCCACCCGGACCGCCGGAGCGTCCTCTTGAAACGGGTGTGCTGGTGGTGGACGATCGAGAGCCCGGCGCCGAGGAGGCCCCCCGTGCTCCCGCAGTTCCCGCTCCCGTCCTGGCTCGACGGCTTCGGCTCCGCCGTGGGGCTCATGGCGCTCCTCGGGTGGGCGGGGTTCGCCGTCCTGGTGGTGGTCGGCGCGGTCGCCCTCAGGCGCGAGCTGGCCCGGCGCCGCAGGGTCGCCCTCGCCGACGCCCGAGCCGAGGCCGAGGCGCACGCGCAGCGATGAGTTCCTCGTCCACAGCCGGTCCCTGACAGCACCACCGGCAGCGGACCAGGAGGACGACCGATGACGAAGTACCTGATCTCCTTCGACGACGGCTCGATGGACCACATCACCGACGACGAGCTGCCCGCGGTCAGCGAGGCGTCGCACGCGGTGGTCCGCGAGGCGCAGGCGGCGGGGGTGTGGGTGTTCGGCGGCGGCCTGCGGCGCCAGCGCCCGACCGTCGTGGGCACCGACGGGAGCACGACCGACGGCGCCGAGCCGTTCAGCAAGGCGATGGTCGGCGGCTTCTGCGTGGTGGACGTGCCCACGCGCGCCGAGGCGCTGCAGTGGGCCGCGCGCATCGCCGCCGGCTGCCGCTGCGCGCAGGAGGTCCGCGAGATCATGGACGACCCGGACGCATGACGCGCGGTCCCTCGAGCGGCCCCAGGTCGACGACCGGCGAGCCGTCCAGCCGGTCCCCCGTCGGCAGACCGTCCGTGCCAGCCTGGGGCGGTGCCGGACGAGCCCCCCGTCGACCCCTTCGCCGTGCCGCTCGCCGACGAGCGCACCCAGCTCACCGCGTTCCTCGAGCACTACCGCTCCGCGGTCGAGGCGACGCTCGACGGCCTCGACGCCGAGCAGGTCCGCCGGCGGCTGGTCCCCTCGGCCACCACGCTGCTGGGGCTGCTCGCGCACGTCACGTGGATGCAGCGCGTGTGGTTCGAGGAGTGCATCGGAGGCACGCCCCGCACGGCCCTGGGCCTGGTCACCACCCCCGACGAGAGCTTCCAGCTGCACGACGGCGACACCGCCGCCTCCGTGCTCGAGGCGCACCGCGCGGCCTGCGCCACCGCACGCGCCGCGCTCGCGGAGCACGGCCTGGACGACGTCGTCACCGGGCACCGGGCCGGTCCCCGCACCGTGCGGTGGGTGCTCCTGCAGGTGCTGCGCGAGCTGGCGCACCACTGCGGGCACGCCGACGTCCTGCGCGAGCAGGTGCTCGCGCAGGACCGGACCACCTGACCCCGTCCCGCCGGACGCGCACGCAGCCGTCAGGCTGCGCGCAGGAGCACCGGGCGAGCGCTGACCCGGCTCAGCGGCAGCACCCACAGCGGGTCGTGGTCGCTGGCGGCCCCGCCCGGGGCCGCGGGGTCCCAGGCCGAGCCGGCCGGGTCCTGCAGCGTGCGCAGGTGGACGTCGCCGCCGGACGTGCTCGTCAGCGCGTAGACCCAGAAGCACTCGCCCAGCGAACCCGCCACCAGCAGGTCGGAGTGGCGCGCCCTCAGCGACGGCTGGTGGGCCGAGAGCAGCTGCACCTCGATGAGGCGCTCCGGAGCACCGTCCGGGCCGAAGCTGAGGTAGCGGCGCCGCGACCAGTACCGCGTGCCGCTGGGGACCGCGGGGCCCCAGGCGCTGCGGGCCCTGAGCACCGCCTCGCTGTCGAGGTCGTCCCAGGCCGCCAGCGAGGGGTCGACCAGGCGGCGGCCCTGCTGCGCCTCCCAGCGCCGCAGGACGGCGAGGGGGTCGGCGCGCTCGACCGGCGAGCCTCCCTCAGGTGTCACACCTGCATCGTGCGGGCCCCACCTGCCGGCCGCCTGCGGAAGCGCTGGATGTTCACCGGGCCGAAACTTCCGCCCGGCGCGTCGCCGTCAGCCGGCGCTGGTCCGCGCGGCGCGGGCGAGGAGCAGCCGGTCCTCGGTGGCCCGCACCGCCCCGATGAGCAGCGGACCGCGCTGGGCGTGGCAGCGCACCTGCGCGCTGGTGGGACCGTGGCGCTCGAGCACCTCGGCGATGCGCTCGTGCACGGTGACCCGCCGGCCGTCCGGAGCGGTGGTCTGGTCCGCCCAGGTCAGGGCGTCGGCCACCGGGCCCGACCAGTACCCGGGCCTGCTGAAGGGGTCCAGGAGGTGGCCCAGCTGGCGGACGCCGGCCACCAGGCGCGCTCCCGAGTGGTGGGCGACCAGGCCCACCAGAGCCGGGGGCCAGAGGCTGCGCTGCAGGTGCAGCGCCCCGTCGACGGGGTGGAACCCGGTCTGCACCAGCGCCGGCGCGTAGCCGACGTCGTGCAGCCACGCGGCGGCGAGCAGCAGGTTCACCTGCTCCGGAGCCACCGCGGCCGCGCCTTCGGCGGCGCGCTCGGCCACGGCCTGCGTGTGGCGCCAGCGGCGCCCGTCGTCGTCGACGGTGGCCAGGAGGCGGGCGGCCAGCTCGCGGGCCTGCTCGACCAGCTCGTCCTCGAGGGCCACGGTGTGCAGCTCCCCGCCGGACCGCGCCGCACCCGCGGGGGCGCTGCCGGAGGCGAGGGCGTCTCGCGAGCGGTCCGCGGTGCGCGGTGCCCGCGCGACGGGACGCAGGGGTGACCACGCGGTGAACGCGGAGAGGCCTGCGGTCGACATGGTCACCAACGTAGTCGCTCGCGCGGGGGGCCGGTGCGCCCGACGCAGGCGTCGTCGACGCCCGGCCACGTGGTGGACCGCCCTGGTCACCGCGCGTCAGGAACGCGTGCGTCCGGCGACGTCCCGCCCACCCGGATCAGCCTCCGGAGCGGGCTTCCTCCCCGGCGCAGGCGCGCCTACGCTCCGGCGCGTGGTCTGGCCAGCCCTGCACATCAGCCGGTCCGTCGAGGCGCCGCCGCAGCGCGTGGTGGCGCTCGCCGGGGACCCCGCCCAGCTGCCCCGCTGGGCCGCCGGCCTGGCCACCGGGATCCGCGAGGAGGACGGGCGGTGGTTCACCGACTCGCCCGCGGGACCGGTGGAGGTCGCCTTCACGGGGCCGCTGGAGGCCGGCGTCCTCGACCACGACGTGACGCTGCCCGACGGCACCGTGGTGCACAACCCCCTGCGCGTGCTCGCCAACGACTCCGGCAGCGAGGTGGTGTTCACCCTCTTCCACCGCACCGGCGTGACGGAGGAGGAGCTCCGCGCCGACGCCGAGCTCGTCCGGGCGGACCTCGACAGGCTCGCCGCGCTGCTGGAGGACGACGGCGGCCCGGGCACGGCGGCGCGCGGCACCTCGCGGAGCAGCGCGGCTGACCGCCGCAGCCCCTGACCTCCGGTGCTCAGCGCACCCAGGGCTAGCGGTGCTCAGCGCACCCAGGGCTCGCGGTGCTCAGCGCACCCAGGGCTCGCGGTGCTCAGCGCACCCAGGGCTCGCGGTGCTCAGCGCACCCAGGGCTCGCGGTGCTCGCGGGGGTCGACCCACGCCGGGGAGCTGCGGCGGCCACGCGCCGGACGGACCGCGTGGAGGGCCTCGTACTCGTCCCAGGCCACAGCCGGTCGGGGAAGGCCACGGCGCTGCAGGTAGCGCTGCGCCGTGGCCCGGGACCGGCGGGCGAAGGCGAGCACGCCCAGCGGCGAGGTGGGGAACTCCCCCGCCAGCCGCTCCGGGGTGAACCGCCACCCGTCACCGGTGCGCCGGACGGTGCCCCAGGCGCCGGTGACGCGCTGGTTCCACAGCAGCTCGTCGTGGGAGTGGGCGAGCAGTGTGGCGGGACCCTCCTGCACGTCCTCGTCCTGCGGGACGGTGATGACCAGACCCCCTCCGGCGCCCCCGCCGGCGGGTCCCTCGGGCAGGAGCACGCGGACCGAGCGGGGCGCCCCGTCGGGACGCGGCCACGACAGCACAGCCGTGCGGTGGCCGTCGCGGACCAGGACGGCGCGCAGCTGCTCCTCGGGCGTGCCACCGCGCCGGCGCCTCGAGCGCGTCCGGCGGGTCCCCGGCGCCACCGGAGCGGACGCGGACGCGACGGGGAGGGCGGGCCGCACCTCCACGGTGTCGGGCACCACCGTGATGACCAGGCGCAGGTAGTACCAGCCCATGAGGCGGCGCAGCGGGCGGGCGCTGTTCGACTCCCCGGCGGGCTGGCGCACGAACAGCCGCCGCCAGTACTCCTCCAGCCCGCGCGGGTCGGCGTGGACGACGTCGGGGCACGTCGCCCGTCCCGTGACGAGCACCTGCGGCGCGCCGGGGTCGGCCGACCCCGTCGCGTCGGAGAAGAGGAGGCAGACCCTGCCGTCCCGGCGGACGTTGAGCGCCTTGACCGGCAGGCCGATGGACGTCGTGACCGTCAGGTGCCCCGTCGTCGGGTCGGGCAGCACCACCACCGGCCAGGCGACGGGGGTGCCGGACCTGTCGAGCGTGGCCATCTCGGCGGTGAGGTGGGCGTCCACCGCCGCGAACGCCCGCGCCGTCCACGGCGCGGGGAGCCCGGGCCCCCGGTCCCCAGGGGCAGGGACAGCAGCGGTCCCGACCGCGGTCGCGCTCATCGCTGGGCCTGCGCGTCCACGGCGCCCGCGGAGGACCCGGCCGGGGTCACCGGGTGTGCCGCGGCGACGAGGCCGGCGGCGTCGTAGCGCTCCCTGAGCGCCTGCAGCCGCCGCCAGGCCCGGGGCGTGTGGGCCCGGGCGGCGTCGGCGGGCTCCTCGACGAAGTTGGGGTAGGCCGCGCCGCTGGCCCAGGGCGCCACCGCCTCGACCAGCCGCGTCGCGCTCGCGTGCCCGGCGCGCCGGACCTCGTCGTCGAGCGCGAGGCCACCGCCGAAGACGAGGAAGGCTCCCCGCAGGTGCGACAGCGCCGCGTCCGGGGAGGGGTCGGCGAGGCGCCCCCCGAGCTGGCGCACCTCGGCGGCCAGGAGCGCGGTGCCCGAGCCGGGTCCCGCGGCGTCGAGGAAGGCGCGGGCGGCCTCCGGCGGGAAGGCGTCGACGAGCGCCGAGCGGCTCACCGCGGGGGTGGGGCCCTCGGGGTCCATGTGCAGGCGGGTCAGCGCGGCCACCGGGACCTCGGCGAAGGTGTCGACCTCCGGCCCCAGGGCGCGCAGCGGCGCGAGGACGCGCGCGGCGTGCTCGGGCCCGCTGAGCCCGGCGCCGGGCAGCACCGCGCCGTCGACCACCACGAGGTGTCGCCCGCGGAAGGGCTCGGGCACGCTCGGAAGCGGCGGCAGCCGGAGCAGCCTGAACGACGTCGTCACCTCGCGGGGCGCGTCGGCGGCCCAGGCGGCCCACGCCGGGAGCAGCTCCTCGGCGCGCGCGGCGTCCCACACGAGCAGGCCCGCCACCGCGGTGGCGAAGGGGAACGCCCTCACCGTCATGCGCGTGACGACGCCGAAGCCACCGCCTCCGCGCAGCGCCCACAGCAGGTCGGCGTCCTCGCCGTCACCGTCGCCCGCGACGACCACGGACCCGTCGGGCAGCACGACCTCGGCGGACACGACGCTGTGCGCGGCCATCCCCAGGGAGCGGGCGTACCAGCCGATGCCCCCGCCCAGGCAGTAGCCCACCACCCCGACGTCCGGGGAGGAGCCGTGCAGCACCGCCAGGCCGTGGGCGGCGGCGGCGGTGACGGCCTCGTCCCACAGCGTGCCGGCGCCGACCGTCACGGTGAGCGCCTCCGGGTCGACGACGACGCCGGTCAGCGCCGAGGTGCGCAGCAGGACCGCGTCGCGCAGGTCGTCCAGCGCCCCGGCGCAGTGCCCGGTGCCCTGCGGCGCCAGACGAAGCCCCAGGGACCGCACCGCCCGCACCACCGCGGCGACCTCCTCCGTGGAGGCGGGGTGCACGACCGCGGCGGGGTGCTGGTCGACGCTGAGGTTCCACGGGCGGCGGGCGTCGTCGTAGCGCTCGTCGCCGGGCAGGTGCACCGCGCCGGCGCACAGCCCCCGCAGGACCTCGAGACCGTCACGAGCGCTCGCAGGGGTGACGGGGGCAGCAGGGGCAGCAGGGGCGGCAGGGCTGGCAGCGGTGACGGTGGCGGTGGCGGTCACGGAGGGCTCCTCGGGCGGGGGGCGGGCTGGTGCCCCGACGCTCTCGACCGGGCGTTGCAGCGGCCTTGCGGAACCGTTGCAGCCGGCGTGCGGGGACCGGCCCGGCCAGACCGCCGGGCGCTGCGCTCAGCGCGGCAGGACGGCGGCCAGCTCGTCGTCGGCCTCCACCCGCAGCGCCTTCCTGACCTGCTCCAGCAGTCCGCGCACGGCCGCCGGGGTGAGGAAGAGCGCCGCGGCGATGCCGTTGACGTCCACCCCCTCGGCGCGCAGCTGTGCCACGCGCTGCTCGGTGGACGACAGGCGGCGGTGGCTGCGAGGGCGCGGCAGCGCGGCGCCCGCCGGAGGGGGTGAGCCGGCACCCAGGAGGGAGCGGAGCTCGTCGAGCAGCGCCTCCGCGCCGCAGTCCTCCGCGAGCTCGAGCGCCGACCAGCGCAGCGCCGCAGCCTCCTGCGGGTCGCGGGACCCGACCACCGCGGCCAGCGCCGCCTGCGCGCGGGCCAGCTCCAGGCGGGCCGAGCTGGGGGTGAGCACGGCGACCGCCCGGCGCAGCAGCGCCTCGCGGCCGTCCTCGTCGTCGTCCCCGACGTGGTCGGACGGGGGACGGGTCTCGGCGAGCAGCCGCAGCGCCTGCCCCTCGCAGCGCACCGACGCGCACGCCCGGGCCAGGGCCAGCTCCTCCTCGAGCACGGCGGCGGCCTCCTCGCGGCGGTCGAGGGCCAGCAGCGCGCGGGCCCGCAGCGGGCGCCAGCCGTACCAGCCCGGCACCGTGACGGGGGGCCGCTCGGCGAGCGGGGCGAGCAGCGCCAGCGCCTCGGCCGCGCGCCCCTGCGCGAGGAGCACCGCCGCCTCGGCCTCGGTGCGGAAGTGCGTGCCGTCGCCCATCCGTGCGCCGTGCTGCGTGGACACCAGCAGCTCGTGCGCCCGCTGCACGCGACCGCGGTCCAGCTCGACCCCCACGAGGAAGGCCTCGCCGTAGGTCATGCCGATGGCGCGCGGCGCCCAGCGCGTCCCGACCTCGTCGTGGGTGGTCAGCAGGTGCTCGGCCTCGCGCAGGTCACCGGCGGACCAGCGGGCGCGGCCCCGCCAGAGGAGCACACCCATGGCGGAGATGACCGACCCCTGCGCGCGGGCCCGCTCGAGGGCGGCGTCCCACACGGCGTCGACGTCCTCACCGAGCAGCTCCAGCGCGAGCACGGCGACGACCCAGAGCAGGCCGGGGTCCGCGGCGGTGAGCACGTCGCCCTCGAGGGCCCAGCGGCACAGCTGCGCGCAGCGGGCCGGGTCGGCCGCGGTGACGTAGAGCTCCCAGGCGACGGCCACCGCGAGCATGCGCGCGCCGGGTCCCCCGCCGACCGGTGCGGGCAGCGGCTCCCCGGACCACGCCGCCTCGTAGCCGTGCATGAAGGAGGCGATGCGCGCGAGGGCCTCCAGCGCCTGCCGCTCGTCGCGCAGCTCCTCCGCCTCGTCCTCGGGGACGGCGTCGCGCTCAGCGCGCGCCACCTCCACCGCCTGGCCCCGCGGACCCGCCATGACGAGGGAGAACACCAGCTGGACGGCGGTGCGGGCGCGCTCGGCGGGGTCTCGGGCGCCCTCGAGCGCCTGGCCCAGGTGCGCGATGGCGGCGGGGCCGTCAGTCAGCTGCTCCAGGCTGCCCACCTCCAGCAGCGCGGCCGTGCGCTCCGGTCCCTCGGGCAGCTCCTCCAGGGCCCGCACCAGGTAGACCACCGCGCTCTCCGGCGCGCCACGGTCGGCCGCGACCCGCGCGGCGCGGCGCAGCACGGCGGCGTAGCCGGGGCTCCCGTGCGCGGGTGCGAGGAGCAGGTGGGCGGCCACCTCCTCGACGTCGGCGCCGTGGGAGCCCAGGGCCCGTGCGGCGGCCTCGTGCGCCAGCGCCCGCTCCCCGGCGGGGACGCCCCGGTAGACCGCCTCGCGCACCAGCGGGTGCACGAAGGCCAGGGGGTGGCCCTCGCGCAGGATCTCGGCCGCGGCCAGCGCGTCGGCGGCCAGGGCCGCCTCGCGCAGCTCGAGCCCGGCCAGGGCCGCCGCCGCGGCGAGGGGCCTGTCGTCCCCGAGGACGGCGACGGCGCGGGCGAGCCGCCCGCACTCCGGCGCCAGGCGCGACAGGCGCAGCAGCACGACACCGGCCACGGCCCGTGACCCGATCGCCACGACGCGGTCGGCGTGGGCGGGGTCCGGGCGGGCGCCGTCGGCCTCCAGCGCGCGCAGCACCTGCCGCAGGAGCAGCGGGTTGCCGCCGGTGCTGCGCTGGCAGGCCCGCGTGAACAGGGGGTCGGGCTCACCGAGGCGCTCGCGCACCACCTCGGCGACGGCCGCTGCGCTCAGCGGCGCGGGGCGCAGCACGGTGGTGCTGGGTCCGGCGGCGACCTCGGCGACCAGCGGCGCACCCGGTCCGGGCTCGCCGGTGCGCACGGCGGCGACCAGCAGCACGGGCAGGCCCTCGAGCCGGTGGGCCAGGTGCGCCAGGAAGCGCACCGAGGAGGTGTCGGCCCACTGCAGGTCGTCGACGAGGAGCACCAGCGGAGAGCGCGAGGCGAGGGAGACGACCAGCCAGTACAGGGCGTGCAGGGCGCCGAAGGCGCCCTCACCGGCCTGCGGGAGCTGCTGGGGGTCGTGGTCGAGGGGGGCGCCGAAGACGGAGGCCGCCCCGGCCGCCGGGCCCTGCAGCAGGCTGGCGCGCTCGCCGGGGTCGAGCAGCTGCGGCTCCAGGAGCTGGCGCACCACGCCGAAGGCGAAGGCCTGCTCCAGGGCGCTGGCGCGGGCGCTCAGCACGGCGGCGCCGGACGCCGCTGCGAGCCTGCGCGCCTCGTCCAGGAGCCGCGACTTGCCGATGCCGGCCGGCCCCTCCACGAGGACCGTCCCGCCGCGCGCCTCGAGGGCGTCCCCGAGGGCCGTGAGCAGCTGGGACACCTCGGCGTCGCGCTCGGCGAGGAGCGCGACCCGCGCGGCCGCTGCGGGCGGCGGCGCCGCGGCGACCGGCGACGCCGCTGCGACAGCGGACGACGGGACGGAGGTGGCGACCGGGGGCGCCAGCCGGGGGTCCTGCGCGAGGACCGCCGCCTCCAGCTCGCGCAGCGCCGGGCTGGGGTCCACCCCCAGCTCCTCGCGCAGCAGCCGCCGCGCCCGGCCGAGCGCCAGCAGCGCGTCGCTCTGGCGCGAGCTGCGGTACAGCGCCAGGGCCAGCAGGCGCCACCGCTCCTCCCGCAGCGGCTCGACGGCCACCAGCTGCTCCAGCTCCGGAACGAGCAGCGCGGCGCGGTCGCCGCCGGGCAGCTCGAGGCGGCCAGCCAGCAGCCGCTCCAGCGCCACCGAGTGCAGCTCGCGCACCCGTGCGGACTCCGCCTCGGCCCAGCGGACGCCCGCCCACTCCTGCAGCGCCGGGCCCCGGTGCAGCGCCAGCGCCTGCTCGAGCACCGGCACCGCGTCCACGAGGGGGAGCGCTGCCGCCCGGCCCAGCAGGCGCTCGAAGCACCAGAGGTCCACGGCCTCCTCCGGCAGCCGCAGCGCGTACCCGACTGGCGTGCGCACCAGCGCCCCCGGCGCATCAGCGGCGCGGTGCGGGTCCAGCGCCCGCCTCAGGCGCGACAGGTACGACTGCAGCGCCCCGGCAGCGCGCGGGGGCGGACGACCGTCCCAGACGTCGTCGGCCAGCTGCTCGGCGGCCACCGCGGCGCCGCGGGCCACGACCAGACGGGCGAGCACCGAGCGCTGGCGCGGGCCGCCGAGGTCCAGGTCGACACCGTCGCGCTGGGCGAGCAGCCCCCCGAGCACGACGAGCCTCAGCCCGCCGGACGCAGCCCCGGTGCCGTCCACGAGGGCAGAGTGCCGCGCCACGGCTGCCCAGGGCAACGCCTCCGGACGGACCTGGTGCCGGCGGGTCCCCGCGCGGCGGGCAGTGGCGTGCAGGTCGGGGACCACCGCCGGTACGGTCGCGGCGAGGACCGGCGGCGGAGGTGCGGCATGGGGCCTGCGACGGTGCGGGACTGGCTCTCGGGCAGGGTGCGCTCCACCCGGGACACCGGCCTGCGGCGGGTGCTGCAGGAGCTCGTCGAGCAGCTGGCGCTGGCGAGCGCGGAGGCGGTGACGCTGCGCCGCCTGTCCGCGGACGGGCAGCGGCTCGAGCCCGTGGCCTGGTACCACCCCGACGCCGAGGTGCGGGAGGCCATCGGGCAGGTCGTGCACCGCACGACCGCCGTGGCCGACAGCGGTCTGTGGAGACCGGTGCTGCGGGAGCACCGTCCCGTCCGGTACCACATCCCCGTCGGCGGCCGGCTGGCGGACGCGGCTCCCGTCCAGGCCTCCCACCTGGAGCGCTTCGCGGTGCGCGCCATGATGGGAGCGCCGGTGCTCGCCTCCGACGGGGGCCTGGTGGGCTGCACGGCGATGCTCCGCTACGGCTTCGACGCCCCCTTCGGCGACGCGGACGAGGCGCTCCTGACGCAGTTCGCGGCGTGGACCGCCGACCTGCTGGAGCTGCTCGAGGTCGCCTGAGCGCCCAGGACGCACCCGACCCCCTCCCGGGAGCGCCCGGGACGATCGCCTCTGGCGCCCGGCGGAGCCCTCGGGGTCTACTGCCGCCCATGGAGCCCACCGGTCCGCCGACGGCCCGGCAGCAGCCGTCGTCGGGCCGTCCGCCCTCCGGGCGCTCGCTGGTGGTGCTGGACGACGGCGAGTGCTGGACGCTGCTGCGCTCCGGCCGCCTGGGCCGCCTGGTCTACACCGACGGGGCGCTGCCCGCCGTGGCGCCCGTCAGCTACGCCGTGGTGGGCGAGGCGGTCGTCCTGGCGCTGGCCTCGGGCGGCCAGGTCGCCACCGCGGCGCGCGGGTGCGTGGTCGCCTTCGAGGTGGACGACACCGACCAGGAGTCCAGGACGGGGTGGTCGGTGACCGCCGTGGGACCGGCGCAGCTCGTGGACGACCCCCACCTGGCGGCACGCCTGCGCGACGAGGGCCTCGTGCCGTGGGTCTCGTCCGCGACGGCGACCTACCTTTCCGTCGCGGTGCGCGTGCTGAGCGGGCGCCGGCTCGTGCAGACGCCGCGCGCCGGCGGGTGAGCCGCACTCAGCAGGGGGTGCGCACCGGCGCCCCGCGCAGCTCCGCCGCCAGGACGGCCACCTGCGTGCGGCGCTCCAGGCCCAGCTTGGCCAGGAGGTGCGAGACGTAGTTCTTCACCGTCTTCTCGGCCAGGTACAGGCGCTCGCCGATCTGCCGGTTGCTCAGGCCCTCCCCGATCAGCGCGAACACCTCACGCTCCCGCTCGCTGAGCCCGCTGAGCGCACCGGCCGGCTCACCGCGCCGGATCCGCTCCACCACCATCGAGACGGCCCGCGGGTCGAGCGTGGTGCCGCCGGAGCCGACCGTGCGCACCGCGGCCACGAAGTCGGCTCCCAGCACGTCCTTGAGCAGGTAGCCCGACGCTCCCGCCATGACGGCGTCGAGCAGCGCCTCGTCGTCGCTGTAGCTGGTGAGCACCAGCACGCGCAGCCCGGGGACCCGCTCGCGCAGCTCGCGGCAGAGGGTGACGCCGTCGCCGTCGGGCAGGCGCACGTCGACCACGGCGACGTCGGGCCGCAGGGCGGGGACGCGGGCCAGCGCTCCGGCGGCCGTGCCGGAGCCCCCCACCACGGTGATCCCCGGGTCCGTCGAGAGGACGGCGGCCACCCCCAGGCGGACGACCTCGTGGTCGTCCACCAGGAAGACGCGCACGGGCGCGTCGGCAACACCACTGTCCCCCACGTCCCGGACACTAGGGCCGCCGGTGCGGCCGTGACCAGGGCCTGAAGTCCCGCACTGCCGATCAGCAGCCCCCCGGTGGCAGGGTGGCGGCCGTGGAAGCCCGGCTCCGCCGACTCCTCGACGCCGTGGTCCGCGTCAGCGACCTCGACGTCGACGCGGTGCTCCACGACCTGCTCGAGGCCGCCACCGACCTGGTCGGTGCCCGCTACGGCGCGCTCGGGGTCATCTCCCCCGACGGCCGGGGCCTGTCCCGCTTCGTCCACACCGGGATGGACCCCGCCCAGGTGGCGGCCGTGGGGCACCTGCCCGAGGGGCGCGGAGTGCTCGGCAGGCTCATCGACGACCCCCGGCCGCTGCGCATCACCGACCTGACGCGTGACGCCTCCGCCGTCGGCCTGCCGCCCGGCCACCCGCCCATGCGCAGCTTCCTCGGCGTGCCCGTGGTGGTGCGGGAGCAGGTCTTCGGCAACCTCTACCTCACCGAGAAGCGCCCGGACCGGGACGGCGGTCGCTTCACGGCCGAGGACGAGGAGGTCGCGCAGGCCCTGGCCGCCGTCGCGGGCACCGCGGTGGCCAACGCCGCGCTGCACGCCGACGCCCAGCGGATGGCGGTCCTGGAGGACCGCGACCGCATCGCCCACGACCTGCACGACCACGTCGTCCAGCGGCTCTTCGCGGCCGGCCTGTCGCTGCAGGCCGCCACCGCGCACCTGGACGAGGCGCGCGACCCGGTGCTGTCAGGGCGCCTGTCGGGGGTGGTGGCCCAGCTCGACGAGGTGGTGCGCGACATCCGCACGACCATCTTCGGCCTGCAGGTCGCCGGCGGCCCCGGCGGCGGGCTGCGGCGCCGCCTGCTCGACCTCGCCGAGGAGCTCCCCGGCACCTCCACCACGGTGCGCACCAGCGGCGCGGTGGACGTCCTCGTCACCGGCGCGCTGGCCACCGACGTGCTGGCCGTGGTCCGCGAGGCCTGCAGCAACGCCGTCCGGCACGGTCAGGCGCCCCACCTGCTGGTCACCGTGGACGCGACCGCTGAGGACCCCGTCAGCGGCGGCGACGCCGTGGTGGTGCAGGTCGACGACGACGGCGCCGGCGTCGAGCCCGGGACGGCGCGCAGCGGCCTGGTGGGGCTGCAGCAGCGCGCGACCCGCCGCGGCGGCTCGATGGACGTGCGCCCGCGCCGCGGCGGCGGGACCCGGCTGCTGTGGTGGGCCCCGCTCACGACCAGCAGCACCTGACCCACCCTCCCCGCGCGCGGTACGCCCCTGCCGTCCTCCGGCGCAAGGGCTGCTGGCCTCTGTGCCCACGACTTCCTCCGCTCCTAGCGTCAGCGCTCGCCAGCGCCGGTGACCTCGGCGCTCGAGACCCGGGGGGGCGTGACGCGATGACGACCGCCTGCGCGCACGCCCCACCCGGGGCCGCCCGAGCGCTCGACGACGACGACGACGAGGCGCACCCGCCCGGCCTGAGACCACACGGCCCCCGCCCCGCCTGAGACCCCGCGGTCTCCGCCCGTCCCCTGCCCGGCCCCTGCCCGTCCCTGCTGCACCGACCCAGCACCAGCCCGCGGCACCGCCGCGCGGACCGCCCGGGCGCTGCGCACGACCCTCCCGACCCGCCGGACCTCCGGCGCAGGACACCTGGAGCCAGACGTGACCTCGACCATCCCGCACCAGCTCGCCGCGGCCCCCTCCTCGGCCGTGCCCCCCGAGACCGCGGCACCGCCCGAGCTCCTCTCCCCGGCGCCGCCGGCTGACGCCGAGCCGGGCCTGCGCTCCGTGGCGGTGGTCGGCCTCGGCTACGTCGGCCTGCCCACAGCCCTCGCGCTGCACCGCAGCGGCGTGGCCGTCCGCGGTGTCGACGTGAGCCGCCGGCGCCTGGAGGCCGTCCGCGGCGGCCAGGTCGACCTGCTGCCCTCCGACCTGCTCGACCTGCACGCCGCACTCGCCTCCGACGGCTTCTCGGTCGGCGACGACCCCACGGCCGTCGCCGAGGCCGACGCCGTCATCATCTGCGTGCCCACCCCCGTGGACGACCACCTCAGCCCCGACCTCGGGCCCCTGGAGAGCGCGTGCCGCGCGGTGGTCGACTGGGCGCGGCCCGGCCAGCTGCTGGTGCTGACCTCCACCACCTACGTCGGCTCCACGCACGACCTGCTCGTCGCGCCGCTGGCGGCTCGCAGGGGCCTGGTCGCCGGCCGCGACCTGCACGTGGCCTTCAGCCCCGAGCGCATCGACCCCGGCGTCGTCGAGCACGAGCAGGGCCGCACCCCGCGCGTCGTCGGCGGCACCACCGCCGAGTGCACCCGGCGCGCCGCGGACCTCGTCGGCCGGCTGACCAGCTCGGTGCACGCGGTGAGCTCCGCCGAGGCGGCGGAGATGACCAAGCTCTACGAGAACACCTTCCGCGCGGTGGTGCTGGCGCTGGCCAACGAGGTGGCGGGCATCTGCAGGACCCTCGACCTCGACGCCGTGGAGGTCACGGACGCCGCCGCCACCAAGCCCTACGGGTTCCTGGCCGCCTACCCCGGACCGGGCGTCGGCGGGCACTGCATCCCCTGCGACCCGCACTACCTGCTGTGGCAGATGCGCCTGCACCGCACGCCCACCCCGCTCATCGAGCAGGCGATGACGTCGATCGCGCACCGCCCGCACGAGGTGGTGGCGCGCGCCGTGGAGGTGCTCTCCGACCAGGGGCGCGGCCTGGCCGGGGCGCGGGTGCTCGTCGTCGGCGTCAGCTACAAGCCGGGGGTGCGCGACGTCCGCGAGACCCCCGCGCTGGAGATCGTGCGCGGGCTGGAGCAGCGCGGGGCCGTGGTGGCCTACCACGACCCGCTCGTGCCCGAGCTGCGCCTGCCCGACGGCCGGGTGCTCGCGTCCGCGACCGACGCGCCGCAGGAGCAGTGGGACCTCCTGCTCCTGCACACCGTCCACCCCGGCGCGGACCTGTCGTGGGTCTCCGCGCACCCCCTGGTGCTGGACGCCACCTACCGCTTCGCCGCCGCGCCGCAGCGGCACGTCGTCTGAGCCCCCGAGCCCGAGCCCCCCACGCGAAGGAGAACGACCGTGCGCACCCTGGTCACCGGCGGAGCCGGCTTCATCGGGTCCCACCTCGTGGAGCGGCTCTGCCGCGACGGCCACGAGGTGGTGGTCCTCGACGACCTCAGCACCGGCGGCCTCGACAACCTCGAGCACGTCGACCGCCGCCACCTGCGGGTCATCGTGGGCAGCATCACCGACGCCGCCCTCGTCGACGAGCTGGTGGCCGAGGCCCACGAGGTCTACCACCTGGCCGCCGCCGTCGGCGTCCTCACCATCCAGCAGAAGACCCTGGAGAGCCTGCAGACCAACCTGCACGGCACCGAGGCGGTGGTGCACGCCGCCTCCCGTCACGGGACGCGCCTGCTGCTGGCCTCCACGAGCGAGGTGTACGGCAAGAACACGACCGAGGGGCTGCGCGAGTTCGACGACCGCGTGCTGGGGTCCCCGCAGAAGAGCCGCTGGTCCTACGCGGAGGCCAAGGCCCTCGACGAGACGCTGGTGGCGCTGCACGTGCAGCACCGCGGCCTGCGGGCGGTGACGGTCCGCCTGTTCAACACCGTCGGGCCGCGCCAGACGGGCCGCTACGGGATGGTGGTCCCCCGGTTCGTGGCCCAGGCGCTGGCCGGCGCCGACCTCACCGTCCACGGCACGGGCACCCAGACGCGCTGCTTCTGCCACGTCGAGGACGTCGTGCCGGCCCTCGTCCGGCTCATGGCCACGCCGGCGGCGCTCGGGCACGTCTTCAACATCGGCAACCCCGAGCAGGTCTCCGTCAACGAGCTCGCCCGCCGCGTCATCGAGCGCACCGGGTCGAGCAGCGGGGTGGTCCACCTCGACTACGAGGCCGTCTACGGCCCCGGCTACGAGGACATGGAGCGCCGGGTGCCCAACTGCGACCGGGTGGCCGCCCTCATCGGCTGGCGGCCGTGGCGCCGGCTCGACGACATCGTCGACGACGTCGCGGAGCACCTGCGCGAGCAGCAGCGGGCCGGTGCCGCGCCCGCACTGGCGTGAGCCGCACCACGGCGGGCGGCGCGCGGTGAGCGGCCTGTCCACCGCCGCCGGCGTCGTCGTGCTGGTGCTGCTCGTGGCGCTGGCCGTGGTGCGCGCCGCGCCGCCCGACCGCCCCGACGCGCGCGGTCCGGGCGAGGGCGGCGGCGCGGGCGCGGCGGCCGGCCGAGCGGCGGCGGTGGTGGGTGCGTCGCTGCCGGTGTGGGGGTCGGCCACCGGGAGCGCGGCGGTGGCCCAGCACGCCGCGGCCTTCACGACCGCCTCCCCGCAGCTGTACGAGATGACCGCCGACGGGGGCGTCGCGCTCCGCGGCGGGCTCGACCCCGTCGCCGCGCGCGCCGAGGTGGCGCGCCTGCACCGCGCGGGGGTCGACGTGCTGCCGGCCGTGACCAACACCCGCGACGGCTCCTGGGACACCGCCCTCGCCCAGCGGGTGCTGCACGACCCGGACCTGCGCGACCGGCACGTGGTGGCCCTGGTCGACCTCGTGCTGCGCGAGGACGTCGCAGGGGTCGACGTCGACTACGAGGAGCTGACCGCCGCGGACCGCACGGCGTTCTCGGCGTTCCTGGCGCGGCTCGGGCCGGCGCTGCGGGCGCACGGTCGCCTGCTCGCCGTCGACGTCTTCGCCAAGGACGGCGACGCCGGCTACGACCAGCGCAACCTCGCGCAGGACTACGCCGCCATCGGCCGGGCCGCCGACCAGGTGCGCGTCATGGCGTACGACTGGCACTGGGAGACCTCCCCGGCCGGACCCGTGGCCCCGCTGGACTGGGTGCAGCGCGTGGTGGCCTACGCCGTCACCCAGGTGCCGCGCGAGCGCCTCGTGCTGGGTGTGCCGACCTACGGCTACGACTGGGCTGGCCCGGCCGGCCTGCACCAGGGCCAGCACCAGGGGCTCCAGCAGGGCCAGCAGCAGGGCCAGCCGGCCGGTCAGGAGGGTCGCCGGGGCGAGCTGGCCAGCTGGGCGCAGGCGCACGTGCGCGCAGCCGACCGCGGTGCCCCCGTGCGCTGGGACGCGCAGGCGCAGAGCCCGTGGCTCGCCTACACCGACGCCTCCGGTGGTCAGCACGAGCTGTGGTTCGAGGACGGGCGCAGCACCGCCGCCAAGCTGGCGCTGGCCCGCAGCGAGCGCCTCGGCGGTGTCTACCTGTGGCTCGTCGGAGACGTCGACCCCGGCACCTGGCCGCTGCTGGAGGCGCTGCGGCGCGGCGACGCGCTGGTCTGCGCGCCCCTCGCAGCGCAGGACGGGGGCGCGGCGTGAGCCCCGCCGACCTCCTGCTCGACCCGGCCGTCGTCGTCCTCGTCGTGCTCGTGCTGGGGGCCAACGCGAGCCTGTGGGGCCTGCTCGGGCTGCTGCGCTGGTGCGACGAGCGGCTGCACCGGCAGCGCCCGCCGGACGCGCTGGACCTGCCGGTGCAGCGCGTCCGCGTGGGGCAGGTGGCGGTGCTCATGGCCGCGCACGACGAGGAGCTCGTCATCGAGGACTCCCTGCGGGCGCTGGCCGCCCTCGTGCCGGCGGCCGACGTGCACGTGGTCTCCGACCGGTCGTCCGACCGCACCGCCGAGCTGGCCCGCGCCAGCGGCGCCCGCGTGCTGGAGACGTCCGAGAACGTGGGCAAGGCGGAGGCGCTGGCGCTGGGCATCCGGGAGTTCGCGCTGGCCTCCCGCTACGAGGCGGTGCTCGTCGTGGACGCCGACACCCGCCTCGACCCCCACTACCTCGAGGTGGCGCTGCCGCTGCTGGACGACCCGCGCGTCGCCGCCGTCGCCGGGTGCGCGCAGACCCGGTGGCACCCCGAGGAGCTGGGCTGGTGGGGCGCGGCGCTGGTGGCGCACCGCCAGCGCGTCTACGTGCTGACCCAGCGGCTGCTCAAGTACGGGCAGACCTGGCGGGGCCTGTCGGCCACGCACATCGTGCCCGGCTTCGCGAGCGTGTACCGCTCCCGCGCGCTGGAGCGCATCGACGTCAGCGCCCGCGGCCTGGTCATCGAGGACTTCAACATGACGTTCGCGCTGCACGCCCAGCGGCTGGGCCGGGTCGCCTTCACCCCCGCGGCGCGCGCGTACACGCAGGATCCGAGCACCTTCCACGACTACGTCCGGCAGACCCAGCGGTGGTCGCTCGGCCTGTGGCAGACGGTGCGCCGCCACCGGCCGCGCCGCAGCGTCTTCGCGGTGGCGCTGTGGCTGGTGCTCGCCGAGCTGGTCACCGCCAGCACCCTGTTCCTGGCGCTCCCCGCGGGCCTCGTGGTGGTCGGCGGCACCGAGGGGCTGGCGCTGCTCGGCTGGCCGCCCGCCGTCGCGCTGGCCGCCGAGGTGGACGCGACGCGCGCCGTGGCGTGGGTGGTGGTGGGCCTCCTGCTGCCCGACTACCTGCTCTCGTGCGCCGTCGCGCTCGGCGAGCGGCGCCCCCAGTACCTGTGGCTCGGACCGGTGTTCTGGGTGCTGCGCGTCACCGACGCCTTCGTGGCGCTTCAGGCGCTGCCGCGCGCGTGGACCACCCGGTCCACGGGCTCGTGGACCAGCCCCGCCCGCCGCGCCGTCATCGCGCTCCCCGAGACGCAGCTCCTCTCACCCCACCCCGCCGCGACGCCGAGCACCGACCGCCTCACCGAGGAGGAAGCACGATGAGCACCGACCGACACCGCCGCCCCACGAGCACCCGCCGGACGGGTCCCCCGGTGCTGGCGGTGGTCGCCCTGCTCGTCACCGCGCTCCTGGGCGCCTCGCTGTCGGCCTCCGTGGCGGCCGCCCCGGCCGCGCAGGCGGCCATCACGGGACCGACGGTCGTGAGCCTGACGTTCGACGACGGCGACGCCGACCAGGCGACCGCGCAGCAGACGATGGCCTCCAAGGGCATGGTCGGCACCTTCTACGTCACCACCGGCTTCGTCGGGGCCAGCGGCTACCTGACCCGGGCGCAGCTGAGCAGCTTCGCCGCCGCCGGCAACGAGGTCGGCGGGCACACCGTCACCCACGCCGACCTCACCCAGGTCGCTTCCACCGAGGCGCAGGCGCAGATCTGCAACGGCCGCAAGGTGCTGCAGGACTGGGGCTTCCGGCCGACGAGCTTCGCCTACCCGTTCTCCACCGCGAACGCGTCCGTGGAGGCGCAGGCCGCCGGGTGCGGGTACACCACCTCCCGCGGCCTGGGCGACACCCGCACCCGCTTCAGCTGCGGCGGCTGCGTGCGCGCCGAGACCCTCCCGCCCGCGGACCCGCATTACCTGCGCGCTCCCGACCAGGTCGACTCCCGATGGACCCTCGCCGACCTGCAGGGCACCGTCACCGGCGCCGCCAACAACGGCGGCGGGTGGGTCGTCCTCACCTTCCACCGCGTGTGCTCCCCCACCGGCACGGCCTCCTGCCCGGCCGACAGGTCCATCACCCCGGCGCTGTTCAGCCAGTTCGTCACCTGGCTCGACGGCTACCGCAAGACCACCGCCAACAAGACGTCGGTGAAGACCGTCGACCAGGTGGTGCGGCAGTACAAGGGCGCCAGCTACCCCGCGTACTCCCCCGCCGCCTCGGTGCCGCCCAAGCCCGTGGCCGCGGCCGGCACGAACGCGCTGCTGAACGACTCCCTGGAGACCACCGACGCGGCCACGACGTTCCCGCAGTGCTTCCAGCCCGGCGGGTGGGGCACCAACACGGCGGTCTGGTCGTCGGCGACCCCGGGGCGCACCGGCTCCAGGGCCGAGCAGCTGGCGCTGTCCGGCTACAGCAGCGGCGACGCCAAGCTGCTGCCCACCCTCGACCTGCAGACCTGCGCGCCGAGCGTCGCGCCGGGGGCCGCCTACGACGTCTCCACCTGGTACACCTCCACCGGCACCTCGCAGTTCGCGCTGTACTACCGCGACGCGTCGGGGGCGTGGTTCTACTGGACGTCCAGCCCGTGGTTCGCGGCGTCCTCGACGTGGACGCAGGCGCGCTTCACCACCCCGGCGGTGCCCGCCGGCGCCACGGCCGTCACCTTCGGGCTGGCGCTGATCGCCAACGGCACCCTCGTCACGGACGACTACGCGCTCTACCGTGCGGGCACCGGTCCCGCTGCCGCGGCCCCGCCGGCCAGCACGTCGACGACCTCGACGACGGACGGCTCCTCAGCCCGGCAGGCGCCGTCCGCCGACCCCGGCGCGACCGCTGCGCCCGGGGGGCCGTCCGCTCGGCCCGGCGGACCGGCCCAGCCGCCCGGCCCGCCGGTGCTCACCAAGCGCCAGCACTCCACGGCCAAGCCGTACCTGCCCGGCGGGGAGGCCCTGCGCCCCGGCACCCAGGTGGCGGTCCCGCCGCTGCGCGCCGACGGCAAGGGGTGAGGGCCGCCGCGAGCCCTGCGCTGGTGGCCGCCGCGCTGGCCTGCACCGCGACGGCCTGCACCGTGCTGGGCGCCGCGCTGGGGAGCTGCTCGGTGCCGCCGCCACCGGCCCCGGCACCGAGCGCCAGCCCGGCTCCCACCCCGGCCCCGGCCACCACCGGAGCCACCTCGACAGGGACGGCGACGACGATCGAAGGGGCCTCGTCGTCGCCGTCCCGCCCCCCCTCGCCCGCCCCCTCGGCCGACCGGACGGCCGGGGGGCGGGCCGGCGGCCAGCGCTACCCGCTGCACACCGGGATCGTGGCCACGACGTTCTGGGTGGGCGAGGTGTTCGACCCCGACGCCCCTGACGGCAGCCAGGTGCTCTCCGCCTACGACGACCACTGGCTCGCCAGCTACGGCGGGTGCGACGGCGTGGTGGTGGACGGCACGTGCACCACCGAGCGGCGGACGGCCGCGAACGGCTACTTCCCCACCGCGATGACCCCGCGGCAGAACCCGTTCTACCTCGACCTGCCCTTCGACGACGTCAACGACCCCTCCGCCGCCGCGCAGCGCGCCGCCGTCGTCCCCTGGGCGCACGAGCCGCGCTACGCGGCGGCGCTCGCGGACCCCGGCAGGTCGCTCATGAAGGACCGCTGGGTGGCGGTGCGCAAGGACGGGCGGACCTGCTACGGGCAGGTCGAGGACGCCGGCCCGGGGGTCTACGACGACGCCCGCTACGTCTTCGGCGCTGACGACGCGCGCCCGGCCAACCGGCGCTACAACGGCGCGGGCATGGACGTCAGCCCGGCGCTCAACGGGTGCCTGGGCTTCTCCGAGCTCGACGGCGAGGACGACGTCGTGGACTGGTGGTTCGTCGACGACGCCGACGTCCCCGCCGGCCCGTGGACGCGCCTGGTGACCCGCGGCTGACCCGCGGCTGACCCGCGGCCGACCCGCGGCCGACCCGCGACCGGTCGGTGGGGAGCACGCGGGCGATGCTGGGGCAGTGACCCCCGACCAGCTGGTGCGCCTGCTCCTGGGCGTGGCCGCGCTGCTCGCCGTGGCCCTGGTGGTGCTGCGCGCCGCCGGGGTGGCCGTGGGGCCCCGGGGAACCGCCCCGCTGACGGCCGTGCTGCGCGGCGGGCTGCAGCTGGCCGCCATCGGCCTGGTGCTGCGCGGCGTGCTCGACCACGCTCCCGCGCTGGCCGCGGCGGTGCTCGCGGTGATGCTGACCACCGCGGTCTGGACCGCCTCGCGCCGTCTCGCCCCGCTGCAGGGTCCGGCCGCGGCCCGGCGCGCGGTGGCGGTGGCGTGCACGGCCGGGGCCGTCGTCGTCCTCGGGGTGGTCTTCGCCCTCGGCGTGCTGCCGTTCTCCGCCCGCTACGTCGTCGCGCTCGGCGGCATCGTGCTGGGCGGCACCATGACCTCGGCCACCCTGGCCGGACGGCACCTGCTGGCCGGGCTGCTGGCGCGCCGCGACGAGGTGGAGGCGTGGCTCTCCCTCGGCGCGACGCCCCGCCGGGCGGTGCTCGACGTGGCGCGCGCCGCGGTGCGCGAGTCCCTCGTGCCCGTGCTGGACCAGACCCGCACCACCGGGCTGGTGACGCTGCCGGGCGCGTTCATCGGCGCACTGCTCGGCGGGGCCAGCCCGGTGGACGCGGCGCGGTTCCAGCTCATCGTGCTGGCCGGGCTCATCTGCGCCGGCAGCGTGGTGGCCGTGCTGGTCACCACCCTGCTCGGGGCGCCCCGGGTGCTGCCGCCGCCGCTGACGACCCCTGACGACCGCGGACGGCGCTGAGGACCACGGGCACGAGGCGCCGTCAGGCGGTGAGCGCCGCCGGGACGCGCGGGGTCGGCGCGTGCGAGGGGTCCACGTCGTAGCGGTCGGCCATCATCACCTTGTCCCAGACGGCGACGAAGTCGCGCACGAAGCGATGCTGGCCGTCACGGGCGGCGTAGACCTCGGCGACGGCGCGCAGCTGGGCGTTGGCGCCGAAGACGAGGTCGTTGCGGGTCGCCGTGTGCACCTGGACGCCGGTCTCGCGGTCGTCGAGGGTGAAGCGGGTGCACCGTCCGGCAGTGTCGTCGGCCCTGGCCCACTGGAAGTCCATGCTCGTGAGCGTCGTGAAGAAGTCCGTGGTCAGCGCGCCCACGCGCTCGGTGAAGACGCCGTCGGACGACCCGTCGTGGTTGCAGCCCAGCACGCGCAGCCCGCCGGTCAGCACCACCCACTCCGGGGCGGTGAGACCGAGCAGCGCGGCCTTGTCGAGGAAGAACCGCTCGGGGGCCACGTCGGTGGTGCTGGCGAGGTCGGGCTGCTCGTAGTTGCGGAAGCCGTCGACCACCGGCGCGAGCCACTGGAACTGGGCGACGTCGGTCTGGTCCTGGGTCGCGTCGACGCGGCCGGGCGTGAAGGGCACCGCCACCGTGACCCCCGCCGCCGCGGCGGCGTCCTCCACCGCCACGCAGCCCGCGAGCACGATCGCGTCGGCCAGGCTCACCCGGGCGGTCCCGTCAGCAGCCGAGGCGTTGAACTGCTCGACGACGCCGCGCAGAGCGGCGACGACCGGCACGGTGCGGCGGTTGACCGCCCAGTCCTTCTGGGGCTCCAGCGCGATGCGGGCGCCGTTGGCGCCGCCCCGCTTGTCGGACTCGCGGTGGGTCACCGCGGAGGAGAAGGCGGTGAAGGCGAGGTCGGAGACCGGCAGCCCGGTGTCGCGCACGGCCTGCTTGAGACGGTCGACGTCCGCGCCGGAGACGACCGGGTGCTCGCGCGGGGGCAGAGGGTCCTGCCAGATGAAGTCCTCGGCGGCGACGTCCGGCCCCAGGTAGCGCGACTTCGGTCCCATGTCGCGGTGGGTCAGCTTGTGCCAGGCCTTGGCGAACTCGTCGGTGAACAGGTCGAAGTCGGCGAGGAAGCGCTGGCAGACCTCGCGGTAGACCGGGTCGACCTTGAGGGCGATGTCGCTGGTCATCATCATCAGCGAGTGGCTGACGCCCTCGCGGTGGGCGTCGGGGGTCTTCGGCGCCGAGGGGTCGGACGGCGTCCACTGCAGCGCCCCGGCGGGGCTGCGGGTCTGCTCCCACTCGTAGGCGAAGAGGTTCTCCAGGTAGGAGTTGTCCCACTGCGTGGGGTTCGGGGTCCAGGAGCCCTCGATGCCGTTGGTCATCGTGTGCTCGGCGTTGCCGGAGCCCACGGGGTTGTGCCAGCCCAGGCCCATCGCCTCCATGGGGGCGGTCTCCGGCGGCGGGCCGATCCTGTCGGCCGCGACCTGGCCGTGGCTCTTCCCGAAGGCGTGGCCACCGGCGATGAGCGCGACGGTCTCGACGTCGTTCATCGCCATCCGGCCGAAGGTGATGCGGATGTCGACGGCGGAGGCGGCCGGGTCGCCGCCCGCGTTCGGGCCCTCGGGGTTGACGTAGATCAGCGACTGGTGCGAGGCGGCCAGGGGCTGCTGCACCTCGTAGCCGGGCTCACCCGGCTCCGCGGTCCACCGGCCGCTGCGGTCGACCATGTCGTCGTAGGAGCCGGGGTCGGTCATGTCGAGGTGCTCGGGGCCCCACCAGGTGGCGTCGTCGGCCTCCCACGCGTCGCGCCGGCCACCGGCGAAGCCGATGGTGGGGAAGCCCATGACCTCCAGGGCGCAGTTGCCGGTGAGGACGATGAGGTCCGCCCAGGACAGCGAAGCGCCGTGCTTCTGCTTGATCGGCCACAGCAGGCGGCGCGACTTGTCGGTGTTGCCGTTGTCCCACCAGCTGCTCACCGGCGCGAACCGCTGCATGGCCTGGCCGGCACCGCCGCGCCCGTCGGCGATGCGGTAGGTGCCCGCCGAGTGCCACGCCATGCGGACCATCTGCGGGGCGTAGTTGCCGTAGTCCGAGGGCCACCACGACACCGACGTGGTGAGCAGGGCGGTGATGTCCGCCTTCAGCTCGTCGAGGTCGATGGTGGCGAAGGCGGCCGGGTAGTCGAGGTCGGCCAGCGGGTCGGCCGCCGCGCCGTCGCGGTGCAGCTGCTCGACGCGGAGCCGGTCGGGGTACCAGTCCGACAGCGTCGGGGACGACGTGTGCGCGCCGCCGACCCTGCTGCCCCCGAAGGGGCACTTCCCCTCGAGGACGTCCTCGTACGTGGAGTAGCCGGTGCCCTCGGCCGCGGGGTTGGACGCGGGCTGGGCAGAAGGGGTGGCGGTCATGGCGCGGGACCTCTCGGTGAGCGGGGCGGCAGGGCCTCTGCTCACGGGGGCCGCGGCGCCCGACGGGGTCCCCAGGGGCACGTGGACACGTCCGTGTCCAGGCTCCCGCGGCTGCCCCGAGGTGCACCGCTCCCGCCCTCCGACGGGTCTGCTCGTGGTCCCCGACCTACCACCGCAGAGATCGTAGGTCGGTCCCCGCCAGCCCGCTCCCCGTGAGGATCACCGCAGGTCAGGACCTCTCGGCGAGCTCACAGGCGCCTTCTCGGACCTCAGACGGCGGTGCCCACCAGCGACCCGATGCCGTACGTCACGGCCATCGCCACCGCGCCACCGGCCACCGTGCGCAGCACCGCCCGCCGGGAGTCCGCGCCGCCGAGGCGCGCGCTCACCGCGCCCGTCAGGGCCAGCGCCAGCAGGACCGCGACCACGGTGGCCAGCACCTGGGCGGGCGCGGGCATGAGGAGCGCCGCGAGCAGCGGCAGCAGCGCGCCGATCGTGAAGGACAGCAGGGAGGCCCACGCCGCCTGCCAGGGCTTGACCACCTCGTCGGGGTCGAGGTTTAGCTCGGCCTCGGCGTGCGCGCGCAGCGCGTCCCTCTCGGTGAGGGCCACCGCCACCTCGCGGGCGAGCTCGGCGGGGATGCCCTTGGCCTCGTAGATGGCGGCGAGCTCGGCGAGCTCCTCGTGGGGCATCTCCGCCAGCTCGCGGCGCTCCAGCGCCAGCAGCGCGGTCTGGGTGTCCTTCTGGGTGCTCACCGAGACGTACTCGCCCACCGCCATCGACAGCGCTCCCGCCACCAGGCCCGCGGTGCCCGCGGTGAGCAGCACGCTGCGGTCGGAGGTGGCGCCCAGCACGCCCAGCACGATGCCCGCCACCGAGACGATGCCGTCGTTGGCGCCAAGCACGCCGGCGCGCAGCCAGTTGAGGCGGTCACCCACACCGCGGTGCAGCGCGGGCTCGGGGGTGGACAGCACGTCGTCCGGCGGTGCGTCGTGGGTCATGCCAACCTCCTGGCTCGGGTCACGCACCCGTGGCGGCAGCAGGTGCACCGCAGTCTCGCGCGGTGGTCCCCCGCCCGCCCGGCCGGGGTCGCCTCGCCGGAGGCGGGCGGCGAGCTGCCGCCGCTGGTCAGGCCCGGTGGTCGACGACCACGCCGACCACCACGGGCGGTCCCTGCTCGCGCAGCTCGCGGCGCCGCGCCGCCGCGCCGCGAGCGCGCGCACGGGCGACCACCAGGGCGAGGAGCAGCAGCACGCACACCTCGAGCAGACCGCCGGTGGCGAGGAGGAGGACCTGGTCGAGCGAGAGGCCAAGGGGCACGGCAGGAGCTCCTCGAAGGGGCGGAGGGGGCGGAGGGGCCAGCCTGGTGATCATCGTCGGAGGAGCGTCGTCCCCCCACGGGCCTGCACCCGGAAGGGCGCAGGCCGTCATCACTCGTCACCCGTTGTCACCAACGGCGCGGCGAGCGCGTCAGGCGGCCTGCCAGGCGGAGCGGCGCAGCAGGCGCAGCCCGTTGAGCGCCACCACCACGGTGGAGCCCTCGTGCCCCGCCACCGCGAGCGGCAGCGGCAGGGTGCCCACCAGGTCCCACGTCACCAGCGTGACGATGAACGCCGCGGCGATGACGAGGTTGGCCACCACCAGCCGGTGCGCCCGGCGGGACAGGGCGACGACGGCTGGCACGGCGGCCAGCTCGTCGCGGATGACGACGAGGTCGGCGGTCTCCAGCGCCAGGTCCGACCCGTGCCGGCCCATCGCCACTCCCGTGCTAGCGGCGGCCAGGGCCGGGGCGTCGTTGACGCCGTCGCCGACCACCATGACCGGCACCCCGCGGCGCTCGAGGTCGGCCACCACGGCGGCCTTGTCCTCGGGGAGCAGGTGCGCGTGCACGGCGGTGATCCCGGTGCGCGCGGCGACGTCCTCGGCGGTGGCGGCGTTGTCGCCGGTGAGCAGGTGCACCGGGTGGCCGGACACGCGCTCGGTGAGGGCCTGCGTGCGCGCCACGGCGTCGGCGGCGTCGGGGCGCAGCGCGTCGCGCAGCACCACCGAGCCGAGCCGCTGGCCCTCCAGGAGGACGTCGACCACGGTGCCCCGTGGCCCGTCGGCCTGCGGCGGCGCCTGCAGCACCTGCACGCGGCGCCCGTCGAGCACGCCCTCCACCCCGCGTCCGGGAAGGGCCCGGAAGTCCTCCGCGGTGCGGGGGCCCTCGTCGTCGTCCTGCTCTGCGGGGGTGTCGGCGGCGCGGACGAGCGCGCGACCGAGCGGGTGCTCGCTGTGGCGCTCCACCGCCGCGGCCAGCCGCAGGACCTCGGTGGGCGTGCGACCGGGCGCAGGGAGCACGTCGACCACCTCGGGGGCGCCCTGCGTGAGCGTGCCGGTCTTGTCGAAGGCGACCACCTGCGTGCGCCCGAGGCGCTCCATCACGGTGGCCGACTTCACGAGCACGCCGTGGCGCCCGGCGTTCGCGATGGCGGCGAGCAGCGGCGGCATGGTGGAGAGAACCACCGCGCAGGGCGAAGCCACGATCATGAACGTGATGGCCCGCAGCAGCGTGGGCTGGAAGTCGTGCCCGAGCGCGAGCGGCACGCAGAAGACCAGCAGCGTCGCGACGACGACGCCGAGGGAGTACCGCTGCTCGACGCGCTCGATGAAGAGCTGGCGGACGGCCTTGGTCTGGGACGCCTCGCTGACGAGGGCCACCACGCGGGCGATGACGGAGTCGCCGGCGGCGCGGGTGAGCCGGACGGTGAGCGCGCCGGTGCCGTTGACGGTCCCGGAGAGCACCTCGTCACCGACCTCGCGGCGGACGGGCACCGACTCGCCGGTGACGGCGGCCTGGTCGACCTCGCTGACGCCGTCGACCACCACGCCGTCCCCGCCCACGCGCTCCCCGGGGCGGACGAGGATGACGTCGCCGACGGCGAGGTCGGCCGCGTCCACCTCGCGCTCACGCCCCTCGCCGAGCCCGTCGGTGCCCCGGTCCAGCAGCGTGGCGCGCTCGGGCGCGAGGGTGAGCAGGCTGGTGACGGAGTCGGCGGTGCGCTGGGTGACCAGCGCCTCCAGGGCGCCGCTGGTGGCGAAGATGACGATGAGCAGTGCACCGTCGAAGACCTGGCCGATGCTCGCGGCGGCGATGGCCGCGACGATCATCAGCAGGTCGACGTCGAGGGTCTTGTCCCGCAGCGCACTGACGCCCGCCCACGCCGGCTCCCAGCCGCCGGCGACGTAGCAGGCCAGGTACAGGCCCCACCACAGCGGAGCGGGCGCGCCGGCGAGCTGCAGCGGCCAGGCGACGAGGAAGAGGACCAGCGCGAGGGCGGCCCAGCGCACCTCGGGCAGGCGGGCGCCGGTGGCCAGCAGCGACGGCGGCTTCGCGAGGACGCGTCCGCCCGGGCGCGGGTCGTCGGACGTGCGGGCCTCGGTGAGGGTGCTCGTCACTCCCCCGCCTCCGCGGCGTGGTGGTGGTGCGGGGTGCCGCCGAGGGCGTGCTCGGCCTGGAAGATCGCGTCGGTCACCAGCTGGGGCACGTGCTCGTTGGCGAGCCGGTAGTAGACGCGCACGCCGTCGCCGCGGGTGGTGACGATGCGGGCCAGCCGCAGCTTGGCGAGGTGCTGGGACACGGACGCCGGCGACCTGTCGACGACCTCGGCGAGGTGGTTGACGGACAGCTCGCCGGCGTCCTTGAGGGCCAGGAGGATCCGCACGCGCGTGGCGTCGGCGAGCATCGAGAAGACCTCGACGGCCAGCTCGACGTAGTCGCTGTCGGGGAGACGTCCGCACGTCCGCTTATCTTCGCGCACACTTAGATAATGGCACGGCCGGGAGTCGGGACTGCGCGCCGTCGTCCTCTGCGGCGCCGCCGCGCGCGGGCTCAGCGGCGCCAGAGCAGGTGGTGCACCACGCCGCTGGGGCTCGGCACCACCTCCCGGTGGAACCTGTCGTCGAGCTCCTCGGGGCCGCCCCACAGGCGGGTGCCGGCGCCCAGCTCCAGGGGGACGACGGCGACGTGCAGCTCGTCGACGAGGTCGGCCTCCAGGAAGGCGCGGATGCTCTGCGCTCCCCCACCGAGCCGCACGTCGAGCCCACCCGCGGCGGCCTTCGCCTGCTCGGCCACCTCGGCCGGGGCGGCGTCGGTGAAGTGGAAGGTGGTGTCCGAGAGCGTGAAGGACGGGCGCAGGTGGTGCGTCATGACGAAGACCGGGGTGTGGAACGGCGGCTCGTCCCCCCACCAGCCCCGCCACTCCCGGGCGCTGGCCTCCGTCCACGGGCCGCGGTGGGGGCTGAACTTGTGCGCCCCCATGATCTCGGCGCCGATGCCGTGGTGGAAGCCGCGGACGAGGTGGTCGTCGAGGCCGCGCGTGCCGCCCGGGCCGGGGTTGCCCGGGAAGCTGGCGGTGGCGAACATCCAGCCGGCCATCTGGCGCGGGTCCGCGTGCCCGAAGGGCCGCTCGAGGCTCTGCCCCTCCCCGGCGCCGTAGCCGTCTGCGGAGACGGAGAAGTTCTGGACCTTCAGCAGCTGCGGCACGGCTTCCTCCTGGTGGTGCGGATCGTGCTGGTGACGACCACCACGACCGGGTGGCGGCGCCGGACTCATCGTGGACGACGCCTGCGACCGGGTCCGGCGCCGGGCGTACGGTCCGCCCGTGGTGGACGCCCCGGGTGACTCGCTGGCGCAGCTGCGCGCCTGGGCGTCGAGCGCCTTCCCGGCACAGGACTGGCGCCGCGCCGAGCACCACCACGGCGCGTTCCACGACGTGCTGGTGCTGCCGGGCGAGGTCGCGCTGCGCGCGCCCCTCGGGGGCGGAGGGCTCGCTCGCGCCACCCGGGAGGTGGGCGTGCTGCGCGCGGTGGAGCAGGTGTCGCTGGGCGTCGCCGTCCCACCGGCCCTGTCCGACGTGGTGCAGCACGGCGAGCAGTGCGGGTACCTGGTCGGGGCCCTGCCCGGCGCCGCGGAGCCGGCGCCTGCGTGGCCGCTGCTGCGGGACGCCTTCGCCGCACTGCTCGACCAGCTCGCCGCGACGTCGACCCACCTGGACCTTCCTCCCCCGCGCACGTGGTGCGGCGGGTCGTGCTTCCCCGCCGTCGTCGCACCGGACCTCCTCTCGCTGCTGGGGGGCTGCGCCGCATTGGCCGAGCGGGCGGTGTCGGCGCTGCTCGAGCTGCCGCCACCGCGGCGCCCCGGGCTGGTCCACGGGGACTTCGGAGGCCACAACCTGCTGTGGGCGGACGGACGGCCGTCGGCTCTCATCGACTGGGACCACGCCTGCACCGGCGACCCGGCCACGGACGTGGCGCCCCTCGTGGGGGCGCACGGCGTGGCCGCGGTGTCGGAGGTCGTGGAGGACGACGAGGTGCTCCAGCGCGCGATGGTGCACCGCGCCACGCTGCCGCTGCAGGTGGCCGCGGCAGCCCACCTGGCGGGGCGGTGGGCGCTGCGCGACCACGCCCTCGGCAGCTTCGCGCGTCGCTGCGAGGAGGGGACCCTGCACGACCCCACCGGGGCGGTCCCCGACAGGTGGTGAGCGCTGGTGACTCCGGTGGCCGCGCCGCTCCAGAGCGGCTCGTCTTCTTCGACGTCGACGGAACCCTGACGGCGCCGGGCACACCGTCGACCGGTGCCTTCCTGGCGCAGCTCACGGGGGGCGCGAGCGCGGTGGTCGCGGCCGAGGCCGCCTACGCGCGCGGTGAGGTGACCAACCACCAGGTGTGCGACATCGACGCCGCCGGCTTCGCAGGCCTGCCGACCGACCTCGTGGAGGAGTGGTTGGGCGACCTACCGCTCATCCACGGGATCGACGTCGTCGTCGACCACTGCCGCCGGAGGGGCTGGACGCCGGTGCTCGCCAGCCTCGCGTGGACGGCGGTGACGGATCACCTCGCGCGGCGCTTCGGCTTCGCGCCCAGCGGAGGGCCGGTGCTCGAGGTCGTCGACGGGAGGTACACCGGCCAGGTGCGCAGGTACTGGGACGAGCAGGACAAGCGCGACGCGGCCTTGGCGGTCGCAGCGGCTCACGGGGTGGCGGCCTCGAGCTGCTTCGCGGTCGGCGACAGCCGGTCCGACCTGCCGCTGTTCGCCGCCGTCGGAGGGTGCATCGCCCTGAACGCCTCGCAGGCGTGCGCAGCCGCCGCCTTGGTCTCCCTCACGACGGTCGACCTCAGGGACGCAATCCCCCTGCTGGAGCGCCTGGCGACCAGATGGAGCGGCTGACCTGCGGATGGGCGGGTGCGCGGGTGGGCGCCGGCGAGTGTCGCTCCCCTCTGCCCGTCAGCGCTCTCCAGGGATGCTGCCGAGGGGTGAGGTGAACGCCATGATCATTAGATGCTTGCTGCCGTTATCAGGTGGCGGACCAGACGGCCGGCGACTGCCGCTCATGACGCTGCATCAGCCGAGGATGTGGGTGA
>NZ_VDMJ01000020.1 GCF_006335115.1 Streptomyces sp. NP160
GCTGCCTCGGCGGCCGGCCCCGCTCGCCAGGAGGCCGCCGCCGTGCTCGCCCGGTTCAGCTGACCGACCGCCCCGGCTGACCGCCCGGACGGGCGTCGCCTGGTCGCCGCACGGCGGCCCGGGCGACGCCCGTGGGCGCGCCTAGAATCTCCGCATGGCCCGCCGCGCTGACCCCGCCCCCTCCCCCGCCCCGGCGGAGGGGCGTCGTCGAGGGCTGTTCCGCCGCAAGCCGCGCACCGGCCCCGGGCGCATCGCGCAGATGCGCGAGGTCTACCGGATGACCGCCCGCGTCGACCCGTCCGTCAAGTGGTGGATGATCGGCGCCCTCGTCATCCCGTTCGCGGTCTTCGAGGTCATCGGCCTCCTCACGGGCCACCCGATCTACTTCGGCATCATCGGCGTGCTCTTCGCCGTGCTCGCCGCGCTGTTCGTGCTGGCGCGCCGCGCCGAGTCGGCCGCGTACAAGAGTCTGGAGGGCCAGCCCGGCGCTGCCGGTGCCGCTCTGCGCACGCTGCGCCGCGGCTGGCTGGTGGAGGAGGAGCCGGTCGCCATCGACCCGCGCACCCGAGACGTGGTCTTCCGCGTGGTCGGCCGCCCCGGCGTCATCCTCGTCTCCGACGGTCCCGCGCCCCGCGTGAACCGCCTCCTCGAGGACGAGAAGCGCCGCACGGCCCGCGTCCTGCGCGACGTGCCGCTGCACACCCTCCAGTGCGGGCGCGGCGAGGGCCAGACCCCGCTGCCCAAGCTGCCGAAGAAGGTGCAGCGCCTGGAGCGCAAGCTCACCAAGCAGGAGGTCGCCGAGGTCACCAAGCGCCTGAAGGCGCTCGGTGGGGTCCGCCCGCCCATCCCCAAGGGCATCGACCCGTTCCGCGCCCGGCCCGACCGGCGCGCGGTGAGGGGCCGCTGAGCACCGCGTCGGGGCAGCGCGTCCGCGCGCTCGTCGTCGACGTCGACGGCGTGCTGCGGCGCTGGGACCCCGCGGAGTGGGCCGGCGCCGAGGCGCGCGCCGGCGTCCCCCGGGGGTCGCTGTACCGCGCTGCCTTCGACAGGCCGGCGCTGCGCGCGGTCGTCACGGGGCGGACCACGGACGAGCAGTGGCGCGAGGGCACGGCCGAGCGCATCGCGCATGCCCACGGGGTGGGCCTGGACGCCGCGCGCGACGTCGTCGCCAGCTGGTCGGCCTCCGCGGGTGAGGTCGACCGCGGCGTGCTCGAGCTCATCCGCGAGCAGCGCCGCACGCGCCGCGTGGTGCTGCTGAGCAACGCCACCGACAGGCTCGACGCGGACCTCGCCCGCCTCGGCGTGGAGGACGAGGTGGACGGCGTCTACGCGACCTGGCGGATCGGCGTCGCCAAGCCCGACCCGGCGGTGTACCAGCACGTCGCGGACGACCTGGGCCTGCCGACCTCCGCGTGCGCCTTCGTCGACGACTCCCCCAAGCACGTGGAGGGGGCGCGGGCCGCCGGCATGGTGGCGCACCTGTTCACCGGCGCCGACGACCTGCGCGTCTTCCTCGCCTCGCTGGGCTAGGGCGTGCGGCGGCCCTCGTGGGCCGCGAGCAGCGTGAGCGCGGCGAGGGTCACCGCGTCGACCACCCTGCCGTCGCCGACCATCGCGTCGAGCTCCTCGCGCGACACCCACCGGGTGACGAGGTCGGCCTCGGTCTCCTCGAGCCGCTGCTCCCCCGCGGTGAGGTCCTCGGCGAGCCACGCGTGGCCGCGCTGGGAGGCCATGCCCGCGGCGAGGTCGAAGCTGCCGAGCGGTGTGAGCCGCTGCGCGCGCAGGCCCGTCTCCTCGGCCAGCTCGGCGCGGGCGAGGTCCTCCAGGGACCCGGTGGCGCCGGAGGGCCAGGTGCCCTGCGGGAACTCCCAGCGGCGGGCGCGCACGGGGTAGCGGTACTGCTGCACCAGCCACCAGCCGTGCCCGGGCCCGTCAGCGGGCGTGGTGCGGGGCAGCACGATGCAGAAGTCGGGCTTGTCGACCACGCCGTAGACCCCCGTGGTCCCGTCCTCGCGGCGCACCAGGTCCTCCCGGACGCTGATCCAGGGGTTGGCGTAGACGACGCGGGTCTCGACCTGCTCCACGACGACGACGCTAGCGGCGACCTGCCGGCCGGCCGCTGCCGCGCAGCAGCACCGTGCCGGCGAGCTTGTCGTGCAGCTGGCGGCCGTCACCGCCCGGCAGGAAGGCGGGCAGCACCAGCGCGACGAGCACGGCGCGCAGCAGGGCGGCGAGCGGCGGCGGGGGCGTCGTCGTCGTGACGAGCCGGTGGACCCGCAGGCCCAGCAGGGCGTGCCCGAAGCTGCCCCCCAGCGTGGCCACCAGGACCACCTGCTCGACCACGAAGAGCAGCAGGGTGGCGCCGGGGTGGTAGTCGAAGAAGGCGTAGGAGACCAGCGAGCAGGCCAGCCAGTCCACGACGATCGCGGCGACGCGCCGGCCGGGGGTGGCCAGGGAGCCGGGACCGGCCGGGGGCAGCCCGAGGCCCTGACCGGGCCAGGCGTCCGCGGGTGCCGTCACGGGCCCAGGCTACGGGCGGTCCCGGTGATCGGCGCCGGGCGGCTCCCCCGTAACCTGCCCGAAATGCCGGCGTCACAAGCCGGAGACGCGTGCTCCCTAGCGTGCGACGACGGCAGACGCACCAGCTGTGCCAGCGCGACCCCCCGAGGAGGGTGGATGTTCAAGGACGCGAACGAGGTCACCAGGTACATCACCGACAACGACGTCAAGTTCGTCGACGTCCGTTTCTGCGACCTGCCCGGCGTGATGCAGCACTTCAACGTGCCCGCCGCCACGGTCGACGAGGACTTCTTCACCGAGGGCCAGATGTTCGACGGATCCTCGATCCGCGGCTTCCAGGCCATCAACGAGTCGGACATGAAGCTGGTGCCGGACCTCGACACCGCCTACGTCGACCCGTTCCGCGTCGAGAAGACGCTGAACATCAACATGCACATCGTCGACCCCATCACGGGCGAGCCGTACAGCCGCGACCCGCGCCAGATCGCGGCGAAGGCCGAGGCCTACCTCAAGAGCACGGGCATCGCCGACACGGCGTTCTTCGCGCCGGAGGCCGAGTTCTACATCTTCGACGACGTGCGCTTCAAGACCTCCCAGCAGGAGGCCTACTACCACATCGACTCCATCGAGGCCGCGTGGAACACCGGTCGCGTGGAGGAGGGCGGCAACCGCGGGTACAAGACGCCCTACAAGGGCGGCTACTTCCCGGTGCCCCCGACGGACCACTACTCCGACCTGCGCGACCAGATGAGCCTGGCGCTCGACGCGCAGGGCCTCGGCGTGGAGCGCGCCCACCACGAGGTGGGCACCGCCGGCCAGACCGAGATCAACTACCGGTTCGACACGCTCGCCAAGTCGGCCGACAAGATCATGCTGTTCAAGTACATCATCAAGAACGTGGCCTGGCAGGCGGGCAAGACCGTCACCTTCATGCCCAAGCCGCTCTTCGGTGACAACGGCTCGGGCATGCACGTCCACCAGTCGCTGTGGAAGGACGGCTCGCCGCTCTTCTACGACGAGTCCGGCTACGGCGGCCTGTCCGACACCGCCCGCTGGTACATCGGCGGCCTGCTCCACCACGCGCCGTCGCTGCTCGCCTTCACCAACCCGACGGTGAACAGCTACCACCGCCTGGTCCCGGGCTACGAGGCCCCCGTGAACCTCGTCTACTCGGCGCGCAACCGCTCCGCCTGCGTGCGCATCCCGATCACGGGCTCCAACCCCAAGGCCAAGCGCATCGAGTTCCGCGTGCCGGACCCGTCGTGCAACCCGTACCTGGCGTTCTCCGCGATGCTGCTCGCCGGCATCAACGGCATCCAGAACCGGATCGAGCCGCCGGACCCGGTGGACAAGGACCTGTACGAGCTGCCGCCCGAGGAGCACGACGCCATCGCGCAGGTGCCGGGCTCGCTCGGCGCCGTCCTCGACGCGCTCGAGGAGGACCACACGTACCTGACCGACTCGGGGGTCTTCACCGAGGACCTCATCGAGACCTGGATCGAGTACAAGCGGAAGAACGAGATCGACCCGATCCGCTTCCGCCCGCACCCGCACGAGTTCGAGATGTACTACGACATCTGATCTGCGCGAGCGCGTGACCGCGGTGTCCTGACCGCGGGTTCGAGCCCGCACCGCCCGCCCTCGACGGGGAAGGCGGTGCGGGCTCGCCGCGTCCTCACCGGTGGGCCTCGGCCGTCCCGGGCGCCGGCCCCTCAGCCCACGCGGAAGACCGGCCACCCGATCTCCGTGCGCCACGCGGCCGGGTCGCTCGCCTCGCGCGGGCCCACCAGGTAGACCTCCCGCACCGGCCCGGCCACCGCCATCGCGTTCCGCACCACCCAGGCGCCGAGCTCCCCGTAGGTGACCTCGACGCCGTCGTGCTCCCCGGCGTGCGTGGTCACCGCCAGCTCGGCGGCGGGGAGGGTCACGGCGTGCACCCGCCCCGTGCGCGGCGGGGCGTCCGTGGGCAGGTAGAGCAGCACCCGTCCCCGCCCCTGCTCGAACAGGGCGCCGTCGTAGCTCCCCCCGGGCGGACCGGTGGCCGCGCCGCCGACGGCCGCCTCCAGCTCGGCCAGTGCCCCGGCGTACCAGGCGCCGACGTCACCGTGGCCGACCACGGCCTCCACCGCAGCGACGGTGCGAGCGGGCTCGGCCCGCAGCTGCACGGAGATCGGGGCCGGGTCGGGCTGCAGCAGGCGCCGCAGCGACACCACCGCGGCCCGGGTGCGGTCGAGCTGGTCCTCCAGGCGCTGCAGGTGGTCGGCGACCAGGGACGCGCGCACGCCGGGGTCCGGGGTCTGCACGATCCGCTGCACCTCGCCCAGGGGGACGTCGAGCTCGCGCAGCCGGTGGATGACCTGCGCGGTGGGGATCTGCTCGACCGCGTAGTAGCGGTACCCGGTGGTCCCGTCGACCACGGCAGGGTCCAGCAGGCCCGCCTCGTGGTAGCGGCGCAGCGTCCTCACGCTCAGCTGCGTCATCCGCGAGAACTCCCCGATGGTCAGCACCCGGCCAGCCTGGACCCTCTCCCGGGGAGAGGGTCCAGCGCTTGACCCTCCCGCGCCGCGAGGCCGCACGGTCGGTCCATGACGCACACCAGCGACCCCAGGGCCGACCAGCTCCCCGCCGCCGTCAGCGGCTTCCTCTCCGCCAGCACCGTGCACGACGCCGACGCGGCCGCGGCGTTCCTGGCCGACGACGTCGTCGTCGTCGACCAGGGCGAGTCCTTCCGCGGGCTGCAGGAGGTCCACGCCTTCGTGCGCGACGCCGGCGCCGAGTTCGACTACAGGACCGAGCAGGTCGGGGCCCATCGAGTGGACGACGAGCACTGGGTGGTGGTGCTGCGCCTGGAGGGCGGCTTCCCCGGAGGCGTCGCCGAGCTCGACTACCGCTTCTCGGTGCGCGACGCCCGCGTCAGCGAGCTCGTCATCGCGAACCACCTCGCCTGATGGCCGAGCGGCAGCCCGTGGACCGCGACCGCCTCGACGGTCGCCGGGCGCTGGTGACGGGCGGGACCAGGGGCACCGGGAGGGCCGTGGCCGACAGGCTGCGGGAGATGGGGGCCGACGTCTGGGTCACCGCCCGGACGGTGCCCGAGGGGTACCAGCACCCCGACCGCTTCATCGGCGCGGACACCTCCACGCTCGAGGGGACGGACGCCGTGGCCTCGCGGCTCGCCGAGGTCGCAGGCCCCCTCGACGTGCTCGTCCACGTCGTCGGCGGGTCGACGACGCCGCCCGGCGGGTACGCGGCCGTCTCCGACGAGCAGTGGCTCGCCGAGCTGGGCCTCAACCTCCTCGGCGCGGTGCGGCTCGACCGCGCCCTCCTGCCGGCGGTGGTCGCGTCGGGACGGGGCGTGGTGGTGCACGTGACGTCCATCCAGCGCCAGCTGCCGCTGCACGAGGCGACCCTGGCGTACGCCGCCGCCAAGGCCGCGCTGCGCACGTACAGCAAGGGCCTGGCCAACGAGCTCGCCCCGCACGGCGTGCGGGTCAACGCGGTCAGCCCGGGCGGCATCCAGACGGAGGGCTACCAGGTGTTCGCTGACCGGATCGCGGCGGGCAGCGGCCTCACCCGCGCCGAGGCCGAGCAGAGCATCCTCGACTCCCTCGGAGGGGTGCCGCTGGGCCGGTTCGCCACAACGCAGGAGGTCGCCGACCTGGTCGGCTTCCTCGTCTCCGACCGCGCGACGGCCGTCGTCGGCGCCGAGTACGTCATCGACGGCGGCACGGTGCCGACCGTCTGAGTGACGGCGACCACCCGCACCGCCCGGCCCGGGAAGGGCCGGGCGGTGCCCGCCGGTTGCGCTCAGAGGCAGGAGGAGGCCCTGGGTGGACCAGCGGGACGTGGACGTGGTGGTGATCGGTGCGGGGCAGGCGGGTCTGTCCGCAGCCCACCACCTGCAGCGGCGAGGGCGCTCCTTCGTCGTCCTGGACGCCGAGGACGGACCCGGCGGCGCGTGGCGCCACCGGTGGCCCTCCCTGCTCATGGCCACCGTCAACGGCATCTTCGACCTGCCCGGCCTCCCCCAGGACCCGCCCGACCCGGCCGAGCCGAGCCGCGTGGCGGTCCCGCGGTACTTCGCCGAGTACGAGCGGCTCACGGGACTGGCCGTCCGGCGCCCGGTCACCGTGACCTCGGTGGAGGCCGTCGACGAGGACCCCGCCGGCCGCCTCCTCGTGCGGACCACCGCCGGCGGCTGGAGCGCCCGCGCCGTCATCAACGCCACCGGCACCTGGAACAACCCGGTCCTGCCCACCTACCCGGGGCGGGCCACCTTCGCCGGCAGGCAGCTGCACGCCCGTGAGTACGGGAGCGCGGAGGAGTTCGCCGGCCAGCGGGTGGCGGTGGTCGGTGGCGGCATCACCGCCGTGCAGCTGCTGGAGGAGGTCTCTCGGGTGGCGACCACGCACTGGTACACCCGGCGGGAGCCGGTCTTCCGCGATGGTGGCTTCGACCCCCAGGTGGAGGGCCGGGAGATCATCGCCCGGGTCACCGCGGACGTCGAGGCCGGACGCCCCACCGGCAGCGTGGTGTCCTATACCGGCCTGTTCTGGACCCCGTACGCCGTCGCCGCCCGCGACCGCGGCGCACTGCAGCGGCGCCCGATGTTCAGCGAGGTGCGCCCCGAGGGGGTCGTCGAGGCGGACGGCACGCTGACGCCCCTGGACGCCGTGCTGTGGGCGACCGGCTTCAAGCCCTCCCTGGGACACCTGGAGCCGATGGGACTGCGGGACCCGGGCGGCGGGATGCGGATGGCCGGGACCCAGGTCGCTCGGGAGCCGCGGGTGCACCTGGTCGGTTTCGGCCCGTCGCAGTCCACCGTCGGCGCCAACCGCGCCGGGCGCGCCGCCGTGGTCGGGGTCAGCCGGCTGCTCGCAGCCGCCTGACCCGCGGCGAGGGCCTCGTGGGCTCGGCCAGCGAGCGACGGCTGCCACCAGCAGACGACCTTGACGCCGCAGACCCAAAACCCTACCGTCTGGTAACTGGTCCGCGGGGTCCGTCGTCGTCGACGGGTGCAGCCCGCCGACGGAAGGAGCCCCGTGAGCACGCCCGCCATCTCCGTGCAGCTGTACACCGTGAAGGACGCCCTCGACGCCGACCTGGAGGGCACCGCCGCCCGCCTGGCCGGGCTCGGCCTCGACACCGTGGAGGCCTTCGACTTCGTGCGCCGCCCCGCCGAGCTCAAGGCTGCGTTCGACGCCCACGGCCTGTACGCCCGCACCGGTCACGCCTTCCTCCTCAGCGAGGAGATCACCAGCCCGGACGGGACCGTCGGGAAGCTCCCGTCCCTCGAGGAGACCCTGCAGGCCGCGAAGACCCTCGGCGTGGAGGTGGTCATCGACCCGTTCACCACCGCCGACCGGTGGCAGACCCGTGAGTCGGTGGCCGCCATGGCAGCGCGCCTCAACAGCGCCGCCGAGGCCGCCGAGGCGCTGGGCCTGCGGGTGGGCTACCACAACCACGACCACGAGCTGCGGGCGCAGATCGACGGCCGGCCCGCCCTGGAGGTGTTCGCCGACCTGCTCGACCCGCGCGTGCTGCTGGAGGTGGACCTCTACTGGGCCACCGCCGCCGGCGTCGACGCCACCGCGCTGCTGGGCCGCCTCGGGAGGCGCGTCGTCGCCGTCCACGCCAAGGACGGGCCGATGCGGGAGGGCATCTCCACCGCCGACCTCCCCCGCGACCAGGTGCCCGCCGGCCAGGGCGACGTGCCGCTCGACGCCGCCCTGCGGGCCGCGAGCGCCGCGCGGTTCGCCGTCATCGAGTTCGACCACTACGAGGGCGACCTCTTCGAGGGCATCGCCGCGAGCCGCGCCTGGCTGGCCCAGACCCTCCAGGGGGTCTCCGCATGAGCCGCACCGGACGCGTCGGCGTCGGCCTCATCGGCGCCGGGATGATCTCCCAGCAGTACCTCACCCACCTGACGCGCTTCCCCGACGTCGAAGTGCTGTTCGTCTCCGACATCGACACAGCCCGGGCCGCGGCGCAGGCCGCGGCGTTCGGCGTGCCCCGCTCGGGCACCGCGGCGGAGCTGCTGGCCGACGACGACGTCGAGATCGTCCTCAACCTCACGCTGCCCGCCACGCACGTGGAGGTCTCCACCGCGGTGCTGCGCGCGGGCAAGCACGTGTGGACCGAGAAGCCCGTCGGGCTGACCCGCGAGTCCGCCGAGGGCCTGGTGGCGCTGGCCCGCGAGTCCGGGCTGCTGCTCGGCGTGGCCCCGGACACGGTGCTCGGCACGGGGTGGCAGGCGGCCAAGCGCGCCATCGAGGCCGGCGTCATCGGCACGCCGCTCACGGCGACGACCACGATGCAGTACCAGGGTCCGGACGTCTTCCACCCCAACGCGTCCTTCCTGTTCGCGCACGGCGCCGGACCGCTGTTCGACATGGGCCCGTACTACGTGACCGCCCTGGTCCACCTCCTCGGCCCGGTGGCGCAGGTGGCGGCGATGGGCACGCGGGCGCAGGAGACCCGTCGCCTCCAGGTGGGACCCGATGCCGGACGGCAGTTCCCCGTGGAGGTGCCGACGCACCTGTCGGTGCTGGCGTCGTTCGAGCAGGGCGGCCAGGCCCAGTCGCTGCTGAGCTTCGACACCCCGCTGCTGCGGCAGGGCGTCTTCGAGGTCACCGGCACCGAGGGGACGATGGTGCTGCCCGACCCGAACACCTTCGGCGGCGGTCACGCCGTGCGCGTGGCCCGGCCCTTCGCCCCGGCCGACTTCACCGGTGGTGGCCGGCCCGAGCAGGTCTGGGAGACCGTCCACGAGGCCGAGCCGGAAGCCGGTCGCGGGCTCGGGGTCCTGACGATGGCCCGCGCGATCCGCTCCGGCGGGGTGCACGTGGCCACCGGCGAGGTGGGCCTGCACGTGCTGGACGTCATGCTCGCCTCGCTGGAGTCCGCGCAGACCGGTCGCTTCGTCGAGGTGGGGTCCACGGTCGACGCCGTCCCCTCGCTCCCGGAGGACTTCGACCCCTTCGCCGCCACCGTGGAGGTCCCGGCGCCCGTCGCCTGACGAGCGAGCGCCGCACGAGCTCCGCGCCGTCGGCACCTGGGCCGCTGGGGGGTCCAGGAGCCGGCGGCGCGGCTCACCCCTGCTGACCGAGGCCGGCGACGAGGCTGACGGCCACGGCGACGACGACGGTCCCGAACAGGTACGAGAGCAGGCCGTGGCCCAGCGCCGCCTTCCGGATGGAGGGGTCGGTGATCCGCACGTCCGGCACCGAGTAGCCCATCCCCACGGCGAAGGCGACGTAGGCGAAGTCGCTGTAGGCCGGCGCCTGCTCCTGGCTGAAGTCGATCCCCCGTCGCCGCCGGAGTAGTACCAGCGCGCGTACTTGAAGGCGAACACGGTGTTCACCAGCCCCCAGGACAAGACCACCACCAGCACGCTGAGGACCACGGTGGCGACCCCCGCGGCGTCCCGCGAGCTCGATCGCAGGAGGCCCTCGACGACGGCGCCGAGGCTGACCACCGTCGCCCACAGGACGGCCGCGTCGGTGGACCGCGTCCGTCCCTCCTCCTCGGCCAGCCGCTTGGTGCCCCGCGCGTCGCGCGGCCAGCTGGCCCGCCACGCCACCAGCGGGAGCGCCGCGGCGGCGACGCTCCACCCCAGGAGGAAGGCGAGGCCGGGCTCGCCGACGAGCGCGCTCGCCGCGCCCACGAGCACGCCCAGCCCGAGGCAGGTCAGCAGGCGGCGCCACGACAGGAGCGCCTTCCGCTGGCCGGCCTCGTCGTCCCCGACGTCGTCCCCGGCTGCGGTGCCGTCCACTGCTCGCACGTCAGCTCCTCACCCGAAGGGCCGCCACCGTGCTGGAGCTCGACGCCCCCATCGAAGCGCGGCGGGGCTGCTCGGGACATCGGCAGTCCTGCCGATGCGCCAGCCGCTGCCGCGGGCGTTCGCTGGGAGCAGCGCGACGCCGAAGCGGTGACGTCGCTGCGGCTGGAGAGGAGACGAGCATGAAGGCAGTCGTCTACGAGGGCCCGCGCCAGGTGAGCGTCAAGGAGGTGCCCGACGCCCGCATCGAGCGGCCGACGGACGTGCTGGTGCGCATCACGACGACCAACATCTGCGGCTCCGACCTGCACATGTACGAGGGGCGCACGGACTTCGAGACCGGCCGGTGGTTCGGCCACGAGAACATGGGCGAGGTGGTCGAGGTCGGCGCCGGCGTCGACAAGGTGCGGGTCGGCGACCGCGTGGTGCTGCCCTTCAACGTCGCCTGCGGCCACTGCAAGAACTGCGAGCACGGCCTGACCAACTACTGCCTCACGGCGCAGCCGGAGCCGAGCATGGCCGGGGCCGCCTACGGCTTCGCCGACATGGGCCCCTGGGCCGGGGGCCAGGCCGAGCTGCTGCGCGTGCCCTGGGGCGACTTCAACTGCCTGCGGCTCGGGGAGGACGCCGACGAGAAGGCCACCGACTACGTGATGCTCGCCGACATCTGGCCGACCGGGTACCACGCCACCGAGCTGGCCGGCGTCTCCCCCGGTGACCAGACGGTCATCTACGGCGCCGGTCCGGTCGGGCTCATGGCGGCGCTGTCCGCCACCGTCCGCGGCGCCAGCAAGGTGATGGTGGTCGACCGGCACCCGGACCGGCTGCGGCTGGCCGAGTCGATCGGTGCCATCGCCATCGACGACTCGAAGGTCGACCCGGTGCAGGCGGTCCTGGACCAGACGATGGGGCTGGGCGCCGACAACGGCTGCGAGTGCGTGGGCTACCAGGCGCACGACCCCTCCGGCGAGGAGCACCCGAACGACACCATGAACAAGCTGGTCGCGTCGGTGCGGTTCACCGGCAAGATCGGATCGATCGGCGTCTTCGTCCCGCAGGACCCGGGCGCGAAGGACGAGCTGGCCAAGAAGGGGCAGATCGCGTTCGACTACGGCAGCTTCTGGTTCCGGGGCCAGCACATCGGCAGCGGCCAGGCGCCGGTCAAGAAGTACAACCGCCAGCTGCGCGACCTCATCGCCGCGGGCAAGGCGTCGCCGTCGTTCATCGTCAGCCACGAGCTGCCGCTGGACCGCGCTCCCGAGGCGTACCAGCACTTCGACGCCCGCGACGACGGCTGGACCAAGGTCGTCCTCAAGCCGGCGGGGGCCTGACGTGGCGGGGCGGGTCAGCAGCGTCCTGCACTCCGTGCGGTCGGCGCGGTCCGCCGTCCAGCGGCCGAACGGCGGCGGAGGCGGACGGTCCCGAGGGCTGTCCGGGTGGATGGCCGTGACGGTGCTCCGCCCGCCGGGCGGGGTGGACACCGACCGGCTCCCCGCACCGCTGGCCGAGCTCGGCGACCGGATCGAGGTCCGCATCCAGCCGGCGAGCCAGGACAGGGGCACGGAGCTCGCGGCGCGCCTGCAGGGCGCGTCGCGCGGCAGCCGCCTGGACCGCCTCGGTGGGAAGGACGCCGAGGCGGACCTGCGCCAGGCGCTGCGGGAGTCCAAGCAGCTGCTGGAGGTGGGTGAGGTGCTCGCGGTCGACCCCACCCCCCACGGGCAGCGCAAGAGCACGCCCGGGGGGTCGCTCATCGAGAGGTGGACGACGGCGGCACCGCGAGGGGGTGTGCGGTGAAGGCGCTCACGTGGCGGGGCGTCAACGACGTGGCGGTCGAGGACGTCGCCGAGCCGACCATCCTCAACGACCACGACGCCATCATCGAGGTGACCCTGTCCGCCACCTGCGGCTCGGACCTGCACCTGCTGGGCGGGTACATCCCGGCGATGCGCTCCGGTGACGTGCTGGGGCACGAGTTCATGGGCACGGTCGTCGAGGTCGGGCCCGGGGTCCGCGACCGCCGGGTCGGTGAGCGCGTGGTGGTGGTCTCGTTCACCAGCTGCGGGCGCTGCTGGTACTGCCAGCAGGGGCTGTTCTCGCTGTGCGACAACGGCAACCCGAACCCGGGCATCACCGAGGCGCTGTGGGGGCAGGCGATCGGAGGCTGCTACGGCTATTCGCACGCGATGGGCGGCTACGCCGGCAGCCACGCCCGCTACATCCGGGTGCCCTACGCCGACCAGGGCACCTTCGTCATCCCCGACGGCGTCTCCGACGAGCGGGCGCTCTTCGCCTCCGACGCCGCACCGACCGGCTGGACCGGGGCGGACCAGGCCGGCGTGAAGGCCGGGGACACCGTCGCGGTCTGGGGTGCCGGTGGCGTGGGGCAGATGGCGGCGCGAGCGGCGATGCTCATGGGGGCCGAGCGGGTCGTCGTCGTCGACAGGTTCACCAACCGGCTCGAGCAGGCGCGCACGCACGTCGGCGCGGAGACCCTGGACTACTCCCAGGTCGACGTGCCGGCGGCGCTGCGCGAGATGACCGGCGGGCGCGGGCCCGACGTCTGCATCGAGGCGGTGGGCATGGAGGCGCACGCGAAGGGCGTGGTGCACCTGGTCGACCAGGTGAAGCAGCAGCTGCGGCTGCAGACCGACAGGCCCGGAGCGGTGCGCGAGGCGATCTACGCCTGCCGCAAGGGCGGGACGGTGTTCACCCTCGGCGTGTTCGGCGGGTTCGTCGACTCCTTCCCGCTGGGTGCGGTGATGGACAAGGCCCTGACCCTGCGCGGCGCGCAGCAGCACGGTCACCGCTACATCCCCGCGATCCTCGAGCACATGAGCAGGGACGAGGTGAAGACCGAGCACCTGGCCACCCACGTGATGCCCCTGGAGGAGGGCCCGAAGGGGTACCGGATGTTCAAGGAGAAGGAGGACGGCTGCGTGCGGTCGGTCTTCCGCCTCGACGGGTGAGTCACCGGTGAGCCGGCGGTGGGCGTCCTGCGGACTGGCAGGACGCCCACCGCAGCGGTAGGAACGTCGTGGGAGGCGCCGGCCGGTCCAGGACGGGCGGAGGTCCGGCGCTGCAGCCCCGCTGCCCGGAGGAGCCTCGTGCTCGAGACGGCAACCCTGGAACTGACGGAGGCTGCAGCCACCACCGGGACGCTGCGGCAGAGGGCGCAGACCGTGCTCGACGTGGTGGTGCGCCACGTGCCGTGCGACGCCGCGTGGCTCGCGGGCGTGGACCCCGTCCGCGGCGGTTACGCGTCCCTGGCGAGCACGCACCTCGACCGCAGCACCGTCGCCTACCTCAGCGGGCCGAGGATGGCCCGCGACATCGAGCTCACCCGGACCGACCCTTCCAGGCCCCCGCTGAGCCCGTCGGACCTGCCCTGCTCGGCCTCGGAGCTGTCGACGTGGGCGGAGTGCCTCGTCCCCGGGGACTTCCACGAGGCGCTGGCCGTGGCGCTGGTCGACCGGCAGGACCGCCACGTCGGCTTCCTGGCCCTCCTGTCCAGCTCGCGCCGGCCACCCGCGGCCGCCACCCGCCGCGCCCTCCAGCAGCTCGTGCCGTGGGTCGCCCGGGGCGTCGACCCGCTGCGCCACGTCGCAGCAGCGGCCGACCTGCTCGACGGCGCCACCGCCGGAGCCGTGCTGTACCGACGGGGTCACCACGGCGAGCTGCCGGGCCTGGACGGCGACGACCTCCTGGCCCCGGGGTCACCGCTGACGGCGGTCGCCCGGTCCTCCTTGGAGGCGGGCCGTCCCTTCTCGACCTTCCTGTGGCCGCGCGGAAGTCGTCACGCGCCGGACGGGCACGCCAGGGCGACCGTCCTCGCCGGGCGCCAGGACCAGGCCAGCCCCGTCCTCGGCGCCGTGGTGCTGTCAGCGGCCGACGACTGCCGCGGGCTCACCCCCAGGGAGCTGGAGGTCCTCGGACTGCTGGTGGAGGGGTGCTCCAACGCAGAGATCGCCCGGACGCTGGTGCTGGCACTGCGGACCGTCGCCGCCCACCTCGAGCACGTCCTGACCAAGCTCGAGGCGCCGACGCGCACCCTGGCCGCCGTGAGGGCGGACCGGGAGGGCCTGTACGTGCCGATGACGTGCGGCGGCCCGCTCGCGCGGTGACCGGGCGAGCGGGCCGTTCGGGCTACGCCTTCCGCGAGAGGGCCACCGCGGCGATGATGATGGCCCCGCGGACCACCTGCTGCTGGGCGACGTCGAGCCCGGCCAGGATCAGGCCGTTGTTGACCAGGCCCATGAAGAGCGAGCCGAACAGCGTCCCGATGATCGCTCCCCGGCCGCCGAACAGGCTGGTGCCTCCGAGGATGACCGCCGCGATGACGGTGAGCTCGTCGCCCTGGCCCCACTGGAACCTCCCGGACGCCAGGCGGCCGGCGTAGAGCATGCCCGCCAGCGAGGCGACCACGCCGGAGGTGAGCAGCACGAGGAACTTGATGCGCGCGGTGCGGATGCCGGTGTAGGCGGCCGCGGTGGGGTTGCCGCCGGTGGCGAGCACCTGCCGGCCGTACCGGGTTCGGTTCATGACCACCCAGCCGACCGCCACGGCCAGCGCCGTCCAGACGAGCAGGCCGGGGACGGGGCCGAAGTTCCCGCCGCCGAAGACCAGGACGTAGGTGTCGTCGGTGATGGGCTGCGGCGCGGAGCCGGTGATCCACTGGGCCAGGCCGGCGGCCAGCCCCAGCATGCCGAGGGTCACGAGGAACGACGGGATCCTCAGCAGCGCGACCAGGCCGCCGTTGACGGCGCCGATGACGGCGCCGGCCGCGAGGCCCGCCAGGACTCCCGGCACCAGCCCGTGGCTGGTGATGGTCATCGCGGTGACGACCGACGACAGACCCGCCACGGAACCGACGCTCAGGTCGATCTCCGCGTTCGCGATGACGAAGGTCATCGCGACCGCCATGACCGAGATGGTGGCCGTCTGGCGGACGATGTTGACGAGGTTGCCGCCGGACAGGAACCCGCTGTCGCCCAGCGTCGTCGCGAAGAGCACGAAGACGAGCACGAACGCGAGGTAGATGATGTTGCTGCGCCAGTCCAGGCGCGCGGTGACCCTGGTGAGGGGGCTGGTCGGCGTCGTCGCCGCGGCGGTGCTCATGCTGCTTCTCCCTGGATGATGAGCTGGAGCTGCTCTTCGCTGCGCACCTCGTGGCGCTCGAGCACCCGGTGGGTCCGGCCCCCGCGCAGGACCACGATCCGGTCGGCCACGGCCAGGAGCTCGGGCAGCTCGGAGGAGATGAAGACGACGCCGCCGCCGCGGGTGGCGAAGTCGCGGACGAGCTCGAGGATCTCGGTCTTGGTGCCGATGTCGACGCCGGCGGTGGGCTCGTCCATGACGAGGACCCGCGGCTCGGTGCTCATCCACTTGGCGACGACGACCTTCTGCTGGTTGCCCCCGGAGAGGAGCTTCACCGGTGCGAAGGGGTCCGCCGCCTTGATGGAGTACCGCCCGACGAGCTGCTCGGTCAGCTCCCGCGTCCGGGCGGGGCTGACGAAGGGCCCTGCGGAGACCCTGTCGAGCACGGGCAGCACGAGGTTGTCGGAGACCGAGTGCTCCAGCACCAGGCCCTGCTCGCGCCGGTCCTCGGGGACGAGTGCGACCCCCGCCCGCTGGGCCGCGGCGGAGCTCCTGAAGGCGACCGGCTCGCCGGCGAGGCAGAGCTCACCGCCGGTCGGGGCGTCGATGCCGCTGACCACGCGGGCGAACTCGGTGCGCCCGCTGCCCATGAGGCCCGCCAGCCCGACGACCTCGCCCGCCCGCACCGTGACGCTCACGGACTCGAGCACGTCGGCGCTGGCGATGCCGGTGGCCTCGAGCAGCACGGGGGCGTCCGGGTCTCGCGGGCGCTCCCGGTAGACGAGGTCGCCGGCGAGCCGGCGCCCGATGATCGCCTCGACGATGTCGGCCGGGGTGAGGACGTCGACGCGGTCGCTGAGGGAGACGCTGCCGTCCCGCAGGACGGTGATGCGGTCGGCGATGCGCCGGATCTCGTCCATCCGGTGGGAGATGTAGACGACGGCGATGCCGCGCGCCGTCAGCCGCTCGACGAGCCCGAAGAGGTTCTCCAGCTCGTGCTTGGCCAGGCTCGCGGTGGGCTCGTCCATGACGAGCACCCGCGCGTCCTTGGCCAGGGCCTTGGCGATCTCCACGAGCTGCCAGTACGCCGTGCTCAGTCGGCCGACCTCCCGGCGCGGGTCGAGGTCCACGCCGAGGTCGGCGAAGATCCGGCGCGCCTCCGCCTCGGCGGCCCGGTCGTCCACGAGGCCCAGCCGGCCTCGCCGCTCCCTGCCCAGGGAGATGTTCTGCGCGACGCTCATGGACGGGACCAGGCTGAACTCCTGGAAGACCATGCCGATGCCGGCCCGCTCGGCGTCGGCGGTGGAGCGGATGGTCACCGGCTCGCCGCCGACCTCGATGGTCCCCGCGGTGATGGGGTGCACCCCCTGGAGCACCTTCATGAGCGTGGACTTGCCCGCGCCGTTCTCCCCGGCGAGGGCGTGCACCTCCCCCGCGTGGACGTCGAGGTCGACGGACCTCAGCACCTTCACCGGGCCGAAGTCCTTGACCACGCCCCGCATGCGGACGGCGGGCACCCGCCCGTCGGGCTCGCTCACCGGCCCTCTCGCTCGACCTGGTCGACCGCCGTCCACGCCCCGGTCCGCCCCGAGGCGAGGATCGCCTCGTCGACCAGCGCGGTCTGGTAGCCGTCGGCGAAGTCGGGACGCACCGAGCCGCCCTCGGCGATGGCCTTGAAGATCTCGTACGCCTCGATGATCTTCGTCTCGGAGTAGCCGATCCCGAGCGCCGGGATGGGCCACAGCGACTCCCCGTACGGGGTGCCCGGACCGGTGTAGACGGTGCGGAAGCCGCGGCGGTCGGCGGGGTCGGCCTTGAACGCGACCTGCAGCTCGTCGCGGCGTTCGTAGTTGAAGAAGATCGTGCCCTCGGTGCCGTGGATCTCGAAGGTGATGTAGTTGTTGCGCCCCCAGGCGTTCCGCGTGGCCTCGATGGACCCGACGGCCCCGTCGCAGAACCGCAGCATGGTGATCGACTCGTCGTCGACGTCGACGGCGCCGCGGGGCCCGTCCGAGCCGCGCGAGGCGCCGAGGGAGTCGAAGCCGCTGCTCTGCAGCGGCCGGTCGTGGATGAACCGCGACACCAGCGAGCTGACCTCGTCGACCTCCCCCACCAGGTAGCGCGCGAGGTCGACCACGTGCGAGCCGATGTCCCCCACGGCGCCGGACCCGGCGATCGCCTTCTGGAAGCGCCAGCTCAGCGGGGAGTCGAGGTCGGCGCTCCAGTCCTGCAGGTAGGTCCCCCGGAAGTTGAGGACCTCCCCGATCGCCCCCTCCTCGACGTACTTCTTCGCCAGCGCGACGGCGGGGGTGCGGCGGTAGTTGAAGGCGACGGCGTGGACCACGCCGGCCTTCTGCACCGCCTCGAGCATCCGCTGCGCGTCTGCGGCGGTGGGGGCCAGGGGCTTCTCGCAGATGACGTGCTTGCCGGCCTCGGCGGCGGCGATCGCGATGTCGGCGTGCAGGTGGTTGGGCGTGGCGATGTCGACGACGTCGACGGAGGGGTCCGCGACGACGTCCTGCCAGGAGGTCGCGTGGCGCTCCCACCCGTAGCGGTCCGCGGCGGTGCGGGCGAGGTCCTCGCTGACGTCGACGATGACCTTGCGCACGGGGCGGGCCGGGGCGGGCCAGAAGTACATGGGCATGGCGGCGTAGGCGAGCGAGTGCGCCTTGCCCATGAAGCCGCCGCCGATGAGGGCGATGTTGAGGTCTCTCACGGTGGTCCTCCGGTGGTGCTGGTGCTGGGTCGGGTGGTCGGGGGGCCGTCAGCCCTCGAAGGCGTCCGTGACGGCGGCGGGCGGGTCGGCGCTGTAGACCTGCTTCCAGGCGTCGAGGACGTTCTCGTGGTCGACGGGCAGGGAGCTCAGCGCCACGTACGGCGGCACCTGCTCGCCGAGGGCGCTGAGCGCCGCGAGGTCCACCTCGGCGACGCCCTGGCTGTAGGGCAGCTGCGCCCCCAGGCCGACGACCATCTCCCCCTTGGCCAGAGCGATGGCGACGTTGGTGCCGAGGTCCTCGGTGGCGATCTTGATGTCGGTGCGGCCCGTCTCTCGGGCGGCGGCCATGACGCCCTCGGCGGGGACGTCCCACACGGCCCAGATGCCGTCGAGGTCGGCGTTCTTGGTGAGCATGGCGTTGGCGACGCCCTGCGCGTCACCGGCGAAGTCGGGGCCGGCGATCCCCTGCTCCTGCACGACCTCGATGTCGGGGAACTCGTCCTCGATCGTCGTCGTGAAGCCCTCGTAGCGCTGCTGGGTGACGAAGAAGTCGGCCTCGTGGTGGATCACGCCGATCTTCCCCTTGCCGCCGAGGGAGCGGGCGAACAGGTAGGCGGAGGTGACGCCGTTGCCGTAGTTGTCGGCCGAGACCATGGAGACGTAGTCCTGCCCGGCGGTGAAGCCGTCCGGGACGTTGTCCATGAAGACGAGGCGCACGCCCTGCTCCGCCGCCTTGCGGTACGCACCGGCCGTCGCCACCGGGTCCGTGGGGATCGACACGATGATGTCCGGGTCCTGCGCGAGGACGGTCTCGATGTCGGAGACCTGCTTGGCCGGGTCGAAGTTCGCGTCCGTGGTGGCGATGACCCGGATCCCCAGGCGCTCGAACTCGGCGTTGAGGCCGGCGATCTGGGCGTTGGCCCAGTCGTTGCCGCCGTAGTGCATGACGATCGCCGCGGTCAGACCCATCGCGGCGACCTCGGCGGCCTGGGCGTCGGTGACCGTGGCGGCCTCCACCGGAGAGGGGTCCTCGCCGTTCGGGCCCTTGCTGAGCACCTGGCCGGTGATCTCCTGCAGGGCGGCGTCGATCTCCTGGCTGACCGCGGGGTCCACCTCCTGGGCGGCCGAGCTGGTGGCGGCGGTGCAGCCGGACAGCACCAGGCAGAGGGCGGCGGCTGGCGCCGCCAGCAACCGGAGGTGGAGGGGCGTGCGGGAGGGCAGGCCGGTGGGCATGGTCGGACTCCTCGTCGAGTGCTGACTGGGTGGGCGGGTGGACGGCGGGGTGGTGCTGGTTCAGGCGGGGAGGTCGAGCAGCTCGACGAGGTGCTCGTAGCTGGTGCGCGCGGCGTCGAGGGGGTCGCCGGGGGTCGAGTCGAGCTCGACGACGAGCCAGCTGTCGTACTCCGCCTCGCGGATCGCGCGGACGATGTCGCGGAGGTCGAGGTCGCCGAGACCGAGCGGCAGGAAGGTCTGCGTGGCCAGGTCGACGTCCTTGAGGTGCACGTGCTGGAGCCGCTCCGGGTAGCGCCGGATGAGCTCGGCCGGGTCACCGCCGCCGGCGGCCAGGTGCGCGGTGTCGGGGCAGAAGCCGATGCGGGTGCGCTCCATGAGCCGGTCGAGCTCGTCGGGGGACTCGACGATGGTGCCCAGGTGCGGGTGGTAGCTGGCGTCGAGGCCGTGGTCGGCGGCGAGGTCGGTGACCCGGTCCAGCGCGGCGGCGAGCCGGTCGTGGTCCTCCTCCTGGACGCCGGCGGCGCGGCGGGCACCACCGCCGACCACGAGGCGCCCGGCGCCGAAGCGCGCCGCCAGCTCGCAGGCGGCGCGCACCTTGGCCATCTCGTCGGGCAGCACGTCGGCGTAGATGAAGTTCGCGCCGGTGTAGACGCTGACCAGCTCCACGCCCGCCGTCTCCATCGCCCGCAGGAACGGCTCGGGCCGGTCGGCGAGGGCAGCGAGGTTGCCGTCGAAGACCTCGACGCCCGCGTACCCCGCGGCGCCGATGTCGCGCACGGCGTCCAGGACCGAGCCGTTCGACAGGTAGTGGAGGTCCTTGGCGCTGGTGACGCCGGAGGGGTGTCCGACGACACCGCCCCAGGTGATCGTGTGGTGACCGAGCCGCATGGCTCCTCCGTCAGGGCAGGGGTGTGGGCAGGGGTGTGGGCAGGGGCGTGGGCGCGGTCGACCTGCGTCGGACCGCGGAGCGGGTGGGATCGGGGCTCGAGGTCAGCCGGCGCGGTGCGCGGCGGGCGCGGGCTGGAGCAGCACGTCGATCTCCTTCGATCGATCAGGAGGTGACGGTCGAGCCCGTTCCTGGAGCACCGCCACCAGGGCGTCCCCCCAGGGGGGAGGGGGGACGCCGCGGCGTGCCATGAGTGTGAACGTTCGCCCTACCGAGAGTCAAGCGAGAGGCGAACGTTCGCCTGAGGCCGTCGCCGTGGCCCCGTGCGCCTAGGCGCGCGGCGCCGCCGTCGAGCTGCGCACCACCAGCGCCGGAGCCACCGGGCGCGTGTCGACGGGCTCCCCCTCCATGAGCGACAGGAGGATCTCCATGCACCGCCGCCCCACGGTCGAGAACGACTGCCTCACCGTGGTCAGCGGGGGGAAGACCTGCGGCGCGAACTCGTTGTCGTCGAACCCCACCACCGACAGGTCCCGAGGCACGGACACCCCGGCCTCGTGCACCGCCCGCAGGAGACCGAGCGCCATGAGGTCGGAGGCGACGAAGACGGCGCTGGGCAGCCCGGTGGACAGCATCTGACGACCGATCTCGTACCCGCTCTCCCCCGACCAGTCCCCGAACCACACCCGCCCCGGGGTGAGGCGGTGCGCCTCGAGCTCGGCGCGCCAGCCCGCCAGCCGCACCTGGCCGTCGAGCCACTCCTGGCTGCCCGCCACGTGCGCGACGTCCACGTGCCCGGCCTCCACCAGGTGGCGGACGGCCAGGCGCGCCCCGAGCTGCTGGTCCTCGAAGAAGACGGTGAGCCCCGGCTGGCTCGCCCGGCCCGGCGCGAGCATGACCACGGGGAGGTCGGCCGGCACCTCCTGCGCCACCTGGGCCATGGGCACCCGGGGTGCGATGACGACGACGCCCTCCACGCCCCGCTCGGCGAAGTCCCGGAAGGTGTCGGCGACCAGCTCGGGGTCAGGCCGGTCCATGGTCGCCACCAGGGCGGTGTAGCCCGCGCTGCGAGCCGCCGACTCCACGGCGGTCAGGGTGCTGACAGGCCCGTACCGCGGGGAGGCGTCCGCGATGACGCCGATCGTGCGCGAGCGGCTGGTCTTCAACGCCCTCGCCGCGTCGTTGCGGCGGTACCCCAGCTCCGCGATGACCTCCAGCACCCGTCGGCGCGTGTCGGAGGACACCCTGGGGCCGTCGTTGATGACGCGGGAGACCGTCTGGTAGGAGACGCCGGCCGCGCGTGCGACGTCCTTCAGCGACGGCGGCCTGGTCTCTGGCACGGCAGGTCCTCCGGGGGACGCGAGGGCGGAGGGCCGACGGTAGTGCTGACCCGCACCCGGGGTGCACCGGCCCGGCGCGAGCCCTCGCACAGGACGGGTGCAGCGCTCAGCGTCACCGGACGCTCACGCGCCACCACCGGCTCCCCGCACCGGCCCAGCCGGGCCACCGGGTGACCGGCGACGGCCCGCGATCACGGGGAGCGCTGAGTAGCGTGCCGGGGTGCCCGAACGTCCCACGGCACCGCGACGAGCTCCGGTGGTCGCCGCCCTGGCGGTGCTGCTGACCCTCCTCGCGACGGTCCTGGTGCCCGGCAAAAGCGAAGCAGCGGGGCCCACCGCGACGGTGACGGCCGCCCCCGCCGCGGCGTCCCCGACCGCGTCGCCGTCCGCGTCGCCGTCCGAGTCGCCGTCCGCGTCGCCGTCCGAGCAGGGGTCCGGGGAGGCACCCGCGACCACCGCGAGCGCAGAGGCCGCCGAGGACCAGCAGGAAGCCGTGACCGGCGAGGACGCGCGGGTGCGCACGTCGCCGACGCCCGTGGACCGGGACCGGGCGCGGGCGGTGGAGCCGGTCCTCGCGCGCTCACCGCTGACCGCCCCCGACTGAGCCCGGTCACCGCCGTCGTCCTGCGCCTCCCGCGCCCACCGCTCCGACCCAGGTGGCGGTGGCGCCCCCGCTCCACCTTCCCCGACCACGCACCGCGGTGATCGAGCCCAGGTCCCGTGCGCTGCTCCGCCCTCCGCCGCGAGCAGCCGTTGACCCGACCTGACCCGTCCCGACCCCCGAGGTGTTCCATGACCACCAGCTCCACCACCCCCACCCGCCGTTCCACCGCCACCGGCCGCGTGCTCGTCGTCCGGCGCCTGACCGAGGCCGACCTGCCGCTCACCGCCGCGCTCCAGGCCGCCGCTCCCCCGTCCAGCGCGCTCGACGTGCCCGCTGCCCTCGGCGCGGGCTTCCTGCGCCGCTGGCAGCTGGCCCAGCTCACCTCCCCGCACGCCGTGGCCCTCGTGGCGGAGCAGGTCGACGACGACGCGGGGCGCGGCGCCGACGGCCGTCGCACCAGTGGTGTGCTGCTCGCGGTGCTGGACCGCCGGGCCCACCGCGAGCACCTGCTGCACCAGCACGGCCCCCGGATCGCCAGCGCCCTGTCGAGCGCGCCGCTGCGGGCGCCCGGCGCCCTGGCGTCCTGGGCCAGGCTGCGCGGTGGTCCGCTGGCGCAGGCGGTGACGCTGCTGCCGACCCGCGGCGGAGCCGCGGCAGGCGCCCGGCGGCTCGAGGCCGGTGCTGTCCGGGTGCCACCGGTGGCGGAGCTCGACGCCCTGGTGGTCGACCCGGCGCTGCGCCGCACGGGCGTCGGGCGGCAGCTCCTCGCCGCCCTCGCGGCGCGCGCGGCGGACGCCGGGCTCGACCGCGTCGAGGCGCGCGTGCCGTGGGGCACGGGCGCGGAGGGCTTCTTCGCGGCGTGCGGGTGGGCGGCGTCCACGACGCGTCCGAGCCCGCGAGGCGGCTTCGAGACCAGGTTCCACCTGGACCTCTGAGCGCCGCCGCCGGCGCGCGGGAAACCGGTGGCGCCCCGCGGGGCGGGGCCGAGACCCTCGGGCGTGGCCCCGCCCCCTCTGCTCGCAGAGCTCGCCTGGCGCGCACCCGTCACGGACGCGGAGCTCGTCGCGCTCACGCTGGCCTACGGGGGCCGGGCCCCACCGGGTTGGTGGGGCCGGCGGCGCCCGCACTCCCTGGGCTGGGTGACGGCGCGCGACGAGGGCGGTGAGCTGGTCGGGTTCGTCAACGTGGCCTGGGACGGCGCCGACCACGCCTTCCTGATCGACACCAAGACACACCCCCGGTTCCAGCGCCGGGGGCTCGGCACCGCCGTGGTGCGCCGGGCCGCCCAGGAGGCGCGAGCCGCCGGCTGCGAGTGGCTGTTCGTGGACTTCGAGCCGCACCTGGCGGCCTTCTACCTCGACGCATGCGGGTTCAGGACCACGGCCGCCGGCCTGGTGCACCTGCCGACCCTCGACGCCGACGCCGTCCGCGCCCTAGGGTGATCGACAGAGCCCCAACTGTAGTCAGGACCCCGGCTGCGGCCCCCCGCACCCGAACCCTGGTGGAGTGGTCTCGCAGCACGTGCCGCGAGTGGGCCGATGCACCCCGTCGGCCTCGCCATGCCTGGAGACACCTGCGATGAACGCTCCTGACAGCTCCCTGCCCTCCCAGCCCTCTGCGCCGCGCCGCAGCCGCGGTGGCGCCGCCCTCGTCACGGCGCTCGTGGTCGACTCCCTCGGCAACGGCCTGTTCCTGCCGCTGTCGCTGGTCTTCTTCCTGCAGCTCACCGACGTCCCGCTCGCCCTGCTGGGGCTGCTGCTCACGCTGGCGAACGCCGTCACGCTGCCGGCGCCCGTGTGGGTCGGCACGCTCGTCGACAGGTTCGGTGCGCGTCCCCTGGTGGTGGCTGCACAGCTCCTGCAGGCGGTGGGCTTCGCGGCGTACGCCCTCGTCCACGGGCCCGTGGGGGTCTTCGCCGCCTCGGCGCTCGTCGCGGTGGGCGTGCGCGTCTTCTGGTCGTCGGTCTTCACCGCCATCGCCGAGCACGCCGAGGCTGACGAGGCAGCCCGGCCCGGACAGGCGTGGTCCAAGGACACCTGGTTCTCGGTGGCCAACGGCGCCCGCACGGCGGGGCTGGCGATCGGCGGCCTGGCCACTGGGGTCGTCATCGCGGACGGGCGCGACGGCACGTACGTGGCGGTCGCCTACGCCTCGGCGGTCTGCTTCGGCGTCGCCGCCCTGCTCATCGCCGTCGTCGTCCCCAGCCGCCACCGCACCCGGCCGGAGGACACCGCCGGCCAGCCGGCAGCGGCCGAGGACGAGCCGACCGGCTACCGGGCGCTGCTGCGCGACAGGCCGTTCGCCGTGCTCACCGCGCTCAACACCGTGTACGCGCTGACCAGCATGATGCTGGGACTGGCCCTGCCGACCGTCGTGCTCACCGTGCTGGAGGCGCCGGCGTGGCTGACCGCGGCCGTGCTGGCCGGCAACGCCGCCCTCATCGCCGTGCTGTCGGCGCCCGTGGGCCTGCGCACGCCGCGGTACCGCAGGACGCGCGTGCTCGCCGTGGCGGCGGGGCTGTGGACGGCCTGGGCCGCGGGGATGGCGCTGCTGGCGCCGGGACGGTTGGGGGTCGTCGTCGTCGTGGTGGTCTCGGTGACGCTGCTCTTCACCGCGGCCGAGCTGCTCCACGCCCCCGCCTCGACCGCCCTGGCCGCCGCGGCCGCTCCCGACGGCGCGCGCGGTCGCTACCTGGCGGTCTTCCAGTACTCCTTCACCGCGGCGTCGATCGTCGCTCCTGCCTTCTTCACCACGCTGGCGTCGGTGACCAGCGCCCTGCCGTGGCTGGCGCTGGCCGCGCTGAACGCGGTGAGCGTCGTGGTGCTGCTGCGGCTGGAGCAGCGGCTGCCAGCGGCAGCGCTGCGCGAGGGGCCGGCGGTCGGGCCGGCCTGACTGGTGAGAGGTCGACCTCGCGGTCTCCGCGGTAGGTTCATCGGCTGCCCAGACCCCGGAGGAACCCGTGGACGACGTCCAGCACCGCCGCGACCGCGCCGACGCGCTGCAGGCCGAGGCCGGCGAGGTGGTCGACGAGCTCGACCTCGACGCCCTGCTGAGCACCGCGGGCCAGCCGCACCGCGTGGGCAGTTCGCGCCTGGGGCTCATGGTGTGGCGCGACGTGGACATCACCGTGGTGTGCGAGCGCCTCGACGTCGTCGTCGTGAGCGGTCTGGCCGGGCAGCTGCTGCAGCGCGGGGACGTGCGCGAGGTGACCGTGCGCTCGGAGGTGGGGCGGCTCAACACCGACCCCGCCACCTACCCGGACGGCGTGTACCTGCAGGTCCGGTACGCCCCTGCCCACCGCGAGGAGTGGAAGCTGGACGTCTGGTTCGTCGACGAGCCGGACCGCCAGCCCGACCTGCGCCACGTCACCACGCTGCCGGCGCTGCTCGACGAGCCGGCCCGTGACGCCGTGCTCGCGGTGAAGGAGCACTGGGCTGCTCGGCCGGAGTACGGCTCCGCGGTCACCAGCGCTGACGTCTACCGCGCGGTGCTGGAGGACGGCGTCCGCGACGTCGCCGACTTCGACACGTGGCTCGCCGAGCGGGCCGCTCGACGTCGGTGATCCAGTGCCTCCCGACGTGGTCCTCACGGCAGGAGGGCGGCCAGCTCGGCCCACCACTCCAGGCGGGCCGGGCGCCCGTCGTAGCTGGCGCGCCGGTTGGCTCCCGAGGCGCTCGGAAGCACGAACACCCGGCTGCCCGCCACGGTCCACGGCGCCTCCCCCAGGCCCGGTGGGCGGTGGCCCTCGAAGCGGGCGTACGAGGCGGCCGCGGCCTTGCCGTGGAAGGCCACCCACGTCGGCGCGCACCGCTCCACCGCGCTGCGGAACCGCTCCAGGTCGTGCGGCGCGGGCCGCCCGCCCGCGCGCGACGGGTCCCGCAAGAGGTCGGTGAGCCCGACCCCCGCGCTCGGCAGGTCGGCGTCCTCCTCGGGCGCGAACCTGCGCGCGGTGATGCCGGACTCGTGCAGCAGGCGCCAGAAGTCGTCCCCGGGACCGGCGTGGTGGTGCCCGCGGGCCGCGGCGCACGCGGTCACGGCCGGCCCCACGAGCACGACGCGCAGGCCCGGTGCCAGGTGCTCGGCCAGTGCTGCTCCGCTCACCCGGCCATCGTGCGTCAGCCCAGGGGCGGCGTGCGCGGCGGAGCGACCCGCCGCGACCCCGTCGCCTCGAAGGCGGCGGCCAGGCGCAGCAGACGGGTGTCGTCGTAGGCCCGACCGGCCAGCGTCAGCCCCACGGGCATCCCGGTGTCCTCCACGACGCCCATCGGCACGGTCACGGTGGGGATGCCCAGGTGCCGGATCGCGAGGTTGCCGTTGGCCACCCAGACGCCGTTGCGCCAGGCCGCCTCCTGGGCGGCCTCGTCGACGTCCGCCGTGGCCGGGCCGACGTCGGCCACGGCGGGGAAGACGACGGCGGCCAGGCCGAGGGCGTCCATCCAGTCCTCGAGGTCGGCCTTCCGCGTCGCCTCCAGCCCGCGCATCCCCTCGGCGATCCCGGGGACGTCCGCGTAGGAGGCGCCCGGGTGGTCGCGGACCCACTGCGGGTAGGTGGGCAGGTCGTCGTCGAAGCCGGTGTACCGGTCCGGCAGGGCGCCCTCGGGATGGGGGAAGATCCGCGCGCCGTCGACGTCGACCAGGGTGTCCAGCGCCGGGTCGCCGTTGGCGTCCAAGAAGTCCTCGAAGGCCCAGGCGGCCAGGTCCGTCACCTCGCGGCGCAGGAAGCCGGCGGGCACCAGGCCGCGGGTGGCGATGGTGGGGGCGCCCGCGCGGTCGCCCTCGTAGTTCGTCACCGCGGGGAAGTCGACCTCGACCACCTCGGTGCCCGCCGCCTCGAGGTCGGCGCGGGCGGCCTCCCACAGGGCGATGACGCTGGCGCGGGTCTCGATCCGCTGGCCGGTGGGGCCGCCGATGCCGGTGCCCGTGCCCGCGTCCGGGTCGGCGTTCACGTACATCCGCGGCACGCCCACGCGCAGGCCGCCCAGCACCTCTCTGGCGGTGGCGTCGTCGTCGACGGCGAGGGCCGGGTAGGACTCCGGGCGCACCGCTGACGCCGCGGGGAGCTGGACCCAGGGCTGGCTGCGCCACAGGTCACCGCGGGTCTGCGGGTCGTCGGCGACGACGACGTCGAGCACCTCCAGCAGGTCCGCCACGGAGCGGGTGTGGGGCACGACGACGTCCATGGTCGGCACCAGCGGCCAGTTGCCCCGCGTGGAGATGACGCCGCGGGAGGGCGTGTAGGCGACCAGCCCGTTGTTGCTGGCGGGGCCGCGGCCGCTGGACCAGGTCTCCTCCCCCAGGCCGAAGGCGGCGAAGCTGGCGGCGGTCGCCGTCCCCGAGCCGTTGGACGAGCCGGACGCGAACGGCGCGGTGAGCCAGTCGGCGCTGTAGGGGCTCTCGGCGCGGCCGTAGACGCCGCGCTGCATGCCGCCGTTGGCCATCGGCGGCATGTTGGTCAGGCCGAGGCAGATGGCGCCCGCGGCGCGCAGGCGCTCGATGGTGAAGGCGTCGCGCTGGGCGACGAGGTCGGCGAAGGCGGGGCTGCCCGCCGCTGCCGTCAGGCCGCGCACGAGGTAGCTGTCCTTGGCGGTGTAGGGGATGCCGTCGAGGGGGCCCCGCACCTCGCCCCTGGCCCGGCGCTCGTCGGAGGCCCGCGCCTCCTCGTGCGCGGCCGGGTTGAGGACGACGACGGCGTTCAGGGCCGTCGCGGTGCCCGGCGCGTCGTAGGCGGCGATGCGGGCGAGGTGCGCCTCCACCAGCGACACCGCGGTGGCGCGCCCGTCGGCCAGGGCGGCGCGCAGGTCGGCGATGGACGCCTCGACCACGTCGACGTCCTGACCGTGCGTCTGGGGGGCCATGCGCGTCACCTCTCCGCGGGGGCTGACTAACCGACAGGCTTTCGGTTACTGTCCACGCATCGTGGGGCAAGGACGGCACCGTCCGCAAGGGCCCCGGCCGAGAGGCAGGAGCAGCTGTGCCGACGACGAAGACAGCGACGACGACGATGCCCGCCGAGTGGGAGCGGCACGCCCGCACCTGGATGGCCTTCCCGCCGCCCAACGCCACCTTCGGCGAGGTGGGAGGCGCCGACCTGCACCGCGCGCGGGTCGCCTGGAGCCGGGTGGCGAACACCGTGGTGGCCTTCGAGCCGGTGCGCATGCTCGTGCGGCCCGACGACGTCGGCGCCGCCCGCGAGCTGCTCGACCCGCGGGTGCAGCTGGACGAGGTGGGCCTCGACGACTCCTGGCTGCGCGACTCCGGGCCGACCTTCGTGCGGGGAGCCTCCGGGGTCGAGGCGGTGGACTGGACCTTCAACGGCTGGGGCGCGCAGAGCTGGGCCGCGTGGGAGCAGGACGCGCAGGTCGCGCGCCACGTGGCGGGGCTGGCCGGGGTCCCGGTGGCGTCGTCGTCGCTGGTGACCGAGGGCGGCGGCTTCCACGTCGACGGCGAGGGCACCGTGCTGCTCACCGACACCGTGCAGCTGGACCCGGACCGCAACCCCGGCTGGACCCGGGAGCAGGTGGAGGCCGAGGTGCACGGCCACCTGGGCACGTCGAAGGCCATCTGGCTGCCGCGCGGGCTCACCGCCGACTACGGGGAGTTCGGCACCCGCGGGCACGTCGACATCGTCGCCGCGTTCACCGCGCCGGGTGAGGTGCTCGTGCACACCCAGCCCGACCCCGGCCACCCCGACCACGAGGTCTCCGCGGAGGTGCTCGAGCTGCTGCGCACCGCGACCGACGCCCGCGGGCGCCGCCTGCGGGTCACCGAGCTGCTCGCCCCGAGGACCACCGAGGTGGACGGCGAGCTGGTCGACTTCTCCTACGTCAACCACTACGTGGCCAACGGCGCCGTGGTGCTGTGCTCCTTCGCCGACGAGCGCGACGAGGCCGCGGCGGCCGTGCTGGCCGCCGCCCACCCCGGCCGGGAGGTGGTGCTGGTCGACGCGCGGGACGTCTTCGCGTTCGGCGGCGGCATCCACTGCACCACCCAGCAGCAGCCGGCCTGAGGCGCGCCAGGTGGCCCGCCCGACCTCGCCGCTGCTCTCCCGCGGCGGGATCCTCACCGCCGCGCTCGACCTCGTGGACGCCGACGGCGACTTCACCATGCCGCGCCTCGCCCGCGCGCTCGGCGTGAGCACGTCCTCGCTGTACCACCACGTGCCGGGCGGGCGCTCCGACGTCGTCGAGGGTCTGCGGGGGCTGGTGTGCGACGGGCGGATGCCCACCGAGCGCACCGACGGCGAGGGCTGGCGCGCGTTCGCCGACCGCTGGGCTCGGGGCTACCGCGGAGCGATGGCCGCGCACCCGCACGTCGTCCCCCTGCTCACCGCGCAGACCGTCAGCGACCCCGGGGTGCTGGCCAGCTACGAGGCCCTGGTCGACGTGCTCGCGCAGGACGGCTTCGACGACGCGGCCGCGCTGCACGTGGTGGCCGTGCTCGACTGCTTCGTGCTCGGCTCCGCCCTCGACGCCGGGGCACCCGCGCAGGTGTGGGACGACGACGCCGAGCGCCGCCCGCGCCTGTCCCGCGCCGTCAGCGCCGCGCGGTCGCAGCCCGGGGACCGCTCGGGCGCGACGTTCGAGCTGGGCCTGACCAGCCTGCTGACCGGCCTGGAGGCGGTGCGCGAGCGCGCCGGCGGCTGAGCTCTGCACCGGGCCCTGCGCGGTGCCGGGCCGAGGCGCACCGTCAGGCTGCGGAGGCCGGACAGGCCGCGTGGGCGTGGCCCTCGTCGTCGGGGGTGAGCAGGTCGTGGTCCCGCAGCACGCGCACCAGGCGGCTGCTGCTGCCACCGCGGGAGCAGGCCTCGGCGAAGCCGTCGGCGCCGAGCTCGTCGGTGTACTCGACGTCGAGCACCACCGGGTACTGGTCGGTGTAGGCGGTGCACTCGTCGTAGACCTCGCAGGACTCGGCCACGGCGAAGTCGTACCCCGCCGCCCGCAGCCGACCTGCGAGCTCGGCGGTGTTCTTCTGCGCGACCGCCAGCCCCGCGCCGTGGGCGACCCGGGCGTACTCGACGGCGAGTGCGGCGTTGTCGTCAGCCGTCAGGTGGCCCTGCGAGCGGGTCCAGCTGTCGAGGTTGTCCACCTCCACCGCGTCGAACCCGGACGCGGCGCACCCGCGGATCCACGGGCCCACCACGTCGAGCAGCGCTGACCGCTTCGCCGCGGTGGAGGTGTCGAGGAGCAGCTCGTCGGGCCAGCCCGGGTCGGCCAGCGGCCCGTCGTCGGTCTGCACCACGAGGTCCGGGTGAGCGGCGGCGAACGCCCCCGACTCCGCCGGCTGGGTCTGGAACCCGTTGACGTAGCAGATGTCGTAGCCCAGGCCCGCGGGCTGCGCGGTCCTGTCGCGCGCCACCACGGTCACGCCCGCAGCCGGCTCGTAGGCACCACCCAGCTGGTAGTCGAACGCCGCGCCGGTCGGCGGCGGTGACCAGGTGTGCGGGGCCGGCTCGGGCCCGCCGGCCGAGCACCCCGCCAGCACCAGCGCGACGACGCCGGCGCAGGCGGCGGCACCGGCAGCGGCACGGCTGACGAGCACCCGGCCACGCTAGCGAGCGGTGGCTGGGATGCTGCCGGCATGGCCGTCCACCACGCCGCGACGATCGTCCCGACCAAGGCCGAGCTGCTGGCCGCGTGGGTGCCCACGCAGTCCTGGGCCGCCGGCGCCGACACCTCCGAGCTCACCAGGCTCGGCTCGTACCGGTTCGACGACCCCGACGGCGAGGTCGGCGTGGAGACCCACGTGCTGGCCACCGCCGACGGGCAGGTGCTCCACGTGCCGCTGACCTACCGCGGAGCACCGCACGACGGCGCGGAGTCCTCGCTCGTCACGACGATGACCCACACCACCCTCGGTGACCGCTGGGTCTACGACGCCCGCCACGACCCGGTCTACGCCGCCGTGCTGGCCGCGGCCGTCGCCACCGGCGGCCGCGAGGCGGACCTGTTCCTCGCCACCGCGGACGGCCTGGAACCGCAGCCCGCCTCCGCGCGCGTGCGCGGCAGCGGCTCGGCACCCACCGCGCCGACCGCCTCCTGGGCCGGCCCGCGGGTCGCCGTCGAGGGCACCACGTCGCGGATCGAGGGCGACGGCGCTGCGCTCGTCGTGCTCCACGTGCTGAGCACGACGACGACCGCGGGCGCCGCGGCGGACGACCCCGTGCTCACCGGGACCTGGCCCGGACAGGACGAGCCCGTGCTGCTCGCGGTGCTCGAGACCGTCGCGGTGGGCTGACCCTCACCCCTTCGGCTGGCGCGGCGAGGAGCTCGTCTGCGGGAGGCTGCAGGCGGGACGAGCCATCCCGGGTGGTGCCCGCTCGCGACGTGCTGAGGACGCTCCGGCGTCACGCCGCGGCGGGCACCGCCGCCCTCAGTGCCCAGTCAGACCGGCCAGACCGCTCAGACCGGGCGCACCTCGGCGAGGCGCCGGCGGGAGTGGTCGTCGTCCCAGCAGACGGCCGCCTCCCAGGCCGCGGACGCCTGCGCGGCCACGTCGTAGGCGGCCGGTCCGAGGTCGGCGGCGTCGTGCGGCAGCGCCAGGTCCAGCTCGGGGATGTCCACCCGGGACTCGTCCCAGTCGATGAGCCCGACCCCGCCCGCGGTGAGGCGGACGTTGCCCGGGTTGAGGTCCCCGTGGACGACGCAGCTCGGCCGACCGGCCAGACGCGCCCACGCGGCGCGGCAGCGCGCGACGCCCTCGGGCGGCATCGCGGTGAGGTCGACCCTGGTGCCCCGCTCCTCGTGCAGCAGGTCGGTGGAGGCGCGCCAGCCGGGGCGCTGCGGCCAGCCGCTCGTGGCCCCGTGGACCTGCCGCACGGCGGCTGCCACGCGGCGCCAGTCGGCCTCCGTCTGCGGCGGCTCGCCGTCGACGCGCGCCATCACCACCAGCCCGCGGGTGAACAGCCTCCCGTCGCTGGTGGGCAGCGGCACGGGGACGACGACGCCCAGGGGCCGGAGCTGGCGGTCGAGGTGCTGCACCAGTGCGGTCTCCCACGCCAGGTCGGCGTCGGACCGGGTGCCCAGGCGGGCCACCGCCGGGCGGCCCCCCACGCGCACGCTCCTGACCTGGTTGGCCGCTCCCCCGGTCAGCGGGTCGAGCAGCTCGACGTCGTCGCCCCAGTCCGCCAGCGCCTCCCACCCCACGCCCGGCATCCTGCACCGCCACCCCCACCGCCGGCGCTCCGGGCGACGATGGCCCCGTGGCGACGCTGCACCTCATGGTCGGGCTGCCCGGCGCGGGGAAGACGACGACGGCGAGGGCGCTGGCCGAGCAGCACCGCGCGCTGCGCCTCACCCCCGACGAGTGGATGATCCCGCTGTTCGACGACAACGACGCCGGCGGCATGCGCGACGTGCTCGAGGGGCGGTTCGTCACCACGGCGCTGCAGCTGCTGCGCCTCGGCGTCGACGTCGTCCTCGACTTCGGGCTGTGGAGCCGCGACGAGCGCGCCGCGCTGCACCACCTCGCCGCCGGTGCCGGTGCGGGCTGCCGGTCGGTCTACCTGCCGGTCGGCGCCGAGGAGCAGTGGCGGCGCGTGCAGGGGCGGGCGGGCACCGTGGGCAGCTCGACGTTCGCCATGACCCGCGCCGACCTCGACGAGTGGCGGCTGCGCTTCGAGCCGCCGGACGAGGCGGAGCTGGCCGGCGGGGCCCCGGCGCGGCCGCTGCCGCAGGGGTGCGCGTCGTGGGAGGCGTGGGCGACGGCGCGGTGGCCGTCGCTGGTGGTCTCCGGGCCCTGAGCGCTGGGACGATCAGCGGTGTGACGGACAGCGCTGCGACGGACGGCGCCTGGCCGGCCGACGACCACGTGCACTCGCAGTTCTCCTGGGACGCGGGGGCCGGCGACATGGAGGCGACCTGCGCGCGGGCCGTCCAGCTGGGACTGCCGGCGGTCTCCTTCACCGAGCACCTTGACGTGGGCGCCTGGCAGGCCCCGCCGGGCGGCTGGGCGTGGAGGGGGACGGTCCGGGGCCGCACCGACGAGCACGGGCGGTTCATGTCCGAGCCGCTGGAGGTGCAGGCGTACCTCGAGGAGGTCGAGCGGTGCCGGCACCTGTTCCCCGACCTGCGGATCCGCTGGGGCGTCGAGCTCAGCGAGGGGCACCGCCACCCCGCGGCCTCGGCCGAGGTGGTGCGCTGGGGCTTCGAGCGGGTGGTCGGGTCGCTGCACGCGCTCGCCGACCTCGACCACCCCGGTGAGGTGGTGGAGATGCGCGGCGCCGTGGCGCAGCGGGGCGCGCTCGGCACGGTCCTCGCCTACCTCGACGAGGCCGCGGAGATGGCGGCCAGCGACGCGCCGTTCGAGCTGCTCGGGCACCTCGACTACCCGCTGCGCTACTGGCCCGCCGACGCCGGCCCGCTGCCCTGGGGCGAGCTGGAGGAGCGCGTGCGCCACGTCCTGTCCGTGCTCTCGGGCTCCGGCCGGGCGCTGGAGGTCAACACCTCGCGCCCGCTGGAGCTGGTCGTGGTGCGGTGGTGGCGGGAGGCCGGCGGGCAGGCGGTCTCGTTCGGCAGCGACGCGCACCGGCCCGAGGACCTGGCGGTGCGCTGGCGGGAGGTCGCCGACGCGGTCCGGGCCGCCGGGTTCCGACCGACCGCCGATCCCACCGCGCTGTCGGGGCGCTCCTGAGGGCTCGCGCACGCGCCCGAGGCCGGATCAGACGAGGAAGTCGTCGACCTGCAGGTCGTGGGCGACGAAGGGGCGCAGGCTGGCAGCCAGCTCCAGGACGACGTCCCGCACCGAGGCCGCGGCCTCCGGGACGAAGGTCAGCAGCGCCGAGGTCTCGGTGGTGTCGCTGCGCGGCGGCCCCGCCCAGGTGCTGTCGGGCAGGGCCGCGGCGATGCGCTCGATGCAGTCGTCGAGCACGAGCCCCGGCTCAGCGGGGTGCTCCTCCAGCGCGGCGAGCTGGGCCTCGACAGCGCCTGGCCAACCCTCGGGCTCGTCGGGGGCCAGGAACAGCAGGACGTCGTACGACACGCGGGCCTCCTCACTCGTGCGCCGGTGGCCCCCGCACCCCGAGGGCTCACCGCGCGGGACGCGTCATTCTCGTCGCGGCGCACCTCGGGCAGAACCCCACGCACCAGCTGCTCTGGTGCTGCACCGCTCCACCGCGCCTCGCCGCCGCTGCACCGCAGGTGACCTCGGTCGGTTCCGGGACTGACCGAGGTCACCGGGGGGGCGGTGCGGTCCTAGGGGACGAGGTGCTCGGCGCGGTAGCGGTCCACCAGCGCCAGCAGCGCCCGCTCCGTGCTGACGTAGCCGGTCCACCCGAGCAGGCGGCTGCGCGTCATGTCGGCGAAGACCTCCACCTCCCGGCCCAGGTCGGCGTCGGTGTGCCACCAGGAGGCCACCCGCGCGAGGTCGGGCTCGACCAGGCCGTGCTCGGCCACGAGCCGGGCCCACACCGGGCCCGCGCCGGCCATCTGCTGCTCCAGGGGCTGGGGCTCCTCCGACGGGCCCTGCGGCTCGACGCCCAGGTGCTCGGCCAGCCGCGGCCAGAGCCGGCGCCAGCGCACCAGGTCTCCGTCGACCACGTTGAAGGCGGTGTCCGCCGCCGCGGGCGTCGTCGCCGCCCACAGCTGGTGGTCGGCGAGGAGGTCCGCGTCGGTCAGGTCCACGACGCCGTCCCACTGGGCCAGCGACCCGGGGAAGGTGAAGGGACGCCCGAGGTGGCGCTGCACACCGGCGTAGGCGGCCAGCGTCGAGGCCATGTTCATGGCGTTGCCGACCGCGTGGCCGATGACCGTGTGGGAGCGGTGCACGCTCCAGGTGAAGCCGTGGGAGGACGCCGCGGCGAAGAGCTCGTCCTCCTGGGCGTAGTAGAAGTTGTCGACCGGGAGGCGCTCGGCGTCTTCCAGGAACGGGGTGTCGGGCAGGTCGCCCTGGCCGTAGGACTCGAAGGGGCCGAGGTAGTGCTTCAGCCCGGTCACCAGCGCCACGTGCCGGAGCGTGCCCTGCGGTCCCAGGACGGCGAGCAGGTCGCGGACCATGCCGGCGTTGACGCGGATGTTCTCCGCCTCGGTCTCCTGCCGCGACCAGGCCGCGATGAAGACGTGCGTCGGGCCGAGGTCTCCCAGTCCCTCCCGCAGCGAGTCCAGCGAGCGCAGGTCCGCGGCCACGTGCTCGGCGGGCGAGCCGGGCACCGGCGACCGCGACAGACCGGTGACCCGCCAGCCCGCACCGGCGAGCTGGCGCACCAGTGCGGACCCGGTGATGCCGCTGGCGCCGACGACGAGGGCGTGGGCCCCCTCGGGAGCGGTGCGCACCGGAGTGGGCGCGCGGTCGGGGAGGGCGACGGCCAGCGGGCGGGGCGTGCTGTTCACCCCGGGTGCAGCCGCGCCCGGTCCCCTCCTGTTCCCCGGCGCGCTCGCCCGGTCGTCCCGCGCGCTGGGGGTGCTCCCTGGAGGCCGGGGTCAGCGCTCGACCAGCTCGACCAGCTCCACCAGCTCCACCAGGCGTCGCAGCAGCGGGTCGGCGCCGGCGTGGTCGTCGGCGACGACGGTCACCACGGCGTCGCCGAGGAACAGCAGCACCTGGCCGTGGGCGCCGTGCAGGCGCCACGCCCCGCCGGGCCCGCCCCAGCCGGCGAGCGCGTGGTGGGTGTACCCCGGACCGGCACCGTCGCGGACGGTCCAGTCCGCGTGCATCGCGTCGACCCACCGCGGCGAGACCAGCTGCCGCCCGCGCCAGGCGCCGCGGTCGCGCAGCAGCCGCCCGAGGCGGGCCAGCTCGCCGCTGCGCAGGTGGAGGCCCTCGGCGGCCCTGACGTGGCCGAGGGGGCAGCGGTCCCAGACCGGGGCGTCGATGCCGAGCGGCTCGAAGAGCCGTGACGCCGTCCAGGCGTGCACGTCGCCGACCACGGCGGCCAGGGCGCGCGCGGCCGTGTACGTGCTGGCGGGCGCGTACTGGAACACCCGCCCGCGGGAGGGGCCGGCGAGGAAGGCGGCGGCCACGTCGGGGACGTCGGTGGTCCACGTCGGCGACCACGGCGCGTCGATGCCGCTGACCATGCCGAGCAGGTGGCGCGTCGTCACGCGCCCGACGCCGTCGCCGGTCGCGAGGTCCGGCAGGTAGCGGGCGACCGGCGCGTCGACGTCGAACAGCCCCTCGTCGCCGGCAGCGCCGGCGGCGAGCACGCACACGCCCTTGGCCACCGAGTGGACGTCGCGGGGGACGTCCTCGCTCCAGCGGTGGACCGCGGCGTCGTCCCCGACCAGCACGTGCACGGCATGCGCGGCGAACCCCTGCTCGGTGACGACGTCGACGACGCGGGCCAGCACGGTCTCGGCACGGCCCACGCCGCCACCCTGCCAGTCGGCCGGTCGGCCGGTGAGCCCGGCTCAGCCGGGCAGCAGCCGCAGCGCGAACGGGTCCAGGGTGCCCGGCAGCGGCCGGTCGGCCCGCAGGCGCGGCACCGCGGGCCGCCACGCCTGGTGGGCGAGGGCGGCGAGCAGCGTGCTCGTGGTCAGCAGCACCACGCCCCGTCCGGGACACATCCCCGGGCCCGCGCTGAACGGGACCAGCGGCCAGTCGACGGCGCCGCGCGGGTCCTCCTGGCCGTCGGCGTCGAGCCACAGCTCCGGGGCCAGGCGGTGGGCCTGCGGCAGTCGGGACTCGTCGCGGTGGAAGAAGGGGGCGAAGACGAGGACGCCCGTGCGCTCGGGCAGGTCGCCGGTGCGCCAGCTCGTCGTCGTCGTGGTCTGGCGCAGGACGGCGGGCGTGGTGGGCCACAGGCGCAGCGACTCCAGGACCACCGACCGCAGCACCGGCCGCCGCGCGACGGGCGCAGCCGGGTCCACCGACGGCGGCGGCGCCTCCTCGCGCACGCGGCGGGCGACGTCGGGGTGGGCGGCCAGGAGCTCCAGCGCCCGTGACGAGGCCCAGGCGGCGGCGTCGAAGGCGAACAGCCACTGCGGCACCTGCTCGTGGGGCACCACGCCGGGTCCCGCGGGCGTGCCGGCCACGAGCGCCGCGAGACTGCCCGGCTCGGCGGCCTCCACGTACTCCCGCACCCGGCCCAGGAACCGCTCGCGGCGGCGGTGGTCCACGGGCGCCAGACCCGACCAGTTGGCGCGCCGGCGCAGGGCGAGGAGGTCGTCGGTGACCTGCTCGTCGTCGCGCGCGGACTCGCCGAGGGTCACCCGGCGCACGGCCCGCCACCAGGTGCGCGAGAGCAGCGGCCAGGTCAGCGCACCGGCGGACCGCGCCTCGTCGGCCAGCTGCGCCGCCTCCTGCGCGACCACCGCCGCGAAGGGACCGGCGAGGTGGTGCAGCGGCTGGCCCGCGTCGAGCACGGACTCGTTGAAGGGGCGCCGCTCCCGCCGCTGCGCCGGGGAGCTGATGAGCACCCCGCGCGGCTGGAAGTGCGCCAGGGCGCCGCGCTTCTCCGGAGACGCCGGCGAGAAGGGTTCCGGGGCGCCCTCGAGGACGCGGCGGACGTCGCCGGGCTCCACGGGGACGACGAAGGACCTGCCCAGCAGGCGCACGTGCACCGGGTCGGGGCCGTGGCGCTCGCGCAGGCGGCGCACGGTCCGCACCGCGCGGGAGTCGAGGTCCAGCCGGGCTGCCACCGCGACCGCACGGGGACGCCGCGCGATGGCCCCGCGGGCGGCGACGGGCAGCAGCACGCCACCCGCCAGACGCGCGGCGTCCAGCAGGGAGGCGGTCGGGACGCGTCCGCGCCGGCCGGGTCGTGTGGGGTGCTCGCTGGGTGTCACCTCCCCCACGGTGTGCCCGCCGGACCCCGCCCGCGAGACGATCGTGGTGCCCTCCGGCCGCCCGCTCAGGGCCGGCCGAAGCCGAAGGGGATGGGGATCGGCCCGCAGCAGCACACCCCCTGCACCCGCTGCTGCGCGCTGAGCAGCGCCACCGCCTGGTAGCAGGCCGCGAACCGGAGCACCACGGGCAGCACCGACCGCGAGACGCCGCGCTCGGCCACGGTGCGGCGCACCGCGCCGGAGCACGAGTCGCCCCCGTGGGCGAGCCGGTGGGCGCACGCGTACCCCTTCCGCGGTGACAGCCGCACCTGGTACCAGGCGATGGCCCGGTCCACGGCGCGCGCTGCTGGGGTGGGACGGCTCCTGCGCTGCTCCATCCGACGATGCTGCTCCCGCTCCGCGGATCACACGCGTCGACCTTGCAACCGCGCACCGGCGTGCCAGCCTCGAGGGGTGGAGAGCTTCACCCGGGCCGGACTGCACTTCGACGTCACCGACGTCGGCCCCGACCTCCCCGGCGCGCCGACCGTCCTGTGCCTGCACGGCTTCCCGCAGGACCGCTCGGCCTTCGACGACGTCGCTCACCGCCTGGCCGGGCGCGGCGTGCGCGTGCTGGCGCCCGACCAGCGCGGGTACTCCCCCGGCGCCCGTCCACGAGGACGGCGCGCGTACGCGCTCACCGAGCTCGTGGCCGACGCCGTCGCCCTCCTCGACGCGGCGGGGGCCCAGCGCGCGCACGTGGTGGGGCACGACTGGGGCGGGGTGGTGGCCTGGGCGCTCGCCGCCTGGCACCCCGACCGGGTGGCCTCGCTGACGGCCCTCTCCCAGGCGCACCCGGCGGCCATGGACGCGGCGGTCCGGCGCTCGACCCAGGGGCTGCGGTCCTGGTACGTGGCGGCGTTCCAGGTGCCGCTGCTGCCCGAGCTGGTGCTGTCCCGGCCGGGCGCCCTGGAGCGGCTGCTGGTGCGCTCGGAGCTGCCCGAGCACCTCGCCCGGCGCTACGCCGAGCGCGCGGTGCACGGCGGCGTGCGGGACGGGCGGCTGGCGGCGGGCATCGGCTGGTACCGGGCCCTGCCCCTCGCCGGCCGGCCCGTCGGGCGGGTCACGGTCCCCGTCACCTACCTGCACGGCTGGCGCGACCCCTTCTACGCGCCCGCCTCCGTGCTCGGCACCTCCGACCGCGTGGACGGGCCCTTCGAGCGGCGCACGCTGGACACCGGGCACTGGGTCCCCGAGCAGGAGCCGGGCGCCGTGGTGGAGGCCGTGCTGGACCACGTCGCCGCCGGCGCCTCAGGTGGCGCTGAGCACTGAGACGCCCCCCGCCCGGAGCTCCTCCAGGACCTCGCCGGGCGACGCGTCGGTGATCACGCCCGCCACCCGCTCCAGCGGGAGCACCTGGAACGGCGAGGCGGCCCCGATCTTCTCGACGCTGGCCAGCACGTAGGTCTCGGCGGCGCGATCGGCCAGGGCGCGCTTCATGGCCGCCTCCTCGGGATCGCCGGTGGTGAGCCCCACCGCGGGGTGCACCCCGGTGACGCCGAGGAAGAACAGGTCGGCCGAGACCGCCTGGGCGGCCTCGACGGCGGCGGCGCCGCACGTCACGGCGGAGTGCTTGAACAACCGCCCACCCAGGACGAAGACCTCTGCGCTGGGGTGGTCGACCAGGGCTGCGGCCACCGTCGGGCTGTGCGTGACCACCGTGCAGGCGAGCCCGGGCGGGAGCGCCCGCGCGAGCGCCAGCGTCGTCGTCCCCCCGTCCAGGAGCACCGTGCTGCCGGGTGCGACCAGCTCGACCGCCCGCGCCGCCACCCGCTGCTTGCTGGCCACGGAGACCGCGGTGCGCGTCGCGTAGTCGGCCGTCGCCGGCGAGACGGGCAGGGCTCCGCCGTACACGCGCTGGCAGAGCCCGGCCGCGGCCAGCTCGCGCAGGTCTCGCCGGACGCTGTCCTCCGAGAGGCCGAGCTCAGCGGCGACGTCCTTGGCCACGACCTTGCCGTCGGCGGCCAGGCGCGCCAGGAGGAGGTCCTTCCGCTCAGCAGCCAGCACGCGTGCTCCTCAGTGTTCTTTCACGTTTCTGCATGTTTGTGTACGGTACCGGCATGAGCGCAGACGCCGCCACCCCCGGCACCCCCGCACCCCCTCGGCCGATGATGGTCCTCATCGCCGGTCCCTACCGCTCCGGCACGGGCGACGACCCCGCGCTCATGGCCGCCAACCTCGAGCGCCTCGAGGAGGCCGCCTGGCCCGTCTTCGCCGCCGGGCACGTGCCGGTGATCGGAGAGAGGGTGGCGCTGCCCGTGCTGCGATCCGCCGGCTCCACGGTCTTCGACCCGCTCGCCGAGCAGGTCCTCTACCCGACCGCGGAGCGGCTGCTGCAGCACTGCGACGCGGTGCTCCGCCTGCCGGGTGCCTCCCGGGGCGCCGACCAGGACGTCGCCATCGTCCGCGAGCGCGGGCTGCCCGTCTACCACCACGTCGACGAGCTCCCGGTGCGGGGGTCCACCATGGCCGGATGAGCGACCTGCCCGTCTTCACCGCCGCCGACGTCGCGGCGCAGCCCGTGCTCGACCTGGAGTCGTTCTCCCAGGACGACGCCGTCGACCTGGGCGTGCTCGCGCTGGAGGTGGTCCGCGAGCGCCGGGCGAACCTCGCGGTGCGGGTGGAGCTGCACGGCCAGACGGTGTTCCTGGCGAAGACCGGCACCACGGACTCCGGCAACGAGCACTGGCTGGCGGGCAAGGCGCGGGTGGTGCACCGCTTCGGAGAGCCGTCCCTGCTGGTGCGCCGGCGCCACGAGGAGGCCGGGACCCCCTTCGACCAGCGCGACGACGTCGACCACGACCAGTTGAAGGCGCACGGCGGCTCGGTGCCGCTGCGCGTGGCGGGCCAGGTGGTCGGCACGCTGACCACCTCGGGCGAGCCCGACGTGGTCGACCACGCGGTCTCCGCGGAGGCGGTGCGCCGCTTCCTCGCACGCCGGACGTGATCGCCAGCCGCTAGCGTCGCGCGGGTGACGACCCCCGCCGTCCCCGCTCCCGCCCCCGACGTGGTCCTCGAGGCGGAGCGCCGCTCCGTCGGGCGCTCCTTCTCCCAGTCCTGCGCCACCCCCACCGGGCCCCTGCTCGCGGTGCTCGCCGCCGCGGTGCGGCCCGGTGGCCGGGTGCTGGAGCTGGGCACGGGCGTCGGGGTGGGGACGGCGTGGATCGTCGCCGGGCTCGCGGGCCGGGACGACGTGGAGGTGGTCACCGTCGAGCTGGACGAGGAGCTGGCCGACCTCGTGCGCGGCACGGACCTGCCCGTGACGGTGCTGCACGGGGACGCGGTGGCGCTGCTGCCCGGGCTCGGCGCGTTCGACCTGGTGTTCGCCGACGCGCTGGGCGGGAAGTGGACGGGGCTGGACCTCACGATCGCCGCCGTCGCCCCGGGCGGCGTGCTCGTCGTGGACGACATGGACCTGGCGCGCTACCACTCCCCCGAGGACCGCGCCGCCGTGACGGCCGTGCGCGAGACCCTGCTGGGCCACCCGGACCTGGTGAGCGCCGAGCTCGCCGCGGGCACCGGCCACATCCTCAGCACGCGCCGCCCCGCCTGACCCGCCGCCCCGGAGGCGGGGAGGCTGGTGCGCCCGGTCGAGCTGCGGGAGGGTCGAGCCGTGCGCCGTGTCGTCATCTACCAGCTGCTGTCGCTCGACGGGGTCGCGGAGTCCCCTGACCGCTTCTTCGACTGGGACGACGTCCTCGACGCGAACCTCGCCGACGTCATCTCCTCCCAGGACGCCGTGCTGCTGGGCCGCCGCTCGTACGACGAGTGGGCGCCGTACTGGCCCACCAGCGACCTCGAGCCCTTCGCGACCTTCATCAACGGCGTGACCAAGCACGTGGTCACGTCCTCACCCCTCGAGCCGGCGTGGTCCGGCGCCTCGGCCGTCGAGGGCGATCCGGTCGCCTTCGTGCGCACCCTGAAGGAGACCGACGGGGGCGACATCGGCGTGCACGCCAGCACCACCCTGGCGCGGGCGCTGCTGGCGGCAGGCGTCGTCGACGTCCTGAGGCTCGTGGTGGCGCCGGCGGTGGCGGGCAGCGGCGCGCGGCTGCTGGACGGCGTCGCGACGGTCCGCCTGGAGCTGGTGCGCAGCGAGGCCTCCCCCAGCGGGCACCTCGTCCTCGACTACCGCGTCCTGGCCGGCTGAGGGCGCGCGGCGCGCGGACGCGTCACAGGAACGACCCACGACCGGAACGCTCGCGAAACACCGCCGAGACGCGGGGCGCCTACGGTCTCGGTCGCGCTTGACAGCGGCTCCGACCAGCGGGGCCGCGCCCACCTCGAGGAGAACGCATGAGCGGCAGCGCCGCCCGCCTGGACGCCATCAACGCCGTCAAGTCCTACGTGCCGCCGGCGCCGTCGTTCGCCGCGCACGAGGCTCCCGGTGAGATCTTCGGGCAGAACGTCTTCTCCCGCGACGTCATGCAGGCCCGCCTGCCCAAGGCCGTGTTCCGCTCGGTGATGGCCACCATCGAGTCCGGCGCCAAGCTCGACCCGAGCGTCGCCGACGCCGTGGCCTCGGCCATGAAGGACTGGGCGATGGACCGGGGCGCCACGCACTACGCCCACGTCTTCTACCCGCTGACCAACCGCTCGGCCGAGAAGCACGACAGCTTCCTGGAGCCGGACGGCGTGGGCTCCTCGATCGCGGAGTTCGCCGGCAAGACCCTGGTGCAGGGCGAGCCCGACGCGTCCAGCTTCCCCAACGGCGGCCTGCGCTCCACCTACGAGGCTCGCGGCTACACCGCCTGGGACATCACCAGCCCGGCCTACATCCTCGAGAACGCCAACGGCAACACGCTCTGCATCCCCACGGTCTTCGTCTCCTTCACCGGCGAGGCGCTCGACCTCAAGGCCCCGCTGCTGCGCTCCCAGCGCGCCATGGCCGACCAGGCCAAGCGCGTGCTGGCCCTGTTCGGCCACATCGAGCCCGGCAACATCGTCAGCTTCGCCGGTCCCGAGCAGGAGTACTTCCTGATCGACCGCAGCTTCTCGCTGTCCCGCCCGGACCTGCTGAACTGCGGCCGCACCCTCTTCGGCGCCAAGCCCCCCAAGGGCCAGGAGTTCGACGACCACTACTTCGGGTCCATCCCCGACCGCGTCCTGGCGTTCATGCTCGACGCCGAGCGCGAGCTGTTCAAGCTGGGCATCCCCGCCAAGACCCGTCACAACGAGGTCGCACCCGGGCAGTTCGAGATCGCCCCGATGTTCGAGCAGGCCAACCTCGCTGCTGACCACCAGCAGCTGCTGATGGTCACCATGCGCAAGGTGGCCCAGCGCCACGGCATGGAAGTGCTCTTCCACGAGAAGCCCTTCGCCGGCGTCAACGGCTCCGGCAAGCACGTGAACTTCTCCTTCGGCGGCGGCAGCGTCGGCAACCTGCTGCTCCCGGGCGACACCCCGCACGACAACGCCCAGTTCCTCGTGTTCTGCGCCGCCGTCATCCGCGCGGTGCACCTGCACGGCGGCCTGCTGCGCGCGTCGGTGGCCTCCTCCACCAACGACCACCGCCTGGGCGCCAACGAGGCCCCGCCGGCCATCATCTCGATCTTCCTCGGGGACCAGCTGGCGGACGTCTTCGACCAGGTCGCCAAGGGCGGTGCCACCTCCTCCAAGGAGAAGGGCACCCTGATGATCGGCGTCGACACCCTGCCGGTGCTGCCGACCGACCCGGGCGACCGCAACCGGACCAGCCCCTTCGCCTTCACCGGCAACCGCTTCGAGTTCCGCGCGCCTGGCTCCCTGCAGTCGATCGCCCCGCCGATGATCACCATCAACACGATCGTCGCCGAGTCGCTCGACCACGTGGCCACCGAGCTGGAGGCCAAGCTGGCCGGCGGTGAGGACTTCAACACCGCGGTGCAGAAGGTGCTGGAGCAGATCGTCTCCGACCACGGCGCTGTGATCTTCAACGGCGACGGCTACTCCGACGAGTGGCAGGTGGAGGCCGCTGCCCGCGGCCTGAAGAACCTCAAGACGACGCTCGACGCGCTGCCGGAGCTCATCACGCCCGAGGCGCTGGAGCTCTTCTCCAAGTACGGCGTGCTGTCCGAGCAGGAGTCGCACAGCCGCTTCGAGGTGGCCCTGGAGCAGTACGCGCTCTCCGTGGGGGTCGAGGCGAAGCTGTCCCTGGAGATCGGCTCGACGCTGGTCCTCCCGGCGGCCGTGCGCTACCAGACCGAGCTGGCCCAGAACGTGGCCGCGCTCAAGGCCGCCGGCGTGGAGGCGGACACCTCACTGCTCACGGCGGTGTCGGAGCCGCTGGCGGCGCTGCGCTCCGCCGTCGCCGAGCTGCGCACCGCGGTGGCGCACCACCCCGACGGCGGATCGGCCGGTCACGCCCTGTACTCGCGGGACACCCTCCTGCCGGCGATGGCGGCGGTCCGCGCCGCCGCCGACGAGCTGGAGACCGTGGTGGCCGACGACCTGTGGCCGCTGCCGACCTACCAGGAGATGCTCTTCATCCTCTGACGGGCGGACCGGTGCTCGCACCCGCAGGCTGGCGGGTGTGAGCACCCACACCCCCGCACCCGCACCCGCACCCGCACCCGGCGCAGTCCCCGTCGAGCTCGCCGAGACCGCCGCGTCCGACCTGTCCGCACCGCCGTCCGAGCGCGGCGTGGCGGTGGTCACCGGCGGCTCGGCGGGAATCGGCCGCGCCGTGGTGCGGGAGCTCGCCGCGCGCGGCTGGGACGTCGCGGTGCTCGCGCGCGGGCGCGACGGCCTGGCCGGTGCCGTGGCCGACGTCGCCGGAGCAGGACGACGCGGGCTCGGGCTGGTGTGCGACGTCGCGCACCGCGAGCAGGTCGAGGCCGCAGCCACCCGCGTGGAGGCCGAGCTGGGCCCCGTCGAGGTCTGGGTCAACAACGCCATGGCGAGCGTCTTCGCCCCCTTCTCCGACACCGACCCCGACGACTTCGAGCGCGCCACCGCCGTCACCTACTTCGGCCAGGTGCACGGCACCCGCGCCGCACTGGAGCGGATGCGCCCCCGCGACCGCGGCCACGTGGTCCAGATCGGCTCGGCGCTGGCCTTCCGCGGCATCCCCCTGCAGGCGGCCTACTGCGGCGCCAAGCACGCCGTCGTCGGCTTCACCGAGTCGGTCATCACCGAGCTGCGCCACGAGGGCAGCCGCGTGCAGGTGTCGATGGTCCACATGCCGGGCATGAACACCACGCAGTTCGGGTGGGTGCGGACCACCGAGCCGAAGCACCCCCAGCCGGTGGCCCCGATCTGGCAGCCGGAGGCCTGCGCCAAGGTGGTGGCCGAGGTGGTCGACCACCCGCGCCGCCGGACGTGGGTGGGCGAGTCGACCGTCTACACGATCCTCGGCAGCTGGGTCGCCCCGTGGTTCGTCGACAGGTACCTGGCGCGGACCGGTGTGGACGGGCAGCTCACCGACCAGCCCCGGTCCACCATGCGGGGCGACTACCTGGACGCCCCCGTCCCCGGGGACGCCGGGGCGCGCGGCGAGTTCGACGACCAGTCGTGGAGCTGGAGCCCGCAGGTGTGGCTGCAGCAGCGCCGGCACGCCGTCGACGTGGTCGGCACCGCCGCGCTCGCCCTCGGGGCCGTCACCGCAGCGGCCGCCGCCTCAGCGTCCGTCAGGCGCCGGCGCGGCACCCCCGCCGCCCGCGTCCAGCGGTGGCTGGGGCGGTGAGCGCACCGCGCACGCACCCCGCCGGGGAGCTGCTGCAGGGCGCCCGGGCCACCTGGGGCACCGCGCTGCTCGTGGCCCCCGGGCCCGTGCTCCGCCTGGTCGGCGAGGCCGAGCCGGACCCGCGCTCGCGCGCCGTCGTGCGCGTCCTGGGGGCCCGGCACCTGGCGCAGGCGGCCTTCTCCGGACGCGCGCCGGGCAGGGCGACGCTCGCCGACGGCGCCTGGGTCGACGTCGTCCACGCCGTCACGTCCCTGGCGCTGGCCGCGGGCGACCGGCCCCGGGCGCGGCTGGCGCTCCTGGACGCCCTCGTCGCGCTGACCTGGGGCACGGCCACCGCCCGGGCGGCCCGCCGGGTGCCCCTGGTCAGCGGCGAGCCGGCGTCGCGGCGCGAGCGGCTCGCCCGCGCCGTGCACCCGCTGCTGCCAGGGGCACCCGCCCTCTGAGGTCAGCCCTCGGTCTTCTCCAGCGCGGCGTAGGCGTACTGGAGCGCGTCGGCGGCAGCCACCACCGTCATGCCGGTGGCCACCCAGCGCGTGGCGCGCGGCGCCGCGGCGTAGGAGACCACCGCCGCCGTCGCCACCCACTGCCCCAGGCAGAACGGGCACGTGATGAGCTCGCCGACGGCGTGCTTCACCGCGCCGCTGCGCGGCTGCTCCAGCACCTCGCCCGGCCCCGCCGGCTCGGAGAAGACCGTGAACGGCGCCCTCAGGGGTGAGAGCACGGCGTCCTTGGACAGGGTGCGGGTGGTCCGGAAGACCGCCACCGACATCAGCGCGAGGTCACCCGCGCTCGGGAGCGCCGCGTCGCGGCGCCGCCTGGCCAGCAGACCGGCGGCGGTGACCGTGCTGAGGAGGTAGCCGCTCATGAGCAGCGCGTAGCCGGTGAGCGGGCGCTCGTCGCGCTGCTCGGGGTCGGTGCCCAGCTCCTCGTACTCGCGGCGGGTCCGCAGCCACCAGCGCGCCGCTCCGGCGAGCGGTCCGCTGTGGGTGTGGGCCGCCTGCGCGAGGCGGCCGTCGACGTCGTCCTGGTGCTCCACGACCGACCCCTACCCCGTCGCGCCCGAGACGATCGCGCGCAGCACGTCCTGGTGCCTCCCCGGTCCGGGGCATAGCGTCGACGGGTGCCCGGGGGAACGTCCGTCCCGCGCGCGCTCGTCGACGGCGTCGTCGTCGGGCTCGCGCTCATGGCCGTGTTCACCACCGCGTGGAGCGCCAACACCCTCGGCACCTGGCCCGGGCCGCTGGGCACGGCGGTCACGGCGGTGGGCGTGCTGGCCAGCGCGTGGTTCGTCGTGAGCGCCGTGCGCCTCGCGCGCGTCCGCGGGCGCGCCAGCACCGCGATGACGCCCCAGGAGCAGCGCTGGCAGAGGCGCAGCGGGACGGCCTTCGGGTGGGTCTTCACAGCCGAGGCGGTGCTCGTCGTGGTCGCGGCGAACGTGCTCGGCCGGATCGGCCGGCCCGACCTCGTGCTGCCGGCCATCGCCCTGGTCGTGGGGCTGCACTTCTACCCGATGGCGCGGATCTTCCAGCGCAGCATCGACACGTGGCTCGCCACGGCGCTGAGCGCCGTCGGGCTGGCGGGGCTGCTCGCGCTGCTGCTCACCTCCGCCGACCGCGACCTGGTGTGGGGCCTGGTCGCCGTGGGCGCCGCCCTGACCACCGGCGCGTACGGGGTGTGCTTCACGCGGATGGCCACCGCGCTGCGCACCCGCGCGACCGGCTCGCGAGCGGTACCGGGCTCCTCGGCATGACTGCTGGGCACACCGGCGCGGAGGCCGTCTACGCGCGCTACCTGCTGGTGCTGGACGAGCGCCGGTGGGAGGACCTGGGCGCCGTCGTCCACGACGAGGTCACGCACGACGGCCGGCTGATGACGCGCGAGCAGTTCGCCGACCTGCTGCGCGAGGACGTGGCCACCATCCCCGACCTGCGCTACGAGCTGCGCGCGCTGGTGGTCGACGGCGACCACCTCGCGGCACGGCTGTGGTTCGACTGCACGCCCGTGCGTCCCTTCCGCGGGGTCGACACCCGCGGGCAGCGGGTCGCCTTCGCCGAGCACGCCTTCTACGAGCTGGTCGACGGCCGCATCAGGAGCATCGAGTCGGTGGTCGACGTCGACGCCGTGCGCCGCCAGGTGCAGGGCGGCTGAGCCGCCGCCGACCAGCAGTGGTCAGCGGCGCAGCGCCCGGGCCACGCGCCCGACGAGCACCTCGGCGGCCGCGCGCCCCGGTGCGGTGGGGAGCATCGGGTAGGCGTGCAGCTGGCCGCGGGCCTCGTGGAGCTCGGCCTCGACACCCGCGGCGCGGGCCTTCTCCACCAGCAGGTGGGCGTCGGGGTTGAGCACGTCGCGGGTGCCGGTGAAGACCGTCAGCGGCCCCAGGCCGGCGAGGTCGCCGGAGAGGGGGCTGACGGCGGGGTCGGTGAGCGGCAGGTCGCCGCGCCACGCGTCGGCCAGCACGCGGCCGCCGGGGGTGGCCAGCCACGGGTCGGTGGGCTGCACCTCGGGGATGCGCGGGTTGCTCCACGTGAGGTCCAGGGCCGGGGAGACCAGCAGGGTCAGCGGCAGCCGGACGTCCTCGTCGCGCAGCGAGAGCGCCGCGGACAGCACGATCTGCCCGCCGGCGGAGTCACCGAGGACGCCGGTGGGCCCGTGCCGCTCGGTGCTGGCGCGGACCAGCTCGACCACCCGGTCCCGCACCGGTCCCGCGGTGCCGTGCGGGACCAACGGGTAGATCGGAACGGTGACGACGACGCCCGCCTCCGCCGCGACGGTGGCCGCGAGGTGCCACTGCTGCCGGACGATCTCGTTGACCCAGCCGCCACCGTGGACGTAGACGACCCCGCCGACGGGGCGCTCGACCGCCGTCGGCGTGAGCGTGTAGACGGGCCAGCCGCGGTCGTGGACGACGTCGACGCGCACGTCCCGCCGCAGCCTGCGGGGCGGGCCGTACGCGGCGGGGCGCAGGGTCGCCTCGCGGATCCTGTCGTGCGCGCCCTGCTCGGTGGCGAAGGTGCGGTTGAAGTGCAGCACCCGCATGAGCGGTGGCAGGACCCGGCTGGCGACGTCGGTGGAGGTCATCACCACCACCGTAAGCACGCCGGCGACGGGCCCCGAGGTGGCCCTCGTCCGCGGTGACGACGGGCGGCTACCGCCGTGCAGCTGCGGCGCCCCTGCGGCTCGACCTGGCGGCGGGCACGGGCGTGCTGGAGGAGCCGGGGGTCTGGGTGCGCCACCGCTGAGCGGGCGCGGGGAAGGGACGCCGACCTACGCTCCGGGGATGGCCCCTCGCCGCAACCCCCTCGACGGCCTGCGCGAGAAGGCGGGCCAGCTGGGCGAGCGGCTGCAGGACCGCCTGCCAGGTCCCGCTCTGCGGGGCGTCGAGGAGCTGTTCGGGCAGACCCCGCCGGCGCGCCCGCTGGCGCTGGTGATGGCGGACCTCGACGCCCTGGTCGGCCTCGAGGACGTCAAGGAGCAGGTGCGGGCGCTGCTGGCGTTCCTGCAGGTGCAGGCGCGGCGCAAGGAGCACGGCCTGCCGGAGGTCGCGACCTCCCAGCACCTGGTCTTCCTCGGCAACCCCGGCACCGGCAAGACCACCGTGGCGCGGCTGCTCGCCGAGATGTACCGGGCCGTGGGGCTGCTGGGCCGGGGTCACCTCGTGGAGGTCGACAGGGCGGGCCTGGTAGGGCAGTACGTCGGTGCGACGGCCATCAAGACCGACCGCGTGATCCGCTCCGCGCTGGACGGGGTGCTCTTCATCGACGAGGCCTACTCCCTCGCACCCGAGGGCGAGGGACGCCTCGACTTCGGCCCCGAGGCCATCGAGGTGCTGCTCAAGCGCATGGAGGACCACCGCCACCGGCTGGTGGTCGTCGTCGCCGGGTACCCGGCGCTCATGGACGCGTTCCTGCGGTCCAACCCGGGGCTCCGCTCGCGCTTCGCCCGCGAGATCACCTTCCCCGACTACTCCGTGGCCGAGCTGGAGCAGATCTTCTCCCTGGTCGTGGCCGAGCACGAGTACGCGATGGCGCCGGGTGCCGCCGAAGCGCTGCGGAGCGTGCTGGGCGGTCTGCGGTCCGGGCAGGACTCGGGCAACGCCCGCTTCGCCCGCACGCTGTTCGAGCAGGCGCTCAACCGCCAGGCGCTGCGCCTGACGCGCTCGGCGAAGGACGACGTCGACGTGCTCGAGCGCGACGAGGTGATGGCGCTGTGGGCGCAGGACATCACCGAGGCCGCGCAGGCGCTGGGACAGGACCCCTCCGCTGGGCAGTCGCCCCGACGTCGTCGCTGGCTCGGCTGACCCGCCCGCTCCCCGTGATCACGGGCTTCCCGAGCACCTTCCGAGCGTGATGACTGCAGCCGTGAGCCTCCGGAGACCGCGGACGACGGCGTCGAGCGCTCTCGGACGCGCACGACGTCCATGATCACGCCTGGCATGTGCTCCGGACGTCCATGATCACGGAGGGGTGCGTGGGGTCGGTACGCTGGACCCCGTCCTCGACCAGGACTCCCTGTGGCGCTCCTCCGCTGACCACCCCCGCGGGCGGTGGGGTGCCGGTCCTCTGACTCGTGGAGCTCCTGCCGTGGCTGACACGTCCTCCCTCCCCCTCGCCCAGCGCCTGCGCGGCGTGGCCAGCTCGCCCGTGCGCGACCTGCTGGCCCTCGCGGCCCGGCCCGAGGTGGTCTCCTTCGCCGGCGGCCTGCCCGCCCCCGAGCTGTTCGACGTCGACGGCGTGCGCGCCGCCTTCGACGCCGTGCTCTCGGGGCCGGGGGCGCGCACCGCGCTGCAGTACGCCCCCACCGAGGGGAACGCCGACCTCCGCGCGCTCCTCGCCGCCCGCACGAGCGGCCGCGGACTGGCCACCACCGCCGACGACGTGCTCGTCACCACGGGCTCGCAGCAGGCGCTCGCGCTGCTGAGCACCGCCCTGCTGGACCCGGGCGCCGTCGTCGCCGTGGAGGAGCCGACGTACCTGGCCGCCCTGCAGAGCTTCGCGCTCGCCGGCGCGCGGGTGGTCCCCGTGGCCAGCGACGACGACGGCGTGGTGCCCGCGTCGCTGGAGCGCGTCCTCGACGAGCACGCCCCCGCGCTGGTCTACCTCGTGCCGACCTTCGCCAACCCGACCGGTCGCACGCTGACCGCCGCCCGGCGGGCGGCGGTGGCCGCGCTCCTGGCCGACCGCCCGACGTGGGTGGTGGAGGACGACCCCTACGGCGAGCTCCGCTACCGCGGCGAGGCGCTGGCGCCGCTGGCCTCCCAGCCCGCGCTGGAGGGTCGCGCCATCTACCTGGGCAGCCTGTCCAAGGTCTTCGCCCCGGGCCTTCGCCTGGGGTGGCTGCGGGCGCCGCGGGAGCTGCGGGCGAGGCTGGCGGTGGCCAAGCAGGCCGCTGACCTGCACACCTCCACGATCGACCAGGCCGCCGCAGCGGCGTACCTGACCGCCACCGATCTCGACGCCCACGTCGCCGCGCTGTGCGCCGCCTACGGCGCTCGCCGGGACGCCGTGCTGGAGTCGCTGCCGTCGGTGCTGCCGCCGGGGTCGAGGTGGACCGACCCGGACGGCGGCATGTTCGTCTGGGCGCGCCTGCCCGGTGGCGTCGACACGGCGACCCTGCTGCCCGCGGCACTGGAGCATGACGTCGCCTTCGTGCCCGGGGCGCCGTTCTACGCCGGGACGCCGGACCGCTCGACGCTGCGGCTGTCGTTCACCACGCACTCCCCCGGGCGCACCCGCGAGGGCCTGTCACGTCTGGGACGGGCCCTGGGCCGCTGACGCCCGGGAGCGGTGCTCGCGCTCGGCGTCCTCCATCGCCGCGCTGAACTCCAGGAGGAAGCGGTGCACCGCTGACAGCTCGTCCTGGCTGAAGGTCGCCATCACCGCGTCGGTCCGACGGCCGAGCGGCCCGAAGAAGGCGCCGGCCACGGCCATCGCACTCGGAGTGATGCGCAGGTGCACGCGCCGCCGGTCGGTCTCGGCGCGCTCGCGCTGCACGTGACCGGCGCGCTCAAGCCTGTCGACCACGCTGGTGGTGGCAGCCGTGCTCAGGCCCAGGGCCTCGGCCAGCCCACCGGCCGTCAGCGGGTCACCCCCGTCCTCGGCCTGCATGACGTGGACCATCGCCTCGAGGTCGGTGGGGTGCATCGCCTGGTGCTCGGCGAAGGCGTGCGCCAGGTGCTGCGTCCGGTAGGTCAGCGTCCGGACGTCGTCGACGAGGACGCGCTGCAGCCGGGCGCGCTCGCCGTCGTGCCCCTCCCGCCTGTGCGCCACGCCCACCATCCTCCCTCCGTCTTGCGCTGGTCCTCCGCGCGCTCCATCATCTCGCTCATCGAAAGGTTCGACCACCGAGAGGTTTTCATGAGACGCGTCGTGACCGCACCCGTCGGACGGAGCAGCGCCTGGCTCACCGTGGTGCTCGGCCTGCTGGTGGCCCTCGGCCTGACGGTCCTCGCCCCTTCCCCCGACCGCGGCACGGGCGTCAGCGCCGGGCTGCCCTCGTCTGCGGAGTCCGTGCGGGTGGCCGAGCTCGAGCGGCAGCTGCCGGGTGCTGACGCGACGTCGGCGCTCGTCGTCGTCCGCCGCGACGGCGGCCTGCAGGCCGCCGACACCGCAGCGCTCCAGCAGCTCTCCGGGCAGCTGGCCGCGATCGCCGAGGGCGGGCGGGTCGCCCCGCCGGTGACCTCGCCGGACGGGACGACGGCACTGGTCGCCGTACCGCTGAGCAGCGCCGGCGGCACCGAGGCGCTGGCAGAGACCGTCGGGGCGATCCGCGCCGACGTGCGCTCCACGACCGCCGACCTGCCCTCCGGGCTGACCGCCGAGGTCACGGGCGGGGCGGCGTTCTCCACCGACATCGCCGCGCAGTTCGAGGGCGCCAACCTCACGCTGCTGCTCACCACGGTGCTCGTGGTGGCTGCACTGCTGCTCGTCACCTACCGCAGCCCCGTGCTGTGGCTGGTGCCGCTGGCCGTGGTGGGCGCGTCGGCGGCGGCGGCCACGGCGCTGTTCGCCGTGGTCTCCCGCACCTTCGACGTGGTGCTCGACCCCTCCACGGGAGGCATCGCCGACGTGCTCGTCTTCGGCGCCGGCACCAACTACGCCCTGCTGCTCATCGCCCGCTACCGCGAGGAGCTCCGCCGCGAGGCGGACCGCCGCCTCGCCATGCGGCGCGCGTGGCGCGGCGCAGCCCCCGCCATCGCGGCCAGCGCGGGCACGGTTGTGCTCTCGCTGCTCGCGCTGTCGTTCGCGGTGCTCGGGTCCAACCGGAGCGTCGGGCAGTTCGGGGCGCTCGGCATCGCGGTGGCGGCCCTCTTCGCGCTGCTCGTGCTCCCGGCGGCGCTGGTGCTGTGCGGGCGCGGGGTCTTCTGGCCGTTCGTCCCCAGGGTCGGCTCGGCGGAGACGTCGCTGAGCGGACCGTGGTCCCGCATCGGCCGGGCCGTGGTGCAGCGGCCGTGGCGCGTGGTGGCGGTCGCCGTCGCCGTCCTCGCGGTGATGGCGGCGGGGATCTCGGGTGCGCGGCTGGGCCTCAGCCAGACCGAGCAGTTCCGCGTCGAGGCGGAGGCGGTGACCGGCGTGGAGACCCTGGCGAAGGCCTTCCCGGCAGGCGCGGCGGACCCGGCGCGGATCGTCGTCAGGAGCACGGACCAGACTGTGGTGGCCGCCGTGGTGGACACCGCGACCGCGACCGAGGGCGTGGCGTCGGCCACCGCCGGGCGCCAGGGGGCGGGACTCACCGAGGTGACCGCGGTGCTCGACGCAGACCCGGGCAGCCCCGCCGCGCAGGCGACCGTGGAGCGGCTGCGGACGGCGCTCGACGCGGTGCCCGGCACCGACGGCGAGGTTCTGGTGGGCGGGAGCACCGCGAGCGACCTGGACGTCAGGACCGCCACCGAGCGCGACCTGCGCGTGGTCGCGCCGCTCGTCCTGCTGATCGTGCTGCTGGTGCTCGTCGTGCTGCTGCGGGCGGTGGTCGGGCCGCTGGTGCTGGTGGCCACCGTGGTGGCGAGCTTCTTCGCAGCGCTGGGCGCGGGCAACTGGCTCGCCACGGACGTGCTGGGCTACCCCGGCCTGGACACGGGCGTGCCGCTGCTGGCGTTCCTCTTCCTGGTCGCGCTGGGCGTCGACTACAACATCTTCCTCGTCACGCGGGTGCGCGAGGAGGTGCCTGCCCGCGGGACGCACGAGGCCGTGGTGGTGGGCGTCTCGGTGACGGGCGCTGTGATCACGAGCGCCGGCGTGCTGCTGGCGGCGGTGTTCACGGTGCTCGGCGTGCTGCCGCTCATCACGCTCACCGAGCTGGGGATCATCGTGGGGATCGGCGTGCTGCTCGACACCCTGCTGGTGCGCACGCTGCTGGTCCCGGCGCTGTTCACGCTGCTGGACCGGTGGGCCTGGTGGCCGGGCGCCCTGTCCCGCCCGAGCCGCCACCGGGACGACGGGGCTCACGGCGACGGCAGCTCCGCCGGCGCGCCGGCCCCGGAGCTCTCAGCCCGCTGACCACCGGGTCGCACCGGCGGGGGCCCATGATCGCGGCGGGCTGGTCAGAGGAGGGTGCCGGTGGCAACCTAGAACCCCGTGAGCGTGAAGGACGAGTCAGCCACGGCCACCGCAGACCGCGGGTTCCTGGGCCAGCCCCGGGCACTGGCGCACCTGTTCGGCGTGGAGATGTGGGAGCGGTTCAGCTTCTACGGGATGCAGGCGATCCTCGCCTACTACCTCTACTACTCCGTCGCCGACGGCGGGCTCGGCGTGCCGCAGGCGACCGCCACGAGCATCGTCGGCGCCTACGGCGGCCTGGTGTACCTGTCCACGATCGTCGGCGGCTGGGTCTCGGACCGCCTCGCCGGCCGCGAGCGCGTCCTGTTCGGCAGCGCGTGCGTGGTGATGCTCGGGCACATCGCCCTCGCGGTGCTGCCGGGCCTCGCCGGGGTGGGCGCGGGCCTCGTGCTCGTTGCGCTGGGCAGCGGAGGGGTCAAGGCGACGGCGACCGCCCTGGTCGGCACCCTCTACGCCGAGGGCGACACCCGCCGCGACGCCGGGTTCTCGCTGTTCTACCTGGGCATCAACGTCGGCGCGCTCATCGGCCCGCTGCTCACCGGTCTGGCGCAGAGCGCGGTCGGGTTCCACCTCGGGTTCGGGCTGGCGGCCATCGGCATGGCCCTCGGACTGACCCAGTACGCGGTCGGCCGCGAGGGCCTGCGCGGCGGGGAGGCCTCGCGCGTGCCGGACCCGCTGCCGGCCGCGCAGCGGCTGCGGTGGGCGCTGGTGGCCGTCGCCGTCGTCGTCGTCATCGCGGTGGCGGGGTTCCTCGGCCTGCTGCCGCTGGCCGGCCTGGCGACCATCGTCGCGGTGACCTGCGCCGTCGCGTCGGCGGCGTACTTCGCCTTCCTCCTGAGCAGCTCCCGCCTCGACGCGGTCGAGCGGCGCCGGGTGCTGGCGTTCATCCCCATGTTCGTCGCCTCGGTGGCGTTCTGGTCGCTGTACCAGCAGCAGTCGACGGTGGTCGCGCTGTTCGCCGACTCCCAGCTGGACAGGTCGCTGTTCGGCTGGACCGTGCCGGCCTCCTGGGTGCAGTCGATCAACCCGGTCTTCATCATCGTGCTGTCCGGCGTCTTCGCCGCCCTGTGGACGCGGCTCGGCTCGCGCCAGCCGTCCACCCCGGTGAAGTTCGCCGCTGGCGTGGGCGTCATGGGCGTGGCGTTCCTGCTGTTCCTGCCCATGTCCGACCCCGCGCCGCACAGCGCGCCGCTGCTCGGGCTGGTCGGGGTGCTGCTGGCGTTCACCGTGGCGGAGCTGCTGCTCTCCCCCGTGGGGCTGTCGCTGTCCACCAAGCTCGCGCCCAAGGCGTTCCCCACCCAGATGGTGGCGCTGTGGTTCCTGTCCACCGCGCTCGGCTCGGCGCTCGCCGGGGTCTTCGCAGGGAACTGGACGCCCGAGGGGCAGGCCGGCTACTTCAGCGCGCTGGGCCTCGTGGCGATCGGCCTCGCCGTCGTCCTGGCGCTGGTGGCCAGGCCGATCCACCGGCTCATGAGCGGCGTCGACTGACCGACCGCCACGGGGCCGCGGTCACGCCGCAGGGATCGCCCGCTCGACCCACTCCCAGCTGGCCCGCGCGGAGGCGTCGGGGGCCATGCTCGCCTTGTCGACCTCGATGATGACCCAGCCGCCGAAGCCCTCCGGCAGCGCGGCCAGCACGCCGTCCAGGTCGACCTGACCGAGCCCCGGCTCCAGGAAGATGCCGCTGTCGGCGGCCTTGCGGTAGGGCGTCGGGGTGGCGCGGCTGGCTGCCGCGACGCCCAGGTCGAGGTCCTTGAGGTGCAGGTCGAGCAGCCTGTCGGCGTGCCGGCGCAGCATCGCGGCGGCGTCGATGCCCGCCCATCCCAGGTGCCCCACGTCGAACGACGCCCCCAGGAGGCTCGCCGGGACCGCCGCCAGCACCTGCTCGATCTCGTCCTCGGTCTCCACCCAGGTGCCCACGTGGTTGTGCAGCCCCGGCCGCACCCCCTCGGCCACCAGCACCTCGCAGGCCTGCCCGAGGACGTCGATGACCTCGTCCAGCCGCGCCTGGTCGAAGCCGAGGCCGGTCGCCGCACCCACCTCCGTGCGCGGGTGCTTCGGCCCCCACGCCACCTCCGGCGCGATGAAGACGCTGTCCAGGCCGAAGTACGCGGACTCCTCCGCGCGGCGGCGGACGCCGTCGAACCAGTGCACGCGCTCGGCGGAGCCGGGGGCCAGGCGCACGTCGTGGTCGGAGGGGATGCCGATCTGCGCGTACCCCGGCGCCAGCGCGAGGCCCGAGTCGCGCACCATCCGCGCGTAGTCCTGGAGGGTCTGGGTGGCCAGCACCTCCATCATCACCGCGCCAAAGCCGGCTCCGGCGATCTCGGCGAGGACGCCGGGGTAGTCGGCGCGGAAGTCGGGGTCGGCGTAGCGCCACAGGTCAGGGCTGTCCGGGTCGGACGGGTCGGCCTTGACGTTGATCCACTGGATGGCGTTGAGGGCGACGCGGTCGCGGGTCAGGGGGTGGCTCACCGGGCTGCTCACCGCACGACCCTGCCCCGCCCGACCCGGTGATCGGAAGCCCCGTGGCGCTGCAGTCCGTGCGAGGGTGCCGCCGTGCACCAGCTCGCCACCAGCTTCACCCTCGCCCTGCCCGCCTGGGTGGCCGGCGAGCTCGCCGACGTGCCGTCGGTCCTGCCGACCGCGGAGGACCGGATGGCCGTGGTCCACCGGCTCGCCGCGCGCAACCACCGCGAGGGCGGCGGCGGGCCGTTCGCCGCGCTCGTCGTCCGCGCCGACACCGGCGAGGTGGTGAGCGCCGGCGTGAACGTGGTGCTCGGCTCCGGGGTCTCCTCCGGCCACGCCGAGGTGGTGGCCCTCGGGCTCGCGCAGACCGCCGTCGGCACGTGGGACCTGGGCGGACCCGGGCAGCCCGTGCACGAGCTGGTGGTCAACTGGCGGCCCTGCATCCAGTGCTACGGCGCCGCCATGTGGTCGGGCGTGCGCCGGCTGGTGGTCGCGGGGCAGGGGCCGGAGCTGGAGGAGATCACCGGCTTCGACGAGGGACCGCTGGGCGCCGACTGGGCCGAGCAGTTCGAGGCGCGCGGCATCACCGTGGTCACGGACGTGCTGCGCGAGGAGGCGCTGGCGGTCTACCGCGAGTACCGCGCGGAGGCCGACGGCGGGCGGGCGCTGGTCTACAACGCCCGCCAGCCGTCGCCATGAGGGTCAGGGGACGAGCGAGCCCGCGGCGGTGAAGAGGCGGTACCACTCCTGGCGGCTCAGGCGGACGTCGGAGCCGGCCACCGCCTCGCGCACGCGCTCCGGCTTGGTGGTGCCGAGCACCACCTGGATGTCGGCCGGGTGGCGGGTGATCCACGCGGTGGCGATGCCCGTGGGGGTGACGCCGTGGGCCTCGGCCAGCTCCTCGAGCACGTCGTTGAGGTCGGCGTACTGCTCGCGGTCACCGAGGAAGGTGCCCGTGAAGAAGCCGCCCTGAAACGGCGACCACGCCTGCAGCGTCGTCCCGTTGAGGCGGGCGTGCTCGAGCATGCCGCCGTCGCGGTGCACCGACTGCTCCAGCCCCTCCATGTTGGAGGCGACGCCGGTGGAGACCAGCGAGGAGTGGGTGACGCTGAGCTGCACCTGGTTGGCCACGAGCGGCTGGCGCACCACCGTCTTCAGCAGCTCCTGCTGCAGCGGGGTGTGGTTGGAGACGCCGAAGTGGCGGACCTTGCCCGCGGCCTCGAGCTGGTCGAAGGCGGCGGCGACCTCCTCGGGCTCCACCAGGGCGTCGGGCCGGTGCAGCAGCAGGACGTCGAGGTGGTCGGTCTGCAGCGCCGCGAGCGAGGCGTCGACGGCGCTGAGGATGTGCGCGGTGGAGAAGTCGAAGAAGCCGTCGCGGATGCCGCACTTGGACTGGATGACCACCCGCTCGCGCTCGGACGGGGTGAGCTTGACCGCCTCGGCGAAGCGGCGCTCGCAGAGGTGGTCGCCGCCGTAGACGTCGGCGTGGTCGAGCACGGTGACGCCCTCGTCGAGGGCGGTGCGGACGAGGGCGTCGATGGCCGCGTCGTCGAGGGCGTCGATGCGCATGAGGCCGAGCACGATGCTGCTGACCTCGAGGCCGGTGCGGCCGAGCTGCTGGGTCTTCACCCGGCCCATCCTGTCGCCCGCGCAGGCACCGGCCACCGGGGGGCGCCGGCCCCGCCACGAGGTGGCGCGGGGTCGTCGCGGACGGGTGAAGATCGACTCGCCGTCGACCACCCCGGAGAGGACAGTCCTCCTCAGCTGGAGTGATCCAGACATTGTTCAACTGGAGGTGGCGACATGATCGTCCTGGGGCTCATCCTGCTGCTGCTGGGCATCTTCCTGCCGCAGAACCTGCTGCTCACGATCGGCATCGTGCTGATCATTGTGGGCCTCGTGCTCAACCTCGTCCCGATCGGCGGCACGCGCCGAAGGGTCTTCTGAGCCACCCGAGGACGACGACGGCCCCGCCGCCCCCGACAGGGGGAGGCGGGGCCGTCGCCGTGCTGGTGGCCGGGAGCGTCAGAGCGTGCGGGCGGTCGGGTCCCAGTCGGCCGGCAGCGCGGGCGCCACCGCTGTGGTGCTCTCCACCTCCACGGGACTGCGCCGCTGCGACGCCTCGATGGTCGAGACCATCACGTCGAGCACGTGGAAGGCCTGCTCGCCGCTGGCGCGCTCCGGGCGCCCGGCGCGGATGGCGCGGGCCAGCTCCAGCACCCCCTGGCCGCGGCCCGCCGTCGACCCGGTGGGCGCCTCGCTGCGCGGCTCCCCGCCGATCTCGTGCACCACGGTGTCGCCGTCGAACGTGTTGGGGTCGGGCAGCTCCAGCGTGCCGCCGGCGCCGGCCACCTCCAGCTGGGTGCGGCCCACCGCCGAGTCGAAGCTGAACACGGCCGTGGCCGACGCGCCGCCCTCGAACTCGAACAGCGCCGAGACGTGGGTCGGAACCTCCACGTCGAAGACCTGGCCGGCCTTGGGGCCCGAGCCGATGGTGCGCTGGGCCCGGGCCGTCGAGGCCGTCGCCGAGACGCGGCCCACGGGTCCGAGCAGCTGCACGAGCGCGGTCAGGTAGTAGGGGCCGATGTCGAACAGCGGGCCGGCACCCTCGGCGAACAGGAAGGCCGGGTCCGGGTGCCAGCTCTCGGGCCCCGCGCTCTGCAGCAGCACCAGCGCCGTCAGCGGGTCGCCCACGGCACCGGACTCCAGCAGCCGGCGCGCGCTCTGCAGCCCCGCGCCCAGGAAGGTGTCCGGAGCGGTCGCCACGCGGCGGTCGACCTTCGCCGCCGCCTCCAGCAGCGAGGTGCCGCTGGCCCTGTCGAGGGCGAACGGCTTCTCGGTCCAGACGTCCTTGCCGGCGGCCACGGCCGCCGTCGCCACCTCCACGTGGGCGGCGGGGATGGTCAGGTTGACCACCACCTCCACCTCGGGGTCGGACAGGACGTCCTCCACCGCGCCCCAGCGCGGCACGCCGAACGCCTCGGCCTGCGCCCGGGCGCGGTCGACCGCGAGGTCGGCCACCACCCTGACGTCGAGGTCGGGGAAGGACGTGAGGTTGGTCAGGTACTGCGTGCTGATGGTGCCGGCGCCGATCACGCCGACCCCCACGCGGCCGCTGCCGCGCGGTCCGCCCTTCGCCGCGCCCGCCCCGCCCGTCGTCGTCTCGCTCATGCCAGTCCTTCCGCTCGCAGGTGCGCCAGGCCGTCGGCGACGGCGGTGAACCGGTCGCCGCGGGAGTCGTCCAGCTCGATCACCCGCAGCGCTGACGGCGCCGCGGCCACGATCTCGGCCACCGGCAGGGAGCCCCGCCCGAGGGCGACCTGGTCGAGCACGTCCGCGGTGGCCGGGCCGTCCTTGAGGTGCAGGGCCACCACCTGGTCGCCCAGCCGCTGCAGCAGGGCCACCGGGTCCTGCCCGCCGACCGCCACCCAGTAGGTGTCCACCTCGAGGACCACCTCGGGAGCCACCTCCGCGAGGCGCTGGGCGAGCACCTCGAAGGCGGTGGTGGCGTCCAGGACGCTCTGCAGCTCGTGAGCGTGGTTGTGGTACCCGACGCGCACGCCGTGGCGAGCGGCGACGGCGGCGGCGGCGGCCAGCTCGGCGGCCACGGCCTCGACGTCCTCCCGGGTGCCCCAGCGGTCCGGCGGGGTGAACGGGTCGATGACCGTGCGGGTGCCCCGGGCCGCCGCCGCGGCGAACAGCGCGTCCAGCGCGTCGTCGTCGGAGCCGACGAAGCGCTGGTGCATGGTCGGGGCCGCGATGTCGTGCTCGGCCAGCGCGGAGGCCAGCTCGTCGGACAGCGCCAGCGGGCCGAACGGCTCCACCGAGGCGAAGCCCAGCGCGGCCAGGCGCGCCACGGTGCCGGCGACGTCGTCGGCGAGCGCCTCCCGCACGGTGTAGAGCTGGACGGAGACCTGGCTGCTGGCCCGGGAGTCGGCCGTCTGGCCAGCGGGGGTGGGGGTGGTGGACACGCTGCTCCTCGTCGTCGTGGCGGCGTCGCGGCCGTGGTGCGTGCCCCAACTCAACCATCCGGGGAAACTTCCCGACCAGCCGGTCGGGGTCCGACCGGACGCGATCATGGTCGGCCGGGCCCCATCATGGGCGGTCGGACCGCGCTGCCCCGCGAGGGCGGCGCCAGGAGGGAGTGGTCGCGTGAGGATCGTCTACAACAGCTTCGACGGCAGGTACTCCGACAGCCCCCGCGCGCTCTACGAGGCGCTCACCCGCACGGCCGGCGTCCCGCTGGAGCACACCTGGCTCGCGTCGCCGGCGCACCGCGCGGGCTTCCCCGACGGTCCGGCCCTCGTGGAGCCCGACGGCCCCGGGGCCGTGGCCGCGCTCGAGGCGGCCGACGTCGTCGTCTCCAACTACCACCTGCGCCCGGAGTGGGAGAAGGCCGCCGGCTGCCTGTACCTGCAGACCTGGCACGGCACCCCGCTCAAGCGCATCGCCGCGGACGAGCCGCACGTCGGCCCCGACGACCCCGTGCCCGGCTGGCGCGACGTCGACCGGTGGGACCTGCTGCTGTCGGCCGGACCCGAGGCCACCGAGGCGCTGACCACCGCGTTCCGCTGGACCGGCCCGATCGCCGAGACCGGCTGGCCGCGCAACGACGTCCTGCTCTCGCCCCGGCGCGAGGACCTGCGCGCCGCGGTGCGCACCCAGCTGGGCCTCACCCCGGAGAAGACCGCCGTCCTCTACGCGCCCACGTGGCGCGACGACGTGGTGGACGCCGTCGGCCGCCGCGACGTGGACCTGCGCCTCGACCTCGCCGAGTTCAGCCGCCGCTTCGGCGACACCCACGTGCTGCTGCTCCGGCTCCACTACATGCTCTCCGACCGGCTGGCCGACTCCCTCGGCGGCGCCCCGCTGCCGCCCGGGGTCCTGGACGTGTCGAGCCACCCGGACATCGCCGACCTGTACCTGGCGGCCGACGCGATGGTCACGGACTACTCCTCGACGCTGTTCGACTTCGCGGCCACGCGCAAGCCGCTGCTCCTGTTCGCCTACGACCTGGAGCACTACCGCGACGACCTGCGCGGCTTCTACTTCGACCTGTTCGGCTCGCCCCCCGGGCCGGTGCTGCGCACGAGCGAGGAGCTGCTCGACGCCCTCGCCGACCCGGTGGCCGCCACCGCGGCCTGGGAGGAGGCGGCAGACGCGTTCCGCGCGCAGCACTGCCCCCTCGACGACGGCGGCGCCGTCCAGCGGGTGCTCGACCTGGTGCTGCCCGCCCGCGCGGCCCTCGCGGCGGCGCCGGCTCAGCTGCCCGGCCAGCGCGAGGACGCGGACGCGACCTCCCCGGCGCAGGAGGTGTCCCGGTGACGCTGCAGGCGGTCGTGCTGGCCGCGGGCAAGGGCACCCGGCTGGGCCGGCCCCTGCCGAAGCCGCTGACTCAGCTGGCCGACGGGCGCAGCATCCTCGCCCAGCAGGTCGACAACCTGCGGTCCGTGCTCGGCGAGCAGCTGTCCATCACCGCGGTGGTCGGCTACAAGGCCCCCCTGATCATGGAGGCGCTGCCGACCCTCCTGTTCGCCTACAACGAGGACTACGAGGACACCAACACCTCCAAGTCCCTGCTGCGGGCGCTGGAGCTGTCCGCCGACGGCCCGGTCGTCTGGCTCAACGGCGACGTCGTCTTCGAGCCCGCGCTGCTGGAGCTGCTGCTCGGGCCGATCGCCCGCGGCGAGAGCGCGGTCTGCGTCAACACCTCCTCGGTGGCCGAGGAGGAGGTCAAGTACACGGTCGACGACGACGGCTTCATCAAGGAGCTCTCCAAGACCGTGGTCGGCGGCCTCGGGGAGGCGGTCGGCATCAACCTCGTGGGCGCGGCCGACAAGGCGCTGCTCGTCGAGAACCTCCGCGCCTGCGGCGACCAGGACTACTTCGAGCGGGGCATCGAGCTGTCCATCGCCCAGGGCATGAGGGTGCTCCCGGTGGACATCTCCGCGCACGTCGCGGTCGAGGTCGACTTCGAGGAGGACCTCGCCCGCGCCGAGCGCCTCGTCGCCGAGCACCGCGAGGCGCTCGAGCACTGACCCCGTCCGTGATCATGGGAGGTCGGCCGCCCCGGGTGGCCGACCGCCCATGATCACGGAGGTCAGGGGGTGACGACGGCGAGCACCTGGTCGGCGATCTCGGCCTCCTCGTCCGTGGGGACGACGACGACCTTCTCGCCGATCCGCACCGGCTGGGCCGGGCTCCCCGGCGTCTGCGCGGCGCCGTTGAGCCCGGGGTCCACCCCGAAGCCCAGGTGCTCCAGGGGCGCGCACACGGCGGCCCGCACCGCGGCGGCGTTCTCCCCCACCCCGGCGGTGAACACCACCGCCTGCACCCGCGGCACCAGCGCCAGGAACGAGCCCACGGCGGCGCTCAGGCGGTAGCAGTAGACCTCCAGCGCGGCCCGCGCCGCGTCGTCGCCGGCGTCGGCGCGGGCCTGCACGGCGCGCACGTCGGACTCCCCCGCCAGGCCCTTGAGGCCGCTGCGCTTGTTGAGCAGGTCGTCCACCTCGGCCGCGGTCATGCCCGCCTCGCGCACCAGGGTCATGACGATGGCCGGGTCCACGTCGCCGCTGCGGGTGCCCATCGCGGCGCCCGCCAGGGGGGTCAGGCCCATGGTCGTGTCGACGCTGCGCCCGCCCTGCACGGCCGTGACGGAGACGCCGTTGCCGACGTGCGCGACCACGAGGTCGCACCTCTCGACGGGCACCCCGAGGAAGGCCGCGGCCCGCTTGGTGACCACCTGCACGCTCGTGCCGTGGAAGCCGTACTTGCGCAGGCCGTACCGACGGGCCACCTCCGCGTCCACGGCGTAGGTGGCGGCGCGCGCCGGGATGGTCGCGTGGAAGGCGGTGTCGAACACCGCCACCTGCGGCACGTCGGGCAGCGCCCTGCGCAGCGCCCGGATCGCCGCCAGCTGCGGCGGGTTGTGCAGCGGCGCCAGGGCGGAGAGCTCGTCGATGCCGCGCTCGACGTCGTCGTCGACGACGGTCGGGTCGGTGTACCGCGTGCCCCCCTGCACCACCCGGTGGCCGACACCCGCGAGCCCGTCGAGCCCCGGCCCGTCCTGCAGGGCGTCCATGACCCGGGCGAGCGCGGCGGCGTGGTCCGGCACGTCGGAGGAGCCGATGCGCTCCACGGTCCCCTTGGCGAGGACCTCCGCCGAGCCGTCGCCGTGCTCGCGCAGCTGGTACTTCAGGCTCGAGGAGCCCGCGTTGACGACGAGGACCCTGCTCATGCGGGTGCGGTCTCCCTGTTCTGGGCCTTGGCGGTGGTCTGGGACTGCACGGCGGTGATGGCGACGGTCGAGACGACGTCGGCCACGGTGCAGCCGCGGGAGAGGTCGTTGACCGGGCGGCGCAGGCCCTGCAGCACCGGCCCGACGGCCACGGCGTCACCGGTGCGCTGCACCGCCTTGTAGGTGGTGTTGCCGGTGTTCAGGTCGGGGAAGACCAGCACCGTGGCGCGCCCGGCGACCGGGTTCCCCGGCATCTTGGCGGCGCCCGTGGCCGGGTCGACGGCGGCGTCGTACTGGATCGGTCCGGCGAGCGGCAGGTCCGGCGCGCGCTCGGCGACCAGGCGCGTGGCCTCGCGGACCTTGTCGACGTCGACGCCGGCGCCCGAGGTGCCGGTGGAGTAGCTCACCATCGCCACCCGCGGCTCCACCCCGAACGCCCGGGCGGTCTCGGCGCTGGACAGCGCGATGCCGGCCAGCTCCTCGGCGGTCGGGTCGAGGTTGACGGCGCAGTCGGCGAAGACGAGCACCCGGTCGGGCAGGCACATGAGGAAGGCGCCGGAGACGCGCTTGGCGCCGGGGAGCGTCTTGATGACCTCCAGCGCCGGCCGGATGGTCGCGGCGGTGGTGTGGGTGGCCCCCGAGACCATGCCGTCGGCGTGACCGGTCTCCACCATGAGCGTGCCGAAGTACGTCGGGTCGAGGAGCTGCTCGAGGGCCGCCTCGAGGGTCACGCCCTTGTGCTTGCGGCGCTCGGCGTACACGGGCGCCATCTCCTCGCGCAGCGGCGAGGTGGCGGGGTCGACGATCCGCGCGGACCCGAGGTCCACCCCGAGGCGGTCGGCGAGGGCGCGGACCGCGTCCTCGCGGCCCAGCAGCACGAGGTCGGCGACGTCGAGGTGGCTGAGCTCCTCGACGGCGCGCAGCACGCGGCTGTCCTCGCTCTCGGGGAGCACGATGGTGCGCCGGTCCGCGCGGGCCGCCGCCAGCAGCCGGGCGTTGAACATCGCCGGGGTCACGGCCTCGGTGCGGACCAGCCGGATCTGCTCGGACAGCTCCTCGGCGTCCACGCCGGCGCTGAACGCCCCCAGGGCCGCGGTGATCTTCCGCTGGCTCGTGAGCTGGATCGCCCCGCTGGCGCCCTCGAGGCGGTGGATGGTCGTGTACGTGTCGGTGGGCACGCTGATCATGGGCAGTCCGCTGGGGCGCAGCAGCGTCAGCTGCAGGTCGTCGGGGCGGGTGCCGTTGGTGAGGACCAGACCGCCCGGGGTCGGCAGCTCCCGGTGGATGGCGGCGCCGGCGGAGACGAGCATCAGGTCCAGGCGGTCACCGGAGGTCACCAGCAGGGTCCCCTCCCGCAGCAGCCGCAGGACGACGTCGGCGTGCGCCGAGCCGGCCAGGTACCCGCCCACCTCGCGCTCCAGCGCCGAGGCCGAGCCGGTGAGCACCACCCCGCCGAGGACGGAGGCGACCTCCCCCACGGTGAGCGCGCTCAGCAGCGGCACCTCGTCGAGCGCGTAGACCGGGTGGCGGGTGGCGCCGCCGGTGTGGCCGCCGTCCTGGCGCACCGCCGTCAGCACCGCCTCGCGCTGGGCGGGGTCCACGCGGTTGACCACCGTCGCCAGCTTGGTGCCGCCGCGGGCCGCCAGCGCGGAGCCCGCCTCGCGGGCGGCCGCGGCCACGGACCGCACGCCCTCGGCGTCGTCCACCCCCGCGGCGGAGACCACGACGACGACGGGAGCGCCGAGGTTGACGGCGAGCAGCGCGTTGAGGTCGAGCTCGGTGGCTGGCGACGGTCCCGTGAAGTCCGTGCCGACCACCAGCACGAAGTCGGACCGCTCCGACAGCCGCTCCACGCGCTCGACCAGGGTCGCGACCAGGCGGCGGGGGTCCGGTCCGGCGTCCGTGGCGTCCACGAGGGCCGCGGCCTCGCTCCAGGTGAGGCCCACCGCGTCGTCGTCGTCGATGTCGAGGTCGTAGCGGTGGCGCAGCAGCTCGACCAGGGGGTCGGGCTCGTCGCGGCTGGACACGACCGGCCGGAAGACCACCGGGCGGCGCACGGAGCTGGCCAGCAGGTCGAGCAGCCCCAGCGCCACGACGGTCTTGCCCGCCCCGGCGCGGTCCGCTGTCACGTACAGGCGCTGGTTCGCTGACGACACGGGCTCCACCCTGTCGGGCCGGGACGACCGGCGCCACGCCGGGGCGGCGTGGCGCCGATCACCCTCAGGCCTCGCGCAGGTCCAGCCAGGCGACCTGCTCGGCGGTCAGCTCCACGGCGAGGCCCTCCAGGGAGGACCGCAGCTCGGCGAGGGACCGCGGACCGATGAGCGCGAACGTCGGGAAGCGCTGGGCGAGCACGTAGGCCAGGGCCACCGCGGTGGTCGGGACGCCGAGGCGCTCCCCCAGGTGCTGCGCGCGGCGCTTGCGCTCGAGGTTGTCCTCGGAGAGGTAGCAGCGGACCAGCTCGGCGTCGCCGCGCATCTCGGCGTCGTCCCGGGCGAAGAACCCGCGGGCCTGGCTGCTCCACGGCAGCAGCGGCACCTGGCGCTCCTCGAGCCACGCGCGGGAGGCGGGGTCGGTGGCGTGCACGCAGCCCGCCCACGGCACGTCGAGGGCGCGGGCCAGGCCGAAGTGGTTGCTCAGCACCCCGAAGCCGGCCCGGCCGTGGGTCTGCGCGTAGGCGTTGGCCTCGTCGAAGCGCTCCGGCGTCCAGTTGGAGCCGCCGTAGACGCCGATGCGGCCGGCGCGGGCGTGCTCGTCCAGGACGTCGACGAACTCCCCCACCGGCACGGACGGGTCGTCGCGGTGCATGAGGTAGAGGTCGGCGCGCTCCAGGCCCTGCCGCTCGAAGGACTCCAGCAGCTGGCGGGACAGCGACTCCGGGTCGCAGTGGGGCGTGTGGGCGCCCTTGACGATGACGGTGACCTGCTCGCGGATCCCGCGGTTCGCGAGCCAGCGGCCGAAGCGGCGCTCGTAGTCGCCGTCGCGGCCGTAGATCCAGGCGGTGTCGAAGGTGGTGCCGCCGGCCTCGACGAAGGCGTCGAACAGGGCGCTGGCGTGGGACAGGGTGGGCTGGTTGTCGCACCCCATGACCAGGCGCGAGACCGGGCTGGCGAGCCCGGGGACGGTGCCGACGGGGATGCTGGCGGTGCCCGGCTCCGGGACGCGCAGCGGCTGGCGGGACAGCGTCGGGATGCTCGCGGTCTCGGCCTCGAAGGGGTAGAGCAGGCCGGTGCCGGCCCGCCACCTGTCGAGGACGGCCAGGGTGCCCAGGGAGTCCTCGTGGGTCTGCTCCGGGGCCTCGCCGGTCCCGGTGCCGGCGGCCAGGGCGCGGGCGGCGGCGGCGAGGGCCTCGGCCTCCAGCGCGAAGGCCTGCTGCGCGGGGGCCGCGCCGTCCCAGGTCTGCTCCACCGGCTCCTCGCCGACCCGCCGCAGCACGAGGCGGGGTGCGGCCTGCACGGTCCAGGGGTCGTGCAGCTCGAGGGTGCCGAGGCTCCCGCGGACCACCGCGGTCTGCGGCTCCTCCAGGCGGACCCCGGTGCGGACGGTGGCCAGCAGCCCGCCGCCGAAGTCGAGGTGCGCCAGGGCCCACTCGTCCACGCCCGTGGGGCCCAGGTGCCCGACCGCCCGGACGCCCTCGGGGCCGGGCAGCGGGTCGGCGAAGGCCCTCCCCCTGGCGGCGCCGGCCACGGCGCGGGCGAAGGAGACCGGGTAGCAGCCGACGTCGAGGATCCCGCCGCCCGCGGTGGCGGGGTCGAACAGGCGCCCGGGGCCGCGCGGGTCCCCGGCGGGGTTCGGGGACGAGGCGAAGCAGAAGCTGGAGTCGATGTGCGAGACCTCCCCGACGGCGCCTGCGGCGACCAGCTCCAGCAGGCGGCGGGTGGCGGGGTGGAAGCGGTAGGCGAAGGCCTCCAGGAGCGCGACGCCGGCTTGGCGGGCGGCGTCGACGACGCCCGCCGCGGAGCCGCGGTCCGGCGTCAGCGGCTTCTCCACGAGCAGGTGCTTGCCCGCGCGGGCCGCCGCGACGGCCAGCTCGGCGTGGCGGGGGTGGACGACGGCGATGTAGACGCCGTCGACGGACGGGTCCGCGAGGACCTCCTCGTAGGTCCCCGAGGTCACCCGCCCGCCCCGCGCGGCGCCCTGCTCCCCGCCGGCCTCGGCCTCGTCGGCCAGCGCGCGGGCGCGCGCGGGGTCGGAGCTGCCGACGGCGACGAGCACGCCGGTGGGGCTCGCGGGCAGCTCCCGCACGAAGCGGCGGGCGATGGACCCCGGGCCGAGCACGGCCCAGCGGAAGACGTCGGCGTCTGGCACGCCAGCAGGCTAGGCGAGGCCCCCGACGGCGGGTCCGGTCGGGCTGTCAGACCCCTCTGGAAGGGTGCTCGAGCACGACACGCCGAGCCCGGAGGGCGGTTCCGCAGGTGACGCGCCGAACAGTCGATTTCCCCAAATGTGCCCGCTGGCGCGTCGCCCGACACAAGATGTAGCGTCGGAGACACCGGAAGGCGCCCCGACGAGCGACCCGGTCACCCACTTCCCCCGGGACCTGCGGCGATGACGCAGCGTTCCGGTCTCATCACGCGCTCACGCACCACGACGACCCGAGGAGACGCACATGACCCAGGTGGCAGACGAGGTCCTGGAGGTCACCACGGACGGCTCCGCTGGCGGGTCCTCGAACAGCCCGAGCGTGCCGACGGCCGTGCTCAACCGGCGCGGCGAGGTCGTCCCCTTCGACGCCTCCCGCATCACCGTCGCCCTCCAGAAGGCGTTCCTCGCCACCGAGGGCCAGGCCGCCGGCAGCTCCGCCCGCGTGCGCGAGCTCGTCGAGGAGATGACCGCCACCGTCGTCGAGACCCTGGTGCGCCGCTCCCTGGCGGGCACCGGCTCCTCCGGCCGCCCGGTGGCCGTCGAGGAGGTCCAGGACCAGGTCGAGCTGGTGCTCATGCGCTCGGGCGAGCACGCCGTCGCGCGCTCCTACATCCTCTACCGCGAGGAGCACGCCCGGGCCCGCCGCGAGCGCGAGGCCGCCACCCCCAGCGTGGAGAAGGTGCGCCAGCTGTCGGTGCGCACCACCGAGGGCACCCTGGTCCCGCTCGACCGCGACCGCGTGGCCGCCGTCGTCGCCGAGGCCTGCGCCGGCCTGCCCACCGTGGACCCGGACGCCGTGGTCACCGAGGCCATGCGCACCCTGTACGACGGCGTCGGCGAGGTGGAGCTGGCCCAGGCCCTCGTGCTGGCCGCCCGCACCAAGGTCGAGGCCGACCCCGACTACACCTACGTCTCCGCGCGCCTGCTCATGGACATGCTGCGCACCGAGGCCCTCTCCCACGTCCTCGGCGAGCGCACGCAGGCCACCGCGCCGCAGATGGCGCAGCTGTACCCGCGCTACCTCAAGGGCTACGTCGCCAAGGGCATCGCCCTGGGCATGCTCGACCCGCGCCTGGCCGAGTTCGACCTCGACAAGCTGGGCCAGGCCATCGAGGCCGGTCGCGACGGCCAGTTCACCTTCCTCGGTCTGCAGACCCTGTACGACCGCTACTTCCTGCACGAGCACGGCGTGCGCTACGAGCTGCCGCAGGCGTTCTTCCTCCGCGTGGCGATGGGCCTGGCCCTCAACGAGGAGCACAAGGAGGAGCGGGCGATCGAGTTCTACCGCCTGATCTCCAGCTTCGACTTCATGTGCTCCACGCCCACGCTGTTCAACGCGGGCACCACCCGGCCGCAGCTGTCCAGCTGCTTCCTCACCACCGTCTCGGACGACCTGTCCGGCATCTTCCAGTCCATCAAGGACAACGCGATGCTGGCCAAGTACTCCGGCGGCCTGGGCAACGACTGGACCCCGGTGCGCGGCATCGGCGCCCACATCAAGGGCACCAACGGCCAGAGCCAGGGCGTGGTCCCGTTCCTCAAGATCGCCAACGACACCGCCGTCGCGGTGAACCAGGGCGGCAAGCGCAAGGGCGCCGTCTGCGCCTACCTGGAGACCTGGCACATCGACGTCGAGGAGTTCCTCGAGCTCCGCAAGAACACCGGTGACGACCGCCGCCGCACGCACGACATGAACACGGCCAACTGGGTGCCGGACCTGTTCATGCAGCGCGTCGCCGCCGGTGGCACCTGGACGCTGTTCTCCCCCGACGAGACCCCGGACCTCCACGACCTGTACGGCCCGGCCTTCGCCGAGCGCTACGCGGAGTACGAGGCGATGGCAGAGCGCGGCGAGCTGCGCGTGCACCGCACCGTGAACGCCGTCGACCTGTGGCGCAAGATGCTGACGGCGCTGTTCGAGACCGGGCACCCGTGGATCACCTTCAAGGACCCGTGCAACCTGCGCTCCCCGCAGCAGCACGTGGGCGTGGTGCACTCCTCCAACCTGTGCACCGAGATCACGCTGAACACCAACGCCGACGAGGTCGCGGTCTGCAACCTCGGCTCGATCAACCTGGCCGCGCACACCACCGCTGACGGCCTGGACGTCGAGCGCCTGCGCCGCACGGTCCGCACCGCGGTCCGCATGCTCGACAACGTCATCGACCTGAACCTCTACACGATCCCCCAGGCCGAGAACGCCAACCAGCAGCACCGTCCCGTGGGCCTGGGCCTCATGGGCTTCCAGGACGCGCTGTTCGCCCTGCGCCTGCCCTACTCCTCGGAGGAGGCCGTGCAGTTCGCGGACACCTCCATGGAGCAGATCTCCTACGCGGCCATCGAGGCGAGCTCCGACCTCGCGGCCGAGCGCGGCTCGTACAAGAGCTTCGACGGGTCCCTGTGGAGCCGCGGCGTGCTGCCGATCGACTCCCTCGAGCTGCTCCGCGAGGCGCGCGGCGGCGACGTCGAGCTCGACACCTCCGCCACGCTCGACTGGGCGCCGCTGCGCGAGAAGGTGCAGCGCCAGGGCATGCGCAACTCCAACGTCATGGCGATCGCGCCCACCGCGACGATCTCCAACATCGTGGGCGTCGCGCAGTCGATCGAGCCGATGTACCGCAACCTGTTCGTCAAGTCCAACATGTCCGGCGACTTCACCGTGGTGAACGCCTCGCTGGTGCGCGACCTCGCCGACCGCGGCCTGTGGGACGAGGTCATGGTCTCCGACCTCAAGTACTTCGACGGCTCCCTCGGCGCCATCGACAGGGTCCCGGCGGACCTGCAGGCGCTGTACGCCACCGCCTTCGAGGTGGACCCGTCCTGGCTGCTGCGCTCCGCCGCCCGCCGCCAGAAGTGGATCGACCAGGCGCAGTCCCTGAACCTGTACGTGTCCAGCCCGAACGGCCGCAAGCTCGACAACCTCTACCGCACGGCCTGGCAGCTGGGCCTGAAGACGACGTACTACCTGCGCTCGTCCTCGGCCACGCACGTGGAGAAGTCGACCCTGCGCGGCACCGACGGCAGGCTCAACGCCGTCTCCGCCGGCACGCCGGCCGCGGCTCCCGCCGCGGGCGTCCCGGTCCAGGGCGGCGCTGCCGCCGCAGCGGGCGGCGTCGCCGCCGCGGTGGCGGCCAGCCCGGCCGCGGCCGTCGCGTCGAGCCCCTCCCCGGTGGTGTCGCTGCCCGACACCGCCGCCGCGGAGGAGGCCTCGCGCTACAGCGCCGAGTACGCCGCCGCCTGCTCCATCGAGAACGGCGAGGACTGCGAGGCCTGCCAGTGAGCACCACGAGCAGCTCCGTCCCCGCCGCACGCACCGCCACCGACAGCTCTTCCGAGGAGATCTCCGTGACCACCACCGACGACGCCCCCGAGCTGACCGTCGAGAACGTGACGGGCCTCGGCGCCATCCAGTCCGGCGCCGCCCGCGTCGACGTCAGCGAGAAGGCGATGATCAACTCGCGCGCTGACGTCAACCAGCTGCTGCCGCTGAAGTACGGCTGGGCGTGGGATAAGTACCTGGCCGGCTGCAACAACCACTGGATGCCCACCGAGGTGTCCATGCAGGCCGACATCGCCCTGTGGAAGAGCCGCGACGGCCTCACCGAGGACGAGCGCCTCATGCTCAAGCGCAACCTCGGCTTCTTCGCGACGGCCGAGTCGCTGGTCGCCAACAACATCGTGCTCGCGGTCTACCGCCAGCTGACCAACCCGGAGTGCCGGCAGTACCTGCTGCGCCAGGCCTTCGAGGAGGCCGTGCACACGCACACCTTCCAGTACATCTGCACCAGCCTCGGCCTCGACGAGGGAGAGCTGTTCAACATGTACCGCGAGGTCCCCTCCATCACCGCCAAGGACGCGTGGGCGCTCAAGCACACCCGCAACCTCGAGTCGGGCGAGTTCTCCACCGGCACGCCCGAGGCCGACCAGGACTTCCTGCGCGACCTGATCGCCTTCTACGTGGTCTTCGAGGGCATGTGGTTCTACACCGGGTTCGCGCAGATCCTCAGCCTCGGTCGCCGCAACAAGATGGTCGGCATCGCCGAGCAGTACCAGTACATCCTGCGCGACGAGTCGATCCACCTGAACTTCGGCATCGACGTCATCAACCAGATCAAGGCCGAGAACCCGCACCTGTGGTCCGCGGAGTTCCAGGCCGAGGTGCGCGGGATGCTCAAGGAGGCCTGCGAGCTGGAGATCGACTACGGCCGGGAGACGATGCCCCGCGGCATCCTCGGCCTGAACTCCGAGCTCACCTCCGAGTACATGCGCTTCATCACCAACCGCCGCTGCGTCCAGCTGGGCCTGGCCGAGGTGTTCCCCCCGGCGGAGAACCCCTTCCCGTGGATGAGCGAGACGATGGACCTCAAGAAGGAGAAGAACTTCTTCGAGACCCGCGTCATCGAGTACCAGACCGGTGGCGGCCTCTCCTGGGAGTGACCCCTCCCCCACACCCGCGACGGCCCGTCACCTCCCCCGAGGAGGTGGCGGGCCGCCGTCGTCGTCGCGCCCCCTCCCGTCCCGCACTCGCACACCCCAGTGCTCCTTCAACCCTCCTCCAACCCGCACTCGCGTGACCGAGTGCGGGACGGGGAGGACCGATCGGCAGACGCGTCATCCACAGGCGGGCCGGGCGCGCCAGCGCGGTGGGAGCTCGAGCCGCCACAGTGCGCGGGTGCCCGCCCGACGCGCCCCCTGGCCAGACCACCTGCCCGACGTCTTCGTCGGTTCCGAGCTCGTCGCGCAGGGCGCGCTCACCAAGGCCCAGCTGCGCGACCCCCGCGTGCGCCGGCTGTTCGTCGACGTCTACGCCCCCAGGCACCTCGAGCCCGACCACGGCCTGCGCTGCAGGGGAGCCTCACTCGTCGTCCCGCCCTCCGCGCGGCTCACCGGCCGGTCGATGGCGACCGTCCTGGGTGCGCGCCTGCGCTCGGCCGGGGACCCGGTGGAGTTCGTCGTCCCCCACCGGGACCGCCGCCCAGGCCCGGCCGGCACCACCCTGCGCGGAGCTGTGCGCGGCCCCCTCGGGCACGGCTGCTGGAAGGGCGTCGCGCTGGCGAGCCCCGAGCGCATGGCCTTCGACCTCGCGGCGGGGCACCACGAGGAGGACGCGGTCGCCCACCTCGACGCCGCCCTCGGGCTCGAGCTCTTCGAGAAGGCGGCCGTGGGCGCGTGGCTGCTCGGACGGCACGAAGACCACGTCGTCGGAGCGCGCACGGCGGTGGCCCTCGCCGACGGGCGTGCGGGGTCTCCACCGGAGTCACGTCTACGGGTCCGCCTGGTGAGAGCGGAGCTCGGCGTCACCTTCGAGCCGCAGCACGTCGTGACCCACCTCGGTCGCTTCCTCGCGAGGGTCGACCTGGCGATCGTCGACCTCAAGATCGCGATCGAGTACGAGGGTGCCTGGCACGGGCTCCTGGCCGAGCAGCTGGCCAGGGACCGCGAGCGGCTCGACCGCCTGCGGGAGGCCGGGTGGATCGTCGTCCACGTGACCGCGGAGACGATGCGCGACCGCGGCGCAGCGGTCGACGCGGTCCGCCGCGCCATCGCCCAGCGCCGTTCCTGAGGCCAACTCTCCTCGCACTCGCACACCCCAGTGCTGCTTCAGAGCCAGCCGAAGGCGCACTCGGGTGCGCGAGTGCGGGAAAGGCACCCCAGGAAGGCGCACTCGGGTCCGCGAGTGCGGGAAAGGCACCCCTGGAAGCCCCGCCCCGCCCCCCGAAGGGATGACGATCTCGAGGTGCGGAGGTCAGCAGGACGCGGGAGGCTGAGCAGTTCGAGCGAATCTGCCCCTGCCCGCCCCACAGCCCGCGCAGGCCGTTATCGTTCCGTGACATGTGCCGGAACATCCGCACGCTGCACAACCTCGAGCCGGCGACGACGCACGACGAGGTCCACGCGGCTGCGCTGCAGTACGTCCGCAAGGTGGCCGGGACGACGAAGCCCTCGCGCGCCAACGCCGACGCCTTCGACCGGGCGGTCGCCGAGATCGCCCACGCCACCGAGCACCTCCTGGAGGCGCTCACCACCACCGCTCCCCCGCGCGACCGCGAGGTCCTCGCCGCACAGGCCCGCGCCCGCGCCGCCCAGCGCTACGGCTCCACGCCGATCGCCGCGTCCCCCACCGCGGCCGCCGCCGTCCTCGACGAGGTGGCGCCGTAGCCCGCCGCGGTGCCGGCGCCTGGGCGCGCCAGGCCAAGCCCTCCCGTCCCCGCGAGGAGGGCCTGCGCCTGGTGGCCCGCAACAAGCGCGCCGCGCACGACTACCAGCTCACCCACCGCTACGAGGCCGGCGTGGTCCTCGTCGGCACCGAGGTGAAGGCCCTGCGTGAGGGCCGGGCCTCCCTGTCGGAGAGCTGGGTGGAGATCGACGACGCCGGGGAGGCGTGGCTGCACGGCGCGCACATCCCGGAGTACTCCCAGGGCAGCTGGACCAACCACTCCGCACGGCGCCCCCGCAAGCTGCTGCTGCACGCCGCCCAGCTGCGGCGCCTGGCGGAGAGCTCCCGGGAGGGCGGCTGGACCGTGGTCCCCACGAGCCTGTACTTCCTCGGCTCGTGGGTGAAGGTCGAGGTGGCCGTCGCCCGGGGCAAGGCCGAGCACGACAAGCGGCAGGCGCTCCGCGAGCGCCAGGACGCCCGCGAGGCCGAGCGCGCCATGGCCGCCCACCGCCGCACCGCCAGGGGCGCCCGTGCTGCGTCGTGACCCGGGCCGCCTGGGCGGTGGCCGCAGCTGGTCGCGCCGCCTGCAGCTGGCCAGCGCCGGCGTGGCGGCCCTCGTGCTGCTGTGGCCCGTCGTCGACATCACCGTCAACACCGCCTGGTCGCACCGCGGCGTCGACGCCGCGCACCTCGACGCCGTCGTCGTCCTCGGCTCCAGCCTCGACGCGGGGGCGGTGACCCCGCTGCTCGAGAGCCGGGCGCAGCGCGCGGCGGACCTCGTGGCGCAGGCGCGGCGCGACGGAGGGGACCCGTGGGTGGTCACCAGCGGCGGCGTGACCGGGCCGACGGCGTTCGACGCGCAGCCGGTCTCCGAGGCCCAGGCGCTGGGCGACCGGCTGGTGGCCCTGGGCGTGGACCCCGCCCGCCTGCTCCTGGAGGAGCGGGCGCTGACCACGGCTGACAACCTCGCCTACTCCCTGCCGCTGCTCACCAGGACCGACCCCTCGGTGCACCGCGTGGCGGTCGTCACCTCCGACGGCCACGTCGCACGGGTCCGGCTGCTGCTGCGCCAGGCGATCGCCGACGGGCGCGTCGAGGACCGCTACGACGTCACCTTCGTCGGCGCCTGGACACCGCTGGCGGACGTGCGCGCGGCGCTGGTGCGCGAGGTCGGCCTGGTGGCCGGCCAGCGCGCCGACACCGCCGTCACCTCCGCGGTGCGGCAGTCCCGGCGCTGGACCGGCACGGCCGAGCCCGTCTGAGCGGGTGGCGTCGGCGTCTGTGACGCTGTCGGGGTGGAGACGCCCCGCCCCGACGCCCCCGCCACCCCCTTCGCGCCCGGTCGTGGCGGGCGGGTGGACGAGCCCGGGCCCTGGGGCCCGGAGCGCGTCGCGGACGCCGTCGTCGCCGCGGAGGCGTCGATGGACCGGCTCGACGCGGTGCGCGCCCGGGTGGCGGGCGGTGCCGCCAACACCCACGGCGGCGACCCGGGCCTGCACCGCAACCGCAGCACCGTCGTCCGGCACGCCGTGAACTACCTCGTGGCGGTGCGAGCCGCTCAGGCGCTGGCCGCGGGGGTGGACGGTCCCGTCGTCGACGTCGGTGCCGGCACGGGGGCGTTCTCCCCGCTGCTCGCCGAGCGGCTGGGCCGCGAGCTGCACGTCGTCGACACCGACCCCCGCCACACCGCGCTCGCGGCCGCGGCCTTCCCCGGCACCGGGGTGCACACCGACCTGGCCGCGGCCCCGCGCGGTGCGGTCGTCACCGCGATGGAGGTCATCGAGCACCTGGAGCCGGCGGACCAGGTCGGCTTCGTGGCCTCGCTGGCCTCGGCCGTGCTGCCGGGCGGGGCGGTGGTGCTCTCCACGCCGGACGAGTCCGGCTACCCGCGCGGCTGGTCCGGTTACGCCCCGCACGTGGGTCCCCTCGACGCCGCGGGCCTGGCGCGCGCGGTCTCGCGGGGCACCGGGGGCTGGCCGGTCACGGTGCTGCGCGTGGACGGCCCGACGTTCTCGCTCACCCCCGTCGGCGCCCTGGTGCAGGGCACGGCGAACCGCGCCTGGAACCTCGTCTCCGGCGTCGCCGCCGGTCTCGAGCCCCGCGTCACGGGGCTGGTCCACCGGGTCACCAGGGACCGCCCGGCCGCCGCCGTCCCGCCCGAGGGCTCGTGGCGGGTGCGACCGGTGGGCGACGACGACGGCGGGTGGCGCTCCGGCACGGGCCTGCTCGCGCTCGCGACCGCTCCCGCCCAGGCCTGACGGAACCGCAGCCGAGCGCCCGGCTGCGGTTCCGGAGGGGTCGGGAACCGCAGCCGGGCGCTCGGCTGCGAGGCGGCGGGGTCAGAGGGAGAGCAGCTCCGTGGCGGACGCGAGCAGGTGGCGCAGGTGCTCGCGGTTCTGCGCCGACACGCTCAGGCCGTCACCGCCGTAGTGCTCGGTGCAGAAGGGGCCCGTGAAGCCCACGCGCAGCGCCTCCTCCACCGCCCAGCGGTAGTCGATGACGCCCAGGGCCAGCGGCGCCGGCGCGGTGGCGTAGGAGCCGGTGGCCGGGTCGTGGTCGCGGTAGTAGTTCTTCACGTGCCAGAAGTTGGCGTGCGGCAGCACCGCGGCCAGCTGGTCGCGCCACGGCTGCACGGGCCGGTGGAGCCTGATGATGTTGGCGACGTCGGGGTTGAGCCCGACGTTCGGCAGGTCGATCGCCTCCTTGAGGCGCACGGAGCTCTGCGGCGTGCCGAGGTAGGTGTCCTCGTACATCTCCAGGCTCAGCTGCAGCCCCAGCTCCCCCGCGCGCCGGCCGAGCGCCGCGAAGCGCTCCACGGCCAGGTCGAACGCCGCACCGCCGTCGGTCTCGGGGTCGGGGTCGGCCAGGCCCTGCTCCAGCCAGAACCACTCGGCGGCCTTCTGCGCGTCGGTGAGCACCGGCAGCAGGCCGGCGGAGACCACCGTCGTCCCCAGCTCGGCCGCGGCGACCAGCGTCCGCTCCAGGTACTCCTGGTTGGCGGCGGCCTCGCCGGCGTCCGGGGCGATGGGGCTGCGGCGGGCGGTCGTGATGGCGGTGACCCCGAGGCCCTCCTCGGCCAGCAGCCGCTTGAGGACGGCGAGGCGCTCGGGCGAGAGGTCCCCGGGGCGCACCCAGGAGTCGGTGAGGTCGACGTGGTCGAACCCGGCCAGGCGCACGCGGCGCAGCACGCGGCGCCACTCGACCTCGGGGGCCTCCTGCGCGGGGGTGCCGTCGGGCAGCACCGGCGGGGCCTGCAGGAGCGCCGCGCCGATCGGCCAGGTCGTGGGGTCGGGGCGGGTGCTCACGGGCGGGCCTCCTGCTCGGCGACGACGTCGGGGTCCTGGGCGGGCTCCGGCGAGGACGCCGGGGCGTCGGGGTGGGCGTGCGCCAGCTCGGCGAGCAGCTGGCCCTGCCTGGCGTAGGCGAGGTCGCGGTAGGCGATCATCCGCGCCAGCTTCTCGGGGTCGCCGTGGACGGTGAAGCCCTCGCCGTTCTTGGCGCCGTGGGCGCCGGCGTCGACGAGGTCGGTGAGGGCCTTGGGCGGCGAGATCCGCTCGCCGTAGGCCTCCTCCATGATCCGCATGCCGAGCACGTACACGTCGAGCCCCGCCATGTCGGCGATGGCGAACGGGCCGAAGTACGGGTACCGGAAGCCGAACGTCGTCGAGACGATGGTGTCCACGGCCTCCGGCGTCGCGACGCCCTCGGCGACGATGTCGGCGGCCTCCTTGAACAGCACGTACTGCAGGCGGTTGAGCACGAACCCGGGGGTGTCGGCCACCTGGGCCGAGCGCCGCCCGGCCCGCTCGAGCATCTCCTGGACCACCGGCAGGACGGCGGCGTCGGTCGCCTCGCCCACCACCAGCTCCACGCCGGGGATGAAGGGCGCCGGGTTGGACCAGTGCACGGTGAGGAACCGCTCGGGCCGCACCACGGCGGGCGCGAGCACCTTCACGGGGATGGTGGAGGTGTTGGTGCCGATGATGGCGTCGGGGCGGGCCGCGGCGGAGGCGCGGGCCAGCACGTCGTGCTTGACCTCGACCTTCTCGAAGACCACCTCGTGGACGAAGTCGACGTCGGCGACGGCCTCCTCCACGGACGTCGCGGCGCGCAGGTTGGCGGCCACCCGCTCGGCGTCGCCGGGGGCGAAGAGCCCCTGCTCCTCGTAGGTGCGGGCCTCGGCGAGCAGGCGCTCCAGCTGGCGGGCCGCGGCCTCGGCGGACACGTCCGCCAGGACGACGGGCAGCCCGGCGCGGGCCATGGACTGGGCGATCCCCCCGCCCATGTACCCGGCGCCGACCACGGCGGCCGTCTCGATGCGCCGCACCACGGGTGCGCTGGCTGAGTTGTCGTCGGTGACGCTCACGGCCCCAGCCTGCCGGGCCGGCACCCCGACCGCACGGTAGGGGTGGGCTCGCCGGGGCCGGGGTCAGCGCGTGCGGGCGGCCAGCACCGCGACGTCGTCGGACCCGCCGCCGCCCACGAGCTCGGCGATGACGGCGTCGAGCAGGTCCGGCAGGGGCAGGTGGGCCACCTCGGCGAGCGCCTCGGCGAGCCTCTCCACGCCCTCGCCCAGGTCGCTGTCGCGCCGCTCGACGAGCCCGTCGGTGTAGAGCAGCAGCGTGGACCCGGCCGGCAGGTCCACCTCGCTCTCGCTGCGCGGGCTGCCGGGGGCCAGCCCCAGCAGGAGGTCGGCCTCGTGGCCGTCGAGGGCGACGACGCCGGCGCCGGGCACCGCGAGCAGGGCGGGCAGGTGCCCGGCGCTGCTCCAGCGCATGCGCAGGTCGCCCTCGCCCCGGCCGTCGTCGGCGAGGCGGATGGCGAGCACGGTGGCGAGCACGTCCGCGCCCAGCACGTCGAGGGTGCCGTCCAGCCGGGCGAGCAGCTGCGCCGGGGAGTCCTCCGTGGCCACGGCCAGGGTGCGCAGCGCGCTGCGCACCTGCCCCATGGCGGCCGCCGCGCCGATGTCGTGGCCGGTCACGTCACCGATGACCAGCAGCGTGGACCCGTCGGGGTGGCGCAGCGCGTCGTACCAGTCGCCGCCCACCTGGTGGCCGGCGGCCGCGGGGGCGTAGCGGGCGGCGAGCTCGAGGTGGGGCAGGTCGGGCAGCTCGGTGAGCATGGCGCGCTGCAGGGTGCGGGCCGCCTCGCGCTCGGCGCGCAGGGACAGGCAGCGCTGGACGCCGTGGGCGACGGCCTCCGCGAGGGAGACCACCAGCTCCCGCTCGGCGGGCAGCAGCGCCCGGGCAGAGCCCCAGGCGACGGTGAGCACGCCCAGGCACTGGCCGTCGACGAGCAGCGGGGCGTGCACGGCCGCCTGGACGCCTGCCAGCACCGGTGCCGCCGAGGAGGCGGTCGCGGCGGCGGTGGCGGCGTCAGGGGTGAACACCAGGCGCGACTCCCGGGCCGCCAGGAGGGCGCCCTCGGGCACGTCCAGCGGCTCGTGGTCACCCACTCCGCCGTCGTCGTCCTGCTCGGGCGCCGCCGGTGCCCTGTCGAGGGCGACGTACCGCAGCGCCCCCGACCCTCGCTCGTGGAGGGCGACGGCGGACAGCTGCGCCTCCAGTCCCGTGCGCACCCCGGCGACGGCGCTGGCGGCGACGTCCTCCACCTCGCGCGCGCGGGAGGTGGCCTGGCTGAGCTCGAGCAGGAGGCGGCTGCGGGCGGCGGCCACCTCCGCGTCGCGCCGCAGCCCCACGGCGCGCATCTGGGCCGTGGTGGCCTCGTCGCGCGCGCTCTCGGCCGCGGCCCGCACCTCGGCGGCGTCGGACAGGGCGCGCCGCAGCTGCAGCTCGGCGGAGCAGGCGGCGGCGAGGTCCGCGAGCAGCGCCACCTCGCGCCGGGTCCAGTCGCGCGGCTCGGGCGAGAGCGCGGCCAGGGCGCCGATCGCCTCGCCGTCCGAGCCCCGCAGGGGTGCGCCGAGGTAGCCGACCGCGCCGAGCTCGGTGACCACCGCGTCGTCGCGGAGGTCGGGGTCCTCGCGGGCGTCGCGCACGGCGAGCGGCTGGCCGCTGCCGACCACCTGCTGGCAGGAGGAGCGGGTCAGGTCCGCCAGGCGCGTCGTCTGCCACGGCTCCGGCAGCCCGACCGCGCCGGGGAACAGCTGCAGGCGGCGCGAGACCAGGCTCACCACGGCGGCGGGCACGCCGAGCACCGAGCACACCAGGCGGGCGTGCCGGTCGAGGGCGCCGTCGCGGCCCGGGGCCGCGCCGGGCGCGACGGGGACGGCTGCGGCGGCCGCGGCGACGTCCAGCGGCAGCGCCGGCAGGGCTGCGGGCTGGGCGGGGGCGCTGGGCGTCGTCAGCACCTCCACGCGGTCGACCAGGGGCGTCTCGGGCAGCACCAGGGCGCCCTCGGCCGCGCCGAGGGCGTGGTCCTGCTCGCCAGCGGAGGGACCGCGCTGCGGGACCACCGCGGGCGAGGTCCCCCTGCTCGCCCCCACACCGCAAGGATGCCGCACGGGCGCCCGGCGCGAGGGCGTTCTGCGCAGCTCGCCCCGGCCCGTCCGCGCCGCCGCGCGCACCCGTCGGGAGGATCTGGACCGGCGGAGCCGGCCCGGCCGGTCCAGACTGGTGGCGGGGCCGGCGGAGGGCCGCTGGCGGTGCGAGGACCCCGGGGAGCAGCGGTGTGCGAGGTCACGGCGGCGGCGAGCACGAGGCTGCCCTCCGACGCCAGCGCGCCGAGGCTGGCGCGCCTGTTCCTGCGCGGCGCCCGCTGCCCGCAGCACCACTCGACCGTCCTCGACGACGCCGAGCTGCTGACCTCCGAGCTCGTGACCAACGCCGTGGTCCACGGGGCGCCCCCGGTGACGCTCGCGGTGGAGTGCGACACCTCCAGCGGCATGCGGGTGCGCGTCACCGACGGCAGCTCCCGCACGCCGCTGCCCAGGGCGGCGCGACCGGCCGACGTCGACGGGCGGGGGATGGCCCTGGTGGACCTGCTGTCCGCGGCGTGGGGCGCCGAGCCGACCGAGCGCGGCAAGGAGGTGTGGTTCCTGCTGCGCCGCAGCTCCGGCAGCGGCCCGCGGGGCAGGTCGGCCCGCGACGAGGCCGCGCAGCGGTGGGGACCCTGAGCAGCGGCGCGGCCTGCGACGTCCGCCACAGGCGCCGCGGGCGGCGTCGACCGCCGGGGCAGGGGCACGCGATGATGGGCGGTGGTCCGCTCCCGCGGGTCCGAGAGCAACGCCGACGTCGACCGACGTCCTCACCGAGGAGGCAGCGCTGAGCGCTCAGGAGTCCGTGGTCAGCAGCGCCCGTGCGGCCAGCGCCGCACCCGACGTCGTCATGGTCGGCGGCGGCATCATGAGCGCCACCCTCGCCGCGCTGCTCGGGCTCGTGCAGCCGGACTGGTCCGTCGTCGTGCTGGAGTCCGGGCCGTCGGTCGGCCTGGAGAGCTCCGACCCGTGGAACAACGCCGGCACCGGGCACGCGGCCCTGTGCGAGCTCAACTACACGCCCGCGGGCCCCGACGGCACGGTCGACCCGACCAAGGCGGTCGGCATCAACGAGCAGTTCCAGGTGTCCCGGCAGCTGTGGTCCTCCCTGGTCCGCTCCGGGCTCACCGACGACCCGAAGACCTTCATCACCTCGGTGCCCCACGTCAGCTTCGTCACCGGCGAGGACGGGCAGCGCTACATGCGCGCCCGCTACGAGGCGCTGAAGTCCCAGCCGCTGTTCTCCGAGCTGGAGCACACCGCGGACCCGGACGAGCTGGCCGGGTGGGTGCCGCTGGTGATGGCCGGGCGCGACCCCGCGCAGCGGGTGGCCGCCACCCGCTCCCTGGCCGGCACGGACGTGAACTTCGGCGCACTGACCTCACTGCTGCTCGACGCCGCACAGCGCCGCGGGGTGCACGTGGCCACCGGCACGCGCGTCACCGGCCTCAAGCGCACCCCCAGCGGGCGCTGGCAGGTCCTCGTGCAGGACGTCGCGACCGGCCACCGCAGCGCGCTCGTGACGCGCTTCGTCTTCGTCGGCGCCGGGGGCGGGGCCCTGCCGCTGCTGCAGCACTCGGGCATCAAGGAGATCCGCGGCTTCGGGGGCTTCCCCGTGAGCGGGCAGTTCCTGCGCACGCGGCGCAAGGACCTCGTGTCCCAGCACCACGCGAAGGTCTACGGGCAGGCCGAGGTCGGCGCCCCGCCGATGTCGGTGCCCCACCTGGACCTGCGCTCGGTGGGCGGCGAGCAGTCGCTGCTCTTCGGCCCCTACGCCGGGTTCTCCCCCAAGTTCCTCAAGGCGGGCTCGCTGCTCGACCTGCCGCGCTCGGTGAAGGCCAACAACCTCTCCTCGATGCTGGGCGTGGCCCGGTCGGAGCTGGCGCTGACCAAGTACCTGGTGCAGCAGGTGCTGCAGACGCGCGGGCAGCGCATGGAGGCCCTGCGCACCTTCTTCCCCGAGGCCGGGGACGGCGACTGGGAGCTGATCACCGCCGGGCAGCGCGTCCAGGTGATCAAGAAGGACCAGAAGGGCCGCGGCGTGCTCCAGTTCGGCACCGAGCTGGTCACCGGCGCGGACGGCACCATCGCCGGTCTGCTCGGGGCGTCCCCGGGCGCCTCCACCGCGGCCTCGGCGATGCTCACGCTGCTCGAGCGGTGCTTCCCGGACCGGATGGACGCCTGGCGCCCGCTGCTGACCGACGTCATCCCCTCCTACGGACGGAAGCTGTCTGCGGACGCCTCCCTGGCACGCCAGGTGCGCGAGGAGACGGCGCGCACCCTGCAGCTGACTTCTTGACGGCCCCCGAGGACCCCTTCGCAGCTGCCGGCGAGCTGCGCAGCGCCTACGAGGCCGTCGACTGGAGCTCCACGCCCCTGGGCGCTCCCGAGACCTGGTCGACGGCGCTGCGCACGGCGCTCTCGCTCGCGTTCGCCACCAGCTTCCCGGTGACGCTGCTGTGGGGTCCTCGGTTCGTGCTGCTCTACAACGCGGCGTACGCGCGCATGTTCCCGGCCAAGCACCCGTGGGGCCTGGGCCGGCCGTGCGCCGAGGTCTTCCCCGAGGTCTGGGACCAGATCCGCCCCCTCATGGAGGGCGTGCTCTCCAGCGGCGAGGCCGTGCGCATGGTCGACCAGGAGCTCTACATCGACCGCCGCGGCTTCGCGGAGGAGAGCTACTTCGACTACTGCTACTCCCCCGTCGCGGGACCGGACGGACGGGTGGAGGGCGTGCTGGACATCGCCGTCGACACCACCGCGCAGGTGCTCGAGCGGCGGCGCTCGGCGCTGCTGCGCCGCCTGGCCGACCTCCCGCGGGTGCTGCGCACCACCGTGGACCTGGCCCGGGTGGCGCTGCCGGTGCTGCGCACCGACCCCGGGGACCTTCCCCGGGTCGAGCTGCTGGTGCCCGCCGAGGCACCGCGCAAGCGCGAGCCGCACCTGGACGCGGCGCCGCCGCAGCCGGTGGAGGACTCCCCCGTGGTGGGCACCACCGGCGCGGGCCGCACCGCGTGGGTCAGGGTCCCGGGCCTGGGGCCCGCCGAGGAGCGCCCGCTGCTCGTCGTGGCGCTCGCGCGCGGCCTGGCCGAGGACGAGCAGTACCTCGGCTTCCTGCGGCAGGTGGCCGCGGCGCTGGGGAACGCGCTCGCGGTGGCGTCCGCCGCCGAGGCCGCGCAGGCCCGGGTGGACCTGCAGAGCGCCCAGGTGCGGCGACTGCTCGGCCTGGTCCGGGTGCTGCAGGAGCTGCCCGACGCCGCGGACGTGACCCAGCTGGAGCAGGTGGTGGAGCGCGGGGCGGCCAGGCTGCTCGGCGCGGTCGGCGCGCAGCTGTCGATCGGCCACCCCGACGACGACGCCTCGGCCTCCGGCGAGGTCGTCGCGGCGGACCGCGGCGCCGTGCACCTCGACGTCGGCGACCGGCACCTGGGTCTGCTCGAGCTGGCCTGGGCCTCGGGCCAGCGGCAGACCGAGCTGGCCGAGGAGGAGCAGGCCGTGCTGTCGGTGCTGGCCAGCTCCACCGCGCAGGCCCTCGACCGAGCTGCGGCGCGCGAGGCCGAGCGCCGCGCGATGGAGGCGGTGCGCGCCATCGCCGAGGAGCTGCAGCGCAGCCTGCTCACCGAGCCGCCCATGGTCACCGGGCTGGACCTGGCGGTCCGCTACGTGCCGGCCGCCGAGCACGCGCAGGTCGGCGGGGACTGGTACGACGCGTTCACCAGCGCCACCGGAGAGCTGCAGCTGGTGATCGGCGACGTCACGGGCCACGACCAGCGCGCCGCGGCGGCGATGGCCCAGCTGCGCAACCTGCTGCGCGGCATCGCCCACAGCGGCGCCCGGACCCCGGCGCGGGTGCTCACCGAGCTCGACGACGCGCTGCCGCACCTGGGCGTCACCTCGCTGGCCACGGCCGTGCTGGGCTCGCTGTCCCCCGCCGAGCCGGACGGCTCCCGGGAGCTGGTGTGGAGCAGCGCCGGTCACCTGCCGCCGCTGCTGCTGGTGCCCGGTGCCGCGCCGCGCCTCCTCGAGGAGCCGGCCGAGCTGCTGCTGGGGCTGCAGGCCGGCGTGCCCCGCACCGACCACCGCACGCTGCTGCCGCCCGGGGCGACCGTGCTGCTGTACACCGACGGCCTCGTCGAGCGGCGCGGCGTCGACCTGACCAGGGGGCTCGACTGGCTCACGGGCGCCGCTGCCGCCCTGGACGGCGCCAGCCCCGACGAGGTGTGCGACGGGCTGCTGGACCTGGTCGGCGGGCGCGTCGACGACGACATCGCCCTCGTCGCCGTCCGCCTGGTGGGCCGCCAGCTCTGACGGCCCGGAGGGCCCAGCGTGGCCCGCGCCGTCGTCGCCGTGCTCAGGCCAGCAGGACGGGACCGGTGGGGTCGGCCGGCAGGTCGCCACCGGTCACCACCGCCCGCACCTCCATCTCCTTCAGCGCCACCCCGCCGTGCAGCGAGGTGAGGAAGGCCGTGTCGGCGGCGTCGCGGCCGGTGCTGATCCGCCACAGCGACGGCCGCGGCGCCAGGTGCGTGGCGTCGTGCACCTGCCAGCTCCCGGCGCCCGGGGCGTCCTCCACCCGGATCTCGGCGACGGCGTGGAAGTCCATCGGCGACAGCCCGGGCGCGTACACGGCGGTCAGCCGCGCGGGCAGCTCGAGGGCGCGCGCGAGGGTCACCACGAGGTGCGCGTAGTCGCGGCAGACGCCCTGCCCGCGCAGCAGCGTCTGCACCGCCCCGTCGAACGCCGTCGAGGAGCCGGAGGTGTAGACGAGCCGTTCGGCGACCCAGGCGGTGATGCGCTCGGCCAGCTCGGCGTCACCGTGCTGGGCGCGGGTGCCGAACTCCGAGGCGGCGAAGGCCGTCAGCTCGTCGGAGGGGCAGTACCGGCTGGGCCGGTTGGCCTCGAAGCGCTCCAGCAGGTCACGGGACTGCGCGTCGCCGTCGGCCGCCGCTGCGCCGTCCGTCGTCGCCGGGGTGAGACGGCCGGTGTACTCGACCACCACGCTCCCGGCGGGCACGGCGGTGAGGACGTGCATGCGCTCACCGCGCTCACGCGGACCGACCGGCACCTCGACGGGGAGCGCCCCCTCGGGCAGCGGACCGTCGCCGTGGGTGACCACCAGCTGGTCCTCGACGGTCGAGCCGGGGGTCCTCGCCGCGGCCACGAGCAGCGAGAGGTCGGCCGGCGAGGACAGCTCCAGCACCAGCCGGGCTGAGACCTCGCGGGTCAGCGGGGAGGGCGGGACGGGCGGGGCGGCGGTCACGGGCCCCCATTCTGGGGGTCCCGGCCGCCCCCGCGCCCGTCCGGGCCCGAGGTGGGCAGGACTGGTGCGCGCCGTGGTCCGTCAGCCGCGCGGCCGGTGCTCCGAGCCCGGCCGCTCGGCCACCACCGGGTACTCCCCGGTGTAGCCCTCGCGCTCGGCCGCCACCGCCAGCACCCGCCGGCGCACCGCGAACCACCCGACGATGAGCGCCGGGACGATGAGCACCAGCGTGGCGAGGGTGTAGGTGCCGATCGGGTAGTCGAACCCGATGAGCACGAGCACGGCGAGCAGGAACGCCAGCGTCGCGTACCCGGTGTAGGGGGCGCCCATCATCTTGAAGTGGGGGCGCTCGACCAGGCCCTGCTTCGAGAGGCTGAAGAGCTTGAGCTGGCAGATGACGATGGTCCCCCAGGCGGTGACGATGCCCAGGGCCGACATGTTGAGCACGATCTCGAAGGCCTGCCCGGGGACGACGGCGTTGAGACCGACGCCGAGCAGGGTGATGCAGCCGGTGAGCAGGATGCCGCCGAAGGGCACGCCGTTGCGCGTCATCTTCCCGGTGAAGCGCGGCGCGGAGCCGCTGACCGCCATCGAGCGCAGGATGCGCCCGGTGGAGTACAGCCCCGCGTTGAGGCTGCTCAGGGCCGCGGTGAGCACGATGACGTTCATGATGCTGCCGGCGCCGGGCAGGCCGATGCGCGCGAAGAAGGAGACGAAGGGGCTCGTGTCGGCGTCGTAGGCGGTGTACGGCAGCAGCAGCGCCAGCAGCACCAGGGAGCCGACGTAGAACAGCGCGATCCGGAAGATCACGGCGTTGATCGCCTTCGGCATGATCTTCTCGGGGTTCTCGGTCTCCCCCGCAGTGGTGCCCACCAGCTCCACGGCGGCGTAGGCGAAGACCACGCCGGAGACCACCAGCACCAGCGGCACGATGCCGGTGGGGAACAGGCCGCCGTTCGCGGAGATGACCGACGGGCCCGTGGTCTCCCCCGCCACGATGAACCGGCCCAGCAGGAACACCAGGCCGATGACGAGGAACGCGGACAGCGCGACCACCTTGAGCAGCGCCGCCCAGAACTCCAGCTCGCCGAAGAGCTTGACGGAGATGAGGTTCATCGACAGGACGATGACCAGCGCGGCCAGCGCGATCACCCACTGGGGCACCACCTCGGTGGCGCCCCAGTAGTGGACGTACAGCGCGATGGCCGTGACGTCGACGATGGAGGTCATCGCCCAGTTGAGGAAGTACATCCACCCGGCGACGAAGGCGAACCGCTCCCCGAAGAACTCCCGGGCGTAGGAGACGAAGGAGCCCGACGAGGGCCGGTGCAGCACCAGCTCGCCGAGGGCCCGCAGGATGAAGAACACGAAGACGCCGCAGATCGCGTAGACGATGAACAGGCCCGGGCCGGCGTTGGCGAGACGCCCGCCGGCGCCGAGGAACAGGCCGGTGCCGATGGCCCCGCCGATGGCGATCATCTGGATCTGCCGCGGCTTGAGGCCCTTGTGGTAGCCCTCGTCCTCAGCGGTCAGGTCCGCCTGGCTGCGCGTCTGGGAGCTCACGGGCTCCACCTCCTCGTGTCGGGGCGGGCCGACCTTAGGTGCCCCGGCGCACCAGTGCCCGTCGGGGGTGTTTCCGGCAGGTCACGCCTCCGGCGCGCCGCCCGCCGGCGCCAGGGCCGCGCGGAGCTCGTCCACGAGGTCGGTGCAGGTGGCGGGCCTGGCCGAGGGGTCGGCGGCCATTCCCCGGGCGACCACGCGGTCGAGCGCGGCGGGCAGCCACCGGCGCCTGCGGCTCAGCTTCGGGGGGCGCCCGGCCACGTGGGCCCGGGCCACCGCGAAGGTGGTGGAGAACGGGTAGGGCGGCTCCCCCGACAGCAGCTCGACCGCCGTGCAGGCCAGGGAGTACACGTCGGTGGCCGGGGTGACGCGCTGGGCCTGGAGCAGCTCGGGCGCGGCGTACGGCAGGGACCCGGCCACCCGGCCGTGACGGGCCAGCGGACGCGACTCGTCCACGCTGCGCGCCAGCCCGAAGTCGGTGACGGCGGCACGCGCGCTCGGAGGCGCGGCGAGCAGCACGTTGGCGGGCTTGACGTCCCCGTGGACCACGTCGACGGCGTGCACGGCGTCCAGCCCGGCCGCCGCCTGCGCGAGGACGTCGAGGATGCGCGGGACGTCGGGGCGGCTCCGCCCTCGCGGGCGCAGCACGGCCGACGTGCCGCCGTCGAGGAGCTCCACCGCCGCCCACAGCAGCGGCTCGCTCAGGGCGCTGCCCCGCGGCAGCTCCTCCCCGTGGGCGAGGACGGCGACGACGCCGGGGTGGTGCACCTGCGCGGCCACCTCGCACTCGCGGTGGAAGCGGCGGCGCCCGGCGTCGGTGGCGGCGGCGGTCGGCTCGAGGACCTTGAGCGCCTCCTCGCGAGCACCGCGGCCGGCGCCCCGCAGCACGCGGTAGACCTGGGCGCTGCCGCCGCGGCCCAGAGGTGCGAGCACGAGGCGCCCGCCGATGACCTCCCCGGGGGCGAGCAGGTCCCGGCGCTCGGTCCGCAGGGCGAGCAGCTCCGCCTCGCGGTCCCACGGGATCACCCCCGCAGTGTGGTGGGTCCTACGCTGCCGCGGTGGGTGAGCGCGAGCAGCAGCAGGTGTCGGTCCTCGGGACGGGGACGATGGGTGAGGCGGTGCTCGCCGCGGTGCTCGCCGGCGGTCAGCCGGCCGGGAGCACGCTCGCCACGGCGCGACGCCCCCAGCGGGCCGCCGAGCTCGCCGAGCGGCACGGCGTCCGCGTGGTCCCCGTGCGGGAGGCGGCCGCCGCCGACGTCGTCGTCCTCGGGGTGAAGCCGCAGCAGCTCGAGGCCGTGGCCGCCGAGGTGGCGGGAGCGGTGCGCGAGGGAGCGCTGCTGGTGTCGCTGCTCGCCGGGGTCACCACCGCGCGGCTGGCGTCGCTGTTCCCCGGCGCGAAGGTGGTGCGCACCGTGGTGAACACCCCGGCCCTGGTGGGCGCGGGCGTCACGGTGCTGGCGGCCGGAGCCGGAGCCGGCGAGGCCGAGCTGGCCCGCGCCGAGGAGCTCCTCGCGGCCACCGGCACCGTGCTGCGCCTGGCCGAGGGCCAGCTCGACGCGGCCACCGGCGTCTCCGGCTCGGGACCGGCGTTCGTCTTCGCCGTGGCGGACGCCCTCGCCGAGGGCGGCGTGGGCGCCGGCCTGCCCCGCGCGGTGGCCCTGCAGCTGGCCGCCGCGACCGTGCTGGGCGCCGGGCGCCTCATGGTGGAGACCGGCACGCACCCCGCGCTGCTGCGCGAGCAGGTCACCTCCCCCGCCGGCACCACCGCGGCGGGCCTGCGGGAGCTGGACGCGCAGGGGATGAGGGCCGCGCTGGTCTCGGCGGTCATGGCCGCGGCGAAGAGGTCGGCCGAGCTCGCGGGCTGACGGCGCCGTCCTGGCCCGGCTGCCCGCTCGCCGCCGGGCGGGTGGGGCAGAGTGGGTCGGGTGACGACTGCTGGGGGGCCGCCGCGCATCGGACTGGTGCTCCACCCGACCCGCGACGTCTTCTCCGTCTCCGAGCAGGTGGTGCGCTGGGCCGGCGAGCAGGGCGCCCAGGTGGTGGTGGCCGCCGGTGACGGCGGCCGCGTCGCCGGTCCGGTGGTCGAGGTGCCGCCGGAGGACCTGGCCCCGGGGTGCCACGCGCTGGTCTCCCTCGGCGGCGACGGCACCATGCTCGGCGCGCTGCGCGCCTCCGCCGGGACGGGCGTCCCGGTGCTCGGGGTGAACCTCGGGCGCGTGGGCGTGCTCGTGGAGGTCGAGCCGGCGGAGGTGGCGCCGGCGCTGCAGCGCGTCGTGGAGGGCCGCTACTCCGTGGAGGCCCGTCCGGCCCTGCGGGTGACCGGCGTGGAGCTGGAGGACGGCAGCACCTCGGCGGTCGCCTTCAACGACGTGGCGCTGTCGCGGTGCCCGGGTGACGGGATCGCGTCCGCGGCGCTGAGCATCGACGGGCAGGGCTACGGCGTGTACCGCTGCGACGCGGTCATCGTGGCAACCCCCATGGGCTCCACGGCCTACAGCTACGCCGCCGGCGGCCCGGTGGTCTCGCCGACGCTGTCGGCGATGGTCGTGGCGCCGGCCTCCCCGTGGTCGGGCATCTCCCGGCCCGTCGTCCTGTCACCCGAGGACCACCTGGCGCTGGAGCTGCTGCCCGACAGCGGCGTGCTCGCGCTCGAGGTGGACGGGCGGGTGCTGGCGCCGCTGGCGCCCGGTGCGCGCATCGAGGTGGTCGAGGAGCGCGACGCCGGGCACGTGGTGCGCCTCGACAGGGCCCGCCACGACCGCCGCTCGCGCGTGAAGCTCAGCCTGCTCGACCTGCCGCTGCTGCCGGAGGAGCTGCGCGAGCTGCTCCCCCGCGAGCTGGGCCACGCCCCCGACTGATCCGGCGTCTGACCCCGCGCGTGCCGCGACCCGTCGCAACCCCGCCCCGAGGTGTCGGAACCGTGGCCCGGTTCCGACACCTCCCGGCAGGGTTCCGACAGCTCGAAGCCGGTCGGCGCGGGATCAGGACTCGCGGGGTTCCATGACGACGACGGGGATCTCGCGGTCGGTCTTGGTCTGGTACTCGGCGTAGTCCGGCCAGACGGCCACGGCGCGCTCCCACCACTGCGCCCGCTCCTCGCCGTGCACCTCGCGGGCGGTGTAGTCGGCCTTGTGCGGGCCGTCCTGCACCTCGACGTGGGGCTCGGCGAGCAGGTTGCGGTACCAGACGGGGTGCGTCGGGGCCCCGCCCTTGGAGGCCACGGCGGCGTAGGAGCCCTCGTGCTCGACGCGCATCAGCGGCGTCTTGCGGATCTTGCCGCTCTTGGCACCGCGGTTCGTGACGATCATCACGGGAACGCCCCGCAGCGTGGTGCCCTCGGTGCCGCCGGAGGACTCGTACTGCTCGACCTGGTCGCGGACCCACTTCTCGGGGCTGGGCTCGTACTCACCGTGCAAAGGCATGCCTCCAGCCTCTGCCACGCCCCGCGACGATCGCCACCCGGCCCCCCTCGCCGCACTCGCGCGACCGAGTGCGTCATCAGCTCCCCTTGAAGGAGCACTCGCGTGACCGAGTGCGTCATGAGGTCCTCTTGAAGGAGCACTCGCGTGAGCGAGTGCGCTGTCCACAGGGTGGGGACCGGGCCGAGCGGGCGGGGGCGTCCAGCGGGCAGGGTGAGCGCCATGGCCTCCACCCCGACGCGCGGGCTGCGGCACGCCCGCACCGACTCACCGCTCGGACCGCTGGTGGTGGTCGTCGACGACGACGGCGCCCTCGCCGGCCTCTACTACGCCGACGGGCACACGCCCGCCCCGCGGCCGGCGGCGCTCGGCAGCTGCGCCGACCCCGACGACCCGCAGGTCGCTGACGTCACCACCGCCGTCCTCGCCCGCCTGGAGGGCGCGTCCGACGTGCTCGAGGTCCCGCTGAGCTGGGCCGCCGTGCCCGGCGCCACCGACCTGCAGCGCGCGGTGTGGGCGCAGGTCGCCGCGATCCCCCGCGGCGAGACGCGCACCTACGGGGAGGTGGCGGCGGCGATCGGCAGGCCGACCGCCGTGCGCGCCGTCGGGCAGGCGGTCGGGCGCAACCCGCACTCGCTCGTCGTCCCCTGCCACCGGGTGGTCGGGTCCGGCGGGAAGATCACCGGCTACGCCGGCGGCGTGGACGTCAAGCGCCGCCTGCTGGAGCTCGAGGGCGTCGCGCTCGCCGCCGGCACGCCGGTCAGCGACGCGCCGGGGGCGCCGGCTCCAGGTGCACCGCCTTCAGCGCCGTGAGCTCGCCCAGCAGGTCCGGCCCGTAGCCGCGCCCGCGCCCGGAAGAGCGGCGCGGGTCGGCTGAGCCACCCGGTGCGCCGCCCCACACGGCGTTGACCTTGACGGTGCCGACCTCCAGCTCGTCGGCGGCCTGCAGCGCGTGGGCGGTGTCGGGCGTCAGCACGGTGGCGGCGAGCCCGTAGGCGCCGGAGCCCGCCAGGCGCAGCCCCTCCTCCCAGTCGGCCACCACGCGCACCGCCGCGACAGGACCGAAGGTCTCCTCGGCCATGACGTCCATGTCGTCGGTGCACCCGACCAGCACGGTCGGCGGGTACCAGGCACCGGGCCGGTCCAGCCGCGCCCCGCCGGCCAGCGCCGTCGCACCCGCCGCGAGCGCGTCGTCCACGTGCTGCGCGACCACGGCGATCTGCCGCTCGTCGACGAGCGGCCCGAGCTCGCTCGCGGGGTCGGACGGGTCGGCGACGACGACTCCCCGTGCCAGCGCCACCAGCTCCTCCAGCACGGCGTCGGCGACGTCGGCGTGCAGGTACACGCGCTCCACCGACGTGCACAGCTGACCGGTGTTGGTGAAGGCGCCGGCGGCGATCTGGGCCGCGGCCCAGGCCGGGTCGACGCCGGCGTCGACCAGGAGCGGGTCCTTCCCGCCGTTCTCGAGCAGGGCGACCGCACCGCGGCCGCCGGCCACGGCGCCGATGCGCCGCCCCGTGGCGGTGGAGCCGACCTGCGCCACCACGTCGACGCGGTCGTCGGCGACCAGCGCCTCCCCCACCTCGCCGTCACCGGTCACCACCTGGAGCACCCCCGGCGGCAGTGAGGCGGCGATGAGCGCGGCCATCGCCGCGCCGGGCGCGCTGGAGCGCTCCGACGGCTTGTGCACCACGGTGTTCCCGGCCACCAGCGCCGCGGCGAGCAGGCCCGCGGCGGCGGGGAACGGGTCGTTCCAGGGCGTGATGACGGCGACCGTGCCGCGCGGCTCGCGGCGCACCACGTCGATGGCGCCCGACGCCCCGGCCAGCGATCGGCCGGCGTCCAGCACCCCGGTCGTGGCGGCCTCCTCGAGCAGCTCGGCGGCCACCACCGCGGAGCCGCGGGCCTGCCCCACCAGGCGGCCGGTGGTGGCGACGAGCAGGTCGCCGAGGGCGTCGGCGTGCTCCCGCACGGACGCGGCGGCGGCCCGCAGGGCCGAGGCGCGCTCCCCCGCCGCCGTCGCCCTCCAGCCGCGGCGGGCGGAGCGAGCCCCCGCGAGCGCGGCCTCCACCTGCTCGGCGGTGGCGCACCGGACCCGTCCGGACGGCTCGCCGGTGGAGGGGTCGACCAGCGGGAGGGACCGGCCCGCGGCGTCGACGGGGGCTCCGTCCAGCCAGCAGCCGGTGGTCAGGGCGGTGCTCTCGGTGCTCAGCGTCACGCGGCCTGTCTACCGGCTGGTCCGCGGTCCCGCCGCCGCGGCCCGTGTCGCCCGGGTGACCGCCGGGCACCGGGCGGGCGACGCCCACCCGTCGCACACGTGATCGACTTTGCAGATCGTCGGCGCTGCCCTACACACGTCCCCATGAAGGTGCTGGGCGTCAACGCCGTCTTCCACGACTCCTCCGCCGCGCTCGTGGTGGACGGCGTCGTGGTGGCCGCCGCCGAGGAGGAGCGCTTCTCCCGGCGCAAGCACGGCAAGCGGCCGGTGCCGTTCTCGGCGTGGGAGCTGCCCGAGCTGGCGATGCGCTGGTGCCTGGAGCACGCGGGCCTGACCGTCGACGACCTCGACGCCGTCGCCTACGGCTACGACCCGTCGATGGCGCTGAGCGAGGAGGAGGGCCACGAGCGCGGCCTGCGCGACCCGTGGGACCACCTGCGCACCACCTACGCCTCCCGGGCCGCCGGCTTCCTCGCCACCGCGCTGCCGGGGCTGGACAAGAGCAAGGTCGTCTTCGTCCCCCACCACGTCGCGCACGCGGCGAGCTCAGGCCTGGCGGGGCCGTCCACCACGGGGAGCGTGCTCGTGCTCGACGGCCGCGGCGAGCGCGGCAGCCACCTGTCGGGCCGCTACGTCGACGGCAAGCTCGAGGTGCTGGCCACCACCGAGCTGCCGCACTCCCTCGGCCTGGTCTACGAGTCGCTCACCGACCACCTGGGCTTCCTGCGGTCCTCCGACGAGTTCAAGGTCATGGCGATGGCCTCCTACGGCACACCGCGCCACCTGGAGGCGCTGCGCGAGCACGTGCACGCCACCGGCGACGGCCGCTTCGTGGCGACCGAGCCCGACTGGGCCCGGTTCGCCCCGCGCCGCACCCCCGCCGAGGCCGCGGCCACCAGCGCGGAGGCCCTCCCGCCCGAGCACGCCGACCTCGCCGCGTCCGTGCAGGCGCTCACCGAGGAGGTCCTCGTCGACCTCGCGACCTGGCTGCACGAGCAGACCGGCGACACCCTGCTGACGATGGCCGGCGGCACCGCGCTGAACTGCGTGGCCAACACGAAGATCTGGCAGCGCACCCCCTTCGAGCAGGTGTGGGTGCAGCCCGCCGCCGGTGACTCCGGCACGGCCCTGGGCGCCGCGCTGCAGGTGGCCGCCGAGCACGGTGACCGCATCCGCCCGATGGGCACCGCCGCGCTGGGCCGGGAGTGGACGGACGAGCAGCTGGCCGACTGGCTGCGCACCGCCAAGGTCCCCTTCACCACCCCCGGCAGCCGCGAGGCGCTCGCCGAGGAGGTCGCCGACGTGCTCGCCGCCGACGGCGTGGTCGCCTGGTTCGACGGGCGCAGCGAGTTCGGGCCCCGCGCCCTGGGCCGCCGCTCCCTCATCGCCCACCCCGGCCACGCGCACAACGTGGAGCGGATGAACGACGTCAAGGGCCGCGAGCAGTTCCGCCCCATCGCCCCCATGGTGCTGGCCGAGCGCGCGCAGGACGTCTTCGAGAACGGTCCGTTCCCGAGCCCGTACATGCTCTTCGTGCACGACGTGAAGGCGGAGTGGCGCGAGAGGATCCCCGCTGTGACGCACGTCGACGGCACCGCCCGCATCCAGACCGTCAGCGACGGCGGAGCCGGGGTCTCCGGTGAGGTCGACGAGAGCGCCAACCCCGGCGTCCACGCCCTCATCACCGCCTTCGAGCGGCGCACCGGCCTGCCCGTGGTGGTGAACACCAGCCTCAACACCGCCGGCCGCCCCATGGTCGACGACCCCCGCGACGCGCTCGAGCTGTTCGGGTCCGCCCCCGTCGACGTGCTGGTCCTCGGCCCGCACCTCGTGCGCCGGCAGAGCTTCTTCGCCTCGTGAGGCCCGCTCGCTGGGCCGTCGTCGTCCCCTCGGTCGGCCGGCCCAGCCTGCAGGTGCTGCTCGACTCCCTCGCCTCCCAGGACGCGGCCCAGGACGCGGCCCAGGACGGCGGCGCGCGGCCGGCGCTGGTCGTCGTCGTCGACGACCGGCGGCTGACCGACGAGGGATCCGGACCGCCGGCGCTGGTGCCGGCGCTCGCCCTCGACGGCGTCGAGCTGGTCGTGGTGCGCTCCGGCGGCCGCGGCCCCGCCGCGGCGCGCAACCTCGGGTGGCGCACCGCCGCCGCGCGCGTGCCGGACCTGGAGTGGGTCGCGTTCGTCGACGACGACGTCGAGCTGCCCCCGGCGTGGTCCCGCGAGCTGCTCGCCGACCTCGCCGCGGTCGAGCGGGCGGTCCCGCGCGTCGGCGGCTCGCAGGGCCGGCTGCACGTGCCGCTGCCCACCGGCCGGCGCCCCACCGACTGGGAGCGCGGCACCGCGGGGCTGGCCGACGCGGCGTGGGCGACCGCCGACATGGCCTACCGCCTGGACGCCCTCGTGGCCGTGGGCGGCTTCGACGAGCGGTTCCCGCGGGCCTACCGGGAGGACGCCGACCTCGCGCTGCGCGTCGAGCGCGCCGGCTGGTCGCTGGTGCGCGGGCGGCGCACCGCCGTGCACCCCGTGCGCCCCGCCGACGACTGGGTGAGCGTGCGGGTGCAGCGCGGGAACGCCGACGACGTGCTCATGGCCGCCCTGCACGGCCCGACGTGGCGCCGCGACGCGCAGGCGCCGCCGGGTCGGCTGCGCTGGCACGTCGCCACCGCGGCGGCGCTCGCGGTGGCCGGCCTCGGGGCCGTCAGCGGTCAGCGGCGGGCCGCGGCGCTGGGGGCGGTGGCGTGGGCGGGCCTGACCGCGGACTTCGCCCGGCGGCGCCTCGCGCCGGGACCTCGTGACGCCGCCGAGGTGCGGCGGATGGCGCTCACGTCCGCAGCGATCCCGGTCGCGGCCGTCTGGCACCGCCTGCGGGGGCTGCAGCGCTGGCGGTCGGCGCCCCCCGCGCCCTGGCCGGCCGCGCAGCGCGACGAGCCGCTGGCCGCTGTGCTCTTCGACCGGGACGGCACCCTCGTCCACGACGTCCCCTACAACGGCGACCCGGCCCAGGTGCGCCTGGTCGACGGCGCCCTCGAGGCGCTCGCCCGCGTGCGGGGCGCCGGGCTGCGCACCGGCCTGGTGACCAACCAGTCCGGGGTGGCCCGGGGGATCATCACCCGCGACGAGGCCGACGCCGTCACGGCCGAGGTGGTCCGGCAGGTCGGCGGCCTCGACGTCGTCATGACCTGCCCGCACGGCCCGGAGAGTGGTGACGGGGCCTGCGCGTGCCGCAAGCCCGGCCCCGGCATGGTCCTCGAGGCCGCACGCCGGCTCGGGGTCCCCGCGTCGCGCGTCGCCGTGGTGGGCGACATCGCCGCCGACGTGGGCGCCGCGGTGGCCGCCGGCGCCCGGGGCGTCATGGTCCCCACGTCCGTGACACGCTCCGAGGAGATCGCCGCCGCACGTGCTGCGGCAGCGGCTGGCGGCCCCGTGCTCGGCGTCGCCCCTGACCTGGCCGGCGCCGTCGACCTGCTGCTCGGCGCCGGTGACCGTCACCCGACCCCCGGAGGCACCCCGTGACCACCCCGCAGCAGGACCCCCTCCCCGATCCGCAGCCGGACCCGCGGAGGGTGCTCGCCGTCCGCCTCGACAGCGACGGCGACGTCCTCATGACCGGCCCCGCCGTCGCCGCGCTGCGCCGCGGACCGGGCGGCACCGAGGTCGAGCGCCTCGACCTGCTCGCCTCCCCCGGTGGTGCCGGCGCCGCGCGGCTGCTGCCCGGCGTCGACGAGGTGCTCGTGGCCGACGTCCCGTGGTCCGGCTACCGGCCGCCGGCACCCGACGCCGACGCGCTCACCGCGCTGGTCGAGCTGCTGCGCGAGCGCGAGTACGACGAGGTGGTCGTCTTCACCTCCTACCACCAGAGCCCCCTGCCGATGGCGCTCATCGCACGCCTGGCGGGCGTGCCCCGCGTCATCGCCGCCAGCGACGACTACCCGGGCTCCCTGCTGGACCTGCGCCACAAGCGCCCCGGGAACCCCGACGGCACCGGCGGCGAGCACGAGGTCGTGGCCAGCCTCGGGCTCGTGGCCGCGAGCGGCCGCCGGATCCCCGACGCCCCCCGGACGGCGCTGCGCCGCCCGCTGCCCGACGTGCCCGCGTGGCTGCTCGAGCGGGCCGGGTCGGCCGCGGGTGGTCGGGGGGCGCTCGTCGTGGTCCACCCCGGCGCCTCCGTGCCGGCCCGCGCCGCGCACCCGGACGTCGTCGCCCGCGCCGTCCGCGCTCTCGTCGAGGCGGGGCACCACGTGGTGGTCACCGGCGGTCCGGGCGAGGTGGAGCTCACAGGCCGCGTCGCCGCAGCCGCTCCCGGCGCCGTCGACGCCGGCGGGCGCACGTCGCTCGGCGAGCTCGCCGCGCTGCTGGACGCGGCGGACGTCGTCGTCGTCGGCAACACCGGCCCGGCCCACCTCGCGGCCGCCGTCGGCACGCCCGTGGCCAGCCTCTTCTCCGCGGTGATGCCCGTGGAGCGCTGGGCGCCGTTCGGCGTGCCCGTGGTGGTGCTGGGAGACCTCACCGCGCCGTGCCGCCTCACGCGCGTGCAGGTGTGCCCGGTGGCGGGCCACCCGTGCCTGGACGTCTCCCCCGGGGCCGTCGTGGCCGCCGTCGCCGACCTCGCCGCCGGTCGCGTGCCCGTGCCCCCGCCCGCGCGGCCGGTGCCCGTCGAGACCGGCCAGGCCCTGTGAGCGACGGGTCCCGCCGCCTGAGGGTGCTCCTCTGGCACGTCCACGGCTCGTGGACCACGGCCTTCGTGCAGGGCCGGCACGACTACCTCGTGCCCGTGCTGCCCGACCGGGGCCCCGACGGGCGCGGACGCGCCCGCACCTGGGACTGGCCGGCGTCCGTGCGCGAGGTCACGCCCGAGCAGCTCGCGGCAGGCGGCGAGGCGCGGCCGGGCGTCGTCGTCCTCCAGCGGCCCCACGAGGCCGCGCTGCTGCGGGAGTGGACCGGGCTGCGCGCCGGGGTCGACGTGCCCGCGGTGTACGTCGAGCACGACTCCCCCCGAGAGCACGCCGCCCGCTCCCGCCACCCACTGCTCGACCTGGACGGGCAGCTGGGCGCCCGGCTGCCCGTGGTGCACGTGACGCACTTCAACGCGCTCATGTGGGACTGCGGCGACCTGCCCACCCGCGTGGTGGAGCACGGCGTCGTCGACCCGGGGCACCTGGCCACCGGGGAGCGCGCGTCGCTGGCCGTGGTGGTCAACGAGCCGGTGCGCCGCTGGCGCGTGGCCGGCACCGACCTCGTGGTCGACCTCGCCCGGCGGGTGCCGCTGGACGTCTACGGCATGGGGATGGACGCGCTGCAGCGATGCGCGCCCCACCTCGCCGGCCACCTCCACGAGGACCTGCCGCAGGCGCGGATGCACGCCGAGGTGGCCCGCCACCGCGCCTACCTCCACCCCTACCGGTGGACCAGCCTGGGCCTGGCGCTCGTGGAGGCCATGACCATGGGCCTGCCGGTGCTGGCCCTGGCCACCACGGCGGCGCCCGAGTCGGTGCCACCGGAGGCGGGGTTCCTGTCCACGGACCCCGCCGCGCTGGAGCGGACGGCGCAGCGCTGGCTGGACGACCCGGCCGAGGCGCGAGAGCGTGGCCTCGCCGCCCGCGAGCACGCCCTGCGCCGCTTCGGGCTGGCGCGCTTCCTCGCCGACTGGGACGACGTCCTGGGAGGCGCCGGGGTCCAGCAGTAGGCCCCCGGGGTCGAGCCCACGGCCCCTCCTGGCTCCACCAGGGGAGACATCGGATGAGGATCGCGATGGTCTCCGAGCACGCCAGCCCGCTGGCCGTCCTCGGAGGTGTCGACGCCGGCGGGCAGAACGTGCACGTCGCAGCGCTGGCGCAGGCGCTGGCCGCCCGCGGGCACCAGGTGGAGGTGTACACGCGGCGCGACGACGCGGTGCTCCCCCGGCGCGTGCGCATGGCGCCCGGTGTGGACGTGGTCCACGTCGACGCCGGCCCCGCCCGGCCGGTGCCCAAGGACGAGCTGCTGCCGTGGATGCCGGCGTTCGCGGCCTGGCTGCAGCGCGCCTGGGCGCCCCGCGAGACCCGCCCCGAGGTGGTGCACGCCCACTTCTGGATGTCCGGCCTGGCGGCGCTCGAGGCCGGGCGCGCGCTGGGCGTGCCCGTGGTGCAGACCTTCCACGCGCTCGGGTCCGTCAAGCGCCGCCACCAGGGCGACCACGACACCTCCCCCGCCCGGCGAATCGCCCTGGAGGCCGGCCTGGTCCGCGACGTCGACCTCGTGGTGGCCACCTGCCGCGACGAGGTGGCGGAGCTCGACGCGCTCGCGACGCCGCGCCGCCGCCCGGCGGTGGTGCCGTGCGGGGTGGACGTGGAGCACTTCGAGCCGGAGGGCCCCGCCGAGCCGCGCGCCGCGGGCAGCCCCAGGTTCCGCCTGGTGAGCGTGGGCCGGCTCGTGGAGCGCAAGGGCGTCGAGACGGCCGTGCGCGCCCTGGCGGTGCTCCCCGACGTCGAGCTGGTGGTGGCCGGCGGGCCCCCGCCGCACGAGCTGCACCTCGACCCGGAGGCCGTCCGGCTGCGCAGCGTCGCGCGCTCCCTCGGCGTGGCCGACCGCCTGCTGCTCGTGGGGCAGGTGGAGCAGCCCGACGTCCCGCGGCTGCTGCGCTCGGCGGACGTGTCGGTGAACGTGCCCTGGTACGAGCCGTTCGGCATCGCCCCGCTGGAGGCGATGGCGTGCGGCCTGCCCGTGGTCGGCACCGCCGTGGGCGGCCTCCTCGACACCGTCGTGGAGGGCTCCACCGGGGCCCTCGTCGAGCCCCGGGACGCCGCGGCGCTGGCCGCGGCGGTGCGCGGGCTCCTCGACGACCCCGCCCGTCGCCGCCGCTGGGGACGGGCGGGGCGCCGCCGCGCGCTGGCCCACTACGGCTGGGACCGCGTGGCGGCATCGACGGAGGACGCCTACGGTCGGGCCGTGAGGGGTGCCTCCCGCAGGGCGGTGGCTCCCGCGACGACGGTGGAGACGCGCCCTGACCAGCGCGCGGCCCTCCTCGCGCACTTCGACGAGCAGGAGGCTGTGTGAGCACGACGGGCGCTCCCCGCGACCCCAGCGGCCGGTCCCACCCGGGCAGCACCCCCGCGGCCGACTGGCTGGCGCAGCACCGCGGCGAGGTCGACGCGACGGTGGCCGGCCTGCAGGACGCCGCCGAGCTGCTCGACGCCTGGGGCCGCCACCTCGCCGAGGTGCTCGGGGGCGGCGGGCGGCTGCTCGCGGCCGGCAACGGCGGCAGCGCCGCCGAGGCGCAGCACCTCACGGCCGAGCTGGTGGGCCGGTTCGTGGCCGAGCGGCGGCCCCTGTCGGCCATCGCGCTGCACGCCGAGACCTCCTCCACCACCGCCATCGGCAACGACTACGGCGCCGCCGAGGTCTTCGCCCGCCAGGTGCAGGCCCACGGCCGCCCCGGTGACGTGCTGCTGCTGCTGTCGACGTCCGGGCGCAGCGAGAACGTCGTCCGCGCGGCGCAGGCGGGCCGCCGCGCCGGCCTGCGGGTGTGGGCGCTGACCGGTCCCGCCCACAGCCCGCTGGCGGAGGCCAGCGACGAGGTGCTGCGCGTCGGCGAGCCGGGCTCGTCCACCTCCGCGGTGCAGGAGGGCCACCTCGTGGTGGTCCACGCGCTGTGCGCCGCCGTCGACGCCCACCTCCTGGGGACGACGACGAGCGCGGCGGCGCCCGCCCCCGCTGCCGCGGCGGCCGTCTCGTCCGCGCCCCTCGACGTCCGTCCGTCCGCGGCGCGCGCGCCGCGCGCGGCGGGGGTGCGCCGCCCGCGCGTCGTCGTCGTGGGTGACGCGGTGCTCGACAGGGACCTGCTGGGGCGCAGCGACCGGGTGGCGCCCGACGCGCCCGTGCCCGTCGTCGACCTCACCGGCCTGGACGAGAGCCCCGGCGGCGCCGGGCTCACCGCCCTGCTCGTGGCGGGGCGCGCGCAGACGTCGCTCGTCGCCCCGGTCGCCGACGACGACGCGGGCCGCCGCCTGCGCGAGGGTCTCGAGGGTGCGGCGGAGCCCGTCGAGGTCGTGGCGCTGGGCCACGCCGGCGGCACCCGCACCAAGACCCGCGTCCGCGTGGCCGGGCAGTCGCTCGTGCGCCTGGACGAGGGCGGCCCGGCCACCCCGGTCGACGTCGAGGCGTCCGTGCTCGCCGAGGCCCTGGCCGACGCCGACGTCGTGCTCGTCAGCGACTACGGCGCGGGCACCACACGCGACCCGGTGGTCCGCGAGGCGCTGGCCGCGGCTGCGCGCCGCGTGCCGGTGGTGTGGGACCCGCACCCCCGCGGCGGCGCCCCGGTGCCGGGCTGCGCGCTGGTGACGCCCAACCTCTCCGAGGCCCGTGCCGCCGCGTCCCAGGCGGTCGCCGGCGCCTCCCCCGACGTCCTCGCCGAGCACCTCGCCTCCACCTGGGGCGTGCGCGGCGTCTGCGTGACCACCGGTGCCCAGGGCGCCTGGCTCGCCTCTCCCGGCACCGACGCGGTCTTCGCGCCGGCGGCCGTGGTGGCCGGCGGAGACCCGTGCGGTGCCGGCGACAGCTTCGCGGCGTCCGCCGCCGTGTCGCTCGCCACCGGCCGGGTGCTCTCGGAGGCCGTGGTCGCCGCCGTGGCCGACGCCTCGGCGTGGGTCGCCGGGGGCGGCGCCTCCGGGTGGCGCGCCGCCCAGCGCGAGGCGGCCTCGCTGGGCGCCGCTGCCGCCAGCACGGCCGAGCGGAGCGCCCCGAGCAGCGCCGCCGACGTCGTCGCCCGCGTGCGCGCCACCGGCGGCACCGTGGTGGCCACGGGCGGCTGCTTCGACGTGCTGCACGCCGGCCACGTCGCCACCCTCGAGGCCGCGCGCCGGCTGGGCGACGCGCTCGTCGTGCTGCTCAACGCCGACTCCTCGGTGCGCCGGCTCAAGGGCCCCACCCGGCCCGTCAACGACGAAGTGGACCGCGCCCGGGTGCTCGCCGCGCTCGACTGCGTGGACGCCGTCGTCGTCTTCTCCGAGGACGACCCCCGCACCGCCCTGGCCGACCTGCGTCCCGACGTGTGGGCCAAGGGCGGCGACTACGGCGGGGCCGAGCTGCCCGAGGCGCCGCTGGTGCGCGGCTGGGGCGGCCGGGTCGTGCTGCTGCCCTACCTCGACGGGCGCTCCACCACCTCCATCCTCGCCCGCGGCGCCGTGCCCTCGGTGACGCCGGCCACCTCGAAGCACCAGGAGACGACCTCTTGACCAGCACCACCCCGTCCACCGCCCCGTCCACCCCGCTGCTGGACGGGATGGAGCTCGAGCGCCCGCTCGGCACCGTCTACGTGACCGGCGGCTCCAGCGGCCTCGGCGCCGCCGTGGTCGAGGTGGTGACGGCCCTCGGCGGCACCGCCGCCGTCATCGACAGGGCCGCGCCGCCGGAGGGATCGCCCGCAGCGGCGCACGCCCTCGCCGACGTCTCCGACGCCGCCGCCGTCGAGCGCGCCGTGGCGTCCCTCGTGGAGCAGGTGGGCCCGCCCACCGCGCTGTTCACCGCCGCCGGCACCGACGCGGTGGGCCGGCTCGAGGACGTCCCCGCCGACCGGTGGGAGAAGGTCATCGGGGTGAACCTCATCGGCACGGCCGCAGCCGTGCGGGCGTGCCTGCCGCACCTCGTGGCCGCGCGCGGCACCGTGGTGACGGTGGCCAGCTCCCTCGGGCTGCGCGCCGCCAGCGACGCCACCGCCTACTGCGCCAGCAAGTTCGGCATCGTCGGGTTCACGCGCTCGCTGCAGCTGGAGCTGGCCGGGCAGGTGGGCGTGACGATGCTCGTGCCCGCCGGGATGCGCACCGCCTTCTTCGACGGGCGCACCGAGCAGTACCGGCCCGGCCCGGACGCCGCGCTCATGGACCCGCGCCAGGTGGCGCTGTCGGTGGTGCACGCGCTGCGGCAGCCGGTCGGCACCGAGGTGCGCGAGATCGTGGTCACCGTCTCCACGGAGCCGTCCTGGCCCTGAGGCCCCGCTCGTGACGACGGTGCTCGCGCTGCGGGCGCTGGGGCTCGGCGACGCCCTCACCGGCGTCCCCGCCCTGCGGGGCCTGCGGCGGGCCCGCCCGGACGCGAGGCTGGTGCTCGCCGGGCCGCCCGAGACGGGCGCGCTGCTCGTGGCCGAGGGCGTGGTCGACGCGGTGCTGCCCGTGCGCGGGCTGGCGCCGCTGGAGCCCGACGCGCTGCTGCGTGCCGCCGCCGACCACCCCGACGTGCTGGGCGGCGGCGGCCGGTCGACGGTCGACCTGGCGGTCAACCTGCACGGCCGCGGGCCGCAGAGCACGCAGGCGCTGGCCGCGCTGCGTCCCGCCCGGCTCGTGGCGTACGACGCCCCAAGCCAGGCCGCCTGGGACGGCGAGGCGCACGAGGTGGAGCGCTGGTGCGCCCTCGTGCGCGGTCTCGGCGGGGCGTGCGGCCCGGAGGACCTCGTGCTGCGCGACGTGCCCCTCGAGGCGCGCGCGGGCCCGGTGGTGGTGCACCCCGGCGCCGCCTCGCCGTCGCGGCGCTGGCCGGCGCAGCGCTGGGCGCAGGTCGTGGCCGCGCTGCGGGACGCCGGCCGCGTCGTCGTCGTGACCGGGGGGCCGGACGAGGCGCCGGTGTGCGCGCAGGTGGCGGCCGCCGGTGCCGACGACCTGTGCGGGCGGCTGTCGCTGGCCCAGCTGCTGGACCTGGTGGCCTCCAGCCCGCTGCTGCTGTCCGGCGACACCGGCGCCGCGCACGTGGCCACGGCCACCCGCACGCCGTCGGTGCTGCTCTTCGGGCCCACGTCGCCGGCGCGGTGGGGTCCGGCGGTGGACGCCGACCGCCACCGGGTGCTCTGGCGTCCCCGCGCGGGGGACGCGCAGGGTGACCCGCACGGGTCGTCCCCCGACCCCGTCCTCCTCCGGACCACGGTGCACGACGTGCTCACGGGTACGGTGGACTGATGCAACCCACCGAGCAGGCGTCTCAGGAGGCCGCGGCGCCGGGCGGGGACTTCGAGGTCCGCGAGATGCTGTGCCTCGCCCTGCACCGCGCCTCGCGGGCCATCACGTCGCAGTACCGGCCGCTGCTCGCGCCCCACGGGCTGACCTACCCGCAGTACCTCGTCATCACGCTGCTGCGCATCAGCGGCACCACCACGGTGGGCGGGGTCGGCGAGGAGCTGGGCCTGGAGTCGAGCACGCTGTCCCCGCTGCTGACGCGCCTGGCCGAGCGCGGGCTGGTCACCCGGACCCGCTCCACCGACGACGAGCGGCGCGTGGAGGTCTCGCTGACGCCCCAGGGCAGGGCGCTCGGCGAGGAGCTCGCCGACGTGCCCTGGGCCGTGTGCCGCGCCACGGGGCTGAGCGTCCCGGAGATGAAGGGCGTGGTGGCGCAGCTGACCGAGATGGTCGACCGGCTGGAGAGGCCTCCGGCCGCCTGACGGACCTTCAGGTCGCGCACGACACGACCCTGCGGGACGGTGGAGGAGCAGCCAGCACGGCTGCGGACCCCCACCGAAGGGAAGATCGATGCCCCGCCTCGTCGTCGGACAGAGCACCACGGGTTCCACGCCCGAGGTCGACCTGTACTACGAAGACCACGGCACGGGTGCCCCCGTGGTGCTCATCCACGGGTGGCCGCTGTCCGGCCGCTCCTGGGAGGCCCAGGTCCCCGCGCTCGTGGAGGCCGGCCACCGCGTCATCACCTACGACCGCCGCGGCTTCGGCGACAGCTCCCAGCCGTGGGACGGCTACGACTACGACACCTTCGCCGCCGACCTCGACGCGCTGCTCACGCACCTCGACGTCACCGGCGCCACCCTCGTCGGCTTCTCCATGGGCGGCGGTGAGGTGGTGCGGTACGTCTCCCGCTACGGCACCTCGCGGGTCGCCAAGGCCGTGCTGGCCGCCGCCGTGCCGCCCTACCTGTACAAGTCGGCCGACAACCCCGACGGCGGGCTGGACGACGACACCATCGCCCAGTTCCAGCAGGGCGTGAAGACCGACCGGATCGACTTCCTGGAGGAGTTCACCACCAACTTCTTCAGCGCCGGCAAGGGCCTGACCGGCCCCAAGGTCAAGGTCAGCGAGCCGCAGCGGCAGTACGCCCGCCACATCGCGGAGTTCGCCTCGCCCAAGGGCACCCTGGACTGCATCACCGCGTTCGGGCGCACCGACTTCCGCGGTGACGTGGAGGCGGTGGCCGCCGCTGGCATCCCGGTGCTCGTCATCCACGGCGACAGCGACGCGATCGTCCCGTTCGAGGTGTCCGGCAAGCGCAGCCACGAGGCCATCCCCGGCTCGCAGCTGCACGTCGTGGAGGACGGCCCGCACGGCATCAACGCCTCGCACGCCGAGGAGTTCAACCGGGTGCTGCTCGGCTTCCTCGCCAGCTGACCCAGCCCCACCCCTCTGCGACGGTCGAGGCCGGCGCGCGCCCCGCGCCCGCGCCGGCCCCGGTCGTCGCCAGGTCCGGGGGTCAGGGGGCGGTGAGCACGACGGGGCCGTCGTCGGTGACGGCCACCGTGTGCTCGAAGTGCGCCGCGCGGCGGCGGTCGCGGGTCACCACCGACCAGCCGTCGCGCGCGGTCCGGTACTCCGGCGAGCCCAGCAGCAGCATCGGCTCGATGGCGATCGTGTGACCGGCCTCCAGGCGGACGTCGCGGGCGCCCGCGAGCGGCTGGTTGGGCACGAACGGCGCCTCGTGCATGGCGCGGCCGATGCCGTGACCGCCGTGGTCGGGCAGGTGGGCGAACCCGTGCCGCCTCGCCACCGCGTCGACGGCGGTGGCGACGTCGAGCAGGGTGGCCCCAGGCACCGCGGCGGTGACGCCGGCCGCGAGCGCCTCCTCGGTGGCCGCGACGAGCCGGCGGTCCTCCTCGGTGGAGGTGCCGGCGATGACGGTGATCGCGGCGTCGCCGTGCCAGCCGTCCACGGCGGCGCCGAAGTCGATGCTCAGCACGTCGCCGTCGGCGAGCCTGCGCCCCGTCGGCGGGCCGTGGACGACCACCTCGTTGGGCGACAGGCACAGCACGCCCTTGTACGGGGTGGGGGCCCAGGCCGGGGCGTAGCCGAAGAAGCTGCTCTCCGCCCCCGCCTCGTGCAGGGCGGTGCGGGCGATGTCGTCGAGGTCGCGCAGCTTCACGCCGGGCACCGCGGCGGCCTTCACGGCCTGCAGCGCCAGCGCGACCACGCGACCGGACTCGCGCATGGTCTCCAGCTCCGCGGCGGACCTGACGGGATGCTCTGCCGTGGACGTGCTGGCCATCGCCCCAGGCTACGACCCCACCCCCACCCCCTCCGTGATCATGGGCGTCCGGACCACCTCCCGCCCGTGACCACGGACCTCCCGAACACCGCGCAGCACCCGCCCACCAGGCTGGTCGTCGTGGACCTGCCCTTCACGCCGCCGCTGCACGCCGCGCAGCTCTTCGGCCACCTCGCGGCGACGGCCGTTCCGGGCGTCGAGGAGTGGCTGCCCGCCACCACCATGTATCGCGGGGCGCTGCGGCGCAGCCTGCGCCTGCCCGGCGGGCCCGGCGTCGTCGTCGTCCACGTCCCGCGGCCGGACGCGACGTCCGTGCGAGCCGACGTCACCACCACCGACCCCGCCGACGAGCCGCTCGCGGTGCAGCTCTGCCGGCGGCTGCTCGACCTGGACCTCGACCCGTCGCTGCCCGACACCGCGCTCTCGCAGGACCCGGTGCTCGCGCCGCTCGTCGCCGCGGTGCCGGGGCGCCGCACGCCCGGCTCGCCGAGCGCGGAGGAGGTGGCGCTGCGCGCCGTGCTCGGCCAGCAGGTGTCCACGGCGGCCGCCCGCACGCACGCCGCACGGCTCGCGGCGGCCCTCGGCGAGCCCGCCGGGTCCAGCGGGTTGCGGCTGTTCCCCAGCGCTGCGTCCGTGGCCGCTCTCGACGACGACGAGGCGACGCGCCTGCTCGCGCTGCCCGTCCGGCGCCGCGAGACGCTGCGGAACCTGGCCCGGGTGCTCGCTGCCGGCACCCTCGACCTGCGCCACGTCGACGACGGCGGTGACCCCGAGCGGGCGCGCGCGCAGCTGCTGGCACTGCCCGGCATCGGTCCGTGGACGGCGCAGACGGTGACGATGAGGGCCCTCGGTGACACCGACGCGTTCCTCGCCAGCGACCTGGGGGTGCTCGCGGCGGCGCGCGAGCTGGGGCTGCCGGGGGACGCCCGCCCGCTGGACCGCCGGGCCGCGGCGTGGGCGCCGTGGCGGTCCTGCGCCGTGCAGCACCTGTGGGGGGTGCTGCCGCACGCCATCAACGCCCTGCCGGGATGACAGTGCTCGGGAGGTCCGTGATCACGGGGACAGCGGCAGGGTCCGCACGGGCTCCCAGGGGCCGCCGTCGTAGCGCCACAGCTCCAGCGCCGCCGCGCGGGCGTGCCACGGGGCCACCTCCACCTCGAGGCGGTCCGCGAGCGCCCGGGCGCGGGCCGGGTCGACCTTGTTCTGCACGGTGACGTGCGCGCGCAGGCGGTGGCGGTCCTGGGCCGTGAGGGCGTCGTCGCCGAGCTCGGAGCGCAGGCGCGACAGCAGCTGCGCGTGCAGTGCGTCGAGCTCCCGGGAGACCACCTTCAGGGCGGTCCCGCGCCCCAGCCGCATGACCTCGCCGACCCTCGCGCCGAAGGCCGGGGTGGCGGCCGCCCGCTCGGCGAGCACCTCCTGCACGCGCTGGGCCTCGGCTCCCGGCAGCGCGTGGAAGAAGGTCACGTGGGCGGGCAGGTGGTTGCGGTCCGCGGGGAAGTGCGCGCGGCGCAGGCCGTCGAGGCGCTGCTGGCTCTGCTCGTCCAGGGCCAGGGTCACCACGAGCGGCCGTGCGTCCGCGCGGTCCGTCACGCGGCCTGCCGCAGCCCCGTGAAGAAGTCCACGGTGCTGGCCAGGCCCTGCTCCCACGGCACGGCAGGCTCCCAGCCCAGCAGCGTGCGCGCCAGCGTCGTGTCGGGACGGCGCACCTGCGGGTCGTCCACGGGACGCTCCACGAACCGCACCTGCGAGCGCGAGCCGGTGGCTGCCACGACGTCCTCGGCGATCTGCCGGACGGTCATCTCGTGCGGGTTGCCCACGTTCACCGGACCCGGGTGCCCGCTGCCGGCCAGCGCGAGGATGCCGCGCACCAGGTCGTCGACGTAGCAGACCGACCGCGTCTGCATCCCGTCACCGGCCACGGTGATCGGCTCCCCCGCGAGCGCCTGGCGGATGAAGGTGGGGATGGCGCGCCCGTCGTGCGGGCGCATCCTCGGGCCGTAGGTGTTGAAGATCCGCACGATGGCGGTGTCGACGTCGTGGGTGGTCCGGTAGGCCGTGGTCATCGCCTCGGCGTAGCGCTTGGCCTCGTCGTAGACCCCGCGCGGGCCGACGGGGTTGACGTGGCCCCAGTAGTCCTCCGGCTGGGGGTGCACCTGCGGGTCCCCGTAGACCTCGCTGGTGGAGGCCAGCAGGAACCGCGCGCCCTTCTCCTTGGCCAGGCCGAGCGCGTGCAGCGTGCCGATCGCGCCGACCTTGAGGGTCTCGATGGGCAGCTGCAGGTAGTCGATCGGGGACGCCGGCGAGGCGAAGTGCAGCACCAGGTCGACCTCGCCCGGGACGTGCACGAAGTCGGTGATGTCGCAGCGCACCATCCGGAACTGCGAGGACGGGTACCGCTCGGCCAGGTGGGCCACGTTGCCCGGCCCGCCGGTGAGGAAGGAGTCCAGGCACACCACCTGGGTGCCGCGGGCGAGCAGCTCCTCGCACAGGTGGCTGCCGAGGAACCCGGCGCCACCGGTCACCACCGCGCGGCGGAACCCGCGCTGGGGCAGCACGGTCGACGGGGTCGGGTCGGGCTGGGTGGGGCTGGGCTGGGCCACGGCAGGACTCCCGGTTCACGGCGCAGCCGGGCCGCTGTGCTCGACCTCGCTGGCGCTGTCCGGGGACAGTGGACCCCACCGGCGCTGGGCGCGCGAACCGAGCGGGCCCGGTGCAGGATCGGCCGCGATGCCCAGCACCGAGCCCGCCGACGACAGCCTCGACCCGCGCCTGGGCGTGGTGGTCATCACCTGGCAGCGCCGTGACGAGGCCCTCGCGGCCGTCGCGCGCCTGGTGGAGCTGCCCGAGCGGCCGCGCGTCGTCGTCGTCGACAACGGCTCCACCGACGGCACGGCCGGCGCGCTGCGCCGAGCCTTCCCCGCGGCGGTGGCCTCCGGGCAGCTGGAGGTGGTGGCGCTGGCGCACAACGCCGGCGCCGTGGGGCGCAACACCGGGGTGGCGCGCCTGGCGGAGCTGGGGCTGCGCTACGCCGCCTTCTGCGACGACGACACCTGGTGGGAGCCGGGCAGCCTCGCCCGCGCCGCCGACGTGCTGGACGCCCACCCCGACGTCGCCGTCCTCACCGCGCGGATCGTGGTGGAGCCCAGCGGGCGGGAGGACCCGATCGTCGCGGAGCTGCGCGACTCCCCCGTGGTGGGGTCTCGTCCGGACCTGCCGGGCCCGGCGCTGGGCAGCTTCCTCGCGGGGGCCTCCGTGGTGCGCGTCGACGCCTTCCAGCAGGTGGGCGGCTTCTCCCCGCGGCTGTGGCTGGGCGGTGAGGAGGAGATGTGCGCGGCCGACCTCGCCGCCGCCGGCTGGGAGCTGTGCTACCTGCCCGACCTCACCGTGCACCACCTGGCCTCGACGCTGCGCGACTCCTCCCTGCGGCGCCGCCACGGCATCCGGAACACCGTCTGGTTCACGCTGCTGCGCCGCCCCTGGCCCGCGGCGCTGCGGCGGCTGCGCGTGCTCGCCCGGCAGGTGCCCAAGGACCGGACGACGGCGCTGGCCGTCGCGGACGCCGTGCGCGGCCTGCCGTGGGTGCTGCGCGAGCGGCGCCCGCTGCCACCGCACGCCGAGGCGCGCTTCCTGGCCCTGGAGGACGCCCAGACCCGCTCGACGGCGAGGAGCTACGTCGGATGAGCGCGCTCGAGGACGCCGTGACCGTGGTCGTGGCGAGCATGGACCGCCGCGAGGAGCTGCTGGCGTCGCTGCCGCGCCACCTCGAGCAGGGGCTGGGCGTGCTGCTGGTCGACAACGGCAGCCGCGACGGGACCGTCGACGCCGTGCGCGCCGCGCTGCCGCAGGTGGAGGTGGTGCCGCTGCCGGCCAACCGCGGGGCCGCGGCGCGCACCCTCGGCGTCCAGCGGGCGTCCACCCGCTACGTGGCCTTCGCCGACGACGACTCCTGGTGGGCGCCCGGCTCGCTGGAGCGCGCCGTGGAGCTGCTCGACGCGCACCCGCGGGCGGGTCTGCTCACGGCCCGGATCCTCGTGGGCGAGGCGGAGCGGCCCGACCCCTTCAACGACGTGCTGGCCGCCGCGCCGCTGGGCACCGAGCCCGACCTGCCCGGGCCGTCCACGCTGGGGTTCATCGCGTGCGCCGCCGTGGTCCGCCGGTCGGCGTTCCTGGCCGTCGGCGGCTTCGACGACGTGGTGGTCTTCCCCGGCGAGGAGGAGCGCGTGGCGCTCGACCTCGCCCGCGACGGCTGGGGCAGCGCCTACGTGCCCGAGCTCGTCGTGCACCACCACCCGAAGCGGTCGGCCTCGCGCGACACCGACGTGCGCCGCCGCACCCGCATCACCCGTTCGGCCCTGCTGACCGCCCTCATGCGACGGCCCTGGCCGGTGGTGGCGGCGCGGGCCGCGCGCGCGTGGCGCGCCGGCGGGCCCGAGCGCGCAGCGCTCCTGCCGGCGCTGCGGGACGCCCCGCGCGCCCTGCGGGCGCGCCGCGTGGTGCCGGCGCCGCTGGAGGCCGTGGCGCGGTCCCTGGGCCAGTGACCGCGCGGGAGGAGCTGCTGGCCCGCTACCGCGCGCTGGTGCTGCGCGAGCTGCCGGAGCGGGCCGCCCGCGAGCGGTGGGTGGTGCACGCCGACCACTGCCTGGGCCGGGTGGTGCTCGACCACGCGGTCGGCGGGCGCTGGTACGACGCCCTCGGCCGGGGCCGGGGCGCCGCCTTCGAGCGGCTCTCCGACGAGCAGCTGGCGCGGGCGGTGTCGCTCGCGGAGTCCATCGCCGACGGCGGCGACGAGGTGCTGCGCCCCCTGGACGCGCAGTCCCTGGCCTGGCGCGGGAAGGCCCCTCGCCGGCGCGCGGCTCCCGCGCGAGGATGAGCCGGTGAGCACGAGCGACGAGGTGCGCCTGGTCAGCGAGGGCGTCGTGGACGGCGTGGAGCTGTTCACCTGGTACGACGGCGAGGGCCGCGTCATCGCCGAGCACGCCCCGCTCGACCCGACCCTGAAGAGCTGCGGCTGCTGACCGCTCACCCGACCGCGCCGCGCGGACCCCGGTGGTCCGTCAGAAGGCGGAGGAGGGGACCTCGCGCTCGTCGTCGACGAGGGCCTTCACGAGGCGGGCGGCGACCTCCTCGGGGTCCTTGCCCTGCGGGAGCTTGGGCGCGGTGCCCGTGAGCGGGCGGTCGGCCAGGCCGGTCTCGGTGTGCGGCGGGCGCGCGTCCACCACGCGGACGCCGCTGCGGCGCAGCTCCTTGGCAGCTGCGCCGACGTAGCTGGACAGCGCCGCCTTCGCCGCGCCGTAGGCGGCCATGCCCGCGACGGGTCCCTCGGCGAGCACCGCGGTCACCACGAGCGCGGTCCCTTTCGCCTCCCGCAGCGCCGGCAGGGCGGCGCGCAGCAGGCGCACCGGGGCCAGGTAGTCGACGAGGAGCAGCTCGTCGAGGGCGTCGTCGTCCTCGGTGCCCACCGCGGCGAAGCCCGACGCACCCGCCAGGTGGACGACGGCGTCGAGGCCGCCGAGGTGCTCCACGGCCGCGTCGACGACGGCCTGCGGCTGGTCGGGCAGCGTGAGGTCGGCGGCCACGGTCAGCGGCCGGTCGCCCCCCAGCGAGCCGGCCACCTCCTCCAGGCGGCCCTCGTCGCGGCCGGTGAGCGCCAGGCGCGCCCCCGCGGCCGCGAGGCGGGTCGACACCGGTCGCCCCAGCCCTCCGGTCGCACCCGTCACCAGCACCCGAGCGTCCTGCAGGTCCACCGGGGAAGCCTCTCCTGATCACCGCGCGCCCGCACGTCAGCCGTAGAAGACGCGCTCCACCACGGCGCGGGCGCGGCGCGCCGAGCGGCGCAGGTCGTCCTCGACCTTCGTGGCCGACCCGGCCGGGTACCCCAGCAGCCGGGCCGCGGCGTCGAGGTCGCGCGCCTCCCGGGGCAGCACGTCGGTGGGGCGGCCGCTGTGCAGCACCAGCGCGTCGCGCAGCCGGGAGGCGAACTCCCAGGCCTCGACGAGCACCTCGACGTCGCGCTCGGCCACCAGGCCGGCCTCCGCGGCGGCGCGCAGCGCCCCCGTGGTCGACGGCGTGCGCAGGGCCGGGAGGTCGCCGCTGTGGCGCAGCTGCAGCAGCTGGGCGGTCCACTCGACGTCCGCCAGCCCGCCGGGCCCGAGCTTGAGGTGGCGGCGGGGGTCGATGCCGCGCGGCAGCCGCTCGCCCTCCACGCGCGCCTTGACGCGGCGCACCTCGCGCAGCACCGCCTCGTCGGCGCCGTCGTCGGGGTGGCGCAGCGGGTCGACCAGGGAGCAGAACGCGCGGCCCACCGAGAGGTCGCCGGCCGTCGGCACCGCGCGCAGCAGCGCCTGCGCCTCCCACGGCTCCGACCAGCGCCGGTAGTACTCCCGGCAGGAGCCCAGCGAGCGCGCCAGGGGCCCGTTGCGGCCCTCGGGACGCAGCCGTGCGTCCACCTCCAGGGCGGGCTCGGGTCCGGGCGCGGTGAGGATCCGCGTCAGCTCCGAGGCCAGCAGCAGGGCCTGGTCCTGCGCGTCGGCGCCGCGCACGCCGGGCAGCGGGTCGTGGACGAAGACGACGTCGGCGTCGGAGCCGTACCCCATCTCCGCACCGCCCAGGCGGCCCATCCCGACGACGGCGAAGCGCGTCAGCCGCTCCCCGCCGCCCGCGGCCAGCACCGCCGGGGCCCGCCAGGCCACGTCGACGGCGGCGTCCAGCACGGCGCCGGTGGAGGTGCTGAGGGCCTCGCGCACGGCGGCTGCGTCCACCAGGCCGAGCACGTCGGCCAGGGCCGTGCGGAGCATCTCCCGGCCGCGCAGCCGCCGGACGACCCCCGCGGCGGCGGCGAGGTCCTCCTGGCGGGCGGTGGCGCGGTCCACCTCCGCCCGCAGCGCGGAGCGCGAGCGGGGGGCCAGCTCGGCGTCGTCGCCCAGCCAGCGCACGGCCTCCCCGTCGCGCTCGAGCCCGTCGGCCACCAGCCGCGACGACGACGTCGCCACCGCCACCCGCTGCGCCGCCGCCCCCTCGTCGCGGAGCATCTTCAGGTACCAGTGCGAGCCGCCGAGCTTCTCGCTGATGCGCCGGAAGCTCAGCAGCCCCTCGTCGGGCCCGGCACCGTCGGCGAACCACCCGAGCATCACCGGCAGCAGCTGGCGCTGGATGGCGGCCCGCCGGCTCACCCCCGAGCTCAGCGCGGCGATGTGCCGCAGCGCCCCGGCCGGGTCGCGGTAGCCCAGCGCCCCCAGCCGCGCCTGCGCCGCCGCGGGCGACAGGCGCACCTCGTCGGGCTTGAGCGCGGCGACGGCGGCGAGCAGCGGCCGGTAGAACAGCGCCTCGTGCAGGCGGCGCACCCGCCGGCGCACCACGGCGAGCTCGCGCTGCAGGCCCTCCGCGCCGCCGGGGACGCCGGCGGCGCGGCCCAGGCGCCGCAGGTCCGCCTCGGACGTGGGCAGCAGGTGGGTGCGCTGCACGGCCTTGAGCTGCAGCCGGTGCTCCAGCACCCGCAGGAAGCGGTAGTCGTGGTCGAGCTCGGCGGCGTCGTGGCGGCCGACGTAGCCGTAGGCGGCGAGGCGCTGCAGGGCGTCGAGCGTGTTGGACGTGCGCAGGGCGGGGTCGGTGCGCCCGTGCACCAGCTGCAGCAGCTGCACGCTGAACTCGACGTCGCGCAGGCCGCCGCGTCCCAGCTTCAGCTGCCGGTCGCGCTCCTTGGCGGGCACGTGCTGCTCCACCCGCCGGCGCATCGCCTGCGCTCCCGGCACGAGGTCGGGGCGGTCGGCGGCGCGCCACACGAGGTCGGCCGTGGCGGCGGCGTACGCGGCGCCCAGGTCGGGGTCGCCCGCGGCCGGGCGCGCCTTGAGCAGCGCCTGGAACTCCCAGGTCTTCGCCCACCGCCGGTAGTACTGCAGGTGGCTCTCCAGGGTCCGCACCAGCGGCCCGTCGCGGCCCTCGGGGCGCAGGTTGGCGTCCACCGGCCACAGCACGCCCTCGGCGGTGGTCGCCGAGCACGCCAGCGCCAGCTCGCTGGCCAGCCGCGTGCCGACCGCGATCGCCGCCTCCTCGTCGGCCGCCCCGCCCTCGGAGGCGAGGCCGGGGGCCACCACGTAGACCACGTCGACGTCGCTGACGTAGTTCAGCTCCCGCGCCCCGCACTTGCCCATGGCGATGACCGCGAGCCGGCAGGCCTGCGAGCCCTCCACCGCGGCGCGCGCCAGCGCCAGCGCGGTCTCCAGGGCGGCGTCGGCGAGGTCCGACAGCGAGCGCGTCACGGCGTCCACCGCGGCCAGCGGCGCGGTGCTGGCGAGGTCCGCCCCGGCGATCGCCAGCAGCCGCTCGCGGTACGCCAGGCGCAGCGCGTCGCGGCCCTCGTCACCGGTCAGCGCCGCCACGGGCGCCGGGGCGGCGGGGTCGGCCCCCACGGCCCGCAGGAGCAGCGCGCGCACCGCGCAGCGGTCACCGCCGCGGTCGGCGTCGTCGTCGTCCCCGATGCCGTCCACGCCCTCGTCGACCGGCGGGAGCAGCGGGTCCTCGGTGACGGCGCGCCACTGCTCGGGGTGGCGCACCAGGTGCTCCCCCAGCGCCACGGAGCCCCCGAGCACCGCCAGCAGCCGGTCGCGCACGGCGGAGGGCTCGGCCAGGACGGCGAGCAGGGCCGCCTCGTCGGTGCGCTCCAGGAGGCGCACCAGCGCCAGCAGGGCGCGGTCGGGGTCGGCGGTGGCGCCCAGCGCACCGACCACCCCGTCCAGCCCGCCCGCACGGCGCGCGAGGGGCTCCAGGGCGCGGTCGGACAGCAGCTTGACGGCGCTGCGGCCCCCGGTGAAGCCCTGGCGCAGCAGCTGGGCGGCGGCGCTGTCGAGGCGCGCGCCCGGCTCCTGGCCGGCGGCGCTGCCGGTGGGAGTGCCCGTCACGGGGCTCACCGCGCCCGCGCTCCCGCCGCCTCGAGCAGCACCCGCGCGTGCACGGCGGCCAGCTGCGCCAGCCGCGGCTCGGCCTGCGCCACGGCCGTGCGCTGGGCGTCCACGCCGCTCCCGCGCGCGGCCAGCTCCTCGGCGTGGTGGTCGGCCAGCCACCCCAGCAGGTCCGCCGGGGTGACCTCGGGGTGGTACTGCACGCCCCAGGCGCTCTCCCCCACGCGCAGGGCCTGCACGCGGTAGAGGTCGGAGGAGGCGAGCAGCTCGGCGTCCGGCGGCAGCGCGGTCACGGCATCACCGTGCGCCTGCGGGGCCTCCCACCGCTCGCCGAGGTCGGCGACGACGGCGCCCACCAGCGCGTCGGCCCGGCCCGCGTCCGTGGCGCGCACGGGCAGCAGCCCCGCCTCGGGTCCGGCCGGGCCCCGCTCCACGCGGCCGCCGGTGGCGAGCGCCAGCAGCTGGGCGCCCAGGCAGAGCCCGAGCGCCGGCACGCCGCCCGACGCCGCCCGCGCGAGCAGCGCCCGGGTGGCCGGGAGCCACGGCGCGACGTCGTCGTCCCAGGCGGCCACCTGGCCGCCGAGGACGACGAGCGCGTCCACGCCGTCGAGCGCGCCGCGCCCGGTCGGCAGCGGGTCACCCGCCCAGGGCCGGCGCACGTCGAGCCGCGAGGAGCCCGCCAGCAGCGGCTCCAGCCGCCCCAGCGGGCAGCCGGCCTCGTGCTCGACCACGAGGACGACGGGACCCCCGTGCGCACTCCTCACAGCACTCCTCACAGCACCGCTCACAGCACGGGGAGGTGCCGCCGCAGCTCGTACGGCGTGACCTGCGCCCGGTACTGGCTCCACTCCTCGCGCTTGTCGCGCAGGAGGTAGTCGACCACGTGCTCGCCGAGGGTCTCGGCCACCAGGTCGGAGGACTCCAGCACGGTGAGCGCGCGGTCCAGGCTGGCCGGCAGCGGGGTGATGCCCATGACGCGGCGCTCCGCGTCGGTCATGCGCGTGACGTCCTCGTCGGTGGGCTCGGGCAGCTCGTAGCCCTCCTCCACGCCCTTGAGGCCGGCGGCCAGCAGCAGCGCGAAGGACAGGTAGGGGTTGGCGGCCGAGTCCAGCGCCCGGTACTCCACGCGCGCGGCCCCCGCCTTGCGCGGCTTGTACATGGGCACGCGCACCAGCGCGGAGCGGTTGTTGTGCCCCCAGCAGACGTAGGACGGCGCCTCGTCACCGCCCCACAGGCGCTTGTAGGAGTTCACGTACTGGTTGGTGACCGCGGTGATCTCGTGGGCGTGCCGCAGCAGGCCCGCGATGAAGGCCCTGCCGGTCTTGGAGAGCCCGTACTGGCCGCCCGGGTCGTGGAAGGCGTTGCGGTCGCCCTCGAACAGGGACATGTGGGTGTGCATGCCCGAGCCCGGCTGCCCCGCGATCGGCTTGGGCATGAAGGTCGCGTAGACGCCCTGCTGGATCGCGACCTCCTTGATCACCGTGCGGAAGGTCATGATGTTGTCCGCCGTGGACAGCGCGTCCGCGTAGCGGAGGTCGATCTCGTTCTGGCCCGGGCCGGCCTCGTGGTGGCTGAACTCCACCGAGATGCCCATCGCCTCGAGCATCGAGATCGCCTGCCGGCGGAAGTCCTGCCCCTCCCCGCGGGCCACGTGGTCGAAGAAGCCGCCGGAGTCGATCGGCACCGGGACGCCGGTCTTCCGCGCGTCGTCCTGGAGCAGGTAGAACTCCACCTCGGGGTGCGTGTAGAAGGTGAAGCCGGCGTCGGCGGCCCTCGCCAGCACCCGCTTGAGCACCTGCCGGGAGTCCGAGGCGGCGGGCGTGCCCTCCGGCGTGAGGATGTCGCAGAACATCCTCGCCGTGCCCTGCCCCGAGACGGAGTCGGTGCGCCACGGCAGCACCTGGTAGGTCGCCGGGTCGGGGCGCATCAGCATGTCCGCCTCGGAGACGCGGGTCAGCCCCTCGATGGCGCTGCCGTCGAAGCCGATGCCCTCGGAGAAGGCGCTCTCCAGCTCCGCGGGCGCCACGGCCACCGACTTCAGCGACCCGTTGACGTCGGTGAACCACAGCCGGATGAACCGGATGTCGCGCTCCTCCACCGAACGGAGCACGAACTCCTGCTGCCTGTCCATGGGGGCATCATGCCGAACGCGCGCGACCGCTCGTCCGCGGTGAGGATGGTCAGTCGTGACCACCCACTCCTCCGCGCAGCCGGAGAGCTCCACCGGACCCGCCGGCAGCCCCGGCGGGGGCGGCGGCGGCGGGGTGGACCCCCGGCGCTGGCAGGTGCTGTGGGTCTGCCTCGTCACCGGCTTCATGACCCTGCTCGACGTCAGCATCGTCAACGTCGCGCTGCCGTCCATCTCCTCCGGCCTGGGGGCCTCCGGCAGCCAGCTGCAGTGGGTCGTCACCGGCTACGCGGTGGTGTTCGGCCTGGCCCTGGTGCCCGCGGGGCGCCTGGGCGACTCCTACGGCCGCAAGAAGATCTTCCTCGTCGGCCTGGTCCTCTTCGCCCTCGGCTCGCTGGCCTGCGGCCTGGCGCCGAACCCCGAGGCGCTCATCGCCGCCCGCATCGCGCAGGGACTGGGCGCGGGGGTCCTCAACCCCCAGATCACCGCGATCATCAACTCCGAGTTCCGCGGCGCGGAGCGCGGCCGGGCCTTCGGCAGGTTCGGCGCCACCGTCGGCCTGTCGACGGCGGTCGGCCCGCTGCTCGGGGGCGTCATCATCACGCTGGTGCCGTGGGAGGAGTCGTGGCGGCTCGTCTTCCTCGTCAACATGCCGGTGGCCGCGGTGGCGTTCGTGCTGGGGCTCAAGCTCATCTCCGACCGCGCCAGCGCCGAGCGCTCGCGGCTGGACTGGGTGGGCACCGTGCTGCTCGCCGTCGCGGTCGGGCTCGTGCTGGGCGCCGTGCAGGAGCGCTCGGTGCTCGGCCCGCTGCTGGTGGTGGTGGCGCTCGTGGTGGCCGCGGCCAGCGGCTGGGCGTTCGTGCGCTGGGAGCGCCGCTACGCCGCCGCCGGTCACCTGCCGCTGGCGCGCCCGGGGCTGCTCGGGGCGCCCGGCTTCGGGCCCGGGGTGCTGCTCGGGTCGCTGTACTTCGGCGGGTTCATCGCCATCTTCTTCACGGTCACGCTCTACCTGCAGGACGCGCTGCGCTACTCCGCGCTCGAGGCCGGCCTGACCCAGACGCCGTTCGCGCTGGCCTCCGCGGTCGCCGCGCCGTGGGCCGGCAAGCGGGTGGCGGCCCAGGGGCGCCAGCTGGTGGTGCGCGGGCTGGTCGGCGTCGTCGTCGGCCTGCTGGCCGTCATCGCCGTGGTCGAGCTCGTGGCCCCGGCCGTGGGCGACTCCTGGACCGGTCTGCTCCTGCTGGTGCCGTTCCTCGTGGCCGGCTTCGGCAGCGGCGTGGTCATCGGCCCCAACGTCAACCTGTCGCTGGCCAACATCGACGGCCGCGACGCCGGCAGCGCCTCCGGGGTGTTCCAGACCTTCCAGCGCGTGGGGTCCGGCATCGGGCTGGCCGTGGTGAGCGCGGTGTTCCTCTCCGTCAGCGGCGCCGGGGACCCCCGCGACGGCCTGTCCGCGGCCCTCGGCATGAGCGCGCTGCTCGTGCTGGCGGCGCTGGTGGTCGCCCTGGTCGACGTCCGCCGCAGCGGTCGCGGCGACGGCTCCTCAGCCGCTGGCGGCGACGACGACGAGCGGTCGGGCGCCGGCGCGAGCGATGGCGGACGCCCCCGCAGCGCTGGCTAGGCTCGAACCATGACGCAGCTGCGCCTCGCGCTGGCCCAGGTCAACGCCACGGTCGGGGACCTGCCCGGCAACGCCGCCCTGGTGCGGGAGCGCGCCGCGAGCGCCGCCGCCGCCGGCGCGGACCTCGTGGCCTTCCCCGAGATGGTGCTCACGGGCTACCCCGTGGAGGACCTCTCGCTGCGCTCCTCCTTCGTCGAGGCCTCCCGCGCGTGCGTGCAGCAGCTGGCCCGCGACCTCGCCGCGGACGGCCTGGGCGAGACCCCCGTCGTCGTCGGCTACCTCGACCGCGTCACCGACGTGGAGAGCCAGCTCGACGTCGAGGCAGCCGCCCGCGCCGGCTCGGGCCGCGACGAGCGCGGCGTGGTCGGCGTGCCCAAGGGCATGCCGCAGAACTGCGCGGCCGTGCTCCACCGCGGCCTGGTGGTCGCCCGGTACGCCAAGCACCACCTGCCCAACTACGGCGTCTTCGACGAGTTCCGCTTCTTCGTGCCCGGCCGCGACCTGCTCGTGGCGCGCATCGGCGGTGTCGACGTGGCCGTGGTCATCTGCGAGGACCTCTGGCAGGACGGCGGCCCGGTCGAGCGCGCCCGGGAGGCCGGTGCGGAGCTGCTGCTGGTGGTCAACGGCTCGCCGTGGGAGCGCGACAAGGACGACACGCGCCTGGAGCTCGCGCAGCGGCGGGCCCGCGAGGCCGGCTGCCCGCTGGCGTGGCTGAACCTCGTCGGCGGTCAGGACGACCTCGTCTTCGACGGCGACTCGCTCGTGGTCGCCGCCGACGGCGAGCTCCTGGCCCGCGGCGCCCAGTTCGCCGAGGACCTGCTCGTGGTGGACGTCGACCTGGCGCAGAACGGGCTCGACCCGCAGGCGCTGCCCGCGGGCGTGCAGCACGTCGTCGTCAGCGACCGCCCGGCCACCGCGGGCCGCGAGCGCCCGGCCGTCGAGGCGGTCGAGCGCGAGCGGCTCGACGAGGTGGGCGAGGTGTGGGCCGCGCTGCAGCTGGGCCTGGGCGACTACGTCCGCAAGAACGGCTTCCGCAGGGTCGCCCTCGGCCTGTCCGGCGGCATCGACTCGGCGCTCGTGGCGGCCATCGCCGTGGACGCGCTGGGGCCGCAGGCCGTGACGGGCATCTCCCTGCCGTCGTCGTACTCCAGCGAGCACTCCCGCAGCGACGCCGACGACCTCGCCGCCCGCACGGGTCTGGACTACCGGACCATCCCCATCGCGCCGATGGTCGACGCGTTCACCGCCGGTCTGGGCGACGCCATGACCCTGTCGCCGGTCGCCGAGGAGAACCTCCAGGCGCGCGTCCGCGGCACCACGCTCATGGCGCTGAGCAACTCCGAGGGGCACCTCGTGCTGGCGACGTCCAACAAGTCCGAGCTGAGCGTCGGGTACTCGACGCTCTACGGGGACTCCGTCGGCGGGTACGCCCCGCTCAAGGACGTGCCCAAGATGCTCGTGTGGGAGCTGGCCCGCTGGCGCAACGCGCAGGCCGTCGCGCGCGGCGAGGTCCCGCCCATCCCCGAGAACTCGATCTCCAAGGTGCCCTCGGCGGAGCTGCGCCCCGGTCAGACCGACCAGGACTCGCTGCCCCCCTACGAGGTGCTCGACGACGTGCTCGAGCACTACGTGGTGGGCGCGCAGGGCCGCAGCGAGCTGCTCGAGGCGGGGTTCGAGGCGGAGGTGGTGGACGAGGTCGTCGGGCTCGTCGACCGCGCCGAGTGGAAGCGGCGGCAGTTCGCCCCGGGCGTCAAGATCAGCTCCGTGGCGTTCGGTCGCGACCGGCGCCTGCCCATCACCACCCACTGGCGGGAGCAGCAGTCCCGATGAGCGAGCAGATCGCCCCGAAGCGCGTGCGGGTGCACCACCTGCGCGCGATGAAGGCGGCCGGGCAGCCCATCACCATGCTCACCGCCTACGACGCGGTGACCGCGGACGTCTTCGCCGAGGCGGGCATCGACGTGCTGCTCGTGGGCGACTCCGTGGGCGACAACCTGCACGGCCACGCCACCACCCTCCCCGTGACCGTCGAGGACCTGCTGCCCCACGTGCGGGCCGTCGCCTCGCGCGGCGGCCGGCCGTTCGTCGTCGCCGACCTGCCGTTCGGCTCCTACGAGGAGGGCCCGGCGCAGGCGCTGCGCACGGGCGTGCGCATGCTCAAGGAGGGCCTCGCGCACGGCGTGAAGCTGGAGGGCGGCCGCCGCGTGGCCCCGCAGGTGAAGGCCCTCGTGGACGCCGGCATCCCCGTGATGGGCCACCTCGGCTTCACCCCGCAGTCCGTCAACGCCATGGGCGGGCCCCGCGTGCAGGGGCGCGGCGCCGCCGCCGACGAGCTGCTGGCCGACGCCCTCGCGCTGCAGGAGGCCGGTGCTTTCGCCGTCGTCCTCGAGGTGGTCCCGGGACCGGTCGCCGAGCGCGTGACGGCAGCGCTGGACATCCCCACCATCGGCATCGGCGCGGGGGCCGGCTGCGACGGGCAGGTGCTCGTGTGGCTGGACATGGCGGGCCTGTCGGCGCGCTCGCCCAGGCTGGCCAAGGCCTACGCGCAGCTGCGCACGGCGCTGCGGGACGCGGCGGCCGAGTACGCCGCCGAGGTCCGCTCCCGCGCCTTCCCCGGTCCGGAGCACACCGTCCCCGAGTAGCCCCCTCCGCGGCCGTCGAGCGCTCGGCGCCACCGCACGGCACCAGCTCGCAGGGGTCAGCGACCCGCAGGCTGGCCGCCGGGCCCGGAGATGGCCAGCTGGGACCACACGGTCTTGCCGGTCGGGCGCATCACCACGCCCCAGTCCTCGCTCATCGCCTCGACGATCGCCAGGCCCCGCCCGCCCAGGGCCCCCTCCTCGGCCTGGCGCTGGCGCGGACGGCCGGTGGAGGCGTCGGTGACGCTGATCCGCAGCCGTCCGTCCACCACCTCCAGCTTCAGCCGCACCCGCCCGTGGGCGTGGATGGCGGCGTTGGTCACCAGCTCCGAGAGGACCACCGCGGCGGAGTCCGTGGTGTCCTCGTCCACGCCCCACAGGTCCAGCTGGCGGTGCAGGAAGCGCCGGCACAGGCCCGGGGCGCCGACAGACCCCTCCACGTCCAGCTCGGCGGCCTGCCCGACCGGGCCGGCGTAGGACAGGCCCAGCAGCGCCACGTCGTCGGTCAGGTGGGAGGCCACCCCGGACAGCACGGCCTCCACCACCGCCTCGATGTCGCGGTGGGGCTCCGCGGCGATCGACATCACCCTCGGCAGGTCCGCGGTGACACCACCAGCAGCCGTCTCCACCAGCCCGTCGGTGTACAGGAGCACCTCAGCGCGCCCGGTCAGCTGCACCAGGGTCTCGGGGTAGGTCGTGCCGGGCGCGACTCCCAGCGGGACCCCCGGCTCGACCTCGACCTCGCAGACGGCCCCCTTGCGCACCACCAGCGGCGGGGGGTGACCGGCGGAGGCCACCCGCATCGCGCCGGTGTGCTGGTCCAGCTGCACCAGGGCACAGGTGGCGAACAGGTCCGAGCCCAGGTCGTCCAGCAGGGCGTTGGTGCGCGCCAGCGCCGCCCCCGGCGCGTGGCCCTCGGACACGTAGGCGCGCACCGCGGTGCGCAGCTGGCCCATCAGGGCGGCCGCAGCGGTGGAGTGCCCCTGCACGTCCCCGATGACGAAGGTGACCTGGTGGTCGGAGACCACGGCGTCGTACCAGTCGCCGCCGACCTCCTGCCCGGCCTCCGCGGGCAGGTAGCGCACGGCCACCTCCACCCGGTCCAGCGAGGGCAGGGCGCGCGGGAGGAGGGAGCGCTGCAGGACCTGCGCCAGCTCGCCCAGGCGAGCCATCGCCAGCTGCTCGGCCTCGTAGGAGCGGGCGTTCTCGATCGCCACCGCGGCGTAGGTCGCCACCGCCTCGGCCTGGTGGCGGCTGGCGTCGTCGAAGCGCCCCGGCTCGACGTGGGCGAGCAGGATCGCTCCGAGCATGACGCCCTGGATGCTCTTGACCGGCACCGCCAGGTAGGAGCGCACCGGTGGGTGGCCGGGCGGCATCCCGCCCATCCTCCCGTAGCGGTCGTCGGCGAACAGGTCGTCGATGAGCACGCTGCTGCCCCCCTCGGAGACCGTGGGGGCGAAGACGTCGGTGATGCGCACCGGGGGGAGGCCCACCTCCGCCGGGCGCGGGAAGACGTCGCGGGGGATGCCCGACAGGGCGAAGGCGTCCAGGCGCTCGGTGCCGACGGTCTTGAAGTAGGCCCCGTAGGAGGCCCCCGTCATCCGCACGGCCAGGTCGACGGCCTCCTCCAGGAGGGGCTTGGAGCGCTCCCCGCGGTAGGTCGCCAGGTGCGCCAGGTCCCAGTGGAAGGGGCGCAGCCACTCCGGCTCGGCGGTCAGCACGACACGAGGGGCTTCGACGGCGAAGAGGTGCGCATGGCGGTCCAGAGCAGGTGCGGGCACGTCGCAGTGCAGCTTGCCGCGCGGAGTTGCATGGCGTGTGTCACCGAACGCTACACGTGGTCACGCTGACGTAACCAGCGCCTGCGCGTCCGACGTGCGGCCGAGTCGGCAGACCGCGGACGGAGCGAGGGGCTGACGGCCGCCCCCACCGCTCAGACCATTGACTGTCGATAGATGGTGGACGATTATCGATGCGTGCCTCTCGCGCATCGATTGACTCGCCCGCTGCAGGTGCTGCTGCTGGCGCTGTTCGCAGCCCTCGCAGGTGCGCAGGTCCTCCTCGTGGTGGGGCTGACCCAGCTGGCGCCCGTGGACTCCGCGGAGCTGGCCCGCTTCCGGTGGACGGTCGTGGTGGCGGCGCTCGCGGGGCTGGTCTGCCTGCAGGTGGTGCTGGTCGCCACGTGGCGCCTGCTGGGCCTGGTCCGCGCCGACCGCATCTTCAGCGACAGCGCCCTGCCCTGGGTCGACACCATCGTGGCCGCCCTCGCCGCGGTCTGGGTCGTGCTGGCCGCCGCGGTCGTCCCGGTCTTCCAGTTCGCCCAGGCCGACGACGCGCCCGGACTGGGCGGGCTGCACCTGCTGCTGCTCCTGGTCGCGGCGGTGCCCGTGCTGATGATGGTCGTCATGCGCGCGCTGCTGACCCAGGCGACCAGGCTGCGCTCCGACCTCGAGGAGGTCATCTGAGTGGCGATCGTGGTGCGCATCGACGTCGAGCTGGCGCGTCGCAAGATGTCGGTCGGCGACTTCGCCGAGCGGGTCGGCCTGACCCCCGCCAACGTGGCCGTGCTCAAGAACGGCCGCGCCAAGGCCGTCCGCTTCTCCACGCTGGAGGCGATGTGCCGGGTCCTGGGCTGCCAGCCCGGCGACCTGCTGGAGTGGGTGCCCGACGAGGTGAGCGGCGCCGACGTCCTGGGCGGCTGACCCACCAGACCCACCGCTCACCCCCCGCTGCCGGTCGCCGTGGGCGGAGGTGGTGACCACGGCGGTCGAGGAGTAGGACTGGGCGATGGCCCCCCCGCGCGTCCTGGCCCTGGTGCTGGCCGGTGGAGCAGGCAGCCGCCTGGAGCTGCTCACCGAGCACCGCGCGAAGGGCGCGGTGCCGGTGGCCGGGACCCACCGGCTCGTCGACTTCGCGCTCAGCAGCTGCGCGCACTCGGGCATCAGCGACGTGTGGGTCTCGGTGCAGTTCCACCCCGCCTCCCTGGCCCACCACCTGGCCAACGGCCGCCCCTGGGACCTGGACCGCACCGGCGGGGGGCTGGTGGTGCTGCCTCCCCACCGCGGCACGCCGCGTGAGGGCTGGCACACCGGGACCGCCGACTCCCAGTGGCGCAACGCCGACCTGGTGCGCCAGCACGACCCCGAGGTGCTCCTGGTCATGAGCTCGGACTCCGCCTGCACCCTGGACCTGTCCGACGTGGTGGAGGACCACCTGGGCTCCGGAGCCGAGGCGACGATGGTGGTCACGCGAGTGGCGCACGAGGAGGCCTCCCGCTACGGGGTGGTCGAGGTCGAGGAGGGTCCCTCCCCGTCGTCCGGTCCCGACGAGCCGTCCTCGGTCCGCGTGCGGCGCTACGAGTACAAGCCGGAGGAGCCCCGCAGCGACCTGGTCACCACCGAGGTGTTCGCCTTCGCCCCCCGCCAGGTGCTCGACCGGCTGGAGGAGCTGGCGCGGGCCGTGCGCCGCGGTGACGACGACGCCGGTGACGACGACGGCGGGCTGGGCGACCTCGGGCACGCCCTCCTGCCCGGTCTGGCCGCCGACGGAGCGGCCCGCACCCACCCCCAGCGCGGCTACTGGCGCGACCTGGGGACGGTGCCGGCCTACTGGACCGCGCACCAGGAGCTGCTCGGCCCGGAGCCCCCGCTCGACCTGGACGACCCGGCGTGGCCGGTGCTCACCCGCGGCGGTCGGCGCGGGCCGGCGCGGGTCATGGCCGGCGCGCGCGTCGAGCACAGCCTGGTCTCGCCCGGCGCGGTGGTCGCCGGCGAGCTGCGAGGTTCGGTGCTCTGCCCCGGTGCGGTCGTCGAGGAGGGAGCACAGGTGCTCGACTCCGTGCTGCTGCCGGGCGCCCGGGTGCTGGCCGGAGCACGGGTCGAGCGCGCGATCGTCGACGACGGCGTCGTCGTCGGCCGTGGCGCCCGTGTCGGTGGCCCGGAGGACATCACGCTGCTGGGAGGCGCAGTCCGCGTCCACGACGGTGCACACCTCCCGGCGGGGTCACGGCTCCCCGAGCCGCAGCCCGGCCGCTGACGACCGCTGACCCGCACGCCCGCGGGCGTGCGGGTCAGCGGGGGTGCCGCAGTCCCGCAGTCCCTGCCGGAGCCGTCCGGGAGCTTCCCGCCGCAGTCAGCTCAGGCACAGCTCGTTGCCCTCGGGGTCGGTCATGACCACCCACCGCTGCGGGCCCTGGCGGCCCTCCCCCGCGCGCGTCGCGCCCAGACCCTCGAGCCGCGACACCTCGGCGTCGACGCGCTCCGGCCCGACGTGCAGGTCCAGGTGCACCCGGTTCTTGACGGTCTTCGGCTCGGGCACGCGCTGCAGGTACAGCCGGGGCCTCGCACCACCCGGGTCGCGGATGGCCGCGGCGTCGCGCCACACGAGGACCCCGCTGCGCTCGAGCACGTCGGCGTCCGTGGCGTACCCGGCGTCGAGCATGCGCCTGACCAGCGGCTCGACGTCCTCCACCTCGTAGCCCAGGGTCGCGGCCCAGAACTCCGCCTGCGCGTGGGGGTCGGCGCAGTCGACCACCACCTGCACCCCGGGGACCGGTGCGTGGTCCGCCTCGTCGCTCATGACGACGACGCTAGTCCGCGCTGCGGTCAGCCCGCGTCCGCAGAGGCGACCGTCCGCCGTCCCAGGGGGTGCACCGCCGCCCTCAGCTGCGGCGGCGAGACCACGCTGGACAGGACCCCCGGCCAGGCCTGGTGGGCGGCGACCGCCTCCAGGGAGCCCGTCCCGGCGGTGATCACGCAGACGTCGTCTCCGTCGGCCACCAGCTGCCCGGCGGTGGGCTCCACCCGGCGCTGCACCGCCTCCAGCGGTGCCTGGAGCCGGACCACGGCGGTCCACCGGTACGGCGCCGAGCGACCGGCCCGCGCAGCCCCTCGACGGCTCAGTCCTCCTCGGCGCGGTCCCAGGCCTCGGTCTTCTCGCGCGCCGTCTGCAGGGCCCGCTCGGCCTCCTCGCGCGAGGCGTACGGCCCCATGAGGGTGGCGCCGGGCTTGAGGTGTCCGACGTCGACCTGCCCGGTCTTGGTGTTGAACCAGTACTGCTGCCCGTCGCTCATGCGCGTGATCGTCCTCCGGGGGCCCGCGGCGCGCGACCTAGACTCACCCGCCGTGCCGCAGCGCGCCCCCCTCCTCACCCCCGGCGCGGTCAGCCCGCGCCGCCCCGTGCCGGCCAGCACGCCCCGCCCCGAGTACGTCGACAGGCCCCGCCCCGCGCCGCACCGCGGGTCGCACGTGCCGCCGGCGGAGGTGGTGGAGCGGATGCGCACGGCCTGCAGGATCGCGGCGCAGGCAGCGGCCGAGGCGGGCCGCCACGTCCAGCCGGGCACCACCACGGACGCCGTCGACGCCGTCGTCCACGAGTTCCTGCTCGACCACGGCGCCTACCCGTCCACCCTCGGCTACCGCGGCTTCCCCAAGTCGTGCTGCACCAGCGTCAACGAGGTGGTCTGCCACGGCATCCCCGACGACAGGCCGCTGGCGGAGGGCGACCTGTGCAGCGTCGACGTCACCGCCTACGTCGTCCTCGACGGCCTCGGGGTGCACGGGGACACCTGCGCCACGTTCGGCGCCGGCGAGCTGGACGAGGCCAGCGCGCTGCTGCTCGAGCGCGCCCGGGCCGCCACCGACCGCGGCATCGCGGCGGTGCGCCCCGGCCGGGAGGTGAACGTCATCGGCCGGGTGGTGGAGGCCGCTGCCCGCCGCCACGGGTACGGGTCCGTGAGGGAGTACACCGGCCACGGCATCAGCACCTCGTTCCACTCCGGGCTGGTGATCCCCCACCACGACGCCGCACCCGCCCACGCCGAGGTCATCGAGACCGGCATGACCTTCACCGTCGAGCCCATGATCACCGAGGGCAGCCCGGCGGTGGACCTGTGGGACGACGGCTGGACCGTGGTCACCCGCGACCGCGGCCGCACGGCCCAGTTCGAGCACACCGTGCTGGTCACCGACACCGGAGCGGAGGTCCTCACGCTGCCGTGAGCGGGGGGTCGGGCTAACCTGCGGCGTCGTGGCACCCGAGACCTCCACGACGCCCACCACCGCCCCGTCGACGGCACCGGCCCCCGCGCGCGGCGGCGCCTCCGTCGCGCTGAGCGGCACGGGCATCGGCATCGACATCGGCGGCTCGGGCATCAAGGGCGCCCCCGTCGACCTCTCCACGGGCGAGTTCTCCGCCGAGCGGGTGCGCATCCCCACGCCGCAGCCCTCCACGCCGGACGCGGTCTCGCGCGTGGTCAAGCAGATCGTGGAGCAGATCGGCGAGCAGCTGCCCGACGGCGGTGCGGGGCTCCCGGTCGGCATCACCTTCCCCGCCGTCATCCAGCACGGCGTCGCGCGCACCGCCGCCAACGTGGACAAGGGGTGGATCGACTTCGACGTCGCGACCCTCATGACCGCCGTCACCGGACACCCGGTGCACGTGGTCAACGACGCCGACGCCGCCGGCGTGGCCGAGGCCCGCTACGGCGCCGCGAAGGGCGTGAAGGGCGTGGTCGTGCTCGCCACGCTGGGCACGGGCATCGGCACGGCGGTGATGGTCGACGGCGTGCTGGTGCCCAACACCGAGCTGGGCCACCTCGAGGTGGACGGGCACGACGCCGAGACCCGCGCCTCGGACGCGGCGCGCGAGCGCGACGACCTCTCGTGGTCGCACTGGGCCAAGCGCCTGAACAAGTACTTCCAGAGCCTGGAGGCCCTGCTCTGGCCGGACCTCATCGTGGTGGGCGGCGGGGTCTCCAAGAAGTCGGAGAAGTTCCTGCCGGAGCTGAAGCTGCGCACCCCCATCGTGCCCGCGCAGCTGCTGAACTCCGCGGGCATCGTGGGCGCGGCGGCCCTGGCCAGCGAGCAGCGCCGCTAGCGGACGGGCCCCCGGACCGCAGGGCGGGTCAGTCCGCAGGGACGGCGCTGCCGGTCGCCGCGGTGGGCGCCGAAGACGACGCCGCGGAGCCCGTCTCGCCCGGGGCCTCCTCCGCGCCGCGGGACGCCGTGGTGCTGGCCGGGGCGGACAGCGCGGTGGCGCCGGGGCCGGCCGCGGCGCGTCCCTCGGTCTCCGACGCCGCTCCGTCCTCGGCTCCCTCGGTCCCCGCGGCGCCCGTGCCCCCGGGAGCGCTCGACGGCGGCGTGCTGGGCTGGGCCGACCCCGAGCCCGCACCGGGGCTGGAGGACGGTGCAGCTCCGGTGCCGCTCGTCGAGCCCGACGAGCCCGACGAGCCGCTGGCCCCGGAACCGCTCTGCGGTGCCGGGCTGGAGGGGTCGGCGGTGGTGCTCGTGCTGCTGCTGCCCTCACCGAGGCCGTCACCCGCGGCGGCGGACGGGTCCGCACCGGGTGCGGGGCTGGGGGGCAGGTCCGGCAGGCCGGGGGTGCCGTCGTCCTCCCAACCGGCCCGCTCGGTGGCGGCCACGCGGTAGCCGCGGGGGACGACCAGCACGCCCGCGCCCGGGAGGATCGCCCCCTCCTCGGTGGCGACGAGCGGCGGCAGGGCGGTGACGAGCGCCGACAGCCTCGCCGCCTGGGCGAGGCTGTACGGGCCCGAGACGGGGGCGGCGCTGGTGGCGGAGGCCCCGCCACCGCCGCTCGCTGCGGCCTCCTGCACGGCGGATCCCCCGCCCGCGCGGCCTCCGGCGGCGCCGGCAGCGGTGACCCCGCCACCGTCCTGGGAGCCGTCGAGGGCAGGCAGGCCGCCCAGGGAGATGGTGAGGGTGGCGGCCACGAGCAGGCCGGCGACGCCCAGGGCCACGCCCTCGGCGGGGTGCGCCAGGCGGAGGCCGGAGCCTCGCTTCACCCGTCGACCCACTGCGCCCTCCGCGTCGGGACACCGCTCAGCAGCGCTCGCTGTGGCGGCCCGCGACCCACGGTAGCCACGCCGGGAGGCGACTTCCGGGACTTCGCGGGATCGGCGCCGGTCGCGGCGGAGTGTCGTCCTGGCTAGCGTGACCTGCACTTCTCCCGACGGTCGCGTCGAACACACCCTGAACAACCCGGAGGCACCCCCGTGCGCAGCCCCGTCCTGCCGTCCCACCTCCCGGCCCGCTTCGCCAGCGGCGCCTACATCCTCAACTCGGGGCTGTCCAAGCGGAACGCCCCTCAGGAGGTGGCCCAGGGCCTGCACGGCTTCGCGGCGACCGCCTACCCCTTCCTGGGCCAGGTGGAGCCCAAGAAGTTCGTCAAGGCGCTCTCCACCGCGGAGATCGTCCTCGGCTCGGCGCTGCTGCTGCCGTTCGTGCCCACCGCCCTCGTGGCCACCGGGCTGGCCGCCTTCAGCGGCGGCCTCCTGGGCCTGTACCTGCGGGTGCCGGGCATGCGCGAGCCCGGCAGCCTGCGCTGGACCGAGCAGGGCCAGGCCATCGCCAAGGACGTCTTCCTCGCGGGCATCGCCGGGACCCTCCTGGCGGACTCCGCTCGACGTGCGAAGGACGCCGGCTGAGCGCAGGATCTGAGGTCCCCGATGAAGGAGGGCGCATGTCTGCCATCGACAAGGTCAAGAACGCCGCTCAGGAGGCCGCCGGCAAGGTCAAGGAGGGGGTCGGCCAGAAGACCGACAACCGGGACCTGCAGGCCGAGGGCCAGCGCGACCAGGCCTCCGCTGACCTGAAGCAGCGCGGCGAGCACGTCAAGGACGCCTTCAAGGCCTGACCCGCACCCTCTCGCCCACGGGGGCGTCCACCGTCGCGGTGGGCGCCCCCGTGGCGCGTCATCAGCGCGTCATCAGCGCGTCGTCAGCGCGACCTCGGTGTCGGCAGCTCCGCGTGCGCCGCGAGGTCCACGACCCCCCGCGCGGCGGGTTCGGGGGCGGGCCGGCGGAGCACCAGCGCCCGCTCCGGCGGACCCACCGCGAGCACCGGTGGCCAGCCGGTGCTCTGGCGCAGGAGGTCGATCAGGCGCAGGAGGGGGCGGCTGGGCTCGAGCACGAGCAGCGAGCCGCCCGGTGGCGCGAGGTCCAGCACCGCCCGGAGCCCGCTGACGTCGACGAAGGTGACGCGCGAGGCGTCGACGACGGCGCGGTGCGACCACCTCGCGAGCAGGTGCGCGACGTGGGCGAGCTGGTCCCTGCACGTCAGGTCGAGGTCTCCGGAGAGCTCCACGACCACTCCGCTGCCCGTCCACCGCAGCGCAGCGCTGCTGCCCTCGGACCGGACGCTGTGCAGCAGGTGCGGAGCCGGGCAGGGGTCCTGGGGAGGAGGAGGCGGCTGGGACACGGTGGCACCTCGGGAAGGGGAGGTGGAGCCGTTCCGTCGACCCGTCCCCCGAGCGTAGGCGCCACCTGGCACCACCTCAAGGCCCCCGGGACGTCCCGGTGCGGGGCGGCCCCAGCGGTGCCACGCTGGAGCATGACGAGCGGCACGGCTCCCGTCGCAGGCGTCGCCACGGGCACGCGCGAGGGGCCGAGGGGCTGCCCGTGAGCCCCTCGACCGCGCCCGAGCTGCGGGTGTGCGAGGCGCTGCGCGAGGCCGTGGGCTGGGACCGCGTCGCGGTCGTCGTCGCCACCGGCCCCGACGACCGCCTGCCGCTGCGAGGGTCCGACGCGGTGCTGGAGCACTTCTGCGACCTGCAGCAGAGCCTGGCTCAGGGACCCAGCGTCGACGTGCTCTCCTCGGGGGTGCCGGTCCTGGTCGACGACCTCCGCACCGCCGTGGCGCCCTGGCCCCTGCTGCTCAGCGCGGTCCCGCGTGACGTGCCGCTGCGGTCCCTGGCGGTGCTGCCGCTGCGCCTGTCGACCGGCCGCGCCACCAGCGCTCCGGACCACGGCGGGAGCACCGGCCCCAGCGGTCCCGGGGTGGTCGGGGTCCTGGCGGTCGGCCGCGACCAGCCGCGTCCCTTCACCCACCGGCAGGTCGACGACCTCACCGCGCTGGCGGCCCTCGTGACGGCCGTGGTGCTGCAGCGGGCCTCGACCGAGGAGCTGTTCACCGAGGACGCCGCCCGCGACGAGCACCTGCCGATCGTGGTGGGCATGCTCCGGGCGCGGCTCGGGGCCGGGCCCGCCGAGGCGCTCGCCCGGCTGCGCGCGTACGCCTTCAGCTGCGACACGACGATCCAGGTGGTGGCGCGGCACGTGCTGTCGGGAGACGTCGACCTCGCCGACGTCGCCCGGTCCTGAGAGCGCGGAGCGGACCCGCGCGGGGGCCGTGATCGGCTCGCGGAGGCACTCACCCGCTGTCACCGTGGAGCCAGGTCGGATGACGCTGCAGACCACTGGCGCCTCCGTTCCGGCTGGCGGGTCGGACGTCGCCCACGAGCGCGCACCGCCGGCGCACGTCGCACCAGGAGGACCCCCATGGCCACCGGAACCACCTTCGACGTCGAGGCCCTGCGCCGAGCCACCGTCCACGCCTCTGACGGCGCCAAGATCGGCAAGGTCGGCGAGGTCTACCTCGACGACGCCACCGACCGACCGGAGTGGGTCACCGTGCGCACCGGGCTCTTCGGCAGCTCGGAGACCTTCGTGCCGCTCGCCGGCGCGACCAGCACCGACGACGAGCTCCGCGTTCCCTACACCAAGGACCAGGTCAAGGACGCCCCGCGCACCGACGCCGACGGCCAGCTCACCCCCGACGAGGAGGAGCGGCTCTACCGCCACTACGGGCTCGACGCCTCGACGTCGGCGGCCACGGACACGACCACGGGCACGACCGCCGGCACGACCGGCGCCGAGCACCTGCGGGGCGAGGGCACGGGTTACACCGAGGGGACCGGGCAGCGCCGCGGCGAGTACGAGGGCCTCGACGAGCTGGGCGCCGCCCAGGGCACCGCCGGGCCGGGCGCGGGCACGACCACGGGCACCACGTCCCGGCGCACCGAGGGCCACGACACCTCCGGCCCCACCACCGACGAGGCCATGACCCGCTCCGAGGAGCGCCTGCAGGTCGGCACCGAGCGCCGCGAGGCGGGTCGTGCACGGCTGCGCAAGCACGTCGTCACCGAGACGCAGACCCACCAGGTCCCCACGTCCCACGAGGAGGTGACCCTCGAGCGCGAGCCCGTCACCGACCGGAACCGCGGTGCGGCCACCTCCGGCCCCGAGCTCAGCGACGAGGAGCACGAGGTGGTGCTGCACGAGGAGGTGCCGGTGGTCTCCACCACCGTCGAGCCCGTCGAGAGGGTCCGGGTCGGCACCCGCGAGGTCTCCGAGGAGCGGACGGTCTCCGCCGACGTGCGCAAGGAGGAGATCGACCTCGACGCCGACGCGCCCCGCGCGGACGCCGGCCGCGACCGCGACCGCCTCTGAGCTGACGGGCTGAGGAGACGGCTGTGACGCCTCCCGACGCACCCGGACGGGGCGTGGACGTGGTGCTCTCCGCCGAGAGGGCCGACGTCGGCGTGCGCCGCGCACCCCGCGAGCGGGTGCGGGTGCGCCGGGAGGTGGTCACCGAGGAGGTGACCGTGGTGGTCGCCGTGCGCCGAGAGGTCCTGCGGACGGTGCGCGAGCCGCTCACCCCGGGCTCGGCCGACGCCGGGTCCGGAGACGGCCCGGGGGCCGCGGGCGAAGCGCTGCCCCTCGAGCTGGTGCTGTCGGAGGAGCGGCCCGTGGTGGGCCTCGAGGTGGTGCCGTACGAGCGGGTCCGGGTGGACGTGCGGTCGGTGCCCGGCACCGCAGCCGTCACCACGACCGCACGGCGCGAGACCGCCGAGGTCACCACCGACCCAGCCGCCGACCCGGCCACCGGCCCCGCCACCGGGGTCACCGCTGCCACCAGCGACCTGCGGAGCCCCCTGTGAGCGCCTCGACCGCCCTCCCCGCCTCCCAGCGGGGCACCACGACCATCGGCGGCGCCGTGGTCCTCGCGGTGGCGCGCGGCGCGGTCCGGGGCGTCGCCGGGGTCCACGCCCTGGGGGGTGCGGGACCGCGCTCCGCCGGTGCGGTGCGCGGTCGGCTGGCGGGGTCTCCCGGCGCCTCGGCGCGGGGCCTGTCGGTGGCCGTGGAGGGCGGGAGCACCTCGGTGGCGGTGGAGCTGGTCGCCCAGCACGGCACCTCGCTGCCCGCCCTGGCCGAGGCGGTGCGCCGCGCGGTCGCCGAGGCGGTCCAGACCCTCACGGGGCTGCGCGTGGCAGCGGTCGACGTGCTCGTCACCGACGTCCACGTCCCCTCCGACGACGTCCCCACCGACGTCCCCACTGACGTCCCCACCGACGTCCCCGCCGAGCGGTCCCACCTCCCGCGGACCCGCACCACCGCGCGCTGACGGCCAACGCCCCTGCGAGGGTGGTGCGGTGACGGCGTGGACGACGACCCCCATCACCGCCGACCTCGTGCGCGGTGCGCTCGACCTGGTCCGCACCGACCGCGGCCTGCTGCCCCAGCGGCTCCCCGCCCGGGCCCGGGCCCAGGTGCCGGACGAGCAGACGGCGATGGCGGTGGCCCAGCCGTCCGGGGTGCGGCTGGTGATGCGCACCGCCGCCACGCAGCTGGAGCTCGACGTGGTGCGCACCACCAACAGCTACCCGGGCGTCCCGCCCCGGCCTGACGGCGTGTACGACGCGCTCGTCGACGGGGTGCTGGTGGAGCGGGCGACCGCACCGGGCGGCGACGTCCTCGAGATCGACCTGGCGACCGGGGCGCGGTCGTTGCGCCGAGGCCCGGTGGGCACGGTGAGGTTCCGCCACCTGCCCCCCGGGGAGAAGCACCTCGAGGTGTGGCTCCCCCACACCGAGATCACCACGCTGGTCGCGCTGCGCGCCGACGCACCCGTGGCCCCCGCCCCGGCGGAGGCCGAGGACGCCGGTGGGCGCCGGCGGCCGACGTGGGTCCACCACGGCAGCTCCATCAGCCACGGGTCCGGCGCCGACAGCCCGAGCACCACGTGGCCGGCGCTGGCGGCGGCGCTCGGCGGAGTGGAGCTGGTCAACCTGGGCTTCGGCGGCAGCGCCCTGCTCGACCCGTTCACGGCGCGGGCGGTGCGCGACACCCCCGCGGACCTGCTGAGCCTCAAGGTCGGCATCAACGTCGTCAACGGCGACGTCATGCGGCGCCGGGCGTTCGGCCCGGCGCTGCACGGCTTCCTCGACACCGTGCGGGAGGGCCACCCCGAGGTGCCGCTGGTGGTGGTGACGGCGCTGGCCTGCCCCGTGCACGAGGACGTCCCCGGTCCCTCGGCGCCCGTGGTCACCGAGGACGGCGTGCGCTTCGCCGCCACCGGCGACCCGGCCGACGTGGCGGCGGGCCGCCTGTCGCTGCGCGCCACCCGCGAGGTGGTCGGCGACGTGGTGCGGGCGCGGCAGGCCGACGACCCGCACCTGCACCTGCTCGACGGCCTGGAGCTGTACGGCCTCGACGACGCCGAGGAGCACCCCCTGCCCGACGCGCTGCACCCCGACGCCGAGACCCACCGGCTCGTGGGCGAGCGGTTCGCGCGGTGGGCGTTCGCCCCGGGCGCCCCCTTCGCCACCCGCTGAGCGCCCGAGGCCCGGCGCCGGGCCCGGCGCGGCTCACACCTCGATGCGGCTCCCCATCACCACGGTGCGCGCCGACGGCAGGTCGAAGGCGCGCGCGGCGTCGGTGGTGAGGCGCGACGTGGCGGTGAACAGCCCCCGCTGCCAGCGCGGCAGGTGGGCCTGGGGCGCGCCGTCGCCGTCGCCGTCGTCGTCCCCGGACGCCCGGCGCAGCTCGATGGTGGACAGGAACCACGAGGCGCCGTCGAGGTCGATGCCGAGGCCCTCGCGCTCGTCCAGCGCCGCGAGCGCGTCGGGCACGTCGGTGCGCTGCATGTAGCCGAAGCGCAGCACCACCTGCAGCGGGTCCCCGGGTCTGCCGGGACGTCCCGGGGCCTGCTCGACACCGGTCTCGTCGCACGGCGCGGGCAGCACCCGCGCCACCTCGTCCAGCGGCACGTACGGCGACTGGGTGGTCTCCACGGCCACCAGCACCACCTGCTCGTGCAGGACGTGGAGGTGCTCGACGGTGGCGCGCATCGCCAGGGGGGCGGTGCTGGTGCCGTCCTCGGCCGCGCGGTTGAGGTAGACGGCGGTGCCGGGGACGCGGGCCACGCCGTCGTCGTGGACCTGCGTGAGCAGCTTCTCCAGCGGTCCCTCCTGGCGCGTGCGCAGGCGCGTGACGGCCACGCGGCCGCGGTGCCAGGTGAGCATCACCGTGAGGAGGGCCGCGCCGATGACGAGCGGCACCCAGGCGCCGTGGGCGAGCTTGGACAGGCCCGCGCCCAGGAAGACGAGCATCACCAGCGCCATCGCCCCGCCGCCGGCGAGCACCACCGGCCGCGGCCACGACCACTGGTGCGCGGCGACCACCGTGATGATCGAGGTGGTGATGAGGATGGTGCCGGTGACGGCCATGCCGTAGGCGAAGGCCAGCCGGGCGGAGGACTCGAAGGCGACGACGAGCAGCACCACCGCCACCATGAGGGCCCAGTTGACCCACGGGACGTACACCTGGCCGATCGTGTGGGCCGAGGTGTGGGTGATCCGCAGCCGCGGCAGGTACCCGAGCCTCACCGCCTGGCGCACGGCGGAGAACGCGCCCGTGATGACCGCCTGCGAGGCGATGACCGTGGCGGCGGTGGCGAGCAGCACCAGCGGCACCAGCGCCCACGACGGCACGGACAGGAAGAAGGGCGCCGTGACCGGGCCGTCCGCGGACAGGTCGCCGAGCAGGAGCGCGCCCTGCCCGGCGTAGGACAGCAGCAGCGCCGGGTAGACGAGGAAGAGCCACGCGCGCGTGATGGCGGGGCGCCCGAAGTGGCCGAGGTCGGCGTAGAGGGCCTCGGCGCCCGTGACCGACAGGACCACCGTGGCCAGCGCGAAGAAGGCGATGCCCGGCTCGGAGAGGAAGAAGCCGACCGCGTAGGTGGGTGACAGGGCCCGCAGCACCGAGGGGTTCCCCAGCACCTGCGTCAGGCCGGCGACCCCGATGACGGTGAACCACAGCGCCATGACCGGCCCGAAGGCACCACCCACCGTGGCCGTGCCGAAGCGCTGCACCGCGAACAGCACCACGACGATCACCAGCGTGATCGGCACCACGAACGGGGCGAAGCCGGAGTTGACGACCTCCACGCCCTCGACCGCGGACAGCACGGACACCGCCGGGGTGATCATGCTGTCCGCCAGGAAGAGCGAGGCGCCCGCGATCCCCGCCACCGTCAGGACGGCGACCAGGCGCGGGGAGAGCCGGCGCCCGTCCCGGCCGCGGCGGCCCAGCAGCGTGATGAGCGACATGAGGCCGCCCTCGCCGTGGTTGTCCGCGCGCAGCACCACGCCCACGTACAGCACGGTCACCACGAGCGTCACCGACCAGAACACCATCGAGACCAGGCCCAGCACGTTGTCCGCGGTCAGCGGCACCGGGTGGGGGTCGTCCGGGCTGAACAGCGTCTGCACCGTGTAGATGGGGCTGGTGCCGATGTCGCCGAAGACGACGCCGAGCGCGCCCAGCAGCAGCGCGCTGCGGCCCGGGCCGTGGGGCTGCCCGGCGGGCCGGCCGTGGGCGGTGGCGCGGTCGGTGCCCGGCGGCGCGGGGACGGCCGCACCTGTCGCGGCGGAGGTGGTCACGTCGGCACAGTCAACCCCCTCCAGGAGATCACGCACGCCGGTCCTGACGGTTCCCTGACCCCCTCCCCGCTCCGGCGTCATCCGCTCGGAGCAGGTCTCAGACCAGAGCGCTGGCCAGGCGGGCGAGGCCGTCTGCAGTGCGGGAGACGAGGTCGCGCCGACCCCACTCCGCCGCGGTCAGCTCCCGGCTGCGGGAGCGGTAGAGGTCTTCCACGGCGCGCAGCTGGCGGGAGAAGTCGGCGCCGCGGACCAGCACCGTCACCTCCAGGTTCAGCTCGAAGGAGCGCATGTCGAGGTTGGAGGAGCCGATGACGGCCACCTCGTCGTCCACGCTGAGCGTCTTGGCGTGCAGCACGAACGGCGGCGGGTACATGAAGATGCGCACGCCGGAGCGCAGCAGCGCGTCGTAGTAGGAGCGCTGGGCGTGGTGCACCAGCGCCTGGTCGCCGCGCTCGGAGACGAACAGCTGCACGTCCAGGCCGCGCTCGGCGGCGCTGCGCATGGCCAGCAGCAGCGACTCGTCGGGCACGAAGTACGGGCTCACCACCACCGCCCGCTCCTGGGCGGCGTGCAGCAGCGAGACGAACAGGCGCAGGTTGTTCTCCTGCTCGTAGCCCGGTCCGCTCGGCACCACCTGCGCCTGCAGCTCGCGGGTGGAGTCCGGGGCGGGCGGCACGTCGGTGCGCAGCCGGTCGTCGAGGAGCTCACCGGTCTCGGAGAACCAGTCGGCCACGAAGACGGCGTCGAGCGCGGTGACCACGGGGCCCTCGAAGCGGGCCATGACGTCCACCCAGCGCCGGCCCTTCCTGCGGTTGCTGCGCTTGCCGTACGCCGGGTCCACCACGTTCTGGCTGCCGCTGAACCCCACGGCGCCGTCCACCACGAGCAGCTTGCGGTGGTTGCGCAGGTCGATGCGCAGCACCTCGCGGGTGGTCGGGAACACCGGCAGCACCCGCTGCCAGAGCACGCCCGAGGCCTCCAGCCGGCGCACCATCCGCCGGTAGCCCTTGACCCGCAGGCTGGCCAGGTGGTCGAAGAGGACGCGGACCACCACCCCGCGCGCCGCGGCGCGCTCCAGCGCCCCGAAGAACGGCTCGGTGGTCTCGTCGAGGGCCAGGATGTAGAACTCGGCGTGCACGGAGTGCTGGGCGGCCTCCACCTCCGCCGTCATCGCCCACAGCGAGCCGACGTAGTCCTCCAGCAGGTCCGCGGTGTTGCCCGACAGCACCGGCATGGCCCCCAGGCGGCGGTTCATCGCGTGGATGGTGCGCAGGACCGGCAGCTGCTCCTCCGGCGGCGTCAGGTGGACCGGGCGCCGGGTCGTGGTCCGCTCGAGCACCAGCTGGTCGAAGCGCCGCTGCTTCTCGCGCCGGGCGCGCGGCAGCTTCGGACTGCCGATCACGAGGAACGCCAGCAGCCCCAGGTAGGGGATCAGGACGACGGCGAGCACCCAGCCGAGCGCCGCCGAGGGCCGGCGGTCGTTGGCGATGACCGCGGCCACCACCAGCCCGACGAGCACGCCGACCGCCACCACGAGCCACACCGCCCACTCCGGCAGGGAGTCCGGCAGCACGTCGGAGATCGGGATCACGGGTCCACTCCACCGCACGGCGGCGCGGTGCGCCCCCGGGCGCACCGCGATCTTCTAGAAGTCCCGTCCTCGCACGTCACAGCACGGGTCTCGCGGGAGGCGCCACGCCGTGCGACACCGCCGAGATGCCGCCGCTGCGCCCGCGGCGCGCGCATGATGGTCGGCACGGCGGGACGGTCCGCCGGTGGGCAGGTCGATGGGGGTCGCCGTGCTCGTGACCGACCGCTGCGCCTCGGTGCGCGGCTTCCGCCAGCAGTGCGAGCTGGGCCTGCTCCACGAGGGCGACCACGTCCACGGCGTGCGGTCGTGGCCGCGCAGCGCCCGCGAGTCCGCCGCCCACCAGCGCCACCTGGCCCAGGTGCGGGAGCTGCGCGAGCGCGCGCTGCAACTGCGCCACGACCGCTGAGCGCGCCTCAGAAGCGGCGGCGCTCCCAGCCGACGTCGATGTGCCGCCGCATCGCCGCCTCGGCAGCGGTCGCGTCGCCAGCGGCGACCGCCTCGTAGACGGCCCACAGCTCGTCGAGGGTCCGCTGCATGGCGTCCTCGGGGTCGTGCCCCCGGAAGCGGGGGCTCTCCAGGGCCCTCGAGTACAGCGCCCTGGCGATGTTGTGCGCCAGGCGGTTGCCGGACGCCTCCATGAGGGAGAAGTGGAAGGAGACGTCCGCCGCGTAGAAGGCCTCCTCGTCGGCCGTGGTGGTCGCCATGCGCTCGAGCTCCTCGCGCAGCGCGACCAGCTGGGCGTCGGTGCGCAGGCGGGCCACGGCACCCGCCATCAGCGCCTCCAGGCTGGCCCGGACCGCGCTGAGCTCGGTGAGCACGCCGGTGGTGCTGTCGTCGTCGACGAGCGCTGACAGCACCTGGGCGTCGAGCATGCGCCAGGACGACTGCGCGAGCACCTGCGTGCCGCGCCCCTGGCCGACCTCCACCAGGCCCTTCTCCTGGAGCCGCTTGACCGACTCCCGGACGACCGTGCGGCTCACGCCGAACTGCTCTGCGAGCGGGCCCTCCGGCGGCAGGAGCTCTCCGGGCTGCAGCAGGGGTCCGGGGCCCGGGGTCGGCGGCTGCCATCTGCGCCATCATCCCACCGGCCGCTGCGGGAGCACCCCGCTCAGCCCCTGATCAGGGCGGTGGAGCGGGCGGCTGGGTCGTGGATGCGGTCGTCGGTGCGGTCGTCAGCGGCGTCGTCCTCGGGCACCAGCCGCAGCCCGGCCCGCCGCGGGCGCAGGTGCGGGCCGGACCGGACCGGACGGCCCACCCGGTCGAGGCGGGCAGCTCCTCGAAGAGCTCCTCGTGCAGCGCGTGCCGTCGCCGGGGCTGTCCCCAGCACGGCGCCGCCGTCGGCGACCTCTTGGTGCACCTCACCCCCAGCCGTGCATCACCTTGGCGCCCTGAGGGGGCGACCCGCGGGGTCTTCCGCGGGTCGCCTCCTCAGGTGTGACGGGCGAGCCAGCCTGTACGCCGGGTCCTGTCCCTGCGTCCGGCGAGCCGGTCGCAGGGGGCGGCCATCCATCTCGGGACGGCGTTGCCGCCGTCCTCGTCGCTCCCGTCCCGCGTGGGGCCGGTCGCAGTCGCGGCCTACCCGGGAGCTCGGGCGGGCAGCCCTCGGACGCTCCCTGTCTGGCCTTGCTCCGGGTGGGGTTTGCCGAGCCACCCCCGTCACCGGGGGCGCTGGTGGTCTCTTGCACCACCGTTTCACCCTTGCCCCGCCCCCTCCGGCGGACCGGAGGCGGCGTGGCGGTCTGTTCTCTGTGGCACTTTCCCGCGGGTCACCCCGGGTGGGTGTTGCCCACCACCCTGCCCTGCGGAGCCCGGACGTTCCTCGGCGGCGGACCCCTCGCGAGGCCCGTCGACGCGGCCGCCCGGCTGGCTCGTCCGCACGGGCAGCCTAGACGAGCCCCGCACAGGGTCGCGCACTACTGTTCGCGCCCGTGCTCCTGCTGCTGCCGCCCTCGGAGCGCAAGCTCCCCGCCCGCGCCGGGCGGACCAGCACCCCGGTCGACCTCACGGCCCTGTCGTGGCCCGAGCTCGCCGCGGCGCGCGAGCAGGTGCTGGAGGCCGCCGCCGCCGTCGCCGACGACCCCGCCGCGGTGGGTGCGGGCCCCTCGCTCGCCGAGGAGGTGGCGCGCAACGGCCGCTGGCGCAGCGAGCCCGCGCACGCGGCGGCCAGGGTCTTCACGGGCGTGCTCTTCGAGGCCCTCGGCCTGACCACGCTGCCCCGGTCCGCGGCGGCGCGGGCCGCCGAGCGCGTGCTCGTGGTCTCAGCCGCCTACGGCCTGCTGCGCCCCACCGACCGCGTGCCCGCGCACCGCCTCTCCATGGGCACCGACCTGCCGGGCGTGGGCCAGCTCGCGGCGCACTGGCGTCCGCACCTGGCGCCCGTGCTCGACGCCCTGACCGCCCGGCCCGGCCAGGTGGTCCTCGACTGCCGCTCCGCCGCCTACGCCGCCGCGTGGAGGCCGTCGCGCACCCTGGCGGAGCGGGTGGTGCCGGTGCGCGTCTTCCGCGAGGTCCCCGGGCCCGGCGGACCCGTCCGCACGGTGGTCAGCCACGACGCCAAGCGCACCCGCGGCGAGCTCGCCCGCCACCTGCTCCTGCGGCGGCGGAAGGAGCCGGACTCGCCCGAGGCGCTGGCGGCCGCCGCCGCGGAGGCCTTCGAGGTGGAGCTGGCGCCGGACGCGCCCGGGCGCGTCCGCCACCTCGACGTCGTGCTGAGGGCTGCAGCGTGAGCGCGGCCCCCGGCCCCACCGAGCAGGCCCGGCAGACCCGTCAGGACGACGACGGCGGACCCCGCCGCGCCCCGTCCTGGGCCAGGCCCTGGAGCAAGCTCCCCGAGGGCACCCTCGTGCCGCTGCTGGCGGTGCTCGCCTCCGCGGTCGTGCTGGTGACCGGGGCGCTGACGCTCGGCCAGGCCGGCGCGCTGGTCGGCCGCACGTGGAACGTGCTGGTGTTCCTCCTGGCCGCCGCCGTGCTGGCGGAGCTGGCCGGCAGGGCCGGCGTGTTCGAGGTGGCCGCGGTGTGGGCAGCCCGCCACGGCGGCGGGCGGACCTGGCGGCTGTGGCTGCTCGTCGTGGCCATCGCGGTGGCCGCCACGGTGACGCTCAGCCTGGACACCACGGCTGTGCTCCTGACCCCGGTGGTGCTGGCGCTGGCCCGGCGGACGGGCGCTCCGGCGTCGGTCGCGGCGCTGCTGGCGCTGACCTGCGCGTGGCTGGCCAACACCGCCTCCCTGCTGCTGCCGGTGTCCAACCTCACCAACCTGCTGGCCCTCGACGTGCTCGAGGGCGGGCCCGCCGGAGGCGGCGTCCCGGCGTTCGTGGCGCTGACGTGGCGCCCGGCGGTGGCCGCGGTGCTGGCGACCGTCGTCGTCCTCGCCGTGCTGCACCGGAGGGCGCTGCGCACCGGGTACTCCCCGCCGGAGCCGGCCGAGGTGGCCGACCGGGTGCTGCTCAAGGTGGCGGCGGCCGTGGTGGTGCTCGTGCTGCCGGCCCTGGCGGTCGGCCTGGAGCCGTGGGCCGTGGCGGGCACCGCGGCGCTGGTGCTGGGCGGGGTCTTCGCCGTGCGCAAGCGGTCGGCGCTGAGCTGGAGCATGCTGCCGCTGCCGCTGGCCGTCTCGGTGCTGGGCCTGTTCGTGGTGGTGGAGGCGCTGAACCAGCACGGCCTGACGTCCGTGCTGGCGTCCGTGGCCGGGCAGGGCGAGGGCTTCGGTGAGCTGCTGCGCCTGGCGGCGACGTCGGCGGTCGCCGCCAACGCCGTCGACAACCTTCCCGCCTACCTGGCCCTGCAGCCCCTGCTGTCGGCGCAGGACCCGCTGCGCACCGCCGCCGTGCTCGTCGGCGTGAACGCCGGTCCGCTCATCACGCCGTGGGGCTCGCTGGCGGTGCTGCTGTGGGCCCGCGCGTGCCGCGCCGAGGACGTGCCGGTGCAGTGGGGCCGGTTCGCGCTGCAGGGCCTCGTGCTCGTGCCCGTGGTGCTCGTGGCCGCGGTCGGCGCGCTCGTGCTGTGAGCGCTCGGCCCTAGGACTGCCGCCAGGGCAGGCCCTCGGCGCGCCAGCCGCGGGCGCCGCGGTGGCCGTCGGCGTCGAGGTCGCCCTCGAAGCCGTCGAGCACGTTGTAGGAGCGCAGCCAGCCCCAGCGCGCCGCGGCGTCAGCGGCGGCGACCGAGCGGTGACCCGACCGGCAGAGGAACAGCACCTGCGCGTCCTTGGGCGCCACTCCCTGGAGCTGGGACAGGAACTGCGCGTTGTGCGCGCCGTCGGGGAAGCTCGTCCACTCCAGCGCCACCACCCGCCTGTCCAGCGCTGACAGGTCGGGCAGGCCCACGAAGACCCACTCCGCCTGGGTGCGGACGTCCACGAGCACCGCGCCCGGGTCCGCGGCGAGCGCGTCCCACGCCTGGCGCGGCGTGAGGTCCCCGGTGCGGGGCGCGAACGCGCTCACCGGCGCAGCTCGGGCTCGGGCGAGCGCACGAGGATCCGGTCGCACTCCTCGCACTGCACCACGTCGTCAGGGCCGGCGCCGGTGACGCGCCCGCGGAACGTGCCGGTGAAGGGCATCCGGCAGCCGCCGCACGTCTCCCCCACCACCGGCGCGGCGCCGAGGCCGTCGCGCTTCGCGCGGACCTGCTCGTAGAGCGCCACGAGCCCCTTGTCGAGCTGGCCGATGGCCCCGGCGCGCTGGGCGCCCACCTGCTCGTGCTCCGCGCGGGCCGCGGTGAGGGCGGTGTCGCGGGCGGCGACGAGCTTCGCGCGCTCACCCGACAGCCCGGCGGCGCGCTGCTCGAGCGCCGCGACCGCCTCGGCGGCGGACTCCTGGCGCTCCATGACCTCCAGCTGGGCGTCCTCCAGGCTGCGCAGGCGGCGCGTCAGCGCCTCGGCCTCCGCGAGGAGCTGCTGCAGCTCCTTGGCGGGGGTGCCGCCCGCGGCCAGGCGCTGGGAGGTGCGCTCCGCGCGGGCGCGCACCTGCTCCACCTCGGTCTCCGCGCGGGTGGCCTCCCGCTCGACGTCGGAGGCGACCGTGCGGGCGGCCACCAGCTCGTCGCGCAGCGTCCGCTCGGTGCCGTCCAGCGCCGCGATGGCGGCGTGCTCGGGCAGGGTGCGCGCGCGGTGGGCGATCTGCGCCAGGCGCGTGTCGAGGGCCTGCACGTCGAGCAGGCGGCGCTGGTCGCGGGCAGGGGCGGTGAGGCTCATCGGACGGTCCCGGCGGGCGAGGGCACGTGGAAGCTCCAGGGGTCGGACGACCGCACGGAGACGGACGTGGTGACGGACAGGCCGCGGTCGGCCAGGGCGGAGGAGAGGCGCTCGGCGGCGCCGTGCAGCCAGGGCCACTCGCTGGCCCAGTGGGAGACCTCCACGAGCGCCGTCCCCGGCGCCTGCTCGCGGGCCTCCGAGGCGGGGTGGTGGCGCAGGTCCGCGGTGACGTAGGCGTCCACGCCCGCGGCGCGGACCTCGGCGAAGAGCGAGTCGCCCGCGCCGCCGCAGACCGCCACGCGCTCGACCACCGCGTCCGGGTCCCCGGCGACCCTCACCCCGCCCGCGGTGCCCGGCAGCGCCTGGGCCACCTGCTCGGCGAAGGCGCGCAGCGGGAGCGGGCGCTCCAGGCGGCCCACCCGCCCCAGGCCGAGCGAGGCGTCGTGGTCGGCGGTAACGAGGGGCTCCAGGTCCACCAGGCCGACCACGCGGGCCAGGGCGTCCGAGACGCCGGGGCGGGCGGAGTCGGCGTTGGTGTGCGCGGTGACCAGGGCCACCCCGGAGCGCACCAGGCGGTGCACCACGCGGCCCTTGGGGAACGTCGCGGCCACCGTGGACGTGCCGCGCAGCAGCAGCGGGTGGTGCGCGAGCACCAGCTGCGCGCCCTCGTCGACGGCCTCGTCGACGACCTCCTCGACCGGGTCCACGGCCAGCAGCACGCGGTCCACGAGGGCGTCGGGGTCTCCGCAGACCAGGCCCGGGCGGTCCCAGTCCTCCGCCCAGGACGGCGGGTACAGCTCGTCGAGGACGGCGACGACCTGCGCCAGCGTCGGGGTGCTCACGTCCGCGAGGGTAGTGGGGTGGGCCCGGCCGGGTTCGAACCGACGACGGCCGCGGTGTAAGCGCGGTGCTCTACCAGCTGAGCTACAGGCCCTGGCGGAGGCCGCTCAGCGACGGCCCCGGCCGCTCACCAGGCGGATCGCCGTCCAGTCCGGTGACGGCTTCACCGTGCTGGTGGCGAAGAGCCCGGCCGTCGGGGCGGCCTCCTCCACGTCGGAGGGGCGCACGTGGCCCGGGCTGCCGGCCTTGGGGGTGAGCAGCCACACCACGCCGTCGTCGGCGAGGGAGACCAGGGAGTCGACGAGGGCGTCGACCAGGTCGCCGTCGTCCTCGCGCCACCACAGCAGCACGGCGTCGACGACGTCGACGTCGTGCTCGTCCAGCATCTGCTCGCCGGTGAGGTCCTCGACCTCGTCGCGCAGGTCGTGGTCGACGTCGTGGTCGTAGCCGCGCTCCTGCACCGCCTGGCCCGCGCGCAGGCCCAGCCGGGCCGCCCCGCTCGTGGCGGGTGCCCCCGCGGTCTCGCTCACGCTCGATCTCCCCCCAGTGGTGGTGCCGCCTCCCGCGGACGCCCTCTGCCGCGCTGCACTGCGCCAGCGGCTCGCTGGCCGCCCGAACGCTACCGCCTCGCACCCCGGCGCAGCGGCACTAACCTGGCGGGATGGCGCGCTCGAGCCCCCGGCGCCCGGTGCTGCGCCTCGACGCGGCGCTCGGCACGGCCGTGAACCGCCCGGACTCCCTGGCCGCCGAGGAGCCCCTCGAGGTGCGCGTCCGCGCCCTCGACGCGCCGGCCGCGGAGCCCGTCGTCGTCACCATGAGGACGCCAGGCGACGACGTCGACCTCGCCCTGGGGTTCCTGCTGACCGAGGGCCTGCTCGCCGGCCCCGACGATGTCGCCGCGGCCGTGCACTGCGGAGACCCGGACCCCGCCGACGAGTCCGGCCTGTCCTCGATGAACGTCATCGAGCTCACGCTGCGCCCGGGCGTGCCCGCCCCCGACCTCGAGGGGCGGCGGACCTTCGGGATGACCTCGGCCTGCGGGGTGTGCGGCACGGCGAGCATCGACGCCGTCTCCCGCCGCAGCCGGCACGACCTGCGCGAGGACCCGACCGCCGTGGCGCCCGAGGTGCTGCTGTCCCTGCCCGACCGGCTGCGCGAGGCCCAGCGCGTGTTCGCGCGCACCGGCGGGCTGCACGCCGCGGGGCTCTTCACCGCCGAGGGGGACCTGCTGGCCGTCGCCGAGGACGTCGGCCGCCACAACGCCGTCGACAAGGTGCTCGGCCGCGCCGCCCGCCAGGGCCTCGGCGGCGGCTGGCCGCTGCGCGGCACGGTGCTCCAGGTGAGCGGTCGGGCCTCCTTCGAGCTGGTGCAGAAGGCGTGGTGCGGGGGCGTGCCGGTGCTGTCGGCGGTCTCCGCGCCGTCCTCGCTCGCCGTCGACCTCGCCCAGCGGGCGGGGATGGGGCTGGCCGGGTTCGTCCGCGCTCCCCGCCTGAACGCCTACGCGGGGCAGGAGCGGTTCCTGCCGCTCGCCGGCCGCGAGGGCGCCGCTGTGACCGCGAGCACGGCCGGTGCGACCGGGGGGTGAACATCCCTGGCCGGGAGGGCAGGATGGAGGGGCCCCGACGCGGCCCTGCAGCGCTCCACCTCGCGCCTGCGCGGAACGCCGGGGGCCCGCGGCGCCACCCGCCGCGGGGACGACGAGCGATGTGGAGACCAACGTGGCACCACGCGACGAGGTCGCTGAGCTGGGAGCCCTGGCGGGCCCCCTGCACCAGACCGACGCCGACCCGGAGGAGACCGGTGAGTGGCTCGGGTCCGTCGACGGCCTGGTCGAGGCCCGCGGCGGCGACCGCGCCTCCTTCGTCCTGCGCAGCGCACTGGTGCGCGCGCGCGAGCTGGGGTCACCGGTCCCCGGGCTGATCTCGACGGACTACGTCAACACCATCCCGCCGCAGGACGAGCCCGACTTCCCCGGCGACGAGGCGATCGAGCGCCGCTACCGCGCCTGGAACCGGTGGAACGCCGCGGTGATGGTGCACCGCGCGCAGCGCCCCGGCATCGGCGTCGGCGGCCACATCTCCACGTACGCGTCCTCGGCGACCCTGTACGAGGTCGGCTTCAACCACTTCTGGCGCGGCCCGGACCACCCCGGCGGCGGCGACCACGTCTTCATCCAGGGCCACGCCTCCCCCGGCACCTACGCCCGCGCGTTCCTCGAGGGCCGCCTGTCCGAGGACGACCTCGACGGCTTCCGCCAGGAGCTCACCTCCCCCGGCCGCGGGCTGCCCAGCTACCCGCACCCGCGCCTCATGAAGGGCTTCTGGGAGTTCCCCACGGTCTCCATGGGCCTGGGCCCGGCGAACGCGATCTACCAGGCGCAGTTCGACAGGTACCTGCACAACCGCGGCATCAAGGACACCTCCGACCAGCACACCTGGGCGTTCCTCGGCGACGGCGAGATGGACGAGCCGGAGAGCCGCGGCCTGCTGCAGCTGGCCGGCTACGAGGGCCTGGACAACCTCACCTTCGTGGTCAACTGCAACCTGCAGCGCCTCGACGGCCCGGTCCGCGGCAACCACAAGATCATCCAGGAGCTGGAGTCGTTCTTCCTGGGCGCCGGCTGGAACGTCATCAAGGTCGTGTGGGGCCGCGAGTGGGACCCGCTGCTGGCCAAGGACACCGAGGGCGCGCTCGTCGGCCTGATGAACCGCACCCTCGACGGCGACTACCAGACGTACCGCGCCGAGGACGGCTCGTTCATCCGCGAGCACTTCTTCGGCCGCGACGAGCGCACGGCCAAGATCGTCGAGGGCATGACCGACGACGAGATCTGGTCGCTCAAGCGCGGCGGTCACGACTACCGCAAGGTCTTCGCGGCCTACCAGGCGGCCACGGCCAAGAACGGCAAGCCGACCGTCATCCTCGCCAAGACCATCAAGGGCTACGGGCTGGGCAAGCACTTCGCGGGCCGCAACGCCACGCACCAGATGAAGAAGATGACGCTGGAGGACCTCAAGGCCTTCCGCGACGGCCTGAAGATCCCCGTCACCGACGCCCAGCTCGAGGCCGACCCGTACCGCCCGCCGTACTACCACCCGGGCGCGGACGCGCCGGAGATCCAGTACCTGCAGGAGCGCCGCAAGGCCCTCGGCGGGTACATCCCGTCCCGCCGGACGTCCTCGAAGGCGCTGGCGCTACCGGGCGACTCCGCCTACACCGTGGTCAAGCGCGGGTCGGGCAAGCAGCAGATCGCCACCACGATGGCGTTCGTCCGGCTGCTCAAGGACCTCATGCGCGACAAGGAGTTCGGCCCCCGCGTGGTGCCGATCATCCCCGACGAGGCCCGCACGTTCGGCATGGACTCGTTCTTCCCGACGGCCAAGATCTACAACCCGGAGGGCCAGCAGTACACCTCCGTGGACCGCGAGCTGATGCTGGCGTACAAGGAGTCGACCTCCGGGCAGATCCTCCACCTGGGCATCAACGAGGCCGGGTCCGCGGCGGCGTTCCAGGCGGCGTCGACGTCGTACGCCACCCACGGCGAGCCGATGCTGCCGGTCTACATCTTCTACTCGATGTTCGGCTTCCAGCGGACCGGCGACGCCTTCTGGGCCACCGCCGACCAGATGGGCCGCGGCTTCCTCCTGGGCGCCACCGCCGGCCGCACCACGCTGACCGGCGAGGGCCTGCAGCACGCCGACGGGCACTCGCTGCTGCTCGCGTCCACCAACCCCGCGGTGGTCGCCTACGACCCGGCGTACGCCTACGAGATCGGGCACATCGTCCGCGACGGCCTCGAGCGGATGTACGGCGAGGGCTCCACGGACGTCCAGGACAGCGAGTCCGACCGCAAGAACCTCGGCCAGGTCGGGCTGCGCGACCCGAACGTCTTCTACTACCTCACGGTCTACAACGAGCCGATGGTCCAGCCGGCCGAGCCGGAGGGCGTGGACGTCGAGGGCATCATCAAGGGCATGCACAAGATCGCCTCCGCGCCCTCCGGCGAGGAGGGGGCGCCGCGCGTGCAGCTGCTCGCCTCCGGCGTCGGCGTGCCGTGGGCGCTCGAGGCGCAGGAGCTGCTCGCCAAGGACTTCGGCGTCCTCGCCGACGTCTGGTCCGTGACCAGCTGGAACGAGCTCCGCCGCGACGGCCTGGCCTGCGACGAGGCGGCGTTCACCAACCCCTCCGAGGAGCCGCCGGTGCCGTTCGTGGCCCAGCAGCTCGAGGGGTCGCAGGGCCCGGTCATCGCCGTGTCCGACTGGATGCGCGCCGTGCCGGACCTCATCCGCCAGTGGGTGCCCAACGAGTACGTCTCGCTCGGCACCGACGGGTTCGGCCTGTCCGACACCCGGGCGGCGGTGCGCCGGCACTACCACGTCGACGGGCCGAGCATCGCCTACCGGGCGCTGCAGGTGCTCGCGCGCCGCGGCGAGGTCGACCGCGGCCTGCCGGTGAAGGCGTACGAGCAGTACCGCCTCGACGACGTCAACGCCGGCACCTCCGGCAACGCCGGCGGCGACGCCTGACGCACCTCACCCGAGGTCCTCGCGGAGGGCCGGCCCGGGCTNNAGCCCGGGCCGGCCCTCCGCCGTTCCCAGCCGGCGGTCGTCGCGGTGGTGTCGACCTCGGCGTCCGGTGGCCTCGTAGGTCCCTGGGCGCCCGCGGACCGCCGAGGTTCGACGCGCGCCGCTCGTCCGGGGTGACGGAGCAGGCGCGGGCGGGGGGGCGGGCGTCAGACGGCGGGGAACTGGCCCGTCGAGGGGCGGCGGGCGGACGCCTCGGCGACGGCGCGCTCGAGGTCGGCGCGGACGCGTCCGGCCCGGGCCTGGTCGGGGTACTGCGCGAAGGACTCCAGGTAGCGGCGCGCCTCGGAGGTGCGCCCGGCCTCCAGCGCGGCCTGCACGAGCTGCCGCCCCACTTCGGGGTCGTGCTCCTTGGGTCTCCAGTGGCCCACGCCCAGGTTGAGGGCGTCCGCGGGCTGCCCCGCCTCGCGCAGCACCGACAGCCCCTCTCCCAGGGCCCGTCCGGAGGGATCGCGCTCAGCGGCGGTGGCCAGGCGCCGCAGCGCGCCCTCGCGGTCCTGCTGGACCGACAGGCGCGCCATCTCCACCAGCGCGAACCACGCGCGGCCGCTGCGGGCGGTCTCCTCGGCGAGCGCCCAGACGGCGTCGTCGGCCGAGCGGGCGGCGGTCCCCGCGTCCCGGTGGCCCTCCACCGCGCGGCGGCGGACCAGCTCCGCGAGCCGCCGGAAGGCGTTCTCGTCGTTGGGGTCGGTCTCGAGCCGGCCGCGCAGCGCGCTCTCCTCCGCGGCGTCGGGGACGACGGCGCGCAGCGACCCCGTGACGGGGTGGGCGGCGCGCGCGGGCGCAGTGGAGGGGCTCTCGACGAGGCTGACGCCGGGCCCGGCGTCCTCCACCACCACGGGCGGCTGCTCGGCCTTCGGCCGGTGCAGCAGGCGGTCGAAGAGTCCCACGGTGCGTCCCTCCGGCGTCGTCGCTGCGTCCCACCGACCATAGCGCCGGGCCCGGCCCCCTGCCCGTCGCTCGACTCACCCGAGCGAGCGCCTTGGAGGAGGTCCACAACGGTGCGCCTCCTACCCTGGCGGCGTGACCGCCGTGGAGGACGCCGACACCGGTGCCCAGGACGGCACCCAGGACGAACGTGCGGCGCGCGCGCTGCAGGGCGCCACCGGCGCCCTGGCCGCCGCGGCGATCGCGCGCCTGGAGGAGCGGCAGCCCTGGTACTCCGCCCTGGGCCCGCAGGAGCGCTCGTGGGTGGGCCTGGTGGCGCAGGGCGGCATCGCCGCCTTCGTGGCCTGGTTCCGCGCCCGCCACGAGCGCCCGGCCGTCTCCGCCGACGTCTTCGCCGCCGCCCCCCGCGAGCTGGTCCGGGCGGTGTCGCTGCACCAGGCCCTGCAGCTGCTGCGGGTGGTGGTGGACGTCGTGGAGGAGCACGTCCCCGAGCTCGCCGACGCCGAGCACCGCGCCGACCTGCGCGAGGCGGTGCTGCGGTACTCCCGGGAGGTGGCCTTCTCGGCGGCGGAGGTGTACGCCCGGGCCGCCGAGGCGCGCGGCGCGTGGGACGCCCGGCTGGAGGCCCTGGTGGTGGACGCCCTCGTGCGCGGCGAGGCCGACGACGACCTCGCCACCCGCGTCGCGGCGCTCGGCTGGGCCGCCGACGTGCCCGTGGCGGTGCTCGTGGGCACCCGCCCCGCGGGCGCCGGTGACGCCGTGGTGGCGGACCTGCGGCGGGCCGCGCGCGCCGTGGCCGACGACGCGCTGGTGGGCCTGCGCGGCGAGCGGGCCCTGGTGGTGCTCGGCGCAGCGGGCGAGGACGGCCCGCTGCGGGCTGCGGCCGCGCTGGCGCCGCGCCTGGGGGCCGGCCCGGTGGTGGTCGGTCCGGTGGTGGCGGGGCTGGCGGCGGCGGGGCGCTCGGCGCGGACGGCGCTGGTGGCCCTGACGGCGGCGCGCGCCTGGCCCGAGGCCCCGCGGCCGGTGGCCGCGGACGAGCTGCTGCCCGAGCGGGTGCTCGCGGGCGACGCCGGGGCCCGCCGGGCCCTGGCGGACCGGGTGCACGCCCCGCTGGCCGCGGCCGCGCCCGTGCTGGCGGACACGCTGCGCGCCTACCTGGTCTCCGGCCGGTCGCTGGAGGGCACGTCGCGGGCGCTGTTCGTGCACCCGAACACGGTCCGCTACCGGCTGCGGCGCGTCGCGGAGGTCACCGGGTGGGACCCGGCGGTGCCCCGGGAGGCCTTCGTGCTGCAGGTCGGGATGGCCGTGGGGGCGCTGGCCGAGCGGCCCTCGCGCCGCGGGGGCGCGGCGGAGCAGGCACCCGGGCCCTGACCGGCCCGCGCCCGCTCCCCCGGCCGGTCCTTGACCGGCGCTTGACCTCTGTTGGAGGTTTCCTCCAAAGACCGCGGCGGTACTTCGTCACCCCCCGCACCCGTGCGGCCCACCGCCACCGGGCAGGCTGGGGCGGTGCTCGCTCTCGTCTGCCCCGGTCAGGGGTCGCAGGCCCCCGGCATGCTCGCCGCCTGGCTCGAGGTCCCGGGGGTGGCGGACCGCCTGCGCTGGGCCAGCGCGGTGGTGGGACCCGTGGGTGGCAGGGCCGACGACGACGCGGACGCCCCGGCGGCGGCCGACCTCCTCGCGCACGGCACCACCTCCGACGCCGAGACCATCCGCGACACCGCGGTGGCGCAGCCCCTGATCGTGGCCGCCGGCCTGGCCGCCGCCGCGGCGCTGTGGCCGGACGGTGTGAGCGGTGACGTGGTGCTCGCCGGGCACTCCGTGGGCGAGCTGACCGCCGCCGCGCTGGCGGGGGCCCTGACGCCCGAGGCGGCCCTGGTGCTGGTGCGAGAGCGGGGCCGCGCCATGGCCGCGGCCGCGGCGACCACCAGCACCGGCATGAGCGCCGTGGTCGGCGGGAAGCCGGAGGAGGTGCTCGCGGCGGTCGAGGCCGCCGGCGCCACCGCCGCCAACCACAACGCGGCCGGCCAGGTGGTGGCCGCCGGCACCGCCGAGCAGCTCGCCGCCCTGGCGGCCGCGCCGCCCGCCCGCGCCCGGGTCATCCCGCTGCAGGTGGCCGGCGCGTTCCACACCGAGCACATGGCTCCCGCCCGCGCCCAGCTGGCCGCGCTGGCCCCCGGCGTGCCGACCGCCGACCCGGCGCTGCCCCTGCTCAGCAACGCCGACGGCGCCGTGGTCACCGACGGCCGCGAGGTGCTCGACCGGATCGTCACCCAGGTCGCCAACCCCGTCCGCTGGGACCTGTGCAGCGACGCCCTGGCCGCCCGCGGCATCACCGCGCTGCTCGAGCTGAGCCCTGCGGGTACCCTCACCGGGCTGGCCAAGAGGGCCCTGCCCGGCGTCGAGCTGCTGGCCCTGAAGGGCCCGGAGGACCTCGACTCCGCCCGCGACCTCATCGCCCGCCACGCCACCTCCCCGCAGCCCCGGAGCGCCCTCGCATGAGCAGCACGTCCTCGCTGGTCTCCTCGACCGGCCCCGGTCACGCGCGGATCATGTCCGTCGGCGCCTTCCGCCCGCAGCGCGTGGTGACCAACGAGGAGATCTGCACCTACATCGAGTCCACCGACGAGTGGATCCGCCAGCGCACCGGCATCGAGGAGCGCCGCTGGGCCGACGCGGACACCTCCGTGGTGGACATGGCGCAGGTCGCTGCCACCGAGGCCCTCGACAAGGCCGGTCTGGCGCCCAGCGAGATCGACGCGGTCATCGTCGCGACGGTGAGCCACCCGTACCAGACCCCCGCCGCCGCGGCGATCCTCACGCACCGCCTGGGCGCCACGCCCGCCGCCGCGTGGGACGTCTCCGCCGGGTGCGCCGGGTTCTGCCACGCCCTGGCGCAGGCCAGCGACCTGGTGCGCGGTGGCACCGCCCGCCACGTGCTGGTGGTCGGCGCCGAGAAGCTCACCGACTTCACCGACCTCACCGACAGGTCCACGGCGTTCCTCTTCGCCGACGGCGCGGGCGCCGTCGTCGTCGGTCCCTCCGACGTCCCCGGCATCGGCCCCACCGTGTGGGGCAGCGACGGCGGCCAGTGGGAGACCATCAAGAACAAGCGCTCGTGGCTCGAGCTGCGCGCCGCCCAGGAGGCCGGCGAGGAGGTCGTCTGGCCGGCTCTGGAGCAGGAGGGCCGCCAGGTCTTCCGCTGGGCCGTCTGGCAGATGGCGCCGGTGGCGCAGAAGGCGATCGACGCGGCGGGGATCGACGTCGAGGAGCTCTCGGCGTTCATCCCCCACCAGGCCAACATGCGCATCATCGACGCGATGGTGAAGCAGCTGAAGCTGCCCGAGAGCGTGCCGGTCGGCCGCGACATCGCGCAGATGGGCAACACCTCCGCGGCGTCCGTGCCGCTGGCGATGCACCGCATGCTCGCGGAGGGCCAGGCGCCCTCGGGCGGGCTGGCGCTGCTCATCGGGTACGGCGCGGGGCTGTCCTACGCCTCGCAGGTCGTCGTCCTCCCCTGACGGCGCTCCGCCCCAGACCACAGGTCCCACCCAGACCCGGCACGGCCGGGCCGACGAAGGAGAGAGCACCCATGGCGCAGTCCGAGCAGGAGATCCTGGCCGGCGTGGCCGAGCTGGTCAACGAGGAGACCGGCCTGCCCGTCGAGAGCGTGGAGATGGACAAGTCCTTCACCGACGACCTCGACATCGACTCCCTGTCGATGACCTCGATCGTCGTCCAGGCCGAGGACAAGTTCTCCGTCACCATCCCCGACGAGGACACCAAGAACCTCAAGACCGTGCGCGACGTCGTCACGTACATCCAGCAGGCCCAGGGCTGACACACGCCCCCTCCCCCGGGCGGCCGCGACCGCGAGCCGCCCGGGGGCGCCCCACTCCCACGCCCCACGCCCAGCACCACCCCGCCCCACCTCGGAGGTCCCCGTGAGCTCGAGCCCGTCCCGCACGCGCGTGGTCGTCACCGGCCTCGGCGCCGTCACCCCGCTCGGTGACACCGTGCAGGCCACCTGGGACGCGCTGCTCGCCGGCACCCCCGGCGCCCACACCATCGACGAGCCGTGGGTGCAGGAGTTCCAGCTGCCGGTGACCTTCGCCGCGCGCACGAACGTCCCCTCCCCCGACGTGCTGCCCAAGCACGAGGCCAAGCGCCTGGACCCGTCCGGCCAGTTCGCCGTCGCCGCTGCCCGCCAGGCCTGGGCCGACGCCGGGGCCCCGGAGGTCGACCCGCTGCGCCTGGCCGCCGTCGTCGCCACCGGCATCGGCGGCGTCCACACCCTGCTCGACGCGTACGACACGCTGCGCACCCGCGGCCCGCGCCGCGTGCTGCCCATGACCGTGCCGATGCTCATGCCCAACGGCGCCGCCGGCGCCGTCAGCCTGGCCCTCGGCGCCGCCGCCGGGGCCCACGCCCCCGTGTCCGCGTGCGCCTCCGGCGGCGAGGCCGTCTCCTACGGCCTCAACATGATCCGCACCGGCCGCGCCGACGTCGCCGTGGTGGGCGGCACGGAGGCGGCCATCCACCCGATGCCGATGGCGTCCTTCGCCGCGATGCAGGCGCTGTCCACCCGCAACGACTCCCCGGAGACCGCCTCGCGGCCCTACGACACCACCCGCGACGGGTTCGTCATGGGCGACGGCGCCGGGATCATGGTGCTGGAGTCCGAGGAGTTCGCCCGGGCCCGCGGCGCCCGCATCTACGCCGAGGTCCTCGGTGCCGGGACGTCTTCCGACGCGTACCACATCGCCGCGCCCGAGCCCGAGGGCGCGGGCGCGTCCCGGGCCGTCGAGGAGGCGCTGCGCGTCTCGGGCGTCAGCCCGAGCGACGTCGTCCACATCAACGCCCACGCCACCTCCACCCCGGCGGGCGACCTCGCCGAGATCAAGGCCCTGCGCGTGGCGCTGGGCGGCGACCTGGACCACGTGGCCGTCTCGGCCACCAAGTCGATGACCGGCCACATGCTGGGCGCCGCCGGCGCCGTGGAGTCGATCTTCGCGATCCTCGCCCTGCACCACCGCCTGGCCCCGCCCACGATCAACGTCGAGGACGTCGACTCGGGCGCCGACATCGACCTGGTGCTCAAGACCCCGCGGGAGCTCCCCGAGGGGGGCATCGCGCTCAACAACGCGTTCGGCTTCGGGGGGCACAACGTGGCCGTGGCCTTCGGCCCCGCGAGCTGACGGCCTCTGGCACCGGCACGACGGCGAGAGCCCCCTCNNGAGGGGGCTCTCGCCGTCGTCGTCCCGCGAGGTCTGCGGAGACCGCGTCAGCCGACGCGGTGCAGCCAGCGCACGGGGTTGCCGTCACCGGCGTACCGGAACGGCTCCAGCTCGTCGTCCCAGGCGCGGCCGACGGCGAGGTCGATGCCCTCGCGCAGCAGCTCCAGGTCGTCACCGGCGCGCTCCACGGCGGCGCGCAGCCGGTCCTCGGGAACGACGACGTTGCCGTGGGCGTCCGTCACGGCGTGGAAGATGCCGAGCTCCGGGGTGTGGCTCCAGCGGCCGCCGTCGACGCCCTCGCTGGGCTCCTCGGTGACCTCGAAGCGCAGGTGCGCCCACCCCCGCAGCGCGGACGTGAGGCGCGCCCCGGTACCGGGCGCCCCGTGCCAGGGCACCTCTCCGCGCAGCAGGCCGGGCGCCACCGGCTGGTCGGTCCAGTCGATGGTGACCGACACGCCGACGACGTTGGCCGCCGCCCACTCCACGTGCGGGCAGACCGCACGTGGCACGGAGTGCACGAACAGCACGCCACGGGTGATCCCACCGGACATCTCGACCTCCTCCGACCTCGGCGCGTGGTGCGTCTTCCCCAACGACCTGCGACGGGACGAACAGTGGTGCGGACGGCGCGGGCGGACCGTGCAGCGCTCTGCTCGTCGGTCATGATGCACCACGCGGCGTGACGGCACCAGGAGATCCCCGCTGAGGGCTTCGGCGTGTCGGTCGACGCAGGGTGATCGGGCGGCCGCTCGTCCACCGCGAGGAGGGCTCGCGGGACGCAGAGGGGTGAAGGGCTCAGGCCCGGGCCGCCTGCTGCCGATGCAGGGTCGTGAGCACCCTCAGCCACCAGCACGACGCGGTCACCGAGATCATCCGTCCCGCCGCCATCGTGCCGGAGGAGGCCGCCCGCGCCGTGCTGCTGGAGCTCGCCCGCCGCGACGTGCAGAACGGCGGGGTCTGGGAGTCCGAGCCGACCACCTGGAGCCTGTGGGACCGCCCCTGGCTGCCCTCGGGCGACGCGGGCGACGCGCAGCTGCTCGGCAGCCTCCACGTGGCCTACGGCACGCCCACCCGGTACGAGATCACCATCTACCGGGTCACCGTCACCGTCGCCGGGGTCGACGCCGGCTGGACGGTGGAGTCGCTCAGCGACGCGGCGCTGCGCCACGGGGGGCTCTCCCTGGCGGCCTGCCCGCGCGCGCAGCTCGCCGCCCCGCCCAAGCCGTTCCGCTTCTGACACCTCCCGCCGCCCCGGACGACGGGCGCCGGCGGCCGGGTTCTGGGGACGGCGCGGACGTGCTCTGATGGACGCGTGGTCGACCACCCGCGCAGACCCGCCTTCCTGGGCCCCGCCGCTCTGGACTCCCTGCGCGGCGGCGGCGACCCCGCGCTGCGGGAGGAGGCCGCCCAGACCACCGCCCGGCTCATCGTCGACGGCGCCCGCGGCTCCGAGGACGAGCAGGTGGCCGCGCGCCTGGTGGGCCTGGCCGACGAGCACGGGCTGGAGGTGCTGTCCTCGCTGTGGGCCGACGCCCCCGCGGACAGCCTCGCGGGGGCCCTGTGGCGCCTTTTCGCGCTGCGCCAGTGGGTGCACGCGGACCCGGTGGGCGCCTCCCGCGAGTTCGAGGAGGGCCGCCGCAGCGCGCCCGTGATGGAGGTGGTCGCGGGGGTCGGTGACCCGCCCGGCCCCGACGAGGTGCGGCGCTCGGTCGACGCCGTGCTGCGCGGCCTGGCCCGCGGCGACGTCCCCACCACCTTCGAGCGCGCCGCCGCCTTCGCCCGGGTGGTGGCGGCCGGACGCGCCGCCCGCGCCGCGCAGGGCCTGCCGCCCGTGAGCGGCGGCGCGACGGGGCGGCCCGGCGGCCCCACGGAGTCGGCGGTGAGGCTGGTCCGCACCGCCGAGCAGCTGGAGGCCGCGGCGCGCCAGGTGCGCCTGGAGCGCTTCGAGGCGTCCGCGGCCCCGTCGGACCCGGGGTGCGAGGACCCTCCCGCCGCTGCTCAGGACGGCGACGGCGACGGCGGCGGGGGCCCGTCCGGCGGTGCGCCGCCCACCGGATCCCCCCACCGCGCGACCGATGGGCCCGGTCGGGGTTAGCCTGGAGGTGCGTCGGGCCGCGGTAGCCCCGGGCTCCACTTGAAGCCGCTTCGAGCGGCCACGCGCCGAGAGGCGCTCCCGGCCCGACGCACCTACTCCCCCGGCCCCTCCGGCCCCGCCTGCTCGAGGGCGTCCAGCAGGTCCCGCAGCCAGCCCGGCCCCGTGGCGCGCGCCGCTCCCGGCAGCCGGGCCCGCAGGCCGCGGTCCGCCGTCACCACGAGCACGTCGCGCCCGGACGCGACGAGGCGCTCGGCCAGGGCCACGACCGCGGAGTCGCCGTCGGCGGGCGCCAGGTGCACGTGCACGCCGTCGTGCAGCCCCTCAGCGGACGCCCGCCGCGCGGCGCCCTCCAGCACGGCGTGCACCTCCCCGGGGCGCTGCGCCGCGAGGCGGGAGAGCTGGGCCAGCAGGCGCCGGGCCGCGCCGGCGCGGTCGCGCCACCAGCCGTCGGGTCGTGACCCGACGACGTTCGCCGCGTCCACCACGACGTCGGTCCGGACGTCGACCGCCGGGCGGCCCTCGTCGTCGTCCTGCGCACCCGGCACACCCCGAGCCTGCCCCGCGGTGTGCGGGCGGGCGCCGCAGGGGGTACGACTGGCCCATGAGCGAGTCGCCGGAGCTGCCGGACGAGGACGCCCCCTGGGCCGACGGGCCGGGGCACCTCAGCGGGGAGGGCCTGGCCCTGCCCGAGGAGGTCGCCGCCCTGGAGGACCTCCCGCCGGAGGACGAGGTGCCGCCGTCGCCGAGCTGAGCCCCGCCGGCCCGGCTCGCGAGCCGGCGGTCGACCGCCCGGAGGGCCCGCTCGTCGTCACCGTCCCCGGCCGCGCGGGGCGACCGGCGGGCCGCCTCGTGCTCCCCGCCGAGGAGCTGCGGTGGCGCTTCTCCCGCTCCTCCGGGCCGGGCGGTCAGGGGGTGAACACCGCGGACTCCCGGGTGGAGCTGTCGTGGGACGTGGCGGGCTCCCGCGTCCTCGACGAGCAGCTGCGAGAGCGGCTGCTGGAGGCCCTGCAGGGTCGACTGCTGGACGGGGTGCTGGTGGTGGCCGCCTCGCAGCACCGCCAGCAGCGCCGCAACCGGTCCGCGGCGCGCGACCGGCTCGGTGCCCTGGTGGCGGCTGCCGCCGCCCCACCCGCGCCGGCGCGACGGCCGACCCGGATCTCGGCGGGAGCGCGGCGGCGCCGGGCGGAGGCCAAGCAGTCCCGCAGCAGCACCAAGGCGCTGCGCCGACGGCCCGACTGGTGAGGCAGCGACCTCCCGCGTGCGGCGGACGGCGCCTGGTAGTGTCGTCCTCCGACGCAGCCGCTGGCGCGTTCCATCCCGCATAGCTCAATTGGCAGAGCAGCCGGCTGTTAACCGGCAGGTTCTTGGTTCGAGTCCAAGTGCGGGAGCCCCTTCCGAAACGCCCTGGGCGCGGCAGGTCTGGCACGATCAGGTGGACGCGCCGCGGTAGCTCAGCCGGTCAGAGCAGGGGACTCATAATCCCTGGGTCGTGGGTTCGAGCCCCACCCGCGGCACTGGTACCAGTGCAGCTCAGAGGCCATGCGGCTCGTCACCCGCACCGTTCACTGGACGCTGCAGTCCGTATGTGGTCCGCATGTGGTCCGCACCTGCTCCGAGGACTCGTCTCCGGTCGGCCCGCGTCGCCACGGCCTGCGGTCACCCCGCGCGACGCCCCTGCCCCATCGCGGAGGTCGCTCAGAGGTCACCGTGACCGCCCTCTGGTCGGACTCGGCGGGACGGTCAGCGCGGGGAGCCGAGCTCAGGCCGGTTCGCGCGACAGCCGACCAGCAGCTGCGACGCCGAGCCCGAACACGACCGTGCCGGGGATGACCCCGTAGCCCTCCGCCGGCAGAGCGGGGGAGACCAGGAGTCCGGTCGTCATGCCCACCAGCGCGATGCTCACCAGCGGCGGAAGCAGGCGTCGACGCAGCGCCACGGCGGCCAGCAGCACCGGCCCGAGGAGGGTGGCGATCCCCGCGACCGAGGAGAAGCCGACGGCCGCCTCCTCGAAGGCGTGGTACCCCTCGTGCCCCATCAGCGGCCGAACGTAGGCCTCGGCCACCGAGCTCACCGGCACGAGCACCATCCCCACCCACGTGACGGCGAGTCCGACGAGTCCGGTGCGCGAGGAGCGGAACCGGTGGGCGAGCACGCCCAACCCGGCCGCGATGAACAGCGCCCCGGCCGCGAACGTCACCCCGACGACAGAGCCACCGTCGTGGCTCGGACGCCTCCCGCGCCTTCCACGTCACCGGCCGAGACCTCATCCGCCGCCATCACGACCGGCCCGGCTGTCGGGCATCCGCCCACCGCGGACGTCCCGCTGTCCGGGTCCACCCTCCGTCGTGTGACCCAGGTCACACCAACTCGTCCGTGACGTTTCCGGACCTCCTGACTCCTACCTGGTGTCGCGCACTCCGGGCACCCCGGAGGACGACGCAGAGCCCACCAGGACCGGTCCCCGCGGCCGGCAGAGGGAAGGACGGAAACCCATGTCCCAGACCACCACCAGCACCGCCGTCGCCTCGACCAAGACGGGTGCGCTCACCACCCCCCAGGGCAGCACCACGATCGCTGACACCGTCGTGTCGAAGATCGCCGGTATCGCCGCCCGCGAGGTCAACGGCGTCTACAACCTCGGCGGCGGCGCCTCCCGCGCCATCGGCGCCCTGCGCGAGCGCATCCCCGGCGCCACCACCAACCACTCCCAGGGCATCTCGGTCGAGGTCGGCGAGAAGCAGGCCGCCGTCGACATCGACCTGATCGCCGAGTACGGCGTCTCCATCGCCGACCTGGCCTCCGGCGTGCGACGCAACGTCATCGCCTCCGTGGAGCGCATGACCGGGCTGCAGGTCACCGAGGTCAACATCGAGGTGGCCGACGTCCACATCCCGTCCGAGGACGACGAGGACGACGAGCCGGCCAAGCCCGCCCGCGTCCAGTGAGCTCCTCGACCTCTACGACGCCCGCACCGGTGCCGGCCACCCCGGCACCGGGCGGCGGGGCGACCGGCGCGGAGGCCGAGGTCGCCGCGGTCGACGCGGTGGTCGCGACGGTGCTCGGCGTCCCGGGCGTCGCCGGCCTGAGCGCCGGCCCCGCCGGCTCGGCGGCCACGCTGCTGCCCGGACGGCGCATCGACGGCGTGGCCCTGCGGCCCGCCGGCACCGAGGTGCACGTCGCGGTGACCTACGGCGTCGACGTGCGCGCCACCGCGCGGGCCGTGCACGACGCGGTCGCCGGGCTCGGGAGCACCGTCCCCCAGCCCGTGAACGTCCACGTCGAGGACGTGCTCGCGCGCTGAGCCGTGGACGGGCGGGCGGGGCGCTGCGGCGCCCCGCCCGCCCGTCGTGCTCGTGCACCTCGGGACCCGCACCGCGTCGTGCGGGAGACGGTCACCGCTCGTCGCGCAGCAGTCCCATGATCACCACGTCCTCGTAGGCGCCACGGACCCAGGCGTGCTCGCGCCGCCGACCTTCCTCCACGAAGCCGACCTTGGCGTACGCGCGCAGCGCACCGGCGTTGGACGCGACGGCCTGCAGGTGGATGCGGCGCAGGTTGCGGCGGGTGAAGCCGAAGTCGACCAGCTGCCGCAGCGCCTCGGTGCCGACGCCGCGCCCGCGGAAGCCCTCCGCCAGGCTGATCCCGGCCTCGGCGTGCCGTGCCAGGGCGTCGAAGGCGAAGAGGGTCGCGCTGCCGGCCGGCTGCCCGTCGACGTCGACGACGAAGAAGACGTCGTCGCGGTAGCTGGTCGCCGCAGCGGTGGCCTGCGCCTCGTAGCGCTGGCGCGGCACAGGGCCGGGTGCGCCCGGGTCCCTCTCCTCCCAGGTCTCCAGGTCGGAGGCGATGCTGTACAGCACGTCGAGGTCTGCCGGGGTGCGCGCTCGGAGGGTGACGGTCGGGGCCTCGGGCACGGCTGCACGCTACCCACCGCCCCTGCCAGCGGCAGATCGGGCGAGGGGTCGGGGAGCGACCAGCCCGGGCGGCACCACCGCGGGGCGGAGCGCCGGGCCCTCGGCTCACGGTGGGCCTGCTGCTCCTGCCCGGCTAGGGTCCGGCGCCATGACGGCGACCGTCCTCGACCCCTCCCCCGTGGCCGCGGCCTTCCGCGACCAGGTCCGCAGCGACGTGCAGCGCCTGGCCGCGCGGGGTCGGTCCCTGCGCGTGGTCGGCCTGATCAGCCAGGAGAAGGGCCCGGCGGCCACGTACGCCCGGTACGCGCGCCGGGGCTTCGAGGACGTCGGCATCGACTTCGACCTGCGGCTCACCACCGCGTCGGAGGCCGGTGCCGCCCTCGCCGCCGCCAACACCGACCCGGACGTCGACGGGGTGTTCCTCTACTACCCGCTGACGGACCGGGTCGGTGACCGGTGGCTGCGCGAGCTGGTCGACCCCCGCAAGGACGTCGAGGGCATGCACTCCTTCTGGGGCCGCCTGCTCTACGAGAACACCCGCTTCGTGGACCCGGAGCGGACGGTCCGCGCGATCCTGCCGTGCACCCCGCTGGCGGTGCTGAAGCTGCTCGAGGCGGCGGGCCTGCACAGCGACCGCGAGAGCGCCCCGCTGGAGGGCGTCACCGCGTGCGTCATCAACCGCAGCGACGTGGTGGGGCGCCCCCTGGCGGCGATGCTGGCCAACGACGGCGCGCGCGTGCACTCCCTGGACCTGACGGGGTCGTTGACCTTCGAGCCGGCCGTCGGCCGCCACGCGCACGACGTGCGGGCCTCGGACATCGACCGCAGGGCGGCGCTCGCCGCAGCCGACGTGGTCATCTCGGCGGTGCCCTCCCGGGACTTCGAGCTGGTCCGCGCCGACGAGCTGAAGGACGGCGCGATCTGCGTGGACGTCGCGGAGTTCACCAACTTCGACCCCTCCGTGCAGGAGCGCGCCCGGGTGTTCGTGCCACGGGTCGGTCCGCTGACCATCGCCATGGCGGCGCGCAACCTCGTGCGGCTGGCGTCCGCCCGGCAGCCGTCGGCGTAGGGCAGCCGCGGGACAAGCCATCCGCAAGCGGGCAGGTGGAGCCTGGGCTCGTGCTCATCGACACCGCCACCCCGGCCGACGCCGCGCGCGTCGCCGCCCTCATCCGCACCAGCAAGGGGGTGGCGATGCCGTGGCTCGCCGTCGTCCACACGCCCGAGGAGGACCGCGGGTGGGTGGCGTCGGTGCTGCTCGTGCAGCACGCCGTCTCCGTGGTGCGGCACGACGACGACGTCGTGGGCGTGCTCGCCACGAGCTCGGGGTGGGTGGACCAGCTGTACGTGCACCCCGACCACCAGGGCCGCGGCCTGGGCCGGGCGCTGCTCGACCGCGCCAAGGCCGCCAGCGGCGGTGACCTGCAGCTGTGGACCTTCGCCCGCAACGCGCGCGCCCGCGTGTTCTACGAGCGCGCCGGCTTCTCGGCCGAGGAGCAGACTGACGGCTCGACCAACGAGGAGCACGAGCCGGACGTGCGCTACCGCTGGCGCCGAACGCCCCGGCTAGCGTGACGGCGTCAGCGACGACGACGCGTGGGACGGGGTGCGGCACGGTGGCGGAGCACGCAGAGCAGGCAGTGCAGGCAGAGCGGTCGCTGGCCGTCTGGAGCACCCTCGACGACCCGCGGGTCCTGCGGCTGCTGCTCGCGGCCCGTCCTGGCTGGGTGGTGCTGGACGCCCAGCACGGCGCCTGGACCGAGCGCACCCTCACCGACGTCCTCCTCACCCTCGAGACGGACGTGCCGGTGTGGGTCCGCCTCGGCGACGACCGCGCCAGAGGCATCGGGCGCGCGCTCGACGCCGGTGCCTCCGGCGTCGTCGTCCCCCTGGTCGAGTCGGTGGAGCAGGCGGCCGCCGCTGCCGCCGCCTGCCGCTACCCGCCCACGGGCCGCCGCAGCTTCGGGCCGATGCAGGGCCTGGTCGGCCGCACCGCCCCGGGCACCGCGGAGGCCGACGCCGCCGTGCGGTGCGCGGTGATGGTGGAGACCGCGGCGGGCCTGGAGCGGGTCAGCGACATCGCTGCCGTGCCCGGCGTCGACGCGGTGTTCGTGGGCCCCAACGACCTGTCGCTCTCGCTCGGCACGACGCTGGACGCGCTGCTCGCCGACGACGACGAGGGCGCACCGCTGCCGGCCGTGGTCGCTGCGTGCCGCGCCGCGGGGGTGCGCGCCGGCGCCTACGGCGGCGACGCGACCCGCGGGCGGCGGCTGCTCGAGCTCGGCTTCACCGACGTGGTGGTGGCCACGGACACCGGGCTGCTCAGCGCCGCCGCTGCCGCGGCCGTGCGGTGAGGGCGGTCAGGTGAAGTAGAGGAGCCGCGACGCCGGGACGCGGGCCGCCAGCTCGCGCTCGAACCAGCTGCGGACGTCGGCCATCGTCTCCTTGCCGTACACGTGCTTGACCGAGCCGTACCTGCCGCGCTTGGTGGTGCGCTGCTCCGGGTCCATCTCCAGCTTCGTGGCGGGGTACCAGCCGAGCAGCACCTCGCGGCTCTTCGGCGTGAAGCGGTGCGTGATCACCTCGGCGGTGAGGTCGAGCTCGGGCACGTCCGCCGTCGCGGCGGCGACGTCGTCGAGGAGGGCCCCGTAGGCCTCCTGCCAGCCGGGCGCGGGGATGACCGGGGCGATGGTCAGGCCCACCGGGTAGCCGGCGAGCGCCAGGCGGCGCAGGGCGCCGAGCCGCTCGCGCACCCGCGCGGTGCCGCCCTCGAAGCGCTCGCCGCCGCTCGGTCCGGCGCTGTTGACGCTGAAGCGGACCCGGGTGCGGCGGCCGTGGGGCAGGTCGAGCAGCGGCGTGACGTCGTCGAACTTGGTGGTGAACCGCAGGCCCACCGGTGCGGCCCAGTCGTGGGTCCCGACGTGGGTGATGGTGGCGGCCAGCGAGCCGGTGAGGTGCTCGATGCCGAGGGGGTCGGTGTAGCAGGAGGCCTCGAAGGTGGTGCCCTCGCCGTGGCGGGCGCTGGTGCCGGTGGTGACCGCGCCCCGGCCGACGTGGCTGTCCATGGAGGAGAGCACCTCGGGCAGGTCGGCGTAGACGCGGGTGACCGGAGGGCCGGCCAGCGACCCGGCGAGGTAGCAGTACTGGCAGTGCGCGGGGCAGCCCGTGGCGAGGTCGAGGCGCCAGTCGGCGCTGGGCGGGATCGGGACGAGCGTGCGCGCGGACGGCGGTGAGGTGACCACGGCGAGGGTCGACTTGGCGAGGGCGTAGGTGGCGCGCTCGTCCTCGCCGCGCAGCGGCGGCAGGCGGTCCGCGCGCAGCAGCCGGACGTCCTGCACGCCCGCCGCCTGCACGCGCTCGACGATGCGCCGACCGTGCGGGGTGGCGGCTGCGGAGGCGGTGACCAGCACCCGCTTCGGCAGCCACCGCTTGGGTGCACGGGCCCCGACCACGGCGACCGGGTCGGCGCTGCTGGCCTGCGGCTGCGGGGTGAGGTGCGGTGCGGCGGAAGGGTCGGGCTCGCGCGTCGGAGTCATCACCTGGTCCAACACCGCCGCGGTGGCCGGCGTTCCGGGGCGGAGCCGGTGGCGGTGCAGCGTCCCCCGACCGGGAGCCGCTGATGGGGCGCCACCGCGCGCTCGGCCGTCTGCGCTGGTCGGTCCGGGTCAAGGCCCCGCAGATCATGACCGATGCGGGCGGGGTGCTGAACTCCGTCGGATCCCGCCTGGGCGCTGCCTTCACCGCGCTGACCGCCCTCACGATGGTCTGCGGCGGCACCGGAATGTGGGCGCTGCACCAGGAGCAGGAGCGCACGCGGGCGCTCGCCGTCCTCCAGGCGACCGCTCGCGAGGCGGAGCGGATCGAGTACTTCAACACCGACGTCTCCGGCTGGCAGGCCTACGTCTACGCGCAGGCCGTCACCGAGGGGGCGGCGTCGCTGCAGACCAGCACCTACAACGTGGACGGCCTGGCCGCCTCGCGCAAGGACGGCGACGCGCTGCTCGCCGGCTTCGCGGCCGGTGGCCTCGCGCCGCGCGAGCAGGCGGCGCTGGACCGGGTCCGCCAGCTGTGGACGGAGTACTTCCGGCAGACGGACCAGCTGCTGGAGCTCACCCGCACCGGCACTCCGGAGTCCAGCCAGCAGGCCTACGAGGTGCTCAACGGCCCCCTCGACAGCAGCTGGCAGGAGCTCAACGAGGCCACCGGAGAGCTGGTGGAGCTGGTCGACGCGCGCGCCGCGGCCGCCCACGAGGCCGCTGACGCGGCCATCGCGCGGCTGCAGCTGGTCCTGCTCGCCACCACGGTCCTCGCCGTCGCCCTGGCGGCGGTGACCGCGCCCCGGGTGACGCGGTCCATCACCACCCGGCTCTCCGACGTGGTCGGCGTGGTCCGGGGCCTGGCCGAGGGCCGCCTCGACCAGCGGGCCCGCACCGGGCGGCAGGACGAGCTCGGCGTGCTCGCGAGCGCCACCAACGAGTCGCTGGAGACCTTCTCCGCACTGGTGCGGGGCCTGACCTCCGACGCCCGCAGCCTCAGCACCTCCGTCTCCGGGCTGCGCACCTCCGCCGCGCAGCTCTCGCAGGAGGCGACGACGACGTCGGCCACCACCGCCGAGGTGGCCGGCACCACCGACCGGATCAGCACCGACATCGCGACCGTCGCGGCGGCCGGCGAGCAGATGACCGCGGCCATCCAGTCGATCTCGGAGTCGACCCTGTCGGCCTCGCAGGTGGCGGCCGACGCCGTGCAGGCCGCGGACGCCGCCCAGGCGACCCTCGAGCGGCTCGGCGCCTCCAGCCGCGAGATCGGCGAGGTGGTCGCGCTCATCACCAGCATCGCCGCCCAGACCAACCTGCTCGCCCTCAACGCCACCATCGAGGCCGCCCGGGCCGGGGAGGCCGGCAAGGGCTTCGCGGTGGTGGCCGGCGAGGTCAAGGAGCTGGCCCGCCAGACCGCCCGGGCCACCGAGCACATCACGGCCAAGGTCAGCGCCACGCAGGTGGACGCCGAGGCTGCGAGCACGGCGCTGCACGGCATCGGCCAGGTCATCAGCCGCATCGACGCGCTGCAGGGCACCATCGCCGCCGCGGTGGAGGAGCAGGCCGCCACCACCGCGGAGATGGTCCGCACGGTCTCCGCCGTGGCCCGGGGCAGTGAGCAGATCGCGCGCACGGTGTCCGAGGTGGCCTCCACCGCCCACGAGACCACGCGCACCGCGGCCAGCACGGAGTCCGTCACCACCGAGGTCGCCACCGTCGCGGCGTCGCTGGAGCGGGCGGTGGCCACCTTCCGCCTCTGAGCCACCCGCGCACGCAGCAGCGACCACGGCTCACGGCGCGGCCGCCCGCCGTCGTCGTCCCCGCGTGCGACCCTGGTGGGGCGCGCAGCCGCGCGCACTCCGCCGAGAGGGGCGGGCACCATGGCTCCCGAGGGACCAGCACGCGACGACCGCTCCGCCCGGGAGCAGCAGCGCCGCCGGCACGACGAGACCTTCGAACGGCGGTCCCTGGAGGCCGTGCAGCGGCGGCGCGCCGCGGTGGACCTCTGGCGCCACCAGCGCGACGCGGAGGAGCGCGACCGGCGCGAGGTCGAGCGACGGCGAGCCGCCGACCGGCTGGTCCACGACGAGCAGGTCCGCCTGCGCCACGAGGCCGAGGACGAGGAGCGCCGCCGGCGCCGCGCGCTGGACCAGGCGCTGCGCCGCGAGCGCGTGGTGGCGCACCTGGTGCGCTCCGACCCGGCGCGCCAGGACGAGCTGCTGCGGGCCCACGACGACGTCGAGCACGCGCGGGCGGGCTGGCAGCAGGCCGACGACGTCCGCAGGCAGTGGCCCTCGCGCTGGCCCTGGTGAACGGGCCTGAGCCGGCGAGCGCGCAGCGGGGTGTCTGCTCTTCGGGAGGTGTTCATGGACGGTCGCTGCAAGGCTCCGACGATGGACAGCGCACTCCTCGGTGCCGCGGATGCGCACGGACCCGCCCAGGGGGCCGCCGGCACCTCTGACGACCTGGCCCAGCACCTGGCCGACCTGGCCGGCTCCCTGCAGGCGGACCCGTCCCACCAGGCGGTGCTCGACCGGACCGCCGCAGCGGCGGTGGAGCTGGTGCCGAGCGCCCAGCACGCCGGTGTCTGCCTGCTGCGCGCCCGGCACCGGGTGTCGCCGGCCGCCAGCACGTCCGAGCTGGTGCTGGAGCTCGACGAGCTGCAGGCCCAGACGGGCCAGGGACCGTGCTGGGACGCAGCGCTGCACGGCGCGGTCACGCACGTGGCGGACCTGGCCGCCGAGGCCGACCGCTGGCCCGACCTCGCCGCACGGGCGCGGGCGCTGGGCAGCCTCAGCGTGCTGTGCGTGCACCTGCGCGCCGGCAGCACCTCCCTGGGCGCGCTGAAGCTGCTCAGCGAGACCCCGGCGGCCTTCGACACCCGCGCCGTGCAGGCGCTGGCCCTGCTGGCCGTCCACGCCGGCCGGGCCGTCGCCGACGCCCACCAGCTCGAGAACCTGCGGGTCGGCCTGGCCAACCGCGACGTCATCGGGCAGGCCAAGGGCATCCTCATGGAGCGCCACCGCATCACCGCCGACCAGGCCTTCGGTCTGCTCGCCACCGCCAGCCAGCACACCAACCGCAAGCTGCACGAGGTGGCGGCCGAGCTGGCGGCCACCGGAGAGCTCCCCCTGCGCTGACCCTGCGATGACCCTGCGCGCCCTGCCCCTCGCGCACCGGTCCCCCACCGGTCCGGGGGGAGCCCGCCGGAGCCCGGTCGGCTGAGGTTCCGGTCGCCGTGTGCGGCGTGCGGTGTGACGCTGATCTTGCCGGGCGGCGACCCGCCGTCCGCCAGCCCTCGTCGGCACCTCGTCGACAGACCCCCAGGAGACGCCGTGCCCTTCCTCCTCGCCACCAGCCTCCGCCGCTGGCTGCTGCTCTCCGTCGCCGTGCCCGTCGGCGCGGCGGTGGCCCGCAAGGTCGCCCGCGGCATCGAGGCGCGCCGCGGCCCCAGCGTCGTCACGAAGGGCCTCACCAGGGCCGCGGACGCCGCCCAGCGCACGAAGCGGGGCCGCAAGGGCCGCTGATCCCCCCGGGGGACCGGGCCGCGGCCGAGCCGCGGTGTCGTCGGCGGGTCCGGGAGGCGTCCCCTACGGTGGAGACGTGTCCGACGCTGCGGCCGCCCCACCTCCCGCGCCCGGCGGAGGCGGAGGTGGCACCCCCGACGGTGCCGCCTCCGCAGGACCCGACGAGGACACGCTCCTCGCGGAGCAGCAGCGGGTGAGGCGTCTGGCGTCGGAGCTCCGCGACCGGGCCGGCACGAGCACCGACCCCGCCGAGAGGTCGCGGCTGGCCTCCGACCGGGACGCCCTCGCCGACCGGCTCGACGCCCTGGCGGACGAGTTCGACTCCGCGGCGGAGCGTCGCGACCGCGCCGCCGAGGCCCGTGACACCAAGGCGCTGCTGCGGGACCGCACCGCCGCCGACCGGGCCGCCGCGCAGGGGGTCCCGGACGTCGGTGCCCTGGACCGCCATCACGCCGCGGTGGCCCGCGACTGGGCCGCCAGCGACCGGTACGAGGCGCGCACCGACCGGCGCCGTGCTGCGCAGTCGCGGCACGAGGCAGCCGTGGAGCGACGCGCGTCAGCGACGCAGCGTGAGCTCCCGGCCACGCAGGATCACGACGAGACGGACTGACGGTCCACCTCAGCCCCCGGAGGCGGCGCCCGCCCGAGGGCGCGTGCGCCCCGAGGGGTGGAGCGCGCGGGTGGCCCCTAATCTCGAGGGGTGGATCCCGCGTCGACCGTCCTCGACGCCATCCCGAGCTCCATCGCAGCCGCCCGCTCGATGGTCCGCGACCGCTGCAGAGCAGCGGGTGCTTCGGCCCTGTCGAGCGACCTGGCCGTGCTCCTCACGAGCGAGGTCGTGACCAACGCCGTGCTGCACGCCGCCAGCCGGGCGCGCCTGAGCGTGGTCGCCACCGGCGAGTGGATCCAGGTGGAGGTCGGTGACGACAGCACCGAGCTGCCGCAGGTGCTCCGCCTGCGGCGGGGGTCCCCCCACGGGCGCGGCATGGCGCTCCTGGAGGACCTCGCCGACTCCTGGGGCGTGCGGGAGGAGCCCGGCGGCAAGGTCGTGTGGTTCACCCTCGCCAGCGACCGGCAGCCGTGACCGGCCCCGCGACCGCGGCCGACCTCCACGACCTGCTCCGCCTGTGGTCGGACACGTTCCCCGAGCTGATCCCGCCCGAGCTCTCCACCGCGGTCGCCGAGGGGCGCGTCGTGGCCCTGCGCGGTCCGTCGGGTCTCGTCGGCGCCGCGGTGTGCGGTCCGGCCGGCGAGGACCCGCGCGAGCGGCTGCTGACCGTGGTGGCTGGCGCTGCCGACGCCTGGCTCGAGGCGGAGGCCGCCGCCACGGGCGGTCCTCTCGGTCGCGGCGTGGACCGCTGGCACGTCACCGTCCGTGAGGACTCCGCCCTCGTCGTCGCCGGGCTGCAGCGGGCGGGCTACGCGGTGACGGGCCGCTCCTGGGGTGCGCAGCTGGACGCGGAGGACGTCGACGTCGACGCCGCCCACCGCCGGGTCGAGGCCGCAGCGGCTTGCGGCTTCGTGCTGCGCCAGCTCGGCTCCGGCGACGCTGCTGCCGCCCACCGGCTCGTGCAGGAGTGCCGGGCCGACTTCCCCGCCTCGCCGGCGACGCCCGCACCCGACCTCGGCCTGGACGAGGTGACCGGGTTCGCGGCCGGTCCGGGGCGCGCCGCCTTCGGCGTCACGGCTCCCGCGGCGCAGGGACGCCGGCTCGTGGCCGTCACGCTGCTCGAGGTCGACGACGACGGGCGCTCCGCCGACACCGAGCTCACCGCCGTGGCTGCCGACCACCGGGGGCGTGGCCTGGCGACGGCGCTGAAGGCGCTCGCCGTCGTCGTCCTGCTCTCACGGGGCGTGCGCACCTTCCGCACCGGCGGCGCCGCGGTGGCCGAGGCGTCCCTGCGCGCAAACCGCGCGCTCGGGTACCGCCTGGAGCCGCAGTGGCTGACCTGGACCCGCGCGGTGGGCCCAGCGCCCTGAGCGGCGCCAGGGTGGCTGCTGGCGGCGTCAGGCCTCGACGGAGACGTCGGTGAGGGGCTTGGAGCAGCACAGCAGCACCTTGCCCATCGTGACCTCGCGCGGCCGGATGCCGCCCTGGTGCTGCATGTCCACCTCGCCGTCCACGAGGGTGGTCTTGCAGGTGCCGCAGACGCCCTCGCTGCACGAGGACGGCGGGGTCAGACCCGCGCGGAACGCCGCCTGGAGGATCGTCTCGTCGCGGCCGCAGCGGATGGCGCAGCCGCTGCGGGTGAACTGCACCGCGAAGCCCTCCTCCGCCTCGGCCGGGGCGTCCGCGCCACCGCCGAGGTCGGCCGAGGCGTCGGCGACGCGCTCGACGGCCTCGGCGTCCAGGGAGCCCTCGACCGCCGTGCCGGTGGCGTCCTCGAGGTCGAGCCGCTCGAAGCTGAACGTCTCCTGGTGGTACCTCGCGGCCGGCAGGCCCGCGGCCAGGAGGGCGGTGCGCGCCGCGTCCATGTAGGGCGGCGGCCCGCAGACGAAGACCTCGCGGTCGGCGCAGTCCGGCACGGCCGCCGTCAGGAGCGCTCCGTCGAGCTTGCCGACGAGCCCGGACCAGCCCGGCTCGTCACCGGTGCTGGCGACGACGTGCTCGACCCGCAGCCACGGGTGCAGGGCCACGAGCGCCTCGAGCTCCCGGCGGAAGATGATGTCGGCCGGCGTGCGGGCGCTGTGGACGAAGACGACGTCGGCGTCCCGGCCCAGGTCGGCCAGGGTGCGCGTCATCGACATGAGCGGGGTGATGCCGCTGCCCGCGGACAGGAACAGGTACTTCGCCGACGGGTGGCGGCTGGTGCTGAAGACCCCCAGCGGCGGCTGCACGCGCAGCGCGGTGCCGGGCCGCACGGTGTCGTGCAGCCACGGCGAGACGACGCCGCCGGGCTTGCGCTTGACCGTGATCGACAGCGCGTGGGGCCGGGTGGGCGGGGAGGAGACGGTGTAGGAGCGCAGCACCTCGGTCCCGTCGACGTCGAGGCGCAGGGTGATGAACTGCCCCGGCTCGAAGTGGAAGAGGTGCCCGTCCGGCGAGGCGAAGGTGAACGTCTTGACGTCGTGGGTGACGTCGAGCACCGCCTGGCAGACGAGCAGGGACTCGTCCTCGTCGTCCCCCCAGGTGCGCAGTCCCGCCGGGTGCGGCGGTGCGTGGGGGGCGAGCGCGGTGGTGGTCGTCATGCGGTGGCCTCCACGCCCAGGTGCTCGCGCAGGCGGGTGACGTACCAGTTCACGAAGCCCTCGACCTGGTCCTCCACCATCGAGTACGGCCCGGGGACGTAGCTGGGGTCGGTGCAGCCGACCTGCGTGTTCGTCACGAGCACGCGGTCCTGGTCGTTGGTGGCGTTCCACACCGCGCACAGGGACTCGAGGTCGTAGTCGACCCCCTCCTCCGCGTCCGGGTGCACCAGCCAGGTGGTGCGCAGCACGCTGGTGGTGGGCGAGGTGGGCATCACCGAGAAGACGACGGCGTGGTCCCCCAGGAAGTGGAACCAGCTGTTGGGCTGCATGTGCAGCGACAGGTCGCCGAAGGCGGCGTCCTTGATCTCGCCGATGAGCTTGGAGCACACCGCGGCACCGCCGGCGGCGAACGACTTGCCCTCTCCGTCCAGCGGCAGGTGCGTCAGCTGGAAGCCGACGACGCGGGTGTCGAGCTGCATGTGGTCCTGCAGCGGCGTGCCCTGGGCGGCGCGCTTCTCGGCCAGCGCCTCGGCGGCCTTGGTGTACCTGGCGAAGAGGGGCTTGAGACGGGGGGTGATGTCCTCCTCGTCGTAGGCGAAGATCGGGAAGTAGGCGCTGATGAGCTCGGGGTGGCCGTCGCAGTGGTAGCACTCGCGGTTGTTCTCCATGACGAGCTTCCAGTTGCCCGCCTCGGGCAGGTCCACCTGGCGGGCGACCTTGGCCTTGTCGAGCTGGTACGGCAGCAGGTGCGGCTCGAGGATCTCCGCGACCTCGTCGAAGTCGTCCGGAGCGTCCTGCGCGAGGCAGATGAAGACCAGGCCGGCGAGGTTGCGCACGTGCACCGTGCGCAGCGAGAAGCAGGTCTTGTCGAACGTCGGCGGCTGGGACTCCGCGTGCAGCAGCGAGCCGTCCAGCGCGTAGGTCCAGCGGTGGTACGGGCAGACGATGTTGCCGACGAAGCCCTTGTCCTCCAGCAGGCGCGAGCCCCGGTGGCGGCAGACGTTGTGGAAGGCGGCGATCTGGTCGTCGTCGTCGCGGACGACGATGACGGACGCCCTGCCGATGTCCACCGTGACGAAGTCGCCGGCCTCGGGGATCTCGGCGGCGGCGGCCACGAAGACCCAGTTCCTGCTGAAGATCACGTCGACGTCGAGGTCGTAGACCTCCTGGCTCGTGTAGAAGCCGCCCTCGAGGCTGTACCCCTTCTTCCGGCGCGCCACGAGCTCGGCCGCTGAGGCCCCGGGAGCCGGCGGGCCCCCCGGGGTGCTGACCCGGGTGCTGGCCGAGGCGCTGGTGGAGGCCGGCGGCGTGAGCTGGGTGGTCATGGGCTTCCCTTCGAACCTGGCGAGATCGGTGACGGGTGGCGCGCCGCGTCGTCGGCTCCGTCACCGGACGATGCGTTTCATCAGACGAAACTGTTTCACTGCTGGGTGGTCGAGATCCTTCGCCCGGCCCAGAACGCTGTCAAGGGGGGTGCGCAGCATCCCCTCGGTGCGCCCGGCGCGGCGGTCGGCGCGGCGTGTCGTCCTACTGTTCCGGGGTGCGGAACGACGAGAGCGCCTCCGGCGCCGCCCCCGGGCCTGCGCGCGCCGGCACGGTGCAGTCGGTCGACCGGGCCGTCTCGCTGCTGCAGGCCCTGGCCACCCGCGGCCCGTCCACGCTGACGGAGCTGGCCGGCAGCGTCAGCGTGCACAAGGCGACGGCCTTCCGGCTGCTCGCGACGCTGGAGGCACGGGGACTGGTGCTGCAGGAGGGCGACCGCGGGCGCTACCGCCTCGGACCCTCCGCCGCACAGCTGGCCGCGGGCGCCGCGGGTGCTCACGACGTCGCGGTCCTGTGCCGCCCGCTGTGCGTGGAGCTGGCCCAGGCGGTGGGCGACACCGTGAACCTCGTGGTCAGCGACGGCACCCAGATCACCACGGTGGACCAGGCCGCCGGCGGCTCCATCGTGGCGAGCACCGACTACGTGGGCAGGCGGGGCCCCCTGCACGCCACGGCCGCCGGGAAGGTCTTCCTGGCCCGGTGGCCGCAGCGACGGGTCGAGCAGCTCTGCGAACAGGGGCTCGAGCGCTTCACCGAGCACACGCTGGTGGACCGCGGCCCCCTCCTCGCCGACCTGGAGGAGGTCCGCCGCCGCGGCTGGGCGGTGGCCCGGGAGGAGCACGAGGCCGGACTGGTGGTGGTGGGCGCCCCGGTGCTCGGGGCCGACGGGACGGTCGTGGCCGCGCTCACCGCAGGCGGCCCGACGTACCGGATGACGCCGCAGGTGGTCCCCTCGGTCGCCGACCAGGTGCTCGCCACCGCGGCGCGGGCGTCCTGGCGCCTCGGCGCCGTCAAGCCCGGCTGAGCGGGTGGCCCGCTCCCGGACCACCGGCCCAGCCGCCGCGCCCGCAGACCCGCCGCGGAGCGGGCTCAGTCGCTGACGCCGACCTTGCGCGCCCCAGGCCGGTCCGCGTCCTCCTCGGACGAGGGGGCCGTGGGCGCCTCCACCAGCGACGGCGACGCACCGGCCCTCCCCGGCGCCTGGGCGGCGCGCGACGGGGGCACCGCGAGCATGCGGCCCGTGATGGCGGACATCGGGGCCGTGTCGCCGCGCAGGTCCTTCAGGAGGGCCCAGCACAGCAGCACCATGACCACGAGGAACGGCGTGGCGGCGATGATCGTGAGGTTCTGGAGCGCCTGCAGGCCACCGGCGTAGAGCAGCACGATCGCCACCACCCCGGTCAGGCCTCCCCAGGCTGCGGTGAGCCAGCGGTGGGGCTCGTCGTCGCCGTTGCTCGACAGCGACGCCATGACGATGCTGGCGGCGTCGGCACCGGAGACGAAGAAGATCGCGACCAGCAGGACCACCAGCAGCGACGTCACGCCCGACCAGGGGAACAGCGCCAGGAGGTTGAACATCTGGGCGGTCTGGTCGTCGTCGGCCAGCACGTCGAGGGCGCCGGTCAGCTGGGCGTTGATGGCGGTGCCGCCGAAGACCGAGAACCAGATCAGGCTCACGAGCGTGGGGATGAGCATGACGCCGACGACGAACTCGCGGATGGTGCGGCCGCGGGAGATCTTGGCGAGGAACGCGCCCACGAAGGGCGTCCACGACATCCACCAGGCCCAGTAGAAGATCGTCCAGCCAGACAGCCACTCCTGCCCGCCGAAGACGCCGGTGCGCAGGGACATGTGCGGGAGGGCGGCGAGGTAGTTGCCGGCGGCGTTCGGCGCCATGTCGAGGATGAAGACCGTCGGGCCCACCACGAAGAGGAAGAGCAGCAGGAGACCGGCCAGCACCATGTTGGTGTTGGACAGGATCTTCACGCCGCGCTCGATGCCGGACACGGCGCTGATGACGAAGCACGCCGTGAGCACGGCGATGATCACCACCTGCACGCCGGTGCCGGAGGCGACGCCGAACACGTGCGACAGCCCGCCGTTCATCTGCGCCGCGCCCAGGCCGAGGCTGACGGCGGAGCCGAAGACGGTGGCGAAGATGGCGAGCACGTCGATCGCCTTGGCGGCGCCGCGGCCGCGGGGTCCCCGCAGCAGCGGGGCGAAGGCCGCCGAGAAGCCGCCGGGGCGGCCCTTGCGGTAGCTGGAGTAGGCCAGCGCCAGGCCGACCACGGCGTAGATGGCCCACGGGTGCAGGCCCCAGTGGAAGAGCGTGTACTGCATGGCCTCGTCGGCGGCGGCCGGCGTGCCCGCGGTGACGTCGCCCTCGGGGGGCGTCATGAGGTGGGTGACCGGCTCGGTGACGCCGTAGAACATGAGGCCGATCCCCATGCCGGCGGAGAACATCATGGCGACCCACGAGGCGCGGCTGAACTGGGGCCGCTCGTCGTCGGCACCCAGCCGGATCCTGCCGGCGCGGCTGAACGCCAGCACCAGCGCCAGGGCCACGAACCCGGTGGCGCTGACGGCGAAGGCCCAGCCCAGGTTGCCGGTGATCCAGGACAGGACGGCGCCGCTGGTCTCGGCCAGCTGCTCGGGCGCGGCGATCCCGACGGCGCACAGGGCGACGACGACGACGGCCGAGACGGCCAGCACGGGCTTGTCGAGGGGCGGCCTGCGGTGATCGGGAGGGGCTCCGGTCTCGAGCGACATGGCGTGGTCCTCTCACGACAGGCCCCCGGGGGCCTGGTCCGGGTGGAGCGGGTCGTTGCACCCTAGGAGCGGCTCGGTCAGCACTGCGCCGTGTGACCTAGATGTAACACTCTTTCTGATGTATCAGTCGTGGTCAAGACCTGGCCCGCCCCACCCGTCGCCCTGCGGGGCCCCGCCGCCTCGGCGGCCGGACCCCGCGGAGCTCGTCGACCCGGTGCGAGGCCGGCGGTCAGGCCCCCTCGCCCGCACTGGCGGCGTGGCTGGTCAGCACGCCGGAGCGGTGCCGCAGCCGGAGGCGGTAGTAGAGCGCCCCGCCTCCCACGACCACCACGATGAACAGCACCGCCCCGTACTGCAGGTACCAGTGGAAGGGCGCGGAGGCGTTGTAGACCTCCTGGCGCGGCCACAGCAGGTTGACCATCATCGCCACGCCCCACAGGACGGCGAGCACGTTGACCGGCAGGCCCCAGCGGCCGAGCGTGAACGGCGCCGGGCTGCCGTCGGGCAGCGGCCGGGGCCAGCGGCCCCTGAGGCGGGCGACCAGCAGCGACACGGTGACCACGAGGTAGGCCAGGTAGATCATGCCGACGGCCAGGCTGGTGATGACCGTGAAGATCTGCGGCTGACCCACGTTCACCACGAGGACGACGATCGCCAGCACGCCGACGACGACGGCCGGCAGCACCGGCGTCTTGAACCGCGGGCTGATGTGCGCGAGCTTCTCGGCGAACGGCAGGTTGTTGTCGCGCGCCATCGCGAAGGCCATCCGGACGGTGGCGGTGTGCACCGCCAGGGAGCAGACCAGCACCGCGACGACCACGCACACGAGGAACGGCACGCCGAACCCGCTGCCCACGGTCGAGAGCACCAGGTGCTGCAGACCGCCGGACGCGGACCCGATCAGCGGGTCGTCCAGGTCGGGCGCCGACATGAGCGCCAGGAGCAGGATCAGGCCGCCCAGCACGAAGGAGGCGACCACGGCGCGCAGCACGGCGCGGGGCGCGGTGCGGCGGGGGTCCTTGGTCTCCTCGCCGAGGGAGCTGGCGGTGTCGAAGCCGTACATGACGTAGCCGGAGGCCAGCGCCGCCACGAGGAAGGCGCCGAAGTAGCCGCCGGGGTGGTCCACGCCGATGCCCCGGGTGTCCAGGACGACGTCGGGCCCGCGCTTCACGTGCACCGCGAGGAGGACGATGATCGCCACGGCGGCGATGAGCTCGATGAACACGCCGGTGGAGTTGATGCGCGACATCAGCTTCACGCCGAAGGCGTTGACCACGGTGGTGAAGACCACGACGACCCCGCCGAGGATGACGGCGTTGAGGGCGTAGGAGACGGGGTCGTCGGCGGAGCCCACGAGCTGGAAGCCCGACCACAGCTGCGGCAGCGTGAGCTGGAACGCCAGCACCACCGCGGAGAGGGTCACGACCGAGGCCACGAGCATGGTCCAGCCCGCGATCCACGCCACGGTCGGCGAGGCCAGCTGCTTGGTCCAGTTGTACAGCGAGCCCGCGACGGCGAAGCGGCTCGAGAGCTCGGCGAAGACGAGCGCCACGAGCAGCTGGCCGACGAACACCAGCGGCCAGGACCACAGGTAGGCCGGTCCGGCGGTGCCGTAGCCGAAGTAGAAGAGCTGGAACGTGCCCGTGAGGATCGAGATGTAGCTGACGCCGGCGGCGAAGCTGGCGAAGGAGCCGATGCTGCGCTCGAGCTTGGGGGCGTAGCCGTACTCGTCGAGGCCGTGGCTGTCGGCACCGGCAGCGCTGCTGCCGCTCGCCGGGGGCCGGGGGGTGGGGACGGAGGTGCGTTCTCCTCGTGCGGTGCTCACCGGGACCTCCTGGGGTCCGTCGGCGCCGGCGCGTCCTGCGCCGGCGCGGCTGGGTGGGTGGGTGG